>JBCDDE010000057.1:0-1001 GCA_039180625.1 Pseudomonadota bacterium | reverse complement strand
TAGGCACGGCCGGGCGATCAGCAATGTAAGTACATCTGGCGGCCGCATAGCACACAAATTCTGCGAGAAATTTTGCCACTTGGCGTCAAAATTCAACCCCCCCCTTCGGTATGCCCCCGGACCCCAGACGTGCGTGCGGGTCTCTCCGGCCGATGTGAGTGTCTGTACGCTGCGTGCCGTTTTTTTTTCTCTCGTCGCGGATATAGTGTGCATGCCTCGGTGTTGTGTTGTACATTCGGCTGGCATCCGACCTCCGCGACCCGGCCGCCGAGTGGCGCTAGCCCTGCCCGGCTGTGTGCCGCGTTAGCGCGCGGATTGTGCGGACCGCCGCTAAAAAAATGGCTGCCGGCCGCCGGCGCAAACTCAGAGACGGCACCAGCCCGTCGGCTGTCGCTCCGGCAGCGCGTAGGCGCATGCGCAGTTGCGGCCGCGCCTTCTGCTCAGGCGCGGTCTGTCGATCGTCGCGCCACCGTGGTGGACGACGGGCGAACTAGCGGCCCTCGCCGGCGCCGAAGGCGGCAACGGTGGCCTCAAGTCGGATGGGGCGTGGCGTTCTTCTGAAGTAGGCGTGAGTGTGTTTAACTTTTGTCATGGGTCCCGCCGCATGCAGGGGCGCTGGCACTGTGGTTTCATCGCAGGGTGCCTCCATATGGGCCTCTTCCCTTTCGTATTTTTAGGACCGATCATTTCAAAATACACGTAGAATGTAAACAATTTATCGTTTCCTTTTTTTGACAGGCGTATGGCGAAACGGTGTTTTTCGTATTCTGCACGGCCATCACCTTGGCGGCCAGATTCGGTCCAGTTCACCTTAACACTCGGCCCATCATATTTGACGTCGTTTTTCCTTTGTCGTAAATACCGTTTACAACCATATAGGTCCACACATTGAATGATTTAGCGCACAAAAACGCATCTAAAGTGAATAGAGGATATATCATTTGATATTTTAATCACGCGTTAACAGTGCAATTCGCGGATTCAGCAAACGCCCGTTGGCG
>JBCDDE010000056.1:0-1009 GCA_039180625.1 Pseudomonadota bacterium | reverse complement strand
TTGGGCGTGATGGATCGCGGCTTGCCCTCCCCCAGCGAAACGCGTCCCGAGAGCCCGCCATCCAGCGCAGACCAAGGCTCCGCCTACCGCGACGACACGCTCGAACCGCTCGAACTGGATGTGGGCGCGATTCTTCCCCCGGCGGATTACGCGGACGACCCTGCCGAAGACGCCGAAATTGAAACCGGCCGAAGCGAGATTTCCGCTCTGGTCGAACGGATCGCCGAGTTCCGGCGCACGCGCGAAGCGCAAGATGGCAGCGATCCCGCCGATCTCGATCGCAGCCCGCGCCTGCCCTTGGACGAAGCGGAAGCCCCTCGCGTCAAACGGTCAACGGGTTTTGCCTTCGCCTCCGATGTCGCCAGCCGCATCGAATGGACCGATTCCGAAGTCGCGCCCATGATCGTGGGCAAGCGGCTGATCCGGACGCGGGCGCTGACGGATGCGCGCGCCGAAACTCCGATCGAACGCGCCTTTCGCCAGCGTCAGCCTATCGAAGGCGCGGTCCTATATCTCGACGGCGCGCCCGCGGTTGCGGGTCGTTGGTGTGTGGACGCGCAACCCAACTTTGCTTTCGAAGGGCATTTCACCGGATATGTCGGGCGGTTTCGGCGTATATCGGGGGACGAGGCCGACGTAACGCCATCCGTTGCAACCGCAAGCACTGATGGCGCATCATTATGCGGAATTTTTGACACTTTTGGATACGTTTTCACACCATTTGATGCAGAAATTTCATTCCTTATTGACACTCGCTCTGCAGTTTCTGTGTTACCTCGCAAATTTGCCAATAATTCTAGCACATCACAAATATCTCTGACTGCTGCGAATGGAACTAAAGTTCAAACTTATGGGAACATTATTCTCTCATTCAAATTGTCCAATCTTGATTTATGTTTCGAGTGGAAATTCCTCATTGCCGATGTAACTCGACCCATCCTTGGGGCAGATTTCTTTAGCCATTATAAGTTACTCGTTGATTGTCATAATCACAAACTTATCACATCAG
>JBCDDE010000055.1:0-1010 GCA_039180625.1 Pseudomonadota bacterium | reverse complement strand
TTTTTAGGCAACATCCCAAAGCTACATACACGTCTTAAAAGAATCCAATCTGAGTTGTAAATTTATTCACGATTGAAGTATATCGGTTTTGCGGGATTAAATGTTACTTTTGGAATGGCAGAGTGGATGAATATTGAAATGAAAGCAAAGAATTTATCACTACGTGAAAAGAGAGCACAAACACTGGTAATGCTCCAAACAACGCGTGTATTGTTCTGTAAATATCAATAAATATGGCAGCTCCACTGTGCCCGTGCATGCCCTTTATTTTTGCCCTAACGAGCTTTTGCAGCGTCGCATGGATGGCGACCGGGTCCGGCGTGGTGTGCCCGAGATCAATCTTGCCGCTCGGGCCAATCGCCCCGAGCGTGCCGAGGCTGGCGGCTTTCAGACCCGCGCTCTCCCAGATCTGGCGCAGGAAATCGACGGTTGAGCTTTTGCCATTGGTGCCGGTGACCGCAACCAGCTCTGCAGGCTGTTCGGGATAGAACCGCGCCGACGCTTCAGCCAGAGCAAGGCGCGCATTGGACACCTCAATCGCGACGGCGCCTTCAATCTTGGGGAGGGCTTCGCCCATGACCGCGACAGCGCCAGTCTCGATCGCCGCGCCAATAAATTTGCGGCCATCGGTCACCACGCCCTGCATGGCGGCGAAGACAAAGCCTGGCGCGATCTGCCGACTATCCGCGGTGAGCCCGGTCACAGCGGTCTCGCCTTCGGGTCCGGTCAGCTGCGGGAACAAATCTCTCAAAATCATAGTGACGTGTCTCTCCTGTCTGAGACGGAGCGGACACGCGGGGTCGATCGCACAGGCTGGTCAAATCTTGGCTCGACCCCGAGGATCGGGGCGATGCGCTCAATGACCCGCCCAGCGGTGGGGGCAGCATTCCAAGCCGCCGCCCGTCCACGGTCCTCTCCAGCCTTGGGAGAGTCCAGCACGATCAATACGACATATTCAGGGCTATCGGCTGGGAAAATCGCGGCAAAACTGCATATATTCTCGGTTTCGG
>JBCDDE010000054.1:0-1010 GCA_039180625.1 Pseudomonadota bacterium | reverse complement strand
TGTCGGGATTAACTGTTCTGTTGGCACAGTAATGTTTCTATGCTTTCGAACTCCCTATACCGGCATTCGTTTGTAACATAACCACAGTGGGGCGCGAAATGACCATGCAGTTGAAGCGCCCTAAAACCCCAAACAACAACAACAGTTCCCGCATCAGAGAACGAAAGGACCCGCACTGCAACCACCTCCCCAGCCAGGGTTGGATCCAAGAGCGCCGCCTCCTAGCTTTTTTCTGTACAGCCATCCCGCTTTTAGCACTGGCATCTCTTTCTCCAAAAGGAAGAGTTAAAAATAAGGCAGGTCAGAGGCGAAATCCCGTCCATATCAGCTTTCACGGTCCGAGGGGCATAGATCAAATGGCCCTCCACATCGACGATTCGCAATTTTATTCGTCAGCCAGATGGTTGAACACAGTCGAATACCACTCTCCAACTGATCCCACACTGGGGTCTCTTTTGCGTTTGAAGGCGTTAAGCCCGCGCCTATACGCCGGGGCACAGGCGGTGACAAGGGCGGCGTGCCTGCATGTGCGACCGGGTTTTCTAAAGCGTGCCGCGCAGGTGTTCCATCACCGGTTCGCGCACGGATTGGCGTCCCTCTTCGCGGGCCTTGTGGATCACGGCACGCAGGGCGCTCAGATCCGTCCGTCGCAGGATTGATTTGACCGGCCCGATGGAAGCCGGGCGCATGGACAAGGTCCGCATGCCAATGGCCGCAAGGCACGCAGCCTCGATAGGACGCCCTGCATCTTCCCCGCAGAAACTCAGTGGTGTGCCGAGCGAAACGCAGCGATCCACGATGGTTTCGATGAAGGTCAGGAAGCTGACATTGAGCGTATCATAGCGGCGCCGAACCAGTTCATTTTCGCGGTCAGCGGCAAAGAAAAACTGTTTGAGGTCATTGCCTCCGATCGACAGGAAATCGACCTCTCGGTAGAGCGAGTCTGGCGCGAAGGCGAGCGATGGTGTCTCCAGCATCGCGCCCACCTCGAGACTTTCGGGCAAGGGATG
>JBCDDE010000053.1:0-1084 GCA_039180625.1 Pseudomonadota bacterium | reverse complement strand
CTGACGGTCTGGTTCCCTAGCCCAGCGGTACTGCGCTGCCCCATTGCCGGCTGCACTACCACCTACGCCGGCACACTCCAGGGGCAGCGCCGGGCCAGTCTGCTGCGCCACCTGCAGCGCGCGCACGCCACCGAGGTGACCTCCCGGTGGCGTTGCCGCCGCTGCAGCCAGGTGGTGCAGCGCCCAACTACTCACCCGTGCCGCTGGGAGGAGCCAGACCAGCCGTTGCTGCCGCACGGCTGTGGAGGGTGTGGCCGGAGCTTAAACACCGCACGCGGGCTCTACTATAAAGTCAGACCCGCGTCCGATCGCTCGCCAGGAAATTTCGAGTCGGGGACGCAGAGCCACGAAGGCATGGCAGGCACGGCGGCGGCCGTTGACTACTTTGCGTCAATCGGGGCGTCGTGGGGTGACGATTATGCTGGTCGGTATCCATTGTTTGACGGTCGGAAGCTGAACGCACACACGGGCATGGATGTGTTGTTTGACTATGAGACCGGTCTGGCCCGGCGTCTGATCGACGGTTTGGTCGCAATCCCAGGCGTTACGGTTCAGGGTGTGACCGCACCCGACGCGATGACGAGACGCGTACCCACCGTTGCGTTTACCAGTGACCGCCACGCTCCGGCAGCCATCGCCCGACGATTGGCCGAGCAGGGCATGTTTGTATGGAGCGGCCACAACTATGCGGTAGAAGTGGTCGAAGCGTTGGGACTACGCGAGAGCGGCGGAGTCGTGCGAGTAGGTCCCGTGCATTACAACACAGCGCAAGAAATCGATCGCTTGCTGAATGCCGTAGAGTCGTTGCATTGATACATTGCAAAAAAAACCCGACTCAATGAGTCGGGTTTAGAGCGCGTGTATCTCGATATTATTGCTTTTTAATCGCCGGATACATTCTTATTGCCCCCGCTCTGTTGTACCTTGGTTGATCGAATCGTTTTCTCCTGTATCCGATCAAGAACTCTGATCCCCACGATCTTTTTATGACTACGGTCTTGTTACACAATTACCATTGCGCCCGCCGCTTATTTACTTAACCGATGCGATGCTCGTCCTGAATAGTCGCTTGTAGATACTGTTG
>JBCDDE010000052.1:0-1106 GCA_039180625.1 Pseudomonadota bacterium | reverse complement strand
TCTGGCAACTGTGTTTATTTGAATGGTTTGTTTGCTTTGAGCATTGCGTTGAGTGTGACGGCGATTTTGCGTGCGACTGCGATCAGGGCGAGTTTCGGGGCCTTTCCTTTTGCTATGAGATGGCGATAGGTTTGGGCGAAGCGCGACTGTGTGCGGATTGATGCAAGGGCTGCCATGTAAAGGGCGCGCCGGACGCGGCCTCGCCCTTCCGCGATTGCCCGGTATCCTTTTTTCTGGCCGCTGTCGGCACTGTAGGGCGCAAGGCCGGTGAGAGCGGCAATGGCCCGCCTGTTCGTGTGTCCGGCCTCCGGCAGGAGCGCGACGAGGACGGCGGCGACGGCTTTTCCGACGCCCGGGATTGTTGTGAGCAGATCGGCTTTATCGGCAAAGGCCGGTGTCTCAGTAAGCGCCGTGTCGATCATGCGTTCGAAGGCTGCGATTTCGCGGCCCAAGCGTTCAATGGCGGATCTCAGGCTTTTTGCGACCCTAGGGTCATGGCATTGTTTGAGGCGTTTCAACTCACTGGCGCGCTGCTCGACGAGCTGGTCGCGGCGCACGATGAGGGCTTTGAGCTTTTCCTGATGCTCGCAATACTGCGTGTTCGGCTGAAGCTCGTAGCGCTCGGCCATGTCGGCCAGAAGGCGGGCGTCGATCCTGTCTGTTTTGGCGTGCTTTCCGCGCGACTGGGCGAAGCGGCGTGCCCGCAAGGGATTGATCTGGAGAGCGGACACCTGCGCGCGTTGCAGGCATCGGCGCAACGTATCGCCGTAGGCACCGGTCGCCTCGAATGCGATGATGGCTCCACCATCCTTAAAGCGTTTCAGGAAGCGCATGAGCGCCTTATTGGTATTGTCGATCGTATCGAAGCGCCCGGTTGAGGCGTCGTAAAAGTCGATGACGTTTTTGGAGACGTCGCATCCGACGTAAAAAGCGGGTAATGTCATGGAGCCTGTTCCTGTGATACGGGGTCTGAGCAACCAGCCCCAAGCAACTGTTCAGGTTGAAATGTCGACGGCGGGAAGGGAACAAGCCAGGAAACGGTCTGAACACCGGGACCCCTGCGTTCTCCTTCCCGCCAATCACACTACCACGAACAAAACACACAG
>JBCDDE010000051.1:0-1108 GCA_039180625.1 Pseudomonadota bacterium | reverse complement strand
GAACTTATAAGCCTTCATCGTCATGTCGAGGGACTTGAGGTGCCTTCGCACGGCTGCAGCACTGCCTGAAGAGCGACCGGTGTCACGCTTGTGAAGACGGTAATACCTATAGTTCATAAGTCGGTCGAACGCCTTGTGGGATGTCTTGAGCACGCGTAGCGACGCGTATCGCGGTCCCATTTCACGGTTAGCGAAACAGATCGGGGCATCGTCCTCGCTATGAGAGTCGCTGTCGCTAGATCGGCTATCTGAGGAGGCGCACGAAGGCTCGCTGCAGGAAGAAGAGGAGCAGCAATGCTTGCGGCGCTCTTTGCGGCAATGTCGACGAGTACGGTCGGAGCGCTTACTTCGGCGCGACGCATGACGCGAGCCGGTGTGGCGACTTGACTTGGTTTCGACTTTATCGATTCGCTCATAGGCTTGCTCGGGCGTGGCGCTTGGTGGCGACTGTTGAATAACGACGGGAGCCGGCGCTGGCGGCGGACGCACTTCAGGCAAAATAGTAATTGGTGGAGCCGGGGGAACTGGTGCAGGCGGAGGAGCCGGCGCGGCGGGCCGTTTACCAAAGGCTGAAAGGGCGCGTTCGATGCTTGCGAGGCGGTCGTTAATGTCCGGATCGGCGCGCTGAGCGCGTTCTTGGGCATATCGCCGGTCGACTTCGGCGTCGATGTCGAGCTGAGTGCTGTCCAACTTGGCGGATAATTCCGCGACGGATCGGGCAAGCGATTGCTGACTGTCGGCGCATAGCCCATTGATGAAGCCAATAATTTCCTCTTCGTTGCCGAGGCTGTCGGCAAGCCGAGGGCGGTTTGGTGGTTGGTTTGTTTGTTGTTGCTGGCCTTGGCCGTCGCGCTGAGCGCTTTCTTGTATGTTTGATGGGACGACGCGCGATGCGCTTTCTTCGGACGAGGACTCGGGGGCGCGTAGAGCGCGACTGGTGGTTGTTGAAGGGCCCGCGCCACTAGGGTCGCGGGTTGATGAAGACGTGATTGGATCCGCGTACGACGGATACGGTGGCGGCGAATGTCGCCTGGAGGAGATACCTCCGGGTACGGAGCGTGTTCGCACGATTGCGGGTGACCGCGGCGCACCACGGCTGCGTGTTGAG
>JBCDDE010000050.1:0-1122 GCA_039180625.1 Pseudomonadota bacterium | reverse complement strand
TGGCGAACTCGAACCTGTCGATGATGGGTACGGGCGCAGCCTTCTATGGCAGCAACTCACCAACTGCGATCCGCCAAGCCGCCCTTCGCGTGCGGGATATCGTGACCCGCATTGGCTCCACCACCGATGTGCAAGAGTCCATGGCGTTGAACACCTACGCCCGGGCTGAACTGGTCCGTCTCATTGCCGCAATGACAAGACTGCAAGCCGCACGGACCCAACCCCTTAGCGCTGAGCAACTGCGTCTCGCAGCGGCTCGGATGCAAGAACAAGAATTCATGAACTTCACCATAGAGGACCTAGATTAATGCGCGCTCTAACGCTTTTCACCAACTACGTCCGCAACACCCTTCGGACGCTCGCTGTCGCGCTGCTTTTGCCTGTCGGTATTGCGGCTCCCGTGACCATCATTACGGCCCCTGCATATGCGCAGGGTGTGCCGGTCGTGGACACGCAGAACATCGCCCAAAACATCCAGCAACTCCGCCAGATGATCGAAGACGAGCTTCTGCAGAACGAACAGCTTTTGCAGCTTCGTGAGCAACTGACGACACTCACCGACCAGCTCGCGCAGCTTCAAGAAACCTATGCCGCTCTGACGCGACTGGCTGAACTCCCCGAAGTCATCGCGACAGAAATGGAAGCCGAACTCAACGGCATTCTCGATCAGGAATTCGGGGACATCCAGGCGACGATCCAAGCAATCCGTACCGGCGACTTCTCGGGCCTCAGCGGCTCCGGTGCGGGCGAGATTGAAACCCAAATGGACCGTGTTCTCGCGGAACTCGGCTTCGATGAAGACACGCTCAGCGAGATGGCAACCAGTGGAAATGCTGGTGCCGAACGCATTGCGACGCAAGCCACGACAGGCGCCCTCGTCTCTGCCGCTGCGCAAAACAGCTATGAGGATGCGGGCCAGTCGCTTGAGCGTGTGGACCGTCTTGTCGGTCTGATTGATGACATGGACGAACTCAAAGAGAGCGTCGATCTGAACACGCGCGTAACGGCTGAACTGGCAATTGCACTGGTCGCAATGTGGCAGCTCGAAGCCGTTCAGACCGTAGGTGATGGCACCGGGGGTGTCATCGACGCAGCCACCATCGCCGAAGAACAGAACTTCAT
>JBCDDE010000049.1:0-1128 GCA_039180625.1 Pseudomonadota bacterium | reverse complement strand
TGGCGATCCTTCACCGGGCGGCCATTGACGAAGAGGAATTGCATCACCGCCGCCCCCCGCGAATAGGTCGGCAGGCCCGCATAGCCGGAAAGATGGATCTCCTCCCGGCTCGTATCGATCTGGATCGCGTTCTCAAGGAATGGCTTGCCGACCAGATCTCGGATCCTCTGACGCCGTGCCTTGTCCTCATCGCCCAAAAGCGCGGGCAAGCTCAGAAGTTGCCGACCTTCGCCTCCGCCGGTCGCATCGCGCAATGTCAGACCAGTGCTGGGCTCGGCCAGGGCCAGACGGCGCAGGGCGTCTTGGATCGCCTGGGTCTCGGCCTGGGCGATCTTCTCCAGGGCGGCTTTCTCGCGCCGCGCCAGGACCGCCTTCAGATCCTCGCTGGCCTGATTGCGCAGCAATTCGGCCTCGTGCTTGGCATTGGCCAGCATCTCCTCAGCCTCCTTGGCGGCGTCGCGCTGCTTGCGCTTGTATTCCGCCAGTCCATCGCCATCGCTATAACAGTTCCATTTGCCTTCTCCTACCTGCGTGCTTGTTGGTGAATGTGATTATTCTGTGTATGTGAAAACACAGTCATTTGTTCGAATTGATCCTGATCACGGACTGGACTCAGCTGCAATCTTGAAGCACGGTGAGCAGTTACTCGGCTCGTTAGCGTCCAAGGTCATTTACAGTGACACTCTTGACTTAAGCCAAGCCAACGTGCCTTTTCATTGTGAAATACTAATTTTCATCATGATGCATTTGGATCTTCATCGCCAGTTAGTTCTGCTAATGATGCTTCAAGTGTTCGTCCGCGCCGCCTACCCAGCGCCGAGACCCTGGCCGGTCCGCCGTAGAATGCCCTCAGGGCATGGTCACGTGACTGCCGGACTAAGCACAGCGCAAGCGCCCAGCCGGTCACGTGGTGCGAGGCTGGGCCTGACTGATTCTGAAGCCCGGACGGCGGCAGATGCTGGGGTGGATGGGGAGACCAACCATCGCCGCACCAGGAGGGGCAGGCGTTCCCGGGCGCGCGGCCGCAGAGGCGGCGTCAGGTGGATAGGAACACGTGGACCCCGGCCTGGACAGTTAATGATTGGACACCTGAACATCCAATCAATTAAACCAAAGTTGGCTGATCTT
>JBCDDE010000048.1:0-1151 GCA_039180625.1 Pseudomonadota bacterium | reverse complement strand
CCATCAGCACCGGCCAAACAAATTCAATCACCGCACCCGTGCTTTTGTTCGGCCGCCGGCAGATTTCGCTCAATCATTATTATGTTAAAAAAGCGAGCAACACAGGACAAACAGCGACGACATGACCCAAAAGAGTTGGCGTGTTCAAATTCAAAAGGGCGACGCGAATTCATCAAACGCGTCGCTGCCGACGCGGATAATGTCGTGCCGACGGCGATGACGCGACAAATCCGACGGCTGACGGATTGACGTCGCATGACGCGGACAAACGTCGCTGGCGACGATCTGTCAACGAAAGAGGCAGCACCGGCCGCCGGGCTCTGTCAATGAGCCGAATTCGAGCTGCCCCCGCGGCGGTCTGAGCGACAGAGGCTATCTCTACAAATTCCGGCTGAAGCAAATCGCGGTGAAAAAACACAACTAAATGAAAGTGCTACACGCCTGACTAAAATAAAGACATAATCACAACTCTCCCACTGACGTTCACCCAGGAATTTCCTATTTAACGCCTTACGTCGAAAACAGGCGGCTCAGCTCCAAGTCGCGTCTCCCACGTCGTACACGACGGAAGCGAAACGACAGGGCGGCGCGGCCCGGCCCGGCGCCGGCGTGTTTGCGCTATCTGGCGTGTCAGTTGTGCCGCCAGTTGTGTTTACACAGCGCCGGTAAATGATTGTCGCCGGGACAGGTGTCGCTCGGTGATGGTTCCGCGCGTGAGGCTTCAGATGGGGCGCCACGCCGCGCTCCGACGAAAAAGTCAGCGGAATGCCAGCGATTTGTCGACGTGTTGACGTAGGCCGTGTCCTCTGTCCAAGTTGAATGTGTCTGTTACGGGCGTGGCGTTTTTACAATCCACTGTGTGCTTCGGTGATTAGCGCATGGGTAAAGGTGCTTCACTCAAAGAAGTGAGATACTAGTTGAACCCACGCACCGGTGGGCCTCCGAGCAGGCCATTTTTTAACATGTTAACTGGGGGGCCATTTGCCCCCCCAGTCGGCCGAAATGCCCCCCCCAGTGCCCGGAAATTGGCCCCCCAGTGAAATAGACAGATGACTTAAAATTGACCAAATGCAGACTCTCCTAACGAAAATAAGACAGACCAGCACCCGATAATTATAACTTTGTTCTATTTCCGGTCCCGAATTGGCAAT
>JBCDDE010000047.1:0-1173 GCA_039180625.1 Pseudomonadota bacterium | reverse complement strand
CGGCGCTGAAAGCGCCTACCAGTCTTCTACCTTTGACCCAATTTTTACCTATTTCCATTGACCCGTGACGTCACAGTGGGTCAAAATGGGTCAATTTTTGACCGATTTAGGAAATCCCTTATAACTCGGGAACTATTTGACCTAGAACTTATCAAATGACATCAATGTGTTTGTCTTCACCCAAGGATTCGAATGATATGCGACATGACCTTGAAAGGTCAAATGGTGACCTTGACCTTAGGTCAAGGTCAAATATTGACCTTTCTTCGACGCCAGCACACCCAAATGCCGGCGGTTGTTGTAGGCGACGATCAGGTTCGCCAGCACCAGATGGGCGACGCCGACCGCGATCGACAGCTCCATCATGGCATTGAAGTCTTGCAGGTTGATGACATGCAGGGCGCCAAGCCAGGTGCCCGGCTCCGGCGTAACACCGAAGTAGCCGCCGACCAGCACGCCCCAGACGAACGACCCGCCAAGCAACCAGGCGAATAGGTTGCGCATGCGCTTGCCGCCGTCGCTGCGGCCCATCTTGCGCCAGATCAGACCCAAGAACACGGCCAGCACGACGGCGTAGCCCGCATCCGACAGGATCATGGCGAAGAACACGGTGAACGAGAAGAACACGACCAGCGACGGGTCCCAGGTGCGGTAGCCCGGCGTCTGATAAAACAGCGCCAGGTCGGTGCCCGCTCCAAAGGCCGGCGCATTCTTCAACAAGGTTGGCGGTTGCTCGTCGTCGGCGGGCTCCTCGGCCAGCATGGCCAGCCCGTGATCATTAGCGAAGTCGCCGAGCCGTTCCAGATCGGCCACCGGCGCCCAGCCCTGGACGCCAAACACGCCGTCTTCGTCACGGGTCTGCGGGGTCGCGTGGTCCAGCGAGGCGGCGTTTTCCGCCGACGCAAGGTTCAGGTTGATCAGATAGATGTAGCGGGTCAGCGCCAGACGCCGTGCCATCAGCGCCTCGATCTCCGCCTCGGTCTCCTCCAACTCCAACTGCAACTCGTTCAGCGGCTTGCTGCCCGTATGCGTGCGCGGCACGGGCAGCAGATCCGACGGTGGCTCGTCCCTGGCGATAACCACGATGCGCTTTCTAACCGAATGCCATCCTTTGATCGGACGGTCCGATAGCTTGATGAAGGGGATCGCGCCTTCATAGGAGAAATGCCGCTG
>JBCDDE010000046.1:0-1186 GCA_039180625.1 Pseudomonadota bacterium | reverse complement strand
CTTCGGTACAGGCGAGACGGCGGCAGAGTCAGCACAGGCAAATCAGCAGCCGAGTTCGCTGAAGTAAGGAATGGAGCTGTAGTGGAACAGTGGGACATTTGTCAAGTGGGACATGAAGCTGTAGTGGGACAGTGGGACATGAAGCTGTAGTGGGACAGTGGGACATTTGTCAAGTGGGACATGGAGCTGTATCACCAGCGTACGATAGCCGCGCGCTGCGACCTGCCGCACTTCGTCGATCACGTCGTCGACCTGTTGCCCGGCCGGCCGGATAATGACTTCGGGGTCGGTCAGTCCCGTGGGGCGGATGACCTGCTCGACGAAGGTGCCACCACTCTGCTCGAGCTCCCATCCGCCCGGCGTCGCGGACACGTAGACCGTTTGCGGGCGCATCACGTCCCACTCTTCGAACCGGAGGGGGCGGTTATCCATGCACGACGGTAGCCGGAACCCGTACTCCGCCAGTGTCGCCTTTCGCCGATAGTCGCCCCGGAACATGCCGCCGATCTGCGGTACGGTGACATGGCTCTCGTCCGTGAAAACGAGTGCGTTGTCCGGCAAGTACTCAAACAGCGTTGGCGGCGGATCCCCCGGCCGGCGCCCGGTGAGATACCGCGAATAGTTTTCAATGCCGGGGCACGAGCCCGTCGCTTCCATCATCTCCAAATCAAACATCGTGCGTTGCTCAAGCCGCTGGGCCTCCAGCAGTTTGCCCGCATGATGCAATTCGTCGAGCCGCTGTTTGAGCTCGGTTTTGATCTGGTTCGTTGCCTGGTTCAGCGTCGGTTTCGGTGTGACGTAGTGCGAATTCGCGTAGACCTTCACCAACTGAAGGTCGCGCACCTTTTCCCCTGTTAGCGGATCGAATTCGACGATCGCCTCGATCTCATCGCCAAACATCGAGATCCGCCAAGCGCGGTCTTCGTAGTGCGCGGGAAACAGCTCGATCGTGTCGCCGCGCACCCGGAACGTTCCGCGCTGGAATGCTGCGTTGTTGCGCTTGTATTGCAGCGCCACGAGATCAGCGAGCAACTGACGCTGCGAGATCTGGTCCCCAACCTGCAGCGCAAACGTCATTGCCGTATAGGTTTCGACCGACCCGATACCGTAGATGCAAGAGACCGAAGCAACGATAATTACGTCGTCGCGTTCAAGCAGAGACCGTGTTGCGGCGTGGCGCATCCGG
>JBCDDE010000045.1:0-1187 GCA_039180625.1 Pseudomonadota bacterium | reverse complement strand
GGTGTCCCCTGAGCAGCTCTGGGGCTTTTGAACTGCTTGGGCCCCGAGCTGGTGAGGGATTCCTGAGCTGAATTAGTGCCCCTGACTTGATCTTGCCCCCTGACCTGACTTGAGGCCCTTGAACTGATCTGGGGCCCCAACAGGCGCATCTTCCTGTTGAGCAAGCAAGGAGTCGGCCGCGATGGCATCTTCCTCTTCACGCCAGGCACGCAGGGCAATCGTGGCAGAGTTGGCAACGGCCTGCTCCGCGAGAGCCAGGGCGGACTCTCGTTGGGCATCTAGCGCGCCGCCATTGAAGACTGGTTGGATCAGCGAGGCGATCGCGCGCCCTGCTATATAGCTGGGGTCAAACGCATTTGCGAACTCGTCGTCGCTTGTCGAGAGCGTTGCCGTCAGTTGGAGGCTTGGCAGAAGGGCGAGCCGGGCCTGCTCTGCCCGCAGGCCTGCAGCCGAAACACGGGCCTCCGCTGCGGCGATGTCGGGTCGGCGTGCCAGAAGTACTGTTGGGTTACCGCCAATAAGGAGCGGGTCCAGCATCGGGATTTGCGCGGCCGCCTCGATCTCGTTGGATGGGTAGCGCCCGAGAAGTGTCTCAAGCAGGCGAGCGGCTTCTCCGCTGATCCGTCGACGCAAGGCAATATCAGCTTCTGCGCCCGCACGAGAGCTGCGCGCAAGACGAACATCAAGTGCGGTTGAGAGGCCCCGTGCGAAGCGGCGCTCCGTGAGTGTAACGGTTCGCTCCCGGGCCGAGAACGTTTCGACTGCGACGCGCTCCTGGGCCAAGGCCGCGTTGAGATTGATCCAACCATTGGCGGTCTGCGCGGCAATGGAGAGCTGGGCGGCGAGAAGGTCGGTTTCACTCGCTAATAGATCAGCGCGTGCTGCCTCGATGCCGGCGTCAATTCTACCCCAGAGATCAGGGTCCCAGCTGGCATCAAGAGCTAAACCGAAAACAGGGTCTTCAAAGCCCTGTGCATCACCGCTCAGGTCTTCGGTGACAACACGATTGTATCCTGTCGTTCCTGACGCTGTCAGCGACGGCAGGCTGTTTCCGTAGGTGGCGCGGGCCTGCTGACGAACGGAGCGGGCGACGGCGGCCTGGGCAATAAGTGTCGGGTTCTCTTTCAGCGCGTCTTTTACGAGTTCGGTCATGATTGGATCGTTGAAGGCTGAGATCCAGTCGCCGG
>JBCDDE010000044.1:0-1242 GCA_039180625.1 Pseudomonadota bacterium | reverse complement strand
GGGCATAAGGTGCGGATGACGCTCTGCACGCGTCTGTGCGGCTCTACGGGCGCTGTCTGAGGCGGCGTCACCCTTTAGGTGATGCTTGAGGGTGGCGGGCTGGATGCGCATCTGGCGCTCGCTGCCGTCCTTCTTGGTGAAGGTGACGGAGACAAAGCGGCCACGGGCGCCAGCAATCATCTTGCGCTTGGCTTCCATCTCGGCGAGGGCGCGTTCTTCGGCCTCTCGCTCACAGGCGGCGTGATAGGCTGCGCGCAACTGGGCCAGTTGGTTGATGCCCTCGTGGCCAAGGGTCGTGCGGTGTTCGAGGTTCTGGATGTCTGCCCAGATTGCAGGCGATGGGCGCATGGCTTGCTTGGCGCGCTTGGCGGCGATGGCTGTGCGGAGCTTAATCTCGGCCCATGCTTTGCGGAGCGCGTCAGGGAACAGTTTGCGCAGCTCGGATGATGGCAAACGGCGGGACCACAGTTCTTGGCGGGCGATACTCCATGCGAAGGTGAAGATTTCTGAGCGGTCGAAGTGTGACGTGGCGGTTTGCATGCGAGTGACCTGATTGCTTTTAGCTCTGCTGTGAACTAAAATAGGTCACGGATGACCTGATGTCAACCGTATTGGATCACATAAGAACCAAAATAGGTCACGCGTTGATAACAGGCTCACAAATTCGAATGGCCCGCGGGTACGCAAAACTGTCGGTCAAAGAACTCGCGGCAAACTCCAAAGTCGCGGAATCAAACATCAAGCGAATGGAGGCAGTTGAAGGCACGCCTGCATCCTCAGGAACAAATCTTGTCAAGGTCCAAGAAGCGCTCGAAGCACAAGGCATTCAGTTCTTGGATACCGGCGAAGTCGCTGGCGGGCCGGGGGTGGCCCTGAGGAACGTTAGCGAATGAGAGCCCATGTTTTCTTAGTGCTGGCGGCGATGGCCGCCGCAACAGTCGCGTTTGCCGAGCAAACTGTCACCGGTAAAGTCACCAAAGTGCGCGACGCAGATACCGTTGTCGTCAATGGTGTCCCTATCCGGCTAAATGGTGTCGATGCGCCTGAAAACGGCTCTCATGTTGATCGGATGGTCCCTTCCGGAGCTACGGGCCGTCAAAAAACCGTAAAAAACGCAAACTTTGGAGGCTTATTGTGTCGGATAGGAAAGTCGGACAGAAATGAAATTGGTACCATTAGATTCGTATTTATCATACCAATCGATTGATACCATTCTCGTTTCGCTACGATATTTCGTTGCAG
>JBCDDE010000043.1:0-1265 GCA_039180625.1 Pseudomonadota bacterium | reverse complement strand
TCCCTAGAGCGTTTCACGTTTAGGCGGAAGCGTATCCAGCGTTTTGAAAGTAGTTTGAGCATTCCTTTGCTTCGATAGTTGAGACAAGAGTGCCAACGTGGCGCCATGTCTCTTCGATGGTGCGTTTTTGCGCGGCTCGCATCCAGTGTTTTATCTTTGCGAAAGTCTGCTCGATGGGGTTCAGATCCGGTGAGTATGGCGGCAGGAACCATAGCCTGGCGCCAGCAGCCTTAATGAGATGGCGAATGATTGCGGCTTTGTGAGAGCCAAGGTTGTCCATGACGACAATGTCGCCGGGTCTAAGCACAGGCACGAGCAACTGCTCGACATAAGCACGGAAGCACCGACCGTTAATGGGGCCGTCGAAGACGCAAGGCGCAGTCAGGCCGTCACAACGCAGTGCACCGAGGAACGTCAGGGTGCGCCAGTGGCCATGTGGGACGAAGCCACGTAACCGCTTGCCTCTCATACCCCAACCGCGTAGCGGTGCCATATTGGTCTTGATCCAGGTTTCATCGATAAAAACCAGCCGCTCGGGATCCAGGCGTGCTTGAAAGGACTTCCAGCGCCGCCGCCGCCGTGCGACATCCACGCGGGCCTGTTCAAGGGCGAACAGCGTTTTTTTTGAACCGTAATCCTTCACGTCGCAGAAACAGCCAGACGGCATTATGCGATACCTTGACGCCACGCACGGCAAGCTCCTGTTTCAATCCATGAAGAGTGAGATGCGGCTCCTGCTCGATCCGCTCGATAATGAAGTCACGATGTGGCGCCAGAACAGACTTGCGGTGACCGCCCACCTTGCCAGGGACAACAGACCCAGTTGCCCGATAACGTTGGCTCCACTTGACGACCGTAGACGCTGCAACGTTGAACCGGGTCGCCACCGAGCGACAGCTCTCGCCCGACAAAACGGCTGAGACAACGCGTTCTCGAAGATCATTCGAAAGAGGTGCAGTCATAAGATGCTGGCCTCCTGATCCAGCCAGCATCTTGAATCACAAAATCAAACTAAAGGGAATCCCATTTGATTCACTCAAAACTTGAAACGCTCTAGGCTACGCGCGCGCGTAACGAACTGCTGAGTCTGCAGGTATCGAACTGGGCGCACAAAGGGCGGAAATCGGAAACAAAGTCTGCAAAGTAGACGTTCAAGCAAGTTGCAGCGAATGACTCCGTCGAGCGCCCATTGTGCGCCCAGTTCGATACCTGCAGACTCAGCAGTTCGTTACGCGCGCGCGTAGCCTAGAGCGTTTCAAGTTTTG
>JBCDDE010000042.1:0-1293 GCA_039180625.1 Pseudomonadota bacterium | reverse complement strand
TGTTACCTAGAAGTGCTCTTAGGTATGGCTGTGAATGATGGTTTTCAAGTTGGTAGGACCTCTGATCGTATTTCGACGAAGATACGTTGTTTCCTTAATTGTCGATTTATTTGCACCTGGCGTTGTGAACAGGTGATGCAACTTAGCCAAAGCTCCAACACTCTCTTGTCTGTTCTTGACCTTACAAGTCCTTCATCACTCTACTGACATGCTATCTTCTGCAGCACTGTAGGCGTCTGCCTTACTATGAGCTGAGCCATCATTGTTGCTCAAACCTGCACCCGCCTTTGCCGACGCCGGTTTTCGCCAGTGGATCAATGAGTTCTACCCCGTCGCCGCAAAGTCCGGCATAACAAAGGCCACCTACCAAAAAGCCTTTGCAGGCGTGCGCGAACCCGACCCTGACGTGCTCCGCAAGGCGCGGTTCCAACCTGAGTTCAAGCAGGACACCTGGAGCTACGTCGACACCCGTGTTCATTTCACCACGATCGAAACCGGTCAGAAAATGGACCGGCGCCATAACCGGACACTGTCCCAGATCGAGAACCGCTTCGGTGTCGAAAGGTCCGTCCTGCTGGCAATCTGGTCGATGGAATCGAGTTACGGCGACGTCTTCAACTATCCGGACCGTTTGCACTATGTCCCTCGGGCACTGGCTACGCTTGCCTATGCGGATCGCAGGCGTGCCAAATTCGCCCGTAGCCAGTTGGTCGCAGCGCTCAAAATCCTGCAATCGGGCAACATTTCACGGAAAAATCTGACGGGTTCATGGGCGGGCGCCATGGGCCACACGCAATTCATACCGACAAGCTATTTGGCTTACGCGGTTGATCATGACGGCAATGGCCGCAAGGATATCTGGAATTCGGTGCCGGACGCGCTCGCAACCGCCGCAAACCTCTTGCGCCAGAACGGCTGGCGCACCGGCCGGACCTGGGGTTACGAGGTTAGCGCGCCGCGTGGTGCTTCTCGTCACGTCAATGCCTCGAAGACGCTCTCTCAATGGCAGCAACTTGGCTTCAGCCGGCCCAACGGACGCGACTTTCCGCGACCCGGCGAAAAGGCGGTTCTCAAGATGCCGGCAGGCAGCAACGGGCCCGCATTTCTGATGCTTCGCAACTTCTTCATCATAAAGCGCTACAACAATTCAGACAGTTACGCGCTTGCAGTCGGCCTGCTGGCCGACCGTATCGCCGGATACGACGGTCTGGTCCAGAACTGGCCGAAGCCGCAAGGCGCACTTTCCATGGATGAACGACGCGAAATCCAGGTACATCTCAAGGCAATGGGATT
>JBCDDE010000041.1:0-1300 GCA_039180625.1 Pseudomonadota bacterium | reverse complement strand
GAATGCAAGCATCAGTACATCGCTGCGATGTGATCCCTCAGATAGTTTTACCACCATTACGTTCGATCAGGGTGGCGGAGGCGGCGGTGGCGGTAATGTTAGTGGGGAAGATGGGGCTTGCGGGTCTGGAGCTGTGCAGGGCTTCGAAGGCGTTGGCGTCAGGCCGCTGCCGGCTACAGCAACAACAACAGCCAGAACAGTTGCGACAAGAGCTCTGGCCGCCCCGTTTGCTGTTGCTGCTTCAGCCGCTACGGCTTTCTTCGCCGGGACGCAAGGCGCTAATCAGGATCTGCCGCCACGCATCTTGTACCATTATACATCCGGGCCGGGGCTTGAGGGGATTCTCGGCACGCAATCGATCAACCCTTCACTGGACGGCGTGTATGGCGCGGGTGTATATTTTTCCAATATAACTCCTGGTTCTATGAGCAGTGCAGAATTAGCCGAGCGATTTATTGGTGTACGCGATGATTTTCGTTTCGACCATTTTGTTGGCGTTGATGTTACCAACTTGACTGTTGTGCCTGATCGGGAAAATGTATTTCATGTTCCGGCGACAACACCGTTGCCTGTTGCAGGACGTATTCTCGCTGCTGGAGAAAATTCATGTTCGTCAGAGTAAGTTCAATTAAAGAAAATAAGTTGCCTATCGTTACAATGTATGGGCTGACAGAAGAACGCAATGTTGCGCAGCGAATCGATATTGATCCAAACGGCGATATTTTCTGGGACTCTGTTGAAGCATGCACGCATCCATCTGAAATGATAGGCGTCAACAGTCTTATAGAAGGACCTTTCAAAGAAAAGGAAGATTGGCCACAAAGTAACACATGTATTTATGAGGAAATGACATCTGAGGCATTCGAGCTATGGTTTGAAAAGGCTAAAGTACACGGTAAGCGCCGAACACATGCGGAAATGATCGAGGCGATTGACCGTAGAAAAGAGGGAAAGTAGCGCCCTTTGGGCGTAGGGTGGGATGGAGCGTAAAGTGATATCAGCCGTATAGGTCACCGCCTCCTCCGGGTCCGGCGCAACGAGCCGCACGCGGGCCTACGACAATTTCAGCCGGGTGACCGCACTCACCGGGGGCGAGGCCGTCTCCTACGCCTATGACGCCCTCGGCCGCGTCCTCTCCGAGACCCAGGCGCAAGGAACGGTCAGCTATCAATATGACGCCGCCGGCCGCCAGACCCGGATCGATTATCCGGGCGGGTTCTATGTCAATTACGATTATGACGTCATCGGACAGATGACGAAGGTCCGCCAGCAGGGCGCGGCGTCGGGCGTCGGCGTACTT
>JBCDDE010000040.1:0-1348 GCA_039180625.1 Pseudomonadota bacterium | reverse complement strand
GTTCTCTGATTGCGAGGATGTCAACGGAAGTCGGCATTGTCTCTGCGGGGCATAGTTCTCTCCGAGGTCGGCGTGTGCCGCCTCATAATGGCTTCCGGGGGCTGAACGTCTCCATATGTCGAATGCGGGGTATGCTTTGCCCCATGTTCTCGAACGAGATCGATCTGCCTTCCGTCCCACAGGGACCTTGCTTCCTTCCGTCTCCGGCGGAATCTTAGGTTACGTAGCGGCCTCCTTTGTCCAATGGAATTCTTCTCTGGTTTTCCAGAGCGTCAACATAAGCACGGCGAGTTTTCGGGCGGTCGCCACAGCGGCCTTTTTGAAGCCGCGCCTCGCGGCGAGCCGGACAGCCCAGGACTTCAAAGGTGAGTACCGCTTCACACGATTGATCAATGTACTGGCCGCCTCGTACAGCAGGCGACGCATGGCGGCATCGCCTCGTTTGGATATTCGGCCAGAGTAGTCGACATCACCGGACTGATATCGCCTCGGCGTTAGGCCCAGGAACGCTCCGACGTTTGCAGTCTTTGGAAACCGCTCCGTGTTCTCGACGAGTGCCAGAAAGCTCAACGACACAACCGGCCCAATCCCAGGGATCGTCATCAAACGACGAGACAGATCATGGCGTTTGGCGATAGCGGTAATCTCATCCTCAAGCGCGGCTGCCGCTGAACATACCGCCTCGTGCGAGGGGAGAACTTGATCGATGATGACAGCCAACGCCGGGTCGGATTGCCGCGCAACTGACATCTGATCTCTGAACCGCTGTCGCTGCCGCCCATTGCCGATTGCGGTCAGGCGGATGCCAAATGTCTTCAGGATCCCCCGCATATGAGCCTCAATCTCCATTCTGAGACGCACGAAACGATCCCGAGCGCCTATGATTGTCCGAAGACGGTCGGCTTCTACGCTGCGGACGTGAACGGCCGTAAACCAGCCGATCCGGGCTAATTGCGCTAATCCTTCCGCGTCCGAACGATCGGACTTGTTCAGCTTCGCAGACAGGACTTTGTGGGCCGACCGCGCATCGATGCAGATGGCGGGTAGCCCCAAGTCTTCAAGTTGCCGCTGAAGCCAGATCGATATCTGGCCGCTTTCATGCACGATCCTCTGCGGCGCCACCTCTTGCTCTTCCAAGGCATCCCGGACCGCCAGCGGACAAAAGGGCAAGCTTCTACGAAATACGACACGTCCCTCGTTATCGACAACACACATGGAAATCTCTTTCAAAGAAACATCCAAACCTGCAAAGTATTTCATGGTCGTTCTCCTCTCGGCTTTTATCCATGAGGCCAACATACCGGACCTCGTTCGCCACCGGAGAGCGACCGCCGCAATCACATCATGT
>JBCDDE010000039.1:0-1352 GCA_039180625.1 Pseudomonadota bacterium | reverse complement strand
TGTCGCGCTGCCTTTGGTGGCGCTGCCGCGCGACGCGCCGGTGATGACGATCACGGGCAAAGGCGGGGTCAGCCGCATGGTCCCCATCAGCGATCGCGCGCACGAAGCGCTTGGCCGGTGGCTCAAGTTGCGCCCCGAGAATCCCAAATCGCCGTTTCTGTTTCCGTCCAAACCCAAAAAGGCGAGAGGGGCGGGGCATCTTTCGCGCGTTCGGCTGTTTCAATTGCTAAAGGAGCTGAGCGTCCGAGCGGATCTCGACCCCAAAGGCATCAGCCCGCACGTCTTGCGGCACGCCTTTGCGACGCATCTCTTGGAGGGCGGGGCCGACCTCAGAATGCTGCAAACGCTGCTGGGCCACGCCGATATTGCGACCACACAAATCTACACGCATGTCGACGCGGCGCGCCTGGTGGCGCTGGTCAATTCGCGTCATCCCCTTGCGAGCGCGGCGCGTTCGGACTAGCGGGACGGCATGATTTCTTATCTCGAATTCGAGAAGCCGGTCGCCAATCTCAACGATCGCATCGCGGAATTGCGCGGCGTGGACGCGCACCACACCGTGGATGTGGCGGCGGAAATAGAGCGACTGGAAGGCAAGAGCGCCGAGCTGCTTGCGAGCACCTACGCCTCGCTTACCCCGTGGCAAAAAACCCAAGTTGCCCGCCATCCCGCGCGCCCGCATTTTCAGGATTACGTTTCGCACGCCTTTGATGAGTTCGTGCCGCTCGGCGGGGATCGGCTCTACGGCGATGATTTGGCGATCATGGGCGGCTTTGCGAAACTGGGCGACCGCCGCGTCGTCTTGATCGGCCATGAAAAAGGCAACGACACGCAAAGCCGCATTCGCCACAATTTCGGTATGGGCAAGCCCGAAGGCTATCGCAAAGCGATCCGCCTGATGGAGCTGGCGGGTCGCTTCAATCTTCCGGTGGTGACGCTCGTCGCTGCTGCCTGAGTTCGAATCCTGTCAGGGTCCAAACTTCTACTGCTGCCTTGGTTCGAAACGTCGAAGAAGTTCTAAAACATCCTTGGAATTTTTGCTTATTTTATTTCAATTACTAAACTGGTTTAATGCAGCTCAATAGGCCCATGGGAAGTTATAGCATCATTACATTATACTATTCCTTTTCAATGCGGTGTTTTTATGCTTTGGCACCCCCACTCATAAAAACCCACGCCCTTGCCCGGAACGATGTTTGTACAATGTATGTCCCTCGCCGAAGCACACATACCCCGCGTTGTTAGCAAATTTGTTTTTTGACCCAGCAACTTTTGACTTCAATTTCGGTAATCAGGCCTTTTCAGCCCTGCATATTGACGTACAAGAATCAGAGTTGACCAAAATTGCAAAC
>JBCDDE010000038.1:0-1361 GCA_039180625.1 Pseudomonadota bacterium | reverse complement strand
TGCGACCAGGTAACGCGCGGAGCCGTCAAGATTTGCCCGCCAGTCAAAGGGATCGACGCCAAGATCTTCGGCGGTTCCCGGCATGAGCTGACCCAGGCCAATCGCGCCGACATGCGAACGTGCGTTCACATTGTAGGCGCTTTCGATTTCGATGTTTGAGCGGAACAACAGACGCCACTCGGTGACGGTCAAACCCGCAGCGCGCAGTCCCCGGTGGCCACCATAGCGCATTGCAGTGTCGTCTATCGCTGCAAGGATTTCGGGGCGGGGCACCGCGACACGCGGCGCGACTGCCGCTACCCTGAAAGTGCCATCGCCATCTGCCTCTTCTTGAGCAGCGTCAGGTTCGTCACCTTGTCCGAAAATGTAGAGAGTGGCATTGGGATCGCCTTGACCGACCCCGTCGTTGTAGTTGCGTGCAAAGCGGTCTTGAGGCTGCGAGGCAGAAAGCGAGCCATCGCTTTCCATCGTAAAGACCATGCCTTGGGAATGGGCGGCGCTTGCCGCGAGCAGGAAGCCGAGAAGGCTAGCCTTCGTTAGCGTCGTCTTCGGATTGGGACAGCGTGTACGTCCATCGCTGTCCTTCATAGACCGGGAACGCAACCACTGAGAAACCGAGGTCAATGAGGAACGAGACCAGTCCAGTGACGGTCTTGAAGGTTCTGATCTGGATCGAGTCCCCGGAGGTTCGGGCTCTTGCAGTGACGAGTTGCTTTTCGACACCTTCATCGTTGACAGCACGAAGAACCCATAGGCCGTGCCAAACCGAGTTCTTACGGTAGGCGTCGCCCATGCAAACAACTTCGACGTGATATCCGGATTCGATGAGGTCTTTGAATCCTGCTTCTGTAACCACATTCGGCGCTTCTTTTGCTAAATCCATCGCCATAGCGCGCTCTTTCATTCGTTGGGCGCACCGAGGCATTTGCTTCGATGAGCCATAGTTACAATAATACGGTTTTGTGCGCAAGATACGGTTTTGTCTTGCATTCGCCCGAGAACCTGGGTCATTATTACGCACGCAAAGGCGATTTTCTCAAGCATTGAAGGCAGAAAGCCATGAAAGCAGGTTGGTCAGCCAAGCGCTGTGTTTCCGTATTCTTGTTGATTGTTTTTCCCGCAGGGGCGGTCGCACAAACATGCTATGCGCCACCGAGACCCTTCGTTCCGACCGATCCGCAAGATGTTCAAGAGTATCGAGACCTGATCGGGCGTGACTTCGAAACCTACATTGCAGACATCCAAGCCTACTTTCGGTGTCTTGAAGAAGAACGCGCGCGCGCCTTTGAAGAGGCGCGCGAAGTGAGTGAAGAATACGGGCGGTTTTTGCAGATCACAGGGGACTAAATGCGGGATTCTGT
>JBCDDE010000037.1:0-1401 GCA_039180625.1 Pseudomonadota bacterium | reverse complement strand
GAGCACCCTGCAGATTTGTTTTGAGATGACCTTCCTGATCGCGCAGCTGATCAAGTTCGCGCACGACATCCTCAACGGACAGTGCCGCCCGTTCAACGGCGACGCGTTCCTGACGAGCAATCAAGCCGCGCAGCTGCTGTTCCATCTGCTCTATGCGCGTGCTTTCCACGCGCGCGCGCTGAACGGCTTCGCTGTTTTCAGCACTGACCTTCTGCCACTGCTCCTGCCACGCGTTCATGCGCGCCTCCGCTTCACGCCAGCTGGCTTCAGAGGCGGCGCTCCGCTCGGTGAGTTGCTCCCATTCGGGTTCCATGGCCGCCAGCTCGGTGGCAAGAAGCCGAAGCTGTTCTTCGTCGTTAGCAATCTCCTGCTCGAACTCTGTAATGCCCTGCTCGGATTTGTCGACGTCTTGCTGTTGGCGCTGCTTGAGGTCTTTGGCGTGCTGAATATCCTGCTCGAGTCGCGCGATTTCAGAACCGACCTTGTAGTACTTCTCCTGCACAACGCTGAATGCGTCTCCGTGCTCGCCGCTGTCACTGCGCAGTTTCTCAATCTCGGCTTCGACAGAGCGAAGCTCGGCCACGGCAGCTTCGAGCGCCATTTCCTTTTCATGCGTAAGCTTGGCTTCGGCGGTCTGTCGATCCTCCATCTCGGCGTAGCGCAGCGCCAGCAGCTCGGCGTCCAGCAACCGCGACTCTTCCTGGTAGCGCTTGTATTTTTCAGCCACCTTGGCCTGACGCTGCAGATGCTTGAGCTGCTTGTCGACTTCCTCGCGCAGATCGTTGAGCCGATCGAGGTTGTCACGCGTGTGGCGAATACGGTTATTGGTTTCCCGGCGGCGGTCTTTGTACTTTGAGATTCCCGCAGCCTCTTCCAGATACACGCGCATGTCATCAGGTTTCGCTTCAACGAAACGAGAGATCATGCCCTGTTCGATAATCGAGTAACTGCGTGGTCCGAGTCCCGTACCCAGAAACACGTGCGTAATGTCTTTACGGCGACATCGCGTGTTGTTCAGGAAATAGGTAGACGTACCGTCACGACTCATCGTGCGCTTGATCGACACCTCGGCGTAGCCTGCGTACTGACCACCAATCTTACCGTCGGAATTATCGAAAATGAGCTCAATGGTGGCGGCGCCAACCGGCTTGCGCGAACTCGAGCCGTTGAAAATAACATCGGTGATCGCATCACCACGAAGGTTCTTCGCCGAGCGTAGTGGGACAGTGGGATATTTCTCAAGTGGGACATGAAAATGTAGTGGGACAGTGGGACATTTGTCAAGTGGGACATGAAGCTGTAGTGGGACAGTGGGACATGTATCTGTAGTGGGACAGTGGGACATTTGTCAAGAGGGACATGAAGCTGTAGTGGGACAGTTGGACATGAAGCTGTAGTGGG
>JBCDDE010000036.1:0-1412 GCA_039180625.1 Pseudomonadota bacterium | reverse complement strand
TCTTGCCGTCATATTGTCTTGCTAATGCCTTCTTCAAAAACGGAAACAATAAAAAAAGGAACGGAAAAAATATTGAATAAAATGTTTAAAGCCAACATAATGGTAACTGTTGCAAGTTTTGCTGTGTTCAATGATCAACACCCTGTAAAATGTATCTTGATATTAGTATTTATATTATGTTAAGCATTTAGAAAGAGAAAATTGTTCTTGGCTGGCCAAGGTTAGGGACCTAAAAATGTTTGACAAATCAAAGAACTGCCATAACAATATTTTATCTAGACAAGCCATGTTCTTTCTGCCTGTGTCATACACAGACATCATTGCTTGGAACTGTAGTGCATTCATCAGATCATAAGCTAAAACAGAGTCAATGTAACTGGCTGATAAATGACCAAACATATTTTCATTCAGCATGACTTTACAATCATGCAACAGATCCTCTTAATGTGGCTCCTGCCTTGTCTGCGAAATATTGTAGGTGTTATTAGTTTTTGCTGAAGCAGCAGGTGTATAGGTTTGGAATGGGTTTTAGGCATTTGGGACTGTGGGAGAGGGGATTGGGGAAGTCACTTAAACTTTATCAAATACAGGCAGATTTTTATGACAGCGTTCTTAGAGCTGTCATCTCGCGCGGGGGCGAGATCCGGATCTCGGCGCGCGACGAGGACGGGGTGGCGGTGATCGAGGTCGCCGACCAGGGACCGGGCCTTCCGGAGCAGGCGCGCGCGCATCTCTTCACGCCGTTCAAGGGCGGGGCGACGCGGGGCGGCGCGGGGCTGGGCCTCGCCATCGCCGACGAGCTGGCGCGGGCCGGCGGCGGCGCTCTGCGGCTGGCGGGATCGACCACGGAAGGCACGCGGTTCGAGCTGCGCCTGCCGATCTCCGTCGAGGGCGCGGGCGCGGGCGAGCAGGATACGGCGGCGTGACGCGCCCCGACCGCGGCGCCTGCCCGGCGGATCGACGGCCGCGCGGTCGACCGCCCCGAGCGCGCCCTGCGGGCGCGCCGGCCCGCCCGCCCGTCCGCGGCCGAGGCGGGGCGCGGGAGGACCGGCGATGAGCGATGGAGCGATCCGCGACGGCGGTCCGGGCCCCGCGAATTCGATCTGCGACGTGGCGGGAATCCGGGTGGGGTCGGCCGAAGACGACGCGCTGCGCACGGGAACGACGGTGATCCTGCCGGAGGTCCCCGCCACGGCCGCCTGCGACGTGCGTGGCGGCGGGCCGGGCACGCGGGAGACCGAGGCGCTGTCCCCCGACACCACGGTGACCCAGGCGCACGCCGTCGTGTTGTCCGGCGGCTCCGCCCTGGGCCTGGGGGCGGCGGACGCGGTGGCGGCGGCGCTGTCGGCGCAGGGCGCAGGGCTGCCCGTGCATGCGGGTCATCCGCGGGTGCCGATCGTGCCGGCGGCGAT
>JBCDDE010000035.1:0-1456 GCA_039180625.1 Pseudomonadota bacterium | reverse complement strand
TACCGTTGCGGGCTTTGCCATGAAGCCTGTTGCCCCCGAGGTAGGCGCGGTCGCTCCAGATCTTCCCACAACGGCACCGCACTTTCGTCCAGCTGCCCGGCGGGATTGAACCGGCCCTGGGTGCAGCGTTGAATATTGTCGGCGCGGGCCAGATAGTTTTTCCCCTTGGTATGCAGGCCGCCAACCCAGCGCCATGACAGGGTGTTGGCCGCCGGATCGCCATCCAACAGATGGGTCAGAAAAAAACCGGCGCCCATTTGCCAAGGCAAGCGCAATGTGAAAATCCAAATACTGGCAAACCACATCCGCGCATGGTTGTGCAGGTAACCGGTTTCGATCAACTCACGGGTCCAATGATCAAAACAGGCAATGCCTGTGCGCCCCTCAATGGCGGCCTGATGGCGCGTATTCAGATCTTCGTCCGCCGCGAGCTGGTGGTGAAACGCGGCAAGGTCCTGGCAAAAATCCTGCCAGACGCTCGGTCGATGCTCCAGCCATCCCTTGAAATAGCCGCGCCAGAAAACCTCTTGAATGAACTTCTCCGCACCGTTCACATCATAGCGCTGCAGGATATGCGCCAGAACTTCCTCTTCCAGAATTGAGCGTGAGCGGATCCAGGGCGATAAGCAGGACACATTGCTGCGATCCTCGATACCCATATCGAAATTGCGCGTTTTGGCATAATGCGCGCCCGCCAGCGGCTGAAACTGCTTTAACCGCTCAAGACCGGCATGGCGCGATGGCGCCCAGTTCATGCGCTGCACCGGGTCATCCGCAAACAGATTGGCTTGTGTCATGCAACGTTTTTCCTTCGTCATTGCTCCGCTAACTATTGGCATCGATGTCGACAGACCATGTGGCCCAACGACACAGACGGCCAGCCGGGTGCGGCGCCGCGTTGATGGTCTGGCGACATCAGGACGCATCAAAAATCACCCATCAGGCATTGATCCCGCAGGCTGCAAAGCCGAAATTGGGAAACACCAAAGCCCGCTGAGCGAAGTACACCCCGATGACGCCTTTGACCGTTTATTTTGATGGAGAGTGTCCGATCTGCAATTTTGAAGTGGCGTTCTATCAGCGTCGCGATAAATTCCACCTGATCACCTGGACCGACATCACCCAGATCCCCGATGGTCAGCTGCCACGCGGCAAAAGCCGCCCCGAACTGCTGGGCAAATTCCACACGATCGACCAGAGCGGCCGCTGGCATATTGGCGTCGATGCCTTCCATGCCATCTGGCAGAGACTGCCGTGGTTTTCCCACTTCGCCCCCCTGTTCATCACCCCCGGCATCAGGCAGCTCACCAACATCGCCTACCGCTATCCATCACATTACTGTATTTCAAGTTATTACACAAAAGTGACAGCAGAAAAAGAAGCAACAGAATCATTGTTTGCTACAATATACCATGAATATACCAGGGTGCAAAGTATGGTACTTTTGACAAGGACT
>JBCDDE010000034.1:0-1553 GCA_039180625.1 Pseudomonadota bacterium | reverse complement strand
CTGTGCGCCCCGCTTTACCTGGTACTCGGCGCGCCGAGTCAGCCGATCGTTCGCTCCAGCCTTCGGCAAGGTCAAGCCTCAGCTAGCACTGGAGATGTGTGAGTGAGTGCGCATTTGTGCAGTGGGTGACTCGGGTCAAAAGCTAAAGGCTGGTGATGTTAGTGACGTGAGAGTCTGAGTGTTGAATTTGAATTGAACAATCAATAGCGTGAGAGTTGTAAGGCATGCTGTCTGAAAACGAAGAACAGATCTTCACTGCGGACGCTGAGAGCTCAGCGGAGGAGAGTGCCCCTGAGCGTGGCAGATCCCGACAAACGCAGCCTTCCATCCAGGACTTCCTGCGTCGCCCAGAAGGAAAGCGAAGCAAGAGAATGTTTTCGCCGCCAGATGCAACGGGAGGCACTCCCAGTGCGAAACGCCGCAGCACAAAACCCTCGGTAGGTCTATCGGATCTTACCCCTGAGTGTTTGGATGCTATCTATTCAAAGATCCAATGCATCATTGAGAGTAATACGGCGAAGACCATTAGCGCGGTCAATGCCAGATTCGACTCACTCGAAAAACGCCTGGAGGTGTTAGAGGGAGAGAACTTTGAGAAGAGCCAGACAATAGACAGTAGGAAGGGTAAACTAGAGACCCAGGAGCTGCAGATAAAGCAGTTGCAGGCACAGGTGGAAGGCATAGATGCCAACCGCCGCTTGTCTTCACTCATACTAACGTGGGAGGACTTCAAGGTCAAGCGCCAGGACGAGAACATCGTTATCCGTGCAGTAGACGCTTTAAACAAGCGACTCCCTGGACTTAACATCGGTCCGTCAGAAATTGACATTGCACACCGCCTTCAGAGTGATGACAAGGTGATAGTGAAATTCGTGCACAGGACTATCCGCCACAGGATATACGAACGACGGTTCGAGCTATTCCCAGAATACGCTCCGAATCCCTCAGCGCATCCCCGCTGCGGCGCTAGCGGAAGCGCGCGGCCATCCCCACTCTTCCTGCAGGAGTCGCTTACGGCGGCAAACGGTGCCCTATACCACGAACTAGTTCGCGCCAAGAAGCGCGAAAACGGCGCCATTGTTGCGTCAGTGTTCTCGCGTAGGGGTGTGGTGTGGTGCCGCAAAGTGAAAAAAGGACCAAACATCTGTGTTCGAGATGAATGAGACCTCAGAAGAGTGCTCGGTGGAAAACGTTTTCCACCCCCATCGCGCGGTGGTGTCGACGCATCGCGCCGCGGTCCTGGGCCGGCCGGCGCTCCCGCCGCCGCCGGTGCGCGGGCGTCGCGGCCGGTGACTCCGTCGCCAGCTCCGCTGCAGAATCGCCAGCTGGTTCCGGTTTCCTGCTGCCGTCCAGCTGCCGGCGCTGGGGACGCGGCGCCCGCTCGGCCTGCCTCGGGAGCGTCTCCGGCGATGGAGGGTCCAGCGGGGCGGGAGTTGGCCGTCATCGAAGCCGGAACGTCACAACCCTCGTCAAGATGATACTCCGGCGCCGGAGTCGCTCCCGAGGCAGGCCGAGCGGGCGCCGCGTCCCCAGCGCCGGCAGCGGGACGGCAG
>JBCDDE010000033.1:0-1637 GCA_039180625.1 Pseudomonadota bacterium | reverse complement strand
GCCCGCCGCATCGGCGATCATGACCTGTTCGCCCAACGCGGCTCGCACGGCCTCGCCGAAGTGTGCGATCGCCGGCTGCGGCGGTTTGGTGTCGGCCATGAACGTTGTCCTCCGCTTGCCATTCTTTGCCCCGCGCCACTATGTGGTGACAACCCGGCGCTTCTTGCCGGGGCGGGATCCTTGAAGGCTGACATATGAGTGGGCTCCTCTCCGGCAAGCGCGGCTTGGTGCTTGGCGTTGCCAACAATCGCTCCATCGCTTGGGGCATCGCGCAGGCCGCGCATGAGCACGGGGCAGAGCTCGCCTTCACCTATCAGGGCGATGCGCTGAAGAAGCGCGTGGAGCCACTCGCCGCCTCGCTGAATGGCATTGTCGCGGGGCATATGGACGTCACCGACAGTGCTAGCCTTGACGCGGTGTTTGACACCATCGCTAAGGAGTGGGGCCGGCTCGACTTTTTGGTCCACGCCATCGCGTTCGCCGACAAGAACGAGCTGACCGGCCGCTACATCGACACCAGCGCGGACAACTTTGCCAAATCGCTCTTCGTGTCGTGCTACTCGTTCACTGATATTGCCCGCCGGGCCGAGCCGTTGATGACTGAGGGCGGCTCGCTCCTCACGCTCACATATCTCGGCGCTGAGCGTGTGATGCCCCATTACAACGTCATGGGTGTGGCGAAGGCCGCGCTCGAGGCTTCGGTCCAATATCTCGCAGTCGACCTGGGGCCGAAGAATATCCGCGTGAACGCGCTCTCAGCGGGACCGATCAAGACGCTGGCTGCCTCAGGAATCGGCGACTTCCGCTACATTTTGAAGTGGAACGAACTCAATGCGCCGCTGCGCCGGTCGGTCACCATTGAGGAGGTGGGTGGGGCGGCAACCTACCTCATCTCGCCGCTGTCCCAGGCGGTGACGGGGGAAGTCCACCACGTCGATTCCGGTTATCACGTGGTCGGCATGAAGGCTGTGGATGCGCCCGATATCGCAAAGGTTACCGGACCATCAAAGACCATTTTACACCATTAGTCCATTTTGCCCCTTCCGTTTTGCCCCACAGCTACTCCGATTCAAGTTTTTACGTGTCGGAAAAAATGGCAGGTTTTGAGATTTGAAATTACCCTTATCCTAAGCCTACACTGCCACTTATTCAGACATATCACCATCAGAACTGAATTCAGTTGGTCACTCGAAAAAACGAAGATTTAAAAGTTGCAAATATCGTAATACTTAAAGAAAATCCTCTCCAGCCAGCCCGCGTCGAAATGATGCCGCTAACTGACTATATACACGCTATATTCTGACGTCCTTTGTCTAAAGCAGTAGTTCATCTTCTAAAATATAGATGGAAACGACAGTAACATACCGAAATAGCTAAAATCCGTTTTGCCCCAAAGTCCGTTTTGCCCCGGCCTCCCCTACTTATCATTACTACTTTAATTGGCATACAAAGACATTACAGAAATAGCGGCAAGTTTGGTGCAAAACCGCGGTGGGCTTAAGTCTTGGCGGCGCTCTCATGATAATTTTAATAAACCCATGTATTCATTCATACACATTCAAAAAGAAACAAATCAACTAACCAAACATCTAACTTGTATGCAGGGGCGGACGCAGACCCGAGTTTTGGGGGGAGGG
>JBCDDE010000032.1:0-1642 GCA_039180625.1 Pseudomonadota bacterium | reverse complement strand
GCCGCAAGAACAAAATGTGCAAAGAACCAGCTCGGCCTACGGTGTATGGCGCGCTCGGCCCATTCGATTGCGGTCTCGAAGCGACCCGCCATGTAGTGCGCCAGCGCAAGGCCCGAGAAGCGGAAGAAAATGCTCGGGTCCAGGGGGTTGGAACGGATTGCGATGTCCTGATTGGCAATAGCCTCATCTGACCGTCCCAAGATACCTAGTAGCGTGCCAAGGCTGCCATAGGCCAATGAACAATTCGGGTTCAGCGCGACGGCGCGTTCCAGGGCCGCCAGCGACTCCTCGTATTTGAGCAGACCCCAGCAACTGATTCCCAAGGCCCAGTGTGCGTATTCGTTGCGGTCGTCCAACTGAGTAGCGCGCCGCGCCAGAGCATATGCCGTTTCCATGGCCGGTTTGATGTCGGGGACAAAGCCCATGATGGCGATGTGATGGTTGATCAGCGATAGCACCATGTTCGCCTCCGCGCTTTCCGGATCAAGCGCTAATGCGCGTTCCAGAAGTGTCTTGGCGTGGGCATAGCTTTCCGGCGTAAAGTCATACAGCAGATGCCAGGATCGCATTGTCAGTTCCCAGACCGTCAGGTCGGGTCGGGATGCGCGTTCAACCGGTTCGGGGACGGTGCTAATTTGAACCGTGGTCTGTATTGAGGCCACCACATTGCGCGTGATCTCATCTTGCAGGTCGAAGACATCCTCAAGCTGGCCGTCATATCGCTCGGACCACAGATGTCCGCCTGTAGTGCCATCAATCAACTGCGCCGTAACCCTCACCCGATCGCCGGACCGCCTGACGCTGCCCTCCAGCACAAACCGGACGCCAAGGTCTTTTGCTACGCGCCGGACATCAACACGCGACCCTTTGTAGGTAAAGGTCGTGTTCCGCGCGATAATGAACAGCCACGGAGACCGCGACAGGGCAGTTATGATGTCGTCGCTGATCCCATCTGAGAAGTAGTCCTGTTCCGGATCACCCGACATATTCTCAAAGGCAAGAACAGCAATCGAGGGTTTCTCTGGTTGTGTTGGAAACGTACTGTCCGGATCGTCCTTGGTAGCGTCTGCTGCGCCAAGCCTGTCGCGTAGTTCCAATTTCGATGACACGCCCAGTTTGCGATAGATCGTCGCCAGGTGCGTCCTCACCGTGGACGGCGCAAGACACAGACGGTCTGCGATTTGCTGATAGCTTTCGCCACCGGCATAGTCTTGCGCGATTTGTCTTTCGCGATCACTTAGCCGGGTCACCTCCGGCACGGCGCGGGTCACGGAGTAGCCTGTTGCATGGCTCTGATCATCCGCGCGTTTTCCAGCGCGATCACGCTTTGAGCGGCGAACATCTGAGCGAGCCTAGTTGCGTCATCGGAAAAAGGTCGCACCGTTTGCCGGTAAAGCGCAAAAGCACCGACCAACTCGTCTGCGGCCAACATCGGGATGGCAACAAAGGATCGTGCCCCGCCCAAATCGGCGGTGGCATAGCGCAACGGATCGTCGCTCTTGTAAATTGCCTCAGATTTGACGTCGATGATATTTATCACCTCGCGTTGCGCATCCATGCGGCCAAGCCCTGTCTGAGGGCTCACAGTGAACCAGCCCTGATCATCGAACCATGCCTTGAAGTCTGACGGTATCCCGAGCGT
>JBCDDE010000031.1:0-1814 GCA_039180625.1 Pseudomonadota bacterium | reverse complement strand
CTGTGGCGGGATCGCAATCGTTCTTTCTTGCCCGTGTTGGCGATGACTACCCGAGGCATGGGCGGTCGGCGCTGATGGGTGTCGCGGATGCTGAGGACGAGCTGCTTTACCACGCAGACGAATACGATCACTTTCTGGTCTCGAACCGCAACACGGGCGACCTGCAAACAGATCTGCGCCGCTTTGTGCGCTCGCTGAACCCGGATGTGGTTCACTTCCATCATTTTATCGGTCTCGGTCTGGAGGCGCTCCATGTCGTGCGGAGCGCGCTTCCGAATACGGCCATCATCGTCACACTGCATGAATTCCTGCCGATCTGTCACCACCATGGCCAGATGGTGAAGACTGGGACGCACGCGCTGTGCCGGTCATCGTCCCCCATCGCGTGTCACGGGTGCTTTCCCGATATTTCGCCCGGGGAGTTCCTGCGCCGGAAACACTTCATACAGTCGATGTTCAGCCTTGCCGACGGCTTTGTGACGCCCAGCCGGTTTCTTGCCGAAAGATACGAACAGTGGGGCCTTCCCGGGGACAGAATTTCCGTGATTGAAAACGGTCTTAACGTGCCGGAAAAAGCGGGTCCCAGGCGGCTCCGGAACGATACCGACCGGCGTTCGCGCTTCGCTTTCTTCGGACAGATGACACCCTACAAGGGTGTCGACATCTTGCTGGACGCGGTTCAGCGCATACCCGACAGCATCTGGAAAGACGATGCGTCGCTGACGATTTTCGGCGGCAATCTGGACCGGCAGCCGGCGGCATTTCGCGAGAAGATCGCCGACCTGATTGAAAAAACCGGTGATCGCGTCCGCTTTGCAGGCGCTTATCAGAACACGGACATGCCGTCACTCATCCGCCAGGTCGACTGGGTTCTTCTGCCCTCGGTCTGGTGGGAGAATTCACCCGTCATCATCCAGGAAGCGTTCCATCACGGACGGCCGCTGATCTGCAGCGGAATCGGCGGAATGGCCGAAAAGGTTAAGGACGGTGTCGACGGATTGCATTTCCTTGCAGGCAGTCCGGAGGACCTTGCCGACAAGATGAGCGAGGTCCTGAGCAACAAGGATCTATGGAATTCGCTTCGGGCCGGGATCATGGAACCGAAAACCCACCGGGACAGCGCCGGTGACCATCTCAGTGGGACATTTGTCAAGTGGGACATGGAGCTGTAGTGGGACAGTGGGACATGTATCTGTAGTGGGACAGTGGGACATTTGTCAAGTGGGACATGAAGCTGTAGTGGGACAGTGGGACCGAAACCGCGCAGGGACTGTTCGGTTCTGTCGTCCAATCGGGCGTGGCCTACAACGACACCATCGTCGCGATCATGGTCTACATTCACGACAACGTGGCTGTCTGAGCGCTCCTTCGAGCGGATACACGGACGATGCATATTCATCCGGACATTGCGGCGCTGCGGGGTGGATCGCCTGCGCAGCGCCGCCCCGCCGAGCAAATGCGTGAGGCACTGAATGCTTGGCAAGACGGCGATGGGGGTCAGAGGATTCTCCGTGATCTCGAGGCCTATGGCGCAGGGGAACCGCTCGCGGATTGCTGTCAGCTTCACGCGCTTGTCAACGACCATCAGCAGGCACTTGGTTTTGCCGATGAATGGTGCGGTGCATTACTTGCGACGGTGCGTAACGCTCCCCTCGCCGAAATGCCCCTTCGCTACACCTATTCTCAAGGTCTCTCGACGGTTCAGGTCTGCGAATCCGGCGGAGCCACGCTTTCTCTGGTCGCCTATGAGCGGCAATCGGAAGGTTCCGGGAATTCTCCAATGAGCGCGGTTTTCGCGGATCGAGAGTCTCGCG
>JBCDDE010000030.1:0-1863 GCA_039180625.1 Pseudomonadota bacterium | reverse complement strand
GTTTTTAATTGATGCAGACGACGCAGGTCAGGCGATGAGCGACACCTCAGCCCCCGTCCTAATCACGGTGCTGTCCGGGGCATTCACCAATCAGGCGGCAGCGTTTTTCGTGCTGCGGACCGAAGCTGGTGCGCTTGGCATTGAATTGCTTCCAACACAAACCGACATCATCCGCGAAGCAGCGGAAGTGCGTTTAGCCCATTACTTTCGCCCGGCGATCGTTGCGAGGATCGAAGACGCGCAAGGGTCGGACAATACCATTGTTCTCCTCTTTCCATCGCTGTTGACTGCACGTCCGGCCTACCCCTCGGACAAAAGCGCATTCCGGCTCATTGGGCGGTTTGCTGGACGATTAAGCGATCCGCTGTGAGACCGGGACCTACCAACACGTTGATGGACGTGGCAGGGCTCCAAGTGGGTCAGGCAAGCAACGCGCATCTGAAAAGCGGTGTGACGGTCGTTGTCGGCGAGGCGCCGTTCGTCGCGGGCGTCCATGTGATGGGGGGCGCACCAGGCACGCGTGAAACTGATCTTCTCGCACCAACAGCCACTGTCGAGAAAGTCGATGCCATCGTTCTGTCCGGAGGATCGGCGTTCGGACTGGGCGCCGCGGACGGAGTGATGGCAGGGCTGCGTTCGGACGGGCGCGGCTTCGCGGTCGGCGGCCACCGGGTTCCGATTGTGCCCGCGGCTATTCTCTTCGATCTGACGAACGGTGGCACTAAAGACTGGCAGGACAACCCGTACCCAAGCCTTGGCCGTGCCGCTTACGAGGCGCGCGGAGAGGCGTTGAGCCTTGGCAGCGTAGGCGCCGGAACTGGTGCTACTGTCGCGGGATTGAAAGGCGGGCTTGGCTCGGCGTCCTGCGTTCTACCCTCGGGCGCCACAGTCGCGGCCTTGGTCGCGGTCAACGCACTGGGTCAGGTGACCATCGGTGACGGGCCCGAATTCTGGGCATCCCCGTTCGAGCAGGAACAAGAGTTCGGAGGCTTGGGCATGGCCCGGGAAGCGCCTGATGGGGTTCGCACGAAGCGGGGCGGCGACAGCAATACGACGCTTGCGGTGGTGGCGACAGACCTCTGCCTCAGCAAAACGGCGGTGACGCGGATGGCCGTTGCGGCGCATGACGGAATGGCAAGGGCCATCGTCCCGTCGCACACTCCGCTTGACGGCGATTTGATCTTCGGTTGCGCCACAGAGCACCGTACCGCATCGGATGACGATTATATGATCCTTGGCCATGCGGCGGCCACGTGCCTTGCACGTGCCATTGCGCGGGGCGTGTATCATGCAACCGCAGCAGCGAATGATCCGTTGCCTACATGGCAGAACCGGTTCGGGGACTAAAAGAGGCGGGTCAATGCTGGTCCAGCAGGCTGGCGACCAAGGGGCTTTCCGCGTCGCTCAAAGCATCAATCACATCGAAATGGTGGCGCCCTGGGCTGATGCGGAGCTCAGCACCCCATATCTCGCTCAGAAGAATTGCCTGGTCGAGGAAAACGGGCCGTTCCTCGGCCCCGACCCAGACGGTTGTCGGAATGTCGGGCGCATCGTGCAAGATCGGGCTTTCCGCGGCGGCTTCCGCCGGATCGAGGCGCAAAGTCTCATTCATCGTAATCGTCAGAAACACGCGCAGATCTGACAGCGGTGAGATTGGAACCAAACGCTCGATCCGGGCCCGAACTTCAGCCGCCAGCGCCACATCCTTGCATCCCATGCGGGCGGTCAGATGTCCGCCTGCGGAATGGCCGGTGATATGGAGATGGATTATGTCTGAACGCCTCTAAGACAGCATCCAGTCCATGAAATATCACGATACCTCGTGTGCACACGCTGGTGATCCACCCATGACAGGTATGCTTG
>JBCDDE010000029.1:0-1938 GCA_039180625.1 Pseudomonadota bacterium | reverse complement strand
TGTCCTGATTACGCCCATGTAAAATAAAACCTATATGTCGAATGCAAGTTTTATGCACTGTTCAATTATCTGTCAAATGAGCTCCTTTGTCCAAAAATCGGGGGGAATTTGCGGTATTACGAAGGAATTTTCCACGAAAAGTAATATTGGCCACGGACGGAGGCATTTAGGGCCTATGTGCGGCGCGGCGCCGCCGTCATACGGCCCGACCAGCTCCCAGTGGGCGTCGCCTGCCCCCGGGGTCGGCGCTGTGTCGGGGGCGGCCGGCGCAACGCCACGCACGCATCACGACTGACTCACGCGCCAGCGCCGTGAATCAGCGATGCCGTCCGTGTTTGGGGTCGCCCGCTGAACAAGGGTGGAAAGAATTCGGATGAATCGGCTGCTCCATGCACTGACGTGTGACACAATCACAAAGAAGCCGGTCTCGTTCTAATCTGAAAATACGTGATACGATTACGCATATCCTCAGGAAGGATTTGGGCACAGGTCTGCAGTTGGTATACGTTACAGCGGGTATTTGAACCGACCGCAGTTGTTCGGACCGCTTGTCTTCAATCGGTGGCTCTGCACGCTGGTCAGAGCTGCGGGTTCCCCTATTCTTCGTCAGCGGCGGCAGCACCTGTTTGCAGAGGCGCCGCTATATGGTCCTGCGCTATCCGGATTCAGGAATTCCTCAACTATTCGGCTGCTTTTGCAACAGTTCACTGTGAGTTCACTTCAGGAAGGTCACTGGCCCAGCACTGGCGAACAATGCGGTGAAACACTCCGGTGAAGAAAATAACCGGGCGGATCGCAAGAGTACCTAAGCTAAAATACACCTATCGTTTACCTAGAATACCTGAGACGATGTGAAGAACGTGCGTGAACAGCACGCCGTCACGTCTGACGTGAGAAGAGCGTTATGTTTGGGGCGCGGGTTGATTTTGGCGATAGGGGATTGGGCGGGAGTGCGGCGCGGGTCGGCAGCGCCGGCGGCGTCGGATGTTCCGGAATCAGCTGGCCGCCGGGCCGGCCGAGTGACAGCCTGCTTTCCCGGCCGCGCGGAGCCGCGCCGGCCCAGAGCCGCCGGGCGCAGGGGCACGCGTACGTGAAACGCCCCACTGGAATGATTGTGCATGTCTTTTTGTCTCTGGAGGAAAAGGTAGAGGAGAGCGGGAGGGACCCGGGTAGAGAACGAAGGCAGGACCGGGCACCGCAAAAACGTGTGCCAAACGGCGCCTGGGCGTGTGTCTGTGTGTATGTGTGTGTGGCCGGTGGCGCTGCCGCAGCGGTTGGCTGCGGAGCTGGGACCGGAGGCTGCGGCAGCCGCCCAGATCGACCCGCCGGCGCCGACTTTGCTCACGCACCACCTCAACACCGTACAAACAGAGCGGGCCTGACCGCTGTTTATTGGGCTTGAATGGGGCGGCGCGGCCCTTCAAACGGTTGGAGTGCTGTCGGCGACAATGATGACGGCGCTGATGACGGCCCGCTGACGCCGCCGTCACCGCCCGGTTCATGCCGCCCCGCTGCATTTCGCCACACACCTTTTTCTGCAACACTTACCAAACCGGTTTCACTAAAGCCTTACTGATGATTGCTATTGCTGCTGAACCAGTTGTTAACACGCGAGACTCGCGGCTTTCCAGGCTCACCCACGTTGACAGGGGCCCAGTCGAAAGGCTGCATACCCCCCGCCACCCCCCACAGCATGCGCCCAGTTAACCCGCGCCCCACCGGGGGTCCAGCGCCACCTTCGCCCCACCGGGGGGCCATCGATGGCCCCCCCTCTAACTCAGAAAATATGGGCGTTAGCGCAAATCTGCAAAGTGCAATAGAAAGCTCGCGTGAATTCAGTAAGAAATTAATTCACATGTTTTAGTGCTCAGGTCAATGGTTTGACCTCCAGAGGTCAAATTAGGTCAAGATCGGCTATTTTCACTCAAATATGCAATG
>JBCDDE010000028.1:0-2012 GCA_039180625.1 Pseudomonadota bacterium | reverse complement strand
GCGCAGAAACAGAGCGTTGGCTTCCTGTTCGAGGTCATGCCTTGGGGGCGCTCTTTCTGGTCGCGGGCCCAGGCCAGTTCCGACTGGATGAGGTCGTCGAGCCGTCCGATCCGCGCGCCTTCACCGGTCTCGCGGGCCTCCGACTTCAACTGCAACAGCCGTGCTATGTCGTCCACTGTCTCGGCGTCGAGGTTCAGGTGTTCGCTCATCGACTGGATGTTCATCGGCGGCGGTGTGTCGGGGTTCAGCCGCACCCAGCGGATCGCCATCGCGGGGCGCAGGACGTAGAAGTATTTCTTGTAGTTCACCGTCGTGTTGTCCGCGATGTGCTTGCGCCATTGGCTGTCGCCAAGGTGCAGATAGTGGTGGACGCAGGCATGGGCATGCGCCGTTTTTTCGGCGAATGCGATCAGCGCTTGTGCGGCGTTGTCATTCCAGATGTAGCGGATCGGGCTCGACAGCCATTCGAGCATCACCGGGTTCGGTTTCAGTAGCAGGTTAAGTGCTTTGCGCAGATCCCATCCGCCGATGTCGAGATCGTCGCTGATCGGCAGTTCGATCACGTCGCGCCCCGGTTTGAGCGCGAGATACCAGTCTTGGGCATGCGCATAGACAAAGCGCACGTCATAGTCGCTGTCGGGCGAGGGAAAGCCCCAGGCGCGGCTGCCGCTTTCGATGGCAAAGAGGATGCGAACGTCATGGTTCGCCTCGATGCCAGCAAGCTTTTCCATGATCGCGGCGCGCATGTCGTCGGCGATGGCGGGTTGAAAGGCGAGGGTGGTCATGACGCCGCCCCTGCGGTGAAGACAGCCATCTGCGACGGGGCGCCGTGCGTGTCGTCAATCGGCCCGAGAGGGGTAAAGCGCACGTCGTAGCCATAGGTCTCGGCGACCCGGGTGCCCCAGGTTTCGAACTCGGCGCGGGTCCATTCAAAGCGGTGGTCGGGGTGGCGGAGCGTGCCGGGTTCCATGCCCTGGAAGAGCGCGTTGTATTCGCGGTTGGGCGTGGTGACGATGACCATACCCGGCTTGGCATCGCCAAAGAGCGACAGCTCAAGTGCGGAGAGGCGCGGCGCGTCGATATGTTCGATCACCTCGACCAGGCAAGCGGCATCAAAGCCCTGCCAGCGCCGGTCGCCATAGGTCAGGCTGCCCATCTGCAGCTTCACGCGGTCGCGCATTGCATCCCCGGCCTGATCGAGCCGCAGGCGGCGGGCGGCCACCTCCAAAGTGCGCACCGAGGGATCGACGCCGACGATTTTACGGATGCCGCGTTCCTTGATCAGCCGCCGGATCAGCTTGCCTTCGCCGCAGCCAAGGTCGAGAACGCGGGCGGCGTTCGCGTCTTTCAGCGTTGCGGCAACGGTATCGAGGCGGAGATCGTGAAGCCGGATGGGATTCTCCAACGCCTCCTCGGGTTCTTCAACCGGTGCGTTTTTTATACAAACATTGCAACAAAAAGTGTATCAATTTTGTTTTGTATACCAATCCAATTTTTTTAGGACCTGCCCAGTCTACCCCATCCAAATTAAATAAAACAAAAGCATGGAGCCAGCACCTTGAATTCTGCTGGCTTAAATATATGGCAACCTCACTGTAACTACAACGAATTTACACCGCAGCTGGTGTGAACACAAACGTTGCTCAGCAAGAAAGTTATGGTAGCATTTTTGCAATTGCTTCATTTTATTAAGGGTAGAATTCGGATATGGCTATTGGAATACCTTGAGCCACAGGTCCCGGGTTCAAAGCCCGGCGGGTCCTCTGAATAAGTACAGCCTGATTTATAAAAACCCCTCCCAACATTAGAGTTGGCGATGCTGTATAATCTTAGCAGTTGGTGCGTTGTTAAACTTCTAGCAATATCACTGCATTTACACAATGTCTCCCACCTCCGCTCTCAAACTGCAAAAAGCTAAAGGGAATGTGACACTGTATAATGGGATTTGTTCTGATATAGCCATGTGATAGAACACAGCAATAATCCGATGTTTTGTGTTTCACTTATCGCCG
>JBCDDE010000027.1:0-2050 GCA_039180625.1 Pseudomonadota bacterium | reverse complement strand
TGAGCGCGCCGTCTCCGCCATTCATAGGCATGCACGCTGCGAGCAAGGGCCTTTGAATGCGACTGCCTTTCGCGATGTCCAGGCCGAGATTCTTATAGATCGATCGTACCGAGCGATCGGCTTTTTCAATCTCGGTAGAGGGCGCCAAAACGCCGACTGTGTGGGCGGCCCGCACAAGGCGGTCGCCAGATTGAAGTTCACTCACCACTTCGCGCCAATCGCTCGCTTTCTCTCCAAGCGATGGATCAATTTTCGCCATCGGCCCTTCGGCAGAACGCACCGATGAGGCAAGTTTCGTGGACGCATATGAATTGGTGAGATCGGCCCCGCCAAAGCTCAGCGTCATGCAGGATAAGACCGATCCCGAATGGCGCAGCGTGTCAGTCGTCGGGTGTCCGATCAGGAGCGGCGCGGTCCAACTCGAAATGAGCTGGGGATAAGAGCGGATCTGGAACATCCGCCATTCGAAACCGTCCCGTTCGACTTCAAGCGTTCGCGGGTTCAATGTCTCAGTGCGCACCCCGAGCCCGCTGGAGCCGACCTGATATTCTGTGTCGTCGCGTACGCATTGGACGTCGATCATTCTATTTGGATCGAAGCTCGTGTCCGAGCCCCAAGCGCCGCGGCGCGGACTAAGGACGTCATCCATGAGCGCAATCAATCCGCCGCCATCCAAACGCGCATGGCCAACCCGTGCGGTGTCAAGCGTACCTTCTAACTTATCGCGCAGCGCCTGAAGCTCGAAAATATCGGCGGAACTTGGCTTGCCTGGAAAAGACAAAGCAATGAAAGCGCGCCACTCTCGCACCAAAAATGGCGATGCATTCGTGAGGCTGGTCCAGGCGGCCTTTTCCAAAAGCCCGCTACGGGCTTTGGCAATCGCGCGATAAACGCCGCCTCGTGCATCGCGAGGCCGCGCCCAGTCTTCGATGATTGGCGCCACACGCGGGGATGACCAATTTAGGAATTGAACGACGCCGCGCGTCATTGCGTCTTCGGTGGCCCACTCTTTTAAGAGCGATATGAAACTCTCATCTCCGTTGGCGATAGGGGTAAGCTCTACGACCCAACCTGTCGAGGCGCGGTTGTGGAACAGCATGGTTTGGGGATCATAGATCCGGTATGGCAACATGGCGCTCAAGCGATCGCGCCGTTCGAACTCTCGAAAACTCTCAACAAATCCATCCGCGCCGAGGAGCCCGCCGCCAAGCCGCCCGATTAAAGACGAGGCGCGTTCCATCAGAGGCGCTAGTCCAGATTTTTCTGGGCCGTAGCCTTCTTCTTTGGCTTGGTCAGCGAGATTGGACGTATACGGCATTGCCTATTCCACCACCCAGTCTGCAGGTTCGACTTCAACCCAAATGACGGAACGCTCATGGAAAATGCCGCTCGCATCGACATAAGGAGAGATGATAACGGGTAAGACTTTGGCATCGCTCCGGCGCGGCGCGCTCCGCGCAAAATTGGACGTATCAGCCGGCCTTGTAGCCGGTTCCTCGATGGACGCTTCGACAACTGGAGGGGTATCGAGGTTCACGACGTCGAATGCCGCAGTTCCCGTGAGCGCCTGAGGCCCCTCCACCAGTTCGGTGACGCGTTCGTCTTCTGGCACTAAGACCCCGTCGCGTCGAACCACAGTTCGGGTAATTCGCTTCGAATCTACCGAAGGCTCTTCAAATGCGCTCAATTCGGCGCCTGGATTGGTCAGCCCCAATTTGCCCTGTAGAACCGCAAACTGAGCGCCGATGGCAGCTTCAGGGAATGCCGTTCCAAACAAACTGTCTGCTGAAAGCTGGCTTGAAACCGGCATGCTTTTGAATGCACCATCAATGCTGAATGCTGGCTCTGCCAGCATGGCCGGCGCTGCATCTATTTCCTCTTCACCGAAACTGGTCTCAAGGAATGGGCGACCGCGGTCTTCTTTCTCGTCGAAATAGTCTTGATCGAGTGGTTGAATACCGCGCAGTTTTTTGGGCGTGGCAGAAAGAGGCAAAGTCTCGGCAGGATATCCCGAGACAGGACCTGCCTCAGCCGGATCACTGTCCAGCTC
>JBCDDE010000026.1:0-2223 GCA_039180625.1 Pseudomonadota bacterium | reverse complement strand
CAAGCGCAAAGCTTAGGCCACATGTAGCTGTGTTTATTTTGACAGTATCCTGCGAAAAATTATAACACAGACACAATTTTTGAGTGAGTAATGCAAAATTTTTGGATCAGGGACATGTCATATCAATTTACCCTAGTCATATCAAATAACCTCGTTTTACGGTATATCGAGATTTATGAAATATTGCAACTAGGGTGTTCCGTAGACGGTCTCACTCTCGGGCAGGTAATGCGCCCCGGCCATTTAGCATGGGCAGAAATTGGCAACAAATGAAAGCATTGGCGGACACTGGCGGATCCATGAGGGGGGAGCAAAAAAAGGCATTTGCCCACCAAACTGCCCAATTTTTGGCAATTTTCTTAAAAAACCATATGTTTTTCACGATTTACCCCATACCGTCGGCCTGCATCCGCCCCTGTTACCAGACGCAGGGGGATGCCATTCCGGTCGTGCCCCCCCCCCAAAGCCCTGGAAGGGGGGCAGACTATCTTTTGGCCCCTCAAAGGCCGAAGAAATTGTTTGAAAAAGGTGTTTACTTCAGGTGAACAGCACGCTCAGTGCGGCGACGTCGATCGGCACAGATGGGGTTGCGATCGGTCGCGATGCGATCGGTGGCAACAGCGCGAATGACTTCCACGCCGTGGCCATCGGGGCGCAGGCCGAAGCCACTGCGGACGCTTCAACGGCTATTGGTGGCGATTCGGAAGCCGGTTATGCTCAGTCGGTGGCGATCGGCGCGGGCTCCCAAACGTCCGCTGCAAGAACTGTTTCCTTTGGTTCGGCTGGATTTGAGCGACGCCTTATGAACGTTGCCGATGGTGAGGACGATACAGACGCCGTCAATTATGGCCAGCTCAGCGCGCTCGAAGTATTGGTCACAGCCAATACAGATGCGCTGACCGGTTTGACCATGACGGTTTCTGACAACACCAATGCGATCACCACGCTGGACACCAATCTGTCTAACGTCATGGGCGATCTCGATGACCTCACCGACCGGGTCGACTCACTCGAGACGGATGGCTCTGGTGGAGGAGGCTTCGGGCAAGGCGGCGCCAGCGGCTCGTATCAGGCCGGTGACAATTCAGCCGCCACAGAAACCGGTGCGATTGCGCTCGGGGACGACTCGCAAGCCTTGAGCGAAGGCGCGCTTGCTATTGGCGATGGAGCGATTGCTAATGGATCCACGGCGGTTGGCAGCAATGCACAGGCGATCGGCGCAGGCACAGGGGCCTTTGGCCGAGATGCTGCGGCGATGGCCGCATCGGCCTCGGCGATTGGCGAATTCTCCACTGCAAACGCAGTTGGCGCGTCCGCATTCGGCGCCAGCGCCACGGCGTCGGCAGCAAACGCTGTTGCGCTCGGCGCGGGCTCAGTGGCAAATCGTGAAAACACCGTCTCGGTCGGGACGAGCACGTCGCGCCGGCAGATCACCAATGTCGCTGACGGCACGCAAGACAATGATGCGGTTAATGTTGGTCAGCTCAACGCGCAGATCTCCACAGTGACGACGGCAATTGCCGACAATGCGACCGATATCGGATCAAACTCCGGGGCGATTGCGCTTTTGCAAGCGGGCGTCGCGGGCGACGGCGAACGCTTTGCCGATGTCGAAAGCACAGTTGCAGAGCAACAGACTCGGATCCAAAATATGGAAACATCTTTATCGTCCACAATCGATGCGGTGAGCTTGCTGAACTCTGACTTCGAAACGCTGGAGCTTCGAGTGGACACGCTTCAAATGGCGCTTGGTGAAACCAATGACCAGGTCAAAAGCAATGTTGCGGGGATTGCGATTGCCAATGCGATGGCCGGATCGACTTGGCTTCAGTCAAACGAAACCGTCGCTGTGACGGGCAATTGGGGATATTATGATGGTGAGACGGCGCTTGCTGTCGCTATGGCCGCGCGCGCGGATCACAATTTGTCGATGAATTGGGCGGTAGGCCTATCTCCAAAAGAAGGCACGGTTGGCGCGCGCGCCGGCGTCCGCCTTGGGTGGTGATGAGGACAAGGTTTGCCGGAGACGGTTCGACTGAGCGTCTACTTCAGGGCGATTTGAGTCGCTTCACCTATGATCGTTTTTGCGTCGATATTGGACGATACGCGCCTCGGTGGGGTCGGCCTGCGCGCGTGTACAGAAATCAAAATACAACAACGCAATACTTTGAAGGTCTGGCGGTGAGACAGACCTCCGTAATGTGATCCACAGGCATCTATAGT
>JBCDDE010000025.1:0-2271 GCA_039180625.1 Pseudomonadota bacterium | reverse complement strand
GGCCGCTGCGCTGGAGGGGGAAGGCTATTCGCTCTGGTGGGATCGGCGCATTCAGTCCGGCTCGGAGTTTTCCAAGGATATTGAAGCCGAACTCGACGCGGCGAAGGCGGTGGTTGTGTGCTGGTCGGCGGCGGCCAATGAATCCCGCTGGGTAAAGGATGAGGCGAGCGCCGGCGCGGAAGCGGGCAAACTGATGGCGGTCTCCCTCGACGGCGAACATCCGCCGATCGGTTTCCGGCAGTTTCACTGCGCGGACCTGTCGGCCTGGCGCGGCCGGACGGACGATGCGGCGTTTGAAGATTTTAACCGCGCCGTGCGTGCGCGGATCACTGGCGAGGCGCCTGCGGCCGTCAACACAGCGCTGCGTGCAAAGAAGGCCTCGACGCTAAATGCGGCCGGACTTGACCTGCAAAAACTGTTGACGACAGCGATTGTTTTTGCCGGTGTCGCTGTGATCGTCTGGGTTTCAAGACCCGAGACGCGATCGCCGCAGCCGCGCGAGGAGACTGTTTCGGAGAGCGCCGCTGTGCCGGTGGCAAACGCACGAACGCCGAGCGCGCCCATGCGGGAAAACGCGATTGCTGTTCTGCCCTTTGCTGCGCTCTCAGAGGACGCAAGCGACGCCTGGTTTGGCAAGGGGCTGGCTGAAGAATTGCTGAATGCGCTTGCGCAGATCGAAGACCTTGATGTTGCGGCGCGCACATCCGCTTTTAGTTTCGAGGGCTCGAACGCCGATATCGCCGCCATCGCCGAACGCCTTGGGGTCAGTTACGTGCTGGAAGGATCGGTGCGCCGGTCCGACGACCGCTTGCGCATAACGGCGCAGCTCATTCGTGCGTCGGACGGATTTCAACTCTGGTCGGAGACTTTTGAGCGCGCGCAGAGCGATATTTTTGCGATTGAAGACGAAATTGTTCGCAACATCGCGCGCGCCCTTCAGGTTCGGCTGGGCGTTGGCGCCTTTCGCGGTCTTTCGCGGGGCGAGAATGTCGATCCGCGCGCCTACGAAGCTTATCTGCGCGGTCTTTCAGTGTGGGGCGAACGCATGCGTAAGGACGATGCGCGGATGATCGCCGAGGATGCGTTCAAGACCGCCGTCGAACTCGACCCGGATTTTGCTGACGCCTGGTCCGCGCTTGGCGGCGTGCTCGTCTCCAGCAGCGGCAGTCCGCTCTCGCGCAATTATCCGGCATATCTTCAGCGAACGGAGGATACATTAAGGCGCGCTTTGGCGCTTAATCCGCAAAGCGGCGAAGCGCATGCGCTTATGTCGGTATGGCTTCGCCGTGAAAAGCAATCGATCGCAATGGCGCGGCGCCATCTTGAGAAAGCGCAGTCCCTGTCGCCGAACAGCGCGACAACATTAGCGGCCTCTGCCGGTCTTCATGCTTTTATTGGCGATATTACACAGGCTGACGCTGCGTTTGACCGCCTGCTCCGTGCAGACACGTTAAATGTCTCTGCGGCGAACGGGCATGCGCATTTCCTGGCCCAAACCGGACGCGCCGAAGATGCGTTTGCGTTTTTTGAGGACTGCTTTGCTGAAAACTGCATGCGCGAAGGCTTTCTGTCATTTGTTATGACCTACGCCGTCTATACCGGCGATGACGCGCTGATTGAAAAGTGGCGCCCGCGATATGAAGGATTCGAAGAATTTCTGACCACAATTCCGCCTTCCATGAAGCCGCGGGTGACGGAGGTTTTGCCGGCCTATTTCTCTATCGTGCTTGATCGCAGCGACAAGGAAGAGCGCATCAACGAGCTTATCGGGATTTACAAAGACGATCCTGTGATCGGATATCTGGGCATGTGGGGCCCGGTATTTGCCGATGTCTTGCCGGAAGACATCTTTTTCGATGCGATGGAGTCCGCCGCAGATACCGGCGTATTTTTCTCGCAAATTCACAGTATGGACCCCTATTTCGGTGTTAATCCGTATCCGGAGTGGGTGTTGCGCCATCCGCGCTATCACGCCATCTGGGCGCGGCCAGGCATGGCTGAGCTTGCCGAGGCGCGCCGCGCTAATGGCTGGGATGACGGGCTGCCGCTTCCTCTGGCGTCAGCCGCTAAAGGTGAGACGGACTGATGGCCGACATCTTCATCTCATATGCGCGCGCCGACCGCGAGACGGTCGAAAAGCTGGCCGCTGCGCTGGAGGGGGAAGGCTATTCGCTCTGGTGGGATCGGCGCATTCAGTCCGGCTCGGAGTTTTCCAAGGATATTGAAGCCGAACTCGACGCGGCGAAGGCGGTGGTTGTGTGCTGGTCGGCG
>JBCDDE010000024.1:0-2394 GCA_039180625.1 Pseudomonadota bacterium | reverse complement strand
TCTCACTACTCTTGTTTGCAGGTCTCGGACTGGCGTTTGTGCGCCTGCGCGAGTTGCTGCGTGGCGACCAAAGCGAGTACGACTGATGGAATATGCACTTCCTTTGACGATGGTCGTCTGCCTCCTGCTTGGTATCTTCAGTGGGTATCCAGTGGCCCTCGTGCTCGGCGGTATCGGCGTGCTCTTTGCGTTTATTGGCGAGCTGCCGTTTGCCTTCCTCAAGATTGGCGTGTCCCGCATTTACGCCGGTGTCATCGAAAACTGGTTGCTCCTCGCCGTGCCGCTCTTTGTGTTCATGGGGTCCATGCTCGACAAATCGGGATTGGCGCAGAACCTGCTGTACTCGCTTGAACGCGCCCTTGGTCACAAGCGCGGCGGCTTGGCGATATCGGTTGCTTTGCTGGGTATCATCATGGCCGCGAGTACGGGTATCGTTGGCGCGTCTGTTGTGATGCTCAGCGTTCTGGCGTTGCCCATTATGCTGCGTGAAAACTACAAACCTGAATTGGCCGTTGGCACAATTGCAGCCTCCGGGACGCTTGGCATTCTAATTCCACCCTCAATCATGCTCGTGCTTGTGGGCGATATTCTGCAAATCTCGGTGGGGGAGCTTTTTTTGGGTGCCATCGTACCCGGCTTCCTTCTTGGCGGGCTTTACATCGCCTATATCATTTTTGTCGCCATAACCCGCCCCTCAGACGCACCTGTTCCGCAGTCCAAGCCGGCTGAAGGATCAGTTATGCTTGCGTTAATTCGCGACCTGATGGCGCCGCTTCTTCTGATCCTGACGGTTCTTGGATCTATCGCGACGGGGACTGCAACACCGACCGAGGCCGCGGGCCTCGGCGCAATCTGCGCGATGCTTCTCGCAGCTTTCAATCGCAAACTCACATTTTCGACCCTATCATCCTGCGTTAGAGAAACAGGCAGCACATCGGCGATGATCCTGACGGTTCTTGTCGGCGCCACGATCTTTGGCATGGTCTTTAAGGGCCTTAAGGGTGATCAGATGATCAAGGATGCGATCTTCGCGCTTGATCTGAGCGCCTATGGCACGCTGGGTGTCTTATTGCTGATGATCTTCATCCTTGGCTTCTTCCTCGAATGGGTTGAAATCAGCTTCATCGTCCTGCCACTTTTTGCACCGATCGTTGCAGCACTTGATTTCGGCCTTGGGTTGACCACACAGCAACAACTGCTGTGGTTTGCGATGTTAGTGGCCGTCAACCTCCAAACAAGTTTCCTGACGCCGCCGTTCGGATATTCACTCTTTTATATCAAAGGTGTTGCGCCGCCCGAGATCACCATTCGGATGATCTATCGGGGCATCATCCCCTTCGTTGGCCTGCAGTTAACCGGCCTGGCCCTGCTGATCCTCATGCCGCAGCTTGTGCTTTGGATGCCGGGCGCCGTTTTCGGAAACTGATCGATGACGTCGACCAGCGCGCACGCGAATCTCCCCGGCCTGAAAGATCAGCGTGTGCTTGTCACCGCAGGAGCCTCTGGAATAGGCCTTGCCATAGCGCGGGCGTTGGCCGCGCAGGGCGCGCGGGTCGCGATCTTCGATATTGATGAAGCCCAGCTTGAAAGCGCGGCCTCTGAATTGGGGCTCGATGTTGCCTGCGTTGCGGATGTGACAGACGCGGACGCGCTGGATCGGCTCTTTGAAACTATCGTGCGTGATTTGGGTGGGCTTGACGGCTTGATCAACAACGCAGGAGTTGCAGGGCCAACAGCGCCGGTCGAAAGCATCGATGATGATGCTTGGCGACACTGTATCGACGTATGCCTGACGGGGCAATTTCTGGTGACCAAGCGGGCAGTGCCCTTGCTCAAAGCCGCAAAGGGCGGCGCCGTTGTGAATATGTCGTCCGCAGCCGGGAAGCATGGCTATGCCTTGCGGACACCCTATGCTGCCGCAAAGTTTGGGGTCATCGGACTGACAGAAAGCCTCGCCAAAGAGTTGGGGCCAGACAACATTCGGGTGAATGCCATATTACCCGGTTTCGTCGAAGGTCCACGCATGGACGCTGTTATCGCGAATAAGGCCGAGGCGACCGTAACAAGCGTGGAAGACATGCATGCTTCGTATCTGAAGGCTGTTTCACTGCGACGAATGGTACGGCCGGAGGATGTCGCAAACATGGTGTGCTTTTTGCTCTCGGACGCTGGAGCAAACATTTCAGGCCAGTCGCTCGCGGTGGATGGCAATGTTGAATACCTTTGAATAACCGGGAGATCCTGCATGAGTAATCGTACCGACCAGGGTGGAAAAGTGATCATCACGTGCGCGGTCACCGGCGCGATACATACGCCCTCCATGACCCCGCATTTGCCGATCACGCCAGACCAAATCACGCAAGAGGCGATCGCGGCTGCGGAAGCTGGCGCCGC
>JBCDDE010000023.1:0-2454 GCA_039180625.1 Pseudomonadota bacterium | reverse complement strand
GTTTCTTGATCAGATGCGCAATAGACCGTTTCCGGCACGGCGCGGCCGCCAACACTGCCAACCAGGTAGACGCTGGCGGACACATCGCCGAGGGCGATGACAGATTCTGCAAGCCCCGCGCAGTATGGACAGGCGGGATCGGCAATGATGGAAACGTGCCGCGGGCCGTCACCCGTCAGAATTGCATCTGCAGGATCAAAAGTACCCGTGAGGCCATTGGCGAGAGACAGAGGCGCGGCGCGAGGCGCGGGAGCCTTGTCCGAAACCCTATATTTAGCGTCGAGCGCATCGAGCCGGTCATCTGTGATCGACCGCCCGAGCTGCAAATCGAAGACCCGCCCAATCACCATCAGCCGCGCATCCGGTGTCGTGTAGAAGACGGACCTGCCCGCCACCACTTCGCAAAGCGGTGTGGTAAGGCCGCAGTCTATGCTATCAATGCTCGTGTTCGGGAATGCCGCTCGGATTTGAGCTTCATCGGCCGCCGCAGGCATTACGGAAACGATAAAGAGCGCGGCAAGGCGAGAGCGGATCATTGGCCTCTCCCATCGTGCACATCGCGTACGGTCGCGCCGGAGACAAAGACGAGTTCAACGGCCACGCCTGCGGGGAGTTCAATGACGCTGTCATAGTCCTCTGCTTGTTCGATCAGGAAATCTGCGATGCGATCGGAGGCCGAGGAAATGCCGCCGCCGACGCCGCCACGGAAAATCTCTTCTGGCGAGAGGCTTTGATCCTCTGTTCCCGTAAAGGGCGTATAAGAGCGTTGAATATTTGCGCCGAGGGCATCACCAAAGCCGCCAACAAAAGAGGCCAGAAGCGCTTGTTTTATAAACGCGCCTTCGCGGCGAATGACGCGGCCGCGCACCCCGACTTTACCAAACTGGGCGACATAGCCTTCAACGGCGGTCTCAACGACTTCGCCGCTCGCGCGCAAACAGGTCATTTTTTGCAATCGAATAAGGACGCGCTCGGAAGAGAGATCCGGGGTCGCAGCGCCATTGACTTGGCAGCCGGTTAAATCTGTTTCGAGCGGCGCGCCATCTTGAAGGACTGACTTTGCAGGTCCTGTAATTCTGAGCAGGACCGGCAATGGGTCGCTCTCATCTTCCGACCCGGCTGGCATATCAACCGTAACCAGGAAGGTTGCCGGCGCATAGGCATTGGTGGGCACCCAATCAGCGATATCGCCGCGGGTTAGACCGAGGTCTGTCTCAGACGGTGGTCGGGCAAATGAGACATCATCGTATGTCCGCTCGTTTTGGAAAGAGACAGGCTCAGCCGAATAGGTGTCGTCGCTCGGATCAAATCGATCAATTTCAACCGAGCGACGCCGCCGGGTGGGAGGAGTTACGGGTGCTGACGCCGTAGCCGCCGCGTCCGGCATTCTTGTGCTTGCTGAACGCACCGCAGTGGCGGCGCCAAGAGACTGTCGAAGGTCGTCATTGGCGCGCTGGAGGCGCAGCATTTCGGCGCGAAGGTCTTCGATCTCCATCGCGGTTTCTGTCGTGATGCCGCGCGCAGGTTGCGCGAGTTTTTCAGACAGGCTTGCAAGCTCTTCTTCTACAAACTTGAGACGGGCTTCGCCGCCGGTCACCCATTGGGCCTCCGCGTCGCGCGGGTCGACAGCCATCAATCTCGTTTTGCTGGCGGCTTGGCGTGCCCGATCTTCTGGATTGGACGGGGCCATCAGCACGTATCCAAGACCGCCTGCGAACAAGAGCCCGATCAGGCCAAAGGCGAGCAGTCTCTGCCGGTTCGCAAATCTCTTATTTGCGTGAATGTCTGTGTCTGAAAACTCAGCCATCAGTCCTGCCCTTTCACGATTAGAAAAATCTGAGCTGTCTTGCGCCTCGCGATGGCGTTCTGATCGCCGGTTGCGGCAATGACATTGAAGACGGCGAGACGCCCAAAGTTTATGGCGCGCGGCTCGGCATTTTCATTGCGGACTGTGATCGCGTAGCCAGAAGCGCCATTGCCGGTCCATTCGATAACGCTGCGCTGCGAAAAGCCTTGAGCGGCCAGTGGCCCTCTTAGCCACTCCAGTTTGCGGAAGCGTCTTGTTTCAAACCCGTTTATGCGCGCGCCGGAATACATCGCTTTAATCAGGACTGAGGTGAGATCTGCGACTTGGGTATCCTGGCCTGACCCCGCGCCCGCGTTTGATGCGATCGCCGTCTCGAGATATTCGGCGGGATCTTCTTCAGGCGCCTGCGGCGCCGCAATGGACACCTGCAAAGTCGGCACATCGCGCACCCGCATCATAACTTGATAGGTGTGGCCTGCGTCCGTTGAGACGAAGAAGGAGAGGTTTGGCTGCGCTTCTTCGCCGACCACAATATAGAGATCGCCCGTCGCAGGGTCTTTGGTCGCTGCGAAGTCTCCTTCTGGATGGCCTTCAGCGATTTTTTGAACCGACGCAGCGCGGTCTTGATCGAACGCGATCCGAGTCAT
>JBCDDE010000022.1:0-2530 GCA_039180625.1 Pseudomonadota bacterium | reverse complement strand
CGTGCCGGGGCGCTGACGCAGGATCACCAGCCCCGCCACAGCCACCCGCGCCCCGCTTGACGGCAGCTTGAGCTGTGCCGCGGTCAAGCAAGACGGTGGGCGCGGATAAGAGGGGCCGTCATCATCATTATAATAGGCAGCGTAGGCATTCTGCATGAGAACATATGTAGAACATTTGCGCGATCCTGCAAGCAGAAGCTTTGTATGAACCCGGGGCGATTGGCGGAAAAACCGTGGCTCACTCCGGCATCTGATCGAAGGTCCAACCCGTCTTTGCATCTTCTGCTGCGACAAGCTCAATGGCCAGCGCGCCGGTTTCAAGATCAAGGCGCACATCCGAGGAAAAGCCAAGATCGCCACCGGAATGTCCAACAAGCCCGTCTTCGACCTCAAGCCCCATACCGTAAGCCGCCCCAAGCGGGTCTGTCATAAGTGCATCCATCATCGCACGCTCAAGCAAGCTGCGATCCAGAAAAAGCGCGGAATAGAACCGGGCCAGATCGCGGGCGGTCGAGATCACACCGCCATCGCCAAAGCCCGCGCCTTGGTAATAGGCGCGCACATCTTCGGTGTGATCGGGGGATTTGGCGAAACTGCGGGGCAGGTCGCGATCCCCAAAGACAAAGCTCTGGGCCATTTGCGCGGGGGCGAACACTTCTTGCTGCAAAACCTCGGCATAGCTGCGGCCTGTGGCGTTTTCCAGAATCAGGCCAAGAAGTACGTAATTGGTGTTTGAATATTCAAAATCGGCACCCGGCGGGAAGTGTCTTGGCGTATCATAGACATACCGCAACGCGCTTTGCGGCGTTTGGACGTTGTCTGGGTCGTCAAGCGCATCCTCAAGAAAGGTCTCGATATAATAATCCGGCAGGCCTGATGTCATTGTGAGCAAATGACGAAGCGATGTGGTTTGCAGGCCACCCAGCCCGCGCGATATGTCCGCTGTCACCCAATCGGATACCGGGTCATCCACGCTTAAGGTGCCGCGTTCGGCCATGCGCAGAACGGCCACAGACGTCATGGTTTTGCCCACGGACGCTATCGCGAAAGGTGTATCGATCGACACACCTTGCCCGTCATGATCGATCTCGGACCCGCCTTCAAACAGGCTGTATCTGACCCATGGCACCGTCTCTGCGGATGCCGCGCCCTGTGGCAGCCAGGGCAGGAGGTTCAAGAGAATCAGTGCCATCAGGCGCGGTCGCATCGATGTGTCTTCCCGTTGCAAATGCGCATATCGTGCCACAAGGCCAGCTTTGATGCGCTGCGTAAAGAGGAAGCGGCTGATTTGGTCGTAAAAGGGACTGGCGGGCCGGGCAGAGCCGGATTACCTATACCGCTGACCAAGAGGACGGAGTGCGGTGGCATGGCAAAAATCACATATATCGAGCATGGCGGCAAAGAGCATGTTGTGGACGTGGCCAACGGGTTGACCGTGATGGAAGGCGCACGGGACAATGGCATCCCGGGCATTGAGGCGGATTGTGGCGGCGCATGCGCCTGTTCGACCTGCCATGTCTATGTTCACCCCGATTGGGTGAGCAAACTTCCGGCGAAAGAAGACATGGAAGATGACATGCTCGATTTCGCGTATGAACCCGATCCCGAGCGGTCCCGGCTGACCTGTCAGGTCAAAGTCACGGATGACCTGGACGGGCTTGTGGTGCAGATGCCGGAAAAGCAGATCTGAATTGGCGCAAGCGCCGCGACACCTGATGCGCCTCTGGCACGGGCTGGCACGCGGCGCCGGGCTCCTGTTGCTCTTTGTGGCGGCGGTGCCCGCGCTGGCGCAAGAGATTGTGTCAGCGCGGTATGACGGGCCAACGAGCCGCTACCCGCATGCGGTACTGGGCGACGAGGTGGAGTTTACCACGTTGGTGGTCCAGCTGCGCGACGACACAGAGATGTCGGCAACCTGGCCTGAGGGCATGGTCTTCGAAGACCTTGCCCCGCGTTTGGGAGATCTGGACGGCGACGGCGCGCCCGAGGTCATCACAATTGAAAGCGCATCGCGCTTGGGTGCGCGTTTGGCGATTTGGGGCATGCGGGATGGTGTGCTGACACAGATCACAGCGACGCCGCATATCGGCACGCGCTTTCGCTGGCTGGCTCCGGTCGCATGGGAGGACTTGGACGGCGACGGTTTGGTTGAACTGGCCTATGTGGACCGTCCCCATCTGGCCAAGACCTTGCGGGTGTGGCGGTACCTGCCGCAAGCAGACGGGACAGCCCGGTTGACGCAAGTGGCGGCCCTTCCCGGCGTCACCAACAAATTCCTAAGTATTTTGATATGTTTTTTATCAAAATTGTACGACGAGGATGGGATTCGAACCCACGCGGGGAAACCCCAATGGATTAGCAGTCCATCGCCTTAACCACTCGGCCACCTGGTCTGCCGAAATTTCTACTTGATCATGCTACAACCAAAATACAGTTCATCAACATTGTTCTAAATTCATCGTAACGTTCAGCAATTGCATCATCTGAAATTACAACATGGTTTATTTTCAATTTTCAATCTTCAGCTTAT
>JBCDDE010000021.1:0-2882 GCA_039180625.1 Pseudomonadota bacterium | reverse complement strand
GCATCTGCATCGCGAGAGTATTTCGGTCGCAGCTTCTGGAGCGTGGCCATATCTGGCTGGGTCGCCTTGGGGTTTTCTAAAGCTGAGGACATAGCGCCATGGCCGGCGGCCGGGAGAACGCTCCCAACCGCCATAATGAAACAGAATAACGATCTCATCATACTCACTCGGCCATCGCACCATCTCCTGCCAGCCAGATTTCAGACTGCCAGAAAATCTAACTCAGCGCGATCCAGTTTTCTGGGAGCAGAGCATAATGTTTGGCGGAATTCCTGCGGTCGATGCCCTCATCTTAAACGCGACGGAATCATTTTCCGAGTTGCTTCGGCTCTTGCCTTAATCGTGTCGACATATGCCCCAGCGATTTTGGCGCGATCTTTTGAAAGCTCCAAACCCTCTAGGGCCATACCGGCTTTATCTAAAATGGCTTCAGCGAGTTCATACATCCGCCTTCGAACAAATGGCGCGCGGATCTCGATCTCTTTGGCAAATATGATGATGTCAGCAGGATACATCTCTTCAAGTGTCCGCCGTCCACCAAACTTCATCGCAAAGCGCTGGCTCAAATATGAATAGGCTACAGTCGATAAAAGGTCATAGAGCGGCGCGAGTTCCGTGAGGCCTCGCTTATACAGCAAGCTGAAGTTTTTGCCATGTGCATCGGCGTTTCCGATAATGGCGTTGAACAAAGCGGCATCTAAGAGTTTGAGGGTCTCTGCTGCGGGTTTTGTGGCGACGCGCCGCAATAGTTGAAAACAATCGCGAAACACAGGCCCGCCATCACGCGCGTACTTTTGCGCTGAGGTGAACCCAAGCGCTTGGCAGAAGTCTTCCTGATGTAAGCGGATGGTCTGACCATGATCATCTTTTTGTCGGTCATATCGCTCAACAAGTAAGAACCGCTTATCGTCAATCTCGCGGTATTCGACGCTTGCTACAGTCAGGCCGATCGCTGATGCGAGCCGCATACAGAAAGCTTCATTCTCTGCTGTCCCGTCAAATCCTGGAATTTCAGGCTTCAAGATGTGCGTCGTCGGCTCTCCTGCAGTAGGAAGAGATATTTCGCCATTGGCATAGATGACAGGCAGTTTTGCTTGCGCGCCGGCAAGCGATAAGCGCAAGCCGTCTTCGCCGCCCGCGAGCATGGGACGAGTGGGGAGCCGTTCAATGAGATGAACGAGTGCGTCCTCGCCGAGCTTTTTGTTTTTGCTGTCATCATCCGACGGTTGTGTTGGTTCTGTGCCATCTGGCCAGATTTCGACGGCGCCGGCGACTTCGCCGCCAAGCTCTGCAAGCAATCGAAACTCGTTTCGTTCCGATACGCCGAGCGCCCGGGCGACCGCCGTGCGCTGCGTTGCCTCGGGCAAAAGCCCTTCAAAGAAAGGTAGGCTCGCACGCCTGTCGAATGCCTCTGATTGAAGCGGGAGCGATGCAGAAATCGGATATGGACTGTTCCGTTCAAGCCAATCCTCAGCGTAGGTGAATGAAGGCTCTCCATATTCATTGAGGGTCAAGTGCCCGACCACATGGCCATGAAGCAAAACCGTGAGTTGCCTAGCCATCAGCGCTCGCCGCTCGGACTTACAAGCCTGAGGCCTATGCCAAGCGCGGATAACACCGAAAGCGTTTTGCCAAGCTGCGCCGTCGATTTGCCAGCTTCCAGTTCGATCAAAAATCGAACACCAACATTAGCCGCGGCGGCAAGCTCATCTTGCCGAAGCCCTTGCGTCTTTCGAGCGGCGCGGATCGCATTTCCAATATCTGTTGAAGTCATAATTCTTCCTGGTCGGGAAGATAGGTGGGTGAGGGCAATGCGTCAAGATATATAATTCCCGCTCGGGAATATTTTGAGTGTGAGCTGCTTTACCTGCTGAGTAGTTCCCGATCGGGAATAATATTCGACCGCCGGAATCTTAAGTACGATCGCAAGCTGCGCAAGCATGTGGCAAATGTGCTGGACTTTATCGCAGGCCCCTCCAAGGCTTAAAAATAGCATTCCAAGCGATCGGAGGAGGCTGACCGGCGCATTAGGCGGCGGGTATCCGCTCAGCAACAGGGAGGATAATGAACAGAAGATCGTGTTGCGGTGTCATCCCTAAGCTCCCCACCACCTACGGCACAGATATTGCGTATTTCTGGCCTATGACCCGGCAGCCTCCATACGACAACATCATTGAAATTAGCGACTATCTTAAAAAATACGCCTATACGATTGGTCTTCGCCGGCGCGATTGGGCTTGGGAGTTCCTCCGGCGAAATCCGAAATTTCTAGTCGAAGCTTATGCGAATTTTCTGTCCGTGCAGCGCTCGATGTCGTGCATTGCTGATAGCAAAGTCTTGCATCTTTACGAGCGTTCCCCGCACGCTGAAACGTGGGGGCTCATGTTTTTCCCTAATCCCGACCAGCCAGCGCCTCGCGCCGACGTCTACTGGCTGTCCGGATGGGATCCGTCGATCGTCGCCATGGAAGTGACGCCAAGACAAAACGGCGAGATCGACAAAATGAAAGCGGTCATCGATGGATGTCAAATCGACGTTTTGCGCGATCCTAATGGCACCGAGCACCTGTTAACACGGGGCGCATTTTCTACGGCGCAATCGATCTGCTCGGGAAAGTCTCTTCTTCATGCGAGAGAGCCGGTCAAAGTCACCCTCGATACACGCGGACCAAGCCGAATGCATCGATCTTATGATGCTTATAAACTCGCCGAAGAAATTTTGCATCCGGGGCCATTCAAATGGACGGAGCGAACCATACGTCTTCGCAACGCGCTGATTTGTTTAGACGTCAATGCTGCTGGACTGTCGCTTCGTGACGCGGCCGAGATCATTTATGGTAAAGAGCGCGTCGCAACCGAATGGTCACGCCAGAGATCGATGCG
>JBCDDE010000020.1:0-2942 GCA_039180625.1 Pseudomonadota bacterium | reverse complement strand
CTGGGTTCAAGTCCCGTCAGGGGCCAAAATCTTACTGCTGCCTGTGTTCGAATCCCGTCAGGGGCCAAACTTTTACTGCTGCCTGTGTTCGAATACCGTCAGGGTCCAAACTTTTACTTCTGGCTGGGTTTGAATCCCGTCAGGGTCCAAACTTATACTTTGGCTGGGTTCGAATCCCGTCAGGTCACGCCGTGGATCAGCCCGGCATCGAGCACCAACATAAGGATATACGCCCGCAAACGGCGACGCTCCAACGGCGCGGCCATTTTGCGCTCAACCATGTCGGGCTTGGCGCCCTCAAGCTGAACGCCGGGAAGTGTATTCATTATGCTGTGTCCCCCGCGTGGCCTGCACGCCGCGCCTACGTGAATTACCTTATAAGGGGATTTACATGCAAGTGGGACGATATTGCACCTGCGAAATCAGGAGCTGTCCCAGCCTGGACGGTTTGAGAACGTTACCGCCGCGCGGCGAAGCGGGTGATCTCGGCCAGTTCCTGCGCCAGAAGCGTTTCGGCCGACTGGCTGTTGGCCAGCAAGTTTCGATGCAGCGCAATCAAGCGCGGGATCAACCGATCGAGCTTGCGCCGGGGCCAGCGGGCGATCTGATTGCGGATGTCGCGCTCTTCTTTCCAGAAAATACCCAGCTGCGCTTTCTCGCCGCGCCGCAGATTGTCGAGACTGCCGCGCGGGCCGAGTTTGGCGGTGATTTGCGCAATCTGGCTCGCGCGCCGCTCAATCGCGAGCAACAAGCCCACAGGGTTCAGACCCAATTCGCGCATCCGGTGCAGTTCGCGCGATAGCTTGCCCGTCTCGCCGCTGAGCACCGCGTTGACGAGTGGATTGAAGCCGTCTTCTTCGGTCGCGGCGCCGATTTCGCCGTAATCCTCCACGCTGGCGGGCGCGGGCGATTGCGGGTCCGCGCCAACATAAAGCGCGAGCTTTTCGACCTCTGATTGGGCCAGCCGAACGTCGAGCCCCGCTGCGCGCGCGACGCGTTCGGCGAGGTCTCCGCCCAAGCGCAGGCCCGCCGCGTCCGCCATGGCGCGCACGCTGGCGGCGACGCTCATCAAATCGGGCTGGTAGAACATGCCGACCAGCGCATCGGGCCGCTTTTCAAGCAGCTTGGCGGTGCGCGATTTGTCGGTGGCGCTGGTCGCGACCACCACGACGGGAGCGGCGTCGCCCGATCCCGCCTCGCCCGTCTCGATTAGCGTTTTGAGCGCGTCGTGCGCCTCATCGCCGGTGGCGCGTACGAAGATATGGCGCGTGTCGCCGAACAAGGAGCCTGAGCGCGCTTCGTCGCCCAGCATGGCGGGATCGCGCTTCAAGTCACCGCCTGACAGTTCAACCCGCTCTCCCGCGTCCGGCAGCGCCGCGATGACCTTTTCCGCCGCCGCGCTCGCGCCCGCTTCATCGGGGCCACAGAAAAAGAAGATCGAGGCCTTGTCCGCGCCTCGTGGCAGTCCGCGGGCGAAATCCTTGGTCGCGGCCTTCATGAACCGCTGACTTGGCTCGTCCGCGCCTTTTCACGCAGCGTCAGCGCGACGCGCGTCACCATGCGTTCGGCCACTTCTTTCGTGAGGTTTTCCAGCGCGGTCTGCTCCGCTGCAATGGTCGCGTATTCGCTGGAGACCACGTCGATCCCCGCGTCGGAACCCGCCGTCGCGTCGATCAGGATCTCTCCGGTGGCCAGGTCGACAAGCTGATAGCGCGTGCGAAGGATGCGTCGTTCTCGGCTGATCGTGTCATCGTTGAGGACACCCAAGGCCTCGAGCGCGTCGTCGATCCGCACGTCCAGCCGGTATTGTGGCGTGGTCGACCCAGCGGCTTCGAAGCGTTCGACCAAAGCGTTGCGCAACAGCCAGCCGCCGCGCCCGGGGATGGGCGGCACGTCAACTGCAGCAAGGCCCGAGGTGACGGCCGCGCCAGTTGAACCGGCGTACATGGGTTGTAGCCCGCACGCGGCGAGCGGAAGGGCTAGCGCCAGAAGTGCAAATGCAAGCGGTCTCATCGCAGCTTTCCCATCCTCGTCATGCTGAACTCGTTTCAGCACCCATCTCCAGCGTAATGTTCGAACCTTGTAGCGGTGATGGACCCTGAAACAAGTTCAGGGTGACGTAGTACGCCGTTCTAGGTGACGATATTTACCAGTCGGTCCGGCACGACAATGATCTTACGCAATTCGGCCCCGTCTAGTGAGCGCTGGACCTTTTCCGAAGCCAGAGCCAGCGCCTCCAGATCTTCTTTCGACGCTCCCTTAGGCGCGGTGATCGTGTCGCGCAGCTTGCCCTTATGCTGGATCGCGATGGTCACCTCATCCTCGACCAGCATGGCAGGATCGTGCTTGGGCCATGCGACGTCGGCGATAAGGCCTTCGCCACCGGCCTGCGACCAAGCCTCCTCGGAGAGGTGCGGCATCATCGGGCTGACCAAGCTCATCAGCGTGCGGATCGCGAAGTTGCGGCTTTCACTGGGCTTGGCTTTCTCGGTCGCGCCGGTCAGCTCGTAAATGCGCGCGACTGCTTTGTTGAAGCTGAGCGCTTCGATATCCTCGGCCACCGCGACGATGGCCTGATGCGCCTTGCGCGCGAGGTCTTTGTCCTCCCCGGTGGCGGTGGTGTCGAACTGTTGGAAGAGACGCCACAAGCGCTGCACAAAGCGGCCACACCCTTCGATGCCGTCCTGCGACCACGGCAAGTCGCGTTCGGGCGGGCTGTCGGACAGCATGAACCACCGCACCGCGTCCGCGCCGTATTCCGCGATGATCGCGTCCGGATCGACGACGTTCTTCTTGGATTTCGACATCTTGACGACGCGGCCCGCGGTGACCGGCGCGCCGTCTTCGATGGCGACCCAGTCGGCGCCATCCTTGCGCACTTCGTCCGGGCTCAGCCCGCCCGAACGCGACTTGCCGTGGTCGCAGGACGGCATTGAAGGGTG
>JBCDDE010000019.1:0-3401 GCA_039180625.1 Pseudomonadota bacterium | reverse complement strand
CCGTGCTTCCAGTGACGTTGGACAAACGTACCGTGCTTCCAGTGACGTTGGACAAACGTACCGTGCATCCAGGATCGGAGGAGAGTCGTGTAGGGAAAGCTTGATGTGGTACCTGTAGATCGCTGAGGACGACGGAGCAACGACGATCCTTTCCATTGTCTTTGGACAAACGTACCGTGCATCCAGGACCCTTTCCAGTGACGTTGGACAAACGTACCGTGCTTCCAGTGACGTTGGACAAACGTACCGTGCTTCCAGTGACGTTCGACAAACGTACCGTGCATCCAGGACCCTGTCCAGTGACGTTGGACTAACGTACCGTGCTTCCAGTGACGTTCGACAAACGTACCGTGAACCCAGGCAGGTAGGTACGATTATGTCCCACTGTCCCACTACAGCTCCATGTCCCACTTGACAAATGTCCCACTGTCCCACTACAGCTTCATGTCCCACTTGGCGGGGTGATATCACTGAATTAGTTGAATATTTCTCCGCCTTTGAGCAAGAGAGGGCACCTGTAGCGGTACGACGTTCAGGCGATAGTAAAGATCTTCTCGAAATCGTCCCGCTTCTATTTCTCGCTCAAGATCCTTCGTCGTTGCTGAAATCACCCTCACATCAACAACGACGTCCGACTGTCCGCCAACCCGCTGAAACCGTTGGTCTGTTAGCACGCGAAGAATTTTGTTCTGTGTGCCGCGCGGCATATCGGCAATTTCGTCGAGAAGTAGCGTCCCCCCGTGGGCCTTCTCGAAGAGCCCAATACGTTTCGGTGTGCCATCCGCGGTTTCTTCACCGAACAGAGCATGCTCCATTTGATCTGGAGAGATGCTTGCCGCGTTTACTGCCAGGAACGGTCCATCAGATCTTGCCGAGCTTTCATGAATAAGCTTCGCCGCGAGTTCCTTTCCTGCACCGGCCGGACCTGTGATCAAAACGCGGGAATTGGTCGGCGCAACTTTCTCAATGGCGTTTCGTAGGGCTTGGGCTGGCGCGCTTGATCCGATCCACTGCTCGTTCAGTCCTGCTTTGGACTTTAGAGCGGCGTTTTCTCTCTTCAATCTCGTCGCCTCAAGTGCGCGTTCGATCAAAAGGATCAGCTTGTCGCTCTTGAATGGTTTTTCGATGAAGTCGTAGGCCCCACGGCGAATAGCGGCGACCGCCGTTTCGATATTCCCGTGACCGCTGATTACGATCACTGGAAGCAAGGGATCGATCGATTTCAGGTACTGAAGAACGGCCAAACCATCCATTCCGCTCCCTTGGAGCCAGACGTCTAGAATGACGAGTGAGGGAGCGCGGTTCCGGACCTCGACAAGGGCGGCCTCGGCTGTAGCGGCCATGCGGGTTTTGTAACCGTCATCCTCCAGCACTCCGCCGATCAGTTCGCGGATATCAGGCTCGTCATCAACGATGAGAATGTCGCCAGGCATTATGCAAGCTCCCTACTGGTCGTTCGTTCGTCTTTCGCTGTGCTTCCGCTCGACTCGTCGTCGCGGTCGACTATGGGCAGCACGATGCGCACGCATCCCCCCTTCAGCCCGTCGTTTCGATCATGGAGTGAGATTGAGCCGCCGTGATCCATCATCACCCGGCTTACAATTGCGAGCCCTAGGCCCGATCCTCTTTCACGCGTCGTCATATATGGTTCCAGGAATCGGTCCCGATCCTCTATCGGAAAGCCGGGGCCGTTGTCCTGAATCTCAATTTCGATCTTTTCACCGATTTGTTTCAGGCCGATATCAATCTGCCCCTGGATTTCCGTTTCCTCTGGCACGGCAAGTATCGCTTCTGCCGCATTTTTAAGAAGATTGCCGATGGCCTGATCCAACAGGCGCTCATCGCCGAGATAGTGCACGTCGTTCTCCGGTCCGTGGACATTTATAGAAATGTCAGGTGTGACCATTCCCCTTGCGAAGGCTGTCTCTTTCAGCATCTCGGACAGATTGAATTGCTCGATTTGAGGTTTTGGCATTTTGGCGAAGTTGGAGAACGACTCCACCATGCGACCGATATCAGCGACTTGTCGCGTGATCGTTTCCAGGCTTCGCTCGAAAACGTCATCTTGTTCGCCGAGAGCTTTGCCGTAGCGTCTGCTGAGGCGCTCTGCTGCCAATTGAATGGGTGTCAGCGGGTTCTTAATTTCGTGGGCGATCCGACGTGCTACATCGCGCCAGGCCATATGACGTTGGGCGGTAACGATGCGCGTTGCGTCGTCAAAGGTAAGAACGCAGCCGCCATCATCATCGGCGACGCTGCGCAGCCGTATATATCGAATGCTTCCGCCGAGACTGAGCTCTAATGATGCGTCATCGGTTCCGCCGTCACGAACTGCCTTGTGGGCGTGGGGGCGAAACTCAGGCACAGCTTCATGCAACGTGCGCCCTTGTAAATCACCTTTGCCGATAAGGGCTTCTGCCGAGGGGTTCGCAAGAACGATGGTCATGCTGGCGTCTGTTCGAATGACGCCGGCGCTTACCTCGGCAAGCAGCGTTTCAAGGAACTGTCGGCGATCTTCGGACTCGGAACGCGCTGTTTCAAGCGCTTCTCTCTGTGAGCCAAGCTGCGCCGTCATGGTGTTGAATGAGTTGGTCAGGGCGTCAATCTCATCATCATTTCGAGGAGGTGCGACACGTGTTGTAAAGTCGCCATCACTTACTGCTCTGGCAGCATTTGCGAGGCGACCGATAGGACGTGCAATCTGGTTGCCGGCCTCGAGGCCCAGACGTCCGAAAAGCAATACGGCCAATGCGATGATCTGTGCGTATCCGATGACAAAAAACGTCTGAAGGCGGCCACTGACGGTTTCGGCTTGTCTATACTGCGTGAGCGCTGATTCCGCAGTTCTCAGGCGGCTAAGCGTGTCTGGATTAACCTCTGTAAGCAGATGAAGATAAGTCCCCGGCATGTTTTCCAGACTTATGGTCGCGGAGATAAGGCCTAGGCCTTCATAAAGTGTTTGACCGACAAGCCCTTGATCTGCCTCGGTCCTCGCAGCTTCGGTCGGCGGAACAAACTCAAGCGGCTGCTCCACTTTGGCGGTGAGCGTCGCGTCGCCCTGGCTACTGACGATAAACGCCGCCCGAAAGCCCCAAACCAACGCTTCAAGTCCAAGCGCCTCGGCGAATAGCGCCGGATTATTGCGGAGCCCCAAAGCAGTATCGGGAAAATCAATAACGCCTGATACCGACCTCGCTCTCGCGGCTATCTCGGCGCTTGCGGCGTCCAACCCGTCCCGCGACAATTCAGCGGTTTCTTCGACAATGGTCCCGATCCTGTTGCTGAACCAGGTATCAAGCCCTTTGGTGATGGTGGCTCCTAGTACGATTGCGACGATTGTAGCGGGTAGAACCGAAGACAATCCGAAGAGCAGCATGAAACGGCGAACCAGTCGGTTGCCT
>JBCDDE010000018.1:0-4434 GCA_039180625.1 Pseudomonadota bacterium | reverse complement strand
TGGAGATAAAGTAATTCGGGTTCGCTTCTCGTGCGAGGGCGGCGGCGGACTTGATGCTGGTGCTTCCTGCGGAGAGGAGTCTGTCAACGGCAGCCGGGATTTCCCGAACTTCCTGATACATGTGTGTCGGTTCACTTGACATTTCTTCAGCCATTCGATCAGAGGCGCAGCTCGGCTACGAAGTCGTAGGCGTCGCCGCGATAGAGTGATTGGGTGAGTTCTGCGACCCTCCCGCTTGCCAAAAAGGACGTGCGCTCAATTGATAGCCCGGCGGATCCTTCGGCGACATTCAGAAGTTCCGCCTCGGGAGCTTCGAGGTTGATTGCAAAGATTTTTTGCACAGCGCGAACGGGTCGATGACCCAACCGCTCGAGAACTTCGTAGAGAGAGGCCGTCACTTCGAGCGGGTTGGGCAGGATGTCGAGCGGAAGCGCCGCGCGTTCGAGGGCCATTGGGCGACCGCCGGCTTCCCGCAAACGATAGATCCGGGCGACCTCCGTACCGTCAGGAAGGTCTAGAGCAGCTACCTCTTTTTGCGTCGCGAGAAAGACTCCGCGTTCAAGCCACCGCGATGTTGTGTCCATTCCCCGCCGGGCCATGTCCTCGGTGAACGAGGTTAGGTGTGACAGGGATTGCTCCATGCGATTGATCCGTTCCCGGATAAACGAACCGGAGCCTTGACGCTGTTCGATCAGGCCTTCGCGCACGAGCTCTTGGATCGCTTTGCGCACGGTCACGCGTGAGAGTTCGGTGATTTCGGCGATCTCGCGTTCGGGCGGCAAGGATGAGTTTGGCGCCAGGACGCCGCTCTCAATTCCAGCTTCCAAACGTTGGCGAAGCTGTACGTAGCGCGGCCCACCGTTGGAGCCGAGCCAGTCTTTCGGATGGAGAAACTCTGCGGCGGTCATGTCGGGGACTCACTTTCCAACTCGCTGGCCAAGAGAAGAGCGCCGGAGAGCGGCTCGCCGCTTGCCGGAACGATCTCGGTTTGCATTTGTGTGGGTAGGTACGGTTCGAACTGTGGGCCGATCCCACCCGTGAGGCAGATCGCGCGACCAGGCGTCCAGCCGATATGCGTCAGGCCCCGTTCAATTTCGGAAGCCCCAGCGGACATGATGCGTTCGGCGAGCGTGTCGCCTCGCGCGGCAAAGTCGGTCACTTTGGGGGCAATTGCGCCGAAGTCGGATGGACGCGCCGATCCGGCAAAACGCACGATGCCGGCCGCGCCCTCCAATTCGTCGAGCAGATCTTTTGATAGCTCGGATGCAGTGCGCCGTCCGTCCACCGTTTCCAGCGTCTCCCGCAGGGCGGCGCGGCCAACCCATTGCGCGGAGGCCTCATCTCCAAGGACCGGACCCCATCCCCCCGAGAATCGCATATCGCTCCCAAGTTTGAGGCCAAAGAACGACCCGGTCCCACAATGTGCGATCACGCCATCCTTGTCGCCGAGCGCTCCACGCAGGGCGGCTGGACGGTCGTCTTCAATTCTCACGTTTGTCAGGGGCAGGGCGGCCCTAAGTCTCTCCGCGATTTGGGGATCCGTGACGCCTGCCAATCCGACGAACGCAGGAAGGCCGACGAGGTCATCCATGCCAATCGCCATTTTCGTGGCGATGTCTGTCAGGCCGTTCAGAACCTGCGAAACTGCGCCATCGAAGTCGGTCGATATATTCGCGGATCCGGTCTCAACAGAGGACATTGCGCCATTGCGTTGAACGGCGATGCGACAGCGCGTACCGCCGCCATCAATGGCCAGAGCAGTGGTATGTTTTGGACTATCCATAGAGATACCTTTACAATACCTATATTGGAATGGAAAGGGTATTTCAGACCAAAATACGTCCACTTGCGAGAGATACTATAGTTTTCTGGCGAAATTAGCTCAGGAAAGAAACTTCTGGACAAAAGGTATTAAAAAGGTATCTTACCCGGAAGTGGGGGAGAATCGCACCATGGACACTCAAACAGAAGCGCTGCACAGTCAGGCGAAGGAGATCACCGATCTTCCAATCGCACAGGCCGCTTTGCTTCTGGCAGAGGGTCAGATCGCGGCTGCGTCTGTTGTGCGTGACGCCGCGCCGAGTATCGCGAAGGCCGCTGTTGCTCTGGCGCAAGCCATCCGTGTGGGCGGGACAATCCATTATGTCGCGGCAGGGTCATCGGGCCTTATGGCTGCGGCAGATGCGCAAGAGCTCGGCGGGACTTTTTCGATCCCCGCTTCGCAGCTTCGCATTCACATGGCCGGCGGCTTGCCAACCGGCGTTGAAATGCCGGGCGACACCGAAGACGAAACCGCAGGTCTCGCGGAGGCTCTTTCCGGTCTGTCCAAGGACGATTGCGTCATCGCGGTTTCTGCGAGCGGTTCGACGCCATACACGGTGGCCGCCTGTGATATCGCGAAGGCAAAAGGAGCGGTGATCGTGGCGATCGCGAACAACCCCGGAGCGCGTCTGTTTGATGGCGCCGATCATCCCATCGTTTTGCCCACGCCGCCGGAGGTTCTTTCCGGGTCAACTCGCATGGGGGCCGGTACCGCGCAGAAAATCGCATTGAATATGATGTCCACGTTGATGGCTGTCGAATTGGGCCACATTCACGAGGGGATGATGGTTAACTTGAGAGTGGACAACCTGAAGCTTCGTGCGCGTGCCGTGGGCATGATTGCAAGAATTGCAGACGTCGATACCGCCGCCGCGGACGCAGCGCTGGAGTCCACAAACGGCGCCGTCAAACCCGCCATTCTCGTCGCTGCAGGGCAGGAGCCCGCAGCCGCAGAAATTCTTCTTCGGGAAACCGAAGGAAATCTTCGCGTCGCTCTGGCGCGGCTCGCATAACCAATCAAACTGGGAGAGAACCATGAAAAACACAGCCCTAAAATTGGCCATGATGACCACAGCGCTTGTGGCATCGGGAGCCTACGCACAGGACGCCACGCTTACGATTGAAAGCTGGCGGAACGACGACCTGAAACTATGGCAAGAGCAGATCATTCCGGCGTTCGAGGCGGCCAACCCTGGTATCAAGGTGAACTTCACGCCGTCTGCGCCTGCAGAATACAACGCCGTTCTCAACTCGAAGTTGGACGCTGGATCGGCGGGTGATTTGATCACGTGCCGTCCGTTTGACGCCTCGCTCGCGCTCTACGATGCTGGTCACCTTTCCGATCTTAACGGTCTTGATGCGATGTCCAACTTCTCGGACGTGGCAAAATCCGCATGGCAGACGGACGACGGTTCGGCGACGTTTTGCGTGCCAATGGCATCGGTCATCCACGGCTTCATCTACAACAAGGACGCTTTCGCGGAACTTGGCATCGACGTGCCAGAGACCGAAGAGGAGTTCTTTGCGGCGCTCGACGCAATCAAAGAAGATGGCAGCTATATCCCGATGGCGATGGGCACCAACGACCAGTGGGAAGCTGCGACGATGGGTTACAACAACATCGGCCCGAACTACTGGAAAGGCGAAGAGGGGCGTCTTGCGTTGATCGCAGGTGACCAGAAGCTGACGGACGAGGCTTGGACAGCGCCTTACGCAACGCTGGCGCGTTGGGGTGCATATCTTGGCGACGGGTATGAAGCGCAGACCTATCCCGACAGCCAGAATATCTTCACGCTTGGCCGTGCGGCGATCTATCCCGCCGGTTCGTGGGAAGTGTCGGGTTTCAACAACCTCGCGGACTTCGAAATGGGCGCCTTCAAGCCTCCGGTTCAGAACGCGGGCGACACTTGCTACATCTCGGACCACACGGACATCGGCATCGGCATGAACGCCGCGACCGATAACCCAGAGGCCGCGCAGACGTTCCTGTCTTGGGTGGCCAGCCCGGAGTTTGCCGAGATTTTCGCGAACGCCCTTCCAGGGTTCTTCCCGCTTTCGTCGGCTCCCGTCGAAATTTCTGACCCGCTTGCAGCCGAGTTCGTAAGCTGGCGCGGCGAGTGTGAAAGCACAATCCGCTCGACCTACCAGATCCTGTCGCGCGGCACGCCGAACCTTGAGAACGACACTTGGGGTGCCTCCGTTGCCGCAATCAAGGGCACGGAAACTCCCGAAGACCTTGGCCAGAAGCTCCAGGACGGACTGGCCAGCTGGTACGCACCGCAGCAGTAACCTCCCAAACGCTGCAACTTACCCTGGGCGCATCTGACGCCCAGGGACACTTCACCCGGAGATAGAGCAATGACTTCAGGCCGCATCCGCTGGCATATCCTCGTGTTTCTTGCGCCAGCCGTCGTCGTATACACTGCAGTGATGATCTTTCCGTTGTTCAACACTCTGCGCCTCGCGCTTTACTCGCGTGTGGATCAAGAGCGGGTGTTCGTCGGTCTGGAGAACTTTCGGACCCTGTTCTTCGACCCGATTTGGGCGGAACAGTTCTGGAATGCGCTTGGCAACAATTTCTGGTTTTTTATCATCCACATGCTTGTGCAAAAC
>JBCDDE010000017.1:0-4863 GCA_039180625.1 Pseudomonadota bacterium | reverse complement strand
GAGCCCCAAGACACTGATGCTGCATTGTGCTTGAATTTCGTCGCCCCAAAAAGAACCTTTAAATTGGTGGCGAAGCTGTCTTAATCCGAGCTACGATGAATTGATTGAAACCAGGTAGTTAAATAGAAGTGCTTAGCAATTTGAACTGGCCCGCAATCGAAGGCATCGCCTCTGTTGCCGGAGCGATTGGGGTCGTTATCTCGATCATTTTTTTGATCTATGAAGTCCGACACAACGCCCGTGCGATTGAGGGCGCGACTGTCCAGTCACTGATGACGCTTGAGCGGGATGTTTTTGGCCTTCTCGCTGAGAACGCGGAGCTGATGACCAAGGGTGGCGCAAACCCGTCCGAACTCACCGAAGTTGAGCAGTATCAGTACGACCGCGGAGTCGGGACCTATTTCTCATTGATCTATTCCGCCTACATGCAACATGAACGTGAGTTGGTGGAAGATGAGGTTTGGGATGCTTACTTGAATGCTCTTGCGCGCCACATGCAGGCACCTGGTTTTGCTGAGGCTTGGCTACGCATCGGCGTCGGTTACCCCAAGAGTTTTCAAGAGTTGATCAAACAAAGATTTCCGGAAGCACGCGAAACCAAGAGCATCACATGATCCCAAAGAGCAAAGGGCAGACACTCCTCGAGAACTCATATAAGCTTGCTACACCGCAGGACAACAAAGCCTACTATGATGAATTTGCAGAGACTTATGACGCGGAATTTGCGCACGCTTTGGGCTGGGAGTACCCCAATGCAATTGCAAATTTATACTGGGAACATGCTGGCTCACACCATGCGCCTATCGCTGATATCGGCTGCGGCACTGGCTTGGTTGCTCAGGCAATGGCCATAGGCCCAGACCAGATTGACGGCATTGATATCTCTGAAGAGATGTTGGCGATCTCGCGCAGAAAAGCATTATACCGGAGGACGATCAAAGCCGATCTAATGGCCAACCTTGGACCCATCAAGAACGCTTATGGCGCGGTTGTGTCTGCGGGAACGTTCACGTCCGGACATGTAGGGCCACAAGCACTCGAAAGTCTTCTCGACATTGCCCGCCCTGACGCGCTTTTTATTATTGGTGTCAACAAGGCATTCTTCCTAGAGGCTGACTTCGAGCCAGTGATCCGCGACCTCGAAGCGCGCGGCGCTATCGCAGCCCTAAAGTTGGTTGAAATCCCCATGTACAACAAAGCGGGCCACGATCATTCGTCCGACAAGGCTTATGCTCTCTGCTTTCGCAAAAAATCTGTTAGCTAGCGTAAGGCAAACCGTATGTGATCAAAGCAATTTCGAGTGGCCGATTTGCGATCTGGGCAAACTCAGTTTGTATTATGAGTATTGCACGATCACTGACAGAAAATCCTCTTCGCTTGTGACGACGGTGTGATGACCTTTGCCGTGCGTATCTTCCATGTGCCAGACGTCGCCCGGCCCAATGTCTCTGAATTCTCCGTCACTGGCGGTCACGCGGACGACACCAGCCATACAGATCAGTTTTTGCGCAACAGGCGTGGGGTGAATGGGCTCATCCCATCCTTTCTTGAGGCGCAAGAACATGGTCTGCGTGACCGTTTCGGGCTTTGAGATTTCAATGGCCTTCGCAGGCGGCGCGAAAGTTTTCTCTTCGAGGCTTACAGTAACGTCTTCCCAATGGCTTTCGCCCGCCGCATCGACGTAGAGCTTTTTGAAGATCATGTAGGGTCTCCTTGTTGGATGAGCGTTGAAAGCCGTTTGCTGGCGGTCTAGGCGGTGAGAGAGCGTTCCATGAAATAGACATATGGTTTCCATTCCGTAGGAAAGCCTGCGGGATGTGGCGTGCTTTTGAAGCCCGCCGCCTCGTACATCGCTTTCGCGTAAGTCAGAAAAATGGCTGAAGAGAACATCACCTTGTGATAGCCATCTTTGATCATCTGCTCGAACATTTGATCTAGCAAAAGGCGGCCAATCCCGTGGCCACGCCCTGCTTCTGTTACAAACATCCGGTTGAACTCCGCCTCGCCGTCGCCCGCTTTGTTGTACATGACGCATCCAACCGGTTGACCATCCAGAGAGGCGAGAAACATCCCTCCATCAGGTCGTGCGTGAAGCTCGCTCAGGCTGTCCAGAATACTCCCAAACCGCGAGCGGTCCATCGGGTTTCCTTCCGTGGGCCAATCATCCGGGTAATTGTCCCAGTGCCAGTCCAGCCATTGGCGACAGAGCGCGCGAACCTGTTCGATTTCGTGGGGCCTTGAGACGAGCTTTACAGTTATGGTCATAGCTGTGTTGTCCTGTTGGCGGGATTGAGCGCACGCCCGTATCGTGGTCCCTCCGAGAGGGTTGCATCATCAAAGCAGAAGAGAGTGACAAGGTCTGATCGGCGAATGCCCAGCTTGGCGCAGGCTGCGAGGGACGCGGCGTTGTCTTCTTTGATCCCAGTATTGAAACCCCGCATGCCTTCATACTCCCACATATGCTGGATCGCGCGGGCGCCGAGCCATCCTGCAAGACCGCGCCCGCGATGATCTTCGCGCGTGGCCAGAACGCCCCAGAATGCCTCCTTGGCACGCGGGGTGCCGGGGGCGTGCATTGCATAGGACGCCGCCGTCGCCACAGGCGCACCGGCAGCGTCCCTTGCAACCAGATTGATTCCCGGCAGCACGCTGCCACGCATGATCTCGCCGGGCATCGCGCTTAGCCCGCAGGCCTCGCACAGCGCGACGGTCGCCTCTATCAGCGTGTCGGGCGAACGTTTGCGGAGCAGCTCAATGGTTATGCCTTCCGGCGGCAATCCATTGTCCAAAAGCGATCTGCTTGCCTGATACGAGGCCTCTCCACCACTGCAAAAAAGACTTTGCGCAGTTCGAAAACCCTCACCGTCGAGCTGGCGCCGGATCGAAGCGGCCTCGGTCTTCGGAAGGTAAAAACACATCCCCAAGCCCTGAATGCGCGCGAGACTGGCCACCACGTCTGCGGTATCATTCCCGGGGTCGCTGAGAGACACGACCGTCCCATAGTAAGCATAGCGGGGATGGTCTCGGACCACGCGCCAAAGGGCCTCGCCCCGCTCCAACAGGGCTTTGTGACCCGGATCGCCGAAAAGCTCTTGGTATGGCATTTTCCCTCCAAACTGTTTGCTTTAACTCTTCGGTCTTACCGTGTGATGGCGGCACCTGAGGCGTTGATGGCGACGGTGACGCGGGTGGGATCGCGGATAAGGCCGCATCTTTCCAGCATCGCGCGGGAGGCCGCATTGTCGGATGCGGCTTGTGACAGGACATAGGTCCATCCGTAGGCGTGCGCGCTATCGATCAAGGCTTGTGCTGTGACAGCGACTCCCAGCCCCTTCCCGCGGTGATCGGGTGACACAGACACGGACCCTAGGAAGGCCGTTCCAGAATGGGGGCCGTCCACATGGTAGCGATCACTGACAAGTGCGCAGGCCGCTAGCGTGCCTTCAGCCATTTGGATGCAGGTGGTGATCTGCGGGACAACATAGCCGCGCATGTACCATGCGGGCATCGCCGCCACGCCGCATAGGGAATTCAGCTCTTGAACTGCGCCGATGGTGGTGGGATCGGGCTTAGCGTAACTGCTGAAGGTCCAGCCATCAGGCAACACATCCGTCAATGTGGTACAGCGCTGACCGACGATGCCCGAGCCACCCAGAAAAACATCCCAGCTTGGTACCTCTACCCCTCCTCCAAAGACCGCGCGGATCTTGTCATAGATTGTCGCGCGATCCATTGCGGCAAGCGCGACGAAGCGATCCTGCGCTACCTCTGCGACCAGACGGTCCCAGCCAAAGGCCTCCGGATCAAGCACATTCAGGACCCGTCCTCCATTGCCGAGTACGGGGTCTGCGGCGATTTCAGCGTGGCGCGCCAGAAGGCGCCGCTGAATGTTGCGGTGCACTTCAGAGCCGGTGAATTCCTGCACTCTCATGCGCGTGCCCATTCTGCCACCTGCGCTGTCGCGCGTTTCAGCATGAGCACGTCAAAATTCGCGAGGATCCGATAGCCTTTGGCCTTCAGGTCCTGGGCTTGCTCTTGCGTAAAGGCCACGCCCCCCAGGGGCATGCCGGCCTTTTTCGCGGCTGCCTCAATTCGGGCATTGGCCTCAGTCATCAAAGGGTGGTCGAGCTGCCCGGGCACGCCAAGCTCCGTAGACAAATCAAAAGGCGCGAGGACCATACAATCCACCCCCTCAACCGCGCAGATGTCTTCGATGTTCTCGAGGGCGCCGATCGTCTCGATCAGCAGCATGCAAACAGTCTTGGTGCCAGGTCCAGGCAGATAGTCAAAAAGCCCCATGTTCCAGCGCGAATGGGCCACAAATGGCCCCCAGCCCCTAGTGCCATGGGGTGGATATCGGAGGCTGGCCACTGCGCGTTCGGCATCGGCAACGCTTCGCGCAAGAGGAAAACAGATCCCTTCGGCTCCTGCATCAAGGGCTCTTTTGACCTCATTCTCATCAATCGAGGGGATACGCACGAGCGGCGCACAGCCCGTGCCTTGGGTGGCCGCAATCATGGCGTGAAGGCTCTCGGGGCCTACTGGTCCATGTTCGCAATCAAAGACCAGAAAATCCGCCCCCGAAACGGACATTGCCTGGGCCGTTACAGCGGATGGAATAACTGCAACATGGCCGCTAATCATCCGCGCCGGATCAGCGAGTTTGTCTTTGAAGTTCATCTTGTCTCTCCTGTCTGGGTTGCGGGCCTTACGGGTCAGGCGGCGGCCCGGCGCCATTCCAAGAACGCATCGACAACTTGGCCCGCAATCGTGATGCGTTTGGCACTCAGGCGCAGTAGATCGCCGTCGAATTCTACGTCGCGGACTTGTTCCGTCCCAACCCAGTACGGGCAAAAAGACTGG
>JBCDDE010000016.1:0-5281 GCA_039180625.1 Pseudomonadota bacterium | reverse complement strand
CGTCTCGGCGGGTCCGTCGGGCCTGATACATCCCAACCATCGCGTTTGACCAACGCAGAAGATCCGGTGACATGCTCTCGGGCACACCAAGCAGACGTGCGATGATCCGGACGGGAATATCCTGTGCATAATGGGTGATCAGGTCAAAGGGTCCGTCCGGGAACGCGTCGATCAGCTCATAACAAAGCGCTTCGATTTCGGGTCCAAGTGCTTCGATCCGGCGCTTTGTGAAAGCCCGAAGCACGAGACCGCGCAGGCGCGTGTGCCGGGGCGGCTCAAGCTCCAGCATGGAATGCGCTTCAATCGCATAGAACGCCGCCGTGTGTTCAGGGAAGGCAATAGGATCGATTGGTTCGCGGCCAAGTCGCCTTTCCCGGAGCAATTTCGATATCGCGGCAAAGCTAACAGCAGCAGGCAGATCATACTCATCCCACCAGACGATGGGGCCCAGTGCGCGCGCGCGTTCATAAAACGGATAGGGATCCTGAACGAAGTCCGGGTCTGTCGGGGATTGGCTGATGCGGGGCAGGGCGTCCTTCAGACGCGCCATGCCCGTCAGCTTCGGCCCCTTTTCTCAAAGCGGGGTAACATGGCTGAGAAATCTTTGCCGCTGCCACCTTCTGCCTCGACGAATTGGGCATACAGATCGCGGGCCTTCCGGCCCATTGGTGTGTCGGCATCTGCTGCTTCCGCGGCCTTTTGCGACAGTCGTAGGTCCTTGAGCATGAGTTCCGCCGCAAAACCGGGTTGATAGTCGTTGTCGGCGGCCGAAGTTGGTCCAACGCCGGGCGCCGGGCAATAGGCGTTCATCGTCCAGGAATACCCCGATGACGTCGACACAACATCGAACATGGCCTGCCGGTCGAGCCCCAATTTATCAGCCAAAGCAAAGGCTTCGCAGGTGCCGATCATTGTGACGCCCAGGATCATGTTGTTGCAGATTTTGGCCGCCTGGCCATTCCCTGCTGGGCCGCAGAGGACTGCCTTTTGCCCCATGATGTCGAAAAGCGGGGAGACTTTCGCAAAGGCCTCTTCGCTGCCGCCCGCCATGAAGGTCAGAGTTCCGCCAGCCGCACCGCCAACGCCGCCGGATACTGGCGCATCGACGGCAAACAGCCCCGCAGCCTCAGCTTCTGCCGCGACATCGCGCGCCGACTGAACATCGACCGTTGAGCAATCAAGCAGAACCGCGCCAGTGTCCATCGCTGGAATGACATCGGCTGCCACCGCGCGCAGGATATCCCCGTTTGGCAGCATGGTGATCACCACATCAGCGCCCGATGCGGCGTCTTTCGCAGAGCCGACCCTGGTCACGCCCTGCGGTGGCTCTGTCGCCGTGTCGAAACCCGAGACGTCGTGACCAGCGGTCGCCAAATTCGCTGCCATCGGTGCGCCCATGTTGCCCAGTCCAATGAAACCGACTTTCATCTCATCTCTCCGCAAATGACAGGATGTTGTCTCCAAGAGGCATCAGCATCCTCGCGACGTCAATGTCCGGAACGCTTTCGGCGCTGTCATGTTTCCATTGTGGTGACTTGTCCTTGTCGATGACCAGCGCCCGGATCCCTTCCACGAAATCACCGTCGTCGACCGCGCGATAAGTGCAGCGATACTCAAGCTCGAGAGCTTTTCGAATGCTGTCGACGGTGCGGGCGCGGTGGATCAGTTCGACGGCGCAAGCAGCGCCCAAGGGGCTGACGCGGCTGAGTTTTTTTAAGGCGTCTTTCGCGAAGTCGCTGTCCGAATGCTTGAGTGCCCGGACGATATCCGCCAGCGTCTCGCCGCCAAAATGCGCGTCGATTTCTGGCTGCAGCGCCCGAAGTGTACCTGTTTCGGGCGATTGGCTGACCTTCGCGACGGCTGCGTCAGCGCCCAAGCCCGCGACCAAGTCGGCCTTCAGCGCGGGCCAGTGTTCTTCGGGCACAAAGTGATCTGCGAACCCCGCAAAAATCGCATCATCCGTTTTCATCCGGGTGGTTGTTGTCCCGAGGTATTCACCCAGGCGCCCGGGTGCGAGCGCAAGCAGAAGCGAGCCGCCCACGTCTGGCACCAACCCGATCCCGCATTCGGGCATCGCGATCTGGCTGCTTTCACCGACGATCCGGTGCGAGCCATGGCAGGATATTCCGACCCCGCCACCCATCGTGAACCCCTGCATGAAGGCCAAGTAAGGCTTTGGATATTCGAAGATTTTCGCGTTCAGGCGATACTCATCGGTCCAGAATTGGCGCGCGTGGCTGAAGTCGCCCGCGGATGCCGTCTTGTAGATGTCGACGATGTCACCGCCTGCGCAGAAGGCTTTGTCGCCTTCCGCATCGATGATCACCGACGTAACCTGATCGTCGTCGCGCCAGGTATCCAACGCAGCCTCGATCGCGAGGGCCATGTCATAGGTCAGGGCGTTCAGCGCGTCAGGGCGCTGCAGTGTGATGTGCCCTGCGTGACCTTCGATCCGGATCTCGATGTCTGTCATTGGGCAAGCATATTCCGCGCAACTATCAAGCGCATGATCTCGTTCGTTCCTTCAAGGATCTGATGAACGCGCAGGTCGCGCACGATCTTCTCGATCCCATAATCGGCCAAATAGCCATAGCCACCGTGCAACTGCAGGCACTGGTCTGCAACCCGGCTTGCCGCCTCGGTCACGAATTTCTTTGCCATCGCGCAGTGCTGGGTGGCATCCGGTGCCCCTTGGTCCAGTTTCCATGCGGCTTGGCGCAGGAAAACGCGTGCGGCCTGGAGCTCAATCTCCATATCCGCCAGGCGGAATTGCAGCGCCTGGAATTGATCGATTGATTGTCCAAACGCCTTGCGTTCGGCCATATAGGCGAGCGTTGCGTCCAATCCGGCCTGCGCGGCCCCCAGGGAACAGGCAGCAATGTTCAAACGGCCGCCATCCAGGCCGATCATCGCATAAGTGAAACCTTTGCCCTCTTCCCCGAGCAAGGCATCGGCCGGAACATCGCATTCGTCCAACTGCACTTGGCGGGTCGGTTGGCTTTTCCAGCCCATTTTGTCTTCAAGCCCGCCAAAACTCAGGCCATCTGTGCCATCTTCCACGACAATGGCCGAGATCCCTTTTGGTCCAGTGTCGCCGGTTCGGCACATCACAACGTAAGCATCAGAATAACCGCCGCCCGAGATAAACGCCTTGGTCCCCGACAAACGATACCCGCTGTTGGTCAGGTCTGCCTTCGTCTTTAACGCGGCAGCGTCTGACCCAGATCCCGGCTCGGTCAGGCAGTACGACAGGATCTTTGTCATCGCGATTGCGTCGGGCAACATCCGTTGCTGAAGGCTTTTCGTTCCGAAACGGTCGATCATGGACGCGCACATGTTATGTATCGAAAGAAAAGCAGCGACGGATGCGCAGGACCGGCTCAGGGCTTCAAACACCAAAGTTCCGTCCAGTCGCCCTAGGCCCGAGCCGCCTGCTTCCTCCGACACGAACAGGCCGCCAAAGCCCAATTTTGCCAGCGATGGCCATAGTTCTTTAGGGATGGTGCCTTGCGCTTCCCAATCGCGCGCAAAGGGCGCGATTTGGTCCTCTCCGAACCCTTTCGCCATCTCGAAGATGGCGTCTTGCTCTTCTGTCAGCGCGAAATCCAAGCCATCCTCCCTTTAATTGAACGGTTGTTAAATTAATGCCAAAGCCCTTTAAAAGCAAGGTGAAAACGCGCGTAAGGCCTTCATTTGTTGACGTTTTGATAACTAAAAAAGCAATCTGTTTCCATTTTAAGGATTGTGGCGGAAATATGCCGATGCTACGGTTAATGCGGTTTGGTGACGCATGTCGCGTCATTGTGTTGAGATGAGTAAGGTGGGACATGAGTATTAAAGCTTTTGCTCTCGGCGCTGCGATTGCACTCGCAGTTCCGGCCACGGCATCGGCGGGATACCACTATGGCTATAAGTCGTATTCCGGGCCGAGCCACTCGCAGCAAGCCAAGCATCGGCAATACAAGCGCCTCGTGGTGAAGTATCTTCGGAACCACGGTGGTAGCAAGTTTGATCCGATCAAGCACAGCCACTATGGCAAGCGGCCCTGGCGCCGTAAGCATCACCACAACAAGAAGGTGTCGACTGTTCCGCTTCCAGCGGGTGGTCTGCTTCTTCTGACAGGTCTTGGTGGTTTGGCTGTTATGCGAGCACGCAAGAAGGCCTAAACGGTTTTCGAACAAATCGCGTAAAGGGCGGCCCTGGGGTCGCCCTTTTCGTATCCTGCGCTTGGTTTTGTTGCGTCGCATTGTCCACCAACGCATAAACAGGGTCAGGCGCAACGGGACGTTCTATTTTATGACCAAAACAGTTGCAGTGGCCGTGATCCATGGAATGGGTATCCAGACCCGCGATCCGTATTTGCCGACACATGTTCCAACGTTTTCAACGGATCTTTATGCGCGTGTCGAAGCCGAACTCACTGGCGCCGGCATGCGGACGGTCGCTTGGCGCGAGATCTTTTGGCAGGACATTCTGCAGCGCCGCCAGGACCGATACTATGACCGGCTTCAGCATAGCGGTTTGGTGACCGTCCTGCGGAAATTCGTTATGACCCGGCTGTCAGACGCAGCGTCGTACAGGTTGCCGAGCAATCCAAGCGATGAGGTCTATACTGAGATTCATGGTCGTGTCCGCTCTGTGCTGGAAGAGCTTCGGGAAGATGTCGCGGGGGACGCGCCTTTGGTCCTGGTGGCCCACTCGCTGGGGGCGCATATTCTGTCGAACTTCATCTACGACGCGATTGAAAAACCACCTTATGTCAATGGTTTCGTCGGGTTTGAAACGCTGAGTTCGTTCATAACATTTGGGACGAACATCCCAGTGTTTCTGATGTCCATCGCCGAAGATGATCTCTGTCCAATGGCGCCCAAAGTCGCGCGAGACTGGCAAACCGGTGACCCGGCTTGGTGGCTCAACCACTACGATTTGCACGACCCGCTTGCCTATCCGCTTGAGATGCTCGGCGGGAAATATGCGCAGATGGTAAAGGACGGCGCGATGGCGGAACGCACCGTCCGGTCGGGTCCTCAAATCCCGAGCAGAGGCGGATCCAGGACATCAGTACGGGGGTGTGGCTAAGGAGCTCGAGCATAAGCGGATCCAGGACATCAGTACGGGGGTGGTGTTAAGGAGCTCGAGCATAAGCGGATTCAGCTCATCAGTACGGGGGTGGGGCTCGGGAGCTCGAGCATAGGCGGATCCAGGACATCAGTGCGGGGGTGGGGCTCCGGAGCTCGAGTAAAGGCGGATCCAGGACATCAATACGGGGGTGGGGCTAAGG
>JBCDDE010000015.1:0-5496 GCA_039180625.1 Pseudomonadota bacterium | reverse complement strand
AGGCATTTCACGCCGAGCATGACGCGCTGTTGGGCGCCTATGCAGGACCTGCCAAGATTTTGGATGACCCCAACGATCCCAACCAAATCGCCGTGGTCGTAGATGTGCACGACCTCGACGGCCTGAGAATGGCAACGCGTACGCCAGAGGGTGACGCAATGATGCGGAAATATGGTTTCCTCGAACAGCTTTCATATTTCCTCGAGGCCAAAGGGGTGCAGTCATGAGGTTTCTGAGTGGTCTATTTGACCGGAATGGTGAAACCCAAAGTCTGCCGAGTTCAGGGCCAAAACAGGACGACATGGTCCGCGCATGGACGCTACATCAACGGCATTCTCATTACTCCGGGCGTTCGCTGTTTTGGTGCTGACGAGTGCAAGGCAGTCGAACACTTGAGCTAGACGTGTTTCCGGGCGGCGCATGATGTTGCCGCCCCGATTTGCTTATCCACCGTGGCCACAAGTTGCGCCCAGTGCATAATCATTTTGGTCCTTACGGACACCACAATTGGAACGCTCACAAGGGACCAATCCAGCCAGCATCGCGGGCAAAGGCGGCTGCTTCACCACGAGAACTGACCTCTAGCTTGCCCAAAATCGCGGACACATGGTGATCGACAGTTTTGGGAGAGATAAAGAGCCGCTCGCCGATCTCGGCGTTTGAAAGGCCGTCATTCATCAACGTCAGAACATCCATTTGCCGTTTGGTCAGACCCGCTGGGTGCTCCCGCGTTGACTGGCGCGAATTGACGGGTTGATCGACCGTGAGGCCCCGCGCCTTGGCTTGCGCAAGCACCTGATCGCGAACCTTACCGGCGCCAAGCCTATCCAAGATCTCCAACGACCGCGCTACAGCGGGGTCAGGGCCATCCGCGAGGGCCAGCGCTTCATGGTAAGGATCTTCAGCCTTCTTCCAACCTTCAGCAGAACCTTCCCAATCGCCGGCCATGGCGGCCCGGTAGGGAGCATGCAAATCGGCGCTTTCCAAAACCGGGCGGGACGGCGTGAGACGGCGCTGCCAATCCCAAAGCTCCTCCACAAGCATCGGCTTAATGGGCTCAGCCAAAGCTGCATCCATGACCTTTTGTGCCGCGTCTGGATCGCTCAGGCCCAGCCAGGCCCTCTCTGCGACGAAAGCTGCGACGTCGCAGACGTGGCGGCGGTCTTCTTCCAGGCCCAATCTCTCGATGATGTCGGCCTCTTCATCCGCGCCATCGCTCTCACCCCGCCGGATTGATATCCGCGCCATTGCAAGGCGCAGCATGATCGCAGGGGAGGCTGACTCCAACGGGCGCGACAGTACATCTGCGGCTTCCTCAAGGGCTTCGTCCCAACGGCCTAAACGTTCCAGGTTATAGGCACGATAGCCTCGGTGGAATTCAATCTGTTCCGTCGTATCCGTCTCATAGGCCGTAGAAATAGCCTTTTCGCACAGATCCAGCGCGTCCTGAAAGCGCAAGCCATACCAGTTTACGACGCCACCATTTGCATAGCAGCGTACCAGGTTCACTGGACTTTGCGCGTTTTGGGCGGCCTTGATGCTGTCTTCATACATCTTGTTCATCCTCGCACTATCAAAGAGCGAGGTGAGAGACATCGTGCTGAGCGCGTGACTGATGATGTCCGTTCGGCCCAAACGACGTGCCATGTCTTCAGCCTGACTGGCCAGATCGTGAGCCATTTCCATATCATAGTCTGACATCGCGACTTGGGCGCGGCTGGCGAGCGCCATGGCCAGATCTTCTGTCTCCTTCCCCTTCAGCACATCGAGGGACGCGTCACCCAAGCGACGACTTTGGAGCTTGCAGCCAGCCGCCCATTGTGCCCGCGACAGGCGCTGGAGGATGCGGCCCTGCAGCGCGGTGTTTTCCGGCACAATTGTAAGCGCCCTTTCAAGCAAATTCACGGCCTCCCCAAGTCGTCCTACAAAGCGGCAGGCTTCTCCCGCATCAAAAAGCAGTGCGGCAAAGGCGGGTTTGTTTTCTTCGTCGGCAAGCTCAACGGCGATGGTGAAGTAATCAGCAGCCTGCTGGTTCGCGCCTGCGGCGAAGGCCTCGCGCGCCGCAAGCGGCGCCAGGTGTGCTATCTGATCCGTGTCCGCTGCTTGCCGCGCGTGGTGAAGCTGGCGTGCGGTAGAGGCGGAGCCTAACGCCTGCAATGCCTCCAAAAGCGTGGTGTTAAGCCGCATGCGACGCCCCGTTCGCAAAGATGTTTCTACTGCTTGGCGGGCTATCTCATGGCGGAAGGCGAGATACGTGCCGGTATCTTCCATCAAACCAGCCTCAATTGCCGCATCAAAAGCGCTTTCATCGACACCCGAAACGCGCAGCGCCAAATCCCACTCTGCTCGTCGGGGAAAGATCGACACCGCTTCCAGAGCCGACCGAACATCGGGGGAGGCAGATGCAATCCGGCTCAGTACTGTGTCCTGCACACTCCGCAGCGCTTCGCTTTCTGAGCCGCGCAACATCTCTGAGACGTAGAACGCATTCCCACCGGTCCGCTGATGCACCTCTTCGGGTGACAACGCGTGCCCAACTGCAAGCTGTGTCACCGCTTCAAGCGAAAGTGGTTCCAGCACTAGGCGGGTAAAATCAGAGGGCGAGACGCCCCCTATCGCGCGCCGGACCTGCGGGCGCCCCTCCGCCTCATCATCGCGTGCTGTGATGAGCAATAAGATCCCGTGGCGCTTGATCCGGCGGCTGACAAAGCGCAAGAAATCAAGCGTTGCCTCATCGGCCCAATGCAGATCCTCCACAAGAAGCAGCGTCAGCCCGTCGGAGTTCGTGATCGCGTCCAAAAGGTGAAGGAAGACGGCAAGACGATCCTTTTCTTGCGTCAGCAATGCATCAAGATCGACGCCCGCATCAAAAGCCAGATCACGCAAGGGGCCCAAAGGCTCCGGGATCGACAGATCTTCGCAAGCAGCGCGTAGGACTGTAGCCGCCGCCATTTGTGCCTCAAATGCGCGCAAAAGCGTGGTTTTACCCGCGCCTGCTTCGCCCAGTAGATAGACAGTATGCCCCATCCCACCCCGCGCATCATCAGCATGGGTGGTCAGCGACAAGATCGCATCTGTGCGTTCAAGCAATGGCTGGCTCAGCGCCTCTCTCCCTATGCAATGGGCCCGGCTGGGGTCCCTAAGTGCAAGGTGCCCTGAAAAATAGGGAACTGAAAAATTAAAAATAGGGAATCGTCCCGACGCGGGAAAAACAGGAACTGGGCAAAGTGGGTTCAACAGATGAAGACAACCCATAAGGACCCTGAAAATGACCAACTTCACCACTCAGCCCCAGACCCCTCCCAAAGCCATCCTATTTGCCGCATTGCAGGCCCTGAGAGGCATTCTTCGCACACCGCCAATCTTTGCGCCCCGCACACCGGTGTCCGCCTCGGACCGGGCAGCCCGTGCTCTGGAAGCGGCACAACTGAAGGCTGAGGCACGCCGACGCGTCGATAATTTGCTGCGTTAAGGTCGTCGATCAGCTGCCTGCGCCACAGCCTCCGACATCGGCGCAAGGCCCGCCGCAACCTGCAAAAAGGTCTGCGCACGACGCCTGTAGTCTTCTTTGGGAGAGAGCCACGCCCCCTTCAGCCGCGCGGCGGTCATTTCGGGGGCCAGGGCCTCTAACTGCTCAAACGCCGACTTTGCACCATCCAGATCGCCGACGCCAATGCGCGCGATAGTCAAAATCAGGTAAGGCGTCGCAGCTTGAGGGCGCTGCTGAACTGCCGAAAAGGCCGCGTCACAGGCCGACCCATAATCCGCGGTAATGAAATGTGTGAAAGCCAGCGCCACTTCCAAAGATGCGCGCATTGGATCAAGAGGGCTGCGCTTCAAAGCCGCCTCCGCGTGGCTTACTGCAACCGTATCATTCCCGTGTGTCGCCTCGTAAAGCCCCAGCCAACTCAGCGTCAGCGCGCAATTGGGGTTGAGCGCATGGGCGCGGCGCAGATCAATCATGCCCGCAACAGGCTCAGAGCTTAGAAAATGAAGAAGGCCCTTTTGCCGGTATGCGTGGTGATCCAGTGGATCTGAAGCAATGGCCTCCGCTGCGGCAGTGAGACCCTCCATAAGCGCTGTATCGCGCAGATCTGCGAGGCCAAAATAAAGCGTCCAAAATTGTGCGTAGGCGACTGTTCGGTGGGCCAAGGCACAGGACGGATCGATAGCGATGGCCTGACCTGCAAGATCCATTGCGCGCTCGCGTGGGCGCTGATCTGGCGTCATCTCTAAAGGCCAAAGACCTGCCCACGCACGTTGGGCAAGATCATGGGCGGACATATTTCGCGGGGGCTCCCGCCGCAGCCTGCGTGCTTCTGCCGCCCAGACCTGGGGGCCTATGGCAGAGGCCAGCGCCGCCACGATCTCATCTACCATTTCAAAGCGCGCATCAGCGGCGCAATCATAGGTTTCGGCCCAGCCCTTCACGCCAGAGCCCGCATCCACAAGCCGCACCGTAAGGCGAAACGTCTCGCCTGACTGGCGTAGCGTTCCCGTTACGAGGTACCGGGCATTCAGCGCCTGCGCGGCGTCGTGGGCCGTCACATCCGGCACTGTGCGGGCGGAGTTACGTGCAATCACGAGAAGATCCCGAAACCGGGCTAGCTCTGTGGAGAGGTCTTCTGCGATCCCATCGGCAAGCCATTCAATTTCTTCCGCCTGGCCGATCACGTCAAAGCGCAAAACAGCGATAGAGGCGGTCTCGGCTCCGGAATTATCCTCCAGCTCAGCGCCAAAACGTAGCCCGCGCCTTGGTACCGTTTGGACAACATCAGGCCCCAGAACCCGACGTAGCGCGGCAAGCTGCACGTTTAGATTGCTCTGATCCAGCACAGCATCCCCCCAGACGCCCCGAAAGACTTCGGCGCGGCTCACAATGCGGTCGCGATTGGTGATGAGGTAAAGAAGAAGGTCAAAAGCTCGTCCTCCAAGCGGCAAGGTCTCCTTTCCCCGGCGAAGACTGCGCGTGCCTTCATCCAGCGTCACGCCTAAAAAATGGTATTGGCTCTCACTCACTTGGCCAGTGCGCTCTGGCTCAACCCTCACATTCACATTCCAATCCCCCAATCGTTGCATAGCCTAGGAATTTGCGTGCGCTCTGTCGATCTCCAAACGCGGAACCCCGAATTAATGGGTTTTCCTCTTTCTTAATTCCGTTTCGCGGCGGGTGCTGCCTTAGGCTTGAGCCAACACGGCACAAACGCGGAGAATGACGACTATGGCCCAACGCAACCTTCTGATCGGCACCTGGACGCTGGAGAGCTGGTTTAATCAGGCCGATGACGGCACCCGCGCATATCCGTTTGGCCAAAATCCCCAGGGCTCTATAAGCGACTCCAATGACGGTTTTGTCTTCGTTCACATGGCCAAAGCCAAGCCTGCCGCCTTCGCCGCGCCAAACGACCCATTCGGTGGAAGCGAGGCCGAAGACTCTGCGGCTTTCAAATCCCATCTCACCTCTGCGGGCACATATAAACACCGCGGCGATCAGGT
>JBCDDE010000014.1:0-6681 GCA_039180625.1 Pseudomonadota bacterium | reverse complement strand
GTGGGATCCGGGCGCGGCTAAACGACCAAGTAATGGCGCCAGATATCGCTGTCGAAACTGATCCCCGAACACCTGAACTCGCCCTTGTCGCACGGGAAGAACTCGAACGCGTCTATGATATCCTGGCCACCATGGATGTGCGCCGCCGTGAGATCTTCATGCTGCGGAGGATAGACGGTCTCAGCCATAAAGAGATCGCCGCGAAGTTTGGCATCAGCCGTCCCGCCGTCTCCCGGCACCTCAGTAAAGCCGTCGCCGCCATCGGCGCATCGCTGTCGGAGGATTAACGCGTGACGCCCCCTGATCGAGACGCGGAGAAGGACGCCATCCGCCAGGACGCGCACGACTGGTGGTCCCGCCTCGACGACGAGGATGCCACCGATGCCGACCACGCCGCGTTCGAGGATTGGCTGGCGGCGGACCCACGCCGCGGCGAGGCGTTCGATCAGGTCGAGCAGTTGTGGGCGGCGCTCGGCAGTGTGGACGCCGCCGAGGTTCGCGCGCGCCTACCCGACCGAGACGAACAGAACGGCATTGTGACGACGATCGCACCGAGACCCCGCTGGCGCGATCGGCCCTGGGTTCCACGGGCCATCGCAGGCGCTGCGACAGCGAGCATCGCCGCAGCGGTGGCGGTCGCCGTCCTGCCGATCCCGGCTCTGTTCGACCGAACGCCTGTTGCGACGATTGACGACTACGCAACGGCGCGCGGCCAGATCGAGGAGATCGCGCTTGCCGACGGCTCAACACTGACGCTGGGCGCAATGAGCGCGGTCGAGGTGACTTTGGCGCATAACGCGCGCGCCGTCACCCTGAAGTCCGGCGAGGCGTTTTTCGATGTCGCGTCGGATGCCGACCGACCTTTCACGGTCTCTGCGGGCGATATGAAAGTGGTCGTGACTGGCACCGCGTTCGATGTCCGCCTCGGCGAGACACGTACCGACGTCGCGGTCAGCGAGGGTGCGGTCAGCGTCTCCTATCCCATCATGGTCGGCGGCGTGGAACACGCCAACATGCGGACGCGGCGGCAGGTGACGGTGGGGCTGAGCATCGCCGCCACACGGGACAGAGGCTTGCGCCCGCCGCAGGAGATTAGCGGCGACGCGGTGGCCGCCTGGCGGACCGGGCAGCTCAGCTATGCCGGCATGCCCCTCGCCGATGTGGTCGCCGACGCCAACCGGTATTCGGAAACGCCCATCCGCATCGACGACGCGGTGCGAGACATCAAGGTCTGGGGCACGTTCCGCGCCGCCGACATCGATGAGACACTCGACATTCTGGCAGACATCTTCCCTATCCGTATCGACCGTTCGGCGGGCGATGCAATCCGCATTGTACCGACCGACGGTTGAGCGTCGGCGTAGCAGCTGACCGCACCGAAGCCCCACCAAAAAAATCGCATCACGCGGTTACCAAATCGGGTGCTCGCGGCTCGTGTATATGAAATTGACAATCATTTGCAGCGAGGCTGAGGGGCCAGGGGTCGAATACTATGAAACAAATGCACACGCCGCGCTGTCGGCGCAACCGACTCTTCGTAAGCGCAGCGACGGGGATCGCGCTGGCGCTGTCGGCGAGCCCAGTGCTTGCACAGCAGGGGACGCCCACCCAAGTCGAACTGCGTGCGCAGTCGCTCGGCGACGCACTGCTCCAGATCGGCAACACCTATGGCGTCACCGTAATCGCCCCCGACACGCTGGTCCGAGGCAAGACCGCGCCGCGGATTTCTGATTCCTTGACCGCAGAACAGGCAGTCGCGCGAGTGTTGCGTGGATCTGGCCTGACCTATCGCCGGACACGCAATGGCGGGTTTGTGGTCGCGCAGCAGACGGCGCAAGCTGAACCGGTTCGACCGCCGCCCCGGGCTAATGTGGAGGAGCGACCCGAGCCGGAAGAACCGATGATGGCCGACACCATTGTCGTCACGGGAACGAACATCCGCGGTCTCGCACCGGAAAGTTCTCCTACGCTGCAATTCAACCGCGAAGACATCATCGCAACCGGCGCTCCAACGGCGCAGGACTTTATACGGACTATTCCGCAAATTTCTGGTGCGGGATCGAATGGGTTTTCGGGCCAGCTCCCGAATGACAATAACAGCGCTTTCAACGTTAGCTTTGGATCGCCGGTTAATCTTAGAGGCCTAGGCCCCAGCGCGACATTGGTCTTGCTGAACGGTCGACGTGTGCCGAGGTCTTCGGGAGTCGCCGAATTCGTCGATATATCGCTGTTCCCAGGATCAGCGCTGGAGCGTGTCGATGTTGTGTTAGATGGCGCTTCTTCAATCTACGGATCGGACGCCGTCGCCGGCGTCGCAAATTTCATCCTAAGAGACGATCTTGACGGCATCGAAACCAGCGTCCGCTATGGCACGGTAACTGAAGGCGATTTCGACCAGGTAAGAGCAAGCGCGGCGGCCGGGACGACCTGGAGCACCGGTAACGTCATGGTGGCCTACGAATACTTCGATCAGGATTTTCTGTCCGCCGAAGATCGTGATTTTGCAGCAGACTCTATTCTTCCAAACTTTCTGGTTCCTGCTCAAGAGCGGCATAGCGTCGTGGTCTCCGGCCGACAGGAACTGGGTTCAAATGTCACGCTATCGGGCGATTTTCTGTTTGGGTCGCGCGACAATGAGCAGTCTCAAACAGATTTTACCGGCCTGTTCGAAAGCATCTCGACGACGGATTTGTTTTCAATCGGTGGCGGTTTAGTCTGGGACATTGACAGCTCTTGGACCGTAGAACTTACAGGCACCTATGGTGTCACTACCATCGACAATGCACGCGACAGCGACCTGTTAGGCCCACAACAACAAGATATTAGCTCGGAATTATATACAGTCGGGGTCAATCTATCCGGGCCGCTACTTTCCCTGCCTGGTGGGGACCTTCGGTTCGCAACTGGTGGTCAGTTCAGGGGAGAAGATTTCGATAACGTCGATATATCTTTTGACGAAAGCGGTATGTCGGTCTCGGAACTGTCCGCCGCCTTAAATCGAGATATCTGGTCGGCTTATGGCGAACTGTTCGTCCCAGTTTTCGGACTGGATAACCGTCGACCAGGCCTTGAACGCTTGGAACTTAATGTTTCGGTACGTGCGGAGGACTATAGCGATTTCGGAACAACGGTCGATCCAAAGGTTGCTGTACTTTGGCAGCCAGTTGAAGGTTTCAGGCTGCGCGGTTCTTGGGGAACGTCGTTCAATGCCCCGATCCTCGGACGAGCGGGTGCAACCGACAGTTTCGCATTTCCTGCGCCCACGTCGCTCATCAATCAATTATTCGGATTCGAATCCGCCGGTCCCGAAGTGGATGACATCGTCGCTCTCTTCCTGCGCGGCACTGCTCCTGGTCTGGTAGCGGAAACGGCCGAGACCTGGTCTGTCGGCGCGCAATACGAGCAGAGCTGGGGTGCGCATTCAGTCAATCTGAGCGTCGATCGCTACGATATCTCTTTTGAAAACCGCTTGGGTTTCCTGCCGATCCCGGGTTCTGTAAGCCCCTTCAACTCGATCAACGTGGCGTTCAGCAACCCGGAATTACTCCCGCCCGGCACGGTCATTTTTAACCCGTCCTTGCAACAGGTAGAAGATGCGCTCGCATCTGTCGCTCAGGGCGTAACAAATTTCTTTTTCGATCCGTTTATTCCCGCGGACGTGAGTGCGATCAGTTTTGCCCCCCTTTTCGATAACAACGCCATCACCGAGGTCGAAGGCGTGGACATCAACGCCAACTATCATCTCGACGCAGGTCACGGCGTATTTAATGCTGGTGTCAATATCGCGGTCATAACAAAATTCGATCAATCTGGATCATCGACGGTTCCGGCAGTTGATATCAGCAATACACTATTCAATCCGCTTGACCTGACACTTCGCGGCAATCTGGGTTATTCCAACGACAATCTCTCGGTGAATGTTTTTAGCAACTATGCAAACGCTTACAGAGAATCGAGTGATCCGAATTCGGAGCGAATCGAAGATTGGCTGACATTCGATGTGTCAGTCGTATACGACTTTTCGTCGGGTAGGGATCGCGGCATGTTGAGCGGACTTTCTCTAGGCCTCTTCGTCACAAATGTATTCGACGACGCACCCCCATTGACACCGCTACCGTCTGGCATCTTTCCGAACATCACGCGCTACGATCCAGCCAACGCCTCGCCGATACAACGCTTTATCGCTTTTGAAGTAACGAAGCGGTTCTAGAGATGGGGCCGCCAAGAAAACCAAAAAGGCGAAAGATCGCGCGACACCTTATTGCTTTGCTCCACGGATGGATTGGCATCTTCGCGAGCCTTTTCGTGTTTCTGATCGCGGCGACCGGCGTCATTCTGACGTTCTTCAACGAGATGTTCGAGCTACAGTACGGAGACGTGGTGATGGCTGAGGCCGGCCCGCACAAACCGGTCGCCGAGATCATCGAGGCAGCCGAGCGCGATCACCCACTTGGCTTGGAGACGCTCGGCTTGTTCATGCCCGACACTCGCGTGGAGGGGCTTGAGACCGCATTGGTCTATGGATTCGAACCGGGAAGCGAAGAAATAATCATGGTCAGCGTCGATCCGGTGACCGCCGCGTACAAGGGCGACTTCATTCTGCACCATGCGTTTGCGCACGAACTTAACGACTTTCACTTCTCGTTGCTCATGGGTCCGTGGGCGCAGATTTTTATCGCAATTATCGGCGTGCTCATGATCGCCTTTACGCTGACGGGACTCTATATGTGGTGGCCGCGCGGCGGCGTCCGCAAACGCGACAAGCTTCTCAAAGTTCAAACCAAAGGCAAGCTCGTGCCCAAGATGTTCAATTGGCACGGGCTGTCAGGTGTCTGGTTGGGCGCGCTGACATTGCTGTTTGCGGTCACCGGTGTGGGGCTCAGCCAGCCGGACTGGCTCGGCCCGGCGATCTCAAACGTGGACGAACCGGCGGCGTGGGACGCGCGCTTTAAAGAGGATTGCGGCGATACCGTCACGCTGAGGCAGGCGGCCGACCAGGCGCAGGCGGCTTTCCCTGGGCGCGCGATTACCATGGTGAACATCGCAAGCGGCGAGGAGAACAAGTATCTTTTCAACCTACGGGGGCCGGGGGACTGGAACGTCCGCTTCGGCGATGCCTATGCCGAAGTGCATGCCCAGTGTGCCGGGGAGATGTGGACGACGACGCTGGGCGATCAGGATACCCCAACCATTTTCGGCGAACTTATGTTGTCGCTGCATGGCGGCCATATCTTCGGCGTTTTCAAGGAAGTCTCTGTCGTGCTGACGGGCCTCGCGCTGATGCTGCTCAGCGGAACGGGAGTCTACGTCTTCTTCAAGCGCACGCTACCAGCCTCCCGCTCGCGCCGTCGCAAAAGAACGGCGGGACGAACAGAGACCGAAACGCAACCAGCAGAATAGGAGGCCGGCGGAACACCGAGAGCCGCACTGCAAAGGGGGAGGACCATCGCAATGTCGCCTATATCGAAGCGACACTTGGGCCGTCTGTCGCATTGTTTGTGAAGTCCTGGCTCACCACCACGCCACCTCTGCCGGACGACATGCGCGAGGCTGCGCAGGCTACAGGCAAAGATCGGTATGACGGGGTCGTTGAAGCACTTATGCGGCGACTGGCAAAAGGCGGAACGCTGGCGAAAGAGGTTTCGAAAGACAAAGGCGTGAAACGAAAACGTTTGCTGCGGCATGCTGCCAAACGCGTTAACAAAAAAGCCTAACGCCATCTCGTGCCCGCAAACCCGCTGCTGCGAGCCAGTCGCAATAGCTTGCGTTCTTAGCTCCCGATTGGTAATAGGAATTTGTGTTTCGGAGGGCATTCCAATTCGGCGGCGGCGGGACATGCAAATAAAATTCAAGTAATGCGGCGTTGTGTATTTGCTGGAATATGCCGTGAGGGTCGATGCATTTTCCCATGGCAGATTTTTTATCCGATGCTTTTTCATCTTATCCACTAAGGCCGCCTCACAACTCCTCATCTGGCATGGGGCGTGCTGCTGAGCCGCGCGAAACCCACACATATAGCGGCAGTCGCGTCGTTGAGGACTGTTATCGCCGCTATTTCGGCAAACTGGTTGTCGGTTTGAGACAGCTTCACGGGCCGCACGGCTTTGACGCAGAAGACGTAGCGCAGCGCGCCTTCGAGCAACTCGCCAAGCAAGAGGCGGAAACCGCGATCCGCAATCCCGAGGCTTTTGTCTGGCGTGTGGCCCAGAATTTTGCACTGCAAGACCGGCGCTCAGCGCAGGTTCGCATGCGCCACGCTCGAACCACTGCACCCACCGACACCGTCTCGGGAACCGATGTCGAAACACCGGAAAGCGCGCTCCTGGTTCGCGAAGAGCTCAACCGGATCAATGCCGCGCTGCTCGCCATGGATGAGCGCCGACGCCTTATCTTCCTGATGCGGCGGATTGAGGGGCTGACCTTCACCGAAATCGCCGCGAAGCTCGGCATCAGTCGGCCGGCTGTCGCGAAACACCTCGCCAAAGCCGTCGCTGAGATCGACGCCCATTTGTCAGGCGATTGAGCACGATGACCGAGCAAGATCCCCATGCGGAGCGGAAGGCGATCCGCCAAGCCGCCCATGACTGGCGTGCGCGGATGGACGATGAATTGGCGGATGCAGTGACCTGCGCGGAACTGGACGCCTGGCTTGCCGACGATCCGCGGCACGCCGAAGAATAT
>JBCDDE010000013.1:0-9443 GCA_039180625.1 Pseudomonadota bacterium | reverse complement strand
GTGTGTGTGTGTGTGTGTGTGTGTGTGTGTGTGTGTGTGTGTGTGTGTGTGTGTGTGTGTGTGTACACTTTTTTCTTTTTACCTCAGTATGCCCAAAAAATTTCGCGGGGCCATGGTCCTCTGCCCCCCTCCCGTTGGTTGCACTACTGATTGCAAAGGACCATGAGTATAAATAATTTAGAAAGTCAATTAGGCCCTTGGTCCTGTTTACCCGAAACGCTGGCTTACAAGTGATCTGCCAGAATGACAGAATAGATAAGTTGATATACTTGTTTGGCATTTGGTCCACACGACGCTCGTTTTAAATATATGCAGTATCAAGATCAGCCGGGTTGTCTTCTAGCTCTGAGTCAATACCTACGGCACAAATGATGCATACTGAAGTCGCTATATGGTGTGAACGACCTGGCTGCACGTGGCGGAGGCGAGCGGTCCGGCGCGGCGTCTTCGGCTGGTACAACTCTGACCTCGCACAAAACGGCTGCCGAGGAGGAGGAGGCTGCCTGACTGACACCCTGTCTGAGCGTTTGCCGGCAGGTCTGGTGTCGTTGCTGCTTGCTGTCGTTGCTGCTTGCTGCGTTCCCTGCTACGAAGACAAGAGGAAGGAGTAGAAGACTTTTTCAAGACCTGCTCCCGGCTCGAGTCTTCGCTGCGACCAGTCTGTCCCACCGACCGCTGTTTTTACAGCTGGTCGGTGCGGTACTTTGACTCCAGCCGGCCTCACCAGCCGCTGTTTTTACAGCTGGTTGGGTACCACCCTGAGGCATCACCGGGACCGCAAGACAGTTTCTACCTGTTTGAGAAGTTCGTAGGTGGGCTCTCATGACCGAAAAGGACGCTCTCGAATCCCTCCGTCGCCGTTATCTCGCTCGCCTTGCGCCGCGACAAGTGTCCCCGAACGCGCGGCAGTTCTTTGTTGGGGTGCTCACAGACAAGGACATTGCGGACTTTGGCCTTAGCCCGGAGACCCGTGTGGCGGTGGAGACAGAGGTTATGGAGAGCTGTCTCAAAGACGCTCTACTCGTGCGTGATCTTGTGCTGGAACGCGGTAAGGAAGCGGTGCAACCCATGGGCATGGTGACCGAAGCGGGGCTATATTGGGCCAAGCAAAACCCGGCCGACGACACAAGCGAGGGCGACTGACGCAAATGCCGTTCATCCGCCCCTTCTTCCTAGCGCTCGCGATTGGCGCACCCATTTGTGGCAGTCCATTGCTGGCAAACCCCGCAATGACGCCGCCGCCGTCCTCGACGTGGCCGGGCGCGGAGATTGTGGAGGGTGTGGCGTTTCAGGGCGATGGCTCGGTCAGGATTGAGGCCGGTTCAGGGGGTCTTCCGGTGCTGTCTTATTGGCGTCCTATCCTCTTTCGCGAAGACACCGACGGCCCCGTCGCCGGGCGGATGGATTGCAAGGTCGTCGGGCTCGAAGGGCCGTTTAGCGAAACGGATTTCGACCCCGCCGCGCGTCACGACGCGGTGGCCGAAGCGCGCGAGCGGCAGGGCTTCAAGGATATGGATCGCCTTAGCGAAACGGGCGACGCCATCCGCCAACTCGACGTAGTTGGACGCCGCGCCAATCCGCGTTCGCATTACGTGCTGAGCTATATTCTGGTGCGCGATAGAGACCGGCTGGTCGATATCCGCCGCAATTGCACCTTCGTTTACGGCAAGGCGATCTCGCGCCCGGACGTGCACCCCTATGTCGCGCGCTACACCAAGCTGACCTATGCTTTTGAACCGGGAGATGGCGCGTGAAATTGGCATGGCTTTTCCTTCCGCTCGCCGCGCTCAGCCTTTCCGGCTGCGAGGCGTACGACAAGCTGTTCGGCGAAGACCCACGGCTGGGCGATGAGATCGAAGAGATCTGTATCGGCCGCGTGCGCGCCAAGCTTACCTACGAGCAATATCAAGAGCTTGAAAACGCAGGTGGAAGCTGGGTGCCGACCTTCACCTACGATATCAGCCTTCTCAGCCTCGAAGCCATTCAGGACCTGATCGCAAAGGGCGCGGACGACATGGCCGGATCGCGCCTGATGCAGCAGACCAACAACACCAGAACTGCGATCGCGCGGTTCAAAACCATGAGCGTCGACCGCCAGGGCGCGCTGTTTCTCGGCCAGAACCCGACCTTGTTCCGAGTGCGCGGAGCGACGCAGCCGGCAAACACGATCCTTGCGAGCGGGTGTCAGGCGCAACTTACCGATACTCGCTTGATCGAGGTGTCCTGGCGCCGCGTCGGCGCAGCCATCCCGCCGCCTCCAAAGGCGGTGGAAGAGGCTGTCCCCGAGTTGGACGTTGAAGACATTCCCAATCTTGGTGGCGTGCGATGACCTTCGCGCTTTCCATTCCCTCTCTCACCATAATCCAAGCCTGAGGCGATCCCCACACCATGCCCAAACGCACAGACATCTCTTCGATCCTCGTCATTGGCGCGGGACCGATCATTATCGGCCAGGCGTGCGAATTCGATTATTCCGGGACGCAGGCGCTCAAGGCGCTGAAAGAGGACGGTTATCGCGTTATCCTCGTCAATTCGAATCCGGCGACGATCATGACCGATCCGGAATTTGCCGACGCGACTTATATCGAACCGATCACGCCGGAGATTGTCGCCAAGATCATCGAGAAAGAGCGCCCCGATGCACTGCTGCCGACGATGGGCGGGCAGACTGCGCTGAATACGTCGCTGAAGCTCGAAGAGATGGGCGTCTTGGAGAAGTTCGGCGTTGAGATGATCGGGGCCAAGGCCGACGCGATCGATAAGGCGGAGAACCGAGAACGCTTCCGCAAGGCGATGGACAAGATCGGTCTGGAAAGCCCGCGCGCCGGCATCGCCAACACACTCGAAGAAGCGCGTGAAGTGTTGAAAATCACGGGCCTGCCAGCCGTGATCCGGCCCAGCTTCACAATGGGCGGTACAGGCGGGGGTATCGCGTACAACACCCAGGAATTCGAACAGATTGTCTCGGCCGGTCTCGCCGCGTCGCCGACCACCGAAGTTCTGATTGATGAGTCGCTTTTGGGGTGGAAAGAATATGAGATGGAGGTCGTCCGCGACAAAGCGGACAACGCCATCATTGTGTGCTCCATCGAGAATGTCGATCCGATGGGTGTGCACACAGGGGACTCGATCACGGTTGCGCCCGCGCTGACGCTGACCGATAAAGAGTACCAGATCATGCGCACCGCCAGCATCGATGTGCTGCGCGAGATTGGTGTCGAAACAGGTGGGTCGAACGTGCAGTTCGGGGTCAATCCCAAGGATGGCCGTTTGGTCGTGATTGAGATGAACCCGCGCGTGTCGCGCTCGTCGGCGTTAGCCTCGAAAGCAACGGGCTTTCCCATTGCGCGCGTCGCCGCCAAGCTAGCGGTCGGCTACACGCTGGACGAGATCACCAACGAGATCACCGGCGCGACCCCGGCGAGTTTTGAACCGACGATCGACTATGTCGTCACAAAGATCCCGCGTTTTGCGTTTGAGAAATTCAAAGGCACGGAACCTGATCTGTCGACGGCGATGAAGTCAGTGGGCGAGGTGATGGCGATTGGCCGCAACTTCCAGGAAAGCATGCAGAAGGCTTTGCGCGGGCTTGAGACGGGGCTGGATGGCTTCAACCGCGTGCTGGAACTCGAAGACGCGGCCAAAGATGTGATCACCGCTGCGCTGAGTCGCCGTACGCCCGACCGGCTGCTCTATGTAGGGCAAGCGTTCCGCGAAGGACTGACGCTGGATGAAATCCACGAGGTCACCCGCTTTGACACATGGTTTCTGCGTCAGATTGAAGAGATCATCGCGTCGGAGAAGGACGTGGCCACCAATGGCTTGCCCAATAATGCGGCGGCGCTGCGGCGGCTTAAGAGCATGGGCTTCTCCGACGAACGCCTCGCCACTCTTGCGGTGCGTTCGGTTGGGGTGAAAGACGGGGTCGGCGAATCGCAGGCGAAACGTTCGGGCCTGCTCCACGACGCCCTGCAAGCCATGGCGGGCGCAACCGACGCGGCCGAAGTGCGCGCGCTGCGCCGCAAGTTAGGAGTGAACCCGGTCTACAAACGCATCGACAGCTGCGCCGCCGAGTTCGAAGCGATCACGCCCTACATGTACTCAACCTATGAAGCCCCCAGCTTTGGCGAGGCGGAGTGCGAATCCATGGTCAGCGACCGCAAGAAAGTCGTCATCTTGGGCGGCGGCCCGAATCGGATCGGGCAGGGAATCGAGTTCGACTATTGCTGCGTCCACGCCTGTTTTGCCCTTGCGGAGCAGGGCTATGAGACCATCATGGTCAACTGCAACCCGGAGACGGTCTCAACCGATTACGACACCTCGGATCGACTGTATTTTGAGCCGCTGACGGCGGAAGACGTGCTCGAAATTCTGCATGTCGAACAGCAGTCGGGCGAGCTTGCGGGCGTGATTGTGCAGTTTGGCGGGCAAACGCCGCTTAAACTTGCACAGGCGCTGGAAGACGCAGGAATCCCGATCCTCGGTACCACCCCTGACGCGATCGACCACGCTGAAGACCGCGAACGTTTCGCCAAACTCGTTAACCAGTTGGGTCTCAAACAGCCCGATAACGGCATCGCTTACACCCGCGATGAAGCCGCCGCAGTGGCGGCGCGGATCGGCTACCCAGTGCTGCTGCGCCCGTCCTTTGTCCTTGGTGGCCGCGCAATGGAGATTGTCGATTCCGAAGCGCAATTGGATGACTACATCCAAAACGCTGTAAATGTGTCGGGGGATAGTCCTGTGCTGGTCGACCAGTATTTGCGCGATGCGGTCGAGTGCGATGTGGACGCTCTATGCGATGGCGAAGAGGTACGCATTGCCGGTGTCATGCAGCACATTGAGGAAGCGGGCGTCCACTCGGGCGACAGCGCCTGCACCTTGCCGCCATACTCACTGCCTTCAAATATCGTCGAGGAGATGGAGCGTCAGGCAGAATCTCTGGCCCGCGCGCTCAAGGTGAAAGGTCTGATGAACGTGCAGTTCGCGGTCAAGGATGGCGAGGTCTACCTGATCGAGGTGAACCCGCGCGCGAGCCGCACCGTGCCTTTCGTCGCCAAGGCTATCGGCCAGCCCGTCGCCAAGATTGCGGCGCGGGTCATGGCGGGCGAGAAGCTCAGCGCGTTCGATCCGTTTAAGCGCCAACTGCCCTATATGGCGATCAAAGAAGCGGTGTTCCCGTTTGGACGTTTTCCCGGTGCGGACCCAATCCTGACGCCAGAAATGAAATCCACGGGCGAGGTGATGGGCATCGACAAAACCTTCGAGCCCGCCTTCCTCAAATCGCAAATGGGCGCGGGCATGGTCCTCCCGCGCGCAGGCACGGTGTTCGTGTCGGTTAAAAACTCGGATAAGCCGGTGATTGTGCCCGCAGTGCGCAATCTGCTCGCCCAAGGGTTCCGCGTCATCGCCACGGGTGGGACACAGAGCTATCTCGCCGAGCAGGGCCTTGAAGTGGAGCGCGTCAACAAAGTCGCTGAAGGTCAGCCGCATATCGTCGACAAGATCATCGATGGCGACGTCGCGCTGATCTTCAACACGACAGAGGGTTGGCAGTCCTTGCTCGACTCCAAATCAATCCGCGCCACCGCGCTGGAAAAGAAGGTTCCCTACTACACAACAGCCACCGCATCGAACGCCGCTGCCACCGCGATTGCAGCGATTGCACCTGATCAGCTTGAAGTTCGATCCCTACAGGACTATTATAGTTGAACGATTACGTTTGATCCCCCCACATTTCGACACGTACGGACCGCTCTGCGACGGGCGGAACCAGTTGAAATGACGCTCCAATCGGGAGCGTGAAGCGATCAGATCGGTGGACGAAGAAAGAGACGGTAATGGCGACGATGGAAAAGGTTCCGATGCTGGCGGAAGGGTATGAACTGCTGATGGCAGACCTTAAAACGCTGCGCGAGGAACGCCCCCTGATTGTCGATGCAATTGAAGAAGCCCGCGCGCATGGCGACCTGTCGGAAAACGCCGAATATCACGCGGCGAAAGAGCGCCAGGGCCAGGTCGAAGCGCAAATCTCTGATCTCGAGGACAAGGTCAGTCGTGCGCAGATTATCGATCCAACGTCGCTTTCGGGCGACAAGGTCATTTTTGGCGCCACCGTAACGCTGCTTGATGAAGACGATAAACCGGTCAAGTATCAAATCGTTGGCCAAACCGAAGCAGACGCGTCTAAGGGCCGTATCTCGTACACCTCGCCTATCGCCCGAGCGATGATTGGCAAACAGGTGGACGAAGAGATCGAAGTGACGGTGCCTTCGGGTGACAAGTTTTACCTCGTTGAAAAGATCGAATTTGTCTGAGGTCTGAGTGCTAGGCTTCTCAGTCTAGAAGCTTTTCCATCGCGTAATTGTGGATCGGCACCGGGCCGTTCGGGCCTTCGATTGTGAAGTCTCGGCGGTGCGTCTCGCTGTATCCCGCACGCTCAAACGCGCCCCTCGCCAACTCGCTGGCCTCGGTGTAAAGCCGCGGGCGCTGCCAATCGCGCGCCTTTGCCTCGCAATCCGCCAGCAAAGCTTCAGCTAAGCCTTTGCGCGTGTGGTCGGGGTGGCAATACAGCATATCGAGATGCCCATCGCCGGCCTGGTCGCGTTCAAGTAAGGCGTAGGCCGCTGGCAGAGCGATCCCAGCAATTCCGACGACGATGTAGGCGCCACCTTCGGCGCGTGTCGCGAGACGGGCCGGATCGTGATGACCGGCAGACCACGCATCAATCTGTTCGGGCGAGTAGTGACGAGCGCCCACCGCGCGGATCGCGCTGAGCGTGATCTGGCTCAACCACTTCTCATCTCCAGGTTGGTAAGCCCGTAAGCCGTAATCGTCTGACAGCGCCACGTTTCCGGCCTCGAACGGGTTAGGCTTCGGGCGTCAGGAGCTTGTGGATGTGCACCACCACATACTTCATTTCCGCGTCATCAACGGTTCGCTGTGCTTGCGCGCGCCAGGCATCAACCGCCGCCTCGTACGAGCTAAAGACGCCGACGGTGTGAATGCCTTCGGGGTCGACAAATTCGTGCCCACGCGGGTCTTTCACACGACCGCCCATGACGAGGTGGAGTTTTTGTGTCGGAGTTGCTTCTTCCATGGTGATCCCTCCTGGAGACGCTCGAAACGAGGATTCGTTTCAAATGAAACCGTCGGCGCTGCCCATAGCTAAGCGGGCGCGCAACGCAAGCGTTCTAAAAGATGAGAGCTCGTCTGTACCGCTCTTACACGGGAGAATTAGTTAGCGACCCGGTCGGCTAGATTGCGCACTGCGCGTGTTGCCCGGCGGCGTGTGCGTTGCCCAACGGCGCGAGTTTTGTCAGCAGCGGTCCCCGCGACGTATTCAGCGTCGCGTTTTGCCGTGCGCGCTGTTGCTACGGCGGCGTCGCCCATATCCTCGGCCTTTTCTTTCCCTGCTCGACCCGCGTCGAGCGCATCATCGATCAATTTGATTCCGTAGGCCACAAGAGCGTCCGCGATCAGGGTGCCAAGACGCGAGCCCTGGCTCTTTGCTGCATCGCCCACTTTCTGAGCAGCGCCAGAGGCCGCGTCGCTAACCGCGCTAGCTGTGCCCGTTGCCGCGTTTCCCACCGCACGCCGACCCGGACGCGTCATCAGGCCGACCAAAAGGCCCAATGCAATCGCGCCTCCGACAACCTGCATCGGGTTTTTCTTTACATATTCCGTCGCCGCGCCGGCCACTTCGCGCGCTTCGTCGGCCAATGTGCGCTCAGCGATCCGGCGCTCGCGCGCTTCGATTTTGGCGCGCAATTCGTCGCGGGCGTCGGGATTGGCGGTGGTCATGCGGTTTCTCCGGTTTTCAGCGGTTCATCCTCGCTGATGTCAGGCGGCGTATTGTTGGGCGATGCTGAACCCGACATTGCAAAGCCGTCGGCTTCTATTGCTTCCGGATCGCTTTCGCTCTGATCAATATCGCCGTCAAGCGAGGCCTCATCATCGGGTTCTGCTTCGGCCTCGGTAAGGGAGTCGTCTTCGACAGCTTCCGCCAGTCCTAAGACTTCCATGATTGGCTCGCGCGCGAGAAACAAGGCGACGATCGCAATCAAACCAGCGAGCAAGCCCTGTTTGTCCGTGGCGTGGACCTTGGCGACCTCCAAAACGTCTTTTGCACCGTCGCCCACGCGTCCCGCAACGCGCCCAGCGATCGCTCTTCCGCTTAGTGTGTTCTTCGCGTGTTCCACATCGGCGAACAGCACATCGCGCGCTGCGTCGCGCAAGGCTCGGTCTTCGTAAAAGGCGTCAGGCAGGCGGCTCATTCGGGCGCGTCCTCGTTGCTGCTTGCGTCGTCGGACGCGAACATCTCGCCGATCAAAGTGCCTCTCGAATAGGTGATGTAGCCCAAGAGTCCGACCAGCAGCAGCATCACGCCCACAACAATCGCGATGGCACCCCAGATGGTGACCAGCGGCTCAAGAGCCATAACGAGGCCGACCGCTAGTGCGATAATGGAAATGTGCAGTAGGATTATCGCAACAATAACTGCCGAAAGCGCAATCCCGATGTTCTTGCCAAGCAGCTTGGCGCGCGTTTTCTGAAACGCCAGTTCAGCGGTGGCGTAGAGCTTGGCGTCGTCAATGACCGCGCCCAATTCTTCGACGATGGATTCGTCATAGGCCTTAGGCGGGGCGCTCGTGCCCTCCGCTTCAGGTATAGCGTCAGGGGAGGGCGCATCGCCCTCGTTCGCACGCTCGGTTTCCTGATCCAGCATCGCCGCGATCTCTAGCCCCAAAAACCCACAGCCCCAAACCCCCGCGCGCGGAACACGCCAGCGCGCACGAAAACGCTGAGCCGCCGGGTTTGAGCGAGCTCAGCGTTGATACGTCTTACTTACGCGAACCGCGGAACATGCGGGCCAGCATGAAGCCGGCCACGGCCGCAAGGCCGACGGCGACGCCGGGGCTCTTGCGCACAAATTCACGCGCATCGTCACCCAGTTCCTCAACGCTCTTGGATTCGAGCGCGGCGGAGGTTTCCTGCAGCGAGCGTGAGGCTTTGCGGGCGTAATCGCCGTATTGTTCGCCGAACTGATCGTCAATTTTGGCGGCGGTGTCGCCCACCACGGTGCCAAGCGAGGCGATGCCGTCGCTGGCTGCGGATTTGGCGTCAACGGCAAGGTCTGATGCTTTGCTCATGGCTTTGTCTCCATAAACGCGCGCTTCGGCTTTGAAATCGTCGCTGGCCCCAGCGGCGCGGGTCTGGGCCTGCGTGCGCAGCGCTTGCGCGCCGGCTTTGGCTTCTTCGAGAGCGGCGTTGAAACGGCTTTTGGCTTCACCGGTCTCGGGTGTGTTTTCGTTAGCGGTCTCAGTCACTTTGGGGGCTGCCTTCTTTGCGGGGGTTTTCTTTGCGGGGGTTTTCCGAGTGGCGGGCTTGGCCGTGGCACCGGTTTTGGCGGGAGCGGCCTTGCGAGCCGTGGCGCGCTTCGT
>JBCDDE010000012.1:0-10136 GCA_039180625.1 Pseudomonadota bacterium | reverse complement strand
TAGGATTAGCAGATGATATTCTGCTTTTACTCGCAAAAATTTGAGCGAAATCGGTCTATTGGCTCCCGAGATAGCCTCCATGACCATAAGTTCTAATGCGCATGCGCACTGACCTTTGTTGTTACCAAGGGTGACAAAACACTCATGCTAACTTTAAGCACGTTGGCTTTCCCTCTGTTCAGGGCCTTCTCTGAAATATCCTTGCCTTTCAGGCTTATTTTTATAATTTCTTCTGCGCATGCGCAAAGCAGTGCAGCTTAAATGACATTTTTGACTTACATTTCGTGCTATTCTCTTGTTCACAAAATTTCAAGAAAATCGACTCGTAGGTTGCCGAGCAGCTATCGAACGTACCTTCACACCGGAATTCCGAAACCGTCTTGATGCCGTTATCTCCTTTGCGCCACTGCCCAAAGAGGTCATCTTGCAGGTGGTCGAGAAATTCGTGCTGCAACTGGAGGCTCAGCTGCTGGATCGCAACGTGACCATCGAACTGACACGACCCGCTGCGGAGTGGTTGGCTGAAAAAGGCTACGACGATAAGATGGGGGCACGCCCCTTGGGTCGCGTGATCCAGGAACATATCAAGAAGCCTTTGGCCGAGGAGCTCTTGTTTGGCAAGCTAGCCAAGGGCGGTGTTGTGAAAGTTGGCGTCAAGGATGGTAAAATCGATATGCGGACCGAAGGGCCGGACCAACCACGCATATCGGGCAAAAAACCACCGCTTCTGACAGCGGACTAAGTTTACCGAAACTAGTAATTCGAAAGCCCGGCCTGTGAGCCGGGCTTTTTTCTAGCGTTCCGTGAGTTTCAACTCGATCCGTCGGTTTTGGGCACGTGCTTCGGTTGTATCAGCGGGATTGATTGGCTGAAACTCCCCAAACCCGTTTGCAGACAAACGCTGCGGAGGGACGCCCAAAGCGTTGATCATATAGCGGACCACAGATAAGGCCCGCGCCTGACTGAGCTCCCAATTGTCATTTGCGCCTGCACTGCCGCGAAAAGGGGTATTGTCGGTATGGCCATCCACCTGGATGATCCAATCGATCTCTTCCGGAATTTCAATCGCGATGACCTGCAGAATCTCGGCCACTTTCGCGAGCTCTGCCTGACCTTCAATGGACAGAGTAGCAGCGCCTTGTGCGAATAAAACCTCGGAGGAGAAAACAAAGCGGTCCCCCACGACACGCACCCCTTCCTGGGTTTCCAAAACTTCGCGCAAACGACCAAAAAACTCGGACCGAAATCTTTCAAGATCGGCCTTCTCTGCCTCCAACCTGGCTCTCTCTGCGGCTTCCGCTTCGGCGCGGCGTCGAGCCTCTTCGGCCTCCTGCTCACGGAGCCGGCGCTCTTCAGCCACCTCTAGTGCACGACGACGGCGCTCTTCTGCAGCGACCCGCGCCAACGCCGTATTCAGTTGATTTCCCAAAGACTGAAGCTGAACGCCAGTGGCAGCCTCCCGTTCTTCGGCATCATCGAGAAGCGCCTGCAAATCACCCAATTGGTTGCGCAAGGCAGCGACCTGTTGGTTGAGCAGGGCTTGCTGACGCTGCGCCTCAGTTGAGATCTCTGTCTGTTGCGAAAGCGCCAGCTGCGCCTGCGCCAACAGAGCCGCACGCGTCTCTGCCTCGCTCAACTGCTCGGCCGCCTGCTCTTCTGCCGCAGATTTGGCAGCTTGGGCCGCCGCCAATAAAGTCAACGTTTCCTCGGCGGCGCGACGCTGCTCTTCCAGCACCAAGGTCATCGCCATCAGTTCAGTATCTGCATTTTGTAAGCGCTCTCGCAAAGCTTCAGCCGCGGCCGCCTCGGCCAGACGCGCCCGCTCTTCTTCGGACAGCTGACCCTCGAGCGCATCGATCTCAGCGCTCAATGCTGTTTCCCGCGCGCTGGCGGCATCACCTTCGCGCTCGAGATCCGCAACAAGAGCTTCGAGCGCCTCGCGTTGCGCCGCTGCGAGCCGAGCCGCTTCTTGTTCTGCATCGATTTCATCGCGCAAGCCTGCCAATGCCAGTTGAAGCTGTTCCTGTTCATTCAGAAGCGCAGTTCGTGCGCCTTCAAGCTCCGTGATCTGATCGCGATCAGAGCGTTGCTGCGCCAAAAGACCGGCCACCTGAGCCTCGAAATCCGCGATCTGTGTTTCGGCTGCGTTAAGCTGGTCGAGTTGCGTTTGCGTCTGGCGCTGCAAAGACGCGATCAGATCCGCCTGTTGCTGTTGGCGGGCCTCGGCATCGCTTAGTGTTGTGGTGAGGGCCCCCACACGCTGATCCAACTCAGCACTTCGAACTTGTTCCAAGCCCAGTGCCTCAGCCAATGCGGCCACCTCACCAGACAACGCGTTCAGTTCATCGGCTTGTCCGCTGATTTCCTCACGCAGTACGAATTGCACGACCATGAAAATCGTGAGCACGAACATCAAAACAAGCAGCAGCCCGGTCATCGCGTCGACGAAACCCGGCCAGATCGCCGCCTGAAAGCGTGCACCGGTTCGTCGCGAGAGTGCCATGGCTCAGCCGCCCCGATCCGGATCGTTTTCAACCCGCCGTAAAGCGCTCGCACGTCCCGCCGGTGAGGTGGATTGCGCTGTCATCTCGATCCGAGCCAAGGCCCGGTTCAATTCGGAAAGATCGGTGCGAAGCTCGGACACGCTTTCCTGACGACCCGCGCTTAATTCTTCTAGAATGCGCAACATCTGCACGTCGATTGAGCGCAGGCGCATTCGGCTTTCAGGGTCGATACCTTCGCCGGCTGCATTGCTTTGCTCCAGACGCTCGATGAGACGATCCTGACCTTCGGCAACGCGTAACAGAGCCCCCGCCATATCTCCGCCCGCATCTATTCGCTCGCTAAGGTGACCCACGGCTTCCGCCAGAGAACCAACACGCGCATCCATCTCCGTGCGGGCGGTGTCAGATTGTACAAGCATCTGCTGAAGAACCTGAACCTGTTCGCCCAGATGATCCGCCAGTCCTGCGATGGCACCGGCATCAACGCCGGCCTCGCCATCGGCAATCCCGTCACCAGCGGAATAACCGACACGCGTGATAGTCGACACCCACTCTTCCAGTTCCCGGTAGAACCGATTCTGCCCGTGACCAGCGAACAACTCCAACAAACCCACGACAAGCGACCCGGCCAGTCCCAGAAGAGACGAAGCGAACGCGACGCCCATGCCGCCCAACTGAGCCTCTAAACCAGTCATGAGGCGGTTGAAGATCTCTACCCCCGCCTCGCCGTCCTGTGGCGCGAGCGATCGGATCGTATCGACGACAGCTGGGACGGTGGTTGCCAAACCGTAAAACGTGCCCAAAAGCCCCAGAAAAATCAGCATGCTGACGATGTAGCGAGTGATCTCTCGCGCCTCGTCGATCCGTTGCGCCACCGAGTCGAGAATAGAACGTGCCGAGGCGGACGCGATCGTCATGCGTTTATTGCGTTGGCGCAAAAGCGTCGCCAAAGGAGCCAGCAATAGAGGCGGTTTGACCATTGTATGGCCAGGTCGGTCCTGGATAAAATCTTCAATCCATCGGACGGAGCCGATAAGTTGAATGACCTGCCAGAAACAGGCAACGACCCCGATAAAAAAGACGAAGAGAATGAACCCATTCAGGTACGGATTGGCCTGAAAGACAGGTAAAACACGCGGCAACGCCAGAAACGCGCCTGCACCCGTCAGCGCAAGCACCATCAGCATAATCGCAATCTGCCTTATCGGACGCGAAAAGTTCGGCTCGACCTCTTGATCCGGCTGGTCCATAAGGACGGCTCCCGGCATTGTTTTTCTGAAACAACACTACGCAGATCCAAGGCGTATTCCAAGGACTTATGCTTTGAGACCCTGGACACGATGCATCAACCATTCCAAATCGTGATCACCAATCCCCAACTCGGTCAAATGATCCACAGTTCGGTAGAGATATTCATCATTTGGCCCACGACCGCCAACGGCTCGAGCGATGATCTGCGCCTGCTCTTCTAGCGGAATACCGCCGCAGTACTGCACATGATCAGGATCTACGACATAGGTGACAGCCATGACCCTGCGGCCATCCACCAAATCGAGCGGCAGATTTTTTTCAACATATGCGGACGAGATGAGTTCGCGTTCGCGCAGATACGTCAGAACAGTATCCTCCTGCCCCGTGGCAACGGCAAACGCCACCCCCTGACATACATCTGCGGCTGAAACGTCCAGTGCAAGAACAAGCCCCGGTTCGGATTCAGTGCCGCGATGATGAATCGAACGCATGCAAAAACTACGATGGTATCCGGTCAATCGGGCCAATACTTTCTCGGCGGGGTCAAAACCCGGGTTCCAAACCAGAGAGCCATACCCAAAGACCCACATCGTCATTTGTCTGTCCCTTTCTGCACATGGGCCTTAAACACCATGGCGCAGGGACACAAAAGACCTTGGTGGTGGGGTGCGGCTCATGATCCGTTTGATTTCAATGTTGATCGCAATCGCCTTGATCTGGTCGGTCTATTGGGCCGTTGGGTCCTCTGGAATGACGTCTGCGATCGAAAGCTGGCTCGAGGACCGGCGCGCGGAGGGATGGATTGCGGAAGCGTCGGAGATCAGGACGCACGGTTTCCCCGTCGATTTTGACACGACAATTGAAGATCTATCCTTGGCCGATCCAGAAACAGGCGTGGCATGGGACACACCGGAATTCCGCATCAGCGCACAAAGCTACAGGCCATGGTATCTTGAAGCCTTTTGGCCAGAAGCCCAGCGCCTTGCCACGCCGCTGGCGCGCTACGAAATCAAATCAAAGGACATGCGTGCCGCACTTGTCGTGGAACCCAGGAACAACCTTGCAACGGAGCGCCTGAGCTTTTCTGTTGCAGACTTGAGCATTCTTCCAGAGGGAAGTGTACAACCAACCCGCGCATCCGCAGTCGAACTTGACGCAGAACGATTGCCTGACACACAAGCGCGCTACCAAGTGACCCTTACCGCAGACGGTTTTGCTCCGGCCCTCGACTGGCGCACCCGAATAGATCCGGGTGGGAACTTGCCTGACACACTAGACGCGCTTTCTGCGGACATGACCATCACGTTTGACCAATCATGGGGCCTCGATGCAATCGAGCGGGCACGTCCGCAGCCAACAGCAGTGGACCTGCGGCTGGCTGAAGCCCGATGGGGACGCTTAGAACTGCAGCTGGCAGGCGAGCTGGAGATAGACACGATGGGCCAGCCAACGGGTCAGATCACGGTCAAGGCCCGAAATTGGCGCGAAATCCTTCGACTGAGCGTCGAGTCCGGCGCTTTACCGGCAGGTTTGGGCGAGACCATCGAGGATGGGCTGTCGCTTTTGGCGCAACTGGCAGGGAATCCTCAGACCCTGGACATCCCATTGAGATTCAGAAACGAACGCGTCTTTCTCGGACCCGTACCGCTTGGCCCAGCGCCAATTTTGAGGCTCAGATAACTCTGACAGCGCAATTCACGTTGCGCGGTCACCCCCTCAGGAACAGATCAGTGCCCGGATGCAGACTGCAAGAGCCTTGAGTAAGGCTTGCAAAGATGAGCCTGTCAGCGACAGTATGTTCCGTTCCGATAACGGGCGATATCGAAGTGAAAGTGCGTTTTGTGAAACCGGTCAGACTCTGGTCCCAGAACAGTCCCGAAAGGTCCACAAGCCGAACGGTGCAAGTCACGCAGCAGTTTGCCCTCTTTTCCGCGTCCCCAATCCGTGAGCACGGTCAGAGATGAATTGTCAGCCAGATTGAAGGCTGAGATATCGATCGCGTTTCCAAAAGAATGTTCTGAAAGTCGCGCGCCGCGTCTGCCGTTTCGGGTCTTGCAAACGTAGTGCGCAGCCACCTGAAGACTTTCTACCCCGCCACCTTTCTTGCCCACAATCGGCGTCATCTGGTCTGTGACCCAACCATTTAGACTGCGTGCGGTATCGCAATTCATCTTGGACGGCTGACTAAGCAGCACGCCCCCCACCGCGTCTACCTCGACCGCATCTTTGATCCCACAGCGACCTGGCCCCTTGACCTCACCAATCGACACACCTTGGATCATCGCAGTTCCACAAATCGCGCCGCGGGTCACGATGAGAGGTTGCTCTTTGCCACCTGTCAGCGCCGAACAACTCCCGAGGAAAACAACCATCAAAAGTAGGGAAAGGTTCTTTCTCACGTCTTGCCGACTCTTCCGAAATCCGGGGCATCCGTGTCTTGGCCTGCTTCGATAATTTCGCGTCGAATGGCGCGGGTCCGGGTGAAGTAATCGTGTAGCAACGGACCGTCACCCGTTCGGATCGCACGTTGTAATGCAAAGAGTTCCTCGGTGAACCGACCAAGTATCTCCAAGGTTGCTTCGCGGTTGTTAAGAAACACGTCGCGCCACATGGTTGGATCACTTGCGGCAATCCGCGTGAAATCCCTGAATACGGCCGCAGAGTATTTTGTCACCTCGCTGTCGGTAACGCGCCGCAAATCGTCTGCAACGCCGACCATCGTGTAGGCAATCAAGTGAGGTGCGTGACTCACCACGGCGCAGACAAGGTCGTGATGCGCCACTTCCATGCGCTCCGTGTTAGACCCCATGGCCTGCCAAAGCGCCTCCAGACGGGCGACGGCATCCGGACGCGCAGATTGGTGCGGTACGATCAGGCAATACCGGTTATCAAAAAGCTCGGCAAAACCAGATTTCGGACCGGAATGCTCGGTGCCCGCCATCGGATGCGCCGGGATGAAGTCAACCCCGGCAGGCAAATGAGGCAGCACCGCGTCAAACACAGCTTGTTTTACCGATCCAACATCGCTCAACGTCGCGCCGGCTTGCAGTACAGGCGCAATCTCTGCGGCAACCGAACCCATCGCTCCGACAGGAACACAAAGAACGACCAGATCCGCACCTGTGACAGCTTCGGCGGCCGTTTCACATACCCGGTCACACAGACCGATTTCTCTTGCCGTCGCGCGGGTTTCTTTTGAACGGGCGTAGCCTGTCACCTCTCCGGCGAGGCCACCGCGTTTCATCGCCCAGAACATGGACGAAGCAATAAGACCCAAGCCGATCAGCGCCACGCGCTCGTAAATCGGGGTCATTCTCCCGCCCCAACTCCAGCAAAAGCGCCCATGAATTGACCAACCGCATGAGCAACGCGACGGCAGCTCGGCTCATCACCGATCGTGATGCGCAGGCAGTGAGGTAGGTTGTAACTGCTGACACCGCGCACAATCAGACCTTCATTCTGTAAATGAGCGTCACAGGCTTGGGCCTGCGCCCGATCAGCAAAGCGCGCAAGAATGAAATTGGCACAGGATGTATCCGATGCGACGCCGTGCTCAGCGAGTGCTTCTGCAAGCCACGCTCGCAAGCGTGCATTCTCGAGACGGCATTTCTCAACCCAAGCCGTATCGCGCACTGCCGCCTCTGCAGTGACCAAGGCAGCGGTGCTCAGGTTGAAGGGCCCTCGGATCCGCGCCAGAACGCTGGTCACGGCTGCCGGTCCATAGCCCCAGCCCACGCGCATTCCGCCCAAACCATAAATCTTTGAAAACGTACGGGTCATAAAGACGTTTTCGCGCGACTCAACCAGCCGCGCGCCGCCTTCGTACCCGTCGACATATTCTGCATAAGCCCCGTCCAGCACCAGAAGCACTTCGGGTGGCAAAGCGTCGGCGAGCCGACCGATTTCGCCCTCACCGACCATGGTGCCCGTTGGATTATTGGGATTGGCGATAAACACCAGTCGCGTCCGGGGGGTCACCGCTGCGAGGATCGCATCCACATCCGTGACACGTTCGCGCTCGGGCACCTCGACAGGCGTCGCCCCGTTGGTCAGCGCCGCGATCTTGTAGATCGCAAAACCGTGCTCGGTATGGATGACCTCGTCTCCTGGCCCGGCATAGGCCTGACATAGAAGAGACAGAATTTCGTCGCTTCCCACACCGCAAATGATGCGATCAGGATCCAGGTTGAGAACTGTGCCAATCGCCTCGCGCAAGGATCTGTGGTCTGTCGACGGATAACGGTGTAGCTCAAAGGCAGCCTTGGTAAAGGCATCACGCGCCGACATGCTGGGACCAAGCGGGTTTTCGTTGGAACTGAGTTTTACGACATTGGCGACGCCCGCAACATGACTGGCCCCGCCCTCGTATGGCGCGATATCCAGAATTCCCGGTTGCGGCTCAATCTTAGCCATCTCACATCCCCTCCGAATGCCCGTCATAGCCATGTCACGGCGCTGTGGCTAGTGGCAAATCCGTTGACCCTTTCCCGGCCCGCAAACCCGACGCCCTTGCCCCCGCACACGCAGAAAACAGAAAAGCCGCGGCGTCGGTCCGCCACGGCTTTGCAAAGCATAACGGTGACGCTGACGATCAGTTCTGCGCGTAGTATTCGATGACGAGGTTGGGTTCCATCATCACCGGGTATGGTACGTCGCCCAGACCCGGAGTGCGCACAAACGTTGCTGTAAGCTTCGAATGGTCGGCATCGATGTAATCTGGAACATCCCGCTCAGGCAGTTGGATCGCTTCCAGGATCGCGGCCATTTGCTTTGAACGATCACGGACCTCAATCACATCGCCCTCTTTCACACGGTAGGAGGGGATGTTCACGATCTGACCGTTCACACGTACGTGCTTGTGGTTCACGAACTGACGCGCCGCAAAAATCGTCGGCACGAATTTCGCACGATAAACTACCGCGTCAAGACGGCGCTCGAGAAGACCAATCAGGTTCTCACCAGTGTCGCCTTTCACTCGTGCTGCTTCTGCGTAAATGCGCTTGAACTGCTTTTCAGTCAGGTCGCCGTAATATCCCTTCAGCTTTTGCTTGGCACGCAGCTGGAGTCCGAAGTCAGACATCTTGCCCTTACGGCGCTGACCATGTTGGCCGGGGCCGTACTCTCGGCGATTCACGGGTGATTTCGGACGACCCCAGATGTTTTCGCCCATCCGGCGGTCAATTTTGTATTTGGCAGCGGTTCTTTTTGTCACCGGCTGATCTCCTCTTTCGTCGTTTCAAGAGGGCGTTGTCCTTTCCACGGATTTTGCCGCGGCGACAGGCATCCCCTTGCGGGGGCCACCAACACCAATAGAGCGCGCGGTATACAGCGCCTGCGTTCTGTGTCAACACAGATGAGGTCAATTCACCTGAACCGAAAAACGAACCTAATGCTACAAATGACCCGATTGCACTCTCCCTTCGCAGGCAGCGTGACCGCATGATGTCGTTTCTCAGACTGCTGGTATATAGCATTGCCGTTCTAGGTTTCGTCGGCCAACCCCAAAGCGTGGCAGCTCAGGGTATTGGGCTGAAAGAAGGCAGAACGCATGTTGCGGTTCAAGGGGGCATCATGACCCTTGATGGCATTTGGTCATTCTACAATTTCGAATACGCAGACTCACAGTTCGCTGGGGTAGTCGGCGGCATCGACTATCCACTCAGAAATCCACGATGGAGGCTAGGCGCCGAAGTTCAGATCAATTGGCATTTTGGCGACAATGACCATTTTGAACTCGCGATACCTGCAACGCTGAGATACGCGCCTGACAATCCATGGTGGAGATTCGACAGCTTCAGCGGTGGCTTTGGTCTGTCTTTCACCTCAAGCACGCCACAGACAGAGATCGAGCGCCGAGGCGAGTCCCAGACCACGTTGTTCTATTACTATCTCGAAACTGCGTTTAATGTGAATGGAAGGGGCGACGACCTGTTCTTTCGCTTGCATCACAGATCGGACGGCTATGGTGTCTTCGACACAGACACCAGTTCGAACGCGTGGGCTATTGGACTACGCCGAACCTTTTGACCCACGCGACCACATTAGATTTAGGCGGCACGCTCGCACGCGTTATTGGCGGCATAGCGGCGGTCCAACACGGTTTTTGCCCAATGCCGCCAGCCTTGCATTTGCAATGACTTGAGCTTGCGGTCAGACGGGGCCTGGACCGGTTTGGTTGCCGCTTGGTCTTTGTTGCCCGCGACCATGGTCGCGTTTGCGAAAGCACCTGAAACTGTGATGCTGGACAATACTGAATACGACATCTCTTGCTCCATGGTTTCGATGCGTTGTTGATGAACTCTATCTAGAGGTCGGGTGTGACCCAGATGTCAGCAAAACCGTGAATCTTTGCGCTACCGCCTTCATCAAACCGTGAATTTG
>JBCDDE010000011.1:0-21489 GCA_039180625.1 Pseudomonadota bacterium | reverse complement strand
CGTTCAAAATGTCAAAAGCCTTTGGGAAGAGACTTTTTCTGGATACCGGCTTGCGCCGGTAAGACCGGAAGAGATATCGGCAAAATTCTTGATCCCGCCCCCGCATCCTCCGGATGCGAGCCGGGGACGCCTCAGGATGAGCTCCACGGAGGATGCCGCGATAAGCCCCCACCCTCAAAGAATATATTTCGACAGATCCGCGTTGCGCGCGATTTCGCCGAGGCGCTCTTCCACGTAGGCCGCATCGATCTGCACCGCCTCGCCGTCGCGATCCGTGGCGGTAAACGAGATGTCATCGAGCACCGTTTCCATGATTGTGGCGAGGCGTCTTGCGCCGATATTCTCAACGCCTGAATTCACCGCTGCGGCCGCATCGGCAAGCGCGTCGGCGGCGTCATCGGTGAAATCGAGGGTCACGCCTTCGGTTTGCATCAACGCGCAATATTGCTTGATCAGGCTCGCCTCCGGTTCGACCAGAATGCGTCGCAGATCGTCGCGGGAAAGCGCATCAAGCTCCACCCGGATCGGCAGGCGGCCCTGCAGCTCCGGCAACAGGTCCGAGGGTTTCGACAGATGGAACGCGCCCGAGGCGATAAACAGAATGTGGTCGGTTTTCACGGGGCCGTATTTTGTCGCCACCGTCGCGCCTTCGATCAGCGGCAGAAGATCGCGCTGCACGCCCTCACGGCTGACATCGGCGCTGCCGCGTTCGGCGCCGCGGGCGATCTTGTCGATTTCGTCAAGGAAGACGATGCCGTCATTTTGCGCCAGTTCCACAGCCTCGCGCCCGACCGCATCATCATCGACCAGATTGTCAGACTCTTCGGCCACCAATGGTTCGTATGCGTCCTTTACCTTCAGGCGACGCGTTGACTTCGGCCCCTGAAAGGCTTTGCCGAGCATATCGGAAAGGTTGATCATGCTCATCTGCGAGCCCGGCATGCCCGGAATTTCAAAACTCGGCTGCTGGCCCGGAGACTCGCGCAATTCAAGTTCGATTTCAGTCTCGTCGAGTTCGCCGGAACGCAGCATCTTGCGGAATTTCTCGCGCGTGGCGGCGCCGGCGCCCTCCCCGCCGATCACCGCGTCCAGGACGCGCTCTTCAGCGGCGCTCTGCGCGTTGGCTTTCACGTCCTCGCGCTTTTTTTCCCGCACAAGGCCGACGGCGATCTCGACAAGATCGCGGACAATCGAGTCCACATCGCGTCCGACATAGCCGACTTCAGTGAATTTCGTCGCCTCGACTTTCAAAAATGGCGCGCCGGCGAGCCTTGCGAGGCGCCGCGAAATCTCTGTTTTGCCAACACCCGTGGGGCCGATCATGAGGATGTTCTTCGGCGTGATTTCTTCGTTTAACGGCGGCTCGACGCGGCGGCGGCGCCAGCGATTGCGCAATGCAATAGCGACAGCGCGCTTGGCCGCCTTCTGGCCGACAATATAGCGGTCGAGTTCAGTAACAATTTCGCGGGGCGAAAAATCAGTCATGCATTAATTCCAGTCTGAAAGCAGATTTTGAAACACCTAACCCTCAATGGTTTCGACAGTCAGGTTATCGTTCGTATAGACACAAATAGAGGCGGCGATCGCCATGGCCTTGCGCACGACGCTTTCCGCATCGAGTTCCGTCTCGGCGACCAGCGCCCGCGCCGCCGAGCGCGCAAACTCGCCGCCCGATCCGATGGCGGCGACGCCGTGTTCGGGTTCAATAACATCCCCCGCGCCGGAGAGCGTCAGCGTAACGTCCTTATCAGCGACGATCATCATCGCTTCCAGCCGGCGCAGATAACGATCGGTGCGCCATTCTTTGGCCAGCTCGACGGAGGCGCGGGTCAACTGTCCGGGATATTGCTCCAGCTTCGCTTCCAGCCGCTCAAGCAGCGTGAACGCATCCGCAGTCGCGCCGGCAAAACCGCAAATGACCTTATCGCCCGAAAGCCGGCGGACTTTGCGGGCGTCGCCCTTCACCATGGTCTGGCCGAGGGTCACCTGGCCGTCGCCGCCAATCGAGACGGTTCCGTTTCTGCGCACCGCAAGAATGGTGGTGCCGTGCATTGTCGTATCGCCCATGATCGCCTTTCGAGCTGTTTTGCCGCCGCCCTCCCCATGAAATTGGACGCCGGCGTGAATTTTCAATAAGTCTCAACGCGTTTGCGCCATTCCTACCCAAAGGCGTCATTTTAAGAAAGGATCAGCGCCATGCGCGCGGCTGCCGTAGAACGAAAAACCCGCGAAACCGATATCGCCGTCAGTTTGGATATCGACGGAACCGGTCAATGCGATATCGAAACCGGCGTCGGTTTTTTCGACCACATGCTGGAGGCTTTCGGCCGTCACGCCATGATCGACCTCAAGGTCCGAACCAAGGGCGATCTGCATATCGACATGCACCATACGGTTGAAGACACCGGCATCGTCATGGGCCAGGCGGCGGCGAAAGCGCTTGGGGACTGCGCCGGCATTCGCCGTTTCGCACACGCCTATATCGCCATGGACGAAACGCTCTCGCGGGCCGCGATCGATGTCTCAAAGCGCCCGTATCTGATCTGGAAAGTCCAGTTTGCGCGCCCGAAAATCGGCGACATGGACACCGAGCTTTTCAAGGAGTGGTTCCACGCTTTCGCCATGAATGCCGGGCTCTGCTTGCATGTGGAAAACCTATATGGTGAAAATTCCCATCATATTATCGAGAGCTGTTACAAGGCCCTCGCCCGCGCTTTCCGAGAGGCCTGCGAGATCGATCCGCGCGCCGGCGGCGAAGCCCCCTCCACCAAAGGCGTCCTCGGCGGCTGAAACAAAGCCGCAAATGCGCATTTTGACCCCTTTTCCGAGCCATATCGGAAGACTAGAAAGCCCGCCATGGCGGAAACCCTTGCAATCATCGACTACGGTTCGGGCAATCTGCGCTCAGTGGAAAAAGCCTTTGAACGGGCCGCCCGCGAAAGCGGACGAGCTGTGCGGATCAGCGTTACCGACGAGCCGGATCGGATCGCCGGCGCGGACCGGATCGTACTGCCTGGCGTGGGCGCCTTTGCCGCCTGCATGAACGGCCTCAAAGCAAGGGACGGCGTCATAGAGGCCATGGAACACGCCGCCCTGGCCGGGGCGCGGCCGTTTTTGGGGATCTGCGTCGGCATGCAGCTGATGGCCGAACGCGGGCTTGAGTTCGGCGGCCATACCGGCCTTGGCTGGATCCCCGGCGAAGTGCGGGAAATCGACTTCCCCGACGTCACCCTGCCCCATATGGGCTGGAACACTGTCACAGCGACAGCGCGCCGACGGTTGCCGCAGAAGATCGACGGCGCGGCGTTTTATTTCGCCCATTCGTATCATTTCGCAGCCGAAAACGATCAGCATGTAATTGCCCTTACACACCATGGCGGCCCCCTCGTCGCAGGCGTGCGCCGGGACAATCTCATCGGCTTTCAATTTCATCCGGAGAAGAGCCAGAGCGCCGGCGTCGCCCTCCTCTCCGACTTTCTCGCCTGGGAGCCCTGATCTGTGGACGACTTGACCATTTACCCCGCCATTGACCTCAAAGACGGCGAATGCGTCCGTCTCCTCCATGGGAAAATGGACAAAGCCACCGTCTATAATCCGGACCCCGCATCACAGGCGCGCGCTTTTGAGGCGGACGGGTATGACTGGCTGCACATCGTCGATCTTGATGGCGCCTTTGCCGGCGCCAGCAAAAATGTCGAAGCGGTGTCGGCCATACTGGCCGCAACGAATGTGAAGACGCAGCTTGGCGGCGGCATCCGCGATATGGCCGGCGTCGAACGCTGGCTCACGCTTGGCGCAAGCCGCGTCATCCTCGGTACGGCCGCCGTGCGCGATCCCGATTTGGTGCGCACCGCCGCCCGGGAATTTCCTGACTGTGTCGTTGTGGGAATCGATGCGCGCAATGACCGCGTCAAGACCGACGGTTGGGACGGCGATACCGGCCATACTCCGGTTGAGATCGCAAAACGCTATGAAGATCATGGCGTTGCGGCCATCGTCTACACCGACATCAGCCGCGACGGCGCCCTTACAGGCGTCAATGTGGAAGCCACGAAAACCCTGGGTATGGCCCTCGACATCCCCGTGATCGCATCAGGCGGCGTCGCTTCCGAAGCTGACGTGACCGCGCTCGCCGCCGCCGGAGACGCGATTGAAGGGGTCATTATCGGCAGGGCGCTCTATGACGGCCGCATTCAGGCGCAATCAGTGCAGTGCGCGGCAAAAAGACCCGGATAATACCGAAAACTGGCCTGATCCTTGTTTGTCTCAAGGCTTTGAAACCCGACAGGACGCGGTATGACGGACCTGTGGTTGGGGAAGTTTTGGCCGGTTATGGGGCAGGGCGCCGTCGAATTGGAAATATCGCTCACCGGCGCGCCTGAAGCGGTTGCGGCGCTCAAAGACAGTCGCCTGATCTGCGGTCTGACGACAGCCGCGGGCCGTTGGCGCCATATTCATGAGCGCCATTTCGACACCCGTGAGGGAAGACTGGCCGCCGCCGGCATATCCCTGCGCCTGCGTGGCGAGGGGGCGGCAGCCATACAATCCGCCAGAAGGACGCTGGCTCCACTATCAATACCCAAGCCTCTAGAGCGCCCCGTCGGCGTATCCGGCTTCCCCGCGCCGACAGGCGATCCCGATATGGACGCCGCGATCGCGAGCACGCTGTTTGACCTGCGCGTCATCGCCGAGACCAGGGTCGACCGGTGGTCGGCGGCGCTGCGGTATGGCCAATCCTCTTTCGATCTCTCTATCGACCTTGGTCGCGCCGCGCCGCCTTCAGGCCTGAAAACAGATAGGGGAGCGGAACCGATCGCCGAGGCGGAGATTGCGTTCGTCGCCGGCGACAAACCCGATCTCTTTGAACTCGCGCGGCTGATCGTCGACAATTCTGCGCTGCGGCTCGGCGCCCCTATGAAAACTGTGACAGCGGCAAACGCCTCTCGCAATCTGGATCGTTTCGCAGTCGGAAAGTTCAAGAAACCGCCCATAAATCCAGAAGCGCCCGCCGCCGACGCGTTGCAGTCGATGATCGCCGCCGCCGCAGACAGGGTTATCCGTTGTCAGGATCTCATTTTGCAGCTTCGCTCGCCGACGGGCCCACATCAGATGCGTGTCGCGCTGCGCCGGTTCCGGTCGGTCGAGCGCGTCTTCCGTCCGGCGCTCCAAACAAATAAAGTTTACGCCTTAACGCGCCGGGCAAGATCGATCGCCCAGGCCCTGGGGCCGGCGCGGGATATGGATGTGTTTCTGTTTGAAACGATGCCGGACGTATTCGGTCGTGAAAATGAGCCGCATGGGGCAGGGGCGCTGCGCGCGGAAGCGGAGCGCATGCGTGCGCAAGCCTGGGCCGACGCCCATAAAGCCGTTGCGCAGCAGGCCTTCGTTCATTTCACCATCGATCTCGCAGAGGCCGGCGTCCTCGCGCCCTGGCGAGCGCATCTGCACCCACAGGCGCGCGCGCCGCTGTGGGCGTTTGCGCCTTTTGCACTCAACCGGGCGCTCAAAAAAGCGTATAAGGCTGAACGGCTGATGGACCGCACCCAGCTCGCCGCCCGCCACCCTTTGCGGATCGCATTAAAAAAACACCGCTACGCCGCTCAGCTCTTCGGCAAGCTCTACGACCCCGAACGTCGCCGGCCCTACATGACTGCGCTGTCCCGGCTTCAGGACGCCCTCGGCATCGTGAACGATGCTGTTGTGGCGCAAGAGGTGGCCGACGCGGCCGGGGCAGGCGCAGGGCCGGACGCCATGCGTGCGGCCGGCTTCATTTCCGGCTACAAGGCCGCTGAAGCGGAAGCGGCGGCGGATGAAATCGACCGCGCCTGGACGGAATTTTTGGAAACGCCAGCCTTCTGGCGGCATGACGGATAAGTTTGTGAGGGACTGCGCCCCGGGGGGAAGGGGGGGGGCAGTCCGGAACATCAAAAAGTGACAACAAAACTGAAACCATGCTTTCTACACGGATTATTCCCTGCCTTGACGTCAAAGACGGCCGCGTTGTCAAAGGCGTGAACTTTGTCGACTTGCGCGACGCCGGCGACCCGGTGGCTGCAGCCGAAGCCTATGACGCCGCGCACGCCGATGAGCTATGCTTTCTCGATATTTCCGCAAGTCATGAGGGCAGGGGGATCTTGCTGGACGTCGTCGGGTCCGTTGCCGAACGCTGTTTCATGCCGCTCACCGTCGGCGGCGGCGTGCGTACGGTGGAGGATTTTCGCAATCTCCTCCTCGCCGGCGCCGACAAGGTCGCGATCAACACCTCTGCGGTGAAAACCCCGGAACTGATCAACGCCGCCGCCGCGCAATTCGGCGCCCAATGCGTTGTTGTCGCAATTGATGCAAAAGAAAGCGCGAGCGGACGTTGGGAAATTTTCACCCATGGCGGACGCAACGCCACCGGCATTGATGCGGTTGCATTCGCAAAAGAGGTCGTTTCCCGCGGGGCAGGGGAAATTCTCCTGACCTCTATGGATCGCGACGGCACAAAAGCAGGGTTTGATATCGCGTTAATTCGCGCCGTGACAGACGCGGTCGCAGTTCCGGTGATCGCCTCCGGCGGCGCGGGGAACGCCGAACACATGGTCGAAGCGGCGGTCGACGGAGGCGCTTCAGCAGTTCTCGCCGCATCGATTTTCCATTTCGGAGAAGTAACAATCGATGACGTGCGCCGGAAGTTGAAATCCGCCGGCAAATCGGTGCGGCCGTTGCCGGAGGGCTAGGCCCTATTGTTCCCCCGCTCTTTCCCGCGTAAGCGGGAATTTAGAACTATGCCCTGATATGGACTCCCGCCTGCGCGGGTATGAGCGGATCGAAAAATGATGACCGAAGACCTACGCTTGAGCGCCGTATTGCAGCGCCTGGAAAAAACGATTGCATCGCGTCGCAGCGCCGATCCTGAAAGTTCGTATACGGCAAGCCTGCTCCATGCCGGCGTTCAGCGCTGCGCCAAAAAGTTCGGCGAAGAAGCCGTCGAGGCGACCATTGCCGCTGTCGCCGGCAATAAAAAGGCGCTTACGGAAGAAACCGCCGACGTTCTCTATCATTTGATTGTGCTGCTGAACGCGGCGGGGGTTTCTCTCGATGATGTCGCCGGCGCGCTGGCGGCGCGGGAAGGAACGTCAGGGCACGAAGAAAAGGCGGGACGACAAAACTAAGCCCGCCACAGACAACTCTCGCCCATCTCATCCAGAAACGCCGCGTGGGCGGTTCTTTCATCTTCGGTAAGACGCGAGGGCAGGGGAGCGGGCCGCTGGCGCGCCTTCTTTTTGACGATTGCGCCGGAAGCGTCGCGCTCCTCATCCTGTCCCTGGCGCCCAAAATCGAGTCCCGCCTGGGCGCCGCCGGTGAGTTCGATATACACCGCCGCCAAGAGTTTGGAATCGAGCAGCGCCCCGTGTCCGTCGCGCTCCCGCGTTGACGTGTCGATGCCGAAGCGCGCGCAAAGCGCATCGAGGCTCGCCGGTGCGCCTGGGAATTTGCGCCGCGCAAGATGCAGCGTATCGGTCATCTCGTTCTTCAACTGCGCAAGGCCGGCCGCTTCAAGCTCAGCCTGCAGGAAAGGCAAGTCGAAGCCGACGCCGTTATGGGCAATCAGCATCGCATCGCCAACGAAATCGCTAAATGCCGGCGCTACGCGCTCGTCGGTGAAGACCGGCTTGTCTTTAAGAAATTCGCCCGACAGCCCATGCACCCGATACGCATCTTCGGGCATGTCGCGTTCAGGATTAACGTAGGTGTGAAAGTTCTTGCCTGTAATGGCGCCGTTCACAAGCTCAACGGCGCCGATCTCAACGATGCGGTGGCCTTGAGAGAATTTGAACCCCGTCGTTTCGAGATCGAAAACGATCTGGCGCATCACTCGCTTTCCTCTTCTTCCGCAGGCGGGTTCAGCGTATTTTTCACAAGGCCCGCAAGCCCTTTCAGCGTAAACGGCTTTTGAATGTAGCCTGCGTCCTCGATTGCGCTCAGCTGGTCCTGCACCGCGGCCTCCGCATAAGCCGACATGAAAATGACCTTGGCTTTCAATCCGAACTCCTCGCGGGCGCGGGAAACGAATGTCGGCCCGTCGACAACGCTCATCATGACATCGGACAGGACCACATCGAAATCGGCGCCTTGTTCCTCAAGAATTTCAAGCGCCTCTTCGCCGTCCTCCGCCGCCGTGATCTCATACCCGCAATCGCCAAGGGTGGCGATGACGAAAGTTCTTACCGAATCCTCGTCCTCGACAACAAGAATGCGGCCGGCGCCGGTCAGGTCTGTTGGCTCTTTTGAGCGCGCATCCTGAACAACGCCCGCCGCTTCCTCATCGGTCTCGCCGTCGTCCAGATGGGCCGGCAGATAAATTCGGAACGCCGCGCCTTCGCCGGGCTCGCTATGCAGGGCAACTGCGCCCCCCATCTGACGAATGACGCCATAGACTGTGGAAAGGCCAAGGCCGGTGCCTTTGCCCGTTTCTTTTGTGGTGAAGAACGGATCGAAAATTTTAGCGGCGATCTCTTCAGGGACGCCGGGACCGGTGTCGGCCACTTCAATCAGGAGATGATCCTCATCGCCGAGCGAGGGCAGGTTCAGCTCCGGAATTTCTTCGGCGGGAACCGCCCGCGTGCGGATCGTCAGCTCGCCGCCGGCCGGCGCCATGGCGTCGCGCGCATTTACGGCAAGGTTCATGATCGCCGTCTCAAGCTGATACCGATCGACTTTGACGGACGGCAAACCTCGGCCGTTGATCAATTCAAGCTTGACCTTCTCGCCGATCGCCCGCGTCAGGAAGCGGGAGAAATCGCGCAGCACTTCCGTGATCGAAAGCACTTCCCGCTTCAGGGTTTGCTTGCGCGAGAATGCAAGCAGCTGTTTCGTTGTGTTGGCGGCGCGCTGCGCGTTCTCACGGATTTGCACCAGCTCCTGATACGCCGGATCGCCCGCCGGATGTTTCAGCATCAACCGTTCGCAATGCCCAAGAACGACCTGCAGATAGTTATTGAAATCATGGGCGACCTTGGAGGCCAGCTCGCCAATGCCGCGCAACTTCTGGTCTTGCGCGTATTCTTCCTCCATCCGTTTACGATCGGAAATGTCGACGGAATACAGCAGCGTTTTACGCGCGCCATAGGAGCCGCGCCGGCGTTTGGCCGGCCTTGGGTAAAGCGCAAAGACGCGCGCCTGGGCGCCGGAGCCGACAGCGGCCTCAACGCCGGCGGGCAGGGCGCCGCCGCGCGGTTTTTTCTTCGCTTCGCTCGCAAGCTCGTCGAGCGTCACCGTATTGAAAATCTTCGACAGCGGCGTGTTCTTTTTCTTGCCGCCAAAAACATCTGAGAAAGCTTTGTTGGCCTGAATGATGCGCCCGTCGCGATTAAGCTCGCCGTCGATAATGGCGACCCCGAAAGGGGATTCGGAGATATCGCCGGAAAGCGAAAGCTCCTCCGTTTCCGCCTCGGCTTCATCAATCGTCAGCTCTACGCAGGCGAACCCTTCGCCAACGCCGCCGCGTCGAAACGCAACAAAAACGCCGTCCGCCGGGTCCTGACTCAACCGTCGCACCATCGCCGGATGCGAAGCGCCGTCAAGCATCCACAGATTGCGGATCAGATCGCCGGTCTCGCCAAGAACGACATCGTCAATATGGCGCAAGGCGCCGCGTTCCACGTTCAGCTTCTGACGCATCGCGGCGTTGGCCCAGGCAATCTGCCCGGATTTCTCAAGCGCAAAAACAGCGCCCGGAAAATCCGCATACGCCGCAGCAAGAATGTCGTGCTGCTCCTCATCGATCGGCTGTTCTGCAAGGCGCCAGGCCACATGCTCATCAGAGCCGCGGATCGCTCGCACGCTGACGTTAAACCGTCGGCGCACGCCGCCGCCGACAACGCCCATCACCTGATAGATCGTCTCTTCCGCCGCCTCGCCGCTCTTGGCGGCGCGACAAAGCCGGAAGATTTTCGTCGCTTCCGCCCCTTGCTGTGCAAACAGGCGGTCAATTCGCGGCGGCAGGCCCGCAGGCCCCATCACGCCGGCTTCGCGCGCGAGGTCGAAATAGGCGCGGTTCGCATAGGTGACAACGCCGTCGCGCCGCGTCACCAGCCGGGCCTCCGTATCGGCGTCCAGCACCCGTTCGGCCAGCCCGAGCGCGCCGAGAATTTCAGCCCCGGCCAGTTCCGCCGCCTCTTCCGCGGGCTTGCCTGTCGCCCGTTGCAGCATGGCGCCCGCCAGCAAGACCGGCGAAAACATGCGCGCCGCCGCCGCCGCGACAAACAACGCAATCAGCAAGGCGAGAAAGCCGGCGACGACCAGCCCTGGACCGCCGCTCTCACGGGCGGAAAGGACCACATAGCCAATCGCGCCCATGGCGACAAAAATAAACGCCCACAAAAGCCAGAACGAGGCGACATTGGCGGCGGGCGCCGACTCATCTTTTTCAGCGGCGCTTTGATCTTTCGCCGCCGCCTCGTCCATCATGGCGACAATTTCATCAGGCGTCGGCGGGCGCGGCGCCTCGGAAACGGAAGCATCCGTTTCAGCGTCGGGCCTCGCCTCAGTCGGCTTGACCTCGGCAGGCGCAGGCTGCGCGGCTTTGTCGGTGGTGGCCACGGGCGGCTCTCTCTTCAGGGCAAATTATTCCAACAGCGAACTATGAGGGTGTTCGCCGGAGGTGGCCACACTTTACAGGCGATAGGGGGAAACAGAATTTTCCCCGCTGCTAAGGTTCCGGAGTCATTCGGCGAACCCCTATTTGCGAGGTTTCGACTTTTTCATGATGAAGCCGATCACGCGGGCCACCGCCTCGTAATGTTCGAGCGGGATTTCCTCATCCACCTCAACGCTCGCATGGAGCGCGCGCGCCAGCGGCGGGTTCTCGATCACTGGAACGCCGTGCTCTTGCGCGATCGAGCGCATCCGTAAGGCGAGATCGTCAACGCCCTTCGCGACACAGACCGGCGCCGCCTCAGCGCCCATTTCATAATCGAGCGCAACGGCGAAGTGGGTCGGGTTCATAATCACGACCGTCGCGTCTTTCACAGCGGCCGTCATGCGCTGGCGCATGCGTTGCTCACGAAGCTGACGCACGCGCGCCTTGATCTGCGGATCGCCGTCGGTTTCCTTCTGCTCGCGGCGCACTTCATCCTTGGTCATGCGCAAACGCTTCTTCCAGGAGTGACGCTGGAAAGCATAATCGAGCCCCGCGACGAGCAACATGGACGCGACCGTCAGCCCAATCAGCTTCAGCGCGAGCATGCGCGTCATTTCAAGGAGCGAGCGCGCATCAGCGGTCAGCGATTCGGTGAGAATGTCCCGGTCCGGCCACAGGGCGAAAACCAGCAGCGCCCCGATGATTGCGATCTTTCCGACCCCCTTGGCGAAATTAAAAAGACCCGAGGGCCCAAAGATCCGCTTGGCGCTGGCGATCATGGACACCCGCTCCAGAGAAGGCTTCAACCGGCCCGGATTAAAGACCGGGCGCGCCTGACCGGCATTGGCCAGGATCGCCGCAGCGAACAGCATGAGCGCAATCAGTCCGACGGCAAGGGCCAGACGCCAGGCGACCGCCGCCCATAATTGCTGAAACGCCGATGCGTCTGTCAGAAAGGAATGCGGGTGAGCTAGGAAGACAGCGCCGATCTCGCCAATCGCACGGGCCGCGGGACCGGCGCCGAGCCATAAAGCAAGCGCGCCGGCGGCCAGCATAACGGCCGCGACCGCCTCCTGGCTCTTAGGGGCGTCGCCTTTCTTTCGGGCGTCGGCGAGACGCTTAGGAGTGGGCTCTTCAGTACGCTGTGCATTGTCTTGTTGTTCGGCCATAGCGCCCCGTTCACCTCAGAAACTGAACGAGAAACGCCTCGAACCGACCCAGAAACAGCGTCATGATCATGCCGGTCGTCAGCATTAGGAGCATCACGCCCAGCATCAGGTTTGCCGGCATCAGCATGAAAAAAACCTGCGCCTGCGGCATCAATCGGTTTAACACGCCGGCGCCGATGTAAAAGACCAATCCAAAGAGCACGAAAGGCGCCGCAAGGCGCAGCCCAAGCGAAAAGGACGCCGATAATGTTTCTGTCATCGCTGCGGACATGTCGCCAAAATCGGGGATCGAGCCTGGTGCAAACATGACATAGGAATCAGCAAGCGCGGCGAGCAAAAGGTGATGAAGGTCGGTCGCGAAAATCATTGTTGTTCCGAGAACAGCCAGAAAGCCGCCGACAATCGCGCCCTGAAGCTCCTGGGTCGGATCAAAAATCTGCGCCAGCGAAAGCCCGATCTGAAAGGCGATGATCTGGCCGGCGACATTGAGCGCCGCCATGACAAGCCGCGCAGACAGGCCCAAGAAAACGCCGAACACCGCTTCGCCGAGAATTAATCCCGCCATGGCGCCGGGATCGGCGCCGCGCGCCCAGTCCGGAAACAACGGCGCTGTCGGTGAAGCGATGGCGGCGGTCACGGCCAGCGCCGCAGCAAGACGAATGCGCGGTGATAATGTGAAATCGCCCAGCGCCGGCGCCGTCATAAAGAGCGCCCCGACGCGCGCGAACACGGCGAACATGATGAACGCGTCTACGGGAAGCATATCGACGGTGAACGTCATCGCCCGCTCAGCCTGCGCTAATGCCGCCCGCCGCAATGCGCTCATAAAGCGAAATTGCAAACCGGCCGAGCGCGCCGCCCATGAACGGAAGACAGATCGCAATCACCAGGAACATCACAATAATCCGCGGCACAAAGACGAGCGTCAGCTCCTGCACCTGGGTCAGCGCCTGCAGCAGCGCAATCGCAAGCCCCACCGTCAGCCCCGCCAGCATCGCCGGGCCCGCAACCATCAGGGTCACCCAAAACGCCTCGCGGGCGATATCCAGAATTTCCGCACCCATCCTAACGGCCCGTGAAAGCAAATTCTTCAAACAGGCAAATTTTGCCCATCTTTTGGTTAACATCCGGTGAGAGGGCGATGATAAAGAGACAAACAGAGTGCGCCGTTGATACGGTCGATAAGGTCCGGTTCTTGCTGGGAAAATAGCGCTTTTTCTTATTTCTACGCAGCGCCGCAATTGGTCTCTGAACGTGGCCGCCGGTTGACTTTAGGCGAAAATAAGCGCTTCGGACTGCGCCAGGGGAAGACGTCGCGATGAAAGTCGGCAAACCAGCCATAGACATAGAAAACGACGAAATGGTCATTTCCGCCCCCGTTGAGTGGAACGGCGGCAAAGACCGGATTTGGTTTCGTTGCGATAAAAAATTCGCCCCAATGGCTTCACCGCGTAGCGACGCTTTTCTTCTCGCGATGCTCATTCCAGCTATGTATCGCGGCGAAGATTTGCATGTGGAAGGCGATGTTTCTCCCAAGCTCCTGGTGACCACGCGAGGCGACTTTCAGGAAATATGTCGCTTGTCTATGCACGAACTCAAACGCATTTCTGTTTATGCGGACAGCATATCCGTTAAAGCGTCCCTGGCGGATGGCGTGATGGCGAGCTTTTCAGGCGGGATCGATTCCTATTGCACGATTATTGATTATTTCGCCCATCCTCCATGCGCTGAATTTAAAATAACGCATCTTGCGTTCAACAACCTGAATGGGCACGGCAAAAAAGGCGGCCCCGTTTTTGACCAACGGCGACGCGACGTCATGGTTTGCGCTGAGCGTCTTGGATTGCCTGTGATTTCTTTCGCGTCAAACATCGAAGATTTCTTTCCGCCAGGGCGCTACGCGCATTCGCATCCGGTTCGCCATCAAGCCGCGGCGATGACCCTGCAAAGAGGCATTGGGCGATTTTTATTCTCTTCAGGTCTGTATTTCACGGATGTTCGGGTTCGACCGAACAGAAGTATGAATTTTGCCGAGTGCCTGCTCACCTCATTCATGTCGACCGAAAGCTTCGAGATGATGGTCGTCGGCAATCAGTATACGCGCGTTCAGAAAACACTTAAGATCGGGGAATACGAACCGTCGCACGACACTCTTGATGTCTGCGTGACGCCCTTTCAACGACGCGCGGCGCGCAATTGCGGCAAATGCGCAAAATGCGTCAGGACCCTTTTGACCCTTGATATCGCAGGATACTTACCCGCCTTCGAGAGAAACTTCGATATGCCGCAATATCGCAGCGCAAGGCTGCGCGAGATCGCAAAAGCCGCTCTCGCCAACGACCCCTTCATCAGGGAAATTGCACAGCTTGCGGAAGAAAAAAATTATGCCTTCTCTACTCAAGAAAAAGCGGCGCTGAAATTAACGCAGGCGCCGCTCATCGGACCTTTGGCACAATACGCCTATCGGCAATCCCAAAATCTGCGCGGGCTTGAAATCGAACGACGCCCGTAATCTAGCAAGCAGACCATATGATGATCATCAGTACGCCAAAAATAACAGAAAACGACGCGTTTGCAGAGGTGAGCGCTTGCATCACGATTGACGGCGCTGAATATCCGCTCTGGTTTCGCGTTGACCGCCAATTCGCGCACATGCTGTCCGATCGCGCAGACGCGTTTCTTGCCGGACTGCTTATCCCAGCTATGGCGCGGGGTGAAGATCTGCAGATCGAGGGCGCCTTGTCGCCGCGCATGCTCTATGGGGTGAAAGGACAAATTCGAGAAATGTTGCGCCATATGCAGCCGCGCCTCAAGGCGGTCGCGGTGGAGGCGCGAACTTTATCGGAGAAGCAAGGCAGGGGCGCCGGCGTCATCTCGGGCTTTTCATGCGGCGTCGATTCGCTCAGCGCGCTGTACGATCATTTTGTTGAGCCGATTTCTGAAACATATCGCCTGACGCATTTGTTCTTCACCGATGTCGGCGCGCACGGCGCGATGCAGTCGCCTGTGTTCCAAGATCGAGTTTCCATTGCTAAAGCCGCGGCGGAAAAAATTGGGCTCCCGCTTATTGTCGTCTCGTCAAATCTCGACACGTTTTATGAACGCGGCGCCTATGTGACCAGCCATACGCTTCGCAATCTTGCCGCCGCGCTGGTTCTCCAAAACGGCGTCGGCGCGTATCTTTATTCCAGCGGCCAGCATTTTCGCGGGCTCGGCGTCAAGCAGAACAAGGATATTTCCATTACGGAGCCGGCCTTGCTGCCCATGATGTCAACGCAAAGTTTTGACGCAATCTCCGTCGGCAATCAGCATCACCGCATCAACAAGGTTCAGCAAATCGCCGACTGGGATCTTGCACAGGAGTTTCTCGATGTTTGCGTGCTCGATTACACATCGCGCACCCCGCGCAATTGCGGGCATTGCTATAAATGCATGCGCACAATGCTCGCGCTTAAAGCGCTCGGAAAACTAGATCGTTTTGAACACAACTTTGATATGGACGCCTACCGCCGCAGCAGAGTGCGCCATGTTCTTCGTTCAGAATTGCGAAATGATGTGTTCTGGATAGAAAACGAAGCCTGCGCAAAAGCGAACGATCAGAAATTCCCCGCCGATATTCGCGCCGCCATCGCGGTCATAAGGCTGCCGGGCGTGAAATGGATCGCCAATCGCATCTGGCGCGCGGTGCGGGTGATGCGCGGATTGCCGCCGGAACCGTTCGGCTTCACCTGAGTCAAGCAGGTGCTAAATCGGCATACGGAGAATTTCCTGGTACGCCTCAATGACCCGATTGCGCACGGCGATGGCGCTCTCAAGCGCAACTTCTGCGGCGCTGACCGCAGTCACCACATCAACAAGCGCGGCCTCGCCGGCGGCGACTTGCGCAGCCGCCGCTTCACCCGCCTGAATGTTGGCGCTGGCGGAACCGACCGCTTCTTTAACGAGATCGGCGAAATTCGCCTGGGCGATTTCCTGCGCCGCCTCAGTTCGAGGGGCGTTCTGCGCTACTTTCGCAATTTCCGCATAGGCTTGTGAGGCGCGGAGCGCATCAATCGTCATTATATTACTCCAGAATTCTCAACGTGGACGCCGCCATCGACCGCATCGTGTCGAGCGCGCCGAGATTGGCTTCGTAACTGCGTTGCGCTTCGCGAAGATCCATCATCTCAACGAGCGAGTTGACGTTCGGCAATTGCACATACCCTTCCGTGTTCGCCGCAGGATGCCCCGGATCAAATTCCAGGCGAAACTCCGTTGGATCGAGCGCAACGCGGGAAACTTCGACGAGTTCAGCGCCAACGGCGCGATCGACGAACGATGAGAACACCGGCACCTGTCGGCGATAAGGATCAAGTCCCGGCGCCGGCGCCGTTGAATCCGCATTCGCGATATTTTCCGCCGTTACCCGGATGCGCGTCGATTGCGCGCGCAGACCGGAGGCGGCGATTTGCATGGCGGTGTTCAGATCATCCATCGTTTAACGCTCCTATTGGCCGCGCGCCGCAAGACGCAACATCTCAACGCCCTTGCGGTAGATATTGGCGGCAAGCGCGTATTCCTGCCGCGTTGCAGACAGTTTCATCGCCTGCGTTTCAAGAGAGACGTCATTGCCCGTGAGCGAAGCTTCGCCGTCGGGCGCGCGAACTTCGCGATAGACGACAGACCCGGCTGAGCTCGGCGCTGCGATGTGGCGCGGCGATGACGTTTTCAGCGCAGTCGCTGTCGACGACGCAGATCGCGCAAGGGCGGCGAAATCTTTCTGCTCCAGGTCGCGGGCGACATAATTGGGCGTGTCGGCGTTAGCGATGTTTTGCGCGATCGTGCGCGTGCGCGCCGCCAGAAAGTCAAGCCGCCCGGCCAATCCTGAAAAAATAGGAATTTTCGATAAATCCACGTCACTACGCCTTTCGTTCGCCGGGATTTTCGCGCTTTATGGTTAAACAGGCGTTGACGCCTCCGACGACGTCAAACCTTAACAAATCCTTATGCGGAGAACCGATGACGAAATCGTTAGGTCTGGCGTTGAGTTCCGGCGCGGCAAGGGGATGGGCCCATGTGGGTGCGCTGCGCGGCCTTGCCGAGATGGGCTTGAAGCCGGATGTCATTGCTGGATGCTCAGTGGGCGCGCTGATCGGCGGGGCGCACCTTCTGGGCGTCCTTGACGAACTTGAGCGCTGGGCGCGGTCGCTGAAGCCGTTATCCGCCCTCGACAGTTTCAGCCTGAATGTGAGGCGTGGCGGTTTCGTCGACACGGGCCCCGCGTTCGACGCTTTTCGCGACAGCGACCGCCAGATTGAAGATCTGCCAGTAAAATTCGCCACCGTCGCGACAGACCTTGGCAGCGGCGAGGAGGTGACGCTGAGCAGCGGCTCTGTGATTGACGCGGTGCGCGCCTCAAGCGCCATTCCGGTCGTCTTCCACGCAGTCCGTCACAAGGGCCGATGGCTTGTCGACGGCGCCTTGACCAACCCGACCCCGGTCTCGCTGGCGAGAGCGCTCGGCGCAGATGTCGTCGTCAGCGTCGACCTCAATGCCGTGCCGCGCGTTCTTGACCGATTTGAAGCGCGCCCGCCCGGCCTGCCCGCTGTGGTGGAACCGTCACCGCCGGCCCCGCCGGGCGTTGTGGGCGCAGTGACGAAACTGATCGACGACACGCAGGTCGCCATTCGCCGTCAGATGGACCTTGCCAAAGCGCGTTCCGAAGCCGCCCCGCGATTGTTTGAGACGGCATACGCCGCCGCCGATATTTTTCAGATGCAGCTGGCCCGGGCGCGAACCCAGACCGAACCGCCTGACCTCCTTCTGCGCCCGGATATGCGCGACGCCATGCCTACAGCCTTTGACCGCGCCGATGAATTTATCGAAGAGGGACGCCAGGCCGTTTTGAGAGAGAGCGAGACCATTGCGGCGCTATTGCAGTAGCTCTCTTTGATCTGCCGCGCCTTTCCAGCCGTAATTTCGCCAACAGCACATCAGCAACACAGTTGAGCATTCTTGACCACACGCCCTCCCTATAACGCCCTTATATTCGGCGCCTCCGGCGGCATTGGCGCGAGCCTTGTCGCGCTATTGCGCTCGGACCCCAATTGTATGGGACTTGAGACCTTGAGCCGCCGCGATGACGGCGTTGACCTCTGTGATGAGGACGCGGTCGCCGCCGTGGCAGATCGCATGGCGGGGCGTTCATTTGATCTTATTTTTAACGCCGCCGGCGTGTTGTCGATTAACGGCGCAGACCCGGAAAAAGCCTTCCGGGAAATTAATCCGAAGACCATGGCGTCCGCCTTTTCCATCAATGCAATTGGCGCAGCACTGCTTCTGAAACATTTTTTGCCCCTGTTGCGGAAAGATGGGCGCGCCGTCTTCACGACCCTGTCGGCGCGGGTCGGCTCCATCGGCGACAACAGGCTCGGGGGATGGATCAGCTATCGCGCCTCCAAAGCGGCGCTGAACCAGATTGTCCGTTGCGCCAGCATTGAAGAAAATCGGCGCAACAAAGACAGCATTGTTGTGGCCCTTCATCCAGGTACTGTCAAAACACCGCTTACGGAGAAATATGCGCGCGGGCGATATACCGCAGAACCGCCGGAAGCGGCGGCGCAACTGCTTGGCGTATGCGCCGACCTGACGCCTGAACAGTCCGGCGGATTTTACGATTACGCCGGAAAGGCCGTCGACTGGTGAGCGATAAAAACCTGATCCTTATTCTTGGCGATCAGTTGTCGTCCGACCTCGCGAGCCTGCGGGCGGCGCGCAAGACCAAAGACGTCATTTTGATGGGCGAGCTTGCTGACGAGGCGACGTACGTCAAACATCACAAGAAAAAAATTGCATTTTTGTTTTCAGCCATGCGCCATTTCGCCGAAGACCTGCGCGCGAACAATTATACGGTCGACTATCAGAAGCTCGACGCCAAGAACGCCGCGAAGAGCTTTACGGAACTCGTCAAGCGCGCGGTAAAAAAACATAAGCCGGATAAGATCATCGTTGTCGAACCGGGCGAACACCGCCTTCGCGCAGAATTTGCGAAATGGGAGACCAACGCGTCTGTCCCCGTTGAAGTCCTAGAAGATGACCGTTTCTTCTGCAGCCTTGATGAATTCAACGCCTGGGCGGAGGGTCGCAAGTCTTTGCGCATGGAATTCTTCTATCGCGAGATGCGCAAGAAAACCGGCCTTCTTATGGACGGCGATGCGCCGGCGGGGGGCGAATGGAATTTCGACAAGGAAAATCGCAAGCCGCCAAAATCAGGACTGGATTATCCGGACCCGCCGCAATTCAAGCCGGATAGCATTACGCGCGACGTCATCGATCTTGTTTCGGAGCGTTTCGATGATCATTTCGGCGACGTTGAACCGTTCTGGTTCGCCGTAACCAGCGAGGATGCAGAAATCGCGCTTGATTATTTTATTGAGCACGCGCTGCCCCGGTTCGGCGATTATCAGGACGCGATGGTGAGCGATGAGAAATTTCTGTTTCACTCAGTGCTGTCGCCATACATCAACGCCGGGCTGTTGTCGCCGAAAGCGGTCTGCGAGCGCGCGCAGGCCGCGTATGAAGCCGGGGACGCGCCCATCAACGCGGTCGAAGGGTTCATTCGCCAGATTCTCGGCTGGCGGGAATATGTGCGCGGCATCTACTGGCGCGGCGACAAGGGCTATGTGAAACAGAACTTCTTCGAGGCTGATCGTCCGTTGCCGGAATTTTTCTGGTCCGGGAAAACCGAGATGGCTTGCGTCGCCGCCGCCGTGAACCAGACGCGAGAGGAAGCCTACGCTCACCATATTCAGCGGCTCATGGTGACCGGCAATTTTGCACTGATCGCCGGGCTCGACCCGCACGCAGTACATGAATGGTACCTGGAAGTTTACGCCGACGCCTATGAATGGGTCGAGGCGCCGAACGTTATCGGCATGAGCCTGTTCGCCGACGGCGGCGGGCTCGGCTCCAAACCCTATGCGGCGAGCGGCGCATACATCAACCGCATGTCCGATTATTGCAAAAATTGCCGCTATTCGGTCAGCAAAAAAACCGAGGAGGACGCTTGCCCCTTTAATGCGCTCTATTGGGATTTCCTGATCAGAAACCGCAAGAAACTGGAAGGAAACGGGCGTTTATCCCGCGTTTATCAGAACTGGGAACGCATGGACGCAGACAAAAAACGGGCCTATCGCGCCTGCGCCCGCGGGCTTCTTGACAGGCTTGATCGGGGTGGGGAGAAGACTATCTAAAAGGAAACGGCAACGACCAATGGGTGGGAGATCAGGTCATGTCGACACCGCGAAAATACAAAGCCTTTATCAGCTATTCCCATGCCGACAAGGCGTGGGCGAGTCGCCTGCATCTGCGGCTCGAAACATTCCGTACGCCAAAGAAAATTATCGGCGGCGCAGGGCGCTATGGCGATATTCCTTCAAAACTGACCCCGATTTTCCGGGATCGGGATGAACTTCCCACCGGCAGCGCGTTGGGTCCAGAGTTGAAACGGGCCCTGACAAATTCTGAGTTCCTGTTGGTTCTGTGTTCGCCGGCGTCGGCGAATTCGCGCTGGGTCAATGAAGAAATCCGGTTCTTCCGCCAAACTCACGGGGATGACCGCATTCTCGCGGCCATTGTCGACGGCGAGCCGGGCGCGCCCGTGGGCGAGGGGCTTGACGGATGCTTTCCGCCGGCGCTGATCGAGCCGCCGGAAGGCTCTGACCAGCCGCGCGAGCCGCTGGCGGCAGATTTTCGCGAAAGCGCCGACGGCAAAAAGCTCGCCTTCCAGAAGCTCGCCGCCGGCATGCTCGGCGCACACCTCGATGCGCTGGTGCAGCGCATGGCGCAACGCCGGCAAAAGCGCATGGCGCAACTGGCCGGCGCGCTCGGCACGCTTTCCCTTTTCATGGGCGGCCTCGCCATTTACGCCACGTTTCAGCGCGATGCAGCGATTGAACAGCGCGCCATCGCCGAGCGCGAGCGCGACACCGCAAACGCCTCGCTCGATTTTCTGATTTCCATCTTTGAGGTTGCTAATCCGGAGACGGAGAACCCGAAAAACATCACGGCCCTGACGATCCTTGATCGCGGACGCGAGAAGATTGATGAAGAATTGGCCGACCAGCCCGAAGCCCAGGCAAAGATCCTTACAGCGATGGGAAACGTTTACGGTAATCTAAGCGAGTTAGACACAGCAGAGACTTTATTTCGTTCAGCATTAGAAAAAGACAAAATTGCAATCATCGATAAAATTGAGAATGAGATTAGCTTAGCTTATCTCCTTGCCGATACAAAAAGCTCCTCAGAAGCGTTGACGTTTATTCAGAGCGCAAAGGCGCTTATTCAAAACGCTAAGGCGCAGGGATCGATCTCAGCAGACGCTTCATCGTATGCGGAAGGACAGTTGCTCGAGGCAGAAGCGCGTGTCGCAAGGAGTTTAGGAAAAACTCAGCTTGCAATTGCTTTGTATGATCAGGCCCGGAGCAAACTTATAGAATCATCACGAACAAAACCCAGAGAGCTAGCTGTAGTTGCAATACGGCGCGGCACTTTAATGGCGTCACGGACTGATGACTTAAAGGGAGCGCAAGCTGAACTCGCTTCAGCAATCGAAATTTTTCGCGATCATTTGGGTGAGGATCATATTGAGACGCTTCGGGCAAAACATAATCTTGCATTTATGCAATTCAACTCTGAACTATACGACCTAGCAAT
>JBCDDE010000010.1:0-25247 GCA_039180625.1 Pseudomonadota bacterium | reverse complement strand
CGTTCAAAATGTCAAAAGCCTTTGGGAAGAGACTTTTTCTGGATACCGGCTTGCGCCGGTAAGACCGGAAGAGATATCGGCAAAATTCTTGATCCCGCCCCCGCATCCTCCGGATGCGAGCCGGGGACGCCTCAGGATGAGGTTCATGGAAATAGCGGACCATGCTTTGCCGTGCTCTCTCCTCGATTTTCACCTGCGGCAAACAACAGCGGTTTGAATGTCGCACACCCTGCCCTTAAAGTTTGCCCCATCAACATTCCGGACGTTCGATACTATATAATCGACATTCATCTTCGACGGTCAGGACCCTCCCTTGCCACCGCTCTCTGATTTTTCCGATATTGCCCCTGCCGGCGGCGGGCGTCTCACCGCTGTTCTGGGGCCGACCAATACGGGTAAAACGCATTACGCGCTCGAGCGCATGCTCGCCCATCGCAGCGGCATGATCGGGTTGCCGCTGCGTCTTCTCGCCAGAGAAATCTACGATCGCATTGTCAAAGCGCGCGGCGCCCGGGAGGTCGCGCTGGTAACGGGTGAAGAAAAAATCATCCCGCCCAATGCGCGATATTGGGTGGCGACGGTGGAAGCCATGCCGCTTGAACGCGACGTTGAATTTCTCGCTATCGATGAAATCCAGCTTGCCGCAGACCGCGAACGCGGCCGGGTTTTCACATCCCGTCTCCTGCATGCCCGCGGCGCGGAAGAAACCTTGCTGTTGGGCTCGGACACCATGCGGCCTTTACTGGAAAAGCTGTTCCGCAACATTCAGTTTCTGAGCCGGTCGCGTCTTTCCAAACTGACCTACGCCGGCCCCAAAAAAGTCTCGCGCCTGCCGCGACGCAGCGCCGTCGTCGGGTTTTCCGCGGACGCGGTTTACGCCATCGCCGAATTGATCCGCCGGCAAAGAGGCGGCGCCGCTGTGGTGTTGGGCGCTCTGTCGCCGCGCACCCGCAACGCGCAGGCCGAGCTCTACCAATCCGGAGAGGTCGATTTTCTGGTGGCGACGGACGCGATCGGCATGGGTCTGAATATGGATATCGACCACGTGGCGTTTGCGGCGTTGCGCAAGTTTGACGGGCGTTCGCCAAGAAACCTGACGCCCGCGGAAATGGCGCAGATTGCAGGGCGCGCGGGACGATATACGCGCGACGGCACGTTCGGCGTCACCTCAGATTGTCCGCCTCCGGATGAAGAGACGGTGCTCGCCATCGAAGAGCACGCTTTTGATGCGGTAAAAGCGATCCAATGGCGAACGGAAACCATTGATCTTTCTTCAATTCCAGCGCTGCTGCGTTCTTTGGAGCAGCCTGCTCCGCGGCCGGAGCTGCATCGCGCTCAATTTTCCAGCGATGAAGAGACATTGCGCCGTCTTGTTACGCAGAACGATATTCGCACGCTTGCGCGCGGCGGTTCTGCGTTGACGACATTATGGGACGTTTGTCAGATCCCGGATTTTCGCAAGGTCGCCGCCGATCAGCATGCGCGTCTGGTAAGCGATATTTATATAACGCTCATTGAGAAAGGGCGCATCAGCGATGACTGGCTGGCGCCGAAGATTAATCGCCTTGATCGCACGGACGGCGACATTGACGCCATTGCTGCGCGGATCGCCCATGTGCGGACCTGGACATATCTTTCCCATCGCGCACAATGGCTGCAAAATCCTGCTTATTGGCAAGAGCGCGCCCGCGCGATAGAAGACACCCTATCGGATGCGCTGCATGAAAAACTGACGCAGCGTTTTGTCGATCGTCGCACATCGACATTGCTGAAGCGCTTGAAAGACGATGCGCCCCTGATGGCGGGCGTCACTGAAGATGGAGAAGTGATCGTGGAAGGCCAGTTTGTCGGCCGGCTGTTGGGGTTTGATTTCATTGTCGACCCGCGTGCAAAAGGCGCAGAAGCAAAATCCCTGCGCGCCGCCGGAGAACGCGCGCTGCGTCCTGTGCTTGCCGCCAGAGCGGCGGCGTTGGCGAACGCAGGCCCCGATGAGCTGACGCTCGACGCAGACGGCGCTGTTCTGTGGCGCTCAAGCACGGTTGCGCATCTGCGCAAAGGGCCCGCGCCGCTGCGCCCGGAACTTGTCGTTCGGGGGCTGGACCAGATCTCCCCGAATATGCGCGGGCGCGTTGAAGACCGGCTGAAGGAGTTTCTGGCGTCGAAAATCGAAGGGTTGCTCGGACCTTTGATCGCGCTTCAGACAATCGCCGATACAGAAGGCGAAAACGGCCTGAAAGGCATCGCGAAGGGCGTCGCCTTTCGGCTTGTCGAAAATTTCGGGGCGACCTCGCGCGCGCAATTCGGCGACGATCTGAAACAGATCGATCAGACCGAGCGTGCAAAAATGCGCCAGAGCGGGATGCGTTTTGGCGAATATACGTTGTTCATGCCCGCGCTTCTGAAACCCGCGCCTGCGCGAATGCTGCTTTTGCTGTGGGCGTTGTGGACGGACCGCAAGCCGGCTGATGCGCCGGCGCCGAAAGCCGGTCTGGTCTCGTTGGAGATGAATGAATCCCTTCCGCATGCGTACTATTATGCGGCCGGCTATCGCCCTTCCGGCGCGCGGGCGGTGCGGATTGACATGCTGGAGCGGCTGGCCAATGTGATTCGTTCAGCGCGCAACGAAGCGGACATGCGCGAGGGCTTTGAAGCCGGCTCGCAAATGATGTCGCTGGTCGGGTGCTCCGGCGAAGATTTCGAAGCCATCATGCGCTCGCTCGGCTTTCGCAAGCATATGGTCAAGCGCAAGACTGCGGTCGAACCGGCGCCCGCTGCAAAGGCTGAAGAGGCAAAGACCGAAGAGAACGCGGCTCCGCCGGTGAAAAGCGCAGACGCCGAGGCTCCGCAAGCGGAGCCTGCTGCGGAAAGCGCCGGGAGCGAAACCGTCGCGGAGACAGCGCCCACGACGACAACAACCGACGCCCCTGCTGAGGCCGGGCCCGCTGACAATGCCAGCGAGACAACAGACGCGCCCGCATCGGCGCCGACAGCAACACCGAACGGCGCTGCAGAAAACAAGACGCATACGGATGAAATAACTCCTACGGCCGCCGCAGCCCCCACAGCCGATACTGCCGAAGCCTCTGAGCCCGCTGAAACGGAGATCGAAATTGCGCTCTGGCGCCCTGCGCCGCGGAAGAATTTCTCCAAACCGCGCCGGGACCGAAAAGGCGACGGCGCCAAACGGGGCAAAGGCGCCGGCAAAGACAACAACAAAGAGGGCGGCCGCAAAAACGCGCATCACACCAAAGGACACAGGAAAGGCAAGCCGAACAAAGGCGGTTCAAAACGCCAGCGCGCCGCCGAATCGCCAATGATGCACGAGCCGCGGCACCGCAAAACCGCCGATCCAAATTCTCCATTTGCTGTTCTGGCCGGACTGAAGGCGGATATGTCCGGCGATCCGGGGCCGAACGAGAAAAAAGACCAGTCCGAGAAAGCCGCAGAGAAGGCTTGATGGCGGACGCACACGCTTTGCGCGCCACCCAGCGTCTTGATCAATGGTTGTGGCACGCCCGGCTTTTCAAAACACGCACCCTTGCTGCAAAATTTGTCGCCGGCGGCGCTGTGCGTCTGTCGCGCGGCGACGAAACCATGCGCGTTACAAAACCAAGCTTCGCCCTTTGCAGCGGCGATACGCTGGTCTTTACCCGCAACGACCGATTGCGCATCATTCTCGTCAAAGAAACCGCTGCGCGTCGCGGTCCCGCCGCCGAGGCCGCGGCGCTTTACGACGACCAATCCCCGCCCCCGCCGCCAAGAAAAACTAAACCGCCGGCGCCGTTTTCCCGTGATAAGGGAGCCGGACGGCCAACCAAAAAAGACCGCCGAGCCCTCTCGGCCCTACGTTCCTGACCACCGCCTTACGGAGTTCAATCACTCGTGTTTTTTAAATCACTGTTTGCCCAAAAGACCGCCAATGAAGACGAAAAAAGCGCTGAGACGGAAATGAGACACGCCGTCGCCGCCCTCTTTGTGGAAGCCGCCCGCGCCGATGAGGCGTATGAAGACCATGAAAAAGAGATTATCGACAAAGCCCTGGCGGGACTTTTTGGCGTCTCCACTGAAGCCGCCGCCGATCTGCGCGCAAGCGGTGAAACCGCACAGGCCGAGGCACTCGACATTCAGCGCTTCACTCGCCTCGCCAAATCCATGGCGCATGAAGAAAAGATCGAGTTTATTGAGCGCCTCTGGGAAGTTGTCCTGTCAGACGGCGAACGCGACCCATTCGAAGACGCGCTGATCCGGCGCATTTGCGGTCTTATCTATGTTGACGATAAGGACAGCGGCGCAGCGCGGGCGCGTATCGCAAAAAGACTGAACCTGTCTTGAGAAATCCTTTGCCAGACTTTCGCCTTCGCTCTATTGCGTCCGCTGGCGGACCCGGTAAAGAAAAAAAGGTCCGTTAAGGAGTATTCTAACCCAATGACTTATGTCGTCACTGAAGCCTGCATCAAATGTAAATACACCGACTGTGTAGAGGTTTGTCCCGTCGATTGTTTTTACGAGGGTGAGAACATGCTCGTTATTCACCCCGATGAATGCATTGACTGCGGCGTCTGTGAGCCGGAATGCCCCGCCGAGGCCATCATCCCGGACACGGAGCCGGAAGCGGAAAAGTGGTTGGAACTCAACACCAAATACTCCGGCGAATGGCCCAACATCACGCAGAAACTCGATGCCCCTCCTGACGCAGACAAGTTTGCTGAAGAAGAAGGAAAGATGGAAAAATACTTCAGCGATAAGCCGGGCGAAGGCTCTTAAATTCAATGCCGCGCACCGGATAGCGTGGCGAAAATTGAAATTTTATGCTATATTTATGCAAAGAATGGATGTGGGCGCTAGTCCGCTCCTATTTTCTTGCTTAAGGGTATTGCAATAATCCATTGAATTTACGGTCTTTTTTCCTCGACAAATTGTGCGAGTGAGACCGTTTGATTCCTGTTTGAAAGATCACTCCGATGGCGACTGCGAAGAAAAAAACAACAAAAAAATCGGCTAAAACACCGGCGAAGAAGAAGACTGCGGCCAAAACAACCGCCAAGAAAAAAGCGGTAAAAAAAGCGCCGGCCAAAAAGACAGCGACAAAAAAGGCGGCAGCGCCGGCTGCCGCCAAAAAGAAAACCGCCGCTAAAAAGACGCCGGCGAAAAAAGCCGCCGCAAAGAAAGCGCCCGTGAAAAAAACAGCGGCGAAGAAAGCGCCCGCGAAAAAAACCGCTGCCAAAAAAGCTGCTGCGAAAACGACTGCGTCAAAGAAGACAGCGGCGAAAAAAGCGCCCGCCAAGAAAACGGCGACTAAAAAAGCCGCCAAGCCGGCGGCGGTGAAACCTGCGCCGAAGATCAAAGTCAACGCCGGTCAGGCGCCGCGCAAGACCACCCTCGCCGCCTCGATCCCTGTGCCGACCCAACAGCCGCCGAAAGAAGCCCCGCAGGCAGATGCACAGGCTTCAAAAAATGACAAAGCTTCAGGCGCGGCGAAATCCGACTTCAAAGTGAACGACCAGATCGTTTATCCCGCCCACGGGGTCGGCAAAATTATCGCCCTTGAAAAACAGGAAGTCGCCGGCATCAAGATCGAGCTTTTCGTGATCGATTTCGATCAGGAGAAGATGAAATTGCGCGTGCCAACAGGAAAAGCCAAATCCGCCGGGATGCGCCCGCTCTCTGACGACAAGACTGTGAAGAACGCCGTTGAACTTCTGAAAGGGCGCGCACGTATTAAACGCACCATGTGGAGCCGCCGCGCCCAGGAGTATGATGCGAAAATCAACTCCGGCGATATCAAGCTGGTCGCCGAGGTTGTGCGAGATTTGTTTCGCGCCGAAGACCAGCCGGAACAAAGCTATTCGGAACGACAGCTCTTTGAAGCGGCGCTCGACCGGATGGCGCGAGAAGTCGCCGCGGTGCGCAAGGCCGATCTTGGCAAGGCGATTGAAGAGCTGGAAGGGGCGCTGAGGCAGAAAAAAGCGGCTTAAGTCCCGTTTGCTTTTTGTCCATGAGGCGTTTCAGCAAACTGAGCAAACGGCGCCAGATACTAGCCGGAGACTGCTCGCGAACCGCAATTACTGGAAGGGAACCGTTCACCGGCCGCAACAGGTTCTATCCGGTTTGCGCGTTCGCGATCATCTCGATTTGTTGCGGATGAACGACTTCAATTGAAGGACCGTTGATGAAAACGACATGGCCGCGCACGCGCAACCGCGCCCCTTCCAACCGGTCGAGACTGAACCCCGCCTTTTTCCATTGGCGATAATATTTCGCCTGCGCCGTGACTGTGAAATCCGTTCGGAAATCGCTGCCGAAGTTTAGGTAAAACCGGCCCCTAGCTAATGACGCCGACTTAACCAGACCCTCAACAAGGTTGTAGCCGCCAACGGCGCCTGCGGCGTCATCAGCGTTAAAAACGCGGTACGCCCGCAACGCCCAAAGTCCTTTTTGGCGCCGCCGCGCTATTTTCTCCGCATCAAGAATTTTTGTAATGAAATCGGAATTTTCTGTCTGCGGCGCTGCGCGCGCCGCCCCGGCCTTAATAAGCGCTTCCTGAAGACTTGTCGGGCCGCCTTTAAAGCGGGCCAAAACCCGGCGCAGTCCCCACCGGGTGGGCGGGGCGACATCTTCTACCACAATTTCACGCTCGCTGATCAGCCGGGCCAGGACAGTTTTTGACTGCGCGAAAAAGGGGGCCGCCTCATTGTGCAGATCATAGGCTGACGGCGCGGTAATATCAGCAAGCTGAAAATCCTGATCGCCAATACGAAACCTGTCGCCCGATAACGCCGTTGCTTTGCCTGCGAGAACTCGCGTCGGCGTTGTCCAGGCGGCGGCAAGGGCGCATCCAAGAAAAGTTCGCCGCGCAATCATCCGGCGCCGCCGGGGCGATCGCGTTCGCGCGTGCGCACCCGCACTTTCGATCCATGGGCGCGCCCCGCCGCATCAACCACGCGGATGTCAAAAAAACCAGCGCGCGCAGGCCGCCAGATTGCACGCGAAGACGCCGCCTCAACCGGTGCACCGTTCACATACCATCGATATTCCCCGGCCCCGCCTCGCGCCGCCAGCGTAAAGCCGCGATGTTGATTTTCCAAATAAAGTTCAACGCCGTTCCGCGGGAAAATAATCTCCGGCTTGCCGTCCGCCGCATTACTGGAAACCGGGGCGAAATCCATCATCTCGGGTGACGGCTCGGGCTGCGCCTGCGCGCCTGCGTTCTCGCTTAAAAGGTCGAAGGCGTCGAACAAAAGCGGCGCTGCCGCTTTCCTGCCTGTCGCGCCGGGCCGCGATGCGCCGTCCGCCCGGCCCACCCAGGCGATGATGGTGTGGCCGCCGCCGAAGCCCGCCGTCCATGCGTCGCGATACCCGTAAGATGTCCCGGTTTTGAACGCGACGCGCGGCGCTTTTTGAGAAAGCGCCGCCGGCGCCCGCCCGGCGATCGTGGGCGCATTGCGCAAAATGTCCGCAATGGCGTCAGCCGCATTTTCGGAAAACAATCTGTATGCGTTTGTTTCAAACTGATCTTCAATCCAGCGCAACGGTTTGACAACGCCGCCTTCGGCAAGCCCGGCATAAAGCGCCCCAAGATCCTGAGCCGTAACGCCGGCGCCGCCGAGAGCAAGGGCGAGTCCCGCCTCCTGTTGTGCGCGATCAGGCGTCTTTAGCGTTACGCCGGCGGCGTTCACGCGCGCTGCAAAACGCCGCGCGCCAACGGAGTGCAACGCGGCCACCGCCGGCAGGTTAAGGGAATGTTGCAACGCCTCGCGCATGCGCACTTGGCCGCGAAATGTCCTGTCGAAATTTTCCGGCGTGTAGTCGCCGAAGCGCCGGGGCATGTCGTCGATGATGCTGGCGGGGCCGAGACGGCCGTCATCAAAGGCGAGCGCATAGATGAGCGGCTTCAAGGTTGATCCGGGGGAACGCACGGCGCGGGTCAGATCATTCCAGCCGCCCTCCGCGTCAAGCCCTGAAGATCCGACCGCCGCGCGCACGGCGCGGGTTTCATTTTCAATAATCAATAGAGCGACTGTCGCGCCGTCGTTGAACTCCCCCGCATGGCGCGCCGCCAGCGCCTCGGCGCGAATTTGCAGCGCGGCGTCAAGGGTTGTCCGGGTTGGCGCGCTTTCATCAGCAAACCGATAGGACGCGTGATAGGCGATCCTCGGCAGCGGCCGGCGCCGGAGCGGCAAAGGATCGCCCATGGCTTCGCGCGCATGGCGCATACTGATCAACATACGGCGCTGGAGCGCCTCAAGCGCCGCTTTGCGCGCAGCGCGCGCGGCGGCTGCGTGACGGTCCGGCCGGCGCGCTTCGGGCGCCTGGGGCAAGGCAATCAAAAGCGCCTGCTCCGCATCGGTCAGGCGCGAAGGCTCCTTGCCAAAATAGAGAAGGCTGGCTGCGCGCACCCCCTCGATATTACCGCCATAAGGCGCCAGCGTGAGATAAAGCGAGAGAATCTCATCTTTAGAAAGCCGCCGCTCTATCTGCAGCGCACGCGCCGCCTCAATCAGTTTCGACAGGAGCGTTCGCGGACGCGGCTCCAACAGCCGCGCTGTCTGCATGGTGATCGTGGACGCGCCGGACACGATGCGCCCCGCTTTCGCAGATGAAAAGCCCGCCCGCATAATCGCCAGAGGGTCAACGCCCGCATGGCGGAAAAAACGCTTGTCTTCTACGGCGATCAGTCGCTCGATAAAGACGGGATCAACAGCCTCGGCCTCGACCGCGAACCGCCACCGCCCCTCTTTCGTTGTGAACGCGTGCAACAGCTCGCCATGGCGGTCGAGCGCTGCAGGGGAAAGCTTGTCCGCCTTATGCAAGGGCGGCGGAAACAAACGGTCAGCAACGAGAACGCCCAGCAGCATCGTCAGCGCGAAGAGGCAGAAGCCGCTGAGATATCGCCTCGCCTTTCTCATTCGGGGGCGCCGATCGTAACCTGCTGCTGCGCTGTGCGCGCAAAAACCCCGGGGCGATACATGTCTTCCAGCACGGCGCCGGGCATGACGAAGGCGCCGGGCGTCACCGCGCGCACCACATAAGCAAGCGTAAATCGATTGCCGCCGCGAATATCGACAGCGGCGACAAACCGGTCATCGCGCGCTTCGGCAACGCGCGGTCGGGCAATTTCGCCAATCCATTTAAAGGGTCCGTTGGCCTCGCCGCCGCGGCCGTCTTTGGCGGTGAGGATCGTCTCAATCTCAAACCCCGCCGGCAGAAGATCGGCCACAATTGCCGGATGCAGGCGATTATCCTGCGCGCGCCCGCTCAGCACAATGACGAAACGATCATTTTGCCGCGCCGACGATAAATCCGCCGGTCGTCCGTCGCGCGTCGCCACCCGCTTTGTCAGCTCCAGTCCCTGATTGGTTGGCAACGGCGCCGATAGCGGACTGCCGCTGAGCGTCAATGTCCGATAAATTCGTCCGTCCCCCTCATTCCGGAAGGCGACGCCTGCCTCCAGCGCATCAAGGGTCGGCGTAAATGACGGCGCCGGCGCAAGATCCGCAAGCCTCTCGCCATTGCGCGATAATTCAACGGCGCCGCCGGCGCGCAGCAAAGCTTGCGCCGCTAAAAGCACATAGGCCTTCTCCTGCGTATGCATGCGCGTCGGCTCTTTCATCAACCCGAGGAACTGATCGGTGAGCGCCTCCACATCATCGGCCTGACCGGCTTCAGCCGCAAGCGCCACCGCGCCGGCCGCATCACGCAAAGAAGTCTGGTAATAATCGCCAGTATTGTTCCAGCCGATCGCCTCGCCGGCTTTTTCAAACGCATTGTTCGATCGTGCGCGGTCGCCCATCATCGAAAGCGCCGCCGCCAGATGCGCGCGCGCAAGCGGGCTGGGCGTGTCGTCCATCAATGCATCGTGGAAATATCTGAGGTCGGAAAGATCGGCCCGTCCGGCGCGGGCAAGCACATACATTGCATAGGCCGCCGCCCGCCGGCGCAGATATTCCGTTTTGTCGTTTGAGTTTTCCGTTTCATCCGCACGCGACTGATAGCTTGCCGGATACCAGCGATCGAGGCGCGCAATCTGCTGCAGGGACTCATACGCCCTGTCGAGCGCTTCTTGCGAGACGCCGTATCCTTCGGCCTTGGCCCGATAGAGGAAGTCGGCGACATACGGCCCCAGCCACGCATTGGCGTAGCGGTCGCCAACGCGCCACAGACCAAAGGCGCCGTCCGGTCCCTGCCGGTTCAACAATTTGTTTACCGCCGCCTGCACGCGCGGACGCACCGCCCGTTCAGGGTCGCGGCTCAGCTCTCCGCCCAGCACATCCACAAACAAGAGCGGCATCGCCGAGCTCGTCAACTGTTCCGTACACCCATAAGGATAACGATAGAGGGAATCGAGCAGCGGTCCAACTTCAACCCCGCGTATGCGGGAAAAGGAAACGCTTGCTTCGGCCGACCCGGCGGCAAAGGGTTCAAGCACGCCAGCGTCAAGTGAAAAAGTCGCGCCGGCGTCCAGCGGTTCGGTTCGAACTTGTGTGACCGGAAAATATGGCGTTCGCGATTCTATCGGATACCGCCGCGATGCTGAAAAACCGTCAGGCCCGGCCACGGACAACGAAATCGCGCCGACGCCGACCGCACCCGCTTCAAAAGATATCGCCGCCGTTTGTTTTTCACCGCGCGCAAGCGCGTAGGTCGCCTCGGACGCAAGGGCGATCGGCCCTTCGCCGGCGATGGAAACTTTATAATCGCCGGGCGCGCCGTCCACATTATCAATCAGCAGCGTCGCCGTCGCTGTGTCGCCAGGCGCCACAAAGCGCGGCAGCGACAGTTCAGCCGGCACAGGGTCGCGCACAGTCAGCGCCGCCGCCGCGCCGCCGACTTTCTCCGCTGTCCAGGCGACCGCCATTAATCGCAATTCGCCGTTGAAATCAGGCACATCGATCGGCGCGACAACCTTGCCGTCCGCATTGACCCGCAAAAGGCCAGAGAAAAGCGCCACCGACTTTGTCGGCACGACAGTGAGCCCCTCGCCGCCGAGCTGGTCGCCGCCGAACCGCGCCGGCGCGCCAAGGTTAGCGTTCAGTATGCGTCCATAATCATCGCGCACCTCAAGACCGAGGCGTTTCTTGCCATAATAATGTTCAGCCGGGTCCGGTGATTTGAATTTGGTGAGCCTGAGGATGCCCTCATCGACGGCGGTAACAGTCATCATAATCTCTGCGCCGCGCTTGGCGCCGTTAATGGCGATGGGCAGTTCAAATTTCTGACGGGGCCGGAACACCTCCGGCGCATCGAACGCAATCTCAAGCTTTCGCGCCGACATGTCGAACGGCACATACGTCGCCGCCATCGCTCGTCTCGGCACCGGCCGTTCGCCCGGCGTGCGCGGTGTCACAATAGTCGCCAGCACATAAAACCCCGCGCCCCATTCCGGTTTGGTTTCTATGGTAATTTCGCGCCCTTCCGCACCGACGCCGACACGCTGAATGTCAAGCACCCGGTCCGTCGCGACCGCAATGATCGCCTCGCCCTCATAGGGCGGATTGAGATAGAGCCGGGCCCGCGCCCCCGGCGTCAGGCTCTCATTTTGAAGCGTGATCGCCGCTTCATCAGGCGAATCGGCGCCCGCAGCGTAAGATCGCCAGCCCACATAGAACCGGATGTCTGTCGACGCGCCGCCGCCCGTCTTTGTCGCCGTCAATCGATACGAGCCCTGATCAAGCCGTTGGCTGACAAGCCTGGCGAACGCATCGCGCCCGGTGACGTCGCGCCCTTCGGCAACCAGAATGTCGCGGTAGGAACGCCGCCACTTCCAACGGCCGTCTTCGCGGTACCAGTCGAACCAATAATCCTCTTCAACAAGTTTCCATTCGACTTCGCCGTCGGCAACCTCGCCGCGCCAATCGATGAGAACGGCCTCGATCTCAACAGTATCTTCAACCCCGAAACCGGTTTTTTCGCCGGCAAGTTTCAGCCCCAGATAATAATCGTCCGGACGCACCGGAATTCGTGCAGACTCCCGCACCGGCCGGCCGCCGGGCTCAACAACGCCGACAACAAGATCAGCGCGCATCGGCGCGCCGTATCCTTTCGGCGCATCGTCCACATTCAACGTAATGGCCCCGGCGCCGTCAGCGTCAGTGGTCGCATTGGGCAGCTTTAAAAAGCGCTCATCAAAACGGCGGTTGACGGGACCGAACCGAAACCCTGAAAAATCAGGAAACGGGTTAGGATCAAGGCGCAATCGCGCCTCCGCCTCGACCGGCAAGGCGCTTGCCGGCGCACCATAAAGATAGCGCGCATTGACGGAGACGTTTCGCGCATCGCCAGGACGGATCGGCGTTTTTTCATCCGTCGCAATTGCAACTTCGAGACGCTGGGGCACGAAGTCTTCAACAGAAAACGTCTCTGATGCGGCAATTGCGTCTTCCCCATCGGCTTTCACTTCGATGCGCCAGACGCCGCGCGGGGCACTGTTCGGAAGGTCATAACTGAAGGTAAAGCCGCCAAGTTCCAGGGCCTCGATGCGCTGAGCATGGGCTTGCGTATAATTCGGTCTGCGGATGATAACGCTGAGCGGGCGCGAGGCGATGGCGGCGCCGGCCTTGTCGCGGAGAAGCCCGGAGATATGAACAGGCTCGCCTGGCCGGTAAACGCCGCGGTCAAGATAGACAAATCCGTCGGTGCGCGCCGGCGCCGCGCGCCCGCCGACATCACGGTCAGACAGATCCAGCGGCGCGCGCGACAGGTCGAGCGCCGCAAAATCATCCTGCGGCCCATACGCCATGACCATATGCGGATTAAGCTGATAGTCGCCGTTTGTCAGCGCGCCGTCGAAACGGGCCCGGCCGTCGGCGTTGCTCACCGCTTCGCCCAGCACGTCATTGTTAACCGCAAGCAGCGTCAACTGAACGCCCTGAAGCGGTTTTGCGGTCGCAAGAGAGCGGACAAAAACATCGAGCCCATCGGCGCCCGTAAATGTTGTCAGCGCCATGTCGGTGAAGACAATCCATCGCCACGCCGAAGCCGCGCGGGCGCCGTCCGCCCCCGGCGAAGCGTCGGTCAACCGGATGAAATAAGCGCCGGGCTTCAGTTCATCGAGCGCTGCGCCCAGGGCGAAGACGGTTGTCGCAGTTTCATTCCGTTCCCCCGGCGTTTCCAGTTCGCGTTCAAAAATTTTAACGCCGACATCGGCGCCGTCGTCTCGCTCCCACACATATGCGTATCGTCCCTCGCTTGCCGTATCGCCGGCGACGATGTTCTTGCGTGCGAGGGAACGATCGGAAACACGGTGAACGGCGATTTTAATCTTCTCAACATTGACCGTTTCAATGCCGACGCCGTCTGCCTCCAGACGCGGCAACACAACCCCGTCGCCGGCAAATCCCACATAAGCCGGCTTGTCGCCAAATGCGACCACAACGGTTTCAGCGCGTTCAAGCGCCTCAGTTCCGGCGGACGGCAATCCCGCCCGCAGGGTCGCGCGATAATCCTTGTCGAAATCAAGACCGGAAGCACATAGAGACGTTCCGTTTACGGACCAGGCGGCGCCGGCGTCAGGGATCAGCCTGGCGTAGTCGGCGTAGTTCGTTTCACCGCTGTCATCGAGAGGGGCGGAAAACTGAAAACACGCTTCAGGCAAGTCCCCACCAGTGTCCAACAGCACGCGTTTGAAATAAAATCCTTCATCCTCGCGCTCTTGGGGCCTTGGCGCGTCATCATCGCGCAGCGCCTGAAAGCGATGACCGGTTTTGCCCGTTTCCCCGCGCGGCGCGGCGGCCACAACAGGCTGGGTGTTCGCGCCGGCGTCAACTTCATCAGCGGGCGATGTCGACCGGCCAATGAGAATGCCGACGATAAGAGCGGCAAGAACGCTCAATCCGAGAATGATATGATTTCGTTGCATCGCCGGTCTCTCCCTTACGCTCACTGCATGCCGCCGCCATGGGCGGACTTATTCTTCATGTTGCGCAATTATGGCCGTTCGGCAGCATGATGGAAACGATTCCGCGGCTTTTTCACACAAAACGCGAAAATGCGCCGCCGCGCTGAAAACGCAGTTTCACCATTTCCGAAACCCGCGAAATTCGCTAATACGTGCCTTGCGCGTCCCCGTAGCTCAGCAGGATAGAGCATCAGATTCCTAATCTGAGGGCCGGAGGTTCGAATCCTCTCGGGGACGCCACTCCCCCGAGAGAATCCGAACCTCTTTCATTTTAAGACGAGCCGCGCAATGCGCGAAGACTTAAATATGCCGTGCAATGCGCGGCGGAGGTTCGAATCCTCTCGGGAACGCCATTTTTCCACCAAGGGAATTTAACTCACGACGACGGCTTTATGAACCGGATGAAATAATTCTCCTGCAGGCCCTCGACCGTGCGGTCTTCGGCAAGCTCGAAGCCGATAAACTCAATCTCGGAAATGACCGTGTTCTTGCCGAACCGGACATGGGATTTGTAATCGGGCCGGTCTGCTCCGGATACGAGATCGAATTCCACCAGGACCAAAGATCCGCCGGGCTTCAATGATTGCAAAATTGACCGCATCACCGCCTCGCGATCGTCAAAATAGTGATAAGTGTCGGCAATAAAAACAACGTCTACGGAATTATCGGGCAGCGTGACATCATCCACCCGGCCGAGCACGGCGGTGACATTTTCAATATCAGAATCGGCGGCGCGCCGGGCTATCAGTTCGAGAAAGAGCGGCTCGATATCTTCTGCAAAGACCTGACCGTCCGGACCAACCGCTTCGGCGAACAACAAAGAATAAAGCCCCGTCCCTGCGCCCACATCCGCGACCCAGTCGCCCGGCTTCAAATCAGCGGCGGCGACCACCGCCTCCCGCGCGGAATAAAGTTCCCGGCTGCCCACTTCCAGGCGCTCAAGCCAGACGTCGAGATTGAGCTCTTCTTCAATCAGTTCCGCGTCCTGCGCAGGCTCAACATCGGTCCGCGAAGCGCGTTCAGAACACCCCGCCGCCGTCAGTCCGAAAAGGCTGATGCCAATGAGAAGCAAAATGCGTTTCATGAATGCGCCCGATCCCGTAACCAAGGTTAACCAATAGTTGCTGTGTTCGCGCCGTCAATGCCATCAAGGGCGCCAAAAAGCGAGACCGCGCCGGAAATTTTGAGGCTCCAAAGTCCCATTCGGCCATAAGGCGTTAACCGTTGGCCCATAGGTTCAAACGAAAAGCGCAAATGGGAATATGACAGCGTCCAGATTAAAACTTTCGGCGGTGGCGCCTTGCTTCAATGAAGGCGAATCCGTGGGCGAATTGCATCGACGGCTGAGCGCCGCCTGCCGCGCCGTTGCCGGCGCCTCCTATGAAATCGTGCTGATCGATGACGGCTCAAGCGATGGAACCTGGAGCGCCATTTCCGCGTTGACGAGAACCGATCCGCATATTGTCGCTGTCCGGCTAACCCGGAATCACGGTCACCAGCTTGCCCTCAGCGCCGGCCTTCAGGTCTGTTCAGGCGAGCGCATTTTAATCATCGACGCCGACCTTCAGGACCCGCCTGAGCTGCTCGGCGAGATGATGGCGCTGATGGATGACGGCGCCCACGTGGTTTACGGCCAGCGCACCGACCGGCTTGGCGAGAGCCGCTTTAAAAAAATTACCGCCGCTGTTTTCTATCGCGTGCTGCGGCGGCTGGTCGATATCGACGTTCCTCTGGACACCGGCGATTTCCGGCTGATGAGCCGCAAAGCGCTGGATCTTCTTTTGACCATGCCGGAGCAGCATCGTTTCATCCGCGGCATGGTCACCTGGGTTGGATTGAAGCAGACGCCGATCGAGTACAAGCGCGATGAGCGCTTTGCCGGCGAGACCCACTATCCGCTGGCGAAAATGGTGACGCTGGCGTTGGACGCCATTACCGGTTTTTCCACCAAGCCGCTGAAAATCGCATCCTATATGGGATTTGCTTTTGCGCTTCTTTCCGTATTCGGCATTCTGTTTACGTTCTACAGCCTTGCGTTCCTCAACACCGTCTCCGGTTGGGCGAGCATGATGACGGTTGTTCTTTTCCTGGGCAGCGTTCAGTTGCTGGTGCTTGGCGTGTTCGGAGAATATCTGGGCCGCATGTTCATGGAGATGAAGCGCCGGCCGATCTTTATGATCGACGAAGTTGTCTCCCACCCCGCCTATGAGCGATTGCCGAAAGGCGACACCGAAGCCTCATCGCTCGATACCTCGCAATCGGACGATGTCGCCTCGCCGGATCACGAGCAGGCCCGGTCCATTGCGTGAACAAGCGAGGATAAACACCGCCGGCAGCGCCGCGCTGATCGCGCGCTACGCCGTAGTCGGACTGACGACGACGATGATCTACGCTGTAATCGCGTATTTTGCGCCCAAACTTTTCGCCGTCGCTCCTGTTCTTGCTTCGATCTGCGGCTATACGCTTGCAATCGCCTTTCAGTATTTCGCCCATGCGCGCTTTACGTTTCGCGCCAAAGCCGGCAGCGCGAAAAATATCCAGCGTTTCGGGCTCGCCACAGCGTTCGGCTATGGTCTGTCAACAAGCCTCGTCATGATCGGCCAGGCCGTCAGCGCGCCCCGTCTTCTTGTCATTGGACTGATCGTTGTTCTTATCCCTCTCTGCAATTTTATTCTTCTCAGACGCTGGGTGTTTACGCACCCGCATTCGGCCCCGCTTCAGGAGGAGGCATCATGACCAGCCATGTTTATCGCGATCAGTATTATGACTATATCGATGACGGGTCATCGCGCTCCGCTGCAAGGATCATCGCGCGCATCCAACAGGAACTCAATATTGGCTCCGTGCTGGATGTCGGCTGCGGCCGCGGCGCCTGGCTTTCAGAATGGTCGCGCGCAGGCGCGTCTGAATTCCACGGCGTTGACGGAGAGTATGTCGAAATTGACAAGCTTCCTTTTGAAGCCGCGCACTTCTCACCCGCCGATCTGACAAATCCCCTTGACCTCAATCGTCGCTTCGACCTTGTTCAGAGCGTTGAGGTCGCCGAACATCTTGACGAGAAATACGCCGAACAGTTTGTCGATACGCTTACGCGACACGGCGACGTTATTATGTTCTCCGCAGCGACGCCCGGCCAGGGCGGCGAACACCATGTCAACGAGCAACCTTTGGACTATTGGCGCGCAAAATTCGCCGCTCGCGGATATGACTGCTACGATTTCATACGCCCCCAGATTAAAGACGATGCGAATGTGGAGCCGTGGTATCGCTTTAATCTGCTTTTTTATATTCGCAACGGTCACGCCGCCGGCGAAACCTTATCGCACTGGCGCCTTGATGATGATGAAGCCCCGCCGACGCTGGCGCCCCTGTGGTGGCGCGCGCGCAACGCATTCCTTTCCGTTTTCGGGCCGGACAGCATCGACAGGCTCGCGCGGCTGAAACACGCCATGCACAGAACGCTTAAGCGCGCCTGAGGCTTACTCTGCGAATACCGGCGCGCGCCTTGGACGAGAATATTAACGTATTGCGTTAACCGCCGTTTCAGCCCGCGCAGCCTAAAATAGCCGCATGGAAAATGCGGCTGCATTCTTATCGCAAGCAACTCTGCTCACCGATGTTGTCGACGCCCTGGTCGGCGCCTACGGCAGTCTCGCTGCGCCGTTTTCACGGTATTACCCGCCATATCTGCTCGCGGCCTTTCTTATTGCCGTCTTTGCATTCTTTCACATCCGCCGACATTTGCCTGAAGACAAAAAAGACAATCTATTTTTGTTTTTGTTCAATCCGAAATCGCTCTTCTCCCGGTCGTCCCTTGTCGATGTCAAAGTGACGCTCGCCAATCGCTGTGTCCTGCCCGTCCTGGCGCTGTTCGAGCGCGGGGCGCTGGTTGCCAGCGCCTACTGGTTTGCCTCCCTGTTTGCTTCGAATGCTGAGTTTATCGCTCAGCAGACGAGCAACCTAGGCGGCGCCGGACTGGTTGCGCTGACCGTCATGATTGTTGCTGTCAGTGATTTCACGACCTATTGGGTGCATCGTCTGCACCATGAAAGTTCGCTGATCTGGCCCTTTCATCGCCTCCACCACAGCGCTGAAACGCTCACCCCCATTACGTTTACGCGCAAACATCCGGTCTATGACTTGATCCGCGCTTTATCGAATGCGTTTCTTGTCGGCCCGGCGCAAGGGTTGATCTTCGGTCTGTTCGGCGTGACTGACTTTACGACGATCCTTGGCGTCAACGCTGTTACGGCGATTTTCTTCTGGAGCGGCGCCAATCTGCGGCATTCGCATGTGTGGCTGTCATATGGTCCGGTTCTCAATCGCATTTTTATCAGCCCGGCTCAGCACCAGATCCATCACAGCTGCGCGCCTGAACACCATGATAAAAACTATGGCGAGATTTTCGCGCTCTGGGACTGGATGTTCGGCACCTTATATAATCCGAGTCATTATGAAGATCTGCAGTTTGGCGTTGCAGATCGTGAAGGCCGTCGCATTGAACAACTGCACCCGACGCTAAAAGCCGCTTATCTGGAGCCTTTTTCAGCAAGTTACGAAGCCTTGCGCAAGAAGGATGAAAGCGCGCGCTCGGCCATAGCCCAGAACTGATTACTTCAGATCAGCGATCTGCGCCCCATCGCTTCGCTTCACATTGCCGAAACACGCGTCCTGCAGCACCGGCCCGTATTCTATGGCGCCGGCCTTGTTCAGGTGATCAGGATCGCGGAAAAGCCTTAAATTCGTATAGAGATTTCTATGATCGAAATAGCGCACGCGATCCTCTTGGGCGAGCGCTTCAAAAAATGCAAAGGCTTCGTCCCAGCCCGTCTTCTGCTCAGCGGGCAAGGCGTCTACCGCGTTTTTGTAATATGGAGAGACCGGCATCGAAACGAGACAGACAGAAACGCCGCGATCGAGAAACGCCGCAATCATAGACTTATATTGCTGTGCGGCCCGCGACTGTTGAAACCCCGGATGCGGCTGGTGCAGCTCCAGGCGATCGGCCGTGAACTTGCGTATCTTTTGCTCGCCCCACTCCGCGAGGTTCCCCGGCGACAAAAGCGCGCCCTGCTCTGTTGTCTCCACAGTGGACTCAAGGCGCCCGCCATGTGTTACGAAAGCTCGCCACAGGGCTGTTAGCTGCGGGCGGTAATATTCACTTACGGAAAGAAGTCTCGCCGAAGCGTCGCCGTTGAAAAGCGCAGAATAGCCTTCAAGCCCGGTGCGCGTTCGGTACGGCGCAAAAAGATGAGGGTCAGCCTGAATAAGGACTGTCTCAGGCGACGGCGTGCGATCCAGATAGCGCTCAGCTTTCCAGGCTATTTTCGCAATATTCTCTGAAGGGTACCCCAAATTAACCACCGGCGCCTGCGCATCAAAACTGCGCGCCACATGGCTGTCGCCGAAAGCGACGTAAGGGCTTTGTGTTGTTTCAAACAGCGCAACGTGTTTCGTCATCGCATCTGCAGGCTGCGCATGGACCCGAACGAGCCACTCGCTCGCCGCCAGCATCACGCTGAAAACGCAAACGCACGAAAGCGCAAAAACGGCCAAGCGCCCCCTAGAACTGGAAGTAAATAAATTCATAGGGACCTGACGTCATCAAAACAAAAACGGCCACGGCGCAAAGCGCGCCCAGCCCCGCTGTCGCGGCGACTGAACGAGCGACGACGGCGAGCGAGCGCCCTTCCCCCGCTCCGCCCGACAAAGCGCCCTCTCGTTCGGGGCGTCGCACGCGTTCCAGCAATTCAAGGGCGTTCGGCGCCGCGAACGCGATCACGGATGCAACCGCCAGGACAGGGAGTGAAAACATCGCCGGTTCAGAAAAGACGGGAACAAGCGCCTGCGTTGCGCCAAAAAGGCCCGCTAGCATCATAAACGCCGCATCGAAACTTTCTGCACGGAAGAAAACCCAGGCGAGGCTCGCCGCGGCAAATGTCAGCGTTGTCGATAAAAATGCTCCGAGCCTGACGGTCTTGCCCGGCCCTTTGTCCCAGGCGTGATTGACACAGAGATATGCGCCGTGAAGCCCGCCCCAAACGACGAATGTCCAGGCCGCCCCATGCCACAAGCCCCCAAGCAACATGACAATGAACAGGTTGCGGTAACGCAAGAGCGCCCCTTTGCGATTCCCGCCAAGGGGAAAATAAAGATAGTCCCGCAGGAAACTCGACAAGGTGATGTGCCAGCGTCGCCAGAAATCGACAATGCTGCGCGCCTTGTAAGGGGAATTGAAGTTCATCGGCAGCGTAATGCCGAAGAGCAGCGCAAGCCCCAGGGCCATGTCCGAATAGCCTGAGAAATCGAAATAGATCTGAAAGCTGTAAGCGAGAACGCCGATCCACGCTTCGATCAGCCCGATTGAATAGCCCGCAGCAACAGCGCCGAACGCGCCATCGGAAAGCGGCGCCAGAGCGTCCGCGATCAGCACTTTTTTTGTAAGCCCGACAGCGAACAGGAAAACGCCGGACGCGAGATCGTCGGCGTAAAATTTTGCAAAGCGCCGGCCTTTGAACTGCGGGGTGACATCCGCATGGTGAACAATCGGCCCTGCAATCAACTGCGGGAAGAACGCCACAAAGAGCGCATAGTCGAGAAAGTCATAGGTCTGATGTTTGGCCTTCAGGCAATCGGCCAGATAGGCGATCTGCTGGAAAGTGAAAAATGAAATCGCCAACGGTAGGACAACGCCGTCGATGGTGATATCGGCCCGGACAAGATCGCTGAGCGTTTGTGAAAACAGGCCGATATATTTGAACCAGCCCAATAAGCCGAGGTTGAACGCAACGCCGACGCCGAACAGCGCTTTTGACCGGGTCCGTGCAATACGAGCGCCGAGGAGAAAGTTGGCCACGATGGAGCCGCCGATCAGAAAGAAGTAAACCGGCGTCTGCCATGAATAAAAAATCAGGGATGCGACCAGCAGAACTGCGGAGGCGGCCCGGGCGCCGAAAAACCGAGACGCTAGAAAAACCGCAAGGATTGCAAGCGGCAAAAAGCCGAACAGGAACAGAAACGATGAAAACAGCATCGCCCTACTCCGCCGGCGCCGGACGTTCTGGCTTTGCCGGCATAAGCCGCAACGCCGCTTGCCGAAGCGGTCGCAAATAGAGGGCGCGTAATGTGCTCAGCTTTTCGTTTTCTTCGCGCTCAATGCCGAGTTCGAAAACCTCTCCTTCCACTGGCGTGTAGAGCGTGCCGAAAAATCTGTCCCAGAATGTGAAGATGTGCCCGAAGTTACAATCGTGATGACGCGGATCGCGGCTGTGATGCAACTGGTGATGAGCCGGTGAAACCAGAATCTGATTCCAGAACGAACCATAGCTAATCCAGATATGGGAGTGGCGGAGATTGTATCCGAGCAGCCGCCAAAAATAGACAATCGCCGCCGCGCCGGCGATTTCAGCGACGCCGCCCGGAACGCCGAACACCACAATCCACAGAAGCGTTGCCAATGCGGAGACTGTGCCGGTAATAATGGCGCCGGCGACCACTTCGACCGGATGCCGGCGCATCGCCGTCAGCGGCGTGAGCACCGGGGCGCAATGGTGAACCTTGTGAAATTCCCACAACACCGGAACTTTGTGCTTCAGATAATGCGCGAATGTCGTTGCGAAATCCCACACGAGGGCTGCATAGAGACTAAACGCCAGGATCTCGAAAACGCCTGACCCGGATTGATTTTTCGCGCCGCTCTGCGACAAGGAACCGATATGCTCTGCAATCGGCAAAGCGACAGCCGCGCCCAATGCCGGAAGAAAAAACAAGAACCCGTCATTGATGACAATCATCGACAGGTCGTGGCGCGCAGATTTATGTTTCCAGATCGTTGAGGGAAACAGCGCGCCAAGAAAACGCTTTATGTCGCCGCCCTGGCCTGCTCCACGCAAACGGCTGTAAACAATCAGGGCGCCGAGCGCCATAGCGACCGCAAGCGGCAGCGGACTCAGAAAACTCGCCGGACTGAAGAAAAGGTGCTGCAGCGAGCCTATCACGCCGGCTGCATAGTCTGACATCTGATCGGCGGTGCTCAACGCCTCGCTCCGGAACGATTTTCACCAAAGCTAAAAAGTACGGGCGCAGCGTTAACAATCGGTTTGGATTTTCTGCGCGCAAGCGGCGAATGGGAGGCCTAAAGTATTGAAAACAATGGCGGCTACGGGCTCTGAAGGTCGCCCTGGATAATCCGCCTCGCTGCAAGCGTTACTTTTGGCGATAGATGCCCAAGAATAACAAATTATAGAGCGAAACTGCAATGATAACGCTAATGCTCAGTATTTTTGATCTTCAGCGCTATGCAGAAGAATTTTCGGGACAGATTTATCGTTGCGCCGGAATACCGGAAGGCGCCCCGCTTTGCGCATCGGCCTCCAGCCGTTTGCGAAACTCGCTCGGCGTAAAACCGGTTTCCTGCTTGAACGCCCGGTTGAACGGCCCGATCGAGTTAAATCCGCAATCATAGGCAATCGACAGGATCGGGCGGTCTTTGTTTTTGTCGAATGCAAAGGCGGTCTTGGCGTGGCCGATTCGCGAGGCATTGATCATGTGATTGAAATTGCGATAGCCCAAACAGCCTGTAATGCACTGGGTGACTTTGTACTCCTGCTCGCCGAGCATCTGCGCCATATCGGCAATCTTGAGATTCGGCGTAGTCACAACGCTTTCATCCGTGATGAGATCGACAATACGGCTTGCCAGGGCCTTATCGCCCATCGCTTCGGTTGAGATCGACTTTGATCGCGTCTGCGTCTTTTCATGGGGCGCGGGATGGCGCTTGCGATAAGAAACGGCGATTCGCGACAACATGATCGCCAGAACCCCGCAGCTTGTCAGAACTGCATCCTGCCAGTGACCTGCGAAGGTTCCCTCATCCGCATTGATGGCCCACAGCATTGAGACCGCAATCAGCGCGCCATAGCCGCCAATAAACAACCGGCGAAAGCGGCGCTCGGCAGGATCGCTTTGGTCCTTGTAGCTGGACAGCGGCTCTATCAAAACAAGGCATAGGGCGGAAATGCAGATCAACGCCGCCGCATTTTCAGCAATGCGACGTATCTCGCCCGACCACGGTCCGCTCGCAAATGCGCCTGAAAGTGTCCATGACGCTTCAACTGCAATGATGCCGGCAATCACGAGGAAAACCCAGCGTTCTATCGAGGCCTGCGGACGAAACAACGCGCGCGACATCATCCAGGCCCAACCGCAGCCTGCAGACCCGACAATGGCGAGAAAGAACCAGACAGGCTGCGGCATATCCGGAAACATCTGTCGAACATTGGACGCGACAACCGCGGCGGTGAAACACCACCAGGCCAATACAAAGGGCGGAATGCGTCGAAGAGCATCCTGTGTCACGTGCGCAACCATCGAAAGCGCATCGCCCGACGTGAAGCGCGCCGACGCATCAAGATCGTTTCTCAGCATTTTTCCTCCGCCCCCCTCAAGTTCAACGTTCGGCGCGCCATGACCCAAACCGCAATAATCGACTGCGCATTCGTGAAAAATGCTGGCCGATTTCTAAAACGGCGAGAACGCAGCGCTCTGTCCATTCAGGATTTTCCATGGCGCCAAGGGCCGGGTCAATGCGGACCGCGGCGAAACGAATAGGGAGCGCGCCGAATAGCAAAGCGCTTTTAAGGAAATAAATATGACGACGACCGAGAGAACAGATTTTGCCGGAACGGCGCCGCTTGGACCGGAACGCATTTTGCGCCTGTCGGGAATTCTTTGGTTCCTTGTCGCGGCGGCCGGGCAATGGATGTTCGTTTATTATATCGCGGCCCATTACATTCCCGTTCTGGCCGGCGAGGGCCTGCCAGGGCTGGAAAACACCGCTTTGCCGGACGGCCATGTTCCGGGCGATTGGGTTGGCAATCTGGCGATCGCCGCTCACGTCTTGATCGCCATTATTATTATCGGCGCTGGGCCGTTGCAGCTTATCCCCCAAATTCGCGGTCGCTTTCCTGCATTCCATCGCTGGGTTGGCCGGCTATATATGGTGACTGCGATTCTCACCAGCATTGCCGGGCTTCATCTGGTCTGGACCCGCGGCGTGCCGGGCGGGCTGATCGCCCATTACGCCATCAGTCTCGATGCGGTGTTGATATTTCTCTTCGCCGGCGTCGCACTCGCTTTTGCTGTCAAAAGAGATATTGACCGACACCGGCGCTGGGCCATGCGCCTGTTTATGGTCGTCAGCGCGGTCTGGTTTTTCCGGATCGGCCTGATGTTCTGGTTTATGGCCACCGGCGGCGCCGGCGTCGATCCGGAAACTTTTCGCGGCCCCTTCATCACTTTCATTTATTTCGGACAGATGTTCGTGCCGCTTGCTGTTTTACAGCTCTATTTCGAGGCGCAGGACCGAAACAGTCCGAGCTTCCAGGTCATCACGGCTTTGGCGGTGATCGGCGCCGCCGGCGTTACCGCCATCGGCGTTTTCGCAGCGACAATGGGCATGTGGCTGCCAAGGCTTTGAATTAATGGCGCACAAAAAAACGCCCTGGCCGTTTCGGGCGCGGGGCGTTTAAATCGTTTAAAGGGCTTAAATCCGCTTGGCAGGCCTGGCGGCGACCTACTCTCCCACGCCTTAAGACGTAGTACCATCGGCGCTGGGGACTTTAACGACCGAGTTCGGGATGGGATCGGGTGGAGGCTCCCCGCTATAACCACCGGGCCGGCGAAGCGGATTTAAAATGCGAGAGCGATGGACGCGAAAGACCGCGTTCCATCCATGCAAAGTAATGTCGTTTACGATTACGATGAACTAATTTGTCTTTATCAAGACGAATCGTTCGCCGCGCATGAGTAAGCTTGTCCCATGCAGATGACTGCATGAGGACGATCAAGCCAATCGAGCAATTAGTAATGGTAAGCTTCACGCATTGCTGCGCTTCCACACCCATCCTATCAACGTGGTGGTCTTCCACGGCTCTCAAGGGAATATTTGTTTCGAGGCCGGCTTCCCGCTTAGATGCTTTCAGCGGTTATCCGTTCAATACATAGCTACCCAGCTGCGCCCTTGGCAGGACGACTGGTCCACCAGAGGTATGTCCATCCCGGTCCTCTCGTACTAAGGACAGCTCCTCTCAATATTCCTACACCCACGGCAGATAGGGACCGAACTGTCTCACGACGTTCTAAACCCAGCTCACGTACCGCTTTAATCGGCGAACAGCCGAACCCTTGGGACCTGCTCCAGCCCCAGGATGCGATGAGCCGACATCGAGGTGCCAAACAACCCCGTCGATATGGACTCTTGGGGGTCATCAGCCTGTTATCCCCGGCGTACCTTTTATCCGTTGAGCGATGGCCCTTCCACGCGGGACCACCGGATCACTATGACCGACTTTCG
>JBCDDE010000009.1:0-26225 GCA_039180625.1 Pseudomonadota bacterium | reverse complement strand
GGATACGGAGAGGCGTGAGTGCACCCGTTATCTTGCGATCCGGATCGCGGCGCGCGAGGAGGACGTCGGCGTAACGGACGCCGTCTTCACTCGGCCGATCGCGGCAGTTGAGCCTTGCGGCATGGCGGAGACATCGATCTCCGCGACCCAGCGTGACGATTTGGCAGGTCCCGCAATGCGATCAATTGGCGATGCTGTCCAACGCCGCAGCGCAGGGCGCAAAGCGTCCTGTTTTATCGTTGTGGATGTTTTGCGCTCTGCGCGACCTCTCCACTTTTTATGCGTTCGGGTTCATCAGAACCCGGCGACGATGATGCGCGGGCGGGTTTGGCAATTTCGCCGTATCCATTTATGGACGACATTTAAGGCAAAACCTGAGTTGGACGCCATGACCGATGTTTTCATCAGCTATTCCCGTAATGACCGGGAAATTGTTCGCAAAATCGCGGATGCGCTCACTGCAGAAGGCATGCAGGTCTGGTGGGACCCTGAAATTCCGCCCGGTGAAACGTTTGCCAACGTCATCGACCGAAACCTGAAGGAATCGGCCTGCATTCTGGTCGTGTGGTCAAAATCCTCGGTGACGTCAAACTGGGTTCAGGAAGAGGCTGACGATGGTCTCGTCCGCCACACCCTGATCCCGGTGATGATTGACGATGTTGAATTGCCGCGCGGATTTAAACGCCTTCAAACGGCTGACTTGCGCGGTTGGGCCGGCGAAGCCGATGACGCCAACTGGCGCCTCGTTCTTGGTCAGGCAAAAAAGCTCGTAGCGGCAAAAGCCAGAACCATGGCGAGCGACGCCGGCGACGATGAAGAAGAGGACGAAGGTTTTGTCATAGGCCGCCAGGCGCCGGCCGCCGCGGCGGCGCCCGCCGCGCGGGGACAGGCTGCGGCGCCCCGGCGGGAAACGGCTGATGAAGAGAAATCAGGCGGCGGTTTTCCGCTCATGCCGGCGATTATCGGACTGGCTGTCATCGGGATCGCCAGTTTCGGCTACTTTTTCCTGGCCAATAACCAGGAGCGTCAAGACGCATCGGCGGAACTTGCTGTGCAGCCGCCGCCGGCCGCGCCCGAATATAATGGCCAGGGCGAAAGCGGACGCGTTGAGGGGCCGGAAGAAGCTGAAAAGGTTGCTGAATTCGCTGCAAGCGGAGATGTCGGCGACACAGAAGAAGGGAACGGCGCTGACGACGCTGTCTCTACAGATGCGCAGGAAGCAGAAGAGCTGACTGTTGCGGCTGTGGATGACGACGGTGCGCCTGATGCGTCTGGTGAGGCGACTTCAGAGGCGATTGCGGAAGAAGAGAGCATCGATCCGTCCTCTGCAGCGTCGATTGGATCAGAGGCGGGCGAGCAGGCGATTGCTGTCGAGGCAGGTCCGCAAACGCCTGAAAGCGATCGCGGCGACAGCGCGGTCGCGCCGCGTTCTTCCAGCAGCGTGGGACCGAGCGCCGTCAGCGCTCTTGCGCCGGGCGAGACCTTCACAGACTGTGAGGCTTGTCCTCAGATGGTCGTGATACCGGGCAATGCGTCCTACATGATGGGCGCGCCGCGTTCAGAGCCGGGCCATGACCAAAGCGAGCGGCCCCAGGTTGAGGTCGCCATTGGCGACGCATTCGCCCTCGGCGTATATGAGGTCACCTTCGACGATTGGAACGCCTGCGTCGATGACGGCGGATGCGCCGGTCATAAGCCATCGTCCATGGGATGGGGCGAGGGGCGAAGACCCGTCATCAACGTCTCGGTCGCGGATGCGGAGAATTATCTTAACTGGCTCTCGGAAAAATCCGGTGCGTTTTATCGCCTGCCCAGCGAAGCTGAGTGGGAATATGCAGCCCGCGCCGGCGCTGACGGACCGTTTGCGTTCGGTTCCGCTATAAGTCCGACACAAGCCAATTTTAATGGCAAGTTTCCCTATGGCGGGGCCAAGGGCGTTTACCGTTCCCAGACCGTCGAGGCCGGCTCATTCGAAGCCAACGCTTTTGGCCTGCATGACATGCATGGCAATGTCTGGGAGCGGGTCGCCGATTGCTGGCGGCCGACCCATGAAGACGTCGCAATTGATGCGAGCCCTGTCGACGGCGCCTGCGCGGACCGCGTCATCAAGGGCGGCGGCTGGAACGCCGGCGGCTGGCGGCTGCGTTCAGCGCACCGCAAAGCCGCGCCCGCTGACGAGCGTGATTTCGACACCGGGTTCCGGGTGTTGAGGGAGCTTTAATTGCCGTATTTTCGGCGGTTTCGGCTTGACTGAGCAAGCCTGCGTGGCTAAACGACCGCTCTTTGAAAACTGCAAACGCTGAGGGATCGAAACGCCTTCGGCCCATAATTGAAAAAGGCCAAAGCCATGGCGCGCCGCTGTGAATTGACAGGATTGGGTCCAGCAACCGGAAACAATGTTTCCCACGCGAATAACAGAACGAAACGTCGTTTTCTGCCTAATCTGTGCAATGTGACCTTGCACTCGGACAAGCTTGGCGAGGGTTTCAAATTCCGCGTTGCCGCATCGACGCTGCGCACGGTTGATCATATGGGCGGTCTCGACGTCTTCCTGTCGAAAGCTGACGAATCAAAGCTTTCTTCCAGCGCCTTGAAAGTGAAAAAGAAACTCGCCAAAGCTTCCTAATCGGGACTGTTTGCTCGAAAGTCCCTATTTAAATGACGGGACTTCAAACGGTCGATGGAAGCCGCAGCCGCCACTGAAAATCACCAGCGCCGCGAGACCGCACTGCAACGCTTGCAGCGCCAGACCGGCGAGTTTTTCTTCGCTTTCGGGCGGATGGTGTTTCTGGCTGGCGTGCTGACCGTTATTTTGCTGCTGTCGTTCCTGACGATCGATATTCCCTTGCGCGCATTTGACGGTTTTTTTGGCAACGCCGTTGCGCTTCGTCCGTCCAACTGGCTCACGCGGGGCGCCTATCTGATGGGGACCGCGCCGCTTGTTGCGATCCTGATCGCCCGTAAGTTTGGCGGTGACGAGGCTAATCGCGCTGTGACGGCGGCCTGGGGTTTTGCCGCGTTCGCCGTTTTCGCTGAGCTGTCCTATCTGGCGCCTGTGCTGGAGGAGGGGGATCTCCCGAGCGTCCGGTTTGCGGTCGCGACTGTCGCCAGTGCGATGATGGGGCAGTTTATGGCGGTGAGCATTTACGATGTCGCCCGCGGCGGCGGGGCCTGGTGGCGTGCGCCCTTGTTTGGCGCGATCGGTGCGTATTTGAGCCAGGGCCTTATCTATTTCCCCACCGTTTATTGGGGCTCGCCAGCGCCATGGTTGAATTGGATGGTTACGGATTTCGCCCTGCATATGCTCATGGCTGGCGCTTTTTTACCTGTCTATGGGGCCTTGCGTCGGCGGTTGAGGCCTGTGCGAGGGTATGGCGGCCGTTAAACGACAGAGCCCAAGGAAAGCCCGCGCCGCAATTGAACTGGTTCAAGCCGAGCGCGCCTACTGTCATTGCAGAAATATAGCTTAGCGGTTTTGGCAAACCGGACGTCGAGCTTAGTTAGCGTCGTTTATCTTATTCGAAGTCAATACGCTCTGCCGGTTAAATTAGGATTTTGATTTTACCCGCCTACACAGAATGAAGAATTCAGAACAAGATCAGCAGACCTTTGCAAGACAACGAAAAACGGCCTGCGCAAAGCGCAGACCGTTTCAATTAAGCTTGGGGTTTATTTGATCGTTATGCGCTTTTGCGACGACGACCGGCAAAACCAAGACCAGCAAGACCAGCCAAGAATAATGGCAAAGCAGCCGGGATCGGAACAGCTTTGAGTTCTGCGATCAGATATTCAGCAGTGTTATCGCCGCCAGCTTCGAATGATGCTGTGAAGTCTAAGCGAAGAAGCAAGGATGTGTCGGCAATAACGCCGAGCAAGAGTGAAAGTACGCTCGTGCCGTCGCCATTAGAAGCGAACATGCCGTCGGTGATGCTGTCAAAAGCTTCGATCAGCATGCCGTCCATATCAAATACGGCAACTGTTTCCAGGAAACCTGCAGGATCGTTATCGCCTTCAAGGTCGAGATCTTCGAAGAGAAGCGTCAGCACTTGCTCTGTTCCAGCCGTCAGGCCGTCGAACAGAATGTACATGCTAAGCGTGTCGCCGCCGGTGCCATTGTCAGAAAATGTACCGCAAATGCCGCCGCCAACATCAGTCACACCGTATGTGCAACTGCCGCCAGGAACATCGCCAAGCGGGATGAAATACTCGATAGCATCAGTGAGAATATCGCCGTCGCCAGTGTTGCCGACCTCGGCCAGAGTGTCAGGGTCAACAGTGACGCCCATGACGCCTGCATATGCTTGTGCGCCAAAAAGCGCTGCGCCAGCAGCAATCGCGCCGGCAAGAGTTTTTAGTGAACGCATGGAAACCCCCAAGTTTCAAAAAATTAACAAACTTGTCAGGGCGTATCCCTGCAAGCTTCATTTGTTTGATCAGATTGCAGGTTTTGTGTCAACAAATCATTATGCTTAACGAGGAATTATCTACATTTTTCGCAGTTTTTTTTGTCTTTGCACGTAATAATTGTGCACACGCAGCAAATTCAGATTGCCCGGGTTTCTCAACCTGCTAGAAATGCGCACTTTATGCGCGTTTTAACTTTTTAGCGGCATCAATCCCGAAATAAGTGATGATTCCGGTCGCGCCAGCGCGTTTGAAGGCAAGAAGTGATTCGAACATTGCTGCATCGCCGTCGATCCAGCCTTTGTCGGCGGCGGATTTGATCATGGCGTATTCGCCCGATACCTGAAACACGAAAGTTGGCGCGCCGAATGTCTCTTTTATGCGGGTAATAATATCGAGATAGGCGAGCCCTGGTTTGACCATAACTGAGTCTGCGCCTTCAGCGAGATCAAGCGCGACCTCACGCAAAGCCTCATCGCTGTTGGCGGCGTTCATCTGATATGTGCGCTTGTCTCCCTGCAGGACCCCCGCTGATCCGATTGCTTCGCGATAAGGACCGTAAAACGCTGAGGCGTATTTTGCCGAATAGGACATGATCTGAACGCTTGAAAAGCCTGCGCTGTCGAGATTTTCGCGGATAGCGCCGACCCGGCCATCCATCATGTCCGAGGGCGCAATAATGTCGAAACCCGCTTCCGCTTCGACAACAGCCTGTCGGACGAGCATATCGAGCGTGGCGTCATTAACGATCTCACCATTTTCCATAAGGCCGTCGTGGCCGTGATCGGTGTAGGGGTCGAGCGCCACATCGCCGAGCAAGCCGATCTCGGGAACAGCGTCTTTAATAGCGCGGGCCGTTCTGCACATCACATTGTTCGGGTTTAGCGCTTCTGCTCCGTTTGGCGAGCGGTTGCTCGCATCTGTATATGGAAAGAGAGCGATAGCCGGCAGGCCCAGCCCGTGCGCTTCCAGCGCCGCCTTAACGGCCTCATCCGGTGAAAGCCGAAAAATGCCCGGCATTGCTTCAACGGGCTCACGCACGCCTGCGCCGTCTTTAATAATGATTGCCTGGATTAAATCGTTAACGCTCAGCGTCGTTTCAGCGAACAGTCGACGCGACCAATCCGCCGCGCGAGGGCGGCGCAATCGCAAGGCGGGAAATCGGGCTAAGGGATCTTTAGCCATGGAAGGATTGCCGTTGGCTAGGATCAGCGGTGCGTTCGACAGTCTTCATAAATTTTGAATTCAAATTGAACATTCGGATTTAACGGCGCTTTTAGACCTCTGCGGTAATTAAGCAGAAACCGCAGTTTGAAAGTTTGTTGGGATTAAAGATTATGGCGCTGAACGGAGCAATGCAATCTTCTGTCATCGGTCACGGAGCGAGTTCGTCCAGCGCCGACCCTGAGGCGCTGGAGACAAGTTATCTGCAGCTCCTGCATCTTGTAGAACGCCTGCATCGCCAGCTTCTTGACGTTATTAAAGATGAACTTGAAAGAATTGGTCAGACCGATATCAATTCTGTGCAGGCACTGCTTCTGTATAATATCGGCGATGCGGAGCTGACCCCTGGCGAGCTGCGCTCGCGCGGTCACTATCTCGGCTCTAATGTTTCCTACAATCTCAAGCAACTTGTTGAAAAGGGCTATATCCGTGATGAGCGCTCTTCTACGGATCGTCGCTCCAAGCGCGTATCGCTGACAACATCAGGACTTGACGTTCGCGACAGTCTCGCCGGTCTTTTTGAGCGCCAGTTGAGTTCTGTGGAGCAGGTGGGCGGCGTCGATATTGAATTGATGGAGAGCACCAACAAAGCGCTGCAGCGTCTCGAGCGCTTTTGGGCCGATCAGGTTCGCTTTCGCCTTTAAATTGATAATGCAAAGGCACTATGAAAACGCCCCTTTCGAAGGGGCGTTTTGTTATTGTGCTAACGTTTCTTTCGTGTCGCTCGTTTTTTTGTCGTCTTCCGTTTTGTGGTTTTACGCTTTTTCGTAGCGCTCGTGCCAAGCCCGAACTCTTTCGCCACTTGCGATCGACGTTTTGCGTAATTTGGCGCCACCATCGGATAATCGGCGGGCAAGCCCCATTTGCGACGATATTCGTCCGGTGACAGATCATAATGCGTGCGCAGGTATCGCTTCAGCATTTTAAGCTTTTTGCCGTCTTCAAGGCAGATTACAAAATCAGGCGTTACAGACTTGCTAATCGGCACAGCCGGTTCGCGCGATGAAGAATACATCACCCCGTCATCGGCAAGCCCTGAAACAGCGCCGTATATATTATGCAGCAATTCCGGCAGGTCGTCTGATGCGACTTTGTTATTGCTGACATAAGCCGTGACGATTTCACTGGCGAGCATGATGGCGTCGCCGTGGTCTAAAACAGATTTATTGTCCGTCATTGTCCGTTCTCCTTACGAGCCGCAATTTCGTGCGGCATGACATGTACAGTTTGGCGCTGGACAATGGCGCACAGCATAAGCGCGCCTAGTGCAACGTCTCTCCCTGAAAAAGGCGGTATACTTGAAGGTTCGGGAAATCAACCGACTGTAAAGATATTCGACAGGGCGGATGTAACTATGAATAGCATAATTGCTGGGCGAGGCGGCATGTTGTCATAAGCGCGCAGCGCTATGGCGCCGCTTGCAAAAACCCGGTATGGACCAGCTTCCAAAGGTCGGCAAAGCGACCCATTTTCTGTTTCTACAGGTGAGATATGAGCGCAACCCCATCTTACTCCATCCCAAATGGGTTTTTTGACGATACGCTTGCGGAAATTGACGACGACGTTTTTTCCTCAATCGGCCGTGAAATGACGCGTCAGCAAACCGAAATCGAATTGATTGCTTCGGAAAATATCGTCTCCAAGGCGGTGCTTGAAGCGCAAGGTTCGATTTTGACGAATAAATATGCCGAAGGGTATCCGGGACGGCGTTACTACGGCGGCTGCGCGTTCGTTGATGAAGTAGAGACGCTGGCGATTGAACGCGCTTGCAGATTGTTTAACTGCGACGAAGCCATCGTGCAGCCGCACTCCGGCAGTCAGGCGAATCAAGCCGTTTTCATGGCGATGATGAAGCCGGGCGACACCTTCATGGGCATGGACCTTGCCGCCGGCGGCCACCTGACCCATGGATCTCCCGCAAACCAATCAGGCAAATGGTTCAACGCAGTCCATTATGGCGTTCGCGAAGATGATTTTCTTTTGGATTATGACGCTGCTGCGAAACTTGCTGATCAACATAAGCCAAAACTTATTATCGCCGGCGGCAGTGCTTATTCGCGTGTGATAGACTTTAAAGTATTCCGCGAAATTGCAGACAGCGTTGGCGCTCTCTTCATGGTCGACATGGCGCATTTTGCAGGCCTTGTCGCCGGCGGGGCCCACCCAAACCCGCTTGAGCATGCGCATGTTGCAACGACAACCACCCATAAGACATTACGCGGGCCGCGCGGCGGGATGGTGCTGACCAATGATCCGGGCATTGCAAAGAAAGTACGCTCTGCGCTGTTCCCGGGACTTCAGGGCGGACCGTTGATGCATGTGATCGCAGCAAAAGCCGTCGCATTCGGCGAAGCCCTTCGTCCCGATTTCAGGGCCTATGCGCACGCGGTGATTGAGAATGCGCGGGCGATGTGCGGCGCTCTTGTTGAAGGCGGTTACGCTGTTGTTTCAGGCGGCACGGACACCCATGTCGCCCTTATCGATATGCGCGCCAAGGGCGTGAAGGGCAATGCGGCGGAAGAGAGCCTTGAGCGCGCAGGCATCACCTGCAACAAAAATGGAATTCCTTTTGATACAGAGAAATTCACCATCACCTCCGGCATTCGTATTGGTTCGCCGGCGGGGACGACGCGCGGATTTGGCGCTGCGGAGTTTCATGAGATTGGCGGTATGATTGCAGAAGTGCTCGACGGTCTCGCCGGAAACAATGACGATAACAGCGCAATAGAAGCAAGCGTTCGAAAGCGAGTTCATGAGTTGACAGCGCGTTTCCCGATTTATGCTTAAATACGCTGGGGCTGTTTGGTTCTGAGAATAAAGAGAGCGCAAGATGCGGTGCCCCTTTTGCGGTAGCGAGGACACTCAGGTTAAGGATTCCCGTTCAGCGGAAGATGGCGCCTCTGTGCGTCGTCGCCGCGAGTGTTCCGCATGCGGTGGTCGTTTCACCACTTTTGAACGCGTCCAGCTCCGTGAGCTGACGGTTGTCAAAAGCAGCGGCAAAAAAGCGCCCTTTGATCGCGATAAGCTTGCGAGGTCGGTTTTGATAGCAACGAGAAAACGCAATGTCGAACCCGATCGCATAGAGCAAATGATTTCCGGCATTGTCAGGCGTCTTGAGGCTATGGGTGAAGCTGAGATCCCGGCCAAGACAATCGGCGAGTTGGTGATGGAAGGTTTAGCGCATCTCGATGATGTCGCTTACGTGCGCTATGCGTCTGTTTACAAGGACTTTCGCGAAGCCAAGGATTTTGAAAAATTTCTAGGCGGGCTCGACGAAGGCGAAGAAGAGCAGACAGGCGCCGAGGGGTAATCCAGTGCAGACTGCGGGAAAATCAAAAAGCACGGCGCCGGCAAGATCCGTTGCCCGGCTCGCCGCCGTTCAAGCGCTCTATCAAATGGAAATGTCCGGCCAGGGGGTAGAGGCTGCTGTGCGCGAGTTTGAAGAATTTCGCCTAAACGGAGAATTGGAAGGCGAAAAAATTCATGGTGCGGACCGGAAGTTCTTTAACGATATCTTGCGCGGCACTGTGGAAATGCAGGGTCGTCTTGATCCCTATCTGCAGCGTCAACTGGCTGATGGTTGGAAATTAAAGCGCATTGACTCCACAGCGCGCGCCATATTGCGCGCAGCGCTTTATGAAATGGTTCGAAGACCGGATGTGCCGTTCCGTGTCGTGATTGATGAGTATATGGAGGTTGCGGCGTCATTCTTTGAAGGCGACGAACCAAAATTTATTAACGGTGTGCTCAATGCGGCGGCGCGCGAAGTTCGAGCGGACGAACTTGGCGATGCGCATATTAGCGGCTCATGAACGAATTCGATATTATTCGAGAAATTTTCGCGCCACTCTCGGCCAAAGCTGCTAACGCTTTTGGTCTTCAAGACGATGCGGCGCTCGTTAGCGGCGGGCCGTATGTTTTTACGAAAGATGTTTTGGTCGCCGGCGTTCATTTTCGCGCCAAGGATCCTTTAGATCTTGTGGCTCGCAAACTGATCCGCGTAAATCTTTCAGACCTGGCTGCGAAAGGCGCAAAACCGATCGGCTATTTTCTCGGTTGCGTTTGGCCGACAGGCACTGACAGAGATGCGATTGAACTTTTTGCTCGCGGCTTGAAGGAAGATCAGGAAGAATTCGGCGTCGCTCTATATGGAGGCGACACCACAGGCCATCGATTAAAGTCCGGACCGCTGACACTGTCCGCAACATTTTTCGGAAAGCCGCCCCGACAGGCTTTGACTTTACGATCCGGAGCGCAAGCCGGAGACGATTTATACGTGACTGGCGCGATCGGCGATGCGGGCCTTGGGTTGAAATCTCTTTCCAAAGACGAAATCTTCACAACAGTCGATAAAGCCTCATTGTCGGCGCGCTATCATTTGCCGACGCCGCGTCTTTCCATGGGCGCCGCCATTGCAGGCCTTGCCACGGCCGCGATCGACGTTTCGGACGGGCTGATTGCGGACGCAGGCCATCTGGCGCGCGCATCCGGTCTGAAAGTGGAAATCGACGCAGTTTCAATCCCTCGCTCGAGCGCCGCCGGCGAGTGGGTCGCCCGTCAACAAAATCGATGGAAAGCGTTAAGCGCGCTCGCCGCTTTTGGCGATGATTATGAAATTCTGTTTTCCGCTCCATCGACGATGCGAAGATCTGTGACTGTAGCGGCAAATGCAGCGCGTACGGATGTTTCCCGCATTGGCGTTGTGAAAAAAGGCGAAGGGGTTTCGCTGCTCGACGAAAACGGACGCGAAATCGAGATAATGTCAGCCGGTTACGATCATTTCGATAGTCGCTAGATTATGCGCGAGATTCTTACTGCCCCGGCACTGGACCTTCCTGACCAATGCCGCCAGGAAGCTGACCGACATTGCCAAGGAGTTGCTCCCAGAAATTGAGTTCCTTGCCGCGTGTGGGCGTCACACGCGAAACTAGCTTTACGTCATCTCCGTCCGCCAGCGTGTAGTTATCCACATTTGTTAAAGCGCCTTGATCGTCAAAATTGAAGGTGACAACGGTGCGGGCCTTTGTGCGAGTTTTGAAAAACGCCCTGGTGGTGTTCTGGGATGCAAGATAATACCAGGCGTTGGGGTTAAAGGTGCCAATCATGGACGGTTCGCCAAACTTGGCGAGGATTGACTCTTTTGTATCGAGACCAGGCTCGCCGTTTAATTCCGTCTGGCCGCGTTCAAGCGTGTATCCATGCTGCGATCTGACAGAAACGCATGCTTGTAGAGAGCACACTGCAATGAACAAAAGCGCCAGTCGAACCATTATTGAGACCTCAAAATCTTTACTGAAGGTCCGCCGATTTCGTACCGTCAAACCTTGATGAGACTACTCGCTGCGCCTAGGTGGCGTTTATACCTAAATATCAGCAAGCCGCACCAGTCGCAAATCTCTCATGATCATGGCGAAACAAGGGCGGCGCCAATGGATAACCATGTTCAAATCATTATTCAAAAAAGACAAGAGCGCGGAAATTGGGGAGGCGCTTTATGTTGCCGCAGCGGATCATGCGCTTTCGCCGCCATTTTTCAGGGACTTTGGCGCTCCGGACACGCCTGAGGGGCGGTTTGAAGTCGTTGCGCTGCATGTCTGGCTGATCCTTCGGCGACTTAAAGGAGAAGACCCGGCGGCGAAACGGGCGGCCCAGAAACTGCTTGATTCGACTTTCTCCAACCTCGATGCGGCCTTGCGTGAAATGGGCGTCGGCGATCTGGTTGTCGGAAAAAAAGTTCGAAAACTGGCGGAGAATTTTTACGGCCGTCTCGGGGCATACGACGCGGGATTGGCGGCGGACGCGGATGCCGCGTCACTCGAAGAGGCGCTAGCTCGCAATGTCTATGAAAGCGAAACGGCGAAAGACGCTTCGGCGCTGGCGAATTATGTCAGAGCTGCAGCCGAAGAGCTGGACACGCAGCCGCAATCGCGAATCGCCAACGGCATCGTAACTTTTCCCAAGCCGGGACCAGCATTATGACGGATGCGGCGCCGGTTCCCGAATATTCTGTCGTCGTAGAGTTGGCGGATCTATCGAAGAACGGGCGCATCTACGCTCTTGAGCCGAAATCGGAAGAGCGCCTCGCTATCGCCCACCGCCTTGGCGTCGCTGATGTGGCGTCTCTGAGCGGCGAACTGCGTGTCTCAGCAAGCAAACAGAAGATTAGTGTTTCAGGGCGTCTTCGCGCCCGTCTTGCGCGTCAGTGCGTCGCCAGCCTTGAAGATATGCTCGAAGACATAGACGAGCCTGTTGATCTTGAATTTCTTAGATCCTTTACGCCAGCGCGCGACGACGATGATGCTGTTGAAGAAATGGAAGTGCATGAGGGCGCTGTGATCGACATCGGCGAGCTTCTTGTGCAGCAGCTCTCTCTCGCTATGTCGCCATTTCCGCGTAAACCCGGCGCCAGAAGCCTCGTTGAGGATTACGGCTCAGGCGGACGTCTTTCGCCATTCTCTGAACTTCTTGATAGAAAAATAAAATCAAATAAGAATCAGTGAGTTAAGTGCGGTCGTGCAAACGCTTTGGTAAGCTCGCAGCGCATTGCAAGCGCGCCGCAGCGCTGTATGGTGCCGCAGCGTGGAGAGGAACTGGTCTGACGTGAAAAAGTCGAATGCCGGCGCAACCTTGGCGATTGATGCGATGGGCGGTGACAACGGCGCCGCTGTCGTTGTTGAGGGCGTGGTTCGGGCGTTTAAACGCGGCCTGAAAGCCAAACCAATATTCGTCGGCGATGAGAAGGCGCTGCGGCCTCTTCTGGAAGCCGAGGAGTCTTTAAAAGCCGCTGAGATTATTCACGCTGACAATGTTGTCGCGATGACCGATAAGCCGATGCATGTCTTGCGCCGCGGGCGGGACACTTCGATGTGGGCGGCAATCGCCGCTGTCAAAGAAGGGCGAGCCGACGCTGTCGTCTCTTGCGGCAACACCGGCGCGCTGATGGCGATTTCGCTTTCGCAACTGAAAACGATTGAAGGTATTGACCGGCCCGCTGTCACTGCGCTCTGGCCGACCATGCGCGGGCGGACGGTTGTGTTGGATGTCGGCGCCAATGTTGAGGCGGACGAGAAACAGCTTGTTCAGTTTGCGATCATGGGGGAGGCTTTCTACAGGGCGTTCATGGGCGTCGATAAACCTTCTGTCGGTCTGCTGAATGTCGGCGCAGAAGACCTTAAGGGGCATGAATTGATCCGCACTGCAGCAAGCGTTTTACGTGAAGCTGACCCTGATATGAATTTTAAGGGGTTTGTGGAAGGCAATGACATATCTGGCGGCGTTGTTGATGTTGTCGTGACGGACGGCTTTACGGGAAATGTTGCGTTGAAATCGGCCGAGGGCGCAGCGCGGCTTGTCGGCGGCTGGGTAAAAGAGACCCTGACGGGAACAATCAACGCAAAGCTTGGCGCTCTGATGATGCGTCCCGGATTGAAAAAATTGAAAGACCGTATTGATCCTTCATCGGTCAATGGTGGCGTTTTCCTCGGCGTGAACGGCGTTGTGGTTAAAAGCCATGGCGGCGCCGATGCGCGCGGCGTGGCGAGCGCCGTGCAAATGGCGGCGTCGCTTGCCGCTGCGCCCTTCCGCGATGAGGTGGCGCAAACGGTCGCCGATGTAATGGCGCGTCGGCGCAATATGACGCATAATCGAGATACAAGCACTCTCGATGACAAAGTGGCGGCGCAATGAGTTTGAAAGCTGTAATTCGCGGATGCGGATCGTATTTGCCGGAAAAAATTCTGACGAATGAAGATTTGACCGCTTTTGTTGATACAAGCGACGAGTGGATTCGGGAGCGCACCGGCATTCGCGAACGCCACGTGGCGGCAGACGGAGAAAAAACATCCGACCTTGCGGTTGCCGCCGCCCGCAACGCCCTTGAAGCGGCGGGCATGAAACCTTCTGATATCGATCTTATTGTTATCGCCACAACCACGCCAGACCTGACGTTTCCGTCGACTGCCGCGATCACGCAAGCCAAACTAGGTGTCGAGCTTGGGGCCGCATTCGATATTCAGGCCGTTTGCACCGGTTTTATATATGCTCTGTCTACGGCTGAAAAATTTATATCTAGCGGACAGCATAAGCGCGCTTTGGTGATCGGGGCCGAAACGTTTTCGAGAATTCTCGATTGGGAGGACCGCGCCACATGCGTTCTGTTCGGCGACGGAGCAGGGGCGTTTGTTCTGGAGGCGACTGAAGACGCTGAAGCGAACGGTCGCGGCGTGATGAATAGTTATCTCCGCTGCGATGGACGCATGGTTGATTTGCTTTATGTTGACGGCGGGGTTTCTTCCACACAGACGACCGGGCATGTTCGCATGCAGGGCAACAAAGTGTTCAGGGAAGCCGTCAATCGCATTTCCCAGGCGATGGAGCATGTCGTCGCTGAAGCCGGGATCAATGTTCAGGACATTGACTGGTTTGTGCCGCATCAGGCGAACGAGCGGATCATACTAGGCGTTGTAAAAAAGCTTAATTTGCGCGCCGAACAGGTCATTTCCACTATCTCTGGACAAGGCAATACCTCAGCTGCTTCCATCCCGCTTGCTTTTTGCGCAGGCGTTAGCGATGGGCGCATTCGCGAAGGCGACCTTGTCTTGATTGAGGGCATGGGCGGCGGGCTCACATGGGGCGCTGCGTTATTGCGCGCCTGAAAAACTCGCAATATATTTCAATGCCTTATTGACCGCGGCTTAGAGTTAATACTAATTTATTGAGGTGGGCGGGGCGTAAAAAACCAGCATATTTGGGCCAAACATTCGGGGAGACAGCCATGGCGGGTACGACGATTACACGGGCTGATTTAACAGACGCTGTTTATCGCTCAGTCGGCATATCGCGAAACGAATCAGCCGGCTTTGTGGAGCGTGTTTTAGAAGAAGTCGCTCAATCTCTTGAAAAAGGCGAGACTGTCAAAATTTCATCCTTTGGGACGTTTTCCGTGCGGGACAAAAAACTGCGCATGGGACGCAACCCAAAAACAGGCGAAGAAGTGCCGATCGCGCCTCGGCGCGTTGTAACCTTCCGCGCCTCGCATGTTCTGAAAGACCGCATTAATAATGGTCATCGCAATCGCGACGCCGCCGAATAGTCGCAGAAACTTTACGGGAAGCAGTGGCGAAATCCGCTGAAGCATTTCGAACGATTTCTGAAGCCGCCAAGGAGCTTGACGTGCCGCAGCATGTCTTGCGCCATTGGGAGGATGTCTTCGGTCAGGTTCGGCCCATGCGGCGGGCAGGCGGGCGCCGATACTATCGCCCTTTAGACATTGATCTCCTGCGCGGGATCCGTGTTCTGCTTTACGATCAAAGATACACGACAAAGGGCGTCCAGAAAATTTTTAAGGATGAAGGCGTTAAATACATATCAGAGCTTGGCAGAAGATCGGCAGCCGGTGAGGATATCGATATTCGCCCTGTGATACCGGAAGACGGCGCGCCGACTGAAGGTCATGTGAATGGACGACAGGATGCGGGAGAAATTATTGAACTGACCCGCTCAGAGAATGCAGGCGATCAGCCGACTGAAGAAGTTCGTCAAAAACTGAAGACATTACTGGCTCGCCTCGAGGCGGTGCAGGAAGCGCTTGATGAGGCAACGCTTTCTCTTGAAGCAATCGATATCCGAAAAGAATAGACTGCGTAGTTATAAACGACTTGCGATGGTTATTCTCGCGCATATCCAGTTGAAACTGGAATTAGCCTGCGGCTAGCGCTGCTCTGTATGACGCATGCAGATTACCAGCCGCCTCCGCCGCCTCCTCCTCCGCCGCCACCAGAAAATCCACCGCCGCCAGAACCGCTGGAACCCGAGCTTTGCGGCAATGCGCTGGAGACGCCTGAAGACAAGGAAGACACAAGCGCGCTGTTTAACCCGTGGAGGCTATTATAGTGACGTCCGCTCACGCGCGACCAATGCGGGGCATAGGACGCGGCCTCTTCGGGGACGAGTTTTTCGAAATGCTTCGTCCACGGTTTTTCAACGTCAAGAGCGACCGCGTAAGGCAGGAATCGTTCATACCGCTCACGGCTCATCGCGGGCGGCGCGCCGGAAGGCGTATCCGCGGCGTTGAGTTGAAGCTTTTCAGCTGTTTTGAGATATAGCCGAAACCCCTCGATCGCGGTGCGGATTTCCTGTCCTTTAATCGTTGGGGCAGGAAGCAAATAGGCAAACAGGACGTTGACGATGATTAAAACGCCAACACCCAATGTCATATAAACGGACCAACTTATAGCCGTTGCGGCGGCAAGCCCGATTGCGCCAACGCTAAGTGCAATTGCGATAGCAATATAGCCGAAGTTCCACTTGAAATAGTCCGATCCAAATCTCTTGCCGACTGTTTTCTGAAAACGCTGATAGGCTTTTGTAAAGGTTGTATCGGGTTTTCCGCCGATAGTTTTCTTCGAATTTTGGCTGAGCAGATTGGACAAGAATTCTTTCTCTGCAGGAAACGCTTCGCCGGCATCGTCAGTGTTTTCAGGTCGTGACAGAGTTGTCGATTTTTTGTTCACATCGCTGATCGTAATCCAATTATTGATGGCAAGGTTGAGGATCGAGGCTATCAGCGCCTTGTGCCCGTTCAATGAGCGATAATAAATGTAATGCACGCCGGCAGGCGAGTAACCTTCCGGCGGTTCATAGCGCGGAAAAACTGGTCCCTTCTGCGGATCAACTCCGACGCGCCGCCAGGCGCTGAAATGAAATCCGGTAATGCCGATCGCTCCTGCAATCAGGATCAGTAATGCGCCGTTTGCAGCCCACCATTCTTTTCTGAGATCAGATGCTGAAGGCGGATCGATAAGACCTTTCTGCATACTGATAGAAACAGACATGCCGTTTTCAGCTTCCAGACGGCTGGTCGTTTGAAAACTATGTGTTGATCCGTTCTGTTCATGGGAATAAGCGCCGCCTTGCTCTCCGAAAGCGCCTGTGTAAGCGACGGGTGCGAAGGCGCGTGCGCCGTCCGGCATAACGATATTAACGGTAGCGCTGTCGATCGGGAACGCCCAATATTGACCGATCGCATTCCAGTACAGCTCATCGCGATTATCGAAAAAACGGATCTGGTTTTCAGCAAGATATGTAATTTCATAAACATGGCGACCGTGATCAAGAAGCACATCCGCATCGCCGATGCGCCAGCGTACTGCATTGTCTATCGTCGTCTTTTCGTAGGGCTCATCTTCGCCGTCGCGCTTGATTTCACGCATGCGGTAACGAAAAGGCAATTTGGTTCCGCTCTTCTCATAAAAGCGCGGCAAATCACGGAAGATGCCGCGCCTGATTTGTCTTCCTTCTACAGTAACATCAATTCTTTCCGTAACTAGAATGTCTCCGTCGGTCTTAACGATGATGTCAACGTCATAAGTGTTGATTTTCTCTTCCGCAGCAGCAGCGGTAGAAAGACATGCAACAATCAGAGATGTAAACAGCATACGGAAAATCATGAGGCGTTGCCTGCCTTAAGGGTGGGTGCGGCGCGATCCGCTGTTTCAATTTCAAAATAGGCGCGATGGGAGAACCCAAATGCATTGGCGACAAAATTCGCTGGGAAGCTTGCGGCCAGCGTATTCAATTCTCGAACAGCGCCATTATAAAATCGCCGCGCCATTTCAATTTTATCTTCAGTTTCTGCAAGTTGATGTTGCAGTTCCAGAAAGTTCTCGTTCGCTTTCAGGTCCGGATAATCTTCTGCAACAGCGATCATCCTGGATACCGGTCGCGACAATGCGCTCTCCGCAGCGCCGCGAGCGGATGCGTCATCACCTGCGGCCATCGCCGCATTGCGCCTCTCGACAATCTCTTCAAATAATGCGCGTTCATGATCGGCGTAGGCTTTGACCGTGGAGACAAGTTGAGGGATCAGGTCCGCCCGTCGTTTCAGCTGCACGTCAATGTCAGACCAGCCGTTGTTCGTCATCTGTCTTTTCTGCACAAGCCTATTGTAAACGGCGACAGTGAAGACGCCCGCAAGCGCAGCGAGCCCCAACAGTATCATCAGAAATGTCAATTCGCCCTCCCGAAATGCCGAAAAGCATTTTTGCCGATACTAATATGGCCTGAATTTCCAAAGATTTAAGCCTTGAAACTGACAGTTAAGAGAGCCACGGCGCTTGATGCGGGCGCAACGATGCGTATAGTCCGCGCTCTTGATCGCGCGCTGTTTCGGCCGGTCAAGACTTTGATGGTTCGGAGCGTAGCGCAGCCTGGTAGCGCACTTCACTGGGGGTGAAGGGGTCGTGGGTTCGAATCCCGCCGCTCCGACCATTGAAATCATATAAACTTCCATGTTTGTGTTTGGATAGAAGCGCTGTGCTCTGATGAAATGCGTGATGCGGCGCAGTCTGCGGCCGAGAGTCGGGACGATAAATTAGAAATCTTCAAAATTTCGTTCGGCCAGAGCCATGACAGTCGGCAGGCGCTTAGCAGCATGGTTGTTTAATCCGGCAAGGTTAGTTTCATAATTCACTAGCGCGTCAAGCAGCCCTTGCCCGCGGTGAAGGCTGTCTGACTCAAGGCAAAGGCCATCGATTTCAAAATGCTTCATTAGGCCTTCAAATTTTCCTTGATAGACCACGCATAATGGAGCCACGCCGACACCGAACGCTGCAATTGCTGCATGCATGCGGCCGGTCACAACGCCATTTGTTTCTCTAAGGAGCGCTTTGATATCCCAGGCGTCAAACGGCGCGCTGAGAAGGTGTGTGCGTTCGGGAAAGTCTTGTCGCAATGCTTCATAAAGGGCGCCGACAATGGCTTCATCGCCCACTGGCTGCGGCCGGATATCATGCGGGAAGAATACGATCGCCCTCTTTGGATCATCCTCAAGCCAGCGGCGGTAAGTTGAAATTTGATGGCTCAATTTAGTTGGATAGTCTTCTGCATTGGTGTGTCCGGAAGAATTTACGGCTAGAACACGAAGGCCTGCTCCCTGCTGATTCTTGATCCAGTCTTTCGCTCTCTGTGCATTCTCCGCCAGCAGCGCGGGTTTAAGTAGAAAGGCGAGGTCTGCCGTCAATCTGGCGAGGCGAGATGAACCCGTTTGAAATCGTTGCGCAGAGATCGGATCGCGCGCGAGAAATTCCACACGCGGCGCTTGCTTGAAAGATTGCATGACGCTTTCCTGCGCGTATTGAGATATGCTAGCGCCAAAAACGCCTGAGGAAACACCGTCCTCGGCCGCGGTTGAAAGCACATTCAAAAGCCTCAGGACGTGATTTTTGTCATAAACACCGTCAATCGTGTCCGCCCCGATAGCCCAAAGATGAGAATAACTTTTCTGCAGCCAGAATTGCTGCGCCGCCATCAAAGGCTTTAGATCAGTGAGAACATACCGTTGCGAGCTGTAGGGTGTGAAAAGTTGCGGCGGCGTCCATTTGCGCCTGATCAGGAATGTCAGCTTTATTTCCGGTTTTTGTTCAAACCAGTCTCGAATGACTTCCGTCATGGCTTGATCGCCAAGACTGCCGTGACCGGTGACTGTGAAAACGCCAATCCGACGTTTGGCGTTGCGGCCAGGCGAACCCGGTCTTTCCCTCATGCGTGCCGTCCTTCAGAGTGTTAATTCGAACCGCGGCTGAACGGCGAGATTTGCCCGTATTTCCTTTATCGACTAATATTTTAATCGTGAAGAGTGCGGTGGGGATTTATGACGCGAAAAAATATGGATCCGAAATTACCGGAAGGCGTGTTGCCAGATAACGCCGGCGATAGAAGCGCAACGCAAGGTTCTTTTACCGCTCCAAATGTTGCGACCCCGCAGTTCTTGAATGGTGAGAATAAGCCTCCTGTGACAGTTGAGGCGTCTGCCGTCAACAAATCCGGTTTGGCCTCAGGCTTTGCAAATACGGCGAAGCCGCAGACGCGTCGCGACAATCCATCCCGTGATAAACAGAATATCACAATTCTTATTGCTATTGTCGCTCTCGCAATGGCGTTGGCCGCGGTTTTTCGGATTTACAATCCCCGCGAGTCCGAGCCCGCGTGCTCAGAGTTGCCGGAGTGGAACCAGTATAATTGCCGGGTCGAGTAGACTTTAATTAGTCCGGCTCCCGATTGGCCCATATGATCAGATATCTGACCGGAACGGCCCAGGCGACGCCGGCGGCCAGGTAATAGAGTACTTTTAGCACTTGTAAGTTCGGAATGCGTTCTCCGAGCGCTGCCGCCGCAAAGGCGTAAATCACAAGCCAGGGCAAAAGCGCGGCGAGGGCGATCAATTTCTTAAGACGTGGATTCATAAGGTTTTCCGGACAGACCGCGACGCGCGGTCGCGAGGCGCTGGCCGCTTCATTGGTCTACATCAACGCCATGGCAATGAACAGCATTGAAGCAGGGACGCATAGTCGCGAGCATACGGCAGAACGAACAGTGAAGCCGGTAGCGCTCTGGTTATTTTTCATGTGCGCTCTCGTCGCTGTAATGGTTCTGGTTGGCGGCGCCACGCGGCTCACGGACTCAGGATTGTCGATTACCGAATGGCGTCCTGTTACCGGGGCTGTGCCGCCGCTGAGCGATGCTGCGTGGCGGGAGGAATTTGAGAAGTATAAAACAATCCCCGAATACAGCGAGGTGAATTTCGGGATGAGCCTCGACCAGTTCAAGGTAATTTACTGGTGGGAATGGGCGCATCGTTTTCTTGGTCGATTGATAGGTCTCGCATTCCTCTTTCCACTGATTTATTTTGCAGCGACCGGCCGCGTCAAAGGCCGTCTCGCCTGGAAACTCGGCGGATTATTCTTCCTTGGCGGTTTACAGGGCGCTCTTGGTTGGTGGATGGTCTCTTCCGGTCTCGCCGATCGCGTAGATGTCAGTCAATACCGGCTCGCCGCCCATCTTGGTCTCGCTGTCCTGTTGTTTTCCCTTATGTTCTGGCTTGCTCTGGATCTTCTGCAAGGCCGGCGCAAATTCAAGTCGCACCGCCTTTTCGCTATGTCTGTGTGGCTCGCCGGCGCCGTTTATGCTCAAATTATCCTTGGCGCTTTCGTCGCTGGACTGAGAGCCGGCGCTACGTTCAACACCTGGCCCCTGATGAATGGAAAGCTCATTCCGGACGGATATTTTGCCGGCGCCCCCGGCGTTAATGACTTGTTCGAGACGATGGCGGCGGTGCAGTTCAATCATCGCACTGGCGCTTATCTAGTTGCAGCTTTTGCTGTCTGGTTCTGGTTCAAGGCGAGGGGTACGATGCTTGAAGATCGTGCGGGGTATGTGCTTGGCGCAGTTGGCATACAGATTATAATTGGCGTCTTTACTGTCGTCTCGGGTGTGCCCATCGGTCTTGGCCTATTGCATCAGGCTGGCGCGCTCGCGCTTCTAGCGACAGCGATCTATGCCGCTCACGGCGCGCGATATGCTGAAGTTTCAAAGTCTGGGACTGGCTAAACTCAATTCTGCTTGGGAAGGGTTGGCTCAATAATCAGCCCGTCATCGGCGATGCTCGCCGGCGCAACGCCGCGCGGATTGAAGGGCGCGAGCGATGGCAGCGTAAGGGCGCTGGAAACGCCGCTCACAGGCGCCAGGCTGACTGCGAAAGCGTCGCTGTCTGCGCTTTCGCTAGCGCCGAGCGCTGCCGCGCCATTGCGGTAGATTGCGCCGAGATTAGCGCCGCTCAGACCCATAACGCTTGCCGATTGTACGGCCGCATAATCGAAGGTTTCTCCGAACCGCACTGTTCCCAGCATATGACCGTCCCTGCCGTCGATGAAAGCGATTGCGCCGGTGTCTCCGCTCAGGGCGGCAAACCGGCTCTCATGGCCGCCTTCCTCATTCAGGCCAGTGAGAACGCCAAGGTCGACGATTGGCGCGCCGGCAAGTGTGGCGAAAGGTGAGGCGAAGCTGTTTTCGCCGGCCAGCCGATAGACAGCGCCGGATTGCGCGGCGAGAACGACAGAGCCGTCATGATGAACCGCGCACGCAATCATATTGTCCGGCGTCTCAATTCTCGTTTGACTTTCTATGGACACCCCGCGACCGCCCTGCGCAAGCGTCAGATTGAAGATCTGCAGGACTTCTTTTTGAACAACGAACAGGGTCGGCGCATCATTGTCGTGCGCGCGTCCCATACAGAAGTCTCGAACGTTCCCGCGAATTTCCGGTCCGCCTTCAAGCGGGACGAATAAGCGCGATGTGTTCTCTATGCCGTAAAATGCAAAATCGCCGGTTTCGCTTTCCAATGCGGCGACGAGACCGGCGGCAAGCGGACCAAACCCGAAATAGCTCACGGCGGCGCCGTCGAAATCGATATCGGGAACGCGGCTTACTTCATTGCCGTCCTCGATGTTATAGGAAACAAGACCGTCCGCGCCGGCAAGAATCATCAGTGAGCTGAATGCAACATTCGGATGAATCCAGAAATTGACGCCTGTCGGTTCGCCTTGCAAGTTTGGCAAAACGTCGCTGACGGCGACATCGACCGGCGTCGGCGCTGGCGCGCTTGCGGCTTCAGATGTGGGCGCTGATGACGAAGGGGCCGATGATGAAGGGTCCGAAGGACCGCAAGCAGCGCTCCCAAAAATGGCCGTTGCGGCGACCAAAGCCCGTATTTTTATGGAGAACCGCATGATCTGACACCCGTATTGCTCATTGGCCTCAATGGGGCATTCTCTCCTGGCGCGCAACCGATTGAGAGCAGGCAAATGGCCTGTTTTCCGGCGCTGGGCAGGGGTGTCTGGTGCGCCAGATGATGCCGGTATTATAATACCACACAAATATCTCTCTGTTTTCAAATATTTTCTTGGAAAGTGTTGACCAATTCCGATCGCGTGCGTATTCCCACGCATCTTGACGAAACGAAGAAGGTCAACATGAAAACTTATGCCATGAAACCGGCGGATGCGGAGAAGGGCTGGACCCTGATCGACGCTGAGGGTCTGGTGGTCGGGCGCCTCGCCTCCATCATCGCGACACGCCTGCGCGGCAAGCATAAGCCGTCTTATACGCCCCATGTCGACATGGGAGACAATGTAGTGGTCGTCAATGCGGAGAAGGTTGTCTTCACCGGCCGCAAGATGACGGACAAAAAATTCTACTGGCACACCGGTTACCCCGGTGGGATCAAAGAGCGCACGATGGAAAAAATCATTGGCGGCGCACACCCCGAACGCGTTTTGATGAAGGCGGTTGAGCGGATGATGCCGAAGGATTCGCCGCTTGCGCGCAAACAAATGACGGGTCTGAAAATCTATGCCGGCGCTGAACATCCTCATGAAGCGCAACAGCCGGTCAAACTTGATGTCGCGGCCATGAACGCCAAAAACAAAAGGGACGCATAACCCATGAGTACGACGTCGTTGGAAGATTTGAAGGATGCCGCCGCGGAAGCTGGCGTTACAGTTACGGAAACGGAAGAAGCTGCGCTTCCCGAACCCAAGATTGACAGCCAGGGCCGCGCCTATGCGACCGGCAAACGCAAGACCGCCGTCGCGCGCGTGTGGATCAAACCGGGTGCGGGGCGTATCGTTGTGAACGATAAGGACCATACGGATTATTTCGGCCGTCCCGTGCTGCAGATGATTATTAAACAGCCGCTGGTGGCTGCTGAACGCAATGACCAGTTCGATGTTATTTGCTCGGTCAAGGGCTCTGGTCCTTCCGGTCAAGCCGGCGCAGTGCGTCACGGTATCGCGCGCGCGCTCACCTATTACGAGCCAGGCCTTCGGCCGGTCCTTAAAAAAGGCGGTTTTCTGACCCGCGACGCGCGCGTTGTGGAGCGCAAAAAATACGGCCGTAAAAAAGCCCGCAAGAGCTTCCAGTTCTCCAAGCGTTAAGCGCCGCATACAGAATATATCTTTGAAAACGCCGTCCGCAGGGGCGGCGTTCTCATTTTCTGGCTGTGCATTCGATAATATCTGTTCGCAATGCGCGAAGCGCTGTTTGCGCGAAAAACGAAAAAGGCGCGCGCTCAATGAAGCCCAGCGCCGGGTAGCGATAACGCACATATGCATGTTCAATCGGCGTTATCGAAAAGTGCGGCGCCAGCATTTTAAAAATTTCGCGTCGCGGGCGGTAGAAAAGATATTTTTCAAGATGCTTTTGGGCGTAGTCGGCCCAGTCCCTGGTCTTGTCAAAACGCTTCGGCGTTTCGCCTGGACGCATCGCCTTGAACTCGTCCCGGCCGAACCCCAGCATCCGCATAGCGTAAAGCACGCGCCATCGCTGTTCGCCATCGACCAAAGCGGCCAGAGGCGCATGCACATGGTTTTCATAAAGGCATTCCTTGACGGGAAAGGACGCCAACAGTTTGCCGCCGGGCTTTAATACGCGCGCAATTTCGCAGATTGTCGCTTCCAGATCCGCCACATGTTCAAAAACCTGATTGGCGTAGACGCCGTCAAAAGTATTATCTTTAAACGGAATAATTCCGTTTCTCATTTCAAAGACAAGATCGTTGTCGAGACCTGATTTTGCGCTTTCCGTCGTGAATGCGTCGCAGCCGACAACATCCCGCCCTGTCGCTCGCGCGGCGCGCACCGCAGCGCCCACGCCGCAACCATAGTCAAGCAGCTTGCCCTGCATGCGCGAAATCATAAACTGGTTGAGCGGACTCATAGCCGCCGCGGACGCGCCGTTTATGTTCTGATCGAGGCAATTCATGACAAGGGGCAAAGTGAGAGACAAACGATAGCGTTCCGTTAACAAAAAGAGCGAGCGACGAACGCCTTGCCGGCTAGCCGATACGCGCCCGCTCGACGATCGCGCGCGCATCTGCTCCGGCGGACAGGGCGCCGTAAGCCCGGAAGGCGTGCTCGGGGTTCAGTCTTGAGCGGCAGAACCCATCGAAGACGAAATCTGGCGCTGTCTCGGCAAGAGCCGCGGCTTGCAGCGCGAGCGCCATGTTTTCTGCAAATTGCCGCGCTGTCGCCTCACTGAGTGCGCCGGGCGCGCCCCAGCGCTCAAGGGCGGCGATATGACGATCGAGCAGGGCGTTTGCGCCTTTTGCGCGGGCGAGTTCCGCATGGATCGCTTCCAGCGTTTCAGGCTCACGGCCAATGGCGCGAAGGATGTCGAGCGCGATCACATTGCCGGACCCTTCCCAGATCGCATTAAGCGGCGATGCGCGAAACAGCTTCGGCATCGGTCCTTCTTCAATAAAGCCGGCGCCGCCGAGGCACTCCAGCGCTTCATAGACAAGGCCGGGTTGGCGCTTGCAGATCCAGTATTTCGCAATTGGCGTTGCAAGGCGGATGAAGGCGGCTTGGCGTTCGTCCGTATCGCGCGCATCAAAGCCGCGCGCCAGGCGAAAGGCGAGGGCAGTCGCAGCTTCAGTTTCCAGCGCCAGATCCGCGAGAACGGCTGTCATTGCCGGCTGGTCGATCAGCTTTTTCTGAAAGGCGCTGCGATGGCTTGCGTGCCAGACCGCCTGCGCCAGCGCCGCGCGCATGCCGCCCGCTGAACCAACCACGCAATCGAGGCGGGTGTGCATGACCATTTCGATGATGGTTTTAACCCCGCGACCCTCTTCGCCGATGCGCCGCGCCCAGGCGCCGTGATATTCGATTTCGGAAGAGGCGTTGGATTTGTCGCCCATCTTGTCCTTCAGGCGCATGATGTGAAACGCGTTTCGCGTTCCATCGGGTCGCCAGCGCGGAACAAGGAAACAGGTGACGCCCGCTTCTGTTTGCGCCAGCGTCAGGAAGGCGTCGCACATGGGCGCTGAACAGAACCATTTGTGGCCCGTTAGTTCATATTCATCGCCGCCTATCGGATGCGCTTCAGTCGCGTTGGCGCGAATGTCGGAACCGCCCTGTTTTTCCGTCATCGCCATGCCCATGGTGGCGGCTTTTTTATCCGCAGACGGTATAAATCGCGCATCATAGGCCGGCGTCGTCACCCTCGGCTCCCATTCGGCGGCCGCGGCAGGGGCGGCGCGCAGGGCGGGGACAGCCGCATAGGTCATCGACATCGGACAGCAGACGCCGCCGTCAGTCTGGCCCATCATATATAAAAGCGCCGCATGCAGAACATGCCCGCCCTTGTCTTCGCGCCACGCTCCCGCTGCAACGCCGGCGGAAAGACCAAGATCCATCAGCGAATGGTACGCAGGGTGGAATTCGACCTCGTCGATGCGATGGCCATAACGGTCAAAGCTGACGAGTTGAGGCCCATATCGGTTCGCCTGCCGGCTCCAGTCGATGGCCTCGGCTGAACCGCATCGCGCGCCAAATGCGCAAAGTTGTTCGCTGAATTGTCCGCCGCCGCTTTTTTCGACGACGTTCTTGAGCCCCGCATCGGTTTCAAAAAGGTTGAAGTCCTCCAGCGGCGGCGGCTGGTTTGTCACCTGATGAGTGGCGAGATCGGCGTTCGGGCTTCTGTAAGCCATGGCGGCCTCCTGATGGGGTCCAGTCCCGTTGCTTTTACCCCTGAAGCGCGATTGCCGGTAGGGTGAAATGCAGCGCCGCCGGCCCGGCAGTTCCTAACTGACATGCGCCCACGCATCGTCGCCGCCGCGGACCAGCCGGCCCCGAACGCATAAAAAGTGGAGAGGTTTGCGCGAGACGCGAAACCGTCCGGAGTAGAAAGAGGACGCTCTCACGTCCCGCGCCCTTCTGATCGCTGCTTTTCACATTGACCTGAAGGCATTTGCCGCGATGTTTTTT
>JBCDDE010000008.1:0-27641 GCA_039180625.1 Pseudomonadota bacterium | reverse complement strand
TCCTTTTCGGTCCCCCAGCGGGCGGACCCATAGGTCGTCACGTCGCTCGCCTCACGGGCGCGCAGGACTGAGAGGAAAATGGCGACGCCGATAGCTGCAATACCGCCGGCACCGGCGATGATCGCGCCCTCTATGAAGACGCGCGGCGCGTAGGCGTCGTACCAATACCACCAAACGAAGACGTTCCATGGCGTGTAGATCGGCAGGCCGAAGACCGTGGTCATCGGGTCACCCAGTTCGGACTGGAAGCCGAGCCGAAACGCCACCCATTGCGTCGCGGCCCAGACGAAGAGCAACGCGACCGTCGAGACGATGAGGATCTGGCCCCAAAGGATGGCGGTAGCCGGCGATGCGTGTTTCTTCGAAGTCATAGGGTTCTCCGGATCAGATCGACAGGCCGCGCTTGCGGCCAAGTGACCAGTCGATGCCGCCGCCCGCCGTGACGGTGCCCGAGACGGTCTGACCGAGATGCTTTTCGAGCTGCGGTTTCCAGGGAACGAGTTCGAAGCCCATCCCGTCGTCGATCATGGCGAAGCGACCGGAGGCGAGGTCGAGGCGCTGGCGATAGGTTCCGGCAACGGTGTCTCCGTCACCGGACGTTCGGAATGGCAGGCCGGTATCGTCGGCGATCTTGCTTGCGGCTCTATCGAGATCCCGTTGGCGCAGTGTCTTGAGAAGATCGCGCGCAAAGGTGACGCGCTGACCTTGCCGCGTCGCCAGGCCTTCTCCGACCAAATGCTCGGCGCGTTTTTCCAAAGCGTCGCGGACCTCGGCTCCGAACCCGTTCTGCGCCAGCGGCGCACGGGTCTTGGCGAGCGCCAGCCGATCGACCCAGGTCGCACCATCGGCATCGACTTGTTTCTCGAGCGCGATGTCCGACCGGCCGACTAAGGCGAGGTGTCGCGCCCCACTATCTTTCCCGGCCCAACTCCGCGTCTCGACGATCCCGTCGAGAGGCGTGTCGCCGGTGAGATCGAGATCGCGGAAGCGCAGATGATGGAGACGTCCGTCGACCCCATCGATGATCGCATAGGCTTCGCAGGTGAGTTCGTTGTGCAGCCCGCGATCGACCAGCTTGCCGAGGATCGGATTGTCCGGTTGACCTTCGATAGCGAATTCGGATGGCGACCGCGTCTGACCACCCATCACCCGGTGCATTGTCTTGATGATGTCGCCGCGCACGGCCATTTCCCGCAAAGTGTCCTCCATGCCTGGCCTGAGCTGCCAGACCGAGGGCGCGAGTTTTTCGGCGAGGCCGAACCGTTCCAACGTCTGTGCCCGTCCGATCATTCGGCGCTTGAGGTCTTTGTCGTCGAGATCGGGTGCGCTGGGCCGCAAGTCAGCGACTCCGAGGGTGTCATCGGCGTAAGACCGCAGCACTCGGTCCAGACCGGTCCAGCGCTCGGCTTTCACTTCGGCATCGAGCCCGGCCGCGATCTCCTTCTCACTGCGGGGACCGAGCTCCAGTTCCACAAGCTCTTCGGCCCGGCCCCGCAGACCGCGGCTGATGTAGTCCCGGGAGATAACCAGGTCTTTGCCGTCATCGGCCTTGCCGCGGACCAGCACATGGACATGCGGATTATCGGTGTTCCAGTGATCGACGGCGACCCAATCGAGTTCGGTGCCGAGATCGCGCTCGGCCTGGGCCATGAGGTCGCGGGTTAAGGCGCGCAGATCCTCCATCTGTCCGGCGTCTTCCGGCGAGACGATGAAGCGGAAATGATGACGGTCGTCTTCGGTGCTCGCGGCGAAGGCGCGATCGTCGGCCTGGTCGTGCTCCTTGTCGAACATCGCGGCATCTCGGCCGTCCTTGGTGACGCCCTCGCGTTTCAGATAATCGAGATGCTTGGCGAGCGGTGCGGACCGGAACTTCTGACCGCGATGTCTGACGATCCGCGCATTTACGACGACCCGGCGCTGCGTCCGTGCGAGGCCGCGTGAGACTCTAACGAAGCGCCCGCGTCCGAAGGTCGAACGCCCGGCACGACCACCGCTCGTTCTGAAATGATTGCCGGTATGCCCCGCTTTCTTCGCGGCGCGCATGACCTGTCCGACGAAGCTCTTGGCGCGTTTGGCTGACGGGCCTTTGTCGCGGATACGCCCCGGCTTGATGCGAATGTCGTTGTCGCGCTGGCTCATGTTCATGCCTCCCCAAAGTCAGGCATGGCACGGTGAAAGCTGAGTAGAATCAGAGCGATAGCTGTGGGCACAGCACTGTGGTCAATTGTGCAGCACGAAAAAACTCCAATAAAAACAACGTCGTAGCGCCCCCGAACGTCCGGCCTTTTATCTTGCCCTCCATTCGTTGAGTTCGGCTGCAATCCTCCGTCTGCCGCATTCCATACGAAGCAGCACGACGGAACGGAGCAGAGCCAGATCGCTACGATCATCGGTCTGGCTCCCCGCTTCTGGAGACGAACAGCGGGTTCGGTTGGGTGTTCTCTGAACGCAACGCAATCGGTTCTTCTGCGGTCTGAACATCGACCGATGTGCGGTCTGGTTCGGCTCTGCGCTGTGTTTCACGGGCAGCGGACACGGGTGCAAAGAGCGGCGTAGCTTGCCATCTATCCGCAGAAATCCTGCGGATCGGCTGCAACGGCGCTGCATCCGAAAAGCCAAGCTCCTGCAAAAGGGCTGCAACGTAGCGACGGGTTTCGCGCGGCAAGCGGCGCCCGGTGCGCAAGTGCTCGGCATACCTTCCGGGGCCAGCATTATAGGCCGCGAGAAACCCCGGCGCACCGAACTGGTCGTACATCTGGCGCAGGTAGGCGGCACCCGCGAGAATGTTCTCGCGGCGGTCGAACGGGTCCGAGCCGAAGCCGTGAGCGGTCCGCAGTTCGGCCCAGGTCCCGGGCATGATCTGCATGAGGCCCATTGCGCCGGCACTGCTGACGGCGCGTGAATTGCCCGCACTCTCGGCATGCATCACGACGCGTATCCAGCGCTCCGGGATGCCGAAGCGTTGCGCCGCTTCTGTAATGTTGGCGTCGATGTCGGAGGTCGACGCGGCGGTCTCCTTGGAGCGCGAGACTGTATCCTGTGCGTCTGCGGCAAGCGGATTGGCGCAACCGGAAAGTGCAATCAGGATCGTGGAAGCGGCGACAAGACGACGGCCGGAAAGGGGAAGGAAAGCCATCCGCTCAGCCCTCCCGAGTCCAGATCGGGACGGCGCGGCCGATGATCGTGTCGCGCGGCAACGGCCCGAAATAGCGCCCGTCTAGGCTCGCCTCGGTGTCGGGATTGAGGAAAAAGATCTGACCCTCGGCGAGCCGTTGGCAGCCCTGCCAGACGGGCAACAGGCGGTCGAAACGGTCGCGGTCTTTCGCGGTCGCGACGGTCACGCCATCGACGCTGACCGTGACGCCGATACGGCAGACACGCTGTCCGGGAAGTGCGGCAACGCGCTTGATGAGCGGTACATCGGCGCCGAGATAACCGTGTTCCAAGAGCCAGTCACCGAGCGGCAATGGCGGTTCGAGAACGACGAGATCGCCGACATTCGGCGTGTCGAGCGGCTGCACGGCGTAGAAGCCGATGGGCACGCTGGCCGAGGCGTTCCAGACGAGGATCGGGTTGGCGCGGACGATCGCGGAGAATGCGATCAGGGCAATCCCGGCAGCACCGATGAGGAGCGATGGGCGTGTACGGGTCATGCCGCCAACGCCCGTCGTTTGAGCCAGGCGTCATGCCGAAATGGCGTGTACGAGCGTGGCTCTAGATTGCAGCTCAGACGATTGTGGAGGTGCCGCCAATGGTCCGGGCAGACCTCTTCCGGCGCGATCTTCTGCGCCTCGATCTGGTCGATCGCCAGCAGCACCGCTTCGACCTTGGGCCAACCGGAAAGCCGCAACAGAGACAATCCGCCGGGTGTCACAAAGGGCACCGTGGAATAGCGCTCGCCGGGGCGGACGGCTTGCAAGATATCGATCCGGCTCTCGACCGTTCCATAGTCGTTGGCCGCCCAGCGGACGAAGGCGAAGACGCTGCCGGGATCGACGCCGACCACGCGGACCGAACGGCTTTTGATTGTCTCCTGAACGATCCGAGCGAAGCGCAGCCAGCGCTCGATGCGACCTTCGATCCACGTAAGTTCGATGAAAGTGCGGGCGTTCATGAACGCTTCTCGCCGCTATAGGCCGGTGAAATCGCCGCATGGCGTTTGGCCGGAAGAACGGTGTCGCCGGTGTCATCGGATGTCGAGGCGCGGTCTCCCCGACTGACCCACGCTTGCAGATCTTCGACCGCGTAGACGACCCGTCCGCCAATCTTGGAATACTTCGGGCCGGTCCCGTAGGTGCGGTGTTTCTCCAACGTGCGACCGGACAGGCCGAGAAAGCGGGCGGCTTCAGGGGTTCTGAGATAGCGCGGCGGCAGGCCGGTATTGGGATCGGGCATCGGGGGCTCCTCTGGTCATCGCGGGTCCATCGCGGGATGCGAGGGACGGCTCGCGGCCAGAGAAGCGGAGAAGAGCGCCCGGAAGGGATGACGAAGATTCTCGCGAGGAATCGTCACCCCTTCGATAATGGCGAGAAGTGTCGCGATAGGGTCCGTTCGGAGGGCGGTGAGACGGTTACTTGCGACGCAATCGGGCTGCCGATTTCCCGCGCAGCAGCTGTCGATAGCCGTCGCCGACGAGGGTGCGTCCGTATGCGGCGAGGCGCGCGACCTGCGCTTTAAGAGCGCTCGTCTTCCACGGTTCGGCGGCGACACGCCGTGCGCCGAAATAGGCCACCGCGATCTCGCGAAGACGCGCGCCCGATTGCCGTGCATCGTCCGTGCGGAGCGCGTGACCGATGCGTTTGCGACGTTGGAGGGTGAACAAGGCACGCGGTGTCTGGCCGCGCCAGACGCGCCTCAAACGCTCAGCGGTGGCGATCCTGATCGACCAGTCGGGAGCAACAGGGACGATGACGGCACGTGGGCGTTCTCCCGTCAGAGCGTCGTCCGAAACGACGATCAATCCGGTGTGGATATACGACCAGTAGCGACCGCGGGTGCCCCGCTTCGTTTCGACAATGACTTGATCGAAGACAGCGTTTTCGACCTCACCGAGGTTTCTGGCCATCATCAGAGATGTCACGGCTGGTGCAACAGAAGGTCGCCAGTAGAGTTTCGCATCCGTTGCCTTTAGCTCAGGATCGACTGGGAAATCGTAACCCCCAAGCGACCGCCTCGTTCTCGGTCATATTTGGAAACGCGGCGCGGTAGTCTGGATTGCGCCTGAGGCATTCCCACGCCAGACCGGAGGCATCGAGTTTTTCGATGTAATCGTAGTCGGTTTCGTCTCGCCAGTTTGTCGGCATATCCGCTCTCCAACTGTTACGCGCCGAGCGTCAGACGCTTTGGACTCAGCAATATGCTCGCGTTAAACGGGAAAGCGAAGGGAGACGGACGGCATAGGGCGATGCGCGAAAGGCATCACGCGCAAGCTCGCTTATTGCAGCTTCAGGCGTTGGTCAGGAGGTCGCGGTAACCTTGCTCAGCGACCCAGTGAGCGCGCACGAGGTGATCGTCATGCACGCGTCTGGCGCGCTCCGGTTCGTCTTCGGCGTCGATCCCGAACAGGTGGTGCGCGACTTCCGAAAGCGCCGCCCCATCGGCTTCCGCGTCGAGGAGGCGTGCGTAAAGCTTGAGCTGGGCGCGGTCATAGTCGGTCAAGTGGCCGCTGTTTGGCGGGGTATCGGTAAATCTTGGACTGATTTGGCGACTCATCTTTCCCCCTGCGGGCACGCGCGATGCCCAGATGGTTGATGCCTCATTTATACGGTTTCGCGCAACGGTCGCACGGTCGAAAGGCAGTATTTCCGCGTCAGCCTGCTTAACGGCTCAGCATCAGAGGTGCATTATAATACGTCGCACTAAAATACGCGATAGGTCTTTTGTCGTCGGATGGATATCCGGCAGATTTTTGGGAACAATCTCAAGCACTTCAGAACCTTAGCTGACATGAGCCAGGCGGCGCTGGCCGTGAAGATGGGCGTGGATCGTGCTCATGTGAGCTCGATGGAGCGCGGCCAGCAGAACGTCACGATCATCACGCTCTGGCACGCCGCGCTGGCGCTGGAGGTGCAGCCGGATCTTTTGTTGAAGGAAAACGCCTCGGAGGGCGCTGAACAGACGTAAGCCCCGCCCGGTTCCCCGGGCGGGGCTGAGGTCGCGGCGCTCAGTCGCCGTTCTTGCGACGCGCCCGAGACCAGATGAGGCTGAAGGTCTCCTCGCCGCCTTCGACGACGGTGTCGTCGAAGAGGTTGGCGTAGATCGGCTGCGTGAAGCTCGGATCGTCCAGCTTGAGGCTCAGATAGTCGCGCTGCTCGTTCGAGGTCTTGGACCAGGCGGCACCGATCTCGGCGCGGCCGACGAAGACCCGGTGGGAGGGGGCATTCTCGCCGGAGGTGCTGTCCTCGGGGACGATGCGGACGTTCTGCGCCTGCACGTTGAGGGTGACGATTTCTCCGACGTATTCGTTGCCGGTCTTCTTGAAGGTTCCGATGGTGGCCATGTCATTTCTCCTTTGGCTTTCGATCCCGCGCCCGTCGCGGTCTCGATGGCGATCGTCAGGACCGGGACGATCCGCCGACGCAGCCCTTGGCCCGCAGCGCCAGCGGAGGACGCCGGGGGCGGTCTTTCTTGGACCCGTTAGGGTCGTCCCGCGAGGAATGGGCGAAGCCCAGGGGAAGAAAGTCCGAACCCGGCGTTGCGGCTGAGGCGGTCGAGGTGTCAGCCGATCCCGGTCAGATCAGCCCAATGAGAGGCCGTGACGGACGCGGGTGACGAGGGCATTGGATGAGAAATGACTGCCACCGTCGGACCCGGCAATCCACTGGCAATGTCCGTCGGAGAAAGACAGGCTCTGGCGTTCAGAACGGCGCAGAGCGGGGTTGTCGCAGGACATTCCCAGCGATCCGAGAATGCTCTTTCCTAGCGCATTCCGGCTGCATGTGACATATGCTGAGACAGGTGCAGGCTCTCGAACGAGACTAGACCCTCCATGCCAAAAGCTCCTATTCGAGCTTTAAGTCGCCTCGCTCCGTACCGTAATACTAAGTCGTCGTTTGCGGCGTGGTATCAGCAATCGTTCGGGAAAGGGCTCACCTGGATAACGTCTGTGTACTGCCCGTCATACTCGCCGATGAGGCTGGCGAGGCTTGCGATCCGCGCTTATGAGTAGAGCGAATGGCAGCAGCAAGCCCCGTTCTGACCGATGCTGTGGTCCGTTCGAATGATGGCTTTCAGTGTCCTTGCATCAGACTATTCAGTTCCCTCTCGAACGCGATCTGCAAGCATCTCCATACGATCTGCTCCGAAATAGACCCGGTCCCCGACAATGAAGCTTGGCACACCGAAGACGCCTCTTTCGTAAGCGTCTTTGGTGTTTCGTTCGAGTATCTTCAAGCCTTCCGATTCCAGCTTGTCATCAAAATGATTGATGTTTGTGATCGCCAGCATTCTGTTAAAGATATTGGGTTCATTCAAATCACGCCCATCACGCCATAACGCTGAACTACTAAATTCGAGAAGCTGATGAAGCTCCTTGGCCCCAACATCTTCCAATGAAGCAAGGCACATGGCTCGGCGAGACACTGGTCGAAAACTTGGAGGCCACGATAAGGGGATATTCCAGAAATCTGCCATCCTTGGGATGTCTTGCATCAGATGTGCCCGCTTTGGCGGCGGCAACGGGTCAACATAGTCGGCCCATACTTCTCTTCCGGCCTGTAGATTCAGCAGCCCGTCAATGGATACCGGGCGCAGTCGTATTTCGGCCCCAGCATCATGAAGGATTGTCAGGCGTTGTGTTGCGAAATACGTGAAAGGGCTTCGAAGGTCGAAGCAAAGGATTAGTTCTGTCATTCATTGAGGTTACAGTTCGCGACGCAAGCCCGCAACACAAGCGGCCATGGGCGAGCCGCAGCGAAATTTTACTTCGTTCTCTTATCGGTCATTTGCGAATGGGCTCGCCTTCATTGCGGCTATGCTCTGCACATTATCCTCGCCGATGGGACCGGCGAAGCTTGCGATCCGCACCCAGGCGGTGCCGGCGGTGACGATCCCGCCGATGATCGCGAAGGCCAGCGTCCAGCCTTCGCTTGCGCCGCCGATCTCTGAGAGGCCACGGATGGCTGAGAAGCCGGCCACTCCTGCGGGTGCTGCGAAGACCGCGCCGATGGCGAGCCGGATGGGGACTGATTGCACCTTGGCGAAGACGATCTGACCCAAGACCAGAGTAATTGCGCCCGCGAACATCGCAACCACGATGGTGGTGATGACGCCCGCGTCGGTCTCGTAGAGATGCATGCCGACCGTGAGTGCGACGAAGAACGGGAGCGCATAGACGGCAACCGCGAAGAGCACGTAGACCATGAGCCCGAGGCCTAGGATGCTTAGGAATGCGGATACGAACATGGGCGGTCTCCTCTCATGGGCTGCGCCTCCACCACCGCCACGACGCTGATAGAGCATAGCATGTTGGCGGTGTTCACGGAATATTCCCGTGTAGCGCATCGCGATGCGATATGCGCATCACGGGTCATGACGACCCGCCGTTTTTCGCGCGGAAATCGTATAGCGGGATGCCGAGCACCTTGGCCTTGTCGGCGAGATTGTCGGTGATGCCGGAGCCCGGGAAGACAATTAGCCCGATTGGGAGTGTCTCCAAAAGCAGATCGTTGCGCTTGAACGGCGCAGCCTTGCCGTGGCGCGTCCAGTCCGGCTTGAAGACGATCTGTTGGCACTTGCGATTATCGGCCCAGCAGGCGGCGATGCGCTCGGCTCCTTTCGGTGATCCGCCATGCAGGAGCATCATGTTGTCATGCTTGGCGCGCACCTTGTCGAGTGCCGCCCAGATGGCCCTGGTATCGTTCACGTCCTGCCCGCCGGTGAAGGCGATCTTGGTGCCGGTTGGAAGAAGCGGTTCGAGTTCTATCTTGCGCTTCGCGTCGAGATAGTCGCGGCTGTCGATCATCGCGGCGGTCATGTGCTTGCGATTGACGTGGCTGCCGGAGCGCGGATGCCAGGTCTGACCGAGATGCGCCTCGAAATGCTCGGCGGCGAGATCGCGCATGCTGTCATAGGCGTTGCGCTGTTCGGTGAGGGTCAGCCCTTCGGCGATCAGGAGTTCCAGTTCGACCGAGCGGACCTCGGAGCCGTCCTGGCTGCGCTGCGCGCGCCGCTGCGCCTGTTCGTTGTCGTCGAGCTTGCGGTCGATGCGGGTCGCCATGCGGTGAAAGACATTGGTGGTGGACCAGAGCAAGTCTTCCAGGTCGGGTTCGAGCCGCGTGTCGCCGAGGGCCACGACCAGGGCGTCGAAGATGTCGGCCATCGCGCCTTCGACCGTGCTGGCGTCTGGCAATGGCCGCGGATCGGGTTCGTCGGAAAAAGGTCGATGTCCGAAGAGTTGCAACTCGTCGAGGACGAGCGCTGTGGCGGAGCGGGTGTCGGGCTCGTGCTGGGTCATGGGCGTTGTGCCTCCTTGTCGCTGACCGCGCCTCGCGCGGCCTTCATGGGCGACGGAAAGCGGGACGCGACCGGGCCTGCATCCCTCAGCAGAGGGACCGGAGCGCCAGCGGAGGATGGCGGAGGCGGCGCCGTTTTGGATCGCGATGCAAAGCCGAGGCTTGTCCTCGGCGGCGGAAAACGGTGGCGCCGCAGCCGTTGCCGGACCGGGCGGGTTCCGTTCCGACTCGCCCCTCTCGGGAAGGCCGTCAGGCGCGGCTCTACGACATGGGGTTCATTCAGCCTGTCCAGCTGACGAGACGGGTTCTCTGCCTCAATCGGTCTCGACTCAGAGCAAGGTCGGAACATCGACCGGCAAGAGCTGGGGACGCAAATGGCTGCGCATCTCGTCGATGCCGCAGTTCCGAAGATCGCCGTTGAAATCGTCGAGCATCGGTCGCAACGGCAGAAGGTGCAGATCACTGTCCGAGAAGCGATCGGTCAATGCCTCGAAAGCCGCCTGTCCTGTCTCATCATTGTCGATGGCGACATAGAGCCTGCGGAGATCTGTGGGCGGATCGAATGCTGCGAGATGATTGCCCGACAGCGCTGCGGCAATCGGCAGACCGGCAAGTGCCAGCTTCACCGAGAGCATCGTCTCCAGGCCTTCGCCAACAGCGAGAACGTCGGTTGGTGATCCGATCCTGACGGCGTGACCGAGCAGATTGCCCATTGCCTTGCGGTTGGGATCGAGTGGAGCCTTTTCGGCGGTCTGCGGATCGAGCCATGTCCGATGCACGCCGGTCAGCGTTCCGGCAATGTCGGTGACCTTGGCCAGCAGTGCCGGCCAGACGTCGGACGGTTCATTGGCGTCCGTGTCCTCTCGCCGGTAGTAGCAGTTCGGATGGAACCGGAGTGCGCTCACACTTCGAAGGCCTCTCAGATTGCGTGAAGAGAGATAGCGTTCCGCCAACGTGCCCGCGATCGGTTTGGCCATCGCCCAAAGCCGTCGTGCCGCTTCGGGCGATCCACGCGCTACCGGTGCTTGCGTCTCTCTTGCTGGTGGCTCCGGTCTTGGGAGATTGAGAAAGCGACGCGCCTCCTCAAGCGTGTCGCGCAGCGTCGAGAGATTCAGATTGGCGGCGATGAGGTCGAGCAAATCGCCGTGTTCGCCGGTGGCGGCGTCGGTCCATTTGCCCGCCGCGCCCTTGCCGCGGGTTGGCCCTGTGAGCCGGACATAGAGACTGCGGCCGGGCGAGTTGTCGACATCGCCGACGACCCAGTATTTGCCGTGTTTGCGTCCGTTGGAAAGGTATTGGCGGCACACAGCCTCGGCCTCGCGGCTGAGCTTTTGCGAAAGGTCTGTGGCGGGACTGTCCATGTCGATCTCCTGAATGATGCGTAGAAAAAAGGACCTGCCGCGTCCGACAGGCCCCAGGGTGAGGGAGTTGGGGGGAACGTCTCCCTCGGTTGGTGGTCGCCAACTGCTCGAATGTGGACGAAGGCGGCGGCGACAGGCCCATCTTCGCCGAAGAAGCGACGCTGCGCGATGGGCCTTCAGCCGCCGCCAGCCTGTCTTGGCGCTACGCCCGTGCGATGGTCTGCCTCGGCCGCGAACGGATCGACGACCCGGTGGATTGGTTGCGCTCGCTGCATCCAGGGTTCGGGCCGGATGCAGCGCACCCAATCGGCGAAGCTCGGGATGAAGCCGAGATCTTCGATGACGTGCTGCTCGCCGATCTGGCGCACGGGCACCTCGCGCCCGGTCGAGACCGTGATGACGGTCCCGAAGATACGCTCGAGCATGAAAATGCCCTCGGCATGGTGGCGCAGCGCCCGATGCCGAAAATCGGCGGTGATGCACTTGGATTCGTCGAACCAGTTATGCAGGGCGATGTAATCCTCCGCCGTGCCGCCGAACTTGCGCGCCGAGGAAAGTGTGTGGTGGTAGCAATGTCCCATCTCCGCCTCCCTCAGAATGTGTGCTCGAAGAACTCGGTGTCTTCGAAGCGCATGTTGAACTCGAGGGTGATGGTCTCGGCGGCGACGTCGAAGACGAACTCGCCATAGGCCCTGGCATTATTTTCCCAACCGCCATGGGTCTGACCGAGCAGCTCATAGGCCATGTGCTCGATTGCGGCGAAGACGGTCACCTCGTTCTCGACCGGTTTGGTCTCGCCCCACGGGAAAGTGTGCAGTTTGACGGTGCCAGTGGGAAGATCGGTCCTCTCGCCGTTTTGCTCGGCGTGAACGTCCTCGATTCCGCCACTGTCGCCGTATCCGTCGAACTGGACAGTGACGCTGGTGATGCGGGCCTCGGAAAGGAAGGCGAAGATCGCCGCCTTGTTCTTGGGACGGATGGCGTCGGTTAGCGCGTCGCGCGCTCGGCGTTCCGCCTCCCATTTGGCGAAGTCGAAGGTCGGGGTGTTCGCGGCTTTAGCCGCATTGTCGGTTGTATCGGTCATCGGACATCTCCTTGAAACGAAGAAGGCCCGGCGCGAGGGCCGGGCCTTTGAGGGGTTGATGGGTTTGCGGACCTACTCGGCTGCTTGCAGCGCGGCCTCGTCGTCCTCGACTGCCGGTTTGTCGGAGGTGACATCGCCATCATCGACGATCTCGAACTCCGGCTCGTCGGGCTCTTCCGCGAGCGGGGCCGTGCGCAGCGGCTGCGGAAGCCAGCCCGTGCCCGCCAGAAGCTCCTCCGCCGCTTCGACCATGTCGGGCTTCTTGAACCCCGCGATCCGGTCGGCGTCCTTGTCGCCCTTCGCTTCGCGCACCGCGGCGAGGATCTGGGCCTTGGTCACGCGGCCGAGATAGCTGTCCGCCGTCGGCGTCCAGCCCGCCTTCACCATGTCCAGACCAAGCGTCGATGCGAGGACATCGGCATGGGCGATCTGACGCGGCTTGCGATGATGCGGTTCCTGCACTGCGTTGATCGTCATCGCCACGCAGTGGGCGAAGAGCGCGTCGCGGCTGTCACTGTCCCATTCGGTCAGCACATCCCACAAATCTTCCGGTTGCTTCGGCAGACTGGCCGCCCAGGTCTCGATGCCGAGATCGATCGACTGGACATAGCGAGCCTCACCGAGGTTCGGGGCCTGCGACCCGAACTGCGAGGAACGCGGGCTGATCTCGATGCAGCTGTCCTGGCCGTAATGATAGAAGAGTTGAAGGATCATCGCGTGCAGGCAGGCGAGCATGGCGAGTTGCGGATCGTTCGCCAGCGCATCGCGCAGCGCCATTGTGCGATGGACGGTCAGTTCGCAGACGAGGCGGTCCGACAGCGGCTTGGTGCCATCGTCATCCTCGTCCTCATCTTGATCCGTCACCGGTTCGGATGCGTCGGGGACGGCATTGTCCGTATCAGGATTGACTTCATCGCTGTCGGGATCGTCCTCGGCTTCGACTGCCGGTTCGTCCTCGGGACGGACATAGCCACGCTCGACGCGCAAGCCACCGGAGCTGTCGATGCTGACGAACGCGCCCGCGATGGCGTAGTCCTCCGCCTCGAAGCGGATCGGACGGTTCTGGAGCGCTTCCATCGACGTCTCGATCTCGCCGAGCCGTGCGTCGATCTCCTCGGGGAGTTCATCCGCTTCGGCATAGTCATCTTCGAGCTTGTTGTACTCCGCCTTGAGCGCCTCGTAGGTCTTCTCTTCCTCCTCGCTCATCGGTTCAGCTTCGCCGCGAATGCGCCGCAGGTCGTAAGTGTGGCCATAGGGGAAGTCGGTGCCGACCTCGATCCAGCGCCAGCCTTCGACGTGGATGGCCTCGGCGTCCTCCTTCAGCTTCTCGGTGACCATGGTTTCCAGCAGCGCGGCATCCTGCAGCCAGCCGCCATCGTCGGTCTGGAAGAGATCGCGCAGCACTTCACCGCCCGCCTCGACATAGTTGTCGAGCCCGACGAATTGCGCGCGCCGGTCGGAGGCACGCACGGCACCCTCGGTCAGCATGCGGCGGATTTCATAGGGCTGCTTGTTGTAGTGCTGCTTGAGCGCGTCCCAGACCTGTTCCTGTCGCGCATGGTCGGGATTGACCGTGAAGGCCATGAGCTGGTCGAGGGTCATTTCCTCTTCCGCATATGCGTCCAGCAGTGTCGCCGAGACGGCGGCCAGCTTGAGACGCTGCTTGACCACGCCCACCGAGACGAAGAAGGCTGCGGCGATCTCCTCTTCGGACTTGCCCTTCTCGCGCATCGCTTGGAACGCGCGAAACTGATCGAGCGGATGCAGCGGCGTGCGCTGGATGTTTTCGGCGAGGCTGTCCTCTTCCGCCAGACCCCCCGTGCGCACGATGCACGGCACATGCGCAGTCTTGTTGAGCCGCCGCCGCTTCACGAGCAATTCGAGCGCGCGGTAGCGTCGGCCGCCGGCCGGGATTTCGAACATGCCGGTTTCCGCGCCATCGTCGTCGAGGACAGGCCGGACCGTGATCGAGGACAGGAGCGTGCGCCGGGCGATATCCTCGGCCAGCTCCTCGATCGAGACGCCGGCCTTGACCTTCCGGACATTGGACTGGCTGAGCACCAGCTTGTTGAAGGGGATGTCGCGCGAGGCGCTGAGGGTGATCTTCTTGGACTTCGTCATGGGATTTCTCCGCGACGGGCGGTCATGAGACTCTCTCTGACCTCCAGACCCGTCACGAAAACCACGGCCCACCTCTTCCTCTGAGGAAGCGATGGACCGTGGACGAACGGTTGGGATCGAAGTGGAACGCCGGGCCTAGGCGGTGGCCTCCAGCAGCTTCTTGGCGCGGGTCTCCATAGTGAGGCGCGCATCCTGTTGCGGTTTGGACCGCGCGACCGCGGTGATGCCCTGAACGAAGTCGAAGACGCTCTCAGGCGGGCGGCCTTCTTCGGCGAGGACGGTCTCGACGATCTTGCCGGTCTCCGCCTTGGAGAAGCCGCGCTTGCGCAGGAAGTCGGTGCGGTCCTCGTCGCTACGTGCGACGATCCGTTCGTGTGCGGAGCGGATGCCCTGGATGAAGGGCTGCGGCGAGGAGTCGGCGAAGTTGGCCAGCGCGGGTGCAGCCTCGTGCGCGAAGCGGTTGGCGGCGTATTTGGAGTGCCGGATGCTGATCTCCTGGAAGTCCTCAACGCCCCAGAGATTGCGGTTTTGGCACACCGCGCGGAGATAGAAGCTGGCGATGCCGAGCGTCTTGGCCCCGACCTCCGAGTTCCAACAGTAGAAGCCCCGGAAGAAGAGATCGGGCGAGCCGTCCGGCAGCGTGCCGGCGTCGATCGGGTTCCTGTCGTCGACCAGGAAGAGGAAGACGTCCCGGTCAGAGGCGTAGAGCGTCGTCGTGTCCTTGGTCACGTCGACCATCGGGTTGTAGATGCCGGTCGACCAATCCAGCACGCCCGGCACCTTCCAGCGCGTGTCGCCGACGCCGTCGCCCGCGATGCGCTGAACCGCCGCGACAAGCTCATGGTCGTAGATGCGGCCATAGTCTGGGCCGGTGACGGCGCGCAGTTCAGTACGGCCGTTCGCGACCTCCATCGTCTTGACCTGCTCGGCGCGATGGTTTGTGAGGCCGTATTGCAGGTTGATGCCAGCGAGCGGCGCGGCAAGCTGGCGCAGATAGGCCGCTGGCGCGCCGACCAGGCTCGCAAGCTGGCCGAAGCTCCAATGAGTTGGCGCGACCGGCACCTCGGCGTCCGGCAGGATGAGCGCCAGCTTCTCCGGATCGTCGCGATGGGCCTTGACGCGGATCGCGGCGCTCTCGACCGTTCGCGTCTTGCTCCGTTCGGCGCGGCCCTTCACCGAGGCGTAGAGCTCCGAGAGGGAGAGATACTTCTCGTCGTCGGGCCGCGAAAACCATTCGGACGATACCCGCCCGTTATGCCCGCCGCGGGACACATCCACCTTGTAGCCGCCGCTCTCGGGGCGGCCGTTCATGATCTCAATCGCTGTCATGGCTATTCTCCATGACGGGCGGTCCGAGAGCCTCTCTCTCGACCTCCAAACCCGTCACGGCGACAGCCGCAGGCCTCTCACTCTGGCCGCATCGCACGACATCGTGGACTGGCTCCATACCGGCGCCCCGCGCCGTACACCCCGCGTCAGGGATAGACGCCCGTCAGGGGGAAGACCCGACGGGGCTTCCGCTTCGCCGACAGCCCGGCCCGCAGGGAGACGTCCCTTTGACTCCTCAGATGATATGAAACCTCCAACAACAGCAGCTAGAGTGGGAGGAAAGGTATCAGTTGTGGTTTTGCAGAATCGTAATGCGATCTCCGCGCCTGGCGCGCACTTAAGACTATGAATTTCAGCTTCAGATCGTTGGCACTTGCCCCCGGTTCCGGGGCGTCGCCGCTGTCGACAGCACCAGACCTCTAATTTTGCCAAATCGTGCACAACACTCGGCATGGCTTGTCCGAAGCGTGTAGACAGATTTCGGACAACAGCAGCTCTGACCGCTCAGCCTACAACAACATTGCCAAATGAAGGAAATTTGGCTATCAGTCATATTTGACGGTTAAATTATGTTTGGACGTCAGATATGGCGGTTAAAGTGAACTCAGTAAGCGCACGTCGAGCCTTGGAGGCTCTGGGCGCGAACATCAAGACGGCGCGCCTGAAGCGGCGCATCTCCGTGAAAGGCTTCGCGGAGCGGATCGGTGTGTCCGAAAGCACAGTGGCCCGGCTTGAGAAAGGTGATGACGGCGTGAGCATCGGCACGCTCGCCATGGCGTGTCTCGTCCTGGGAGAGATCGAGCGCATCTCGGACTTCCTGGACGCGGGCACGGATGACACCGGATTGCTGCTCGACCGGGAAAGCCTGCCCAAGCGGATCGATCGCAAGCGCACACCGAAATCGTCGGGCGCCAGACAGGACAAGGCTGCTCCGATTGCCGATGGCGATGACGAGGAAGGCGTCGGTTTCTGATGCCCGAGGCGATCGTCGCGCTTGGCGATGGAAAACGGATTGTGGGACGCCTGCGCTTTGAGAGCGACGGGCGGCGCCAGCATTCGCAGTTTGAATACGATGCGGCCTGGCTCGCCGCCGAGGATCGCTTTGCGCTCGCGCCGGGACTGCCGCTGCGCGAAGGCAGTCATTTCTCGTCCGGGAAGGACGACAAGCGCTCGGCGTTGCCGGGATGCTTTGCCGATGCGGCGCCGGACTCCTGGGGGCGCGCGCTGATGACCAAGGCGCTTGGCGGCGGCCTCAGCGAGTTCGATTATCTCGTCCTGTCAGACGACTGCACCCGGCAAGGGGCGTTGCGTTTCCTCGGCGAGGACATGGAGCCACTATCCGACCTCACGCCCCCCATTCCCCGGCTGGTGGAGCTTGAGCGCCTGCGCACGCTGGCGCAGCGCTTCGAAAAGGATCCGGGTGGGGCCGAAGAGGAAGCGCGCGATCTTGCGGGCGTCGCCGGATCGCTGGGTGGTGCGCGTCCCAAAGCCAATGTCGAAGGCGACGGGCATCTCTGGATTGCCAAGTTCACCTCAGCACAAGACACCAAACCGGTCGAGCGCGCCGAAGTGGCAACTCTGAAACTGGCGCGCATGTGCGGGCTGCGCCTGGCCGATGCCCGGCTTGAGCTGCGCGACAGCGACAGTCCCATTGCGCTGATCCGTCGGTTCGACCGCCGCGGCGATACGCGCATTCCCTATATCTCGGCGCGCACCGCGCTCGACTGGCAAAGCGAGGACGGCGGGTTCTACACCGACATCGCCGAGGTGATCCGCCAGATTTCGAGCAAGCCGGTCGAGGACCTGCATGAACTCTGGCGACGGATCGTGTTCACCATCCTGGTGTCGAACAAGGACGATCATCTGAAGAACCACGGGTTCATCTATGCCGGTGGTGACCGATGGCGCCTGTCACCGGCCTTCGACATCAACCCATCCCCCTCTCGGCATCGCGTTCTCGAAACCGGGATCATCCAAGGCGGGTCTTTCGATGCGTCGCTGGAGATCGCGCTGGACGCATGCGAGTTTTTCGATGTGAAGCAGAACGATGCAAAGCAAGAAGCAAACGAAATGGCCAGGATTCTTGCTGATAGCTGGAAACAAGCCCTGCGTGGGGAAGGTGCGTCGGGCGATGACATACGTCTTTATGCAGACGCCTTCGAGCATGCGGCGGCAGAAGAGGCGATGAATCTTGGTTCATAATCGAAGTAAAACCGACGGAGAGATTTGAGGGTGCCAATTTCCTTCACTCCGATTTCCGAAGAAGGCTGCTGGTCCGGATCGACCTGGGCTGTCGATGATGATCATGCATTGGCTGACATGATTGCACGCGTTGCCCTCGGCCAGTCGCGTAGCGTCGAACGGATTTTGCAAGCCACTGACGCATTGCCACCAGACTACCCTACCGGGGGATTTTTGGGTGCCAAAGCGTTGCTGTCGGTGGAAGAAGGCGCGGACCCATACCATCGAGATGGATGGGTTTTTCAAGTCATCTCATGGATTGCGGCGCATCGTCAGAACGCTGATGCGCTTATTCGGGCGCCGCAGATGATCAAAGCGGATAAGGGGCTGGATGGTCTGATTATCGAATTCGATGATGATGATGTGGCACATGTTGTGATTTGCGAAGAAAAGGCCACAGAACATGCGCGGCAAAAAGTCAAAGGAGCAGTCTGGCCAGAGTTCGCCAATTTCGAAACAGGCGCTCGTGACAATGAATTGGTAGCGTCAGTAACATCGTTGTTGGAGAGATCGGGTGACTCTGAACCCGACAAGACTGTCGCCGATATTCTATGGCGTGACACTCGGGCATACAGAGTCGCTGTGACAGTTGGCGAAGGCCATTCGAACAGTGCTGGTCGGAAGCGCTTGTTCAAGGGATATGAAAAAATTGTTTCGGGTCACGTTGACCGTCGGCGCGCTGAGACTTTGTTTCTGGACGATATCCGTGCGTGGATCGCCGAAATTGCGACGCGGGCTCATGCAGTCGTCGATGAAGCGGAGGGTTTAGCATATGTATGATCCAGACACTGCCGCCCTGATAAGATCAGCACCGGAACTATCTGATCTGGATAGAGAGAGCTTGCCGGATGCGTTGTCACGGGCATTCGCTGAAATCGCTTCAGCGCGCGTCCTGTTGCGCGATGGCGTCGATGAGCCGAGCGGCCTTACTGAGACCATCGATTTCGCGAAACGGCTTGCTCAAGCCTATGAAGCTCTGGTTTCCATTGATCCAAACCGTGAAAACAGAGCTGCTGCAGGTTTTGTGGCTGCCACCGCATATCAATTGGTCTACCAAACCACAGCGTTGCACGAAGAAGCACGACCCGACGCGTTCCTCGGGTCAGCTGGTATTAGTCCTGACATCTCCGCCATGCTGCTCTTTTTGGTCGCTGAAGCCTCAGCCGACGCATCGGAAGTCGCACTTGCGATCAAGCTCCCTACGGACGCCCGACTGCAGTCGGAGTTGATCTTACATCTGACGATGCTTGCGCGCGGGCAAGTAGGTCGAATCATAGATCGTAAGCGCATTCGGATGGAGCGTGTTGTTGTAGATACGGGTGCCGAGCGTGCAAATGCAGCGCTTTACTACCGTATCTTGCGCGGAGTTCGCGCACTGGCCTTTGTCCTTCAAGGGCGGAGCATAAAGGGAATGGCTGATCCGATCGCTGTTTTTGCCGAGGTGAAAGCCCTTGCTGCTCCAGACGCTGACGAAGACCTTGATGGCTTGGACCATGGGCCAATCGTTGTATTCCCAGGACCCTTTCACCTAGCGAGTCTTTTGATTGCGGCAGGTTCAGCGCTTCTAGAGGGAGCGGTGATTAATCTACCGCCCCCTGTTGGTGTATCTGCTAGACGCTGGCGTTCATCAATGAAAACAGTGGCAAAAACACGGCCCTATCTCTGGCGCAACCACAAAGAGGCAGCTGCCCGCGGATATCTTGAAAGCGGCGTGTCTTCGGCTATCGGATTTCCGACTGGCGCTGGTAAGTCGACCACCGCGCAACTGAAGATACACTCTGTGCTGCTGTCCGGGCGAAAGGCGGTGTTCCTGGCTCCGACTCACGCACTGGTCGACCAGACAGCGCGGGATTTGCGCGATGCATTTCCAACGGCAAGCGTTCAGGGCGAACGGATCGATGAGTTCGGGTTTTCGAGCGACGAAGATGAACTACCTGATGTTTTAGTGATGACGCCAGAAGCCTGCCTGCTGTTGACCCATATGGAGCCGGAAAGATTTGAAGATGTAGGACTTCTAATCTTCGACGAATGCCATCTCATTCACCCGAAAGACGGGGCAGACCGGCGGGCGATCGATGGGATGCTATGCATTCTGGGCTTTGTGCGCGTCTCGCCTGACGCTGATATCGTTCTTTTGTCGGCCATGATGAAAAATACGGATGAGCTAAGCGCGTGGCTTGCGAACCTCACAGGACGGAAGGCCCTCGCGCTGGATGATGCCTGGAAGCCGACCCGGCAGTTGCGTGGGTGCATCGTCTACGACATTGATCGCATTCGCGATCTGGAAAAGCAGCTTCTTGCGGGCCGTCGCAAAAAACCAAAAGGCGGCCCGCCTGCTGCCCTCAAACGCGAGATGACGGCGCTTCCAAGCGCGTTTTTCAGCGTTAAGCAGACTTGGGCGTCACAGCTTCGAAACGACTACGCACTTGTGCCATTGTTTTCTGACTCTTTGCCATTGGCAGTCAATACGAACTGGGGGCTGACGCCTAACTCGGGTGTGGTGGCAGCTTCCATCGCGGCTGCTGCTGCAGAAGCTGGGATTCGGACATTGATATTCTCTCAGTCAATTCCCAATGCTGTATCGATTTCCGAAAAGACTGCGGCAAAGCTTGGCGAGTGTGCTGTCGAGTTGACCGAGGCGGAGCGGCGTTTTCATGACATTGCTGTTGATGAGCTAGGGGATGCAAGCCAACTATATCTGACCCTCAATGATGGGAAACTCGCTGCCCATGCTGGAACTCATCATGGGCAGCTGTTGCCAGAAGAACGGCAATTGGCTGAGTCACTTTACAAACGTAAGGGAGCGCTCTCAGTCCTCGCAGCGACACCAACGCTCGGTCAGGGGATGAACTTGCCTGCGGAACTCGTCATCATCGCCGAAGATAGTCAGTACAACGCTGATGCCGGACGGCGTGACATATTAGACCCAGAAGATTTGCTCAATGCTGCAGGACGAGCTGGTCGCGCTGGCGAAAACGCAACCGGGATCGTATTGGTCATTCCGGGAAAGGTCGTCGGCCTCAACGACAAAGAAAACAAAATAGGCAATCGCTGGTCCCGACTGCGGGACATATTCGGTCAATCTGATCAGTGTTTGGTGCTTGATGATCCGTTCACGGCCTTGATGGACCGGGTGCACGATCAAACCACCGAGACTGGAGATCTCGAAAAATACGTAGTCGCCCGACTTGCTGAAACGAGTGAGGGAGAAGACGGGATTCGAGACGTGCGTCTTGGACTTGCGCGCAGTTTTGCTGCCTTTCGAAAAAAACAGGCAGACGATGAAGACTGGGTTACCAGTCGTACCGCATCGGCCCTCGCGCTTCTCAACGACGGCGAAGAAGAATCTGCGATCGAACGGCAGCCGCTGCGCGATTTGGCCTCAATGCTCGGGATGCCCGAAGAGGTATTGCAAAAGCTAGCCGATGACGTCGTGAAGATGGGCTTGGAAGCCAATGCGAGTGTGGCTGACTGGTGCACATGGATGTTTGATTGGTTGCAGCAGCATCCAGATGAAATGTTTCGGCTCCTAAAAATCGAAAGTATCGAGTATCTTCTCGGGGCAGAGTTCAAAAGCCTGGGAACCAATGCGGAGCGCGCTGCATTGGCCGTGCCTCTCCTTCAGGTTGGGCTTGGACAATGGATGAGTGGCGCTTCTCTCATGGATATCCAGACAGTGCTCTCAAAAAAGCCGCGCGATATCAAACGCAGCACAGGTGCCCGCAAGTTTGTCATCCGGGTCGTTCCAGACCTAGCACACGTATTGGCAGCGCCTCATCAGATATTCATGCGGCTAATCAATGCAGAGAAAGACGAACCAGTCGAGCCGAGCGCAGAGTTGGCATATCTCAACCAATGTATTCGACGCGGCTACAGTGGTGCGGAAATGGCCGCATACGCAGTGCAAATGCGATCAGCCAAATGGGCGCGGCGTGAGGTCCACCGACGCTTCGAGGATGTTGCTGCGCATCTAAAACCACCGCCAGAGAAAGAAACTGTGTCGATGCTGGAAACGCGGGTCGAAGCCGCCTCTGACGCAGAATTGAATAGTCGAGGTTTGGATGACCTTCTTTAGTCATCGTGATTACGGCTGGCGTAACTTCCGTTCGTCCTGGCAAATCATATGTAGAATTTGAAAGGCTGTTTTTCCCGACCTTTGGCTGAACCCATTGTCAGAACATCACCGACCATCTGCGCAAAGCGGACCGTCACAGGAAGCCCGTCATTGAAATTGCATGAGTTATAGTTGATTTTCGTTAGGCCCATAATGTCTTCCAGAACCGCACTAATTTTTGGTTTTATATGCTTGCTTCTCATTACGGTGATGTGGAGAGGATTGGGCGTTTCGGGGCCGATATAAGTATCTAATTGTGGTACGTAGCCAGTCGTCCAGAGATAGGCTGTCTGATCATCGAGGAGCAACGCGGTCCCTCGCAAAACAGGATAGTCACCGTCGCGAAACAGCTTGGTTTCTCCGCCCGTGGTGCGGATCCTGACGCCAATGACATTTGTCCCTTTTGGTGCAGCATCACAAAACGCATTCCACTCCTCATCATTGAAGTATGTTTGGCCATGAATGAACAACTCCTTTGGAGGTGCACCGTGCATTTCCTCATAGGTATCGAGTACGAGTTTCAGGAGGTTCTTGGCCGCGTCTTTCTTTAAATGGTATTCGTAGTCACCCGTTTTCCAAGGACCGTTTGCCCCGCGGAAAACAACGCCGTCCCCTTCGTTCAAGAACATCTGGGCCGCGCAACAAGCGTGCCCTTCCGGGTCTTGGGGAAGGTTTTTGTAGACCATGCCGATGTAGCAAACACCTGGTCGTACTTTCGAAAGGCGCCACGGTGGTTTGGGTTGTGTCTTATAGTAGAGACCAGTTGCGAGGTTCCAGGCGACCGTAGCTCGATCCTGGGTCTTACGAATAGGATAGTTAGCTTTGTTCAAAAATGCATCTGGAGCGAGAGTGGTCTCTCGGATCAACTGAGTTGGCGCGATGTTCAGGAACTCTGCTTTGATACGACGGCGAAAGTCAGGAACGTCGTAGAATATATCTTCATCACTTTGATCGATGACACCAGCTTCAGCTAACAATGGCAAACCGGCTTTTGCTTTTTGCTTTTTGCCGAAGTCGCCCGTTACCATGGGCAGACCGCTGCGCTTAGATGCTGGGCGGCATCGCTCGAAGACGATTTCAGGCAAAACCATAAACCAAACATCCACCGCACGTTCATCATTGCGTAGATGCTTTTGAACTCTCTCGATGAAGAGCGTTGCGACACGGTCTACAGCTTCATGAAGGTTCACAATACGTGTCGCGTGGTCGATGTCCTTGAGCGGAATGGAAAGAGCGCTGCATTCATCAGGCTCAAAAGTGATCCCAAATGTTTCTTCAAGACCAGGAAAATCAGTCAGATGGAGTCGGTCCTTTTTCTCGGTTTTCCCTGGCGGTGGAACACGTACGACTTGCTTTAATCTCCGTCCCCAGTCCCGAAAGTGTGCAATCCCCTCAGGCGTTCCAACGACCCCAACTTTTATATCGCGAATTTTTTTGCTTCTAGCCAACGGACCATAAAGAAACAGGCCATCCTTGGGGTGCGGGCTATTTTGCGCAAATGCGAATTCAAGCTGTGGCTCGTCAAGGTGTTCGACGACCAACGTTGTCTCAGGAAACTTCATTCCGCCGCTTCCTCAGAAAAGTCAGGTTTGCCAAGCGTTGTGGTGTCGATTTCCTCGTCATCTCCGTCAAGTATGTCCGGCAATTGTGTGCTCACTGGCGACGAAAATAAGATTGGGGAAGCGTCGAGTACCAAGCTTTGGCTCGGCGATAGTGGCAACCGGATGAATGCGGAATCGCCCGATAAAAGTTCAAGAAATGCAAGCATACGGCCGTACCACTGCTTGTTCCGCCATCCCTTGCAAACTGATCGACGTAACCGATGCATCTTTCTATGGTCATCAATCTCTTCGCCTTCAGGAGTTTGATTGTCTGCTGCAAACAAAACGCGGGATTTAAGTTTGAAATGCCAAAGAGGCCAAAATGCAGGAAGAGCCGTTACGCCAAACTGCCATATATGTCCTTTGGCAACATTGCGCAGCATAGAAGATCGGCGGTCGCCTTGACGGCCCCACGGAAATTTTTTTCCGATTGGAGCTTGTTCTGCAGAAGCGTGAAACCCAGCACTATTTGAGTACAGATACTGGATGAACCCACGCTCTCTGCAGTATCTATACCAAGCATCTTTCAGCATGGCGTTGACCATATTCGAAGCAGGCTGCTTCCATAATCTGAGCTTTGCTGAACCTTCCTCGACAAACTCTCTCAATGGAATCTCGTACTTGAGCTGTAACCGCCCGATATTTTCTAATTCTGCATCAATCTCAGCTTGGGTGGCAAAGCAAAGAAAGCCTCTTCCTTGCGGTGCTGTGGGGAATAGAGCTGCTGAGACAGCTCGCTTGACGCGCATATCGTCAACAGCGCCAGACGGTTCAAAAAACCGTATTAGGTCGGGAGCCTCAACAATTCGAAGCCAGTTTGAAGTCAGGCGCTCTGGTTCTGCGATGACGGGAATTGCGCCACGTCGCCGAAATACCTCCCAGTTAGGATTTATTTGAAGGTTTTTGAAATCCTTTGGCACTTTTTGGCGTTGCAGTGCTTTTACAAGAGAGAGGAGGCCTTCTCCCCAACCGCGTACAAAATCAACTGGCAGCGCATCGCCTATGCCTTTGATTTTTTGACGATCTTCCAGCCGCAGTGGGATGATAAACCGAGGGTCATCCAATTTCTTTCCGAGGTCGATTGAAATGTCGATATCATCTTGAACATTTGTATCGGCGAGGGTTTCGGCTCGGGCGAGCAGCAGCACTTTCACTGCGCGTTGTTCAAGAATCTGATTAAGTTCTCGTCTCCAACGGTCGCCGGGTTGCAGTGTCAAAATATCAGCAAATACGCGATAGCCTTCGGCCTCCAATTTTGGCCCGAGCCAAAGCACAAAGTCGTCATCTATCGGAGCGGATTTGATGATAAAGAGAATATCGCGTTGAGGCTCACCGTCTTTACCAGCAGAAATTTGCCGGTTAGTTTGAAGAACAGATTTGATCGCCTCTGGAGTAGGCCCGCGCTTGTTCAACGCATCTTCGACCGCCTCTGTCATGACCGTTTTCATGACGCCCGTGCTTTGCTGCCAAAGCTTCTGATGGGCTTTTTCGACATCGGGAAATTTTCGCAAAAGCGCGTTCAGATCATCAGGGCCGAAGACGTCTCCAGTCGACTGAAGCGATGGCCCTATTATTTCGAGGAGATCAGACTTATTGCGTGGCGTGAGAGGTGTCGACGTGGCTAAAATGTATCTATTGGTTGCAAGCGTGTCGATTGTCGCGCGCTCAGTTTTCATTTTGGACTTCAGCTTGGACAAACCAGAACGATAGTAATGCTTCGCCTGTAAAATAGTATTGCCATCGCCAAGCGCATGACGGCCGTCCATGCCGTCATCAGGTCCTTCCGGGAAGGCTTCAAACCGTATCTCTAGTTCCGCACCGATCAGATCGCGTGTCAGATCCTCAAAATCAGTTGGGGAGAGCGTAGAAAAATCATAATTCATTACTTGCTTGGATTACTTTCATCGCTCTGCATCAATTCTAATGTTCTTACCATTTTTAGTCCGATTTGCTATTTTCCAGAAGCCCACAGTCTGTGCAACGTGCTGACTAACCATAACGGCTGTATGCAACGGTGACTACAAATTTGGTTGCGCTTCCAAAAGCATGTCGTTGATTGCACTCCGCCGTGTCTGCCGGTCGAGCGTGTAGGTGTTCCGCCTGAACTCGACGCCTTCCAGAAGCGCCTTCACATATCCTGACACGGTGTCCGCCGCCATCACCAGCGTCGAGTCCAGTGTGTGAACATACTTGCTGGTGACCGAGCCTTTGGCATGACCAATGAGCGCCGCGATGGTGATTTCGGTGAAGCCGAGATCATTGGCGATGCTAGCGAAGCTGTGCCTTAGGACATGTGGTGTCACGTCCCAGAGCGGCGTATCGGCGAAGAGCTTTTTCCAGCTTTGCGGGAAGTTTCCGACGGCGTTGTCCTCACCCTGCCCGGGGAAGACATAGGTTCCTTCCCGCTTCAGGCGTGCGGCCTCAAGATAGTCGATAACCGGTAAACCGACCGGTCGCACGGATGCGCCTTCCTTACTATCTTTCAGGCGGAGGCAACTGCCTTCGATGTCGACCTCGCTCCACCGCAGGCTGATGATCTCGCCGCGTCGACAGCCGGTCAGGGCGATGAGACGAAGGATCTCGGCGTGGATGCCATAGTGGCTGTCATGCCGCACATCCTTGAGAAGTTGACCCAACGTTCGGTATTCTGCCTCGCTCAACCGCCTATCCCGCACCTTGTACCTGGGCTTCTTGAGGCCGTGCGTCGGGTTTTGGTCGATGATCCCCGCTTCGATCGCGTAGGTGAAGATGCCGCCTAGGAGACCCATTGTGCGGATTGCGGTGCCAGGACCGCCTGTGACGATTGCTTTGCCACGCAACTTCTTCGTCTTCATCACAACACGCGTTTTACCGGCGATGATGTCCTTCATGAGATTGTTCATATCCGGCTTGGTGATGTCCTTGATCCTCCGTGTGCCGAGCAACGGGATGATGTGCCGGCGAATGCGGCCGATGTCCGTTTCGATCGTTTTGGGCTTCTTCGGCCGTCCGCCTTTGCCGAGGATGAGCCCAGCCTCCATGTCAGCGATGTATTGTTCACAAAGTTGTCTGACGGTGACGGCGTGCCTTTCCTCCTCTCTTTCGGTCGCAGGATCTTCTCCTTGCGCAATCTGCCCAAGCAAGGCTTTCGCTTCCCGCCGTGCAGTCTCCGGCGTCCAAATGCCGTGTAGCCCGATCGTATAGCGCCGCGAGCGACCCTTAGCTCTATACTGCAGGAGGTAGCTTCGTTTGCCAGAGGGATAGACACGAAGACCGAAACACGGCAATTCGTCGTCCCATACGACATGGCCTTTGCTTCTTGGTGTTACGGACTCTACAAATCGTTTCGTCAGTTTGCTCATGCTCCGGTCCTTCGAAGACCCCATTTCACGCAAGCGACACGCAAGTGAGCGGGCGGAAATCAAGGCGTATTCTCGGATAGAGACTTCGGAGCGGTGAAATCGAAAGTCTAGCGTTTTCAGTTGTTTATCGTGCTCTGGCGTGCTCTATCGCGCAATTCGGAAAGGTCATTTGACCAGCTCCGAAGGCAGAGGTCTGAGGTTCGAATCCTCATGGGTGCGCCATTTCTGTTCCGAAGTGGGCACGCCGCCCGCCGCCGTTTGTGCGCTGGCGGCGTTGAGCGTTTTCAGAAGCGCGGTGCGTGAGCCCATGATGCGCGCCTCTGCCTTGTCGATCACTTCGATGCGCTTCGCGACGGCGCGGAGGTAGGTGCCGTCGCTCTTGCTCAGACGCTTGCGCGTGGCGCTGGCGAACGCTTTCACTTTCTCCTCGGCTAGGTCAGGTCCGGCGCGTTCGATCGCGCCGGCCGCGCGCTCTGCGTCGGTGTGAGCTTGGTCGCGGATGGCGGAGAGTTCGGCAACGCGGTCTTTCAAGGCAGGGTCATTCAGGTCGGTAATGCCGTTCTCGATCGCCTCGTAAAGCCGCTTAAGTTTGGCGTCGGCCTCCGAGGTGCGTTTGCGCAGTTCGGTAATGTGGGTGCGCCGCCGGGCGATGTAGTCGTCCCGGCGGTTTAGGACTTCCGACAGGAGGGCCGTCAGTCGGCGCGGATCGAGCAGACGGTCTTCGATATGGCTGGCGACAGTGGTGTCGAGCTTGTCCATCGGCACAGTCGTGCCGCCGCAGCCTGTGCTGCCCTGCCGGGCGCGGGTCGAGCAGGTGTAGTAGCGATAGCGCCCGCCCTTACCGGTCCTGAGCGTCATCGCGCCGCCGCAAGACGCGCAGAAGGCGATGCCGGTCAGAAGCGTCGGGCCGCTGACCGTGCGGGGCGGCGTCCATTTGGGATTGCGGGATTTCAGATGCGCCTGCACCGCCCCCACTCGTCCTTGGTGACGATGGCGG
>JBCDDE010000007.1:0-172973 GCA_039180625.1 Pseudomonadota bacterium | reverse complement strand
GAATGCAAGCATCAGTACATCGCTGCGATGTGATCCCTCAGATAGTTTTACCACCATTACGTTCGATCAGGGTGGCGGAGGCGGCGGTGGCGGTAATGTTAGTGGGGAAGATGGGGCTTGCGGGTCTGGAGCTGTGCAGGGGTTCCAGAGAATTATTCCAGTTGCTACTCAACAAAGGCCGAGAACGGCTATTCAAAAACTCGGCGCGCTTCTAGCGCGTGCTAGGTCTTTCCTTGGTCCGCTGGGGATAGGCGCGGCGCTACAAACTGGCGTTGATAATAGACCGCGAACGCCGATTTACCGTGGTGTTGGTTCAGCAGAATTAGCCGATATATTCTCGACCACACCAGCTTCTTTCAGGCCTGGTCCTGGTGGTATTGAAGGGAAACAATTCTTCTTGACTTTATCAGGCGCTCAACAGTTTTCCAGTTTGCCGCGCTCGGATGTATCAGCGATTGTTTCCACCCATATACGGCCATCAACCTTACAGCAAGGTACGCCGTTGTCCCTGACGTCCGGTGAATCTGCAGGGGCTGCCGCAGTGCATTTTCCTCTTTCGGCCTTGCCTTCGTTAAACGCTGATGCCGCACAAACCGGCATTCAAATTGTGCAAAGGTGTGGAAATGATTGAAAAACGTGATCATAGTTCTATTCGAATTGAAGCAAAGATTGACGTCAGCACTCTTGACGAAATGGGATGGAAAAACTTCGCGGGCGTCCGCAGCGATACCCGCTTATCATTCTATGCAAACGGACTGCATCATGACAGCTTTGTCGAAGAAATTGATGGCGTCATTCCACCGGGCGAAAGCGGAAGAGTGACATTTTCAATGGCGAGCGCTGCGCTTTTTGAAACCGATGTTGCAGTAGGCTCGAAGGTTGAATTGCGGGCCGGGCCGATCGTAGTCGCTATCGCAGAAATTTTATCGATGAAGCGAGTTTTTGTGAAACGCGACTCTTCGAGCGAGCGCGGCTATGTGATTTTGGATGAAGAATCCGAGCAGGATTTAGAATAGGCAAGATAAGCTGCTATTTCTTTCCCACCGACAGCGTTGCCTGCACTCAATGCGGACGCGACCCAAACGGGTATTCAAATAGTACAACGGTATGGAAGTGAGTAAACAGCCAAGTATTTTTATTGAAGCGAATTTGGAAGTCTTGCGCCCCAAAGAAGCTGGTTGGGAAAATTTCGCAGGAATACAACGTGGTATGCGACCGACTTTATTTGTAGATGGATACCACTACATATGCATCATTGAAGCATCTGACGGTCTAATTGAACCTGGGGCAAGTGGAAAGGTTACTCTCTGTATGCCGACTGATGAGCTTTCTAAAACCGATACAACTGCTGGATCCCGGGTTGAAATGAGAGCCGGAGCCGCTGTCGTCGGTATTGCAGAAATTCCCTCAATGAAAAAGATTTCATAAAAGAGGTCTTCTAAGAATTCCGCTTTCTCTACCATCTGGTGAATCGGTAGATTTTGGAGGGGGCTTTCCCTCCGTCGGCACTTTCTGCACTCGACAGAGATGCAGCGGAGACGGGCGTTCAAGTTGGTTCAGGATTGGATGCCGAAGGCAGCCTCCGGTCGTAGAGTGGATGGAGCGGAGCGATATCCGCTGGTTCAAAACTCACTTCCCAACCAAGACGGTAGCAGGCACGAGTTCGGGCAGCGACTATGACGTGATCGGACAGGTGACCAAGGCGCGTGAGAACGGCGCGACGTCGGGCGTCGGCGTGCTTGCGACCTATGAGTATGACGATCAGGGCCGGCGTACCAAGCTCACCTACGGTAATGGCGTCGTTACCGATTACGCCTATGACGGGGCCTCACGCCTCACCGATCTTGACCATAACCTGCCCGGGTCCGGCGATGATGAGAGCATCGACTTCTCCTACAACCCGGCGGGCCAGATCACGTCCCGCGCAGCGGCGAACGACAATTACGCCTTCGTCGCTCACTTCAACATGGACGTTCCCGCGCGCGACGGCGCGCAATTATAAAACGCCCATCACGGGCGCGCGGTCACTTTCTTAAACTACCATGTTTAGAGTAGACGGGATGCAACGGGGGCTTTTGCCCCCTTGCCAAGGTGGTTCTGTTCGGCGCGACGCGCCGTATGACAGGACACATCTTGCCATCATTTCCTAACCCAATATTGTCAACTCAATTAGTCAAAGTCTGATGCATTAAACCGCCTCGCACCGGCAGAATATTCGGCTACACGCAGGTATATAGCTAGAGTTGATTGACTTAGGTTCCAGACTCGCAAGCAACAGTATACCATTGTGGTGAGTTGGAAGGCGGCAAGATAATTTCGACCAAGTTTGTCGTATCGGGTTTCGATATCCGAGAAATCTTTGATCCTGCAGAAAATGTTCTCTATGGCATTTCGATTTTTGTATAGCGCCGACGTGCCGCCGGTCATCAATGTGCGCAACACCGCGCGTATCTATTGGTAGGTAGGGTTTGATCTTTGCTAATTGCCGATCCGAAAGCCCGAAAAAACTGTGCACTAATTACTACCTGCATTTCATACAAATGAATTACTATTCGCATAACTGCGATACAATTTTGCGGGCCAGAAACCTAATATTCGCATGAAAACCCCTCAAGAATTCGATCAAGCGAGCTCATTGCGAAATGGATTTTGACGAAATGGATTTTCTTCTTTGTCAACTTGTTTTTCCTGTTGAGTAGGCAGTTCGTAAATTTCACTTTCAATATTGAATGATTTTGCAAAAATTGCATCAATGCATTTTTGATTACCACTAAGTATTGCCATATCAATGGGCTCTCGCCCTTGGTTATCTTTCAATGACAAGTCTAAAGCGGATTGTGCAACAAAGAAGTGCACTAGTGAAAAGTTACCATAATACGCGGCTCGATGAATCGGCGTTAAACCGTACTCGTCTTGCTTGTTAAGACTGGCGGGGTTCGCGATAAGAGCTTTGAGAATATAATCTGTGTCGCCCTTCTCCACCCCAACGAATACGTCATATTCCTCGTTGAATTCTGCTTTCATATTATACTTCATACAAAATATCCGTATACTTATCAATAAATTTCGAACGCTCTTCGCCGGCTAATTTCTCATAAGGAATCATTCCTTTAAAATCAAAATTTCTTGTGTCAGTATCTTTGTATACGCCATTCTTATGAACAAGCTCAGCAAAGGCGTCCAGCATTTTACGATCCTCAAATGCATAAAACTTAGAAACATTACCCTCAGCATTTGAATATACGGGGACGATCGAATATTGTCGGCAGTTACCAGTAAGATTATCACGCAACACCATAAAACGGCCATCATTTATGAAGCTATATCCTGCTTTTCGTTTGATGGTGATGTGATCTCGATGCAAGTTTTTACTTTGCACTTCAATCCAAAAGGTTTTGATAATCTTTGCGGATTCCTCGTATTCAAGGATGAAATACTCTTCTTCACGTCCTATTCGTTTGTATACGCCGTCTAACCTTCCATTTGCCTCCTCTAGACTTTCGTAGCGTTCACTTTCAACTTTAAAAGCACCATGCTGTGTATGAAAATTTGGCACAACTAATGATTCAACGTTATCTGACGAAATTTCGCAAGAAGTCATGCAAGTTGCCGAAAAATTCGACTGAACTAAACGCCCAATTGCGGCTCCCAGATATACCCAGCGACTTTCTTCATTTAGTTTAGTTACGTCGGAAAACTCTGGACGCGAAATTATGTCGGGGTGAGTAAGGTATTTATAAATCCATATGAACTTTTCGTCTTTCATTTTGGCAGGCCCTTCCGCGGTGGCCCATTGCCTAAGAAATTGTCTGGAAAGCGTCGTATTGTTTGGATAATCTGGCATTCCAGTGACTGTAATAATATCACCAATAATTTCACCCCAACTAAGTTCAGTGCTCATGTAATACTTTTTCATGATTACACGAACTTTGTTCTTCAGAGTCCTTTTAAAACGTCTTGGCGCACGATTGACTGGTTTTCTTCTTGTTTCGGACATTTTCAGCCAATTTCATCTCAAGACACTGATTTTCAATTCAGCCCAAACTTATTCAGGACATCGGAAAATTCATGTGATTTGTTTGTTGGTGCAAGCACCGACAGGGTGGTTCCTATGGACTTCGATAGCGAACTTGCTGGACCAAGAAAGGAAGAGAATCATGCTGAAAATCGAAGTGCCCGACCGAACAACACTGAGAGATCCGCTAGATTACGTCGCCCTTTGGAAAAAACTTCGTACTATCGCTGAAACGCTTCCCACCATCTCGCATCTGAAAGAAGTGTATTTGCTGGCCATCAAATACGTCGCAAGCGGTCAGCTAGAAATTTCATGTCAAGATGGGAATAGCTTTGAAATACCGGGCAATTGCTTCGAATCTGGTTTCGGATACGATGAAGCCGGTTATATCCGTCGCTATTTATATACAAAGACAGCTTCCAACGGAGAGTTATTGCCTTTGCATCGCTTGAGCGACATCCGTCGTTTACAGTTGATCTTTGTGCTAATGCTTGTTTGGCAATTTCATCAAAGCCAGCGTCAAGAAGTTGCCTGAGATAAGACAGGCTTCTGCATAAAGTATGCTCATAGAAAGCAAAACCACAAAAGCCATGACCACACTATTCTAAAACCGCCTGCTTTTTGCAGGCGGTTTTCATATAGGCGGCGTTATGGCTCAGACTGCGATTTCAACGTACGAAAAAACCCCCGAGTTTCGTCCCACAATAAACATCCAATTTCATGCTACGCTGGAGTTTTTATTCCATCAAATAAATGATCGTCTATTTGAGCCTTATCTCGCGGACAAAGCGGGCAAGAAGCTGGGCCGCGCGCCAGCATGTATTTTGTGCGCTGAATACAAAAGAACCCGCTATCTCGGATTTGCCGCGCGCGCTGCTTGGTCTGAGCGGCATGGCCGCAGGCTCGATCAGATCACAATTGTATTTGATCATGGGGAAGATCATGACGTCAGGGCGATAGCGCAAACGCTTGCCCATGAAATGGTTCACGCGACTGAGTTTCGCGACGGCACGATAGGGCGCAACAATTATCACGGCGCGGGCTTTCGGGATCGGATGCGCTCTATCGGTTTGCAGACGTCCAAGACGGGCAAGCCCGGCGGCGCTGAGCTTGGCACGGGCATGTCCGACTATGTCATCGAAGGCGGGCCGTTTGAAAAGGTAATTGAGCAAATTATCGCCGAAGGGTTTGCCTTTCCGGTCGCTGTTGCTGAGCCGAAGCCCCTTGCGGGCGGGATGGAAGGCGGCGGTGAACCACCGGTAAAGCCCAAAGATCCGAGCAAGGCCAAGTTCTTCTGTCCATCTTGCGGTCAGATCGCCCGCGCCAAAAAAACAGCGCGCCTCAAATGCGGTCGTCCTTCCTGTCAGAACCGATGCATGGAATTGGACTGGGGATGAAACGGGCCATGTCTCAGACATCATGGCGTTGGTTGTTTGGATACTGCGCAACCGTCTTTCTCATTGTTTTGCTACAGGCAGCGTCAGTTGCGTATGGCTATTTTCAAGCGCCTTGCCTGGACCAACACCATGACGCACTTCCGGCGAGAGATATTACCATCAACTGGCTTCGCACAGAACTCAATCATCCGTGTGTAAGTTCGCCAGACTACGACGGGGATGCCCGCCCTACGCCAACGCCATGATTGCGATCTGTCCAGGCGGTGCCAGTAGTTTGCTTACGGAATAGCTTAGCTTTTCGTCTGGCGCTTTCCTAGGCTTACCCTGTTTTTAGTCAACTGTTTCCATCGCTGAGGCGGCGTTTTGGTCTTCGGATGGAACAAAAACAGGGGCGTATCATGGCGTCAAAATCTACCTCATTCACGAGCGGGATATTGGGGTTTCTTTTCATCCTGCATTCTGCAACGACGGTGCTGTCCGTCATCTGGCTGTTTCGCTGGATGGCGTCGGATGGCGCGCTATCGGGCGGCGATATCGCCCTTGGGCTCGCCCTCGGCGTCAGCCTTTTGATCGCGCTTTACACATTGTCGAATTTCGGCGTTGAAAAAGTGCCGGAACTTAGAGGGCAGCTCATGCGGACCGGCCTGTTGGTGTGGATCACCGCAACACTCATGTTTGGCGTCACGTCAGGCATGACGTCGGCGGCGACCTTGTCCACAACGCGCGGTTTCGTCATCCACCATGAAACGTATTTGCGCGACGTATCGCGCGCCTTTTCCGAACGCAGCAACCTGATTCGCAGCGTTGAAGGGCTCCAACACGCTACGGCGAAGTGCATGCACATCGCCCTTGGCGCTGAGGAAAAAGAAATAGACGGCGGTGAAATCTCAAAAACCGGCAGCGGCGACGGTCAAACGGCGCGCGAGCTGCAAAACATCGCCGATCAATGCGAAAGCGCTGGGGCGATCATTGTTGACGCCCGCACTAAGACGCAGCCGCTCTTTAAAGAAGCAGATCGGCTCATGGAGGAAATTCGCCGCACGACGGAGAACCCGGCAATTTCGGTGCGGGAGAAAGAAGAAGTTTTGGTGAGCGGCAGCGAGCGCATTTCAGTGATTGAGGATGAGTTGATCGCCGCCATGTCGCTTGGCTCGCTGGATTCTGTGACCGATATCCTTATGCGAGACTACCTGTATATCGGATTGTCCAGTGAGGCTGCGCGTTTTATCGAAAGTTCCTTCCGGCCAATTGCCCGTCAAATTCTCGCGGTGATCGACGAAACATCGTATACGCTGGATCGGCCATTCCCGCAGTTTGAGAAACGGGATTCCCTAGAATTACTGGCGCTCTATCCGGGCAAGCTGTGGCCGTCGCTGACATTCGCGGCGGTTCTCGAGGGCGTACCGCTGATCATCGTGGGGTTTTCAATCCTCCTCACCCTGCAGCGCCGCAAGAGCGACCCGGATAGCTCTGCGCCGGGCCGGGAACGCTATCGCCGGGCGCGCGATCATTGATCCTGCACCTGATCGTTTCTCCCCAAATCGTTTCCCCTCAAGGCCGCCGCTAATCGCAGCGGCCTTCTTTCATGTGACTGGAGGTTTTCATGTCTCAAGAACGCGGCGTTAAAAAGCCAACGCCTAATTTTTGGTTCTGTTATGGGCTCACCCTTGGCGGGCTCGCTTTTTTGATCTGGCCGTCCAAGGGCGATTATTTCGGCCATTACTGGATCGCCCACATCCTCGTTTTGGGCGCGCTCGGCGGTATTTACAAAGGCATTCACCATCTGCGCGTGGATCGCTTCCGGCGGCAGGCCTACCGGAACGCGCAAACGCGCTCCGGAAAATTCGGCAAAGCCCATTTCGCCGGGCTCGCCGCGCGTCTCAAGGCGGGTCTTCATGAGCCGAGCGGTAAGTTCCTCATGGGGCTTGCCGACTATACGATTCCGACGTTCCTGCCGGACGGGCTTCATTTCGCGTGTCAGGCTCCTCCAGGAGCGGGAAAGAGCTCTGCACTGGTTTCCGGGGCCATCTATCACGGGGCGATGACAGGACGCTCCCTGATCGTCAGTGACATCAAGGGCGAGCATTACCACACATGGGCGGCGCAACTGGAGGCCATGGGCTTCAGGGTGGTGGTGAACAACCCCGGTCTTGTGGACGGCATTCCCCATAATGGCGACAGCAATCCAATCGGCCCCTTGATCGACATCATGAAAGACCCGGCGCGCCATGGCGAGGCGTTCGTCTATGCCGATAATCTCTCCCGGTCCCTGATCAAGGAGATCGAAAACGATAAAAACGCGTTCTTCAAGGAAAATGACCGAGCGTTTTTTGTGGTGATGGCGATCATCTATGCCGCGTTCCATCCCGACCAGGCCTATCCCGCTTTTATCTGGCGCGCGCTTGTCGATCCTCATATCTGTCGCGAGCGCCTGTTTGAAGCCAAAGAAAGCGACATCTTGAATGGCGACTTGGCGTCAATCGCTGCAGGACTGTTGCAAAAGGAAATCGATTCTCCCGATCACTTTGAATCAGGGCGCACAGGCGCATCGCAAGCCTTATCGATCTTTAAACCATCCTCGCTGTTGGGCAGCGTCGGCGCGACAAACGAGTTCACACCGGAAATGCTGCGCGATGATCAAGCCGCGCCGACAATACTCTTTGACATTGTGCCGCCCGATAAAGTTAAAATATTCGGCAAGCTGAACGCTTTACAACAGACCGCGCGGATGCAGGCGCTCAAACAATGCCGGGGGCCTCGGGATGTGATGATCCTCGCCGATGAGGCCACCAATATGCCGATCCCCACGGTGATTGAAGACATTGAACTTCTGCGCAGTTTCAAAATCACAATCGCCTTGTTCTATCAATCGCTCTCATCCTTGCAAAAGACCTATGGCAAGGATGGGGCCGCCTCGATCCGGGCCTCAAGCGCTGAGTTTTACACCCAGGTGGGAGACTATGCGACGGCGAAGGAAATCGCTGACCGGATTGGCGACACAACCATCAAAACCAACAACCAGAACTTTTCAGAAGACGGCAAGCCAACCGAAGGCGTTGGCGAGACCGGGCGGCGGTTCTTTCCACCGGAAGAAATCCTCGCTATGTCAAAAGATGAGGCGATAATTCTCATGGGGGGCCTGCGCCCTATAAAACTCTTAAAAACCCCTGCCTTCATGGTAGAGCCCTACAAGTCGCTTATGGGCAAAAATCCGCATGAGGACCATCCGCCCTGTAAAACGACGATGCTTACGCTTGAATACGGCAAAGACGCCCGCGAGATCGGCGCGCCGGTCATCCCCGGCTTTAAGCAAAAACTCGCTGCCGCCGCTTCCAGAGAGGCGAAACCGCAAGGCTTGCGTCCCGAACCGCTCTTGCCGCTGCGCTCGCTTCTTTGGGTTCCGATCATGGCGGCGGTATTCGCCATTGTCGCCTTCTTAGGCACGCCCCATGTAATTTTTGAGTATCAGACGCGGCCCAGCGCAGACGGCACGTCGCGCTGTCTTTACTTTGGCTTATCCGGCATGCGCGATATCCGCGTCGTTGGCTCTTGCTCGACTTTCCGGCTCATTCGACATGAGACGGTTCGATCAGGGAAAAATTAAGTACTCGCCAGAAGTGATTATAAGGCGTCGATTGCAAGTATCTGCGCGGCGCACAGAAGCAGACATAAGATGTCAGAATATGTCCGTAGTCGCTAAGTCTTACATTTGAAAAATTATACAAACAATTTGTATAAGGTGCATAAAAGAAGGCGAGCCGTAGCTCGCCTTCACATTTCGTGGATTTCCAAAGGAGTGATCCTTGTTAACGGAAAGTCCGACTTTTCCAGAGTACTCGAAATGCAGTTAATAAATAAGCCGAACTTTGCGAATTGTCCAGAACTATGGGAATCTCAGACAAATCGCATTTAAAGAACAGACAAGCATTTTGCCGCCGATTATTTCCACGCAGCGCTAAACAACAGTGTGCTTGGCGGAGAGAGAGCAATCACCGAAAAACTATATCTAATAAGATTAGTTCTACCCTACTTAGCTTTCATGCGTTGACCGATTTCAGTATTCGCTTCAACGTCATAATTTCACTCATCGTTTGGGGGGCAAAAATGCAATACCGTATCGGCGTTGATCTTGGCACAAACTCGCTTGGCTGGGCGGCCATCGAATTGCGGGCCACGGAAAAAGATGAGCTGACCGCTGGGCCGATGCTGGATATAGGCGTACGGATATTTTCCGACGCGCGCAATCCGAAGGATAAGTCTTCCAATGCGGCGCAGCGGCGTGGGCCGAGAGGAGCGCGGCGCAATCGTGACCGCAAACTTGGCCGTGGGCGCAAAATGATGCGAGCGCTTGTCAAGGCCGGCCTGATGCCAACGGACGAAGTTGCGCGCAAAGCCCTCGAGCACAGTGACCCATGGATTTTGCGCGCCAGGGCGTTGGACCATCAATTGGAACCATATGAAATTGGTCGGGCTTTGTTTCATCTTCAACAGCGTCGCGGATTCAAATCTAATCGCAAGACGGATGGCGATGAGGACGGAGCGATGTATGCGGCGATAGAGGCGGCGCGTGTCAAGATGCAAGCTGAAGGCGCGGGGACGCTTGGGGAATTGTTTGGCCGTCCGCGTAAGAAACAAATTGCTGAGAATAGACAGTTACCTGCGGGTCAGCGCAAACCATTGCCGCAAGCGCGAGTGAAGGCGCGTAGCGAAGGCGCCAAGATGGCTTATGATTATTATCCTGACCGGGCAATGATCATAGATGAGTTTGATCAGATCTGGGCGGCTCAAGCCGAGCATTACCCTGATTTGATGACGCCGCCTGTTCAGGAAATGCTGCGAAACATTGTAAAAGATCAACGCCCGCTGAAAGCACAAAAGGCAGGCAAGTGTACTTTCTTGCCGGATCAAGAGCGGGCGCCCAAGGCGCTCTCATCGGCGCAATATGCACGTGTGTTACAAGAAGTGAACAATCTCACGGTTGGCGCCACAGGCGACCGTATGTGTGCTTTGACCAAGGAGCAGAAAACGGCGTTGATGGGGTACCTCATGACGCCTTCAAACAAGACAGGGCGACGCACCTTCAAGGCTATTCGAAAGTGTCTGAGCCTTTCAGAATCACAGAAGTTCAACCTTGAAAGCGCCAAACGTGATCATCTTTTGGGCGACGAAACCGCCGCAAGACTGATGCAGGATGACGCCTGGGGCAAGGCATGGCTGGATATTGATCGCGAAACTCAGGATGAGATCATACTCAATCTATTGGAAACAGAAGACCTAAACGATCTGATTGAGTGGCTTGGAGCGCATCATGGCCTCGATGAAGATCGCGCGCACGCTGTCGCCAATATCCGCCTACCCGATCAGCATGGAAATCTTTCTGCGATGGCGCTTGCAAGGCTCATCCCTCATATGGAAGCAGGCAAGCGCTATGACGAAGCTGCGAAAGTTGAATTCAAAGACCATCGCGGTTTCGGCGATGGCGTTATCTATGAAGACGGCCTGCCCTATTACGGAGAAATTCTGTCACGTCATACGGCGTTTGAAAAAGACCCGCCAGAGAGTGGCGAAGACACCAGAAACGCCGAGGAACGTTATGGCCGCGTCGCCAATCCAACAGTCCACGTCGCCTTGAATGAGTTGCGCAAAGTGATCAATGACCTGATCAAGCGCTGGGGTCCGCCAACGCAGATCGTGTTGGAGCTTGCCCGTGATTTGCCTCTGTCAGACCGGGGTTTGCGCGACCTCGAAAAGTCGCAGAAAAAAAATCAGGACGCCAATGATGAACGCCGCAAATATTTAGACAAAATAAAGGAGGCAGATACTTACGAAAACCGTTTGAAGTTGCGCCTATATGAAGAAGCGCTCGAAGCATTCGGCGGGACGGCGCAATGCGTATTCACCGGTAAGCCAATCTCAAAGAGTGCGCTATTTACTGGTGATGTGGAAATAGAACATATCCTACCGCTCTCTCGAACGCTGGATGACAGTTTTTCCAACAAGGTTCTGTCGCTACGGGCAGCCAACCGCATAAAAGGCAACAAGACCCCTGCCGAGGCTTTTGAAACAAACCCCGAAGGCTTCGATTGGGAGGCCATCGGTCAACGCGCGGCCGCCCTGCCTCCTTCAAAAAACTGGCGGTTTGCTCCGGATGCGTTCGAGCAATGGGAACTACGGGGTGGTGACTTCCTTGCCCGGCAGTTGAATGACACGCGTTATATTGCCCGCCTTGGAAAGAGTTTTGTCGAAGCGCTCTTTGGCGGCCAAGGCGCAAAGGGCCAGCGCCGTAGCGTTTGGGTTGTGCCGGGTCGTCTGACCTCTGATCTTCGTCACTATGCTGGTTTCAATACACTCACAGGGTTCGCCGACACCAACCAAAAAGAACGCACTGATCATCGTCATCATGCGGTCGATGCATTAGTTGTTGCGCTGACTGATCAGACCATGGTCAAGCGCTGCGCAGATCTAGCAAGGCGAGAAGACAATGTCGCTCATTACGAAATCATGGTGGCAATGGCTGAACCGCTCAAACGCTATCGCAAATCGGCTGAAGACCGGCTGAGAAAACTTATCGTATCACACAAACCCGACCACGGATTTCAGGATGCGATGCACAACGACACGGCCTATGGCGTGACCGGCCTTCGCGACGACAAAAAGCAAATGATTCTCGTGACACGCAAACCGCTAGATGCGCTGGAACCAAACCATATTGCCGATATTGTCGATCCTGTAATCCGTAAACATCTGGCATATGCGACTGAGGGATTGAAAGGCGCTGCATTTAAGGATGCGGTTGTCTCAACTGGTGAAGCCATGTCGCCGCCAGTGCGCCGTGTGCGCCTCACTACCACGATGAAAGACAGTAGCTTTGTTGTTATCCGCCATGGCGAAAACGACCAGCATGCCAAAGCCTATAAGGGCGATAGCAATTATTGTTATGACATTTTCGTGGATGAGAAAGGCAAGTGGACTGGCGAGGTGATTACCACCTTCGAGGCCTATCAGAATGCGCAAAAAGCTCCAGACTGGTGGCGTTCGCAAATACGCCCGGATGGCTCACCTTTGATTATGCGTATACGGAAAGGCGACATGCTGGAAATAGATGATAAAACTGGCGGACGTTGTTGCGTGATTGTCTATAAATTCTCGGCGGGTAAAGTAAACATGGCGCCCCATAGTGAGGCAAACGCATCTGCTCGAATTCGAGCCAAAGAGCTTGAAGGCTTCCAGATGGCCCCACCGTCCTTGCAGAACGCCAATGCCAAACGTTTGACTGTCAGTCCCTCTGGCAAGGTTCGCCGCCACAAGGCATAGTTTTTGCATTCCTATTTGGTTTGAGGAAGGGCATGCAAAACCGGATTGTCGAGATTGCCAGTGATGACATTCATCTGTCATTGTTGCGTGGGTTTTTGAAACTGTCGCGTGACGGTCAGGAGCTCGGGCGCGTTGGCCTTCCCGATATTGGCGCGGTGATCATCCGTGGCTACGGCGCAACTTTGTCGGTGAATGTTGCGGCCCGGCTTGCAGAAGAAAATATTCCCGTCATTCTTTGCGGCGCTGATCAAACGCCCGCTTCGGTTATTTGGCCGATAGACGGCCACCATGCCCAAGGGCGCATTATGGAAGGGCAAAGCACTCTTTCGCGACCCAAACAAAAGCGCGTTTGGCAAGCGCTTGTTCAGGCAAAGATTTTTGCCCAAGCGGAGGTGCTGGCGGTTGAAGACAAAGCCGCATCGGACCTGCGCCATATGGCCCGCAAGGTGCGTTCTGGCGATCCGGATAATTTCGAGGCGCAGGCGGCGCGCAAATACTGGCCGCGTATGATGGCCGATCTGGACGAACACTTTAAGCGCGATAGCGCATCTGTCGGCTTAAACGGTTGGCTGAATTATGGATATGCCGTGCTTCGTGCGGGTGCGGCGCGTAGCATTCTGTCCGCTGGGCTCCACCCTAGTCTTTCCGTTCATCACGAAAGCAGAGGAGAGGCGCTCAGGCTAGCCTCCGATATTATGGAGCCCTTTCGGCCATGGGTCGATCTCACAGTTCGCCGCCTTGCGTTAAAACAACCAGATGATCTGCCGCAGCTGGATCGGGATAGTAAAGCGGCGATCATTGAGGTCCTCAATCTAGATCTGGAAACGACGTATGGCGCGAGCCCGGTCCAAACCTGTCTTAATCGTTTGTGCCAAAGCTTCGCACGCATTTGTCTTGGTGAACATAACAAGCTGGACCTTCCGGACGGACTGGTTTTTACGCCAGCGGGAGGCGGCGGATGAGGGCGCTATCGCACCTCTCCGCTTATCAGCATATGTGGATCATGGTTCTTTTCGATTTGCCGACAACAACACCGGAAGAACGCAAAGCGTATACGCAATTTCGGGAGTTTCTCTTGGATCAGAGCTTTATCATGGCGCAGTATTCAGTGTATCTTCGCCATACGACTGGCCGTGCGCAATCGGCCCCAATTATTGAGCGGATAAAAGCCGCCGTGCCGCTAGAGGGCCAAGTAGATATTCTACAGTTCACGGATCGCCAATACGCAGATATCGTTTCATTGAGAGGCCGAAGACGCAATGATTCTCGTGAAAACCCTGATCAACTTGTCATGTTCTGAGGAGGACAGGCAATTTTTCAGGAAGGAAATAATGATATTTCCCTTCCTTTTCAATCGCCTACCCCCGCTGCAGTTGTAGCACTCTGGAAAAGCCGGACCAACCGCAACTAATCGCTCAATGACGTCGCAAAAAGACTAGTTGTAGCACTCTGGAAAAGCCGGACCAACCGCAACAGTATGCGTAAGAGCCCTTTTGCCCTTTAAGTTGTAGCACTCTGGAAAAGCCGGACCAACCGCAACCCACTCAGAGGGCACATTGTTTCTTATTCGGTTGTAGCACTCTGGAAAAGCCGGACCAACCGCAACGATAGGCGGTGTTTACAGCAACCATACGCAGTTGTAGCACTCTGGAAAAGCCGGACCAACCGCAACTGAGCCGCGATCATAAAACTATTCGCAGCGGTTGTAGCACTCTGGAAAAGCCGGACCAACCGCAACAGCACGCATCATCGGGCAACTGGTCCAAGCGTTGTAGCACTCTGGAAAAGCCGGACCAACCGCAACGGCCATGGATACGAAGAAACGCTTAAAGCCGTTGTAGCACTCTGGAAAAGCCGGACCAACCGCAACCAGCACGCATCATCGGGCGACGCGTCCCAGGTTGTAGCACTCTGGAAAAGCCGGACCAACCGCAACCGCATGGGGAGCGAGATTACGCAATCATCGGTTGTAGCACTCTGGAAAAGCCGGACCAACCGCAACCATACAAACGGTCATAGAGCCGCCCACGTTGTTGTAGCACTCTGGAAAAGCCGGACCAACCGCAACCATACAAACGGTCATAGAGCCGCCCACGTTGTTGTAGCACTCTGGAAAAGCCGGACCAACCGCAACTGGTAATCGCCAGACGCCGCGACTGCGCCGTTGTAGCACTCTGGAAAAGCCGGACCAACCGCAACCATCTCAGCCCAATAGGTTGCAAAGCTACCGTTGTAGCACTCTGGAAAAGCCGGACCAACCGCAACGGGTTTTGCAGAACAATACCACGCGGACCAGTTGTAGCACTCTGGAAAAGCCGGACCAACCAGGTAAACCTGACTGTTGGACGCGAATTCTAATCACACCTACTTGAGAATCATTTTGCCTCTAACTTTTGAGCAATCATAGGCTGCGACGGGTCGAACAATTTCAAGATTACTCCGCTTTTAATTATCCTTTTTTAAGACTGCTCTCCTTGCACCATCTTCAAGCGCCTCAGCCATATCACTGTGCAGGCTGTCGATCCGTTCCTTGAACATGGCGAGATACCGCATAAAAGTAAGCGTCTCATCGGCGTCTCGCGTCTCGCTCCCGGTCGCCTCAACCAGCGTGTAGTCGAACAGGGCGTGGACGATGGTCTCATACGGTACGCCTTGATCTTTTAAGCCTTCCACGGTGCGCATGAGTGAGCGATCTGCAAACTGACGCTCACGATTTGGCCAGAAATCGCCAAAAGTCTGATTATCATTTGTCATACCATCAGTGTCGCTCATTTCCTAAATCGAATGCAAGTTTGGTTTAGGAGCTTGCCAGATGAGCGACGATGATCGCTTCCGCCCTGATCTCAAAGGCGTCTCACGCCGGGCTTTTGAAAAATCCGTAGGCAAAGATTTATACGCCAATCGCACTGCCGCAGCGAACGCCACTGGCGTTGACAAAATTATGCGAGAGACCGCGAAAGTCAGAGAGAAGCTGCGCGCGCATATGAATCGAAATCGCGATCATTGGATCAACAAGGAGGTCAAGCGCCTTGTTCGCAAGTCGCCGCCAGAGTTGAAACTTTCCCTGTCAGGCGGGCCTAAGCCGCCAGCCGGGGCGCAAGCCAAAGCTATGACCCATATGCGAGCCTTGCGGGAAAAAGCCGCCGTCAATGTCCATCGCCGCTGCAACATCCGCCTGCACACTCTCGACAAGATCGAGCGGCGGATGACGCAAAAACTCATGCGCAACCAAACGCGCAACCGAAACCGGTAAACAAAAGAGACGTGTCATGATCAATATATTGCGTGAATTACCTGACTGGGCCTTTGGGACCGCTCTTGCGGGAACCGGATGGCTGGCGGTCTGTTATGGCGTGCTCGCAGACCGCGCCCTTGATGATCACCTTCAATCCGATCTGGCGCCAGCCTGTTTTGCGACGCTCAAAGCCGACCAGGATGAGACGCTTGTCGCCGCTGAAGAACGCCTGCGCGCGAAAGCACGGAGGGAACGCCGGCAGTTAAGAAAAAAGATCGAGCACAAGCGCGCAGAGCTGCGCGAATTGGAAATTCAGCACGCCCTCTACCAAACGCTAAAGCAACAATATGAACGCTCTAACCTGTCTGAGATCATTCCTATCCCCTTGCCGGAGATGGTCTCGCCTGCGGAGTTGGAAAATCTGCGCGCTATCATCGCCCGCGCAGAAAAAATCCTGAAAGAGCCAGTCACGGTCACGCTGCCGCGTATGGCCGATGAAGAAATCCGCACGCAGTGTTTATGCGCGGCCATCGCGCGCCTCGGTGACGCCAAGGCGCAGCAGGCTCTCTCCTTGGCGAGTTTTCGGCTGGTGCCAATAACGCAAGTGACGGCGGCGAAGACCGCGCTTGCCAACGCCGTCCAGATCAACGCTTGCTCGCCTCTGCCTTGGCGGGAGCTGTAAGATGACCCAAAAAAACCCTCTAAAGCCAGAACATACGACCGTATTTTATCGTGACAGACGGTTTCGGGTGACCGCCGCCGACATTGCAACGCCCAATTCCTATTTTCCATTGGCCGCGACCACAGGGAAAATACGGCGCGATATTCTCTATGCGTCGGTTGTTTTTTCAGGGCTGATCGGCGTGTCCTTGTGGGCTTACGCTGATCTTTGGCGTTTCCATGAAATGATTATCTTGGCGGGGATCATGATCTTGTCCATGGCGGCAGGCCTCAATCTTTCGCTCTTTGAAATCAATGCCCGAGGCTTTTCAAGCCGTGTTTACGTTGCGCGCACATCGACCATTCGCCAAGTGCTCGCGGCCATTATGCGCGCCCGCGCCGCTGCATGGGAGGCGGACCATGCGGGCGGCTGCGGCGAAGCCGCTCAATTCGATAATACATCCCATACGGAATAAATTCCTAGACAGTTTGTTCATGTTATGTTCTAATGCGTCTTTCATTCAATCTGATAACAAAGGAGACCGATATGTCAGAAAATAACCGACCTATTGAAACTATCCGGGCGGGGCGTATTAAAGCCTCGATCTGGGAAAACCAGTCTGAAAGCGGATCGTTTCTCAGCGTGACGTTTGCCAAAACCTATACTGACGATCGCGGCAAGCCACGCGATACGCAGACTTTTTCTTTAAGCGACGTGCCTACCGTCGCCATGGTGGCGACCCGCACGTTCTGGCGCGCCCATGAATTACAGCGTGAGTTCGCCCAGACGCAGGATCGCACGCAGGGCCAAGCGCAAGAGCGAGACCGGGACCGTAGCGTTGAGAGAACAAATGCAAACGGCGAATTTGAGCAGCGAGCGCGCCCCTCCCGCTCACGTAACTATTCACGTTAGGAGTGCGATGATGGCGGATGGGACCGAATTACCAGAGGTCATGAACAGCAGCAGTGAAGCAGGCAACACGCCCCTTCCTGCTGCTGGTTCTCCGCTCCTTGATCCGTCCCGCTATCTCCCGATGCTGGATGACTTTGAAATCAGCGAGGAGGAAAAACACAAATTCCTTGAGGCCTTGTGGTCAATTATGACCAGCTTTGTTGATCTGGGCTTTGGCGTGGATTCCGTCTCACTTTTGCTCGCCGATATCTACAAAAACTCTATGGATGATGCGGAAGATACGGTAAACTTAAATAATATTCCTGATACAGATAATAAAGCTATCGCCGCCATCAACGCAGCGAAACCTGAGGAGTCCACATGAAGACAAGCCATACCCCAGAGTTCAATCCGAAAAAAGCTGTTCTCTATTGCCGCGTCTCGGCGAAAAAACAGAAACTGGATGGTCATGGCCTTGAAAGTCAGGAGCATCGCTGCCGGCAATACGCCGTCGCCAAAGGCTATTCCGTCGAGGCTGTGTTCCCGGACGATGTCACAGGCGGCGGAGATTTCATGAAGCGCCCCGGCATGGTGGCGCTCCTTGCTTTTCTTGACGCCCAGCCGGACCAAAAGTTCGTTGTGATCTTCGATGATCTAAAACGCTTCGCCCGCGACACAGAGTTTCACATCAAACTCCGCCGGGAGATGGAACTGCGCGGCGCAAAGCGCGAATGCCTGAATTTCACCTTTGAGGACACGCCCGAAGGCCAGTTTGTTGAGACCATTATCGCGGCACAAGGCCAGCTGGAGCGCGAGCAAAACAGCCGTCAGGTCAAACAGAAAATGCGCGCTCGCGCTGAAAACGGATATTACTGCTTCGCACCGGTGCTGGGCTATCGCTATGCTAAGGAAAAAAGCGGCGGTAAAATCCTGACGCGCCACGAACCCGCAGCGTCGATCATGACGGAGGCGCTGGAAGGTTTTGCATCAGGCCGATTTCAGACCATCATGGAAGTTAAGCGGTTTCTGGATCGCCACCCTGCCCTTTCTAAAGAACGACCAAGCGGCAGAGTTTGTAAGCAATCGGTCGGCAATCTGCTCCGTTGTCCGCTTTATGCGGGCCGCATGACAATCAAGTCCTACGGTCTTTATCTGCATCAAGGAAAGCATGAACCGCTGATCAGCTTCGTGACATGGAAAACCATTCAGGACCGACTTGAAGACCGCGCACCTGCGCCCACCAACAGGGACATCAGCGCTGACTTTCCCCTTCGCGGTCTGGTCGCCTGCGCCTGCTGTCATCATCCGTTGACGGCGGCGTGGTCAAAGGGGCGTTCTGCCCGCTATGCATATTACACCTGTTTCAAAAAAGGCTGCGCCCTGCGCGGGAAATCTATCCGTAGAGAGCGCATTGAAGCCGACTTTGAGACCTTGCTGAAATCCATGCGTCCGTCGCGCACGTTGTTTGAGGTCGCGCGCTCTATGTTCTCAGATTTGTGGAACGCCCGCCTTTCCACAGAGCAATCCAACACTGCGGCAACGATACATGAGCTGTCTCGCATTGAGGGCAAAATCTCACGGCTGGTGGATCGGTTGACGGATACTGACAATGCAACGCTCGCAGCCGCCTATGAGCAGAAAATCGAAAAACTGGAAGCGCAGCGTATTGCCCTCAGCGAAAAAGCCGCCGCTACAGCGCGTCTGCGCAAAAGCTTCGATGAGAGTTTTCGAACCGCAATGAATTTCCTGTCAAACCCCTGGAAACTCTGGGCTTCAGAGGCGCTGGAGTACAAAAGACTGGTGCTCAGACTGGCCTTCATCGACCGTCTTCCCTATTGCCGAAATGAGGGGTTTCGAACCGCCCCAATCGCCCAACCATTCAAGCTTCTAGGCGATTTTAGTAGCGATATGGCTAGGGTGGTGGGCGGTGACGGGTTCGAACCGCCGACCCTCTCGGTGTAAACGAGATGCTCTACCAGCTGAGCTAACCGCCCTTTTTATATAGAACGCGCGTGTTAGCGGCCTGATCGCCGCGGCGCAACTGTTCTTCACGCTTATTATATAAAAAAAGCGCGCCCGGCGAAAAGCTCAGGCGCGCTATTTCTGTGTATCGGAAGCTTAGTTCAGCGCGTCTTTCAGGCCCTTGCCGGCTGTGAATTTAGGCTGAATGGACGCTGCGATCTGAATTGTCTCGCCAGTGCGCGGATTGCGGCCTTCGCGCGCCTTGCGCTGTGCAGCGGCAAAAGTTCCGAAACCGACAAGACGGACATCATCGCCAGCTTTAAGCGCATTGGTGATCGCATCGAGAACAGCGTCTACAGCACGCGATGCGTCTGATTTGCTCATGTCCGCCATATCGGCGACCTTATCGATAAACTCGTTCTTATTCATGTTGTCGGCCTTTCCATTGGTTGTATTCGAAACTTACGGCTCTCTAAGTTCGATTTATCGCCCTCTTTGGGGAGCGCCGCCAAGAAAAACCGCATAAAATAAGGGTTTCCTTTCCACAGCCTATCTAGTGCTTTGTTTTTTATACATTATCTTTGACGCAAAATCCGGCGAAATTCTGCAAAAATGGCTTACTTCCTAGGGTTTTGCGCTGCGACATGGGCGAATCGCCGCTTTCAGCGATTCGTTTCAGACAAAAAACAAGGCGATCAGCTGCAAAGCTGACCGCCTTGTTCAAAACCAAAAAGAGGCTTTCCGTCTTCTAATGTTTGATAATCGCCTCGCCGTCGCCGGTTTCCTCTGATGGCGGCGTCACCGGCTCGCTCCACTCAATCGGCGTTAGTTTCTGGGTGAGCGCATGGGACAGAACTTCATCCACGGTTGTCACCGGAATGATTTTCAGCGCTTCCTTCACGTTGTCAGGAATATCAGCGAGATCCTTTTCGTTTTCCTCCGGGATCAGCACTGTTTTAATGCCGGCGCGAAGTGCGGCGAGCAACTTCTCCTTAAGCCCGCCAATGGCCAGCACGCGTCCACGCAGGGAGATTTCTCCTGTCATGGCAATATCTTTGTGCACAGGCACGCCAGTCAGAACAGAAACAATAGCTGTCGCCATTGCAACGCCGGCGGAAGGGCCGTCTTTCGGCGTCGCGCCCTCCGGAACGTGGATGTGGATATCAGTTTTATCAAATACCGGCGGCTCGACGCCAAATTCCACCGCACGCGCACGGACATAAGATGACGCCGCAGAAACGGACTCTTTCATAACGTCCTTCAAATTGCCTGTTGGCGTCATCTTGCCTTTACCCGCCATTTTAACAGCTTCGATGGTCAAAATGTCACCGCCGACAGATGTCCAGGCGAGGCCGGTGACAATGCCGACAGCATCTTCGCCGTCAATTTCGCCGTAGCGGAATTTCGGCACGCCGGAAAACTCGTCGAGATTGTCTGCAGAGACAGTAATGTTCTCAACATCATCCGTTTCCAGCTTGCGAACCGCTTTGCGCGCGAGCCGCGCAATTTCGCGTTCGAGGTTTCGAACGCCCGCTTCACGCGTATAGCGCCGAATTAAAGTCAGAAGACCTTCATCCTCAATTTCAAGCTCATCATCCTTCAGTCCATGGTTCTCGAGCGTTTTTGGAATGAGATGACGACGGGCAATCTCAACTTTTTCGTCCTCCGTATAGCCAGGGATGCGGATGATCTCCATCCGGTCGAGCAAGGGTTGCGGCATATTCAGACTGTTGGCCGTCGTAATGAACATGACATCGGAAAGGTCATAATCGACTTCGAGATAATGATCCTGGAAAGTCCCGTTCTGCTCCGGGTCGAGAACCTCAAGAAGCGCAGAAGCCGGATCACCGCGGAAATCCTGACCCATCTTGTCGATTTCATCGAGAAGAAAGAGCGGATTGGATTTTTTCGCCTTCTTCATCGACTGAATGATCTTGCCGGGCATTGAGCCGATGTAAGTTCGACGGTGTCCGCGAATCTCCGCCTCATCACGTACTCCGCCAAGGGATACACGAACAAATTCACGACCTGTGGCGTTTGCAATGGATTTCCCGAGAGACGTTTTGCCGACGCCCGGAGGCCCAACAAGACACAAAATCGGGCCCTTGAGCTTGTTCATACGCTTCTGAACAGCGAGATACTCAATAATACGCTCTTTGACCTTATCCAGACCGTAGTGATCTGTATCAAGAACGTCTTCCGCTTTTTTCAAGTCGGACTTCACTTTTGACCGGCTTGACCAGGGAATCGACGTCAACCAGTCGAGATAGTTGCGTACGACCGTTGATTCCGCCGACATCGGGCTCATCTGACGTAGTTTCTTGAATTCGGTGTCAGCTTTGGCCCGCGCCTCTTTGGAGAGTTTTGTTTTTGAAATCTTCTCTTCGAGTTCAGTCAGCTCGTCTCGACCATCATCGCCCTCGCCCAGCTCCTTCTGGATCGCTTTCATTTGCTCGTTGAGATAATATTCCCGCTGGGTCTTCTCCATTTGACGCTTTACGCGATTGCGGATTTTTTTCTCGACCTGAAGGACGCTCATTTCGCCTTCCATGAGCGCATAGACTTTTTCCAAGCGCTCACCGACAGAGGCTATTTCAAGAAGCTCCTGTTTTTCGGCAATTTTGATATTCAGATGTGAGGCAACGGTGTCTGCAAGCTTTGCGTAGTCGTCGATCTGATTGATTGAAACAATCACTTCCGGCGGCACGCGCTTATTTAATTTCACATAAGATTCGAATTGACCGATGACGGATCGCGCCAGCGCCTCATTCTCAGCGTCGCCATCGTCAGCTTCTTCGATAATACGGGCCTCTGCTTCGAAATAGTCGTCGCTGCGCGTGTATTGCTCAACTTGCGCACGCGCCTCACCTTCTACGAGGACTTTAACGGTCCCATCAGGCAACTTCAGCAATTGCAGAACAGACGCAATAACGCCGACTGAGTAAATATCTTCCGCTTCCGGATCGTCATCGCCAGCATCTTTTTGCGCGATCAACAGAATTTTCTTGTCATTCTGCATGACATTTTCGAGGGCGTTCACCGACTTTTCGCGGCCGACAAACAAAGGAACGATCATGCCGGGAAAAACGACAATATCGCGCAGCGGTAAAACAGGATAAATTATGTTTTCACTCATCACTTGCTCCTTGGCGGTCCGGGCCTCAATCATTCAGCGCCGCGGCTCCGCATGCAAAGACAACCGCCCCATTTGGCGGCGGTTCGCCAGCTCCCGCAATGACGGGTTTTCCCCGTATGATTTTGAAAGCCGGCAAGAAGTAAAACGCCGCCAGACCGGCGGCGCTTTCTGGTAGAATGTGGCCCTTATGACGGGAGTTTCAAGACGCTATCACAGCGTCTTGAAAATCAAACGCTTACGCAGAAGCGTCCGCCTCAACTTTATCGTCTTTTCGATCGGCGTAGATGTAGAGTGGGGTGGCGTTTCCATCCACAACTTCGCCGTTCACCACGACCTCCACGACGCCCTCAAGGGTCGGCAATTCGAACATCGAATCCAGCAGAATGCCTTCCATGATAGAACGCAATCCGCGTGCGCCGGTTTTGCGCGCAATCGCCTTTCGGGCAATCGCTAGCTTTGCGTCATCGGTGAAAGTCAGCTTCACGTCTTCCATCTCGAAAAGACGTTGATACTGTTTCACAAGCGCATTTTTCGGCGTGGTCAGAATTTGCACCAACGCATCTTCATCAAGGTCTTCCAAAGTCGCGATGACCGGGAGACGACCGACAAACTCGGGTATCAAACCAAACCGCAAGAGATCTTCCGGCTCAACTTCCTGAAGAATGTCGCCGATGCGCCGGTCATCCGGACTTTTCACCTCAGCGCCGAAACCGATGGAAGAGCCAACGCCTCTGTTGGCGATGACTTTCTCAAGGCCGGCAAAGGCGCCGCCGACGATGAAAAGAATATTCGTCGTATCGACCTGCAAAAACTCCTGTTGAGGATGTTTGCGCCCGCCCTGCGGGGGCACTGATGCGACAGTGCCTTCCATGATTTTCAACAGCGCCTGCTGAACGCCTTCCCCCGACACGTCACGAGTAATGGAAGGATTGTCGGACTTGCGACTGATCTTATCGACTTCATCAATATAGACGATGCCGCGTTGCGCGCGCTCGACATTGTAGTCAGCAGACTGAAGGAGCTTCAGAATGATATTCTCAACGTCTTCGCCAACATAACCCGCTTCTGTCAGCGTGGTCGCATCGGCCATGGTGAACGGCACATCGAGAATACGCGCCAACGTTTGCGCCAGCAGGGTTTTACCAGAACCGGTTGGTCCAATGAGCAGAATATTCGATTTCGCAAGCTCAACGTCGTTATTTTTCGCCGAGTGATTCAAGCGTTTGTAATGGTTATGCACCGCGACTGCGAGCACGCGTTTGGCCTGGGATTGGCCAATAACGTAATCGTCGAGAACTTTATGAATTTGCTGCGGGCTAGGCACGCCGTCGCCGGACTTCACAAGAGAAGACTTTGACTCTTCACGAATGATATCCATGCATAGTTCGACACATTCATCACAGATGAACACAGTCGGACCTGCAATAAGCTTGCGCACTTCGTGTTGGCTCTTGCCGCAAAACGAACAGTAGAGGGTGTTTTTGCCTTCTCCGCTGCCGCCGCCGCCGGTTTTTCCGCCGATTTTGCTCACGACTTAAGTACTCCTTATCAGCGCCGTTTCGTTGGTGACGAAGCAGAGAGGCCTAAATTCAGCCACCTCGGTGCGGCGCCGCCAAGAATGCGATATTTTGCACGATTTGCGCCAAAAACCGCATGTTGTTCATATTCGACCATATTCCTGCAGGATCAATCAAGAACGCTTTTGCGGATCTATCCCTAATGGTCGAGGTTAATTTCAGTCCGTTGTCTCCTCGGGAACCGCCCGATCAGACAAAACCTTGTCGATAAGACCGAAATCGACGGCCTCTTCCGGCGTCATGAAATGGTCCCGATCCAGCGTTTTCTCAATCGTTTCATAGGATTGTCCGGTGTGTTCGACATAAATTTCGTTCATCCGGCGCTTCAATTTGATAATATCCTGGGCATGGCGCTCAATGTCGGACGCCTGCCCCTGGAAACCGCCTGACGGTTGGTGGACCATGATGCGCGAATTCGGCAGCGAGAAGCGCATATCTTTGTTGCCGGCCGTCAGCAGGAGCGAGCCCATTGACGCCGCCATACCAATGCACATTGTCGAAACTGCAGGGCGTATGTAGCGCATGGTGTCATACATCGCGAGACCGGCGGACACCGAGCCGCCTGGCGAGTTAATGTAAAAAGCGATCTCTTTCTTGGGATTTTCCGCCTCCAAGAAGAGCAATTGCGCGACAATCAGCGTCGAGACGCCGTCATGCACAGGGCCGGACAGAAAAATGATCCGTTCTTTCAGCAACCGGGAGTAAATATCGTAAGCGCGCTCACCACGGCTCGACTGCTCGACCACCATCGGCACGAGCGTATTCATGAAAATATCCTGTGGATCTTTCATCTCTGTCCTCATCAGCAGCGCAGGATCGGAATGCGCTGCGGTTAATCCTCTTGGTTAACATGGGGCCGAAATTACAAATCGCCAGCCCTTGCCGATCAACCTTAGTCACGGACGCTTAAGCGAGGGTTATTCTCTTCAAAAGGCAAGCAAGATGAGCGGCAAAATACTGTCATTGCCAGCCGCCCCCCAGATCTGTCCCGAAATCAGTCAAAAGCGGGAACGGATCTAAGCTGGCGAAGCAGCCGGCCGCCCCTATTGGGAATTTCCTCAGGCCAGCGCCGGCTCGTCGCCTTCAGGGTCTTCCATCAGCTTTTCTTTAGACACTGTTTTTTCAGAAACCTCGGCTCTCTCAAGAATATAGTCGACGACTTTTTCCTCAAAAAGCGGCGCACGAAGCTGCTGAATGGCCTGAGGGTTTTTCTGATAGAATTCGAGGACTTCCTTTTCCTGCCCGGGATAAGAACGCGCCGTGTTGATCATTTGCCGCTGCAATTCATCATTAGGCACTTCCACTTCAGCCCGCTTGCCAATTTCGGCCAGAACAAGCCCAAGGCGAACGCGCCGTTCGGCAATCTTGCGGTAATCCGCTTTTAGTTCATCTTCCGACTTCTCTTTATCTTCATCGTCCAATTCGGACGCCTGAACCTGCCGCCAGATTTGCTCGAATTCAGCGTCAACCATGCCTTTGGGCAGTTCAAAATCGTGGGCGTCGTCCAGCTTATCCAGAAGAGCCCGTTTCACATGAGCCCGAGATAATTGCTTGTAATCGGCTTCAATGCGCTCGCTGACGCGTTTTTTCAGATCGTCAAGATTTTCCAGGCCGACTTTCTCCGCCAGCGCATCATCAATCTCGACTTTTTCCGGCGCCTTAACTTCGTGAACCGTTACAGCGAAAACGGCTTCCTTGCCGGCCAGATCGCTCGCGCCATAATCATCCGGGAAAGAGACTTTAACATCGACCGCATCGCCGGCTTTCGCGCCCACAAGCTGCTCTTCAAATCCGGGAATGAAAGAGTTCGATCCAAGGACGATATCGACCTTTTCGCCCTTGCCGCCCTCAAATTCTTCGTCGTCGATACGCCCGACAAAGTCGGCATTGACCATATCGCCGTCCTTGGCCTTAGCCGATTTCGCCCGAGCGGCGTATGTCGTCTGCTGGTCAGCGATTTTCTGTAGCGCTTCCTGAATGTCGTCTTCAGGAATTTCAGCAATCGGTTTTGTCAGTTTAAACCCGGTGACATCGACGGGCTCAAAGTCGGGCAGGATCTCAGCATGGACATCGTATTCAAGGTCAGCCTTGCCTTCCATCACCTGTTCCATATCGGAGTGAAAATGCGGATGCGGCGAGGTCGCTGGCTGGAGATCGCGCTCCGAGAAAGCTTTCTGGGAGGTTTCAGTCACAACCTCCTGAACAATCTCGGACATTACGCCTTTGCCGTAGAGTTTTTTCAGGTAAGAAACCGGCGCCTTGCCTTTGCGGAAACCTTTGAGATGAACTTGGCCTTTGATTTCGTTCAGGCGCGCATTCAGTTTCTCTTCAAGTTCGCTTGCCGGAACTTTCACCAAAAATCGGCGATCCAGGCCTTCAGCGTTTTTTTCGGTCACTTCCATGTCGTTCGTCTCATGTGTTCGGGGCCGGTCGGCCATAAAGTGGTGCGGATGAGAGGAATCGAACCTCCACGGGTTGCCCCACTGGAACCTAAATCCAGCGCGTCTACCAGTTCCGCCACATCCGCATTTGGTCGTTGGGCGATGTCATTGCACGGCAGGGCTATGCAAAATCACAGGCCAAGTCCGTAAAAGCGGGCTTCTATAACAGGGATTTCGCCGCTGTCGAGGGCGCCGCTTCACTCCTAAGCGGGTTTCTTTCTGCGGCCTTATTCAAAGCGTTTCTCAAACCACATGACACTGTAATACCGGCCGAACTTCCGGCCGACTTCGTCCAGCGTCGAGACATGGTCAAAACCGAATGCGCGATGAAGCGCTACCGAAGCGGGATTTGGCGCTACAATAAGCGCATAGGCGCGATGAATATCGGTTTGTTTTAACGTATCGAACAATGCTGCATAGACCTGCCGACCGACCCCTCGCGAGACACACTCAGGAGCCACAAAAACACTCGTTTTCACAGACGTTGCGTATCCGGGCCTCGGATCGAATGGAGACGCATTCGCGAAAGCGCAGACCTGGCCGTCGATTTCCGCGACAAACACAGGCGTTCGCTCGCTTTCACTTCTCGCTTTTAACCAGTCTCGACGGCTTGGCTTGCTAATTGGCTCTGTTTCAAATGTTGCCGGACTATCCAGGATAAAAGGATTGTAGACATCGTTGATGCCGTCAGCGTCTTCCAGGCATGCGGCGCGGACAATCATGATCCGGCGTTCTTTGCTGAATTTCCCCCTGTAAGGGTTCGTAAAATTGATGGGATCTGCTCAGCGAGATCCTCAGCAATCAAGCCCGGACCTGCAGATATGGACGCAGCGCCATGGAACCAGACGCCGGCGCACGCCGCTTCGAAACCGGGGGCGCCTTGCGCGCGGATCGCCGCAATAAAACCGGCAAGCACATCCCCAGCGCCAGCGGTTGCAAGATCCGGAGTCGCGTTGACGTTAATGGCCGCTCGTCCGTCAGGCGTGGCGATGATCGTATCTGCCCCCTTGAGCATAACGACACAGCCGGCCTTTTTCGCGGCTTCTTTCGCCGCCGGCAGCCTTCCAGCATTCAGCAATCCGGGAAACAAAAGTTCGAACTCTCCCTCGTGCGGGGTGATGATGTCTTCAGGTCTTAGCGCACCGAAAAGTTCCTCTGCGTCTTCAGCAAAACTTGTGAGCGCGTCAGCGTCGGCTATCACTTCGGCGCCGGCGGCAATGCCGGCTTTCAGGTTGTTTCTCGTTGCTTCGGAAACGCCCGCCGCCGGACCGATGACCAAGGTTCGATTATAATGCGCTTTTGCTGTCAGTATTTCCGAAAGCTGATCGGCGTTTTCACAAATGCGCAACATGACAGAGGTCAGATGCGGCGCATTCATGGGCGCAGCTTGCGCCGAGGCAAGCATCGTCACAAGACCTGCGCCCATCCGCTGTGCGCCGCCAGCGGCCAGCCTTGCCGCGCCGGTCTCGAAAGGACCGCCTGACAAAACGAAAACATGGCCGCGATCATATTTATGCGTGCGCCAGGAAGGTCTGGGAAAACGCGCAGCCCATAGGGGCGGTTGATTTTCAAACGTATCGACCGGAACCGCGGATAACGCGTCCGGTTCCATTCCGATGGCGGCGACATCAACAGCGCCGCAAAGCGCCCTTCCCGGATACAAGACATGACCGGGTTTCTTGGCGAAAAATGTCACCGTGCGCGTCGCCTGGACAGATACGCCCAGGGTCACCCCCGTATCAGGATGAATGCCCGAAGGCAGATCGACAGCAAGCGCCGGCGCAGCAGCGCTGTTGATCGCATTTATGATTTCGGCGGCCTCGCCCTCGATTGGGCGCGAGAGCCCGGCGCCAAAGACAGCGTCGACGATCAGTCCTACGCCTTCCAGCTCCTGAGGCGAAAATTCCATCGCCTCGCCAGCATATAACCCACTCATCATTTTAGCGTCGCCGGAGAGACCGGAATGATCGCCCGCCTTGAGCAACTTTACCGACCACCCAGCTTCGGCAAGCCGACGCGCGACAACGTATCCGTCGCCGCCGTTATTACCCGCGCCGCAAATGACCGCGACGGGTCTTTTTGACCAGCCCTTCATGGCGACCTGCGCAACCGCCTGACCTGCATTCTCCATCAACGCTGCAGACGATACGCCGCCTTTAATCGCTGCATTTTCAGCCGCCCGCATCTGCGCGGCCGTCAGCAGCACTACGCTTGCCACTGTTGACACCTCCGATTTGTCGCGCTCTGTCTTGTTGACTTATACTTCTGCCAAATCTTTCAGCGAAAAACGATGAAAAAAATAGAAGCCATCATAAAACCCTTTAAGCTCGACGACGTCAAAGAAGCGCTTCAGGATTTAGGGCTGCAGGGCATGACAGTGACGGATGTTCGCGGATTTGGCCGCCAAAAGGGGCATACGGAGCTTTATCGCGGCGCGGAGTATGTCGTGGATTTTCTGCCGAAATTGAAAATCGAACTTGTTGTGAACGATGATATTGTTGACAGAGTTGTCGACGCCATCACAGGCGCGGCCCGTTCCGGACGCATCGGCGATGGTAAAATTTTTATCTCGCCTGTTGAAGATGCGATACGCATACGCACTGGCGAGACTGGCGCCAACGCCTTATGAGCGAAACAGGCATGAGCGCAAAAGCGTCCGTTATCAAAACAGTAGCAGATGCTTTACAGAGCGCTGAACATTTCAGCATCCCTTACGATCATTGGATTTTAAAAAAACTCATGCCGTCAGAACTTGTCGGCGAAATTCGGGGCTTAGACTTTTCTGCGCCCGAGCTTGGCGGCGTCTCCGGCAAGCGTGAATTGCATAATGATCAACGTTCTTACTTTGACGAAATGAATTTGCAGCGTCACTCCGCCATGACTGGAATCGCGAACGCCTTTCAGTCGCCTCTTATGGTTCGCTTGTTACAGGATTTCTTTAAAGCGGACCTGGATCAGACATATTTGCGAATTGAGTATGCGCTCGACGTCACAGGCTTCTGGTTGCAACCGCATACCGACCTTGGCGTCAAACGCCTGACGATCCTTCATTACATCGCTGACCAACCCAATCAGAGCGATCTTGGCACCGATATTTTCAATGCAGACAAAAGCTGGGCAAAGCGCACGCCGTTTGAGCCGAATACCGCTCTCGCCTTTGTTCCAGGAGACAGCACATATCACGGCTTTCAGGAGCGCCCCATAAACGGCGTGCGGAAATCACTTATTATCAACTATGTCACCGATGAATGGCGCGATCGGGACCAGCTTGCGTTTCCGGATAAACCCGTTAGCGCCGTTTAAGCCTTTCCCTGGGTGCGGCGCCGGCGCTGAATTTCATCAATAATTTGCGCAGTAGCGTCGATCGGCGAGCCGTCGAAGGCGTCCGCTATTCCGTTAAACGGACGAACCCGGCCCTGCGCTTCCAGAGCGCAAACAAACTCATCGAGCTTTTTGGCCAAGCCGGGCGGACGCCACGCATAAACGCCGGCGCGTGTCGATACGGCCTCACTCATCATGTTATGAGAGTCAGCAGCGACAATCAATGTGCTGGAGACGCCGAGAATATCATGATACGGATTTTTTTCCGAGCCATCCCATAGAAACAAATTCTTCGGCGCAATTGCGTCACGCAACTGGGCGGTGAAGCTTGCGGGCGTGCGCCGGGACGGCGTAATTGCTACGGAAGCGAAATTTACCCGCGCGGTCTCAATCGCGCACGCAAGCGCGCGCGCCTCGTCCGACCCGTAACGTGCGCCGCCGCTAGGGCCGCCAAGAACAACGCCGAGCACGGGAGGCGGGAGCGCAGCAATGACGGGCGACGGGTGTTTTGACGCCTGCGCAATTTTTCCGGCCATGCCATGCGGCGACGTCAGCGTTGAAAATACATGATCGCCGCTTCGATGGTCGTGCAACGGCGCCCAAATCAAATCGGCGTATTGAGCCCTAATGCGCGGATCCTTCAGGATCGCAACAAACACCTTTTCGGCTCCAGCTTTTTTAATTTCCCGCGCATAGGGAATTGCTCTTCGCCCCGAAGCAATGACGACAGCGGGAACGCCCTTCGCTTTCAAAACGCCGAAAATCGCGTCCTTTGGGTCCGCCGGTCCCCACGGAGCCAATCGCTCATAAAACGTACGTGGCGCAACAACGAACTCATCGACTTGACCTGAGAGACCGGCGGCGACGCCGCGACACTGCACGACATCGCCGATTTTTCCGTCAGTTACGATCCAGACTGGCGGCGCCACGTCTATTCCTCATCTCAAGTCTGGTTATCAGGGTAAATCTGACATCGGACCAATGTTCAATACGCAACAGCGCTGCCATCAGCAGTTGCGCCTCATATGTTGCAGTGCAATAATAATATGCGAATCTATAAAGCTTTCCCGACAGGCGAATGAAGGAGCCCACAATGAGTGCTGACGCCATTTTGAAGCGAATGAAAGACGAAAAAATCAAATATCTAGACCTTCGCTTTACCGACCCCAGAGGCAAATGGCAGCACGTCACTTTTGATGAAAGTCTCGTCGATAAGGACTTTTTCACCGATGGAACAATGTTTGACGGGTCTTCAATCGCCGGGTGGAAGGCGATTAACGAGTCCGACATGACGCTGATGCCGGATGCGGAAACAGCGGTTATGGACCCGTTTTTTGCTCAACCGACACTCGCTCTTTTTTGCGATGTTCTGGAGCCATCCACGGGTCAACCTTATTCTCGCGATCCGCGAACAACAGCGAAAGCGGCTGAGGCTTATCTGAAGTCATCTGGCGCGGGCGATACGGCGTTTTTTGGTCCGGAGGCAGAATTTTTTGTCTTTGACGATATCCGCTGGTCTACAGAGCAAAATAATATCGGCGTTGCTATCGATTCTGTTGAAGGACCCTATAATTCGTCAACCGATTATGAGATTGGCAATCTTGGCCACCGTCCGGGCCCGAAAGGCGGATATTTTCCGGTGCCGCCTGTCGACAGCGGACAAGACATGCGTTCGGAAATGCTCACTGTCATGACAGAAATGGGTATTGAGCCGGAAAAACATCACCACGAGGTTGCGCCGTCGCAACATGAGCTTGGCATGAAGTTTTCCACCCTGACGACCATGGCTGACCGACTGCAAATTTATAAGTATATCGTCCATCAGGTCGCCGCGGGTTACGGCAAAACGGCAACCTTCATGCCGAAACCCATTTTCAATGATAATGGTTCGGGCATGCATGTTCACCAATCGATCTGGAAAGACGGGCAGCCTTCGTTTGCCGGTGATCGGTATGCCGATCTCTCGGAAACCTGCCTTTATTATATTGGCGGTATCATCAAACACGCCAAGGCCATAAACGCTTTCGCAAATGCGACGACCAACAGCTATAAGCGTTTGGTGCCAGGCTTTGAGGCCCCTGTTCTGCTTGCTTACTCTGCGCGAAATCGGTCGGCGTCAGTGCGCATTCCCTGGGTTCCATCCGCAAAAGGCAAACGCATTGAAACGCGTTTCCCGGACGCTTCCGGCAATCCCTATCTCACATTTGCAGCACTGCTTATGGCGGGCCTTGACGGCATTGAGAACAAAATCGATCCGGGCGATCCGATGGACAAAGACCTATATGATCTTCCGCCGGAAGAGTTAAAGGACATTCCAACGGTTTGCGCTTCTTTGCGTGACGCGTTGAGCGCCCTCGACCACGATCGTGAGTTTCTGAAAAAAGGCAATGTCTTTAATGACGATCAGATTGACGCCTATATCAATCTGAAGATGGAGGATGTGAAACGTTTTGAAACGACGCCGCATCCGGTCGAATTTGCAATGTATTATTCTCTGTAACCGGCAGACGCACGAAGCTTAAAAGAACCGGGCTGCTTTATCGCGTCCGGTTTTTTATATCGTTCTCGCTTTAAGCGCTGCAACAGCGGACCCGTCCAGCGGTTTACGCACAGCCTCTGCAAATTTCTCCGCGTAAAGAGGGTGCTCCGTACCCATCAGGCGATCCCACCATGTGAAATATAGGCCGTAATTCCAGCCGGCCTGAGCGTGGTGTAAATCATGGTGTGTCACGGTGGTGAGCCATCCAAAAATCGGCCTGCCACTGCGCCAGCTTGGAAAAACCTCGTACCCGCAATGACCAATCGCATTCCGGAACATCATATGGCTTAAAAACAGAAAGATCGCGAAAGGCGAAGCGGGAATGATCATCAGCGCGAAAGGCAAATAAAGGGCGTTTACGAATGCCTCGCTGATATCGAACGAATACGCCGTCCAGGGCGTCGGATTATGCGACTTGTGATGCGTGCGATGAACCCTGCGGAATAAACGCGGATTGTGGATCAACCGATGGGTCCAATAAAACCAGGCGTCATGAAGAATGGTCAATGCGATGACAGTAAAGACAAAATATGCCCAGCCTCGTTCAGCCGGATCGAGATAAACATCGATAAAGCCAAGCTTGCGCAAAACAAAAATGCTTGTCCCGACCAAGGCGAAAATCGCCGCAGTGCGCAATGAGGTGATAATCTCTCTTCCCATCTGACGTCGCCCGGGAAACGCACTGCGGATCTTTCGGCCCGTGAGCGGCGCAGCGAGCGCAACATTGATAACCAGAAACACCGCGCCGGCCCACAGGAAATACCGTGAGACGTCGAACTGGACGATGCTAAGGTAAGCGTTGATCACATCTGACAATTCGAACGCGGCGGGCAGATAGTGGGAGTCGTCTTTCACAGCGGCATCTCCATCAAGCCAAAACATGAGTGAGATTTTTGCTTTTTTAGGGGTGAAAGTCTTATCGACCCTGAAAAATTCAGCGCTGATTTAAAATCGACGAGGATTTTTCAAAAATGATCAGTCCCGTTCCAGCATGTCACGGCGAAATTCGGTCGGGGTTTTCCCGGTCGCATCTTTGAAAGCGCGATTGAAAGGCGCAATCGATCCATACCCAAGATCAAGGGCAATTTGGAGAACCTGTTTTTTGATATTTTGCGGATCTGCCAGCGCTGTCTTGGCATCTTCAATACGTCTGGCGTTTAGAAACGCGCTGAAGTTCCGAAAGCCCAGTTCCTTGTTGATAAGCCGGCGCAATTGATGTTCCGGCACGCCAACCTTCTCCGCCAGCTTCGCAACCGTTAGCCCTTCTTCGCGATAGGCGCCCTCATCCATGACAGCTTTGAGACGCCGATGAACAGGATCGTCGAGCGTCGGTCTGGCGGTTCCAAGATCAGGCGCAGGTTTTTCTTCATTCGCAAAAAAGGAGCGGTTGGCCGCTAAAATCCATGTGCAAAAGTAAAATGTCAGCGCCGCAAGCGCGAGTGCATGAAGCAGCCCCGCAGCCGCCGGAAGTTCTTTCAAGCTATCTACGAATTCGGCCACTGTAATGACGATGCCCGCTGCGCCGACCCCGACTGCGAAGAAGACGCGAAATCGGCGGCGCGGGCTGACAAGGTCGTCGGTTCGACTTTTCAACGCCACCCAAACTGCATGCCCCATAAGTCCCGCGGACAAAACGGCATGCGCAAGCTCTTCGAGAGATTTAATCGCCTCACCAGACCACACAAGCAGCGTGAGATGCATCACAGCGACGAGAAAAAACGGGACCAGCTTGCGCCATGTCAGACGGAAAGCATCGTCAAACAAGGACAGAGCAAACCACCAAAAGAAAACGGAATTGAAAATCGCGACGACTTTCACGGCTGGCCTTAAAGGGCCAAAGACATTGACGGCGTCTGGCGCCGAGAGAAGAACATATATTACAAGGCTCGATAAAAAGAGACAGGCAAGCATGCGCCTGATCAGGGGCGCCTGGGACTGCATAATCAAAATGGCGCCCAGGATATTTACGCCAGCCGCGGCCCCGCGAATGACCAATTCCAGAATGTCCGCCTGACTGAGCATCCGGCATTGCTGCAAGTGCGAGTTGCTTGTGTCAATAAAAGATCGGCGCGCGGATGAAACAGAACGGTCTGTTGACAAGGGCGCACTTAAATGTAACCAATTAGTTACATGACTTCTGACCCCGATATGGACGCCGTTTTTCAGGCGCTGGCGAACGAAAACCGTCGGCGCATGCTGGACATTGTTAAAGAAAAACCGGGTATCGGTGTCGGAGCGCTTGCAAAGGCGTTCGATTTCAGTCGGATCGCAGTGATGAAACACCTGCAGTCGCTGGAAGACGCCAATCTCATTCTCTCTGAAAAAGATGGCCGCAAGCGTCGGCTCTACTTCAACGCGGCGCCTATTCAGATGATCTATGATCGTTGGACAAGCGAATACAGCGCTTATTGGGCCGGGCAAATGACCCGGATTAAATACCTTGCCGAAGCCAGGCATGCCGAACCGTCGAAAAATCAAAACAATCTGAAAACAAGAGCGACTAAGAAATGAATGACGACAAAAAATACGCTGATAAGCAAGTCTTCAAAGTCTTTATAAACGCGCCGATCGAAACGGTTTGGTCGGAACTGGTGAATACAACAAAACCGCGCCCATTTTTTTGGGGAGCCATGTGGGATACGCCGGAGTTCGCGCCAGACAACCCCTATCGCATGGTTGCCGGAGACGGAAAGATCGTCGCCGCGATTGGCCGTATCCTTGAAATGGAACCGCCGCATAAAATGGTTCACAGTTTTCGCCTGACAGCATCAGAGGATGAGACGTCAAAGGTAACCTATCTTCTAAAAGAGATTGATGGCGGTACGGAATTTTCGCTTATTAATGAAAATGTTCTTGCCGGATCGAAAGCTGAGAAATCGAAGGCGCAGGGCGCACAATTTATCGTTGATAATCTCAAAGCTTATGTTGAAACCGGAAAGGTTACGCTCGGGGCGCAGCTTATGCTTGCGATGTATGGCTTGATGGCGCCCATGACGCCGAAATCGATGCGCACAGAAAACTGGCCTTTTGAAAAAGCCGAATAGGGAGAAAAATAATGGCCAAATCGCCGGAAGAAATGGCGGCCTCAATGATCGCTAATATGAAAGAAAAAACCGGGAAGACGCTTGAACAATGGCTTACTGTTGCAAAATCGTCCGACGAGAAAAAACATGGCGGACTCGTCAAATATTTGAAAACTGATCATGGCATGAGTCACGGGTTCGCCAACCTTGTCGCCCACAAATTCCTGAAAAGCGACGCCGGCAGTCAGGCTGACGATGGGACAGACCTTGTCGCTGCTCAGTACGTCGGGGCCAAAGAAAACCTGAAGCCTATATACGACAAACTCATCGAAACCGTCTCAGGATTTGGAAACGATATAGAAATCGCTCCCAAAAAAGCGTATGTCAGCCTACGAAGGAAAAAACAATTTGCACTGATACAGCCGTCAACAAAAACACGGGTGGATCTTGGCATAAACCTGAAGCATGAACCGGCGGAAGGCCGTCTTGAAAAATCGGGAAGTTTCAATTCGATGGTCTCCCACAGGGTTCGCCTGGAAAAGGCTGCCGATGTCGACAAGGACATCGCAACCTGGCTGAAAAAAGCCTATGAGCAGTCATAAAATGGGAGGGACCATCAATGTCTGAAACAGAAGGAAAGCCGCCAGTCTGGTTCTGGGTGATCGCCGGGGGTTCGCTGTTATGGAATCTGTTTGGCGTAGTGTCTTATATCGGCCTCGTCACGATCAGTCCGGAGAAGCTTGCGGAGATGCCGGCAGCCGAACGGGACTTGGTTGAGAAAATTCCGGTTTGGGCGACAAGCGCGTTTGCGATTGCGGTCTTCAGTGCTGTTGGCGGCAGCCTGATGCTGCTTTTGAAAAAGTCGCTGGCGCAGCCGCTCTTCGTTGTGTCTCTTGTCGCCATGATTGTTCAATTCGCGAGTTGGCTTTTTGTTAGCGGCGCACTTTCCGTTCACGGAGCAGGAAGCCTGCTGATGCCGGCAATGGTCATCGGTGTCGCCGTTCTGCTGATCTGGTTTACGGCAAGCGCAAAATCAAAGGGTTGGATATCATAAGGAAAGACGCGGCGGAACTATTTCCGCCGCGTCATAATAGATTAATGCCGTCTGCGGCGGATAGGATCAAAAATAACAAGCTGCTGATCCTGACACCCTGAAAATTCCGGAAACCCTGGGCAACCGCCGTCAAACAAAGTCAACTGCCCTACCGGGTCACCACTCCCGACGGGGCCATGACGGCGAATAACCATCTGGATTTCTGACCGGAATGGACGGCGCAAGCCTACTTCAAAGTCCGGATCGATAATCGGCACAAATCTGCTGCCGCGATCAAGGCCGCTCGGTATTGAACCTCTCGGCAATTCATACGAAACATTTGCAACACCATCTTCGCCGGATATGAACCCGCCAGCATTGATGGACTGTCCCGCGCCGGCAATAATATCGCCTGGCAATGCGCACGGGCTCTCCGTACACCTACCACTATTGTTAAAAACGCTCCACCAAACCGTGTAATACGTATTTGGATCAAGCTCGGATAAGTGTAGCGCAATACGCAAACTGTCATGGTCACGCGTCAGAACGCCTGCACCATTATTCTCGCCTGACCGCCCGTCGATAAAAACCAAGGGTTCAGACTGAACGGTTGTATTGAAAAAATAGCCGAAACCGGTTTCGACTTCATCGGCATGGCTTACTGATAACGTCAAGAAGCCTGCAGCGCATGCCGCAGCGGATAATAGAGCTTTCATGGTTCTCCCCCATTTGCTCAAATTTCAGGAAACGCAACTGATCTCCGGGGCAAGCAATCGATGCCGCCAGATAAAGTAGAATTAAATGCCAGATTTACTGCTTTCAAGACAATTTGGAGCAAGGTCTTTGCGTGACTTTTGGCGACTCGCTGTTTATTCCAGAGATTATTCAGGAATTTCAGAATGGTAAGCGTATGAGCCGGCAAGCCGCGAAAAAGAAAGATGATGATTTTTTTGGCGATTATTCCGCCAAAGACATTGAGGTGCTGGAGGGGCTGGAACCCGTCCGCAAGCGCCCCGGCATGTATATTGGCGGCACCGATGAAAAAGCCCTGCATCACCTATTCGCTGAGGTTCTCGATAACTCGATGGACGAAGCCGTCGCCGGTCACGCAAGCCGGATCGAAGTCGAGCTTCATGATGACGGCTATCTCTCGGTAGCAGATAACGGGCGCGGCATCCCTGTTGATCCGCATCCTAAATTCAAAAAAAAATCTGCGTTGGAAGTCATCATGACCACCCTCCATGCAGGCGGCAAATTCGACGGCAAGGCATATGCCACGTCAGGCGGCCTCCACGGGGTGGGGGTTTCGGTTGTCAATGCGCTCTCGGACGATCTGATTGTCGAGGTCTGCCGCGGTCGGCAAATGTATCGGCAGTCTTATGCGGAAGGAAAGCCGCGAAGCAAACTTGAAAAAGCGGGTCCTGCGCCAAACAAGCGCGGCACCATGGTGATGTTTCACCCGGACCCCAAAATTTTTGGCGCTAAAGCCGCCTTCAAGCCAAAGCGTTTGTTCACCATGGCCCGCTCGAAAGCCTATCTCTTTGGCGGCGTTGAAATTCGCTGGAAATGCGCGCCTTCGCTCATCAAAGACGATACGCTTGCGGAGGAAATTTTTCATTTCGAACGTGGTTTATCAGACTATTTAAAATCCATCGCCGGTTCTAAGCCAACTGTGACGGCAGACATGTTCGCAGGAAAAGCCGAACGCAAGGAAACCCAAGGCCATGGCAACTGCGAATGGGCGGTGATTTGGGGCGCCGCCGGTTTTGGCGACGCGGATGGATTTGTTCATTCCTATTGCAATACAATCCCGACAGCTGAAGGCGGCACCCATGAAGCGGGACTGCGCGCCGCCCTGACCAAAGGCTTGAAAGCTTACGCTGAACTCGCCGGCGCCAAGAAAGCGAACATCATTACGGCCGAAGACGCCTTGGGCACCGCCGGCGCCCTGCTCTCTGTCTTTGTGCGCAATCCTGAATTTCAGGGGCAAACGAAAGACAAACTCGCTACCGCAGAAGCGCAGAAAATTGTTGAGGGCGCAGTGCGGCCTGCTTTTGACCATTGGCTGGCGTCCAATCCGAAAGAAGCCGATCAACTGGTTGAATGGGTCATCGACCGGGCAGAGGATCGCCAGCGGCGACGAAAAGAAAAAGAAGTTTCCCGTCAATCCGCCACCCGGAAGCTGCGGCTGCCCGGTAAGCTTGCGGATTGCTCAAGCCCCGATCGTCAGACCACAGAGATATTCTTAGTCGAAGGAGACTCAGCGGGCGGATCGGCGAAACAGGCGCGCAATCGCGCCACCCAGGCGATCCTGCCATTGCGAGGAAAAATTCTTAATGTCGCCTCGGCCGCGCGCGATAAAATTCTCGCCAATCAGGAAATCGCTGACATGACGCAGGCGCTTGGCGCCGGCATCGGCTCGAAATTCGATCTGGAAAACCTACGCTACGGCAAAGTCATCATCATGACCGATGCTGACGTTGACGGGGCGCACATTGCAGCGCTTCTAATCACCTTCTTTCATCAGGAGATGCCGGATCTCATTCGCGAAGGTCGTCTCTATCTGGCGCAACCGCCGCTGTTTCGTCTCACAGCCGGCGGCAAGTCGGTCTACGCCATGGACGAGGAAGAACGTGATCGACTGTTAAAGAATGAGTTTAAACCCAATCAGAAAGTAGATGTCGGCCGGTTCAAGGGGCTGGGCGAAATGATGCCAGCGCAATTAAAAGAAACAACGATGAACCCTGAGACACGAACGCTCGCACGCGTTGTCATTGCAGATGACAAAGTGGAAGAGAGCGGAACGCTTGTCGATCGCCTCATGGGCAAAAAAGCTGAGGCGCGCTTTCAATTTATTCAGGAAAATGCAGCTTTTGTGAAGGATGCTCTAGATATTTAAAGTCTCAGCTAAGTTGAGGAATGTTCTTTATGCGTTATTTTCAGATCGCCCTATTTTTACTTTTCAAGTCATTTTTATTTAGCAGCGGAGCGATCGCTGATGATGACCAGAAAGCTCAGGAGCTGAGTTTCGAGCCATATATTAAAGATGGTTGGCGCATCGCCACCGTTAGGATTTCCGCAATAAACGGTTATACGGGCGAAAATACGTTCGAAAATGGCGGATTTGTTCTCTACACAGCAGCGACAGACACGCTGGGCGTCATATTTCATTGCCAGAATGGAAAGGTACAAGCTGGGGTCAGCCTAAAGGAAATTAATTTAAGAAATGTCATTGCCCCGCGAGGTTACCCTCAAGAGCGCGTCATTCACTTGAAAATTGGCGACAAAAGCAGCGTTCGCGAAAAGTGGATTTATTTTGGCAGGGATAAGATTGTAACTCCCAAAGATCCGGTAGTATCAAGAAAAATCTACAATGCATTGGTCAATGATTTAAGCCTCGAATTATTAATGCGTGGCCGTACGTACTTTATCGATCCCCCAGCACCGACGGTAACATTATTCAATCAGTTTATTCAGGACTGTAATCTCAGTAGAAAGTCTTAGTATAGGGGGCTTCGAGACTTCCAAACCGCAGTCAATAGATACGTACCAATTTTATGACGCACATATAAATTCTTGTAATTTTCTTAAAAACTCTGTGGGGCAGCTGTAATTCCCTATATCAACTCACGCCGATCCGCGCCGCCACCCACCAGTTCATCATTTGCAGGAAATAAATGCCGAACAGAACAACGAGCGGCGACAAATCGAGTCCGCCCATATTCGGTAGTAATCGGCGCACAGGCCCCAGAACAGGTTCTGTAAGTGAAACAAGCGTACGCCAGATCATATCAACAACGCGGTTATGCCGATTGATGACGTTGAAGCCAATCAGCCAGGACATGATGACCATGGCGATCATCACAAAAATGAATAGATCTAGGATCATATCGATCAGTTGAAACACTGGCATTGGGATCATCGGGCCGCTCCGTAGTTATTCAGGCCAAATCGCGACTTAAGGTCTGTCGCCTCATGTTGCAACCTAAGATACTGATTATAGTTTTGGCCCGGCGCGGCGGCATAGAAGCGGCGTGGCGATTGCGCCGACGCGCACAAACCCGACGCCGTCTTTTTCAGTAATGAGCACCGTTACATCGGCCCTGAATTCGTCGTTGGTGGAGAACGGGACATCATCTGCAATCCACAGAGCCCGCCCCTTGGCGCGAACTGGCGCCGCTCGTCCCTCCCAGCAGCCAGTATAGGCGCAAATCGCGAAATCACCGTTGGCCTTTGCTTCAATCGCCATAGGCGTTGTTTCGTCTTCCGGTTTGGCCGCACAGGAATCGACCGTACACCAGACCTCCACACTATTGGCGCACAGCCATCGGTCGACAGGCAATTCAGCCTTAGAGCCAGAAAGGAGAGCCGCAAATAAAAGCGCAATCATGGCGTTTACTCCTGACATCCGCCCTGTCGCTTCTACCCTTTTCAACCGGAAATTGACAGAGCGGAAACTCAGGCCAAACTTCAAAGAAATGGAAGCTTTAGTCGCTGCAAACATCGCTATGTCATTTGGCGCGCATCGTGTATTGAAGCCGCTATGCCTATTTCCAGTGCGATTTTGTTTTCATTTTCGAACCTTGCCGTTTTGCTCGCGGCATTGACCCTTCTGTGGGTGGTCAGTGTCCGCATCAAAGACGCCAGCATTATCGACATCGCCTGGGGACCGGCCTGCGCCCTTCCCGCGATTTTAACTTATTTCCGCACTGATGGCGCTGACCCCCGCGCAATTCTTATTGCCGGCCTTGTGTCGCTCTGGGCGGCGCGGCTTGCCCTCTATCTTGGCAAGCGCAATCTCGGCCACGGCGAGGATATTCGATATCAAAAAATGCGCGCAGCGCAAAAAGACGATGCAGCCTTTGCAAGATGGTCATTGCCCCGCGTTTATTGGTTACAAGGGGTCATCGCCTGGATCGTCTCACTCCCGGTGCAATGGGGACAGTTTGGCGCTGACGGCTTCGGCGCTCTGGCGGCCCTCGGCGTTATTATTTTTTCAATTGGTCTCGCATTTGAAACGATTGGCGACTGGCAATTAATGGCGTTCAAAGCCGACCCGACCAGTAAGGGCAAGCTCATGACATCCGGACTTTGGGCCTGGACACGGCATCCTAATTACTTTGGCGACGCATGCGTCTGGGTTGGGCTTACCCTAATCGCCCTTGAAAGCCCGCTCGGCGTCTACACTGTTTTCTCGCCTGCAATTATGATTTTCTTCCTCGTCAAAGTCTCCGGAAAGGCCATGACTGAACGGCTGATGGAACAGAAATATCCGGAATATGCGGATTACAAAAAACGCGTCAGCGGGTTTTTTCCAAGACCGCCGAAGAAGCTCTAGGCGCCAAAGTCTATAGACATCAGAAGCTTTGGTCCTATTGTGGTCAGCGAAAAGCGCAACTCGCAATAAATTTGCTTATGCCGCAAACTATGACGAATACTGAAGATAGTCTCACACCAATTGGCGAATTTGACTATGTGATCGTCGGCGCCGGCTCAGCCGGCTGCGTATTAGCCAGCCGCTTAAGCGAAGATCCCAATGTTACCGTTTGCCTTCTAGAAGCAGGCCCAAAGGACAAAGACCCACTTATCCACGCCCCCATCGGATTTGCTTTTATACCCGACTGGTCGCCGGTGAATTGGAAATTCGACACCGCTCCCCAGAAGGGCCTTAACAATCGTGTCTGCTATCAACCGCGCGGACGGACACTTGGCGGTTCAAGCTCTATCAATGCGATGATTTATATCCGCGGCTCCAGGGCTGATTATGACAGGTGGGCGCGTGATGCGGGCGCAACAGGCTGGGCCTATGACGATGTTCTGCCATATTTTAAAAAAGCGGAAGACAATCAACGCGGCGCTAATGACTATCATGGAACAGGCGGCCCTCTTACGGTTAGCGAATTGCGCTTCAAAAATCCACTTTCAGACATTTTTCTGAACGCTGCTCAGGAACTACAGTTCCCGTCGAATGCTGACTTTAACGCAGGAGACCAGGAAGGCATGGGTTATTATCAGGTGACGCAGCGCAACGGCCGGCGTTGTTCAGCTTCAGTTGCCTATCTTCACCATGCAAGCGACAGATCGAATCTTGAGATTATCACTGACGCCCATGGCGAACGGATTATATTTGACGAGATGCGCGCGCGAGGCGTTGTCTTCAGAACAAAAAAAGGCTCACAGAAGGTTACAGCGCGCAGGGAAGTCATTATTTCCGCAGGCGCATTTCAATCGCCCCAACTGTTGATGCTTTCCGGCATTGGTCCAGCTGAACACATACGCGCTCATGGCGGCGACGTAGTGCTGAATGCGCCGGAGGTCGGTGAAAACCTACAAGATCATCTGGATTGGTGCGCCCTTTATAAAACTCGATCGGCTCACTCTGTCGGCCTCCATGGCGGTTTTATCAGCAAGGCGATTCCAGGTTTATTTGCCTACAAGACGAAGGGCGAAGGGCTGCTAACGTCAAATATTGCCGAGTGCGGCGGCTTCCTGCGCACCGATGCGACAGAAACCGAGCCCGATATACAACTGCATTTTGTCAACGCTCTTGTTGACGATCACGGACGCAAAAAACATGTTGGCGGCGGTTACTCCTGTCATGTCTGCGTTCTGCGTCCAAAAAGCATGGGCACGGTTCGGTTGCAGTCGTCTGACCCGATGGCGCCGCCGGAGATCGATCCAAACTTTCTGTCAGATGAGGATGATTTCGTCCGACTAAAGAAAGGCGCGCGAATAGTCGAACGGATCATGAGTGCGCCGGCTTTCGATGAGGTTCGCGGAACCCGCATGTATCTGGATCAGGCCGCAGACGATGCAGCCCTGGAAGCCGATATCCGGGCTCGCTCCGATACGATCTATCATCCCGTCGGCACCTGCCGAATGGGGGCTGACGATAATGCGGTTGTGGACACGCAGCTGCGTGTCAGAGGCGTTGAGGGCCTACGAGTCGTTGACGCCTCTATCATGCCGTTTCTAATCTCCGGCAACACCAACGCGCCAACCATCATGATTGCTGAGAAAGCCGCTGCGATGATTATCGACGGCAAAGGCTAAGTCGTCTGTGCGTGCGAAACATCAGGCTTTTCGGGCGGCTCTTTATTGGCAACTGCAGTCGCCGCCAACTTCTTGGCAATTTGAACCCGTTTTGTAGCGGAATAATTTTCTTTCGCCATGGTCGCCGCCGCCTCCAGCGCAAAACGCATGCCGCGGCGGTTGGCGATCTGAATTGATATGCCGGGCCGTCCGTTCAACTCTAGCAAGAGCGGGCCGCGCTCTCGATCAAGGACTATATCAACACCGATGTAACCGAGCCCGGTGACGTCAAAAGAACGCGCCGCCATTATTAAAATGTCGTCCCAATATGGCGTTTGCACGCCTTCCAGAGGATGCGCCGTATCTGGATGAAGGTCGATCAGCTTATCATGCTGCATAGCGCGATGAGTTCTGCCGGTCGCGATGTCGACCCCAACACCGACGCCGCCGCGGTGCAAATTCGCTTTGCCGTCAGATTCCGCCGTAGGAAGACGGAGCATTCCAAAAACAGGTATGCCGTGAAAAACAATAACGCGAATATCGGGAACGCCCTTGAAGGATATTTTCCCAAATACGTCATCAAACTTGACGCGATATTCAACCATTGCAGCGTCAGTCTGTCCGCCTAAGGAATACATGCCAGAAAGAATATTATTGATCTGAAAACGAATGGCGCCCATGTCAATACGCCGACCGCTCGTCAGCCGCCAGCCGCCGCGCAAAGGCGAGTCGACGACCATAATGCCTTTGCCTTGTGAGCCTTGAGCCGGCTTGATCACAAAACCATCATCATGATCAAGCATGGCGGGCAGATTTTTCATATCGCGCGCGTCACGTACGACACCGTAGAGTTCGGGCGCGGGAATCATTGCCGCTTCCGCGAGGCGTTTTGTTTCCAGCTTATCATTTACAAGACGCAATAAGCGACGCGGATTATTCGGATTCACATAACGGACATTGCGTTCATTGATGCCAATCACGCCTTTTTCGCGAAATGCCTGCATCATCTTCAGCATATCAACGGGCCAGTTCGCGAAAGCGCCAGAATTCGCTTAACCGAAGTCCGGTATATCGTCCCATCAGAACGCAAAGTCCCATCAAGACAAGCAATAGCTCAGGGTACTGATACATAAGATATTCGACATGATCATTTGTCATGGCCAGATATGTCACAGCTGCGACAATCAGACTCCCGAGACCTTGTTTGATCGCATCAGAGGCGGAACTTTCTTCCCAGACAATCGACATGCGCTCGATTGTCATCGTCAAAATTACAATTGGAAAAAGTGAAATCGACAAGCCAATGGCTTGGTTGGTGTTAGTGAGCGCAATTGTAATCGCCGCCATCGCCATAACAATGAAGATTACAACAACGCCTAATCTTGGCACCAGCAGTAATTGCAAACGCTCCAAATAGAAGCGCAAAGCAAGACCGATGATGATCAGTCCTGAAAAAAGGATCAAACCATTCAGAAGCGCTGTCTCTCGAAATGCAATTCCAATTAATACCGGCATAAATGTGCCAAGAGTTGTGACCCCTACGAACTGGCGCAGAAAAACCAAAATCGTAATGCCCACCGGAATGGTAATCAGCACTCGGTACACGAGCTGGGTCGTCAGCGGAAGATCATTAAAGCTGAACAGGCGGTCAACGCCGCCAAGCTGATCGCCGCCATTGCGGCGTATAATGTCCACCGACGAACCAAGCCTTTCCTGCAGCGCAATCTGGACATCAAGCTCGTCGATGCCGCTTGCCGTCACCAAATCCTGCGAGCCGTACCAGATCGTAAAAAATCGCGACGGTTCGCCGGCAGGAAAGAAACGGAAATCTTCATCCTGCATATGATATTCAAGCCAATGCCGCAGCTCTACCCTGCGGCGATTTTCATTCAGGTAAACGCCGTTAACAATCCGCGCGGGTATACCGGCGTCTTCGAGTGTAAATTGCGCCAGACGCAGTTTCGGCATGATGCCGGGTTCGCCCAGAAGCACAGATAACTCATCTGTATACAATTCTTTCTCTTCGCGCGTCTGAAAAATTTCACTGAGCGCTAGATCGACATATGATCGCTCATCAGCCGAACGACGGCGAATGTTGCCCTTCCACACGATAAACGCCTGACGACGTATTGCATCCTCTTCAAATGAATCCGATTGCGGCTCGCGTTTTCGAAAAGCTTCCGGCAGAGGAGTCCTGACAGTTTCGCCAATCGTCTGCGCCGTATAGCGCAATACTTTGCGGTTGCTTGGATACCGGTACGTCCAGATGGCTTTTCGGTTCCGCGTTGCTCCTTCCGTAGAAAGGCTAAGACCGAAAGGGCCATTGTAGAACTGTTCTTGCGGAAATGTTCGCGCTACATCGCCTGCAGGCAAATAAACTTCCAGACGCGCCGGCTCGTCCAGCGCCAGAAATTCCAGATAGATTTCGAAATTCCAAACGCTTGTCGTTGAATTCGGCGCTAGCGGATAGCCAAGCGAGAACACTTTCAAAAAGAAAATGACGCCGCCTGCGATAATTAATCCAAGACTGAGAACCAGCGCATGGCGAATACTATTCATCTTTGTCAGTTTCGCAGTCCGCTTCCGCCGCATATTTTTGGCCCGCATCGACAATTATGCGGTTTGCGAGAAACTCGCGTCCAATCAATACGTCATACTCAAAATCGGCCCGATCAGCGAGGTTGATTTCCGCATTTGCAGCAACGCCGCCAACGCAGATCGGCAGACGAATAACCGGACGTCGAATAGTCCCCCCGCGTTTTGTCTTGATTTGCGCAAAGCGGATAACATTTTGATCGTATCTTATGGACCGGCCGCCCTTGCCAACCAGACGAAACCGGACCCAGTTATCACGCGGGCTGCGTTTATAGACCTCAACGTCGCGGGCGTGAATTGAGCTTGTGTCAGCGCCGGTATCCAGTTTTCCCTTTAGAGCAAGCCCGAGATTGCCGATCCGGACATTTTCCAGATAGCCGAGCGCGATTGGCTCCTCGATGTCGGGTTCCTGCTGCTCGCCCTCATCAGAGACTTTAGCCGAACTTTCATCGCGATCGTCTTGCGCCAGAGCCGGCGACGACGCCGCTATGAATGCAAGCGCAATGGAGACAAGGTAACCTGCAAGATCATCATGTTTGGTCTTCATGGGCGCTCCGTAGTCCGCTAGCCTGCCGAAACGGAACCGCTTATCAGACATTTCGTCAAAGTAAACAAAGCCTAATCCAGAGCGAGCTAAACAATTGTTTTACTTTTTGGAAAGGGAGCCGCTCATCTGCCGGGAAACCTGAAGTCTGTGTTTGACCCGTCGCAAAACGCAAGCTAGGCAAGCGCTGTTAGCGACGGACCAAATACCACCCGATGCGAGAGCTTGTCGGCGCCATTGAACAATTACACTCCTGGTTTCAGGACGAAGTCCTACCGCTGTGGTTCGAAATAGCCTACGATGAAAAACAGGGCGGTTTTTATGAGACCGTCGATTTCGCAGGCGCCCCGGTAAGCGGACCGCGTCGCGTCCGGGTTCAGTCGCGCCAAGTTTATACATTCACAAAGGCTGGCGCTTTGGGCTGGCATCCCGGCGCAGAAGACATAGCGGCTGAAGGATTTTCCTTCCTTGTCGAAAGAGCGTGTCCTGACCACGCCAAGCGAGGCTGCGTTCATCGGCTATCAGCGTCCAATGCGATTTCTGATATGCGACGCGACCTTTACGATCAGGCGTTTTTATTGCTCGCCTGCGCTGCAAGGATTAAAACCTCGGGTGATCCGCAGGCCGTGAAGATTGCCCGCAACACTTTTGATTTTCTCGACACTGAACTTAAGTCCGATCGCGGCGGCTGGCGGGAGAGCGACATGGGGGAACTGCCACGGCGGCAGAACCCGCATATGCATTTGCTTGAAGCATTCATGGCGCTTTACGAGGCGACGAACGAAGAGCGCTATCTCGACGCTGCAAAACACGTTACAACAGAATTATTCCCAAAGTTTGTTGACCAGCACACAGGCTTGCTTTTCGAATTTTTCGATCAGGCGCTTAATATCGATACTGACCGAATAAAAACCGAACCCGGTCATATGTTTGAATGGGTCTGGCTGCTTAATCGACTTAACAGCCTCGCCGCCCCTCATTCGCCCGCACAATGTAAACCGCTTTTTTTCCGCGCATATGAAATTGGGGCCGATGAATCGTTCTACGGATTAATCAACAACTCATATCAACCAGACGAGAAAATGATCAGCAGGCCAAAACGACTATGGCCGCAGACGGAATATCTTCGCGCATGCTGTGTCATGGCCTCCATCGGAAATGCAGCGGTGCGAGACAGAATTGCGCCGTTGATTGCAACGCTGTTTGAGACTTATTTTAAAGTTGAAAAGTCTGGGCTATGGATTGATGAGTTCGATGCTAAAGGCGCGCCAATCTCTACTGACGTGCCTGCGAGCATCCTTTATCATATCATCGAAGCGGTTTTTGAAACCAAGAAGTTGTTAGATTCATTGGGGGACGCATGAAAATTCAACCAGTCATTATGTCGGGCGGGTCCGGCACGCGGCTTTGGCCCATGTCGCGCCAGGCGCGGCCAAAACAATTTCTGCCGCTGGTCACAGAGAAAACCATGTTCCAGCAAACGGCGCTCCGGGTCGCGCCGTCAGCGGGAGAAAACTTTGCACCGCCGGTCATTATCGCCGGCGCAAGGCACGGGGCAATTGTCGCTTCACAACTTGCCGAGATTGATATTGATCCGGGTGAAATCATTCTTGAGCCCTCCCCCCGAAACACCGCCGCCGTCGCCGCCGTCGCAAGCGCCTGGGTGGAGGCGCGCGAGGAAGACGCTTTGATCTTGTTAATGCCGGCGGACCATCATATCGCCGATGCTGAAGGCTTTCGCACAGCTGTTGCCAGTGCGGCTGAGGCTGCGTGCAAGGATTATATCGCCACATTCGGGATACAACCAGATCGTCCGCATACAGGATACGGATATATTGAAGCCGGCGGCCGCGTTGCGAATGACGTCTTCAAAGTCGCTGCATTTAAAGAAAAACCTGACGCCGAAACGGCTAAAGCTTATATTGATCAAGGCGGTTATTATTGGAACGCAGGCATTTTTCTCTTTCGAGCCAGCGCGATGCTGGAAGAACTGCACTCGCACGCGCCTGATATCAAAAAAGCTGCTACGGAGTCATTGAAAAAAAGCGTCATGTCAGGCGCAGCGAGACGCCTGGATGAAAGTTCGTTTTCCGACTGCCCGTCAAACTCTATAGACTATGCGGTCATGGAACGAACGGAACGCGCTGCCGTTGCAGCGCCGGTCAATGTCGGCTGGACCGATATCGGCAGCTGGAGTGAAGTCTCATCCCAAAACGAAGAGCACATTATCGAAGTCAACACAGAAAATACTATCATTCGTTCTGATGGCGTCGCTGTTGCGGCGGCGGGCGTTGAGGGATTGATTATTATCGCAACAGGCGATGCAGTGCTCGTTGCTCGCAAGGATAACGCCCAGCAAGTTCGCGATGTTGTTGCTGAGTTGAAAAAACGCGGTCTCACGCACCTTTTGTAGGCGATATTTTTCATGTCCCAACGCATTATTGTCACTGGCGGCGCAGGTTATATCGGCAGCCATGTCTGCGTTGAGCTCTTGAACGCAGGCCACAATATTTTGATCATCGACAATTTCGCCAACTCGCATCCGAAAGCGATAGAACGGATTGAAAAAATAGCTGGGCGTCCAGTTCACTTTTTACAGGCGGATCTCGTCGATTCATCGGCAAAGAAAAATATCCAGAACCGTATTCTTGATTTTCAACCTGACGGCGCAATCCACCTTGCAGGCCTGAAAGCAGTTGGCGAATCTGTTGCGGAACCTTGGCGATATTACCACGTTAATATCGGCTCAGCTCTGACGCTCATAGAAATGCTTGCTAAAACGAGGGCACGGTCCTTCGTCTTCTCATCATCCGCAACTGTTTATGGCGATCTCAATAAAAACCCGGTGACCGAGCAGGGCAAAACCGGACCTGCCAATCCCTATGGACGCACCAAGCTGTTCATCGAAAATATTCTGAAAGACCTCGCAAACAGCGACCCAAGCTGGGGGATTGTCAACCTGCGCTATTTCAATCCCGTGGGCGCGCACCCATCAGGTGAGATTGGCGAAGACCCTAACGATACCCCCAACAACCTGTTTCCGTTCATAGCGCAGGTTGCTGTCGGCAGGCGCGAGCGATTGTCGGTTTACGGCAACGACTATCCTACCCCGGACGGCACCGGCGTGCGCGACTATATTCATGTTGTCGATCTCGCAAAAGGCCATGTCGCAGCCATCGACTATCTTGCGAACGGCGCGCCCGGCGCAGTCGACATTAATCTCGGCGCGGGCAGAGGCTACTCCGTTCTTGAGGCTGTCGCCGCATTCAAACGCGCTTCCAACAAAGATATTCCATACGATATTGCGCCGCGCCGCGACGGCGACATCGCGGAAATCTACGCCGATGCGAGCAAAGCCCGGGAATTGCTTGAATGGTCTACCCAAAAGTCGCTCGAAGAAATGTGCGCCGACCATTGGCGCTGGCAAAGCCAAAACCCTGACGGATATGAAGACGGCAGATAGAACTGCTTCCGCGGCATTTTAATTCTTTACACAGATAAAGGCTCAACCACCTATGACCGAGATTAAACTCTATGGTTACGCGACTAGTCCCTTTGTCAGAAAAACAGCCTGCTTTCTATATTACAAAGACCTCCCATTCACGCATGTGCCGGTTAATCCTATCGACCCGAACGCGACCCTGGCGCATACGAATGGAACGCAAGTTCCGGTTTTGGAAATCGATGGCGAGTGGAGGCGCGAGTCTTCCGGCCATGCGTTCTGGCTCGATGAACGCTTTCCGGAAAAACCTCTTTGCCCACCGCAATATCGCGATCAGATCCTCGCCATAGACGATTGGATCAACACAAGCTTTTTGCCTTCAATTTTCCGGCCCGCAATTGACGGTGAAAAAACGCTCGAATTTCGTTTTCGCTTCTGGCGACTGGCGGCGCTTGTCAGTGCGCACACGCCAATGCCTGAGGAGGTTCGTCATCTCTGGCCTGATTTTGTCAGCCAGGCGCCGTTTATCAAGGCGATGGGCAAAGGGATGGACCTTTCCGAAAGCCAGACAGACATGCAAATGCGCATCGGCGCAGAGTTGGCCGAACATATCGGCGAAGGGCCGTTTGTAGGCGGGCTGCAGGCGCCCACAATGCTCGATCTGGCGATTTTTCCTCAACTCGTGTTTGGTTATATGTTTGGTCTTGAGAAAACGCTCAGCGCCGCCCGCCACCCGACACTGAAAGACTGGATGAAACGCGTCGCAGAGCATCTTCCGCCCAACCCGACATTGGCTGTTGACGCGTTGCAGTTAAATACAATCGCCAGCGGCCTGGAATAGTATTAGACAAAGATATCAACGCTAAGCGGTCTTCTCCGCAAACTGACCATATCTGCGATAAGGTTCCATATAAGTCGGCAAAATTGAACCGACCGTATGCGGCGTAACGCCAAGGTCTGCTAATACGCCAACGGAACCATCTGTGGCGACAATATTATCGGATTTCAGAAGCTTCACCTGATCACGCGTTAGCGGCGGCTCGATAAATGGGGCAAGGCCGGCAATTTCACCGCCAAGCCCAATGAGATTTGCAATCGGAAACGGCACCGGAACCAAAGGTCGTGCGCGTCCAATTTCTTTCAGCATCATTTCCATCAATTCACGAAAGGTGAATATTTCAGGCCCGCCGATCTCAAAAATACGTCCGGACGCTGATGCTCCCTCGTCGAGCGCTTCGCATACGGCGTCTGCAACATCATCCACATATACAGGTTGAAATTTCGTTTTACCGCCGCCGATCAACGGCAGCGGAGTCAGCGGCGTCGTGATCGCGATTTCAGCGAATTTGTTGAAGAACGCATCCTCAACGCCGAACACAATTGACGGGCGCATAATGACTGCTTCCGGAAACGCCTTCTGTACAGCGCGTTCGCCCTCCCCTTTCGTGCGCGCATAATGACTATCGCTATCCTCATCGGCGCCGATTGCCGAAACATGTACAAACTGACGAACCCCCGCCGCAGCCGCTGCTTCGGCGACCAGAGCCGCGCCGCCGCTCTGCACTGCATCAAATCGCTGAGACCCTTCCTGATGGAGAATGCCAACCAAATTGACGACCGCGTCAGCGCCTGTGACCGCATCCGTCACAGAAGATTGATGACGGATATTGGCCTGCTTAAGCTGAATCTGGCCCACTGCCCCCATAGGCCGCAAGAACTGCGCGAGATGGGGTCGACGCACAGCAACCCGAACGCGCCAGCCGCGTTTGGCTAATTCTCGAACGACATTTCGGCCAACGAAACCAGACCCACCAAAAACAACCGCCAATTTGCCTGTCATGGCGCATACTCCTCATTTACAGACCGCCAAGTGCGCAAATCTGCATTTTTTCCAAGTTGCTATCGGAATCCTCGCTCAGCGGCAATTGCGCGATTTCGCACGGGGATCAATTGACAGCTGCGAAACGGGCCCTTAACAGAGCCGATCTTGCCGCATGACCTGCCCAGGTGGCGGAATTGGTAGACGCGCCAGCTTCAGGTGCTGGTGTCCGTATGGACGTGGAAGTTCGAGTCTTCTCCTGGGCACCACTGGACACTCCGTTGACATGCAAACGCGTCTAAAACTGCCATTTAAACAGTTTCTTATGTCCGCGCCGCATCCGTTACGATTCGGCTTGTTCATCAAAATACTGTTGCGTTGACAATGTTTCTAACCGTATGCGCCAGAGTGAGCCCCAACAACACCGCCGCTCGCCTCTGTAGTTGGCCCGTGTTTGGACATTACTGACGGCGCCGACGCTGAAAAGCTGAAGCAAATGCTGTTACGCAGAATAGGCAAACCTGTATCGCTTCAGCGTAGGCTAATATATTTTGCGATGCATGCATTATGCGCAAGAAGAGTTGCAGCTCATGCGCGACATATTTGAATTGATTTCAACGATCAGTATCCGATTGCCAGGCCGTCTTTGCGCATCTCCGTTGCGCCGACATAGACGCCGTTTTCGGGATCGCGCATAATCGCTTGATAGCCGCCGAACATGATGCCGTTGTCGACGACTTCCACGCGATGGCCCATCGCTCTCAATTTCTCGATCGTTGACTGTGCAACGCCGGGCTCAACATTGAGCGTGCCCAACAGGTCGACGCTGTCGTCGTCGAGATCGTCTGTCGGCGCGCGCCCGCCAATATGGTTTAATCGTGCGGCGTCGCCGGCTTCCTGCGGGTTCATGCCGTAATCGACAATATTGATCAGCACCTGCAGATGACCCTGCGGCTGCATGCCGCCGCCCATCAAGCCAAAGCTCATGAAGGGCGCGCCGTCTTTCATCACAAACGCCGGGATGATGGTGTGAAACGGACGCTTGCCCGGCGCGTATGCGTTCGGGTGGTTTGGATCGAGTGAGAACAACTCGCCGCGATCCTGAAGCATGAAGCCAAGACCGTCCGGCACGAGCCCCGATCCCATGCCGCGATAATTCGATTGGATGAGCGACACCATCATGCCGTCCTTGTCGGCCACGGTCAGATAAGTCGTATCGCCTTCGCCTTCCAGTTTCGGGTCGCCGGGCGCCGGCGCCGGGTTTGCTTTTGCCGGATCGATCAAGGCAAAGCGCACGCGGCCATACTCTTCAGACAAGAGACCTTCCACAGGAACATCGACAAAAGCCGGGTCCGCGTAATAGCGGCCAAGATCCTCAAACGCGAGGCGCTTTGCTTCGGTGATGTAGTGGAGCACCTCGGCGCTGCCGCGCGGCCATTGGCTGAGATCGACATTTTTCAGAATATTCGCCATCTGCAGGGCGGCGAAGCCCTGTCCGTTAGGCGGCAGTTCGCAAAGATCATGGCCGCGATAATCAACGCAGGCCGGCTCGACCCATTCGCTCTCATGCGCCGCGAAATCTTCAAATCGAAGGTCGCCGCCGATGCGCTTCATATAAGCGTCCATCGTTCGCGCAATCTCACCTTTGTAAAAAGCGTCGCGTCCCTTCTTGGCAATGAGACTCAAGGTATCTGCAAGGTCGGGATTTTTGAATATCTCGCCTTCTTTGGGCGGGCCATCCTTGAAATAGGTCGCGCGCGCATTGTCGAATTCGTTGATCGTGTCGATATGCTCGTCAAAGCGCGCAAGGTTCAGCTCAAGGTAACGGGCGATCACCGGCGATACAGGAAATCCGTTATTGGCGTAATCGATCGTCGGCTGCAGAACTTTCCGCATAGGAAGTTTACCAAATCGCTCATGCATTTCGAACCAGCCGTCGACCGTTCCCGGCACGCTGACGGGCAGATCGCCGAAAGGCGGCAAGCTGTCTTTTCCGTCGAGCCGCTCAAGCAGTTGGTCGTAGGATCGTCCGGCGGGGCTGCGGCCTGACGCATTAAGGCCATAAAGCTTTTTCGTTTTCGGATCCCAGATGATCGCAAAAAGATCCCCGCCAATACCGTTGCCGGTAGGCTCCATAAGCCCGAGCGCGGCGTTGGCCGCGATGGCGCCATCAACGGCGTTGCCGCCGGCTTTAAGAATATCGATTGCGATTTGGCTGGCGAGGGGGTGCGCCGTCGCCGCCATGCCGTTCTCGGCATAAACGGGACTGCGCGACCAGTTCGCGCCCACAGGGCGCCCGCCCGCGCCGATCTCGTAATACGCATCGATTTGCTCGCCTCCGGCTGCGCCAGTAAGCACCATAGTTGCGCCAACAATTGCGGAGAGAGCACTTTTAATATTGAGTCTCATGGTCTTTCCTTACAACTCTTTTTTTCGAACTGCGCCGAAACGGGCCTTTGCAAACCTCGCTCAGTCGAGCGGCTTGCAAATCTTTTATCGCAACCAGAAAAGACCTAGCGGCGAAACAATCGAGAGAAATGGATACTATCAGGCCCCAAGCTGCCTTCCAAAGAGCGCAAGCATCCGGTTCCACGCGCGTTCCGACTGTTCGGGGTTATAGGCTCGCGAGTCAGTCGGCACCCAGCCATGCATGGCGTCTTCATATACTTCTATCTCAGCCGGAACGCCGGCAGCCTCAAACGACGCAATCAGCGTACCCTGAGCATCAGGCTGGCGCTCATGATCATTTTCAGCAATAGCGATCAGTACCCCGCCCGAAATCTTGTCCGCCAGCAGATGCGGACTGTTCGCCTCCTCAGTGACGAGACCGCCGCCATGGAAGGAACACGGCGCCTTGATGCGATCCGGCACAGCCGCCGCAGCACGCAGCGTCCATGAACCTGTCATGCAAAACCCAACTGCGCCGACGCCGCGCGCGGCGTCAACAGCGGACTGCTTGTCCAGCCATGCAGTAAGCGCCTTTCCGTCCGTTACAACGGTTGCAGGCGACAGCGCCCGATAGTGGGGCGTCACGAGCTCGCGACCGCCCGGATCGCGAAAGGTTTTTCCGTCGAAGAAGAGCTGCCCGGCATGGGTCCTGTAGTAAGGGTTGACCGCGAGGACCGCGTATCCTTCGCTTGCAAGGCGCCGCGCCATATCGAAAAAGGCGGGCCTTACACCGTGAATATCCGGCCAGAAGATGACCGCCGCATGGGCGCCGTCGGTCGGATGAATAAAGAGCGCGTCCGCCTCCCCGTCCGGGGTCAGCACGGCAACCGCCGTCTCTGTCAGATCGCCGCGATCAGATTTCGAGGCTGCAAAGGCGGAACCCGCCAGCCCGCCTGCCGCCAAGGCGGCGGATGCGCCGGCGGTAAACCTCCGCCGCGTCAGCGCCTTCCTTTTTAGATAAGCGTCCAGCTCGCGTTCGGTGACTTCATCACACATGCCTCGTCCTTTCGATTAGAAGTTTGGGGGGCAATTTAACACTTATAGGAGCAGAAGTCCCAAGACCTCGTGCCGGCGTTCCGGTTTCAGCCGCTAGCGGACAATCTTCATCTCGTCGATGAGCCGTTGCGCGCCATCAATTTTTTCCATCACCCAGAGCATATATCGCGTATCCACATGGATCGTTCGCGTCGTACGCGGATCAAAATCCCAGTCTGAATTGACGCTTTCAATCGTTCCGTCGAAAAGCAGCCCGACAAGTTCGCCGCGCGCATTGAGCGTGGCTGAGCCGGAGTTCCCGCCGGTCGAATCGAGATCGGACAAAAAATTCACCGGCACCGTGCCGAGCGATCTTAGCGCATAGCCGCCGTAATCTTTCTGAGCGATCAGGTCGAGCTGGCGTTCCGGAGCGTTGAAAGGCTCCTCCCCTGTGTTCTTCTCCGGGATCCCTTCAAGGCGGGTGAACGGTTCGTAGATCAGGCCGTCTTTCGGCGAGCCGCCAAAAACATTGCCGTAGGTAATCCGCAAAGTGGAGTTCGCATCGGGATAGGCCGTATCCCCCTGCGATTTCCGCCAGGCGATAATCGCTTCCATATATTCCGGTTCGAGCGAGGCGCGTCGCCCCGCACGAGCTTTCGCCTCTTCCTCAAGCCTCATCTCGGTCTCATGCAGCGCAACAGCGAGTTCGATGAACGGGTCGTCGCTCGCCCTGAAGGCGTCAGGCGAAGCTTCCATGAGCCCGATCCGCGTCTCCGCGTCGTTGAGCGTGGTGTTCTTATAGAACCGATCGAGATCATTGGGTGCGAACCCGTCGCCGAGACCAAGCGCGGCGTCGAGGGCGGGCACGCGTTGTTCTGTAGGTTGAGCGATATAATCACTCAGAAAAAGCAACCACTCCGCTTTATCGACATTGGCGTCATAACGCCGGTCGATCCGACGAAGACTTTCGGTAAAGAACGTCATGTCGCGTTCCTGATATCCCGGTTCGCGGCTGTCATCCGGCTTTTGGCGTTCCAGCGAAAGGCGATAAAGCCGCTGCGCGGCGCCAAGCAGTTGCGGCCGTGTCGCATTATTGTAAGCGAAATCGCGCTTCGCGGCCGCTGCAATTTCTTCTGAAAGAGCATCAAGGTCAGCGATCGCACTCGCGTAATCGGCGCGGTCAGCGTCGCCCGCGATCCATTGGTTCAAGGCGTCTTCCCGGGCGGCCCGCCGGTCGACAAGCCCCACGCGGCGAGCGCCCTCTATCTGCCCGCCAAGGTTCTTCTCAAAGTTACTAAGGCCAGCGAGACGCGATTCGTATTTGATCCGGGCGTCCGAGCCTTCCGGCGCCGCTTCTTCGATTGTCGCGATCCAATTTTGTAAGAGCGTGCTGAATGTCGGGTACAGCCAATCAAAGGTGTAGGAGACTTCTGCAAGACGCGCATAGCGTGAGGTCGATCCGGGATAACCCGCCGCCATCACGAAGTCGCCGTCGTCGAGCCCCGCCGACGATACTTTCAAGACGTGTTCCGGCTGGTACGGAACATTTTCCTCGGCAAAGTCCGCCGCCGATCCGTCTGGCGCGACATAGGCCCGGTAGAAGGCGAAATCACCCGTATGACGCGGCCAAAGCCAGTTGTCGATGTCGCCGCCATATTTCCCGATATTGTCGCCCGGCGCGTAGACGAGCCGCACGTCGCGAATTTCAAGCCGTTTGATCAGCTTGTATTGCAACCCGCCGAAAAACGACGGCGCCTGGCAGCGATGTCCGGGGGCTTCCTCGCATTCCTTGATCAGAGTTTTCTGCGCGTCTTCAATCGCCTGATAGCGCTGGCGCGCGGACATGTCGTCCGATACGCCGGCAAGCACGCGATCCGTCACGTCTTGCACTTCCGTTGTTACATAGACGCGCGATCCGGGTGCGGCCGGCAATTCCGCTTCGAGACTGTCAGCGAGAAAGCCGTTTTCAAGATAATTGTCTTCAGGCGTTGAATTAAACTGCACTGATCCGCGGGCGCAATGGTGATTTGTCACAACGAGGCCGGTATCGGAGACGAATGACGCCGTGCAATTGCCGAGGGAAATGACCGCGCCCATAGGAAACGCGGTCAGGTCCGACAGCGCGCGCGGATTGAGCCGCAGCCCGGCCTTTCGCAGATCCGCTGCGATTTCCGGCGCCTGTTCCGGCGTAAACATGCCTTCCTTGGCGTTCCCCGTCGCCAGCAATGCGATGGCGGCCGCACTTGCTGTTATCGTCACTTTCTTCATTTCATCCTCCAGAATTCGCCTTTACCCAGCAGTTAATTGACACACATGTTAGCGGATTTCGCGGCCCTCATAATCGATGACGCCAATCAAGCGTGGCGGGGCGTTTTTAAGGAGCGGCGGCGAACGGTGCAACGTCATGCCGACGACACTGCTTCGCCGCCCACGAAACAGGGCGACGTCGCCAGTGCGGATCTCATTGATTGGACCGTTATACTCAGTCTGCTGTGCATAGGCGTTGGCCGCAAATTCAGGCGGGACCCATTGTGTGCCCGGTCCGCGATACGTCACCACAAGGCGCATCGCCACATTGTCAAAGTGGAAGCGGCGGCAACCGTTGTCGGCGATTGTCTCCACGCGGACACGCACAGGAACTGCACCACAAATATCAGCGAAGACTTTCGCAAGGGCGACAAGGTCCTCTGCGATCGGCGTAATTGACGCTCCCGCATCGCGGGTGAGCGCGTCGTAAAAGCAATCAACTTCAGTCTGGCCGAAGGAATGAAACGCACTTGCATGTTGCAATACGCTGGCGCAACCGTCGACTGCAGCGTCCTGTAAGGATCGGGACAGCGCGCGCCGCCAAATCGCTAGGGACGTCGAAGGGTCGAGAATGCGCGAGAGAACTGAGGCAGTTTCGCCTTCAACGCTAGGCGCGATGTCAGTTTTCAGCGCCGCCGTCATGACAATCGTCCAGGCACAAACAATGCATGGCGCCGCAAGTCAAAACGCATAATTCAGGTCCCGGCCGCAACAGAATGTGAGCGCGCATGTCCATCTAAAGATGCGCGCAGCTTTATACTGTGCATCAGAACACCATGTGGGCCCGTGTTATGCTATCACATTTCATAGGCGCTATCAGCGTATTTGAGTTTGACTTTTGAGCCCAGACCATCCGCTTGATGTCTCACTTCCTTTTGTTCATTTATGAGTGCTTTTGGGTGAAGAAATGTGCAAAACCAACTCTTTAACAAAGTAAAGACCCCTTCCTTTCTCTAACAGCATGCATCATGAATTTAAAATAACCGTCATTGTACAAATTTTTTCATCACGCACGGTACAGACCATAAGATTAACCGATGCACTTAACGCCTTTCAGCAACTGGACTGCCTGGGAGCATAGGCCCAAACCGGCAGGGGGAGGATAAGTTTGCACCGAATGTGGGATTCCGTGAAGATTTTACGGTTATTGGGGTAAAGCGCGGGCGGAACTCGCGCGGGTCTCCCTGACTTCATCCGGTGATGCGAACGCAAGGCGCTCCACCCCGCCCTCTCATCCTAAGGAGGCGCTTCAACGCTGTCTCGAAGAATGGCTTGCTGCATCGAACGCGCCGCCCATCCTTCGAAGCCCCACACTGATTAAGCAGGCGGCGTGGCGTTTTCCAGACGCATCCGTCAGCAGTCAGTCAAGCCGACGGAATTTTTACATCCGTATAGAGAGCAATAGGTTCATTCTCGCTCAACAAAACCCGGATGCGATGGGGCCCAAGGCGCCGGCCAGGGGCGATACTGACATTCATTAATGACGACATCGCGCACCATGCCTGACCAGGCTCGTCCGTTGATGACCGCGGTCGCCGAATAAACCTCGCCGCGCGGCCGGACCAGCGCCGCCCGGTCATTCGTCAGACGCGAGCGCACATAATCCTTTATCGCGCCTGTAGCATCTGATGCGGCAAGCGCGCCGCCAACATTTCCGATCGTGATTACGGCGGCCAAAATTCCTGTAAAAACTTTCGTTCATTCTCCCTCCTTGTTGCAGTAGAAAATTATCAAACCACCGCGGAAGCGCCGAACATGACGTCGGCGATGTAGATGAAAACGCCGGTCATGACGACGCCTGTCACGATGAATTCAGTGATGCGTTCCATGGGTCTTCTCCTCTTCTTTTTTTCGTTTCCGTTCACTTGATCGCTGTTATCCGCGCCCTTGTGATGGAGAAGTAGGAACGTTCGCCCGTTTCGCCCGCTTGCGATTGACCCCTTTCAGTGCTGCAATTCGCTGCATCGAAACCCTAACTTTTTTCAGGGGTGAATATGCGCCCCTTGGCAATAGCAAAAAATTTTTCAATGAACGATTCAAGCAAGCTCATGATTGATCAAAATCATCTTCATGAGATGATTGAGGTCATTTCCGGCGAGTTGGAATTGCCGCCGCTTCTGACCAAGATCGTCCAGAAAGCATGTGAGCTTTTGCATGCGGATCGTGGGTCCATCGGCCTCATTTATCCACAGGAAAATATTGTGCGCATAGAGGCTGTTTACAAAATGCCTGCCGAAGAATTGGGATCAGCAAATATGCCCGGGCAAGGCCTGGCGGGACAGGTTTATCGCGATCAAAAACCCAGGCTGCTCAGCCGTTATGGAGACATTGAAAACCGTCCCTTATCGGATATGGATGAAGACAGCGTCATCGGTATGCCGATTATGTGGCGTGGAGAAATTATAGGGACATTCGGCATCGGCGCAGATCCGCCAAAGCGTTTTGGCGATAACGATATACGCATGCTTGAGGTTTTTGCACGGCACGCGGGGATTGCGATCAATAATGCGCGCGCCTACGAAAAAGAAAAACAATACGCCGCCCTGAAAGAACGCCAGCGACTTGCGCGCGATCTCCATGACAATGTCAGCCAACTGATTTTTTCAATGTCGCTGGTTGCGCAATCTATTTCATCAGGGTTTTCAAAAAGCATCGCCGACGGCGAAGCGCGGGTCCAACGGCTGCTTGATATTACCGGCCTCGCTCAAGTCGAAATGAAAGCCTTGCTTAAGGAACTTCGAAGTCCTGGCGATCATGAGGGCGAGTCCATGGCCGATCTGGCCCGCCAGAATGGCCTTGCGGCCGCACTTGAACGCCATGTTGAATTGACAGCACCGGATAACGCAGCCGTAGCGATTAACATAGGCGAAACCTGTTCTTTGACGGAAGAACAGGCCGTTACTTTATTGCGCATTGCGCAAGAAGCGCTTGCGAATGCTTTTCGCCACGGGTGCGCGCGCGTTGTCGACATCTCGCTCGATGCAAATGCGAACAAAATGCACTTTATCATCGAAAATGACGGCGTCGGCCTTCCCGATAAAGCGGCCGCAGAAACAACGCATATGGGGCTTTCCAGCATGACCGCACGGGCCGCCGCTATTGGCGGACAGATTGACATAAAAAATCGTCCAAATGGCGGCGTGGCCGTTGAGGTCGTCTTTTCTGTGTCGTAAGAAAGTTGCGGGAGAGATTGCGCTATGGCGGCAAGCCAAGCGATTCGCATAATTATTGCGGACGATCATGCGATCGTGCGAGAGGGGTTGCGCACCCTTCTTTGCGATGAAGACGATATCGATATTATCGGTGAAGCTGAAGACGGTGAAACCGCAGTTGCGCTCACTGCGAGACTGCACCCTGACATCATCCTTATGGATATTATGATGCCAGGCTTATCAGGCATTGAAGCGGCGCAGAAAATTCAAACGACGAAATTGGCGACAAAGGTCATTTTACTGACAAGCATGCTTGGCGATGATCTTCGTTTGCAGGAAGCCATCGATGCAGGGGTCATGGGATACCTGCTAAAAGACGTATCGCGCGAGAACCTTCTCTCGGCCATCAAAAGCGCTCATGCAGGCGCTCCCGTTTTTCATCCTGCGGTTCAAAAACAGCTTCTTCGCCGCGCTACAGGCGAGCGACTTCCGCATGAGGATTTAACGCCGCGCGAACTCGATATCCTGACAGAGATTGCGAGCGGAAAGTCCAACAAGACAATCGCCTATGATCTCAACCTGACTGAAGGCACCGTAAAGGGGTATGTCAGTGTTGTCTTATCCAAGCTGGGCGTTAGCGATCGGACACAGGCTGCGCTTTACGCCGTCAAACACGGGCTAACATCGTAAAACCGGTTAGCCTGGCAGTTCATATCCTTTGAATTTTTTGCGCAGCTCAGTCTTGAGCACTTTGCCAGTCGCACCAAGCGGGATTTCATCGACAAACTCTACAGCATCAGGCCAGGCGATTTTATCGAGCTTTGGCTTGATGAATTCCTTGATCTCATCCGCAGTCGGATCTTGACCCTCTTTTTTGACCACAATCAAAAGCGGGCGCTCCTGCCATTTCGGATGATGGACGCCGATAACGCCAGCCTGGGCAACCCCTTCATGCATCATCGCCGCATTTTCAATGTCGATAGATGAGACCCACTCGCCGCCGGTTTTAATGACATCTTTGGAACGGTCAGTGATCGTTAAAAACCCATCCTCATCAATGATGGCGACATCGCCCGTGTCAAACCATCCGTCATCGGTCAGTGTCGGCGTTTCAGCTTTATAATATTCCTTTACAATCCACGGACCGCGCACCTGCAATTGACCGTCGCACACCCCGTCGCAAGGCAGCGGCTTGCCGTCTTCGCCAACAATCCGCATATCAACATAAGGCAGCGCACGGCCGGCTTTGAGCTGATAAGGTATGCGCTCATCCGTCGGCAGATCTTTGATATGCGGCGGCAGAACATTGACGGTGCCCACCGGCGACATTTCCGTCATGCCCCACCCCTGCTGCAGCTCTACGCCGTATTTCTCATAGCCGCGAATGAGAGACTCCGGCAATGCTGAACCGCCTGACAACCCTTTGACGAGATAAGGAAGCTCCTTTCCGGTCTTCTCGAGATATTGCAGAAGCCCAAGCCAAACAGTCGGCACCCCTGCCGAATAAGTGACCTTTTCGCTATCGAGCAATTCATAAAGCCCTTCGCCATCGAGCCGAGGGCCCGGGAAAATCTGATCAACGCCAACCATCAGACAAGAATACGGCGTGTTCCACGCATTCACATGAAACATTGGCACAACCGGCAACATGACATCGCCTTCAACAACCCCCAGAGACGAAGGCAGAACGCTCGCGAAAGACTGCAAAACAAGCGCGCGGTGAGAATAGACTACGCCTTTCGGGTCGCCCGTCGTGCCGGATGTATAGCACATGGAGACCGCAGTATTCTCGTCGAAATCCGGCCAGTCGAAATGATCGTTTTCGTTGGCGATCAATTCCTCGTAGGTCGATGCCCCTTCGCCTGCTTCACCGGCGTTAGCCGCATCCGTCATGAGGAAGTAGCCTTTAACGGTTTTCAGCCCCGGTCGCATGGCGCCGACAAGGGGAGCAAATGTCGTATCGTAAAAAAGATAGTCGTCTTCAGCATGATTAATGACGAAGGTCGCGTTTGCAGGCCCCAGGCGCGGATTAATCGTGTGCAACACCGCCCCAATGCCGCCGACCGCGTAGTACATTTCAAACTGACGATACGTGTTCCAGCCGATCACGCCGATCCGATCGCCCTTTTTGACACCCATATTGATCAAGGCGTTCGCAAGCTTCTGGATACGTTTGGCCGCATCGCCGATCGTATAGCGATGGATTGGCCCCTCGACGGTGCGCGTGACAATTTTTGTGTTCCGGTAATTTCGAACTGCGTGCTTCAGGATCTCGGTCGTCAGCAGCGGCCGGTCCATCATTAATCCCATCATGCGCATTCGCTCCCTTTTGCCGAAGGTCCCTTCGGACGTGTTTGTTTTTGCTATAAAATCGCGTCTGGAGCGCGCGGTCAAACCAAACCGGCAAAAGCGGCGGCGCTTTCTTTCAAAATTGCCTTCACACGAGACACTTCGGGAAAATCTTCCTCGATCCACTGTTTTTCGGCCGCCTCAAGGATCGCGGAAATCGCTGGTCCCTTCTCGATTCCGAGCGCAACCACGTCTTTGCCTGACGCCGGAAAGACGGGCGGGAGCCATTGATCCAGAATTGATGTCAGGCGCTCATATTCTGTGCGGTCAATGCGTTGAAAAGCGCCAGCGAGCGCAACAGCATCGGCAAAACCATCCCGACCAAGGCGATAAATCAACGCACGGACAGCTTTCTCCGTAAGCCCCCTTTTGATCTGCGACAGCCCCGCCAAAGCGCGCTTGCGGAGCGCACCCTCCGCATTGGACAACCTCAGAGCGCTTTCAATTCCATCGCCTGCATCCGAAAAAAGCGCCGCCAACGCAATCGGCGCCGGCGCATGGGGAGCAAGCGCTTTTAGTCTTGCAACCGCCTCAGGCTTCGATCCCGATGACCAAACCTTCTCCAAAACGCCAGCCGCCGCCATGGCCTTTAGCACGGCGCCGGGGCGAGGCAGCGACAGGATCGCCATAAACTCAGCGCCAATTCGCTCAGCGGAAAGTTGGCTCAGCCCCCCACTTAAGGTTTTGCAAGCCGCCAGTCCCGCTTCGTCAAAAGTCTCGGCAAAGCGGGCGGAGAATCTGAAAAACCTTAAAATGCGTAGGTAATCTTCCCTGATCCTTGTTTCAGCGTCGCCGATAAACTGAACGCGCCGAACATTGATGTCAGTCAATCCGTTTACGGGATCAAACAACAGCCCCTGTGGCGTCAGATAGATCGCATTGATCGTAAAATCACGGCGCGCCGCATCGATAGCCCAGTCATCTGTATACGCAACAGTTGCGCGTCGACCATCGGTGGAAACGTCTTTCCGAAGCGTCGTTACTTCAACGCCCTGATGCTCGGCGATCGCAGTGACCGTTCCATGGGCGAGCCCTGTGGGCGCATATTTAAGCCCTGCAGACGTCAGTGCGCGCACCACATCTTCCGGCGGCAGAACCGTTGCAAGATCAAAGTCTTTCGGCGCAACCGCAAACAGACTGTCGCGCACGCAGCCGCCGACAAAACGGTTGCCTCCAGGCGCCGCTTTCTCTAACGCCGCAACAATTTTTTTAAGATGCGCCGCCTCCAACCAGTCAAAGCGCCTTTGCGTTTCCGCTGAAGGCTGGATCAGGCTGCTTTCACTCTTCACGAGGGCTCTTCTTCTTGCAACGTCTCCGCCAGCGTCCGCAGAATGCCGGCGGTCAGTCCCCAGATATGATAATCGCCATAGGGCGCTGCAAACATATTATAGCGCACGCCTTTATGCTCACGCTGCTCGGTAATGTGATTACTAAGATCAAATACGAAAGACAGCGGCGCTTCAAAAACTTCCTGGACTTCGCGCGGACAAGGACGAATATCCGCCTCCGGATCGACAATACCCACAACCGGCGTCACTGAAAATCCGAGCCCGCCTTCATGAACGCCGAGATTGCCGATCACATCGACCTCACCCGGCAAGATGTTCACTTCCTCATGCGCTTCTCTCAGCGCTGTGTGCGTGCGTGTTTCATCTCCCGGCTCAACCTTGCCGCCCGGAAAACTGATCTGTCCGGCGTGGGAGGGCATATCAGATGAACGCACCGTTAAAAGCACGGTGGGGCCCGTCTTTCTGGGGATAATCGGCACTAACACCGCAGCATTTTTTCGAATATCGCTCCAGCGGCTTTCAAACATCTTGTCGCCGACAAGATGAGGATTGATCTCGCTGAAAAGGGCGCGCAATCGTTTTGCCGACGCGCGCCCGAGATTGCGTTCGATCCGGTTGCGCAGCTCCGCGATGTCGTCCGGCATTATTCGCGCTGCTTCAGCCACAAGAAAACCCTACTTGAAAATTTCACCGGCCGGTCCAAACGGGAAGAAAACGCCGTCAGACCAGACGCCGAACATGTCTTGGCCTTCCATGTGGCGCCGCTCGCCCAGCGCGACAAGATCATAAAACACCGAACGGGCGACCCGCGCCTCCAAGCCGCGACGAACATGCACATAGGGCGCGCGTTCATCGGCGGCGCTGCAGGCGGATGACGGGCGCCTGAGTTCAAGCCTGTGTTCAGGACCGGCCAGCGCCTTATCGCCAACATTGGTCGTGAATGTCAGGCGTTGGTTTTGCCCCTCGCCTTCCCGCGCCATGGCGACCGCTATAAATGGCGCGTCCTCTACGCGGAGGCCGAGCTTTTCCACGGGTGTGACAAGAAAATATTTGTCGCCCTCCCGCTTTAGAACTGTGGAGAACAATCTCACAAGACGCGCCCGTCCTATCGGGCCGCCCTCGTAAAACCAGGTCCCATCGCTTTTGATGACCATGTCTATGTCGCCGCAAAAATCAGGGTTCCATTTATCAACCGGAGGCAGCGAACCGCCGCCTGCGTTCTCAAGACTTGCCGCGTATCGCATCAGATCAGTCATAAGCGAAACCGGCGCCGTACGATCTTCGCACGGCGCCGGCCCTTTTCATTGCTAACGGGTGCTGACAAAGCGACCCGAGAATACATGCAGCCTATTCGCAGGCCAAGCAGCGCGCATAGGCTGCGTTAGGGTCGTTGAACTCTTCGAAAAATTCTATCCGCGTTTTGACATCACTCGCCGCCTTGGCGAAAGCGCCGCCATTGCGTTTGTCAAAGGCTGAATCAATGCCAGCGCTTGTTGCAACTTTGGCGCTGAGATTGCCGAGGATCTTTTCAAACGGCGTTTTCTTTTCCGTCATTTCAACAACGTCCCAGCTTTCAAGATTTGCAAGCCGCGCCGCCGCTTCAATGGACTCGTCAATACCGCCGAGGTTGTCGACGAGCTTCAGGTCTTTCGCTCGTTCGCCAATCCAGACCCGGCCCTGGCCGACCGAGTCCACATAGTCCTTATCAAGATCGCGCCCCTCGCCGACAACAGTGAGGAAACGATCATACCCGTTCTCAATAATCTGCTGGATCAGATCTGCGCCTTCTTCGGGCAGCGGCCCGATGCCGGTGGCGAGTAAAGGCGACAGACTGGTTGTGCCGACGCCGTCTGTGAAAACGCCGACTTCAGCCGCCGTATTTTCAAAGGTATTGAAGTATCCGAAAATGCCGATTGATCCCGTAACGGTCGTAGGCGCCGCCCAGATTTCATCCGCAGGCGAGGCAATCCAATAACCGCCGGAAGCCGCAAGCGACCCCATGGAAGCAACGAGCGGCTTTCCTTCGGCTTTAATAGCCAGCAATTCGTCGCGAATGACATCGGATGCGAAAGCTGATCCGCCGGGGCTGTCAATGCGCAGCACCACCGCTTTGACATTTTCATCCTCCCGCGCCTTGCGCAACAGAGCCGCAATCGTATCGCCGCCGGCAGCCTCACCCAGAGGAGCCTGACCGTCCACGATAGCGCCGGACGCCGTGATGACAGCGATATTGGGATCGGAATCATCTTTTTTGTCATCGAGCGAGGCCAGATAACGACGGAAATTGATCTTCTTGTAAGACTTGCCGTCTTTATCTTTTCCAAACAACGCCACCAGTCGCTCGCGCTGTTCAGCGCGGGTGTTGAGCTGATCAATAAGGCCCGCCTCCAGCGCCGCTTTTGCCGGATCGCCATTGTTGGCGCGCAAAAGATCGCCGAAATTATTCGCGTAGTTCTCGATTGCGCCAACCTGGAGCCCACGCGCCTGTTCTACCGTGCGCATATATTCGCGCCATAAAACGTCGAGGAAAGCGCGGTTTGCTTCCTTGGCTTCTTCAGACATGTCATCGCGCAGGAAGGGCTCCACTGCGGACTTAAATGTTCCCACACGGAACACATGGCTGGTGATTTTCAGCTTCTCCAGGAACGATTTGATATAAGTTCCGTAACGGCCATATCCAAGAAAAATGATATTGCCATAGTCGTTCATATGGATTTCATCAGCCGCCGCGGCGAGCATGTATTGCTCCTGGCTGTAAAAATCGCCGACCGCGATGATGCTCTTTCCGCTTTCCTTGAATTTTCCGATCTCACTGGCGAGGTAGTGCGCTTTTGACGCGCTGTAGGACGGGATCTGGAGGGCGCCAAGATCAAGTACGATCCCCTTGATGCGTTTGTCGTCTTTTGCTTTGCGAATAACGCGAACGAGGTCATGCACCTCGATCTGGGTTGGCTGATTGATGCCGTAAGCTTCCTCAACGATCACTTCAAACGGATCAATCTCGGCGGCCTGTTCCACCAGAACGCCGTTGGGGTTGATCAAAAGCGCCGCATCCGTGGGCACAGCGACCTGCGGTTTGTCGGCATTGCCCGCAACGCCGTTAGCGACGCTGACAAGAACGCCAACGATCAGAAGCAGGACAACCAGCCCGATCAAGCCCTGCAATAAAAGCAGGAGGCCGATGATCAGTTTGCCAAAACCTTTGATGAAACCCCAGACAGTGAAACCTGAATCCCGATCTGACACAAAAAACCCCTTTTTCAGCACTACGGCTTGTCCTGGCGAATGGAACGACGTCCGCTACTCCAAGATCATTGAATAACCCCTCATGAAACACATCTAGCAAATTCAAGAATGATGCGCATCCATGAGTGCATCGTAAAGAAAATGGCCCTATGCCGGCAAGAGGCAATCATTTTGCGTTAATGCGTTCGGTTTTCTTGCCAAGCGGACCAATTCTCGCCATGGAGCCGTGATATTCCAATTCTTCCAGCAGAAAGAAGTCGTTGATCCCATGACTGAAACCAGCGCTGCAGCGCAGAATGACGATCCGACCTTACGAAGATTTGACGCCCTCTCCGAGAAGCTGAAAAGCGCCCGCGCCGCGCTCGGGGAAATTGTCTTTGGTCAGGAAGACGTGATTGACCTGACGTTGACGACGCTGGCCGCTGGCGGCCACGGTCTTCTCGTCGGCGCTCCCGGGCTTGCCAAGACGCTTCTGGTGGCGTCGATCGCAGATCTTTTAGGCCTGTCGGAAAAAAGGGTTCAGTTCACGCCTGATCTGATGCCGGGCGACATCCTGGGTTCTGAAGTGCTGGAGGAAAGCCCGGACGGCAAACGCGTTTTCCGGTTTGTGCCAGGACCAGTGTTCTGTCAGTTGCTGATGGCCGATGAAATCAACCGGGCGAGCCCGCGTACGCAGTCGGCTCTCTTGCAGGCGATGCAGGAGCGTCATGTCACGGTCGCCGGCGACGCACACGACCTGCCCGCCCCGTTCCATGTCCTGGCGACACAGAACCCTATTGAGCAGGAAGGCACGTATCCGCTGCCGGAGGCGCAGCTTGATCGGTTTTTGCTTCAGATCAATGTGGATTACCCGGATGCGGAGGCTGAAAAACGCATGCTCAAAGAGACCACTGGGGCGAAAACCAGCACCGTCGCCTCGGTCATGACGTCAGCGGATCTTGAAGATGCGCAGCAGCTTGTGCGCGAGATGCCCATTGGCGAGCAGGTTGTGGACAGAATTCTGGCGCTGGTTCGGGCGGCGCGGCCCGGAGACGGCGCTTCTGAACGGGTCAATACGCTTGTCGCCTGGGGGCCCGGTCCGCGCGCGAGCCAGGCGTTCTCGCTCGCCGCCAGAGCGCTTGCATTGATCGAAGGTCGGCCTGCGCCGTCGCTCGACGATGTCGAACGTCTCGCGCGTCCGGTGTTGCGCCATCGCATGGCGTTGAATTTTGCAGCGCGTTCGGAGGGGATATCAATCGACCAGTTCATCGGTGAACTGCTTGATGCGACAAACGACGCATAGGAGCGGAAACGGATCTTTATGACCGACGCTCCCAGTTCCATCGCCAAGCGCCGCGACGCGGAAGAAGCGGCCGGACATTTTCCGCCGCTGCTTGTCGAGGCTGAGCGGATTGCGCAAACCGTCGCCGCCGGCCTGCACGGGCGACGGCGCGCCGGCCCGGGCGAGACTTTCTGGCAACATCGCCCGTACAGTTTTGGCGATGCGGTCTCCGCCATCGACTGGCGTCAATCCGCTCGCGCCGCCGATCGTCTTTATGTGCGCGAGCATGAGTGGGAAGCGGCGGCGGCCGTATATCTGTGGCGCGACCCGTCAAAATCCCTTGCTTTTACATCCCTAAAATCGCTGCCGGAAAAGGGCCGGCGCGCTGACATATTGGCGATTGCGCTATCCATACTTTTGTCTCAGGCGGGCGAACGCGTGGGAATACTGGGCGAGGAGCGCCGCCCCTTCCACGGGCGCAATACGCCCGCACGAGTGCTCGAAGCGCTGCAAAACCATTCGGACGATTCCTCATCGCCGCCGGCGGCGCATGTCCCCTCCGGCGCCCATGCAGTGCTGATAAGCGATTTCTATACTGATGTTTCCGCCATAGAAAACGCAGCCCGCACACTTTCAGGCGCTGGCGCGCGCGGCGCGCTTGTCCAGGTCTGCGATCCGGCGGAAGAAGATTTTCCTTATGGCGGCCGCGTTGAATTTGTCGACTTAGAAAGCCCACAGCGTCTAACTTTCGGCGATGTAAAAGCGGTCGGCGATGACTACAAAGACGCCTTTCTCGCTCACCGCAATGCGCTTGCCGCGCTGGCGCAATCGGTCGGCTGGACTTTCATCTCGCACCGCACTGACCAACCTGCTCATCTTGCCCTGCTGGCCCTGTTTACCGCCATAGGCGATATGCGCCGCTGGATGTCGTAATGCCCGGATCTTTATCATTTGCATCGCCGTTTATCCTGTTCGCGCTTGGCGCCTTGCCGCTCGTCTGGTGGCTGCTGCGCGCCAGCCCGCCCAGTCCGCGCGTCCAGCAATTTCCGGCTTTTATCATCCTCAGACAACTGAAGAATGAACGCGAAACACCCAGTCGGACGCCATGGTTTTTGCTGTTGCTGCGATTGTTGCTGACCGCTTTTTTGATCCTGGGTCTCGCCGGCCCAATTCTAAATGCGCCAGCGCCGACCGTGGCGCCAAAACCCATAGCGTTGATTGTGGACAACACCTTTGCCGCAGCACCAGCCTGGCGGTTGCGGCGCGACGCAATGCTGGCGGCGGCGGCGGAAGCGGAGCAATCCGGTGAAACACTTTATATTCTGCCGACAGCGCCGTCGCGCGCATCCGGAACGCTTGAGCCGCTGACAGCGGACACTGCGCGCGAAATTGCGCTCGCCATTGAGCCGCAACCCTATCCGGCAGACCGGCTGGGCGCCTTAGACAGACTTGCGCCTCTCAACGGAGAAACAGATCTTGATGTTCGGTGGTTGTCGGACGGACTGGCCGGCGCAGACGATGCGCGCTTCGCTGATGAACTGCGCTCGCTTGGCGCGCTTTCTGTTTTTGCCGACAGGGCGACCCCGAAGCCGGTGCTGCGCTCACTTGAGTCCACTGCGAACGGTCCGCAATTTTCTGTTGATCGCCTTTATGCGGACGGCGACTGGGAGGGAACTGCGATTGCGTCTGCACAAGACGGCCGCGAACTTGCGCGCGTCGCCATTGAAATCGCCTCGGGCGAAACCTCTGGCGTTTTCACTGTCGACCTGCCCCTTGCCTTGCGTAACGAAATCGCCGCCGTGCGGATTGAAGGCGTCGCCTCAGCCGGCGCCGCCCATCTGATTGATGCGCGCGAACGGCGCGCGCTTGTCGGCGTGGTCGCTGAAACCGCTCCTATCGGCGACAGGCTTCTCAACGGCGCCCACTATCTTCGCGAAGCGCTCAATCCGTATGCTGCGCTTATCGAGGATAGCATTGCTGGCGTTCTGGACGCCGGCGTTTCTGTGATTATTCTCGACGATACCGGCACCATTCGCTCAAGCGACGTCGATTTGTTGACCGAGTGGATAGAGCGGGGCGGCGTATTAATCCGTTTCGCCGGGCCTATCCTCGCTGAAGCGGCGCAGGACCGCGAGCCGCCCTTACTGCCTGTGCCGTTGCGCGGCGGCGGGCGCGCTTTTGGCGGCGCCTTGACCTGGGATACGCCGCAAACGATCGATGCATTCCCCTCCGACAGCCCTTTTGCCGGCCTTGCTCCGCCTGCAGACGCGCTTGTGCGCCGTCAGGTGCTGGCGCAACCGGGCGGAGAAACGACATTGCGCAGTTGGGCGCGCCTTAGCGACGGCACGCCGCTTGTCACCGGCGTGCGACAGGGGCAAGGCGCAATTGCGCTCTTCCATGTTACGGCAACGCCGCAATGGTCCGATTTGCCGATATCGGGCGCTTTTGTCGGCATGCTTCGGCGGCTTGTTTTTCTTTCAGCGCTTTCGCCCGAAGGCGAAGAAGCGTCTGCCGAAAAGCGCTTTGCCCCCATTCGGCTGCTGGATGGTTATGGCCGGTTTCGCCGGCCGACAGATCAAGACCCCGCCCTCACAACGACACAACTTAGTGAAGCGCCCGGCCCTGAACGTATGCCCGGCCTTTACGGCGCGGAAGAAGCGCCGCTGGCGTTGAATGTTATCGGCTCGCTGACGCCTTATGCGCCCCTCTCCGCCGGACAGCCGGCGCCGTACATTGCAGAGCCGCCGCAAAACCTGGCGCCGCCCCTTTTCGCCATTGCCCTTCTCATGCTTCTCGTCGATGCGATCGCAACGCTTATCTTTGCCGGCAAATTGCCCGGCTTGCGTCTGGCGCGTCCAGCCGCTGCGGCTAGTCTGTTCGCAATTTCACTCTCCATGGCGCTGCTTGCCTCTCCAACGCAGGCGCAACCGCTTGATCGGCCGATTGATCCGTCGACTTTTGAAGCGGCGCTGACAACGCGGCTTGCTTTTGTGCAATCGGGCGATCCGGCCCTCGACCGTCTCAGCGCACAAGGATTGGCCGGGCTGAGCCGTGAGCTTTATCGGCGCACTGCGCTTGAGCCCGCCCCTCCGGTCGGCGTAAATCCGGAAACGGATGATCTGTCTGTATATCCTTTCTTATATTGGCCGATTGCCCCTGGCGCCGCTCCCCCGTCTGAAGAAGCCCTTGCGAATATTGAAAATTTCATGCGTCTGGGCGGTCTTATTCTCTTTGACACCAGAGACGATGAACGCGCCGTCGGCGCCGGATCGACGCCGGAAGGTCAAGCGCTGCAGGCATTGCTCAGTCAGCTGAATATTCCGCCGCTGGCGCCCGTCGGCAATGAACATGTATTGACGCGTTCGTTTTATCTGGTGCCTGAACTTTACGGTCGGCTACGAAATAACCCGGTCTGGGTTGCGACGGAAACCGGCGGAGCGAATGACGGCGTCACGCCGGTCATTATAGGCGGGCGCGACTGGGCCGGCGCCTGGGCGACCGATCAGTTCGGTCAGCCAACGCGTCCTATCGGCGGCAGAAATCCGCGCGCGCGCGAGTTGGCCTATCGCGCCGGCGTCAATATCATCATGGTTGCGTTCACCGGCAATTATAAGTCGGACCAGGTGCACACGCCGATCCTTCTGGAAAGGCTCGGCAGATGACAATTGTATTCGATCCTGCAGCGCCGCTTTGGGCGATGGGCCTGGTCTGCGTAACAGCGCTGATCATCGCCGCGGTAAGCTTGTGGCGAAACTGGAAGAGCGGACTTTTTCGTTTGCTGGCACTCGCTGGATTATTTGGTTTGCTTGCAAACCCGCTTGTGCGCGAGGCTGAACGCAGCCCGCTCGATGATATCGCATTAATTCTGGTTGATGAAAGCGCAAGCCAATCGCTCGACGGGCGCGACGACAGCGCTGACGCCGCCGCGAGCGCCCTTCAAACCGCTTTAGCAAGATTAGACGCTGTGGAAACGCGGCGCGTCGCCTATTCCGGTGAAGAAGAGACGCGCACCATCGGGGCGCTTCAATCGGCGCTGGCAGACATTCCGCGCGCACGGCTTGGCGGCGTATTCATCGTTACAGACGGCCAAAGCGCCGATGCGTCCGAAACGCTCTCGGGGCTCGATGCGCCGGTGCATTTATTGATCACTGGGGATGAAAATGAAGTTGACCGCAAACTTACGCTTACCAATGCGCCTCGATACGGCATAGTCGATAAGCCTGTACGCGTTTCCTTTCGCGTTGACGATCTCGGTCCAGATGAAACGATCATCAATGAAAATGCTTCAGTGGAAGTCACCTTGTTCGTGAATGGCGAACAAATTCTACAGGAGCCTGTGCCGCTTGGAACTGAAGTTGGATTTGAAGCGCCGCTTGACCGGCCCGGCGCAACGATCATTGAGCTAGTCGCCGCCAGCAGAAATGGCGAACTCACTGACCGCAACAACATCGCGGTTTTGCCGATTACGGCGATCCGGGATCGATTGCGGGTGCTGCTGATCTCCGGCGAACCGCACCCCGGAGAAAGGGTCTGGCGCAATCTTTTGAAATCGGACCCGGCTGTCGATCTCGTGCATTTTACAATTCTTCGGCCCACAGACAAAAACGACAATATCCCAACATCGGAACTGGCCCTTATTCCGTTTCCATATGACGATCTCTTTATCGAGAAGGTCACCGAATTCGATCTCGTTATTTTTGATCGCTATACCTATCGCGCTGTTCTGGACAGCTTTCATTTTGACAATATCGCTCGCTATGTGGATGGCGGCGGCGCTATTTTGATTGCGGCGGGGCCTGAATATAACGGACCAAACTCGCTGGCGTCGCGCCGCAATCTGTCTTTCATATTGCCGGCAATGCCAAGCGGGATCGCCCTTGAGGAGCCTTATCGTCCGCAGATCACCGACCTTGGGCAACGCCACCCGGTGACCGCCGGTCTTCCGGAGGAAGGGTTCTGGGGACGGTGGCTGCGCATCATGCCGGTCGAACAGCGCGCCGGTCAGGCGCTGATGGCGGGCCCCGGCAACGCCCCGCTTCTGATATTAAACCGTGTCGAAGACGGTCGGATCGGCCTCTTTCTTTCAGATCATGTCTGGCTATGGGCGCGCGGATTTGACGGCGGCGGCCCTCATGCGGAGCTTTTACGGCGGATTGCGCATTGGCTTATGAAAGAACCTGAACTTGAGGAAGAAGCGCTATCGCTCACCAGCGATGACGACGCACTGATTGTCAGCAGACGCACCGTCGAGGATGCGCCAGGCGCAGTGGAACTGGAATATCCTGACGGAAGTCTGGAAGAGATCGCGCTTGAAGAAATCGAGCCGGGTCTGTTCTCCGCTCGGGTTGAAACGGCGCCCCGGGGGCTCTACCGAGCTAGAAGCGGTCAATTATTTGCAATTGGGGCTATCGGCCTGGCCGCTCCGTCTGAATTTACCGATGTCATTTCCACGCAAGAGAAGTTGGCTCAAATCGCCGAAAGCGTCGGCGGCGGCGCTTTCCGAACCGGGCGTGACGGCGCAATCCCGTCGGTTCGTAAGGTTGCCCGAAACGGCGCGCGCAGCGGGGATGACTGGGCGGGCGTGCGCCGGCGAAATGCGGCGCAAATTGAAGCGGTGCGAGACCGGCCGGCAGCGCCGCCGTGGCTGTGGCTGAGCCTCATCGCCCTCTCGCTTGTGGCCGCATGGGCCATTGAAGGCGAGCGTTTTTCAAGAAAACCCGCGCCTGCACCGGCAAAAGTTTAGCGAATTCCTTAACGACGCTTCAAAACGGGGCGCATATGATTTGTTGAAAATCATAAGCCAATAGAGGAGCGCAACAACGCATGGCGTTTCCAGCAACAAAGTCCGACCCGTCGAAGAAATCAGTGAAGCGCAGCCCGATCGCCGGCTGGCTCGGCCGCAAAGGCGCGAGCGAAAGCGCGGATGAGATCCCTCAAATCGATATCGCCGCAGGGCTGACCCGCGCTTTAAAAAAATCGCAGCTCGCGATTGAAAAACCGGTGATCAAGGACGAAGAAAGTCCGGTGCGTGATGCGCTCGGCGCTATCGAAGCAGCGCTCTACGCGATTGATAAAATTCGCGAGACCCTCGAACAGGCAAGCGAGATTGCGATTTCGGCCAAGGATGTGGATGACGCCGGCGGACGGGCCCTGTTGGCCGAACGGTATGACGAGGTTCGGCTCAGTATTGATAAGTCTGTCGAGACCGTCGATCCCCGCGCGGCATCGCTCATTGGCGCTAACCACCGTCATATGGACGTAAACCTCGGCGGCAAGACGCGTTACTCGGTGTCTCCGGCCCGAATGGACACATCTGAAGCAGGACTTAATCTTTCGCCGCCGCGGGATGCGTTCGAGAGCGACGCTGAAGTCGAAGCGAAAGTCGCCGAGATCGATAATGCGCTCGGCCGAGCAGACAGGGCCGCCGCCGGCTATTGCCGCGACGCGCAATATCTGATCGCACGCATGAACGGCGCGTTCGAGTAGCCCGTCGCGTTAGTTATCAGTCACTTCAAAAATGCAGGTTTCGCCGTTTGACGGGCGGGAAACCCGCACCTGCGTCAATCCCGGAAACTGCGGTTTCAGTTGCGCCGCCGCCCATTGGCAGATGTTCTCAAGAGTTGGGCGCTCAAGGCCCGGCACTTCATTCAGAAGTCGGTGGTCCAGCTTCTCACGCAGCCCGTCAAGCGCATCGGCGACATCGCCAAAATCAACCACCCAGCCGTTATCCCGGTCCGGCGAGCCTGTAATTTCGACTTCCATCGTGAAGGAATGCCCGTGCATGCGCGCATAGGGCCGCGCGTCATCATCCTGGGACAGAAAATGCGCAGCGTCGAAACTCATCGACTTGACGATCCGCATGGGATGCAACCTCATTTTATCCGCAGTCGACGTCGCCTCTCACGGGATGCCGAGCATCTTGTGTGATTGAAGGGACAGGCGCCATTGCGGATGGCGTTTACAATACTCAATCGCGGCGCGGGTATTCGCATCGCGGCAAAGCCCGTCCATAGGCTGGAGATAGAAAAAGTCAAATCGCAAATCCTGAAAGCGCTCCGGCCTTGCCTTCTTTTGAGGATAAACGAGCTTAATTTCGTCGCCTGAACGTTGCACGATATCGGCGTCTGCTTTCGGCGAGACACAGACCCAATCGATGCCGGCCGGCGCCTGAATTGTGCCGTTTGTTTCGATCGCAATTTCAAAACCGCGCCTGTGAATAGCGTCTATGAGCGCATCATCGAGCTGCAGAAGCGGCTCCCCTCCCGTGCAGACGACATACGGCGCGGCGGACCCGTTTTGCGGCCAGACCCGTGCGACGGCGTTCGCGAGCGCATCGGCGTCGGCGAACTTGCCGCCGCCGGGCCCGTCCACACCGACAAAATCCGTATCGCAAAAATTGCAGACCGCCTGCGCGCGGTCCCGTTCAAGCCCGGACCACAGATTGCAGCCGGAGAACCGCAAGAAAACCGACGGGCGACCTGACTGCGCCCCTTCCCCCTGGAGGGTGTAGAATAGTTCTTTTACGGAATAAACGCCCATGGGTTAAACTTTGACGCCGCCGGCGTATACCGCCCAGCCTTTTTTACGCAGAGAACACGCCGGGCAATCATCGCAGCCATAGCCCCAAACATGGCGCTGAGAACGCACGCCGCGGTAACAGGTATGGCTTTCCTCATTAACAAGCTCGACCGCCTCCGAACCCCCTTCACGCTCCAACAGTCGCCAACTTTCAGCCTTCGAAATATTCATCAATGGGGTTTCCAGCTGAATGTCGCAGTCCATGCCAAGCTGGATTGCCTGTATCTGAGCCGCGAGGGTATCAGCGCGGCAATCGGGATAGCCTGAGTAATCCGTCTCGCACATGCCGGCGACGATGACGCCGATATCGTTTTGATATGCAAAAGCTCCTGCAAGGACGAGAAAATGCAGATTGCGTCCCGGCACGAAGGTGGTCGGCAAACTATGATCGCCGGTTTCAATTTCATGTTCGGCGGTCATGGCGGTTTCACCGACATCCTTCAGGCCGCCAGCGAAAACAATACGATCGTCGCCAAGCCGATCGGCCCACCGGCCTTTCAAGAGCTTAACGCCGCGCCGAATTGACCGACGAGCGCCAAGCTCTATCGCGTGGCGCTGGCCATAGTCGAAACCGATGGTCTCCACCGCCTGATAGCGCTGCAGAGCCCATATAAGCGCGATCGACGAATCCTGCCCGCCAGAAAACACGACAAGGGCTTTATTTTTATCGAGCTTGCGCATGGGTTCCTTTTTAGCGCAGTAATGACTGAATTTTTGCGTACATAGAACTCCGCCGGAAAGTCCGCAATATGACCGATATCGTCATGCTGTATTGCACTGCGCCCGACACCCATACGGCAGAAAGCATCTCAAATGCGCTGGTGGAGGAAAAGCTCGCCGCCTGCGTCAATATCTTGCCAGTCATGACGTCCGTCTACGCATGGGAAGGTAAAGTCGAAAAAGCCGGCGAAGCGGTTTTTATCGTTAAAACCGCAATTTCCATCGCAGACGCTGCGCGGGACCGTATTGTCGAGCTGCACCCTTATGACTGCCCCTGCGTAATAGCGTTGCCTAGTATCGCGGCCGCTTCATTCGGGCCCTTCCTCAACTGGGTTAAAACAGCCACAAACGCGTGATATTGATTGAAAAACATGCCCTGCATGACTTTATTATCGTTATCTGTGTTGAAGGGCGATTTCCATGACTGAAGAAACAGCAACATTTGCAGCCGGATGTTTCTGGGGCGTTGAACAGGCGTTCCGCGAACAGCTTGGCGTAAGCTCAACCGAGGTTGGATATATTGGCGGGCACACGCAAAACCCGACTTATGAAGAGGTTTGCCGAAAATCCACCGGCCATGCAGAGGCGGTGCGACTGACATTCGACCCAGCGAAAGTATCCTATAACGACTTGCTTTCGATGTTCTGGAAACTGCATGACCCAACTCAAGTGAACCGTCAGGGCCCCGATGTCGGCGACCAGTACCGTACTGCGATCTTCACCCATTCCGATGAACAGGCCGAACTGGCGCAGGCATCGAAAGCGGCCGAAAGCGCTTCCGGCAGGCATTCACGACCGATCGCCACAACAATTGAGCCAGCAGGCGACTGGTGGCGCGCGGAGGATTATCATCAGCAATATTTTGAAAAACGCGGCGGCGGGGTTTGCGCAATCCGTCCCCTTTGACGACGCAGAGATTTTCTGAACAAACCGTTACTTCCGAAAAATAGAAAATTTCACAGGACAACTGGCGATTAAAACGCAGCGACTATCTTGGTTCTCGTTGCCGCGAAATGGGACGCTCTCCAAGACCCGGGTCCTGCTCCCCTCACCACGCCACTGCCCGGCCCCCTGACGCAGCAATGACTTGGCGCCAGATCATGCGTCAATAGATCGGGAAACACCGCAGGCCGATGTTGCTTTCATCCGCCTGCGGTGTTCTCTCGTTGCTGCGCGCTGAGATTGATCCACTCAGCGACATCGCGCCAGACCGTCTCGGCCTGCAGATCACGGAACAACAAGTGCCAGCCGTCTTCATACCGGATGAGCGTTTTATCTCCGCAAAGCCGTTCGGCTGTTTTCTCCATCGCTTTATGCGGAATGATCTCATCTTTATCGCCAATTAAAAACAATGTTGGCGCACAAACCGCATCAGCGGCGCCGTATGCTTCACCCATCACCCGAACGACGCCCAGAACCGCATCAACGCGGGTTTCCTTGATGACCAGCGGATCGCGGCCCATCGCGCGAAGCACATCGATATTGTCGCTTGCCTGTCGGCCCGCTCGCTCGCCAGTCAGGGTCTTGCCTGGTGCGAGCATAGCGGAAAAATTCGCCGCCATCCGATGCGTCAACGGCAGCGCCTTCCCGCCCCATACGCCGGGGGCCGCAAGCACCAGCCCATCTGCGTTCAGCGGCGCATCGGCTTCAGCCGCCATAACAACAGCGGCTCCCATGGAGTGCCCGATGATATAAAGAGGCTTGTCGGGATGTGCGATGCGCAAGGCTTCAACGCTTGCGCGCAAATCCGCCTTCAGCGTCTCCGACCCGACCCAGCGGCCAAAGGCCGGCGAACGCCCAAAGCCGCGCTGATCGATAGCGTAGGTGGTAAAACCGGCATTCTCCGCCCACCACTCACCCGCCATCGCAAACGCGTTTGAATAGTCGTTCATTCCATGCACGGCGAGAATTACAGCTTTTGGATTTTCCGCATGCCACGCATTAAGCCCGAGCAAAGCGCCGTCCTGTGCCTGCACGACATTGGCCGCCAAGACTGGCTGCGCTTTTATCGGCGGCGCTTCTGGAAAAGAAACACATGCGGTTACAATTAAAAAGCACAGAATGCCCATGCTCTTTTTCAATGACGCCGCAATGGCCATCTAAAGCACGCTTTCTTCAATCTTTGCCAGCAGTTCAATAAACAGCGCACGCTCATCGGCGTTCAGGTTTTCCAAAAAACTCTTCTCAAAGGCCAGCGCCCGTGTCGCCACCCTGTTGAATAAAGCCCGGCCGGTTTGCGTTAGCGAGACCATTTGCAAGCGCCGGTCTTCAGCGCTTGCGGCGCGGCGGGCGAACCCTTTTGCTTCAAGACTGGCGATGGCCCGGCTGACCGTCATCTTGTCCATAGGCGTTTTTGCAACAACATCCCGCGCGGCAAGCGCGTCGGCCTGAGCCGCGACAGCAAGCACACGCCATTCCGGAATGGTCAGATTTTCTTCGCGATAGGCCTGTGCAAGCGCGCCGGACATGGCGTGACCGAGCCGCACAATCCGGTAGGGCGCAAATTGATCAAGGACAAAGGCGCGCTTGTTTGCGGCGTCTTCGTCATCCCTCGCCTTTTCGGCGCTCAATGCAGCCTCGTCCTTACGCTGTTTCTTTTAACACGCCGCGTCGGATCTGATCTTCTTCGATCGATTCAAACAGCGCTTTGAAGTTGCCCTCGCCGAAACCTTCATTGCCCTTGCGCTGAATGATTTCATAGAAGATCGGACCGATTGCATCCTGCGTGAATATCTGAAGCAGCAATCCCTGACCTTGTGTCGGTGCGCCGTCAATCAAGATGCGGTTCTTTTGAAGCCTCGGCAGATCTTCACCGTGATCGCCTACACGTTCGCCGACTTTTTCGTAATATGTGTCCGGCGTATCCTGAAACGGCACGCTGCGTCCGCGAAGATCTTCCACCGTATCATAAATATTGTCTGTACCCAGCGCAATATGCTGGATGCCTTCGCCATTGTATCGCTGCAAAAATTCTTCAATCTGAGATTTTTCGTCCTGGCTTTCATTCAGCGGAATGCGGATCTTGCCGCATGGGCTAGTCATAGCCTTTGAAACAAGCCCGGTCAGTTTGCCTTCAATGTCGAAATACCGAATTTCACGGAAGTTGAAAATATCTTCGTAATAGGCCGCCCATTTATCCATATTGCCGCGGTGCAGATTGTGCGTGAGGTGATCAATATAAGTCAGTCCCGCATCGTTCTTCTGAGGATCGGCGCCCTCTATAGGTTCAAAATCCACGTCGTAAATCGACTGCGCGCCGTATCGGTCAACAAGATAAACATTCAGCCCGCCAATGCCTTCGATCGCCGGTATATTCAGTTCCATCGGTCCCGTTTTGGCTTCAATCGGCTTGGCGCCGCGTTTGACCGCTTCGGCGAAAGCGTGTTGCGCGTCTTTGACCCGAAACGCCATGGCGTTGGCGCCGGCGCCGTGCTGGTTGCGGAACACTTCCGGCTGACCGCTCTGTTCACGGTTCAGGAGAAAATTGATATCGCCCTGACGATAATGCAAGACATCCTTGGAACGGTGTCGCCCGACCGCAGTGAAACCCAGCCGTTCAAACAACGCCGCCAACTCGTCGGGGTTTCCGCTTGTGTATTCTACAAACTCAAATCCGTCCGTTCCAATTGGGTTTTCAAAAAGATCGGCCATGGCGGGTCTCCTATTGCGTTTTGCAACGGCGCAACGCGTCGCACAAAAGGTTGGTAACATATGTTACTAACCTCCGCCAGACCATGAATCGAAGCTGTTAAGCCTTTTGGAAACAGTGCATTACGCCGATTATTTCAAAATAACCTGGTTCGCGTGAACGATGAGCGCTTTTTCAACATCATCCGGGGAGACCTCTGGCAGAAAACGCTCCTGGATCACCGCAACCAGTTCGGAGACCCGCCAATCGAGCATGACCGATCCTTTGTCCATCACCTTTGTCAGCGCGGTGTTGTATCTGAACCGTCCGGCGAAAACTTCGTGGCGCTGGAGAACCCGCAAAACATTGGCGACGTTGCAAAACGGCTCATCACCGCACATGCGTAGATTTTCAACAACCCACTGACGGTCTTGTTCCAAATCGGAAACGTTCTCTTCTGCGATTGGCGCTGCTTTCAATTCTGCGCTGGACATTTGTGATCCTAACTTATTCGACAAGACATCAATCTATCGACTCGTTTGAAAAAAACGGCGAAGCAGGCGCAAGAGATTTTACTAAAATTGTATGCATGGTAGACAGGCGGTTATGAAACTCTACGGCTACTGGCGCTCAAGCGCATCATATCGTGTTCGCATCGCCCTCGCGCTCAAAGGGCTTGAATATGACTATATTCCGGTGAACCTGCTTAAGGGAGAGCAGTGCACGGACGATTATCTCAAAATCAATCCGAACGCTGTAGTGCCGAGCCTCGTGGGAAAGGATGGAATCGTCATATCGCAGTCACTGGCGATCATGGAATATCTTGAAGAAAAGGCGCCGACGCCGGCCATCCTGCCGAAAGAGCCTGAGCGACGCGCCCATGCTAGACAGATTGCGGCGACCCTCGCCTGCGAAGCGCAACCGTTCATGAATCTTCGCGTCCAGCAGTATCTAAAAAATGATCTCGCGCTTGGCGCCGATGCTGTGGAGCGATGGCTCAATCAATTTGCCGGCGGCGCCATGCTCGCAGTTGAAAAAATGGTCGCTGAAACAGGCGGCGATTATTGCGTTGGCGATGCGCCGACGATTGCCGACTGTTGTCTCATACCGCAGATGTTCGGCGCACAACGTTTCGGGATCGACACCTCAGCAATGCCGCTGCTGACAGCGATTTATGACCGTTGCCACGAAAATCCGGCCTTCGAAAAAGCGCATCCGATGAACCAGCCGGATGCTGTGGAGGCGTGAAAATGAAGCCTCTGATCTTTGCCATTGGCAATAAGACCCCGCAAATTCATGAAACCGCGTTTATCGCGCCAGGCGCTGTCATCGCAGGCGATGTCGAGATTCATGCAAACGCTTCTGTCTGGTATGGATCGGTATTGCGCGGCGATGAAAACAAGATCGTCGTCGGCAAGGGCGCCAATGTGCAGGACGGCACGATCATTCATGTGGACAATTCGGACTGGGGCGGCCTGCCGACGCTAATCGGCGAGAACGCGCTGATCGGCCACAAATGCATGCTCCATGGCGCAACCGTGAAGGACGGCGGCTTTGTCGGTATGTGCGCGACCATGCTTGATGGCTCTGTTGTAGAAACGGGCGCGATGCTCGCGGCCGGCGCTTTCCTCAGTCCAAAGAAAATCGTGCCGGCCGGTGAAATGTGGGCGGGAATGCCAGCCAAAAAGTTTCGCGATCTGCGCGAGGGCGAAGATAAAATGGCCCTCATTGGCGCGAGCCATTATGTGGAAGAAGCGCGGCGCCACGCTGACGCTTTAAAGACGACAAGATGAACCGCATTGTCGGCGTTGCGCGGTAGCGTTTATTTTACTCCCGAGCGATAAACGGAACATATTCGGACAATGACAGGCCGTGACATGATTAATCTCGTCCTTCTCGCCGCGATCCTGATTTTTGCAAGCGCCATTCTATCGAAGAAACCGCGCAATGACCGAAACTGGAAAGAGCCTCTGGCGCTTGCCGCCAGCTTTAAGCCGCTGAGCGCTGATCGATATAAGCTTCATAATCTGCGAACATATGAATTCGGTCCCGGCGATACGCGCGCGCCTGGCTGGGGAGAAGCCGAGCTGGACGCCGGCTCGTTGACTGAAATGTGGTTTTTCGTTGAACCATTTCCGGCGAACGCTTTATTTGCACATAGCTTTCTAACTTTTGTTTTTAACGACGGCGATAATGCGCCGCAGGCCGTCAGCGTTTCTATTGAAGCACGGATGGAAAAAGGCGAGAGCTATTCACCGATAAAAGGCGCCTTACGGACTTATGAGCTGCTTTATGTCTGGTCGACAGAAAAAGACATTCTAACCCGCATCGGGGTTAGTCTCGACCATACGCTTTATGCATACAAAATCGATCTTGAACCGGATCAGATGCGTCAACTTTTCCAATATTTTGTTCGGCGCACAAATGACCTTCACAAGCAACCGCGATTTTACAACACACTGCATTCAAACTGCACGAATGAACTCGCGAAAGCTGTCAATGAAGCTTTTCCCAACGCCCTGCCCTGGCATCGTTCCTGGGTTATGACGGGACGCTCGGCCGCATGGTTGCATCGACTCGGATTTATTGAAGGCGCAGAACAGACATTCTCAAATCTTACGAAACAGTCTGATATTCGTTCCCTCGTAAAAGCGCACGCCGATGCGCCGCCAACTTTGTTTTCACAAAGCTGGCGCAGAAGTTTTCAGCGTGCGGACTTGAAAGAGGAATAGCAGCACAGAGCTTGACGCTAGCTGTCATTTTCTACATTTAACATTCGCATAACCCCGAATTTACTCTTACATGTTCTGAAATAAGCGCCCCAGAATGCGTCATGCATCGCCATTTTGCCTTGTCGTCGCTCGTGAGCTTGGCGAGTACTAACCACACCCCTTATTGTTTTTGGCGTGGATAACTCGGTGACCATAAAGAAAAAGGCCGCCGTCGGGGGGAGGATGACGGCGGCCAGGGACTGCATTTCCGGGGGGAACCAAGGGGAAATGCATAATCGATATGTGGATTACGCATTACTTCGGACTTTGGATCGCAATTTCTGTTATTCCTGAAGAAAAATTTGGCGCATTGGGTGCGCCCCTTATTTATTTCTATATTTCAGATAGTTAGCGAAAAATCTGCAGTCGACAGCGCTGTTTTCCAAATCTAACCATTTGAACAAAATGGAAATATCGGCTTCGTCAGCCCGTGCGCAGCTTTGTTTTCAGCACTTTGCCTGAAGGATTGCGTGGCAACGCCTCAATAAATTCCACTATGCGCGGCATTTTGAAGGCGGCGATCTTCCCGTGAAGGCATTCGAAGATATCATCTTCCTCCAGCGCTTCACCCGGGCGGCGCACAGCAATAACCTTGACAATTTCTCCCCATTTTTCATCGGGGGCGCCGACAACTGCGACCTCGGCGATGGCGGGGTGCGCGCCCAAAATATTCTCAAGCTCAGCCGGATAAATGTTTTCCCCTCCTGAGATAATCATGTCTTTGATCCGATCGACGACATAGAGATATCCTTTTTCATCCGTATACCCTGCATCGCCTGTATGATACCAGTTGTCTTTAAGGCATGCGGCGGTCGCCTCCGGACGTTTCCAGTAGCCTTGCATGACAAAACCGGAACGGGTCAGGATTTCGCCGACCTCTCCGGCCAGCGCATCTTGTCCGGTTTCCGGATTGACAACCCTGATCTCGCAACCGGGCAACGGCTTGCCGGCGGAAGCGCGTTGTTTCATACCGCCAGCATGATCTGCGTGAGATAATGTGGTGAGCGCGCCCGTTGTTTCTGTGGCGCCATAAAACTGCGTCCATTGCGCATTCGGCATCGCTGTCATGGCTGCGTCCAGTAAAGCAGCAGGCATTGGCGCAGCACCGTAGGAAACGGCGGCAAATTTTTCGAGCGAGCGCTGTTTTTCTTTTGCCGTCTGTAAAATCATCATGATCATTGCGGGCACAAAAAAACTGTTCAGCGGCGCTGTTCCTTGCGCGGCGTCAACAATTTCAGCGGGATCGAACTGCCGCATCTGCAGGATCGGCATCATTCTCGCCATCGCCATGAGCCCAAAGTTGACGCCCGCCACATGAAAATGCGGCAACGCATGCAGCGCTGTCTCATCGTCTGTCTGCGGAAGAAGGATGCCCAGCTCTGCGCCGGCCGCGCCTGAGTCCCGATAGTTCCGATGGGTCAAGAGGACGCCCTTTGGCAATCCGGTGGTGCCGCTTGTATAAAGTTGCACCACGATATCGTCGATTTCAGCCGAGTGTTCCGGCTCATCATCAAGCGCCGCGCCCGCCAGTAGCGCAAAATCTTTTTCACCGCCGGTTTCAAGGTCGTACGCTTTCGGCAATTCAAAGTGCGCTTCTGCTAAAAGCGGGTCCAAGAAAATTCTTTCGCCAATGAGGATTTTTGCCCCTGAATCTTTGATGATTTGAGCAATTTCCGGGGGAGCCAGGCGCCAGTTCACCGGCGTCAATACGGCGCCAATTTTGGCCGCTCCCAACAACGCATCCCAGAAAATACCGAGATTGCGGGCAAGCCAGACAACCCGGTCGCCGGAGCAAACTCCAAGGCCCTTCAAGGCGTGAGCGGCCCTGTTGGCCCGCTGGTTAAGTTCCCCATAGGAAGCGGTCTCACCCTCAAAGATCAAGGCGGTCCTATCGGGTGCAAGTCGGGCAAGATCGCGGATCAACTGATCAACCGTATCCGCCTGAATAATATCACGCACGGCCATAGCGTCTTCTCCCTTGCAATTTTTTGACTATGCCAACTTATTTGCCGGCGCTCAAACAAGACAAGTGCACAGGCTTGTTGCCAGCGCCCGCCCGCCTCGCCTAGCTTGCCGTAAAGCACCACGGAGTTTGTCGTATGCCGACCCTAGATGAGATCAAATCGAAACTGCGGCTGCCGGTTATCGGCTCGCCAATGTTTATCGTGTCCACTCCCAAACTTGTCATTGCACAATGCAAAGCAGGGATTATCGGATCCTTTCCCTCACTGAACGCCAGGCCGGCGGAAGCGCTTGACGGCTGGCTGACTGAAATCAAGGAGACGTTGGCGAGACATGACGATGAGAACCCCGATCGTCCGTCAGCGCCTTACGCCGTCAATCAGATTGTTCATCGATCCAATGATCGTCTGATGCATGATCTTGAAGTCTGCGTGAAGCACGAAGTCCCTATCGTCATTTGTTCTCTCGGCGCACGTGAGGAGGTCTATGAAGCGATCCACTCTTATGGCGGGATCGTTTTCCATGACGTTATCAACGACATGTTCGCCAAGAAAGCGATCTCAAAAGGCGCGGACGGGCTGATCCCGGTGGCCGCCGGCGCGGGCGGTCATGCAGGCGTTATCTCGCCCTTTGCCTTGATGCAGGAGATCCGGGAATGGTTTGACGGGCCTGTCGCGCTTTCAGGCTCGATCGCGAGCGGCCAGTCGGTTCTGGCGGCCGAGGCGATGGGCGCAGATTTCGGTTATATCGGATCGGCTTTTATCTCGACCCATGAAGCGAACGCCGATGAAGCCTATAAACAGGCAATCGTCGATTGCCGTGCCGATGACATTATGTATACAAACTTATTTACCGGTGTTCACGGAAATTATCTGATCCCTTCCATCAAGGCGGCGGGTCTTGATCCGGAAAATCTGCCGGAAAGCGATCCTTCAAAAATGAATTTCAGCTCTGGCGGCAATACCGATGCGAAAGCCTGGAAAGACATCTGGGGTTGCGGACAAGGCATAGGCGCGATCAAATCGACGATGAGCGTAGCAGACTATGTCGATATGCTGGAGAAAGGATATGTTTCCGCAAAAGCAAAAATCTGCGAGGGATAGATGAGAGAGATCCTTGTCGCCGTTACGGTAATGTTCGCTGCAGCTTGCGGCGGCGGCGAAACGGAAGTCGGCGAGTTCAAGAACGACTGGGCCGGTAACGAGATCAAGGTCCAGGCGCTGGCCGATCCCAAAGTTGCTGGCGTTACATGTCATCTTTCCCATTTCGACCGAGGGTTTTGGGATCGCGTGTCAAAGGGCAACTGGTTTGAGGACCCGTCCAACGCCTCTATCGCCTGCCGACAAACCGGCCCTATCGCCGTTGGCGATATCGATCGTGACAAGAACGGCGAGGAAGTCTTCTCACAGCGCATGTCTCTTATTTTCAAATCCATAGCTGTGCGAAGAATTTATGACGAAGAGAACAATACCCTTCTCTATATTGTCTACTCCCGGCGCCCGGTGGAAGGTTCGGCAAAAATGGCGATCTCGACGATTTCACTTTACGGTCAGTCTTCGTCTTTCGAGGATGAAACCTAGAAGCGCTTCTCAAGCTTCGAAAAACCCCTTAGCGTTCGCTTATGCGCAATCGTCTCGCCAAGATCGTCGCTACGATCGGCCCCGCTTCTTCTTCGCCCTCCATGCTGCGGCTCATTCACGACGCCGGCGTTGACATCTTTCGGCTGAATATGAGCCACGGCCAGCACGAAAAGCTGGCGCTGGTTTCTGAAGCAATCCGGCGCTTGGAAATTGACCTTGGCAAACCCCTCGCTGTCTTCGCCGACCTGCAAGGACCTAAAATCCGAACCGGCGCCTTTGCCGGCGGTTCAATCAAATTGAATTACGGCGCTGAATACCGCCTCGTTCTTGCTTCAGAAGCAGATGAACCGAACGTAATTCCAATACCGCATGCCGAGTTGCTCGAGGTGTTGGAGCCAGGCGATGTGCTCAAACTTGATGACGGCAAATTGCAAGTCACCGTCACATCGCGCGACGGCGATACGATTATCACCAAAGCCGATACGCCCGGAGAGTTGAAAGACCGCAAAGGGATCAATGTTCCCCATCGCGCCCTACCGATCTCCGCGCTCACCGAGAAAGACCGCGAGGATCTGGAGTTTGCGCTGGATCTTGGCGTTGATTACATCGCATTGTCATTTGTGCAAAAACCCGAGGACGTGCAAGAGGCCAAGGCTTTGATCAAGGGCCGCGCCGGCGTCATCGCCAAGATTGAAAAACCGTCTGCTGTTCAGGATCTCGACGCGATTATCGAGCAAGCCGACGCCATCATGGTTGCGCGCGGAGATTTGGGCGTTGAATGCGCGCCCGAAGACGTGCCGCTTTTACAGCGGCGGATCATTCGGCTTTGCAGAAGGGCCGGCAAACCGGTAATCGTCGCCACTCACATGCTGGAATCCATGGTGGAGTCGATTGCGCCGACGCGGGCGGAAGCCTCTGACGTGTCGACGGCGATTTATCAGGGCGCAGACGCCGTCATGCTTTCAGCGGAAACTGCGGTCGGGCGTCACCCGCCCACCGCTGTCGCCATCATGGACCGAATTATCGCCGCCACTGAGAAAGATGACGATTCCGGCAGTTATGCGGATAATCGCTCTACGGACGATCACTACACGACTGCTGACGCCATCACCCTGTCTGCGCGCCGCATCGCCGAGGTTCTCGATTGCAAATTCGCTGTGGCGTATACCAAAACAGGCTCCACCGCCCGGCGGCTGTCGCGGGACAGGCCGCATTGCCCTGTCATCGCTGCGACCCCTGACGAAAGGGTCGCCCGTCAACTTGCCCTCTATTGGGGCGTGCGCCCTGTGGTGACTGACGACATATCGCATTTCCATGAAATGATTGAAAAAGCCGATGCGCTATCGAAAGCCCATGGCGGAGCCGATGGGGAACGGATAATCATTCTCGCCGGTTATCCTTTCGGGAGGCCGGGCAAAACAAATACGCTCAAAATCAGTCGCATCGGCGCTGTAGAGTAACCGCTTTGCTTTTTGGCATGGGAGAGCACAATGACTACTGAAACCCGTTCATTCGATTATGAAATTGATGGAGAAATTTTCGAAGCAACACTGTCATCCTCAGGCAAGGAAGCGCCCGGCGTCATCATTTGTCACGCCTGGGCTGGGCGTTCAGCTTTTGAGAACGACAAAGCAAAGGCCATCGCTGAACTTGGGTATTCAGGCGTAGCAATCGATCTTTTTGGCAAAGGCGTTCTTGGCCAGTCCAAAGAAGAAAATCAAAAACTGATCGAACCATTTGTCAGTAATCGGTTCATGCTGCAGGAACGCCTAAAAAAAATCATCGCCATTGTGAAAGACCAGCCGGAAGTCGACGCCGGCAAGGTCGCTGCAGTCGGGTTTTGTTTTGGGGGCTTGTGCGTGCTCGATATGGCGCGCTCGGGCGCGGACATAGAGGGCGTCGTCAGCTTTCACGGGCTTCTCGGCGCGCCCGGCAACACCATTTCAAAAATAAACGCCAAAATTCTGGCCCTTCATGGCTGGGACGACCCAATGGCGCCGCCTGACGATGTCAAAGCTCTTGGCGAAGAGCTGACCAGCGCGAACGCCGACTGGCAGCTTCATGCCTATGGCGGCACACTGCACGCCTTTACAAATCCGCAGGCGAACGATCCGGACTTCGGCACGGTCTATGATGGCGATGCGGATCGCCGCTCATGGCAGGCGATGAAAAATTTTCTTGATGAGCTCTTCGCTTAGTGAGGCGCTAGAATAGCATGACGATATTGGTGACAGGCGCCTCCGGCCATCTCGGCGAAGCCTTGGTGCGAATGTTGGAGGCGCGCGGCGACGCGGTCCGATCAATCGACATCAAGACTGGACCTTGCACTAGCGCAGTCGGCTCGATCACAGATCGCGCTTTTGTCGACAAGCAGATGGACGGCGTTACTGGCGTTATCCACGCAGCCACACTCCACAAGCCTCATGTTGCGACGCATAGCCGTCAAGAGTTCGTCGACGTCAACATCACGGGAACGCTAAATCTATTGGAAGCGGCTAGGGAAAACGCCGTTTCCGCGTTTATTTTCACAAGCACAACCAGCACTTTTGGTGAGGCCATGCGTCCGGCGGCAGGCGCCCCGGCCGTATGGATTACCGAAGACGTCACTCCGGTCCCGAAAAATATTTACGGCATCACCAAACTCGCGGCGGAAGACATATGCCGCCTATTTTTCAAAAAATACAATCTGCCCTGTCTGGTCCTGCGCACGTCCCGTTTCTTTCCGGAAGAAGACGACAGTATCGCCATTCGCGACGGATATGACGATCTCAACGCCAAAGTAAATGAACTTCTGCATCGCCGCGTGGATGTAGAAGACGCCGCAGAAGCGCATTTATGCGCGCTCGCGCGCGCAGAAAAAATTGGCTTTAGCCGCTATATCATCAGCGCTAGCGCCCCTTTCAGCAAAGATGATATGCCATTGCTGCGGGAGGATGCGCCGGCGGCGGTTGCGCGATATGTTGACTATGAGCGTCTCTATGCGGATCGCGGCTGGCGGATGTTTCCATCTTTCGACAGGGTTTATGTGAACAGGAAAGCCCGCGAGGAACTGGGCTGGAAGCCGCGTTATGACTTTGATACGGCGATCCACAGTTTAATAGCCGGCAATGCCCCTTTCAGCGATCTTGCCGCAAAGATCGGCAAAAAAGGCTATCACGATCAGGTTTTCGAAGACGGTCCGTATCCGGTTGATTGATCCGAGCTTTCTTCGCGCTGCTCTAAAGCGACCGTCGCCGGACAGGATTAAAAACCGGTCCTAGGCAACGGCGGGCGAAATCGTTTCTACGTCTTTGCACATCTGTATTTTTGCTTCAGATCGTATCGCCGTCTCCCCTACTGCAGACGCCTGATACGATTGAGCGGCGCTGGCGAAGCGCTTGAACTGCTCCTCATCTGCGAAGGCGCGTTTTGGCGCTGCGACGGCGTGGCAATCGGAAAAGGAAAAATACAAAGCGCGTTTTGTTTCGATAATCTTCTCCACCGCGCGCCAGTCATACCGGATCATTGCCGTCGGTGTACGGGTAATTAATCCCCCTTCAGATAATGCGATGGATTGAACGGCGCTCTCACCATAAATTTGTCTCCGCTTATCGCGTTTGAAAAATGAAACGACCGCGCCGATCATCCGCCATGTCAGCGGCTGCACAAACAACAACAGTATCCAGACGGCGATTGAGCCGACGGAAACTGTTTCTGCGGTTGATGCATAATCATATGCCGCTACGGCGAGCATAATAATAATCAGTCCAACGACCGACCGCTGAAGGAGCCGGCTCTTGAACAGCCAGACAAAAGGAAACAAAACGCCGTAATGGGCCATGTCTCGATGATGGTTGATATCTTTCCAGTCTTCATCTGACGGTTCAAAAATCACGTCGGGCGCATCAACGGATCTGCGATCTGTAAGCAATGGTGCATCAAGCATGTAGGTGCGCATCGTATCGACCGTGAGCAACTTTTGCGATTCGCTGTCAAATGCGCGATTAGGAACGGTGTGAAAAGCGCCGTCAGACATGCGAATGATGAGGCCTTTATGGGTCGGTTCGATTTCCTTCACCGCCCGCCAACTGTACACATTCGCAATGCCCGGATACCTGACCATCAGTGAGTCTGGCGCGATCACATATGTGGTTGCGCCAGTATTGAATCCTTCCTTTACGGATTTGACGACCACGCCTTTGGAGGACTGACCTTTTTCACGAACCGCAATGAGAATAATGATGCTGAAGATAATCGGCCCGACGAGGCCGCCAAGGATCATCAGCCCCGCCGAGGCCAAAGCCGGCACAATCTCTTCGGGCGGTCCGCCAATGCTGTCCCGCAGATATTCCCATGCGCTTACTGAAGATGCGATCAATCCGCCGACTGCGGAAATGACCAGAAAACCCAACAATCCGAATATGAAAATGTTGAATAGAGACGGCGCGATGCGCGATTTTGATCGCTGATGGGAGGTCAGCAAATCCTCCGCCGTCAAGTCGACCTGTATCCGCATGCCCTGACCCGCTTTCGCTTTTGGATAAGCTAACTGCACAGGGGCTGCCGTCAGGTTAACGCGCCGGCTATTAATCGGATGCTGGGGTGGCTTTCGCCATCAGAACATCCCGGGCTTCATTAATTTTGGCGGCAAGATAGTCTGTGCCGCCCTTATCAGGATGAATTTGCGCAATCAATTTTCGGTGCGCGGCGCGAATTTCAGATAACGTCGCTCCGTCCGGCACCCCAAGCAACGCAGCCGCCTCTTTTGCCTCCATCGGTTTATTTGGCGCTTTGGCTGCCGGCTCTGCGCGCGCTTCCTCGGCGATTGCCCGTTTGCGCCACAGCTCAATCGCACTCACACCGCCGGCGGCGACCAGGACCATGAACGCGAGCGGCCAGAGTTTGACCGCGAATAACGCCGCAGCAAGGCCAAGCCAGACGACCCCTTTGAGAACGGTCATCGTTCTTGCTTCGCCGGCGTCCTGATTGCGAGCTATACGGAACAACATCCAGATAGCGCCTGCGCCTGCGAACAGCAGCAAAAGAATGCCAAGAGACATCAGAATGTCGCTTGCATCTGGATTGAAGCGGGCAATCTCATGCTAATGGCCATAGCATGGGGAGCGGCAGCTCGCGAGCGGCAATCAGGCGGCGGCTGCGCCGGGACCGGAATTTTCACCCGAGTGTTTTTGGCTGAGCTCTTGCTGCGTCGTGCTTTCATCGGACTGCGCAGGCGGCAGATCCAGCGTCGCAACCAGAGACCGGATTTCAATCCGGGCGGTCAAATGGCTCATTGTGCTGAGGCGCACCGGCGCGGCTTTGCCTCCCAGATCAAGCAAAGTCAGACCCATGGGAAAAAGCTCGCGATAGATCACGCGATCCCCAAACCCCCGCGCAAGACGAAAACCGATCCGGGCTGCAAGATCGTCAAGCTTCTCGCCCATGTGTTTTTTGTTATTGGCGCGAGTGGCTGATAGCCGGTTTCGGATTACAACCCAGTCTATGCCCCCTGCGGCGCCGCTGAGCGCACGGCGCTTACGCGCCTCCCAAACCATCTCGCTGTAAAGACTGGGGCCTTTGATTTGCCCTGTTTCGGGATCAAGTCGAGCCAGTAAGTCAAAATCCACAAAACTGTCGTTGAGCGGGGTGATAATCGTATCTGCGTGCAAATGGGCAAGACGGGAGAGATGAGTGTCGGCGCCGGGACAATCGATCACTGCAAAATCGCACCCTTCAAGCTTTGAAAGCGCTTCTTGAAGGTTTTCTGTTTCTTGCGCCCGCGAGGCGTCGCGACTGTCGAGCATCGACGCTTTAGCTTCGGCCACGATCGGAAAAGGCAAATCTATGCCTTTCAAATCACAGAAATTTTTCCGATTCTCGAGATATCTGGATAAGCTTTGCTGACGGAGGTCTAGGTCAACCGCGCCAACGCGCCGACCGCTTTTAAGAAGCGCAACGATGACATGCATTGCGGTTGTCGACTTGCCCGACCCACCCTTCTCATTTCCTAAAACAATAACATGCGTCATGGTTGTTTATCGGTTCTTCGATCTGCCTCACAGAAAAGCGCTGTCGCCTGTCCGAATGAAGCTGCTTATCGTTCAATGGAGCCAATTAAGCCTAACGTAAGCTAATTTGCGCCGATTCTTGCAGAGGATGCGAGCAGGATGAAACTGCTATTTTTCACCGTTTTCGCTATTTTCGCCCTGGCTCATGGCGCCGCCAGGGCCGAGGTTGCTATCGCCCCTCTAAGACAGGTCCTTGATAATGAGGCGCGCAAGGCGCACTTTGTCGTTTCCAATCCGACATCGCGCATTCTGGAAGCCCGCATCTCGTGGATCGACTTGGCGGCAGTCGAAACGGGGTATGCGCCAGCATCTCCAGATCTCAGATCTGTATTGAGCGCAGCGCCATATTTTGAAGTCTCGCCCGCATATTTCCGTCTCGAACCGGGCGCGCGGACCGAAATCGTCATCCGATTACGCAAAAACGCCAAACCGCCTCGCGGCGAGCGGCGTTCACATCTTTTGATTGAAACAGGGGCTCCCAGAACCTTAATCCGCAAGACCAGCAATACCGGATTGCAGGCCGATATGAGCGCAGGCGTTTCGGTGCCTGTCATTTTGCGCGGCAAAGGCGCCGCAGCGGCTGAGTTGGGCGAAACCCGCCTTCTACGGGATAATGACGGGATGCTTTTGCTCTCCACCAGGCTCCACGCGCAGGGGGACCATTCGGCGTATGGCCGGCTCAGCGCCGCATTCGAGCCGCAAGACCGTTTGGGCGGCAACACGAAAAATTTGTTGAGCGAACGCGAGAATGTCGCCGTCTTCCCGGACGGGCCTGAACGCAAGATTGACTTGCCGCTCGGCTATTTCTCACTCGGCGCCGGCAAGTTGACGTTGCGCTACGAAGGCCTCGGCGAATATGCCGGGACCGTGTTTGCCGAACGCAAATTCGATGTGGCCGCGCCGGAAAACGACGAGCCTTAACCGGTCTCGCTCAGCGACAGCCTTTCGCCTTCGAACTCAGATACGGAGCAAAAAAGCCCTTTTGCTTTTAGGTTAGCGCAAAGCTCCAGGGCTTTGTCCTGAGACGACAACCCGCCCCCGATCAGGCGCAGAAAAAGTCCGCGTTCAGGCAATTCGATTGCATCAAGACGAGGCTCAAGCAAACCAAGCTCATCAGGGTTTTCGCGCTGTAATTTTCGCCATCCCTCGCGAGCCTCGGCCGGCTTGCGATAGGACGCGAGATGCACGCCAAACAAAGAAGACGCTGATCTTCTCGCCGCATCTGCATCATTTTCAAATACGGCGTCGGTGGATGCGAATGTTGGCTGGGTCAGCCGCGGAGACGTCTCCACAGGCACATCGGCGCCCTGCATATCCGGCGTTTCCGGATTATCGACGACAGCGTCCGGCAAGTCGGTTTCATCGCGCAACGCGAGAACCGGCGGCGCGCCAGCATCTTCTGAAGTTTCCTGCGCCACAGGTTTAGGCGTCGGCGCCTTTGCCGGAGCGGCCTGGGCGGTTTTCAGTTTCTCATTCTCACGTTGAAGGTCGAGCACCTGATTGGCGAGCCGGGCGTTTTCGGTTTTAGCGCGGGCCAGTTCTGTTTCCAGCTCAACGGCTTTGGCCTGTACGAACGCCAGATCATCGCTGGACGCCCTTGCTACGTCATCATTCGAAAACGTAGCGCAGGCGCTCAGGGTCGCTGACAAGACAATCAACGAGAGAGACTTTGCGATCCGCAAATCACATTCTCCATTAACAACGCCATAGACGGGGACTGTCCTATGGCGACACAACCATAGAGGCCAAAACTTCATACGCCAAGAATAATGACTACAGATCTGTAAGAGTTATGATTTCGGTGATATCGCGGTCTTGCTGAGATCGGGAACCGTCACTTCAATCGCCGCTTCCGGCTCATCGCGTTCAAGCAGAACAATTTCGGTTACGCTTGCGCTTGCCTGATCGGGGCCGGCGGCGAAAAATGCGAGGATCTCCGCTTTCGTGTCGGCGTCGAAATCAAGTGCGGCAATTTCCTCAATAAGCAATGTCTGCCCGCCGGCGGCGACGCGCCAGCTTGTCGTCGATAGTCTTTCAATTTCCGGATCTCCTGGCGAGACTGCAGGGTCGTCGCCAAGACGAAGCAGCTTTTCTGCGCCTATGGTTGCGATTTCATTTTCTGTCAGACTGTTCGCAGCAAAATGATCGATTTCCGCCGGCTTCGCCTGCATGAGCAATTCGATAACGCCGCATGCGCGCACAAAGAACGCTTCCCGGCGCATGTCGCGCGATGTCATCGCGTACCAACCGTCGTAACGCATCTCAATGAAGTCACGGCAGGTCGACAGTTCCTTTGGCGCCATTGAGCCGTCCGTTGGGTGCGTCATGGCGAGCTTTAATTTTCCGCGACCGGGATCGCTGAGTTCCCGAGATCGCCAGGCTGCAATTTCACTCTTTGAAAAACATCCCGATTGATCGCCTGGGAAGAATGCAATGTCCGCATCAAGACAGATTTCAACAGCTTCATTCTCGGCAAGCGCTACGGGCGCATCGTCACCGTCACTGATCGTGAAACCGACATATCCGACGCCGGCGACGCCAAGCGCTGCAACGCCCGCAGTTGCTGTTCGAATCAAATTGTTCATAGCTACAATAATCCCAGCTCAGCAAGCGCAGCCGTCAGAGTCGGCGGCGGCGCTGTTTTACCACGGCGAGCTGACAAATCGGAAGGCGCATCTTGCGGTTTCAGATAGCGCCACCCTTGAAAAGCCCTGCGCGGTTGCGCTTCCGTCATGATCAAACGCGGCTCCAGCATAATCGCCGTTCTTTCTATGCCGTCGGCGCCCGTTCGCGGCTCCATATCGAGAATGCGCTGACGGGCGAGAACGACGCCTTTTATTACCCAGTATATCGAACCGCCTTCCAAAAGCGCATCACGTTGGCGCGGGCGCATTCGGGTCACATGATCGTGCACACGCCCGCGGCCGGCGGCCTCGTTTTCAGCCGTGCGCTTTTTGACCCAACGTTTCAAATCGTCAACCGTCTCTGCGCCGACGCAAAGTTTAACAAGATGAAGCGGCATGTATTCCGGTTATGGTGCGATCAAAGCGCCGACAAGAGCGCTAGTCGGAGAGTGTTAAACGGGCGATGTCCTGGGCGCGTTGACGCTTCAAATCATGGCGCGTTGCGCGTTTGACCAGAATATAAAGAATGAAATAGCACATCGCCGCGCCAATCGCCGCAAGCCACATGGGCAAGTTCTCAAAGATCGTCGCGAAGCGGTCGTAGCTTAGTCCAAGAGTTTCAGCGACGCCGGGCGCCTCCTGTCCGAGCAATAAGACAACGCCCATGCCCGTAAGGCCGAAAGCCAGCAGACCTGCGAGGACCGCGCCGACAGTCACGCCCATATCTGCGTATTCTTCTTCTTTCGAGATAATCATTTTTGTCGGTTCATTAGAGAGCGCCTGTGTGGCCGCAAACAGCGCCCGCGTGCGCGCTGATTTCTCTTCCATGGTCAGCGATTTTTTGCGCTCTTCGCGCACAACATCAAAATCAACAGTCGGTTTTGCCGAAAGCATCGCATCAGAAATAAATTCAGGCTCGCACTCTGGCGCCGGCATTACATCCGAACTCGGCACCACGAGAGAAGCGTCCGTCGGCATTAGAAACAGCGACTTTTCTGCGGCGCGGCGGCGAACAAGCCCGTCCAGCGAAGCAAGCTCGTTATTCACAAAAGCTTTCGTCCAGAGCTCAAAAGCGTTCGCAGCGCCAATTTTGTCCCCGGCGTTCAGTTTACGGAGCACCGTCGAACGCTTCCAGTTCTCCTCGCCAATATTGAAAATTAAGGAGACCAACGCATCGTGTTCGTTCTGATTGAGCGGAGCACGGACAGTGTCGGCAAGAAGTTGCTCGATCGGCTTAACATCCTCACGCAAAAGACGCTCAGCATCGCCCTCTGTCACGCTCATGCCGTGGCGCGCGGAGCCGGTGTGGCCATATCCGACAGTCCACTGCTCGCTCGGCGCATAGTGAGCTGACATGCGCAGCCCTTCATAGCCCTTGATCAGATTAAGGCCTGTATCTCCCGTCCGCATCAGATGCGTTTACCCCTCTAATCACTCCCGAAGCCGACACAACCGGTTCGGACTTACGTTCAATAGCCGTTGCGCGTCCCCGTAATGCGCTGCTTTAAAAAGTCTTAACACACGCCCCAGACCTTGGGTAGACGGCGCAGCCACGGGATTAAAATGAAGCAAGTTATGGTGTCGTCAGCACACAATTTGCTGATTCTGGCTGTATTTGGGACAATTGTTGCTAGAATGTTAATCGGCTTTTCGCGCAGAAAAACACCAGAATGGCGCTAGCGCCATGATATTTCTGCTGAAATTTCAATCTCGTGTCGCGTCTTGTTCTGGCACGAGACTTGGGTGTTGCCCGTTGACGCGCAGCGACGGCTCCCGTTGCGCAAGTAAGCCCGAAGGTAATGCGGGCGCGGGACTCTTTGTGGGGCTGGAGTAACGCATCATGTTTGGCAGCAACGGGATCGCAAATATTATCGCCGCTCTGATTGTCGCTGGCGCTATTATCTGGACAGGCGGTTTTGGCGGCGGCAAGGCTTCCAACGCCCCCGCCGGTGAAGACGCCTACACAGAATGGCTGACGCGCGCTGTCGGCGACATCCGCAACGATATCGTCGTCAATTGCGGGTGCTGCGGCGAAGGCGGAGAAGAAGGCCAGCGGAGGGCCGCCGCCCGTTCTTTTTAGCCCCCCGCCCCATTCCTACGCGCCTTGCCGGATATGCGCCGGCTCCGGCGCTGGAAGCCGGGCGGGTTCCGCCAGTTCCAATCGGGCCCCTCGCGCCATCCGTGCCGGCGACCGCGGTATTCCCGCCTGCAGATCCTGTCATCGGCGATCCCCCAGCCTTCGTGGATTCGATCCCGCCCGTGATTATTCCGCCAGTCATCATTCCGCCGGGCGTAACGCCGCCAGTCGGTGAAGACGACGAGGATGACGAAGATGAAGACGACGAGGATGATCCCGAAATCCCGCCGATTGACGCGCCCGAACCCGCGCTCATTATTTTGCTGCTGACAGCGATTTTCATCTTTTGGCGATTTGGCGTAAAGCGCGCCTGATCCTGCTCAAACTTGGACAGGGTCAAATCAAAGCAGCACTGCAGCGGCGAGACCGAGAAATACGAAAAATCCGACAATATCGGTGACAGTCGTGACAAAGACCGCCGATGAAACCGCAGGGTCCTGACCGGCGCGTTGCAAACCGAGCGGGACCAAAATGCCGGCAAGTCCGGCGCATAAAAGATTGATAATCATCGCGACGCCGACAACGCCGCCAAGCTGTGTTGCTGCGACGCGATCGCCCCAACCTGACAGATAGTACCACGACCCGGCCAACACGCCCATAATCAGGGCAAAGAGCATTCCGTTTGTCAGCCCGACCAACGCCTCACGATAGATAATCCGCGCCGCATTGGACGGCGTGAGGTCTTTTGTAGCAATCGAACGCACAGCGACGGTGAGCGTCTGCGTGCCTGCATTGCCGCCCATGGAAGCAACGATCGGCATTAAAACCGCCAACGCCACGATCTGACCGATGGCGCCGTCAAAAAGCGCAATCACGAGCGAAGCCAGAATGGCGGTCGCCAGATTGACCGCAAGCCATGAAAAACGGGACCGCACCGTGCGCACAACCGTATCGGAAAGTCCGGTGTCCGCTTCAACGCCGCCCAGCGCCAGCATGTCTTCATGCGTTTCCTCTCGCACCATCTCAACGACATCATCCACCGTGATCATGCCCACAAGGCGCTCCGACGCGTCAATTACAGCGGAAGAAATAAGGTTATACTGCTCAAAGAGATAGGCGACCTCCTCCTGGTCCATGGTCACCGGAATTTTGCGCATGGACTGGCTCAACATAATGTCTTGGATGCGGGTCTCACGCGAACACTTCAGAAGCGTAGAGAGCGGCACCTCGCCGATTGGCTTGAACGCGGGATCAACGACAAACACTTCGAAAAAACGGTCAGGCAAGTCTTCCGTTGAGCGCAAACGGTCAATGATCTGTCCGACCGTCCAATATCCCGGCGCAGCGAAGAACTCACGCTGCATCAATCGCCCGGCGCTTTCTTCCGGATAATCAAGCGCGGCTCGAAGCGCGAGACGATCCTCCAGCGGCACCTCGGCGAGGATTTCCGCTCGTTTTTCCTCATCCAGATCTTCAAGAACGAAAGTCGCATCGTCCGTATCCAGCTCGACGACCGCTTCAGCGACCCTTTCAGGGCCCATGGCGTCGACAACGCTTTCGCGCAGGTCTTCGTCAATCTCGGCAAGCACGTTGGCTTCAATGGCGCCGCCTTTCATGGCGATGAAACCGGCGCGCCCGTCTTCGCTGAGCAAACCCATAAGATCGGCGATATCGGCCGGGTGAAGCTCTTCGACCAGGGTTTCAAAAATGGGCTTGTCGCCCTTTTCTATCGCCTCTGAAACAGCCGCAACGAATTCCGGCGAGAGGGTCTGGTCATCGGCGAACTGCGCATCCTCTGCGTCGATCGCATCAGCTTCGACGTCGTCCAAATCATCCGTAGGCGTTGTTTCAGTCATGCGGAGGCCCTTGCAGAAGCAGTGCGCGGAACAGCTTCACTGCTTAGCTAATAGCGCCCGACAGTCTTGGCAAGCAACGCCTGTTATTGACGAAAATCGACGACACCGCTCATGATAAAAGCTGTCGTCAGCGCGGTCAGCAAAGCAGCGATCCATGTGGCGCGAAGCGCTTTTTGTTTCAATTGCGGATTATCTGGCGCTCCCGGATCGGCGCCTTCCACCCCGTCATCGGGGGCTTCCCATCGCCCCTTCACGCCCATAGGCAGAACAGCCAGGAACGCCACCCACCACCAGATAATAAAAACAACAATGACGCCGACGATATTCATTCCGAACTCCGGTGGATCACAATTTCGATAATCGGACGCTTGCCCCATACGTCATCGAAAAACGCCCGCGCCGCACGCCGCACCGCCAGTTCCACCGCCTCATCGTCCCGCCGTTTCGCTACAGGCATATCGTCAACGGCATCGCCAATTTCCACTGCCAGACCGGCCTCTTCATCGCCGGCAAACACACCGTACAGAACAACCGCGGGCAAGGATTTCAGAGCGCTTTTGCGATCAAAGGCGAGCGATGCGAAACAAACGCCGGCGTAAGACAATTTGCGCCGTTCGCGCATAGGAGCCGCGCCGTCCGGCAGGAGCGCATCGCCGTCAAGATACATGCGTCCGGCCGGAACTTCCTCCAGCACCTCCGGTCCCTCCGGCGCAAGACGGATCAGGTCGCCATTGCGCGGCGCCAGCGCTTCATCGCAGCCAAGCGCCAGCGCAAGATCTGCGTGTTCTTCCAGATGCCGCGCCTCGCCATGCACCGGGATCGCTATAGAAGGGCGCGCCCACTCATACATTGCTTTCAATTCATCCCGGCAGGGATGACCGGAAACGTGAATGAAATGGTCTTTCTCGGTAATGATCTTGACGCCGCGGTCAACGAGATCATTTTGCAGATTATAAATTTCTCGCTCATTGCCAGGAATAATCTTCGACGAAAAAATCACCGTGTCGCCGTCGCTCAACACAAGGTCGCGATGGTCGCCGCGGGCGATTCGCGACAGCGCCGCGCGCGGTTCGCCCTGACTGCCTGTGCAAAGATAAAGCACATGCTCGCGCGGCAAGAAGCCGGCGTCGCGCGGCTCAACAAAGCTCATGGACTTTGGCAGCAACCCGGTTTCGCGGGCCGCCTCGACAATACGCAGCATCGACCGGCCCAGAAGACACACGCTCCGGTCCGCGGCGACAGCGGCCTCACAAATCGAAACCACCCTGCCGACATTGGAGGCGAATGTCGTCACCGCAACCCGCCCGCTCTGCTCACGGATTAACTCAACAAGAGAGGCGCGGACTTTAGACTCCGATCCGGATTCGCCTTTTGAAAAAACATTCGTCGAGTCGCAAACTATAGCGAGAAGCCCGTCATCGCCCAGCTTGCGGATAGCGTCGGCGTCCGCAGTTGGCCCAAGCGTCGGCGTGGGGTCGAGTTTCCAATCGCCGGTATGCAGCACTGTTCCGAGTTCAGTGCGAATGACGATGCCGCTCGGTTCAGGTATGGAGTGCGTCAGCGTCACATACTCAAGATCGAATGGGCCGAGCGTCAATTTCGAGTTCATATCGATGATATTCAACTCAACATCGTCAGCGCCGTATTCATTGAGCTTGCGTTGAACAAGCGCCGCCGTAAACGGCGTGGCGTAAACGGGACAGCCAAGCTTCGGCGCCAAAAGCGCCACCGCGCCAATATGGTCCTCATGTCCGTGCGTGAGCAAAAGGCCGTGCAACGCCTCCCGCTCTTCCATAATAAAAGACGGGTCCGGACAGATCAGGTCAATGCCCGGCGCAGCAGTGTCGCCGAACATGACGCCGCAATCGATCATGATCCACTGGCGATTGGCGGGCGAGCCGAACCCGTAAAGGTTCATATTCATGCCGATTTCGCCTGAGCCCCCAAGGGGCAGAAATACAAGTTCGTTTTTTGACATTACCCTTCGGCCTTCACGCGCCGATACACTTCATACAATCCGCGAATGGTGAGATCGCTATCAAACGCATCGATCGCATCTGTCGCGCCTTCAAACAGTGATGCGATGCCGCCGGTTGCAACAACTTTCATTGGCTTTCCGTATTCTGAACGTATGCGGTCAATCAATCCTTCAATCAGGCTGATATAGCCCCAGAAAACGCCTGTCTGCATCGCGCCGACCGTATCCGTGCCGATCACTTTCGGCGGGCACTCAATCGCCACACGCGGCAGTCGCGCCGCCGCTTCGTGCAAAGCCTGCATGGAGAGATTAATGCCCGGCGCAATGACGCCGCCTTCAAACGCGCCATCATCGCCGACGATATCGAAATTAGTGGCGGTGCCGCTATCAACCACAATCAAGGGGCCGCCATGGGCGACATAAGCGCCAACCGCATTGACAAGCCTGTCAGCCCCGGCCTCGGAGGGCTTCGGGATGCGGACGATAACCCCCGGGATATTGGCGTGGCCCACGACAAACGGCTCGCAACCGAAATATCGCCGTGAGAGATTGCGCAGATGAAACAGCGATTGCGGCACCACATTGGAAATGACGCAGTCGCTGACATCTTCAAAGCGGTATCCGGCCATGGACATCAGGCTCGACAGCCATACGGCGTATTCGTCAGCCGTGCGAGTTGAAGACGTCGAGGTGCGCCAGACCGCAGCCGGGTCCTTGCCGTCAAAAAGGGAGATGACAGAATTCGTATTGCCGACGTCGATAGCGAGAAGCATGCGGACCTTTCTTGTTCAGCAAACGATCATATAGTCTCGGCGCGCGGATCGCCAAACATGATCTCGCCCGCTGTAATAACCCGGCGCCCGTCGCCCTGCCGCAAGATCAGCGCCCCAGCATCATCCAGCCCTTCGAAATAGCCGTTTAGCGTTTCATTCGGCAATTGAACGCGGATCGCCGCACCTATTCCTTTTGCATAGCGCAGCCAAGTCTTGCGAATCGCCTGGAAGCCTTCAGCCTTCCACTGTTCATAAGCGCTCCAGAACGCCGCATCGACGGCTGCCAGAAGATCTTCAACGGCAGGCGCAACTTTCGACTTTGCCAATATGTCTGCCAGTTTCGCAGTCGGATACGCCATGCCCTGCGGCGACGAAGCAATATTAACGCCCACACCCATCGAGACCAGAGGCGCGCCTTCCATTTCAATTCGCTCCAGCAGGAGACCGGCGATCTTGCCGCCGTCTGCCAGAATGTCGTTCGGCCATTTGAGCGCCAAGCGGTCTTCATGCGCCCACTTTTGAAGCGCCGCGCGCACGGCGACGGCGCAAACGAATGACAGCTGCGGAAAATCGGCCGGATCGCCCTCGGGCCTGAAGACAAGGCTGCCGGCGAAATTGCCGAGTTGAGACTCCCAGGCCCGCCCGCGCCGACCGTACCCGGCAGTCTGTTCCCGGGCGACGACCCATAAAGGCGTGACTTCGCCGCGAGCAGCGCGGCGTTTTGTTTCGGCGCTTGTTGAATCGAGCGTCTCGAACAGATCGACCTGGGCGCCGCTCGGTAATGTTCGCATAGCTTAAAAAAGCGATGCAGCGGCGGTTTCGGCCACCCGGCGCAAAGAACCGATAAATATCGTCAGTACCGGGAACATTAACACCGCCGAGCCCCATGCCGCAAAGCGGATCGACGGTGCGGCGTCACGCTCAAAAGCATGGGCAGGTTCATCGAACCACATGTACCAGACAATCCGCAGATAGTAGAAGGCGGATACGGCGCTGGCCAGAACGCCAATGACGGCAAGCCAAATCAAATCGGCTTCAACCGCGGCAAGGAAAACATACCATTTGCCGAAAAATCCGGCGAGCGGCGGAACGCCGGCGAGTGAAAACAGCAACGCTGTCAAAATGACGGCAAGCGGCATGTTTGTTTTGGTCAATCCCGCAAGGTCTTCAATCCCTTCCGTCATGCCGCCGCGACGGCGCATCATCAAGATGCAGGCAAAGGCGCCGATCGTCATTGCGATATAGATGGCCATATAAATCAGGACCGACGTCACCCCTTGTACGGTGCCGGCTGCAAGACCAACCAGAGCGTAGCCCATGTGACCGATTGAGGAATACGCCATCAGGCGTTTGATGTTTGTTTGCGCAATCGCCGAAAAGGCGCCGACCGCCATGGAGGCGACGGCGATAATCGCGATAACAGGCTGCCAGTCGAGCAGCACGCCCGGAAACGCCGCCATCAGCGCGCGAGCAAAAAGCGCCATGCCGGCGAGCTTCGGAGCGGCTGCAAAGAATGCAGTCACCGGCGTTGGCGCACCTTCATAAACGTCCGGCGTCCACATGTGGAACGGCGCAGCGGAAACTTTGAACGCCAAGCCTGAAATCAGGAAAACGAGCCCGATGACCAGGCCGACATTCTGATCTTCAGCCGCTGCGACGCGGGCAATATCTTCAAACGATGTCGAACCGGAAAAACCGTAAATGAGCGAGGCGCCGTAAAGCAGCAAGCAGGAGGACAGCGCGCCAAGGACAAAGTATTTAAGGCCGGCTTCTGTCGAACGGCGGCTGTCGCGATTATAGGCAGCGAGGATATAGAGCGCGAGGCTCTGCATTTCGACACCCATATAGAGAGAGATCAGATCCGACGCCGAAACCATCAACGCCATGCCGAAAGCCGCCAGCACAATCAGCACGGGATATTCAAAACGTCCGCCGTTTTCCGTCTTGATGAAGGACTGCGACATCAGGATTGCAATCGCCGCCGCCGCGAAAATGATCACCTTACAAAACGTTGCAAAAGCATCGACCTGAAAGGCGCTGTCAAAAAGCGAAGCGCTTTGCGAAGACGGGCCAGCCACGGTCAAAACGAGCGCAACAATCAACAACCCAACCGAGCCATAAGAGATCTGGCGCGCATGAGCATCACCAAGGAAAACGCCAATGGTCAACAACGCCATAGCGCCGATTGCGAGCGCAAGCTCCGGCAAGGCGTAAGACAGAGATTCAAAAATGCCCATGCAATTACGCTCCGCCGCCAAGGGCTGAGCCCATATTATTCATCAACAAATCAACCGACGGCGAAAAGACGGACAGCGCCGGTCCCGGATTAACGCCGAGATAGAGGGCAAACGCCATCAATACGCCCAGCATGACAAGCTCGCGCGTGTCGACATCAGGAATCGTTTGCAAAGCGTCTTTCGTAATCTGGCCGAACATCACCTGGCGATAGAGACGAAGCGCATAAGCTGCAGAGAGAATAACGCCAAAGGCTGCAAAGAAAGCAATCCAGCTGTTGACTTTAAAGGCGCCGGTCATCGACAGGATCTCTCCGACAAAACCGGATGTGCCCGGCAGGCCGACATTGCCCATGGTAAAGAAGAGGAACAGAAACGCGTATAGCGGCATGCGATGCACGAGCCCGCCATAGGCTTCAATCTCACGGGTATGCATGCGGTCGTAGACAACCCCGACACAAAGAAAGAGCGCGCCGGAGATAAAGCCGTGCGACAGCATCTGAAAAAGACCGCCTTCAATCCCCTGCTTGGTGCCGGTAAAAATTCCCATCGTCACAAATCCCATATGGGCGACAGAGGAATAGGCGATGAGCTTTTTCATATCCTCCTGAGCGAGCGCTACGAGCGAAGTGTAGATGATCGCAATGATGGAAAGCGCAAAAACGAGCGGCGAGAAAAAGATCGACGCATCCGGGAACATCGGCAGAGAGAAGCGTAAAAATCCGTACCCGCCCATTTTCAAAAGGATTGCCGCGAGAACGACGGAACCGGCTGTGGGCGCCTGAACATGAGCGTCTGGCAACCAGGTGTGCACCGGCCACATGGGCATTTTGACTGCAAAGGACGCAAAGAAAGCAAACCACAGCCATTTCTGGGCGCCAACGCCGAATTCATATTGCTGAAGCGTCGGAATATCAGTCGTTCCCGTCTCCTGATACATCCAGGCCATTGCGATCAGGAGAAGAAGCGAACCGAGCAGCGTGTATAAAAAGAATTTCAACGCCGCATATACTTTCGAGGGCATCGATACGCCGGCGAACTCTTTCACGCCCTTTGATCCCCATACGCCGATGATCAGGAACATCGGGATGAGGCTGCCTTCAAAAAATACGTAAAACAGGAAAAGATCGAGCGCGCAAAAGACGCCGATCATCAGCGTTTCAAGAACCAAAAACGCTATCATGTAGTCAGCGACGCGCGATTTGATTGAGTCCCAGCTCGCCAGGATGCAAATCGGCATGATGAAAGTGGTCAGCAGCACGAACAGGATCGATATGCCGTCAACGCCCATCTTGTAGTTGACGCCGCCGCCGATCCAGCCGCGCTGTTCGACAAGTTGATAGCCGCCTACTGACGGATCGTAGAGCGCATAAACGCCAAGCGAGACAAGAAAAGCGCCGACCGTAAAAGCGAGCGCCACCCATTTCGCCACGTTGTCGACCTGGGCCTGCTCTTTCTCAACGATGGCGCCGGTTTCATCCGTTTTTGCAATCATGCGCCGAAGCATGATGCAGAACGCGCCGACCAGGGGCGCAAACGTCAGCAAGGTCAGCCAGGGCTGCTCAGCGAAACTCTCTGTCATTGCCCGCCCCCGCTGCGAATGAGAATGAAGGTGATAAAGAGCGCAATACCGAGAAGCATGGCGAACGCATAATGATAGAGATAACCGGACTGAAGCTTCACAAGACGTTTCGCATTGGACGCTACCGCCGCAGCGACGCCGTCCGGACCGACGGCGTCAATCGTCTTGCCGTCGCCGTCTATCCATAGGAACCGGCCGATCCTCAGCGCGGGTTTGACGATCAGAACGTCGTAAATTTGATCAAAGTACCACTTGTTTTTGAGGAATGCGTAGATCATGCCGCCTTCGCGCAAAAGCCCCGGACGCAAGGGGTCGCCGCGCAAATAATGCAGCGCCGCCGTTGATGTCCCGATCAGCATCGCAATGAACGGCGTCCAGAAAACCCATTTGGGGATATCATGATGCCCGCCGCCATGGTCGCCGGCTTCAGCGTCATGGGACCCAGCGCCGTGCCCCTCGTCGCCGTGGCTTTCTTCGGCATGGCTGTCCGCAAGGGCGGCAGTCGACTTCTCTTCGCCATGGTGAGCATCAGAGAAATAAAGCGCGCCATTCCAGAATTCTTCTTTGTTCTTGCCGACAAAGTCGCCGTAGAAAACCATGCCGGCGACAAGCGCGCCAAAAGCGAGCGGTATGAGCGGTCCCATCATGGTGTCGGGAACTTCGTGGGGATGCTTGCGCACCTCTTCAGGCGCGCGGGACTTGCCCCAGAAGGTGAGGAAAATAAGACGCCAGGAATAAAAAGCCGTCATCACAGCGGCAATCAGTCCCATGATAAAGGCGAACATGGCGAAAGGACGCCCGCCCGAAGCCGCCGCATAGGCGCCCTCGATAACGAGGTCTTTAGAAACAAAACCAGCCGTGCCAAGCGGCGCGCCAAAGAGATAGACGGTCGGAATGCCAACGCCGGTAATCGCGATCGTGCCGATCACCATCAATATGTGCGTGAGCGGAAGAATGTCTTTTACCCCGCCCATCTTCTTGATGTCCTGTTCGTGGTGCATGGCGATAATGACTGCGCCAGACCCAAGAAAGAGAAGCGCCTTAAAGAAAGCATGCGTGAACAAATGGAACATGGCCGCGCCATAAGCGCCAACGCCGGCTGCGAAGAACATGTAGCCAAGCTGTGAGCAGGTTGAATAGGCGACGACTTTCTTGATGTCGTCCTGCAGGAGCCCGACAGTCGCAGCAAAGAACGCCGTAACTGCGCCGACAAGGGTCACCATCGCGGCCGCGTTGGGGGCATATTCGTAAATGACAGAGCAACGGCAGACGAGGAACACGCCCGCGGTAACCATGGTCGCTGCGTGAATGAGCGCGGAAACCGGCGTTGGCCCCTCCATCGCGTCCGGCAGCCAGGTGTGCAGCAGAAACTGCGCCGACTTGCCCATGGCACCGATGAACAAGAGAACTGCAATAACTGTCAGGGCATGCGCTTCGATATCGATGAAGCCGATCGTCAGCTCGCGGATCGGCGCCGCAGCAACCGCGCCGAAAGGATCGACGACGGCGTTCGTGCGAACAGCTTCGAACACCGTATCAAATTCGATTGAACCAAATACGTAGAAAACGCACATGATGCCGAGGGCGAACCCGAAATCGCCGACCCGATTGACGACAAACGCCTTGATCGCAGCATCATTGGCGGACTTTTTCTTAAACCAGAAGCCGATCAGCAAATAAGAGGCGAGGCCCACGCCTTCCCAGCCGAAAAAGAGCTGCAGAAAATTGTCCGCCGTCACCAGCGTCAGCATTGCGAAGGTAAATAGAGACAGATAGGCGAAAAAACGCGACTGCTCGCCGTATTCCTTCATGTATCCCATGGAATAGGTGTGAACGAGAAACGAGACCGAGTTCACCACCACAAGCATGACCGCGGAAAGCGTATCGAGCCGCACCGACCAGTTGGCGACAAAATCGCCGGAGGCGACCCAGGTGAAGAGCGTAATGGTGCGCGCATTGCCGCCGAGCGCGACGTCAAAGAAAAGCGTCCAGGAAAGGATCGCCGCCGCAAGCATCAAGCCCGTCGTCAGATATTCAGACGCTTTCGTCCCGGCGAGACGACCAACAGGCATGGACGCCATCGCGCCGATTAACGGTAAGAGAACAACCCAGGCTTCCATGATGCGCCGCTCGCCTTCCTAGTTCTTCATCAGGTTGGCGTCATCGACAGCGATATCGCCGCGATTGCGGAAAAAGGCGACAAGAATCGCAAGCCCGATAGCCGCCTCGGCGGCGGCGACCGTCAGAACCATGAACGCAAAGACCTGACCTGTCAGGTCGCCGAGAAACTGTGAAAACGCAACGAGGTTGATGTTCACCGCCAGCAGCATAAGCTCAATCGACATCAGGATGACGATCACGTTTTTTCGGTTCAAAAAGATGCCCGCCATGCCGATCGCGAACAGAATTGCCGCGACGCTCAGATAATGCCCGAGACCGATTTCATCGCCCATGCGCCCCTCCTATGACAGTCCCTGACCAGACGGAATGTCGACAAGTTCGACATCGCGCCCGCGCGCGACCTGCGCCGCCGGATCCTGTTTTTTTATGCCCTGGCGCGTTCTGAAGGTCAGAACAATTGCGCCGATCATGGCGACCAGCAAAATCATGCCGGCTATCTGAAAATAGTGGATGTAGTCCGTGTAGAGCACGAGGCCGAGAGCTTCGATATTCGTCGGGCCGTTCGGGTCGGCGACCGTTTCGCTCGCTGTCGGAATCGGATTGGTCCGCACCTCTGTCGCTTCTTCCGGAAACGCCCAGACCGCAACAACCATCATCAATTCAATCACGACGATGACCGCGAGCGCGCCGCCGATCGGCATATATTGCAAAAAGCCCTGTTTCATCTCGACGAAATCGACGTCGAGCATCATCACCACAAACAGGAACAGGACGGCGACGGCGCCTACATAGACGACGACAAGCAGCATCGCGAGATATTCAGCGCCCATCAGCACAAAGAGGCCGGCGGCGGAAATAAAAGCGCTGATCAGAAACAGCACGGAATGAACCGGGTTGCGCGCGGCAATCACCATGAAGCCTGCGGCGACGGCGGCGAATGCAAAGAGGTAAAAGGCGGCAGTTGCGATCATAAATATCAGGGCCGGGTCGCCCTTGGCCTTTCGGCGTTAATTGCTGGTCATACTGCAGCTGCGAATGACAACTGCTTAGTGGACGGATGCGCGCGCCTGTCGCAATGCGACGAAAAGACCGCGCTGATCAAAGACTGGCGCGCCTTTTAAACGCCTGCAGCCGCAATGCAAAGACCCTGAACAGGAAACTGATCAAAAGACGCAAAAACTTGTCGCAAAGGCTTAAGCGAAGAGGCGGCCGAGCACATCGGGGCGCATGGCCAGCGTCAGCAGCACGCCCGCCAACGCCCCGCCCAGATGGGCCTCATGAGCGATCCGCCCGCCGGCGCGGCCCATCATGCCTGCCGAAATTGCAATAAAGATTGCGCCAAACAGGATCGCCGGAATACCGATCGGAATGAAGAAGATGTAAATTCTTTCAAGCGGGAAAAAGACACAAAACGACAAAACAACGCCGGCGACGCCGTCCGATGCGCCTAGTGACGTATAAGCCGGGTTATTCCGGTTCACGAAGAAAGAAATCACCCCGCCGGCGAACACCGCGCCGAAATAGACGACCAGAAATCCGTCGATGCCCAGAATTCTCTCTATGACAGGCCCGAAATAGAAAAGCGTCAGCAGATTAAACAGCAGATGAAAGTAATCGCCGTGCAGGAATGAGGAGGTGAAAACTCGATAGTGCTGCTTGTCTCGGACGATCGCGTCCACACGAAAAGCAAAATTCTCTGCAAAGCTGCGGTCAATGTTGAGGGCGTAAATGCTTGCGATCAGATTTGCGAGAATCAGCGCAAAGGTCGCCGGGGCTTGCGGCAGTTCCATATCGAAAGCCCTTCCTTCTTTTGGGCGTCAATCAAGCCTTGGCGCTTGCGGCTTCTTCCGGCGTCAGCGTTTTCATGGCCAGCGCATGGATCGGCCCTGCAAGTTCCTCACGAAGGATGTCATTTACGCGGCGCTGGCGGGCGACCAGGCTTAGTCCCGCAAAGGCTGATGCGACTACGACAATCCGAAAATGGGACTCCCCGCCCTCAGGCGCGCCAGCATGTCCAGCATGCAAATGAGACTCATCGCGCACTGAAACATCTTGCGCGGAAAGACCCTCACGAAGTTTGCGTTCTATAGTTTCGGCGACAGCAGGCATAAGCGATCGAAGACATCGCATTTTCCCGGCCGGTGTCAAGATTGTATCCGTTGATGCATCGCACCATATTACGCGCTATGTCCAAAGAGAGTTACAAACCCCGCCTCGGCTTCGACATTCGTGTCGGCACCGCAAAGGCGAAAGCCAAAAAAACCCGGGCCCGCATCGCCGAGCCGGGCGAGCGCAATTGCGACTGGGAAGATTGCGAAGAGCAAGCTGCATGCAGCCTGCCCAAGAGCCCGCGCGAGCCGCGCAAGCGCGTGTGGTATTGCCTGACGCATGCGCGCGAGCATAACAAGAACTGGAATTACTTTGACGGCCTTTCCGACGCGGAAGCCAAGGCCGAACAGGAAGCGGCACGCTATGGCGGCCGGCCGACCTGGTCCATGGGCAAGAATGAGCGGGCCAGAGCCGCCGCGAAGGCGCGCGGGCCAGCGGATATGGAAGATGCGCACGGTCTTTTCGAAGAGGAAGCGAAAGCGCGAGCGCAGACCCGCGGCGTGTATCGTAACGGCAAGCGGCTCTCAAAGCTGCAGGAAAAGGCATATGAGACCCTCGCCTTGCCCCATACCGCATCATCAGGCGAGATCAGGCGACGGTACGCGGAGCTGGTGCGCCGTTTCCACCCGGATTCCAATGACGGCGATCGCAGCGCTGAAGCGCAACTCGCCGACGTTGTAAAAGCGCACACCATTCTCAAAAAAGCCGGCCATTTATAGATTTTCGGCCATTTGCGTCGGTCTTCGCCGGATAAGAGCGCTATGCGGCGCCTGCGCCGCTTGCAAGGGCTGGAGTTTCGCGCGAGTGTCCGGCGAAATTTTGATGGAACACCGGGTGCGTATTAATGGCCTTGATATCTGACGAAGCTTTTCCAGAAAAACCTGATCATACGGTTTCGGCCCGCGAGGTTTTCGGCGTTGAAATTGACTTTGACGTGCCGGCGTTCGCCGAGCCGAATGAGTATGTGCCGCCGGCGGACCCCGCCTATCGCTTTGACCCGGAGACGACACTCTCGATCCTTGCCGGCTTCACGCATAATCGCCGCGTTATGGTTCAGGGCTATCACGGCACCGGCAAATCGACGCATATCGAACAGGTCGCAGCGCGCCTCAACTGGCCCTGTATTCGCATCAATCTCGACAGCCATGTGAGCCGGATCGACCTGATCGGCAAGGACGCCATCGTAGTTGAAAACGGCGTTCAGGTGACGGCGTTCAAGGAAGGCATGCTGCCATGGGCGTTTCAGCGTCCGGTAGCGCTGGTTTTTGACGAATATGACGCCGGTCGGCCGGATGTGATGTTTGTAATTCAGCGGGTGCTTGAGTCTGAGGGCCGCCTCACCCTGCTCGATCAGAACAAAGTTCTGACGCCGAACCCCTGGTTCAGACTTTTCGCGACAACGAATACGATCGGTCTGGGCGACACCACCGGGCTTTATCACGGCACGCAGCAAATTAACCAGGGACAGATGGACCGCTGGTCAATCGTCACTACGCTGAATTATCTCGACCATGATGAGGAAACAGAAATCGTCATCGCAAAAGCGCCGCTCTATGATTCTGAAGAAGGCCGAAAGGCAATCGACGCTATGGTGCGTGTTGCAGATATGACGAGAAACGCCTTTATCGCAGGAGATATATCGACGGTCATGAGCCCGAGAACGGTGATCACCTGGGCGCAGAACTCAGAAATTTTTCAGGATATCGGCTACGCCTTCCGGGTGACCTTCCTGAATAAGTGCGATGAATTGGAAAGGCCGGCGGTCGCCGAATTTTACCAGCGCGCCTTTGGCGAGGATCTGCCGGAGGCGGCGCCGGAAGTCAGCGTGGCGTGACAATCAAATTATTCAATACAAGAAAAAACCCCGCTGACTTTCCAGCGGGGTTTTCACAAAGAAGAAGAAAACAGTCAGGCGCGGTTCAAGCGTACTTTCACCAACCGCGTTTCTTTGCTTCCTGATCGCTATCCTTGTCACAGCAATTCGCAAGCGGGCCAATATTGGAATTGCATTCGCAACGATTGAGGCGAACGCCTCTTCTATGGCCGCGACGAACCGGGCGATTGATCTGGTCACGTTCAACTTCTGCCTCAATTTCACGAAGTTCGCGGGAAAGATCGGCAAACTCATCCCGAGAGCGTTCCCAGCTGGAAAGCGTGCTGCGGCATGAACCTTCATTGTAGTAATTGTTTTGCATACAGCGGGAATATGCGCGGCAGCTAGACGTGACATTGCGATATGCTGCATCGATCTCAGCATCGAAATCATTGAGCAGTCTATTTGTTCGGTCTTGGCTCTGGACGCCGCCTTCTTGCTTATAGGAATTTGACAAATTGTCTGTACGCGTGCGAAGAATGTTGCGTTGAGCTTCAAGCGAGTCGACATCGCATATATCATTAACTTCAGGCGCTGCGGATTCCGCCTTTCGCCCTGCGATAATGCCTGAACGATTATCAGAAGCGAAGCGCCCGCCGCCTGAACGCCAGGTATTGCCGCAACTGCTGGCGAACATCGCGATCGCCGCCAACATCAAAACTATCCTCACCATCTTCTTTCTCCTTTCGGCGCTTCTGCGCCAACGCCATTACGGATTAGGCGTGCACGCCTCGCCCACAGGTTCCAGTCGCTTTTTATAAAAATCATTGAGTTGAAGCTGCTCGCGGATCTCAACCCAGCGCGCGCTCGGCGCCAGCGCGCCGTAGAGTTCAACAAGCCTTCTCGCCGGCGGATGGCCGTAATTGGCGGACTGCTCCAACCAGGAGTCGGCGCGAGCAATATTTTCAACATTGCCGCACAGGCGATAACTGCTGACGACCGTCGCTGTGCCGTAAATCAATGCAAGATTATACATTGCATCTTCATTGCCGCGTTCAGCCGCTTGGGTCAGCCAGTAAATGCCGCGATCCGTACTCTGAATAACGCCAAGACCAGCCATATACATAATGCCGAGCGTGTTCGTCGATTTAAGATCGGAATGCACCTCGGCCGCAGAGCAGATCAGGTAGACCGTTTCAATCGGCGTTAAATCGCCGGTCTCATCGAAACCGAATTCACGCTGGAATTTGCGAACGGCGTCGCGCGTGCCCTGACCATATTTGCCGTCGATGGAGCCGCTGTAATGACCCTTTGCCTTGAGCCCGCGCTGGCGAGATTCAAGATCAATGATCGCACCGCCTTCCGGGTTGTCGTAATATTCGCGAGAGATCCGGGCCAACGAGCGGGGTGTGTATTCGCAAGTGAGATTTAGCGCCGCGAGACGCTTGCCGGCGAGAATCGCATAGTCGGACTGACATTGCCGACCGATCTCGATCGCCCGCTCAAACCGGTTGCGCGCATTGATGATCCGTCCAACCGCCATATCCGCTTCGCCCAAATTGTATTGGCGATTGGCGTCGTCATTGCATTTTGCGGCGTTCGATCGTCGATCGGCGGCGGACGCATTCCAGTCTTCAATACATTTAGCGTAGCGCGGATCGTCCTGCGCGCCGCAATCAGGTTCGAATTGCCCGTCCTGAAATTCCGTATTTTCCTCAACAGAACCGCCCGGATTATTGCGATAGACCGGCGATGCGGAGTCACGCCCGCCACCAAACGGACTGTACCGGCCGCCTCGTCCGCGACCTCGACCCTCACCGCGTCCTCGGCGAGGCGGTCCATCGCCCCGGCGCCGCGAACGGTTTTGTTCGCCGAGAACATCCTGGATTAGCTCAAAAAAGGTCGGGACCTGAATAATCGGGACAAAACGTCCGTTGTCCTCGTCGTAATAGTAATCGAACTCGTCACACTCATCGTCCGTATACCTATGCCCTTCCTGGTCACAGGGATGATTGCCTTCCCAAGCGTCGAAGTCCTCTTCATATCGGATGGCGGCGAGATCGGTATAGTATTCAGTCAACTCATCAAATTTGTTGTCGAGGTGTTCGCGATCGCAATAGCGATCTTCCGCCGTTCCCTTGCCGCGCGACGGGTAGCGTTTCGCCAATTCTGTCAGAATATCATTGGCGCGCACTTTAAGCTGTCGTTCAGCGTCATCGGTGATGTTGTACTTGCGGGCTGTTTCCTGGCGCCATTCATACGCATTCGGAACATCACATAAGGAAGCCATGTGAAAATGCATATAAGCGAGCTGGCTCGCTTGCGATTGCCGAGCCCAGACATAGTCATTGGGGCGCGCAAACCGAAGTTTCGCTCGCATGCGTTTGGCGACAGCAAAAACATCAAAACCAAGATAATACTGGCCGAGCCGCAACAGGCCTTCGCCGCCGTTCATTTCATGCAGTGAAATAAACTTCTGATAGAGGGCCTCATGGTCAGCCGCCGGAATGCTTAGGGAGTTGTAAAGCCGGTAAGCGTCGGGGTGTCCGTTCGAGAGCGCAAGATAAAAGTGAAGCGCCGCCTCCGACTTTCGATTAAGCTGATCGCGTTCATAAATGCCGAGGAAAATGTGATCGGACGGACTGCCGATCAGCGAATCGGACATAGAGATCGATTTGACCTTCCGCTCGACCGCATGACGTTTTTTTACCTCAGCCGTCCATGCGGCGAAGACTGAATCGGCTGTCTCGACGGCATTGGGACCAAGCAAGCGATTTGCAGCCCCGCTAGTGCGCCCAAACAGATGCCGGTCGGCAGTGACTTGTCCGTATTCTGCGCCTTTGCTGAAAACAAAAAGAAGGATGGCGAGCGCGAGGAACGTGCAAAGCAGAATCAACAGCGCCCAGGCAACCAGTTTCCCGAAACCGGTTTTCTTTTTTTCAGGCTCTCTGATTTTGATGTCTGAAGGGTTCAGACTAGCAAAAGATGCACGATTGCCCAGACTTTCCGAAGAAGACCCCAAAGCTCAACCCCCTCGACAAACTGCTGTTGCCAGTCCCCAGACCTTGATTAGTAAACACGCGTTAAGCCTTTGTGACAAGATTACGCATCAATGGCTGCGGAAATTTCTCTCGCCAACTGGGTCCGAAAGCGGCCTGTGCGGCGCATAAGCAACACCCTGGCGATGGATGCCGCGACCCGCAGAGCGAAACCTTTTTGAACGCGATCAGGCGCGCAGAAGCGTCAAATCTGGCCGATGTGCCGGCAGGCTTCTGCCTGCATCCCGATAATTTTCTTCATCACAATCAAGACGTTGCGCAGACCTGTTCTTATGCTGGCTCTACCCGGCCAAGTTGTGCCACCATTGTAAAAAGACATGCAGGAGATGAATGTTATGAGAGCCTTATTGGCCGCTTTTTGTATCGGCGCGGCGCCTGTCGCCGGTTTTGCACAATCCATATCCCCGGCCCTGTCCCCGGCCGCGGCGGACGTGATGACGCGAATCGATTCGCGATACGATCAAACCGCTGATATCGCACGCAAATTATGGGAATGGGCGGAAGTCGGCTATCAGGAAGAACGCTCCAGCAAGCTGCTGCAGGACACGCTCCGCTCGGCGGGATTTTCGATTAACGCCGGCGTTGCGGATATTCCGACCGCGTTCGTCGCAGAGTACGGCGATGGCGGACCAGTGATCGCCATCCTGGCTGAAATGGATGCGCTGCCCGGCATCAACCAGGACGATGTCGCAACGCGCCAGCCCATCGCGGGAAAAAACGCATCCCACGCCTGCGGCCACAATCTGTTCGGCGCAGGCTCCGTGCAGGCGGCGATTTCCGTTGCGGAATGGCTGGAAGAAACCGGAACGCCGGGGCGCGTGCGCCTTTACGGCACCCCGGCGGAGGAAGGCGGCTCAGGCAAGGTCTATATGGTTCGCGCAGGTCTGTTTGACGATGTGGACATCGCGCTTCATTGGCACGCGGACGATGAGAACTCCGCTGCTGCGCGCACGACGCTCGCCAACCGCTCCGCCAAGTTTCGGTTCAGCGGCGTCTCCGCGCATGCAGCCGGCGCCCCTGAAAAAGCCCGCTCCGCCCTCGACGGGGTCGAAGCGTTCAACCTGATGGTCAACATGATGCGCGAGCATGTGCCCCAGGACAGCCGCATTCATTACGTGATCACAGAAGGCGGCACCGCGCCCAACGTGGTCCCTGATTTTGCTGAAGTCTTTTACTATGTCCGCCACCCCTCTCCGGACGGCGTCGACGCGATCTGGAGCCGCGTTGAAGATGCCGCGCGCGGTGCGGCGCTTGGCACAGGGACCGATGTCGAATGGGAAGTCATCCACGGCAATAATCCGCTTCTTGTTAACGAGACGCTTGCGCAAATGATGGATGAAAAACTGCGTCAGGTCGGCGGCGTTAAGTATACGAAGGAAGAAGCGAGATTTGCAAAAGAGCTTTACGCCAGTCTGAACGAACCTAAACTGACCCTTGGCAGCGAAGCTGAAATTCAGCCTTATGATTTGTCTCTCGGTTACGGATCCACAGATGTGGGCGATGTTTCGTACGCTGCGCCGACGGTCGGGTTGCGCACGGCGACATGGGTTCCGGGCACATCTGCCCATAGTTGGCAATCTTCTGCAGCCAGCGGCATGTCGATCGGTTTCAAGGGCGCACAATTTGCGGCGAAAACACTAACGCTTGCCGCTATTGAACTTTATACGGACGAAAGCCTTCGTAAAAAAGCAAAGGCTGAGTTTGAAGAGGCCCGCGGGAAGAACTATAAGTATAAGTCCCTTCTGGGCGACCGTAAGCCGCCGCTTGATTATCGCAAATAGGAACTCAGGAAGGAGAAGAGGCTTTTGCAACTTCGCATCGGGACGACTCTTATTTGCGGTTGCGCGGCTTTGCATATCGTCAGCTGCGCCGCTGAAGACAGTCCGTCTGCTGAGGGCGAGACGAAGATTACTGCTCTGAACGCAGCGAATGGCGAAAAACGCCTCCTCGCCGAAGATTTCAATAATGACGGCCGCGCAGATCTCGCCGTTGCAGAGTCAGACGCCAATGCGGTCGCGATCTTCCTCGGTGACGGCGATGGCGGCTTCTCTGCCCCGCGCCGGTTTGATGCCGGTCCAATGCCCACATGGCTGACAGTGCTGGACGCCAACAAGGACGGCGCGCTTGATCTTGCTGTCGCCAATCATGAGGCAGGCGGATTGACCGTTCTCCATGGCGATGGCGAAGGCGGTTTTACGCCCGCTCCGGGATCGCCCTTCCCGGTCGCAGCATCGCCCCATGCGCATATGATAGAGGCCGCGGATATGGATGGCGACAGGCGCACGGATCTTGTTATTGATAGTAGAGACGAGCACGGCGCATATGTTCTGCGCGGCTTAGCCGACGGCGGTTTTGACGCGCCGGGAACACCGATCAATCTGGGCGCGCCCTATCTCGGCTTTGTCCTTGGCGACATCGACAGCGACGGCAAAACCGATATCGTTCTGCCCGATCGGGGCGCTGTCACTGTTTCATTAAATCGTACAAAAGACGTATTTGATTTCGAAAAAACCGCGCATCTGCCCATGCCTGGCGTGTTTTCTTTAGACCTTATTGATCTTGATGCTGACGGCCAGCTCGATATTATCGCTGCGAGCGAAAACGGCGACGCTTTAATCTTTGGTGGAGACGGCGCCGGAAACTTCGCCAAGCGTCAGAATATCCCGATTGCAGCGGGTGCAAAATCAATCGCTGTCGGCGACTCAAATGGCGATGGGATTGGCGATGCGCTCATCGCAAGCTGGTCCGGCGATATGGCGCTCGTCATTGGCGGGGCAAACGTCACTGTGAAACGCCTGCCCCAAAACGGCATTGAAGCGCCATGGGGAATAGCGCTCGCCGACTTTGACAGCGACGGCCGAGACGAGATCGCTGTCGCCGACGCAATAAGTGAACGGATAGTCGTTTACAAACTCACACAATAGCGTCGCTGCGCCGGGACTAAAGCCCCATCTGGCGGACCGCGAGATCGCGCATGATTTCTTCGGACCCGCCTCCGATCGCGTTGACTTTCACTTCGCGATAGATGCGCTCAACGGGGTTGCCGCGCAAGTAAGCCGCCCCGCCCCAAATCTGCATTGCTTCGGACGCGCAAAACTCCAGCGCTTTCGAAGCGGAGAACTTGCCTTTACAGATTTCCGCGACCGGCATGTCGCCTTCGTTCGCCTGCCAGCAGATTTGATTGAGATAAGATTCCACCATGTCGACCTTCGCCGACATGTCCGCGATCTTGTGACGAATGACCTGGGACTTGATCAACGGACGGCCAAAAGTTTCGCGCTCTTTTGCATAAGCGACCGAGCTGTCGAGGCAGACTTTCATCATGCCGAGCATCCCGGCGATCATGGCGAGGCGCTCATAATTGAAATTATGCATAATCTGGATGAATCCGAGATTTTCATCGCCCAGCATGTTTTCCGCCGGCACGCGCACATCGTCGAAATAAAGGCTCGCCGTATCCGACGCCCACCAGCCCATCTTGCGGTCAATGGAGGTGCGCGAAAACCCGTCCGCATCGGCTTCAACAAAGAAAAGCGATATGCCGGCGAGGCCCTCGTCTCCGGTCCGCGCGCCGACCACAAAATAATCGGCGTTCATGCCGCCGGTGATGAAGGTTTTCTCGCCATTGATGATAAAGTGATTGCCGTCACGCTTCGCTGTTGTTTTCAGGCGCGCCACATCCGATCCGCCGGAGGGTTCGGTGACGGCGAGGCCAGACCCTTTCCGGCCGCTGACAATATCAGCGAGGCATTTATCCTTGATCTCTTCTGACGCCAGCTTTTCTATCGGTCCAATGGAAATGCTGCGTCCGCCCAGCGCCGCCGGCACGCCGCCGGCGCCGCATTTGGCGAACTCTTCGGAAAATGCGGCGCGCATAAAGCAATCGTCAAAGCCGAGCCCGCCATATTTTTCCGATACGCCGAACCCGAACGCGCCAAGCGCGCCGGCTTTTTCATGGAGTTCCCACGGGACCTCGCCGGCTTCGTCCCATTCATCCGCATAAGGCGCCACTTCTTTCTCTACAAACTTGCAGATGGTTTCGCGAAAAGCGGCGCGTTCTGGCGTGTCGAAGGGATTCTTCATTAAAACAAAAGCTCCGCCAGCCGTCGCCGCTGCCAGACCTCGTCGCCGAACTGTGACGCCTGCCAGGCCGCGCGCCGACGATAAAGCTGTGCGTCGCAGTCATAGGTGAAACCGAACCCGCCATGGAACTGGATTGAGCGATCAGCGGCGTAGGACAACGCCTTGAGGCTCGCCGCTTTCGCCATGCGCGTTGCAATCTCGCCGGCGCCCTGATCGTTGAAAGAATGCGCAGCAGCATAAAGATGACTTCGCGCCTGTTCGTAAGACGTATATGCATCAACGGTCGGATGCTTCAGCGCCTGATAGGAGCCGATATGACGGCCAAACTGTTTGCGCGTCTGTAGATAATCTATCGTATAATCGATGCAGGCGGCGCAGGCGCCGACCATCTCGGCGCTCGCCAACAGGTTCGCAGCGAGGTCGATATGCTGAAGCGCGGCGCGCGCCTTGGCAGGATCAAGAAGCGCTGTTTTGGGAACCGTAACGCCGTCCAACGATAGCTCATAGCTTCGCACCGTTTCATCGATGACCGTCTCGCGACGGAGCGCCTGGCCGCGAAGCTGTTCTTTTTCGATCACAACAAGCGTCGGCGCTGCTTCAAAAATAACCGATGCAATTATCCGCGTCGCCGCGCCTGCATCGGTAACAAAGCGTTTCGTTCCGGCAAGCTTAACGTCAAACCCGTCCGTTTCGGCTGTCGCGTCGACCCGGGCAAGGTCCCAGTCGCCATTGGCCTCGCTGAGGGCGAGCGTCACCGGCGCGCCGCGGACGATTTGCGGCAGAATCTCTTTTTTTTGCTCTTCAGTTCCGGCGGCGATCATCGCCTGCGCCGCGAGCGTTGTTGCAAAAAACGGCGATGCGAGCATTGATCGACCCATGGCCTCCATCACCGGCGCGACTTCCGCCAGAGACAGCCCGACGCCGTCATACGCTTCCGGAATAGCGATCCCTAGCCAGCCAAGGCCAGCCATTTCCTTCCAGAGAGCCGCGTCATATCCTGTCTCCGTTTCCATCAGCTTACGGACGGTCTCTATGGGCGATTTTTCGCGGCAAAAGCGCGTCGCGGCCTCCATAAGGTCAGCTTGCTCCTCCGAAAGACCAATCGTTCCGAGGTTTTCCATGAGATTACGCCTCGCGAGTCCAGCGAAGAGGACCCACCTCCCCCGCTTGCGGGGGAGGTGTCCCGAAGGGACGGAGGGGGTTTATTCGTTTACAGTCCAGGCTCCCCCTCCGTCCGCTTTGCGGACACCTCCCCCATAAATGGGGGAGGAAGGAGCCAGCGCTAATAATCCAAGCTTGAGCCATTACCCTATTTCTTCGGCAGGCCAAGCACATGCTCGGCGACAATGTTGCGTTGAATTTGCGACGTGCCGCCGCCGATGGTGGCGGAGAAGGCGTTAAGATACCCCCGCGTCCACAAGCCTTCATCCATGGCGTTGTCGTCGCCCACATAATATCCGCCTGAAGCGCCGGTTAGCGTCATGGCGAACTCGTTGAGCCGACGCACAAATTCCGTCCACATCAGTTTTGATGAGAGCGGCAGGCCCATAGGTCGGTCCTGATTAAGCGGCGCAATGCGCCCGCGCTCGCGGCAAAGTTTCAGCCCCTGCGCCTCGATGACAAATTCAACAAGCTTGTCGCGCAAGACGGGGTCCTCAATCGCCGGCGCACCGGCGCGCATGGCGCGCTTCGCCAGATCGACAATCTGGAAAGCGTCGAACTCGGTCATCATGTAGCCGCCGGCCTGTCCCTTCCGGGCGCCGCGCTCATATTCCAGCGTGCGCATGGCGACGAGCCAACCCTGCCCCTCCTCGCCCATGCGGCAGGACGCGGGGATACGCGCATCGGTGAAGAACGTCTGAGTAAAGCCGAACTCGCCGGTCAGCTTGCGGATCGGCTGCGTTTCAACACCGGGAATTTTCATCGGCGCCAGAAAGAAAGAGAGCCCGGCGTATTTGTTTGGCGCGTCGGGGTTCGTGCGTGCAAGGAGGATCATGTATTTTGCGTAATTGCCCTGCGTCGTCCAGATCTTGGAGCCGTTGAGGACGTATTCCTCGCCGTCCCGTTCCGCCTTCAGTTGCGCGTTGCCAAGATCGGAGCCGTTCTCCGGCTCTGAAAACCCCTGACACCAGATATCTTCCGCAGACAGAATGCCTTTGATGTATTTCTGCTTGTCTTCTTCAGAACCCATGTCGAGGAGCAGCGGACCTGTCCAGTTAAGCCCAATAGCGTTGAGCATGATCGGCGCGCCCTGCTTGCGCATGGCCGCCGTTGCAGCGTCCTGATGGGCCTGGGTCAGCCCGCCGCCGCCATATTTGGACGGCCACGCCGCGCCGAGATAGCCGGCTTCATAGACTTTACGCTGCCAGTCGCGAAGGAACTCAAACTGTTGGTCAGTGCCGACTTCCATGAAGGTGAGGGGCAACATGAAGCCCGGATCGCGCGGCGTGTTCTCCGCGAACCACGCGTCAGCGTCACGCGCGAAGTCTTTTATCTCTTTTTGATCTGGTGCGTTCATATCATACGATCGGTCATATCATCCGATGTTATCGCCGGAACAAGTCCGGCAATGACATTCTGTATTTTCAAGCAGAATGCTTGCGTCATATTTTTCCATGCCGCTCACTTTTTAACCGCCTTGCGCCTTGGTCATGAAGTTCGCTGTCGGGCCGGAAGAATTCTCGTAATAATGAACTTTGCCGCGCGAGGATATCGCCTCCCAGTGAGCCGCGATCTCTTCGGGCGTCTGTTTCTCCGGGGGCAGATAAACGCCGTCAGTCTCCACGATATGCGCTGCTGCATAACCGCCGCCGGCGCAGGAGATGATTTGTCGAGAAGGCGCGTCTTCGGAAACCAGGAACAGCGCCGCGGCGGTGATCGCTTCTGGCGTCATTTGTTCAAGGATCGGTTCCGGGATGCCGAGATCTTCGGTCATCCGCGTTTTTGCAGACGGTGAGAGAAGATTGATCTTGATATCGTATTTCGCGCCCTCCAGCGTCAGCGCATTCATGAAGCCGAACATGCCGGCCTTTGCGGCGCCGTAATTCGCTTGCCCAAAGATGCCGTGCAGACCTGAGGGCGATGAAGTGCAAACGACCCGTCCGTAGCCCTGCTCACGCATGATCGGCCAGACCGTATGGGTGCAGAGCGCCGTACCGATCAGGTGGACGTCGATGACTATGCGGAAATCATCCATCTCCATCTTATGAAACGTCTTGTCACGGAGGATACCGGCATTGTTGATGAGAATGTCGACGCGGCCCCATTTCTCCATGGCGGCAGCGACCATGGCTTTGACCTCGTCGTCCTTGGTGACATTGGCGCCGTCGGCGATTGCTTCGCCGCCGCTCGCGTTGATATGGTCAGCGACTTCCTGCGCGGCGGTTTTCGATCCGCCCGTGCCGTCGCGGGCGCCGCCGAGATCGTTGACGACGACCTTGGCGCCGCGTTCGGCCAGCGCGAGCGCGTGACTACGCCCGAGCCCATTGCCGGCGCCGGTGACGATGGCGACGCGATCTTTAAAGGTGATGTTGGTCATTACTTTTACCTGTATGTTTCAATCCGTTCATTCCCGCGCAAGCGGGAATCCATTCCGCCGCTCATCCGCGCTTTCGCGGGGATGAGCGACATAGAGTTTGCCTCACGCCACCTCAAACAAACCAGCAGCGCCCATGCCGCCGCCGACACACATGGTGCAGACGACAAATTTCGCGCCGCGGCGTTTGCCTTCGATCAGCGCATGGCCAACCATGCGCGCGCCGGACATGCCGTAGGGGTGACCGATGGAAATGGCGCCGCCATTAACATTCAAAATTTCATCTGGAATACCGAGCTTGTCGCGGCAATAAATCACCTGTACGGCGAAGGCTTCATTCAATTCCCACAGACCAATGTCATCCATCTTCTTGCCGGTCTTTTCGAGGAGGCGCGGCACCGCATAAACAGGGCCGATGCCCATTTCGTCCGGATGCGTGCCGGCGACGGCCATGCCGCGGTAATAGCCGAGCGGCGTCAGCCCGCGTTTCTCCGCTTCTTTTGCTTCCATCACCACCGCAGCCGAAGCGCCGTCGGAGAGTTGCGAGGCGTTGCCGGCGGTGATGTGCTTGCCTTCCTGCACCTGCTGGCCGCCGCTGAAAACGGTTCTGAGTCCCGACAGGCTCTCAAGCGTCGTACCCGGACGGTTGCCCTCGTCCTTTTCAAGCGTGACTTCTTTGTCGGAGGTTTCGCCAGTTTCTTTATTCGTAAACTTCATGACCGACGGCAGCGGCACGATTTCATCGTCGAACTTGCCCGCCTCCTGCGCCGCATGGGTGCGCTCCTGCGACTGCACCGCATATTCGTCTTGCGCCTGGCGTGAAATATTGTAGCGCTCGGCCACCACTTCCGCGGTTTCAATCATCTGCATATAGGTCGCCGGCATGTTCTCCAGCAGCCACGGGTCGGGCCGCACGAACATATCGCTGGTTTGATTGGTTGAGATGGAATCGAGCCCGCCGCCAATGGCGACATTCATATTGTCCACCATCACCTGTTTCGCCGCCGTTGCGATCGCCATCATGCCGGACGCGCATTGCCGGTCGACCGACATGCCGGAAACGCAGATCGGGAATCCGGCGCGCAGCGCCGATTGCCGCGCAACATTCTGGAACGCTGTTCCCTGTTGCAGCGCACAGCCCATGACGACGTCTTCGATCTCTTCAAAATCGAGTTTGGCGCGCTCGGCTGCATGCTTGATCGCATGGGCGCCCAGGGCCGGAGCAGTGGTGGCGTTGAAAGCGCCGCGATAGGCCTTGCCGATGGGCGTGCGGGCGGTCGATACGATAACGGCTTCTCTCATGGTTTCCTCCTTGGCGATATGGCGAGCAGTTTCTTGCTCACCCTATCATGCGCTCGTCTTTCTTGCGCGACGGGTCGCGTAATGTTGAACGCGCTTGCAGGACATGGCGCGGTGTTTCATCTTGCTTTTGCACTTCTAACGAGACCGGGGCCGCCCGGCAAAACAGAAAAGCAGTTCAGTGGCTGAGAAAATGCAGAAAATTGTCCGGATTGGCGGCGCCAGCGGCTATTGGGGCGAGAGTTCCATGGCGACGCCGCAATTTCTTGCCGCCGGTGGAATTGATTACATTGTATACGATTATTTGGCCGAAATTACGATGTCGATTCTGGCGCGCGCCAAAGCGAAAGACCCGAATGCAGGATATGCGACTGACTTCATCACCGCCGCACTGAAACCGAACCTGAAAGAGATTGCCGCGCAAGGCGTCAAACTCATCGCCAACGCCGGCGGGCTGAACCCTGACGCCTGCGCCGCTGCCGCAAGAGCGGCGATCAGGGAAGCCGGTCTTGATCTGAAAGTCGGGGTCGTCGCCGGCGACGATCTCTCCGAGAACAAAAGCAAGATCGCAAATGAAGCCCCGCGAGAAATGTTCTCCGGCGCGGACTTTCCGGATCCGGAAAAAATCGCTTCCGTTAACGCTTATCTCGGCGCGTTTCCCGTTGCGGAAGCGCTTGCTCAAGGCGCCGATATCGTCATCACCGGCCGGGTTGTCGACAGCGCAGTGACGCTGGGCGCGCTGATCCACGAATTTGGCTGGGCGCGCAACGACTGGGACCTGCTCGCCAGCGGCTCCCTCGCTGGCCATATCATAGAATGCGGACCGCAAGCGACCGGGGGCAACTTTACCGACTGGGAAGATGCCGGCGACATCGCCAATATCGGCTACCCCATCGCTGAAATTTCCGCAGACGGATCGTTTACGCTGACCAAACCCGACGGCGCCGGCGGCGTTGTCAATGTGGGAACCGTATCGGAACAACTGCTCTATGAAATCGGTGACCCGCAAGCGTATTTGCTGCCGGATGTCGTCTGTGATTTCTCCGAGGTGCGAATTTCGCAAGCCGGGGATGATCTTGTACAGGTTTCATCCGCCAAAGGCGCGCCGGCGCCTGACACGTACAAGACTTGCCTCACCTATCAGGACGGATTTCGCGCCGGGCTGATGCTGTCCTTTACAGGGCGCGCCGCAGAGAAAAAGGCTCGCGCCTTCGCCGACGCCGCCTTCTCACGCACACGCGCGCTTTTTCGCCAGTTTAATGCAGGGGACTTCACCGAAACCAGCGTCGAGGTTATTGGCGACCCTGATCGCGAGGTTGCGGTGAAACTCGCGGTCAAACATCTAGACATCATGGGCGCCGGACTTTTTCTGAAAGAAGTCTCCGGCCTCGGCCTTGCAACTCAGCCGGGGCTTGCGATTTTCTCCGGCATCAGACCAAAGCCTTCGCCGGTGGTGCGGCTGTTTTCTTATCTGACGCCAAAGGATGGCATTGAGATCACCGTGGATGTCGAGGGTGAACAAACAATCATGAAAGACCAGGCGGGCGAAAAGTTCGAGCCCGGCTCAATTCAGCGTCCCGCAGAGCCGTCGGCGCCGGGCGATGGAGAGATTGAGGTCCCGCTCGAAAAGCTCGCCTGGGCGCGGTCCGGCGACAAAGGCGATAAAGCCAATATCGGCGTCATTGCACGGCGCACAGAGTATCTTCCCTATATCTGGGCGGCGCTGACGAAAGAGATTGTAGGCGCGCGCTTCGCCGATTTCATCGAAGGCGAAAAGAGTAATGCCGTAGAGCGTTATCTCCTCCCCGGTCCGAACGCGATCAACTTTGTGATCGACCGCGTCCTGGGCGGCGGCGGGGTCGCATCCATCCGCAATGACCCGCAAGGGAAAGGCTATGCGCAAATGTTACTGGCGACGCCCGTGCCTGTCTCGGCGGAGATCGCAAGGGCGCTGTCATGACCGTGTTTCAATCGCAAATTTCGACCCAGTCGGACGCATATAAGAAGAACTATGCGGATATGTCCGCGCTGGTTGAAAAGCTCCGGATGCTGAACGCGCGCGCGCCGGCGAAATCTGCTGCGCGCAAGGAACGCTTTGAAAAGCGCGGCCAATTGCTGCCGCGCGACCGCCTCGCTCGTCTTCTTGATCCCGGCATGCCCTATTTCGAGATCGGCAATCTCGCTGGCTATCTGTTGGACACACAGGACGAGGAAAAGTCCATTCCAGGCTCCACGATCATGTCCGGCATCGGTTATGTGAACGGCGCGCGCTGCGCCATTGTGACTGACGACAGCGGGATCAAGGCCGGCGCCATGACCGTCGCCGGCGGGTATCGGCTGAAACGCGCCCAAGAGATCGCTCTCGCCCAGAAACTGCCTTTTATCCATCTCGTCGAAAGCGCCGGCGGCGACTTAATGAATTACACCGTAGACGGATTTCTGGAAGGCGGATCACTGTTTGCCAATCTGGCGCGCCTGTCCAAAGCAGGCCTTCCGGTCATCGCCATCCTCCATGGCAGTTCCACCGCCGGCGGGGCCTATATGCCAGGCTTGTCGGATTACGTTGTCGCGGTGAAAGGCCGCGGCAAGGCGTTTCTCGCCGGCCCGCCGCTGTTGAAAGCCGCCACCGGCGAAATCGCGACCGAGGAAGAGCTTGGCGGCGCGGAAATGCACGCCAGCATTTCAGGGCTCGCCGAATATCTCGCCGAAGACGATGGCGAAGCGGTGTTGTTGGCAAGAGAGATTGTCTCTCGCCTCCACTGGAATGATCGTTGCGGGCCGGCGCCTTCAAAGTCTTTCAGCGAACCGGTTTACGATCCGGACGAAATTCTCGGCGTTGTCCCTGTCGATTACCGAAAGCCCTATGACATGCGGGAGGTGATCGCGCGCACCGTCGACGGCTCAGACTTTTCTGACTTCAAGCCGGGCTATGGCGTTTCCACCGTATGCGTACAGGCGGAGGTTTTTGGTCAGCCTTGCGGCATTATCGGCAATAATGGACCCATCGATCCGGACGGGGCGACCAAGGCCGCGCAGTTCATGCAGCTTTGCGATCAGGCCGATACGCCGCTTGTCTTCTTGCAGAACACGACGGGCTATCTCGTCGGTAAGCAATATGAACAGGCCGGCATGATCAAACATGGTTCGAAAATGATCCAGGCCGTGACGAATGTCAGTGTGCCGCGCATTACCTTCATGATTGGCGCGAGCTACGGCGCGGGCAATTACGGCATGTGCGGGCGCGGTTATGATCCGGATTTTTGCGTCACCTGGCCCAACGCCTCAACTGGCGTCATGGGCGGCGAACAGGCCGCGCAGGTGATGTCGATCGTTGCCGAGGGACAGGCGGCTGCAAAAGGCGTAGAAGTCAATCGCGAGCAGCTCGCCATGCAGGAGAAAATGCTGGCGCATCTTTTCAATTCGCAATCGAGCGCCTTTTACACGTCGGGACGATGCCTCGACGACGGCATGATCGATCCGCGCGACACGCGCAAGACATTGGGCTTTCTGCTGGCGACCGTCAATGAAGCGCGCCGGCGCGAGGTCAAACCGAACAGTTTCGGCATTGCCCGGATGTAGGGGCGCAAATACAAAGCCAATGACAGAAAAACACCGCACAATCTCCTCCATTTTGATCGCCAATCGCGGCGAAATCGCCTGCCGCGTCATCCGTACGGCGAAATCCATGGGCATACGCACGATTGCTGTTTATTCAGAAGCCGACGCGGCGGCTCCTCATGTGCAAATGGCTGACGATGTGCGCCTGATCGGACCGGCGCCGGTTTCTGAATCCTATCTCCGAATTGACCGCATCCTTGAAGCGGCCAAAGAGACAGGCGCAGACGCGATCCACCCCGGCTACGGGTTTCTGTCGGAAAACGCCGACTTCGCGCGCGCCTGCGCCGAGGCCGGCGTGATTTTCATTGGCCCGCCGCCTGACGCCATCGAGGTCATGGGCGACAAAGCCAAAGCAAAGCGGCGCATGATCAAGGCGGGCGTGCCATGCGTGCCCGGCTATGAAGGGGAAGACCAGGCGGACGACACCTTATTGCGTGAAGCGAAAACGGTCGGCTTTCCGATCATGGTCAAAGCGGCCGCCGGCGGCGGCGGACGCGGCATGCGGCTGGTGGAGCGCGAGGCGGATCTCGCAGCCGCCATCGCAACCGCCCGCAGCGAGGCGGAAAACGCGTTTGGTTCCGGCAATCTTATTCTTGAACGCGCCATCGTCCGTCCACGTCACATCGAGATACAAGTCTTCGCCGACGCCCATGGCCATGTTGTCCATCTCGGCGAGCGCGATTGCTCGGTCCAGCGGCGCCATCAGAAAGTCCTGGAAGAGGCGCCCTCGCCGGCAGTCGATCCGGACTTGCGCGAAAAGATGGGCGCCGCTGCGGCGAAAGCCGCGCGCGACATCGATTATGAAGGCGCAGGCACCGTGGAGTTCCTGCTCGGCGATGACGGCGCCTTCTATTTTCTTGAGATGAATACGCGGCTGCAGGTGGAGCATCCGGTGACGGAGATGATCACCGGCCTTGATCTTGTGGAGATGCAGATTCGCGTTGCGCGAGGCGAACCCCTGCCGGTTCATCAGCAAACTATCGCGCTCAACGGACATGCGATTGAGGCCCGTCTTTATGCGGAGGATGTGAGCGCCGTTTTTCTACCCGCTGCAGGACCGATTGAGCTGTGGCGGGCGCCAGCGGGGGCGAGAGTCGATACTGGCATCACTTCAGGCGGCGAAGCCTCCGCCCATTACGATCCCATGCTCGCGAAAATCATCGCCCACGGCGCGACCCGCGAAGATGCGCGACGTCAACTGATTGCAGCGCTTGAAAAAACCGCCTTGTTTGGCGTTGCGACGAACAGAACATTTCTGATCAACGCCCTGCGCAAGCAGGATTTCATTTCCGGCGACGCCACCACAGCATTCATCAGCGAAAATTTCACAGATGACGAGCTTGCTGCGCCCGCGCTCAGCGAAGTGGAGGCCGCGATGGCAGCCGTTATCCTTCACCGCCTTGCGCAGAATGCGTTCGTTCAAAAAGCAACTGGCCGTGTCAATCAATTGCTCGGTTGGTCAAGCGCCACGCCGATTGCAACGCCTTATCGATTTGCGGTTGGAGAAGACAGCATCGCCGTCGCTGTCACGGCAGAAAGCGCGGATGCCTGCCGCGTTTCTCTCAATGGCCATGAGTTAAGCGTTGAGATTAAAGAATTCCATGCGCCTCAAGCGATCCTCCAAATAGACGGCGCACGGCATCGCGTCTTTTTCCATCAGCCAGCGGATGAACCAGAACGGCTCTTTTTCTCGCTTGGCGCGCGCGACTTCGATGTCGTCAATCTGAACGCCGTCATGGCCTCCGCCGCAGCGTCAGCCGGCGCGGGCGCAGTAACCGCGCCCATGCATGGCAGCCTCACGGAGATCTTTGTCAAAGTCGGGGAAACCGTTTCCAAGGGTCAGCGCGTCGCTGTGTTGGAGGCGATGAAAATGCAGCATGACCTAGTTGCGGGCGTCGACGGCGCCGTCGCCGCCATTCATGCAGACATCGGCGCGCAAATTGCCGCCGGCGCCGCGCTCATCGAGATTGAGGAAACAGGCGCATGATCGTGGAAGCGGATGATTTTCTGGCCGAATGCGACGCGCTCGCGGACCTTCTGTCCCATGCGGACGAACGCATCCTTGCGACCATCACTCAGTTCAAGGAGTGGACAATCGAGGATGTGATCGCCCATCTTTATATGTGGAATGTCGCCGCGGCGGAGACGCTCAGCTCACGCGAAACGTTTCAAACATTCATCGCCTTCGTCATGAAACGCATGGGCCTTGGCGACGGTCATCGCGAATTGCAACGCGCCTGGCTTGATGAAACCAGAGACGGTTTGTCAGGACTGGCATTGCTGGAAGCCTGGCGCGCGCATTATCCGGGCCTCGCTTCAGCCTATCGCGACGCCGATCCAGAGCATCGTGTTGCCTGGGCGGGCCCAGACATGACCGCGCAATCGAAAATTATCGCCCGCCAGATGGAAGCTTGGGCGCACGGACAGGAAATCTTCGACATTCTCGGCGAGACCCGCAAAGAAAAAGACCGTGTCCGGAATATCTGCCATCTCGGCGTCGTCACTTACAGCTTTGCGTTTCGCAACCGCGGCATGGAGCCGCAGCAGCCGAAACCTTATGTCCGCCTTGATGCGCCTTCCGGCGCGGCATGGGAATGGAACACGCCGCAGGAAGATAATGTCATCACCGGCCCTGCGCATGAATTTGCGCAAATTGCCGCGCAGACGCGGAATGTGGCTGATACGTCATTGGATGTTGCTGGCGGGCCGGCGAGCGAATGGGTGCGCATTATTCAGTGCTTCGCAGGCGCGCCGGAAGACCCGCCCCCGCCAGGGTCGAGGCGAAGGGTCAGCGCTTAATTTTCGATCATTGAACCCGTAACAAGACAACAAAAGATTGCGAGAAAAAAGACGCCTGATCGGTTGCCGAACCATTCGCCACAGCGACAAGTGTTTGTTCATCGGTTACACGTAGCGTTGTCTCCATGCGGAATCAGAGCCCATGAAAAAAATCATTGTCGCGATCAGCGGCGCCTCCGGCGCCATTTACGGGGTCAGGCTTCTAGAAAAGCTTGCGTGCGTTGACGGCGTTGAAACTCATCTCGCCATGAGCCAGACCGCCACGATGAATCTCGGTCTTGAAACCGACTGGAAACCGGCGGACGTGATTGCGCTTGCCGACCACCACTATAAGCCGACCGACATCGCCGCAAGGATTGCGTCAGGATCGTTCAGGACGGACGGCATGGTTATCGCCGCCTGCTCCATGAAGTCGCTTTCAGCGATTGTTAATTCCTATGCTGATAATTTGCTCGTACGTGCTGCGGATGTCTGCCTGAAGGACCGTCGCCGGCTGATCGTGTCGCCGCGGGAAACGCCGCTTCACGCCGGCCATTGCGAGCTGTTTCTGAAAGCGGCACAGCTCGGCGCGATTATTGCCCCGCCCATGCCGGCGATGTATGCGCGGCCTGAAACCGTGGACGACATTATCGATCACACCGTCGGCCGCTGGCTCGACCTTCTTGATATCGACAGCGATTTCATCAATCGCTGGAAAGGCGCCGCCGACAAAGGCGCTGTGACTGACTAACCTGCTGGCGTTCATGATGCGCGCAACGCTAGAATGTCACGCATGGACGCGCTCTATGATAAAATCGGGATCGGCTATGCTGGCCTTCGCAAACCCGATCTGCGAATTGCAAAGCTCATCCATAACGGGCTGGGGGATACCCAATCGGTGCTGAATGTCGGCGCCGGAACCGGTTCCTATGAGCCGTCAGGACGAAGTCTGATCGCTATTGAGCCTTCCGCTGAAATGATCCGACAGCGTCCGCCCAGCGCGGCGTGCGTTGTTCAGGGCGTTGCTGAGCGCCTGCCCTTTGCAGATCGGACATTCGATACGGCAATGGCCGTATTGACGATTCATCATTGGTCAAACCTGAAGGAAGGATTGCTTGAAATGCGCCGTGTTGCGCGTGGGCCACTTGTTATTCTCACATTCGATCCAAATGCGTCCTATTTCTGGTTAAAGGACTATCTGCCGGAGATTGTATTGATCGATCAACCAATCATGCCTCAGATGGACGCTTATGAACAAATACTCGGCGAGGTCGCGATAACAACTGTTCCCATACCCCATGATTGCACGGATGGGTTTCTTGGCGCCTACTGGCGCAGGCCTCACGCTTATCACAATCCGCTCGTTCGTTCTGCGATTTCAACTTTCTCAAAAATTGACGATCCAACGCCCAGCCTTCAACGTCTTGAAGAAGATCTTCAATCCGGCGCGTGGGAAGAACGCTACGGGGCGCTGATGGGCGAACAAAAGCTGGACATCGGCTATCGGCTCGTTGTCGCTGAGGCGAATTAGAGAAATCCTGTTATACGGTAACTTCAAGAACTCTTCGTTCGAAATTTTACAGAGTTTCAGTGTATGATCACGAACAATTCGAAAATTTCTCACCAGGGAACGCCTCAGCATGTCTAAAGCAGATGAAGTCGATTACGAAATCCACGGCCATGAAATGCAATATGTGGAAGTGGAGCTTGATCCGGGGGAAAGCGCAGTCGCTGAGGCGGGCTCGATGATGTTCAAAGACGCCTCAATCGAGATGACCACCGTCTTTGGCGACGGCTCAAATCAGAACCAGGGATTCATGGGCGGGCTGTTGGGCGCCGGCAAGAGGCTTGTCACCGGCGAAAGCCTTTTCACCACCGTCTTCACTCACAATGGAGAGGGCAAAGCCAGGGTCGCATTTGGCGCGCCGTATCCCGGCACTATTTTGGCGCTGGATCTCGCAAAGGCAGGTGGCGCCCTGGTGTGTCAGAAGGATTCGTTTCTCGCCGCCGCCAAGGGCGTCAGCATAGGCGTTGCCTTTCAACGAAAGATCATGACAGGCCTCTTCGGCGGCGAAGGCTTTATCATGCAAAAGCTTGAAGGCGACGGCATGGTTTTCGTTCATGTCGGCGGCGCGCTGAGAGAACGCGTGCTTGCGCCAGGCGAGACCTTGCATGTTGATACAGGGTGCATCGCCGCACTGGAACCAAGCGTCGATTACGACATCGAAAAGGCGGGCGGAATTAAAACAATGGTCTTCGGCGGCGAAGGTCTCTTTTTCGCCCGGCTTCGCGGCCCCGGAAAAATCTGGCTGCAAAGTCTGCCGTTTTCGCGTCTTGCCGGGCGTGTCCTGGCGAACGCTGCGCCAACCGGCGGCAAGGGCGAAGGCTCAATTCTCGGCCCTCTCGGCGATCTTCTGGACGGCGACAGGTAAACGCTTCCGCACAATCCCGCACAAATGCGTTCAAATCCGCTTAAACGCGAGCGGCCCCGCGCGTAGCTGCAACAAATCGCCGACGCGCCAGATTTCGCCTTCAACGTCCACCGGGTCGGCGACCAGCGGAAGAATGTCCATAGGCATGGGCCCGCCGTTAGCGTCCGTCATCAGCATCACGGATTCCTTGCCGTCCTTCGAGCGCGCCCAGAAACTCGGCGGGATGCCGCCGCGAATGCAAAGGGCGGCGCAGGCTTTGTGGGTCTTGCCGTAAGAAGGGCGCATGACCCCGAAGAAGCATTTGGAATCCATGATGACGCCGGAAAGACGCGCCGTCCCCAGACGTTCCTCCGGGGGCGATGCTAGCGCCTCTACATCGGCGACGCCGGCGTCCACATATTCGATCCACTTATCGAGAAATGGCGGCACTTCCAGCATCTGGCGGTCTTTACGTTCGATCAGAACCCCTGACGCCATGACGGAGCGCCCGCGCGCCTCGTCCAGTTTCAGGCTGGACGTGCATTTGCCCTCCGCAACAACCAGAACCGTCCGCATACCGAAGGGCGCGTTATCGTCGGGCAGGCGGATCATCGGATAAGGCGCATTGGAGAGAACGCCGGTAATGCGATGGGTCTCGCCCGTCAGCCACGCGCCGGCGCCGGGGTCGCCCTGTTTCTTCGCCATCAGCCAGCTTGCGCCGCCGCCAGCGGCAAGCCCTAAGGGCAAGGCGCCGAGCAGAAACCGCCGGTCAACCGCCGGGGCTTTTGACCATCCGACAAACATCTCTTTTTTATCTGTCGCCGCTGGATCGATAACGCCTTTTGTCTTGCTCATGGGGCCGCCCCTGCGATCAGCGCCGGTTCAGCGCGGGTTCCGGGCGGGTTGGGTTTCGGATCAACGAAAATGCGCCCACCCTCGATCTTCACGTTGTAGGTGGAAATTTTCTCCGTGTAGGGCGGCGGCGAAACGCCGTCATCGGGGCGATACTGCCAGCCATGCCACGGGCAGGTGACGCAGCCGTCAATAACGCGCCCCTCCCCCAGCGGCCCGTTCTGGTGTCGGCAGGCATTGGTGACGGCGGAAATCTTGCCGTCATAGCGGAAGACCGCGACACGGTCGCCTTTCGGCAGCGGCGCGATCACTGCACGACTTTCCTCAATGTCGTCGGGCGCGCAGATCTCGATCCAGCCCTTGGCCTTCAGGCCCCTCATCCCGCTGTCGGCGCCCCACTCCTTCATCCCGGCGAGGATGTGTAAGCCGCTCACGGCGATAAAAGCCGCGGCGGTCATGATCGGATAGACCATGGATTTCTCAGTCATTAGTGCGCCGAGCACGATATGCAGGACGAGCAAGGCGTATGCCGGATAGACCAGCATGTGGAGCGCCTTCCAGACCGGCGCGGAAAGATTGTTCAGCCAGAAATCATGGCTCGTCACAGCCATCGCCATCAAAATGAGAAAGGCGACAAAACCGAAAATCTCAAAAGGAAATCCGCCGACGGAATCATAGCGTGGATTGCCGACAAAGATGGAGACGAGCGGATTGAGCGGGCCTCCCCCATGATACCAGAGCAGCGCCAGACCGAAATGTGCGGCCGCTATGATAAACGTCAGTACGCCAAGATGACGGCGATTATAAAGCAGCGGCAGGAAGCGCTTGTTCATGCGCGCCAGCGGCCCAATGGACAAGGTAACCGTGAGAAGCGCAAAGGCGCTTGTCCCCAGCGCGCGGATCATCATCACGACCGGGTCGGCTGTATGGCCGCTGGGATACGTCGCCAGACCGACAGCCATGAAAACGCCAATGAAGAGCGCAATAAACGCGAGGACATAAAGATCGTATACGATCTTGTTGCCGTTCCACTGTACCGCCTTGTACTGATGCCCCATCAGCGCGCCTCCTCAATGGCGCCGGTTTCAACCAGCGGCGGCACGTCGGCATAGGGCGTCGATTCGCGATGCATCCAGAAAAAAACCGACGCCAGCGCGGTGACAGGCGCAATGATCAACCACGCCATGAGATGCGCGCGGCGGTGGGGACGTTTCATGCGTCTTCCTCAATCGGTTCGTTGATTTTCTTGCGGGAGAGCCAGCGGATCGCGACTGCGGGCCAGAGCATCGCGCAACCGAGAAAAATCATCGGACGGAAAAAAACGCTGGCGCCGTTCGCCGCTTCATCAATTCCCTTAACGCCCAGGGCCAGAAACGCCGCCGCAACCAGTGCGCCGACGCCAAACCAGACGCCTAGAAGAAGAACAATAAGTTCCGCCGTCGCCATTCAGTTCGCCCTGTCAGCCTGTTGTCGCCGCCCCAACGTTGCACGATGCCGGCGCATGCGCAAAAGTGATTTGCATGAGCCTAATCGTCCCGGTCTCTTTCTCCAACAGGGGCAAACGTAATCTTGAACGGACCGACAGATGAAATCACTTTTTTCGTGGCTTTTCGGCGCGCCACAAGATGCGCCAGAGGACATGACCGCAGAACCGCAAAGCGCTGCAATGAAGACGGCGCAAGAAAGGCCGAAAAGCACCATGACCACAGAAAAAGACTTTGAATGGCATAAGGCCGCTGAAAAAGGACGCCTGACGGAAGGCCGCGTCACCACGGTCACCGCCGGACGCAAGACGCTGGCGCTGGTGCATTTCGACGGCCAATACGCGGCTATGGACAATCGCTGTCCCCATCAGGGCGGGCCCCTTGGCGAAGGCTCCATCGAAAAAGGCGTCGATGACAAATGCTGGCTGCGCTGCCCCTGGCATGGATGGGACTTCGATCCGCTGACCGGCAAACCGCCGGGCGGCCATGAAGACACCGGCCAGGAGATGTTTCCTGTCGAAGTGCGGGACGACGGAATTTATGTGGGCGTGCCGCCGGAGCCCGCCCATGAGCGCACGTCAACCGATGTGATCGCAGAGACCATGGTCAACTGGGGCCTGAAACGCGTCTTCGGTATGGTCGGCCATTCTAATCTTGGTCTCGCCGACGCTTTCCGCTTACAGGAGGAAGCCGGCAATCTCACCTATATCGGCATTCGCCATGAAGGCGCCGCCTCATTCGCAGCCTCAGGATACGCCAAGCTCACCGGCAAACCGGCTGCGTGCATGGCGATCGCCGGGCCGGGCGCGACCAACATGATGACCGGTCTGTGGGACGCCAAAGTCGACCGCGCGCCAATTGTCGCCTGCGCCGGTCAGGTGCAGGTACAGGTGTTCTCGCCCTTCGCCTTTCAGGACATTGACCTTCACAGCGCGTTTGCGCCGGTTGGCGAATTCAACCAGCTCGTTCTGCATGCGACTAATTATGCGGAGATCACTAATCTCGCCATGAAGTCCGCCATTGTCGAGCGGGACGTTTCCGTACTGATCTTTCCCGATGATGCGCAGACCCTGCCCGCGCCGGACATGAAAGCCGGCGGGCCGCAGGGACGCCTCTCCGCCGTCTCCATGGCGCCGCCGGACAGCGTCATCAGGGATGCAGCATCTCACATCGAAGACGCCAAACGACCCATGATCATCGTCGGCTACGGCGCGCGCGACTCCATGGACGAGGTGATCGCTTTCGCCGAGCATCTGAACTGCCCAGTCGTCACGACCTTCAAGGCCAAGGGCCAGATCCCCGACACGCACCCGCTTGCCGGCGGGGTACTCGGTCGATCCGGCACGCCGATCGCCTCCTGGTTCATGAATGAGTGCGACCTTATTATCGCGGTCGGCGCCTCTTTCTCCCACCATACCGGGATCGAGCCCTCAAAGCCGATTGTCCAGATCGATTTTGACCGCATGCATCTCGGCAAGGGACACAGCGTCGACATGCCGGTCTGGGGCGAGATTAGCGCGACGCTGCCGAAACTGCGCGACGCGCTGATCGCCCGCGGGCTCGGCGGGTCGAACGCTGTTAATCAGCGCAAGGAAATCGCCGAGCGCTGGAAAATCTGGCGGCGCGAAAAAGAAGACCGCCTTAATGATGATCGCGGCCGCGGCGTCAGCGCCGCCTCGCTCTTTGCCGCGATGACGAAAGTTGTTCCCGATAACGCGGTGATGCCGGTGGATGTCGGCAACAACACCTATTCCTTCGGGCGCTATTTTGAGCCTTGCGGCCAGCGCATTTTGATGTCCGGTTATCTCGGCTCCATCGGCTTCGGCTTCCCCGCCGCCATGGGCGCCTGGGCGGCGACCCAGGATTTCCCGGATTATGCCGGCCGCAAAGTCGTATCGATTTCAGGCGATGGCGGTTTTGGTCAGTACGCGATGGAGTTCACGACCGCCGTTCACTACAAGATGGATATCACCCATGTCCTGATGAACAATTCAGAACTTGGCAAAATTTCCAAGGAACAGCGCGGCGGCGAATGGCCGGTCTGGCAGACATCGCTGACCAACCCGAACTTCGCCGAGTTCGCTCAGAGCTGCGGCGGCATGGGGCTGCGCGTGACCGACAAGACAGAGCTGGAAGGCGCTTTGAAAAAAGCAATCGCCCATCCGGGCCCTGCGCTTGTTGAGGTCATTACGGACGCGGAACTCGTTTGAATTCAATGAGACTAACGCCGAAGAGCGCTCCTAACCCATAGCGGCGCTGTGAAAGTGCGACGCGCGCATGCGCATACATCCAAGCGCCCGCACCGCAAGAATTTGTAAAATTATACTTTAATAAATCGAGATTTAGTTTTTGTAAGGAGCGTATTGCTTCATACTTTACTATACTTTCGTATTTTTAATACAAATATTCTTTTATTTCGATTTGACAGAACGGCTTTTCCTGAAATGATCTTGCAAGCGGTTGCAGTCTTTCAGGGAGAAGAAAGTGGACAGAAAACGCATTGACTTCACATTCGGACGTATGGCCGGCGCTATCATGGCCGCCAGCCTGGCGGCGCTGATCTCACCGCCAGCGCATGCGAGTTCCAGTCACGATGTTGTCTTTCCCGCCGACGCAGGCGTCATTGACGTCACCGACCCGTTTTTCGGCGTCATTCCCGATGACGGCATCGACGATACGGCTGCAATCCAGCGAATCTTCGATATCATCACGCCCTCCAGCAAGATTGTTTATTTCCCCGCCGGACAATACGACATCAGCGCACAGATCACGCTTGAGAAAAAAGGATTTGTCGCGGAGGCTGAAGACCTTCCGTTTGAAGGCTGGGCCTTGCAAACCGAAAGCGAGCGAACGTTTCTCGTTGCAGAAAACGCAGGCTCAGGGCCAGACGACGCCGGCCGCATCACCTTCGAATTTGATGCGATCGAAGCCAACCGGGTCATGGTTTTGACGTTTCGGACGCCCAGCGAGCAGAGCAATTCTTTTTTTTACAGGGTCAATGGCGGCGAGTGGCGACAAAATTCCCGCAACGTAAATGGCAATACCAGCTGGCGCACCAGCGTTGTTACGACAAATATCCCACTCGTCACGGGCGCAAACACCGTGGAAATCGCTGCCCGCGAGTCCGGCTTCGAACTCGACAATATCGAGATCGCCTATCTCGGCAATTATCTCAGCGATACGATTATCCAGGGGCAAAATACCGAAGACACGGTCTTTAAGCTTGCAGACTTTGCAACAAACGCGGACGGCGCGCCGTTCGATGGGGCGGTCATTCGCTGGGAAAGCGGCGTTGCGCAATTCTTCCGGACGGCAGTCCGGAACCTCACTATCGATGTCGGGCAGGGAAACCCGGAAGCGGACGGTTTGAAGTTTCACGGCAATAACCAATCGACAGTCAGCGACGTGCGGTTTGTCGCCCATGGCAATTCCGGCGATGTCGGTCTCGATCTCGCCCATTCGAGCGCGATCGGGCCGGCGCTCTTTAAAAACATCTCTGTCACCGGTTTCGACATCGGCATTCATACCGGCTGGCAGACAGCGAGCCGGACTTTCAGCGGCGTTGAATTGCGTGACCAGCGTGAGTTTGCGTGGGTCAATGAAGCCGCCAGCGCGGTTTTCATCGAAGGCGTTCAGAGCTATAATTCCGTACCCGGATTTCGCAATACAAGCCAGCGCCTGCCCGGCGCAGGACAAGGTCGGGTCGTCCTGATCGATTCAGATTTTCACGGCCTGCCCGGCGCGGAAACTGTGGACGCCATAGTCAATTTTGGCCCCAGCATGTATCTGCGCAATGTCTCGACGCCCGGATATGGCCGCGCCGTTTTCAATAATAACCAGCTGTCCTTCAGAGGTTTCCAAGGCCAGGATGGAATCGACGGGCCTTATGTTGACGAGTGGTGGAGCCACGGCGCCGGCGAAAGCAGCGCCGGCGGCATGACGAAACTCTTTGAAGACACGCCGGACATCGCCGCCATTCTGCGCACATCTTCACCGCCAAATATTCGCGCCAGCAGGCTCTCCGAATGGGCGGGCCCACACCAGTTTCCTATCCTGCTGCCGTCCGGAGAAACAAGCGGTCTTCCCAATGACGACATCGACGACGGTCCCAGCATTCAGGCGGCGATCGACAGCGGCGCGACCACTGTTTATTTGCCCAACGGCCGGTGGACGCTCGACAGCACGATCGAGCTGCGCGGTAACGTCAGACGCCTGATCGGCGCAGAGGCCGGCATTATCGGCTCAACATTCGAGGCTGAACCAAAAATTATTATTGGCGAAACCGGACCGAGACGCGTTGTCATTGAACGTCTCGCCAATTTTGGCTTTATCGGCGCGCAGCCGCGCTTCGAACATGCCTCAAGGCGCGTGGTCACGTTTAACAACATCACTGGCCTGAATTATCGCCCAACCGTCGATCGCCCGGGCAAGGTCTATATTAATGACACGGTAGGAGGATCAATCCTCTTCAAAGGCGGTCAGCGGGTCTATGCGCGTCAGTTGAATATTGAAGAAAACACGACGCTGCCGGACGCAGAACTTGACGCCAAGATTGTCAATGACGGCGCAAGAGTCTGGATACTCGGATTTAAGACCGAAAATCCGGGCGTGCACGTAAAAACTATCAATGGCGGCGTAACTGAAATCCTCGGCAATCTCCATGCGAACCAATTTACCGATGCAACGCCGCAATATGTCACGGAGGATGCGCGACTTTCAGTCGTCACCAATATTCAGCCCGTGATCGACAGCGGCTCGACCTATGGAACCGTTGTTGAAACGCGCGACGGCGAGACCCGCACGGGAACCATCGCCGGAACCGGCTATGTCGCCTTTAGCAATAACGACCTGTGGCGCTTCCGGCGCGAAATCTTTCTCGACAATGACGACGCCGTCCTGACCGGCGACTGGTCGCAAAGCGTCGGTTTCCCTCGCGGCTTTATCGGGGATGATTTCGCTTATGCGCGCGACGCCGCAGACACAACCGCCGCCTATAATCCGCGAATTCGCAAGACAGGTCTCCACGAAGTCTATGTGCGCTGGATCGGCGACTGGGGCGGTCAGGACCACACCGGCCACACCGATGCAGCCCGTTTCACCGTCAATCACCTTGGCGGCAGCGAAACCTTCACCGTCGACCAACTCGCCTATTCCGACGGATGGTATCTGCTCGGCAAATTCGCCTTTGACAAAGGCGTCAGCGACACGCCGCTCGTCACTCTCACGGGCTCCGGCGACGGCAAGGTCATCACCTCCGACGGCGTGCGCTTTCGCTGGCGGAAAAATTGATATTGACGTTCAATCGCCATAGGCTCAGCCCCTTCTGAAATATATCAACAAAGGGGCGGGGCTATGGTGACGCGGCGAAATTTTTTGGCGGGCGCTGCCGGCATGGCGGCAAGCGCCGCGCAGGCGAGCGCACAGTCGAGCCGCGAGGCTGAGCCGCAAGACGGTCCTGTCATCGTCACCAGCTGGGAATTCGGCCCTGGCGCTAATGATCAGGGATGGCCAATCCTTGAACGAGGCGGGCTCGCCATCGACGCCGTAGAGGCGGCGATCAATTACGTCGAGCTGCTGCCGGATGAATTCTATGTCGGCTTTGGCGGCTCGCCCAACACTGTCGGCGAGACCACCCTCGACGCCATGATGATGTGGGGCCCGACGCATGATGTCGGCGCTGTCGGTTGCCTGAAGCGCGTAAAAAAAGCGATCTCCGTCGCGCGCAACGTCATGGAGAAAACCCAGCACACGCTGATCGTCGGCGAGGACGCCACCGCCTTCGCCGCTGAAATGGGGTTCGATCAGACATCGTTGACGAATGCTGACTCCTTAAAAGTCTGGTCGGAATGGGCGGCGAAGAACGAGCCGTCGTCGGCTTGGAACGCCGAGCCTTTCGCCGCAGACGCGCCGCGCCCCGAAGGCCACGACACGGTCGGCGCCATGGCTGTCGACGCATCCGGCAATGTCTGTGTCGGTTGTTCAACAAATGGGCGCACGTTCAAACTGCCGGGGCGTGTGGGCGATTCCCCCATCGCCGGCGCCGGCGCCTATTGCGACAATGATGTGGGCGCGGCGATCGCCACCGGCAATGGCGACGTGATGATGCGTTTTTTGCCAACATATCACGCAGTGGAAGCCATGCGCGACGGCGCTTCACCGGAAGAGGCCTGCCGAGCCGCAATTAAACGCATACAGATGAAAGGCTACAAGTTTGACGGCGGCGTCATCGCCATGCATCGCGACGGCCGCCATGGCGCAGCAAAATCCGGCTGGGAAAAAGAAAAATTTCGTTACGCCGTCAGGACGATGCAAGGCGCGCAACATTTGAATGTGTCCGGGGTTTAGGCAACAAACACCTTAAAAGCACGGGCGAGAAACGCGAAGAAAAACGGCTACCTCTTCATCCCCGCAGCTTTTTTCGCATTCGTCTCAATCGCATCCCAATCGCCGTCCGCAATCATCTGTTTCGTCGCGATCCACGATCCGCCGACGCAAGCGACATTAGGCAGCGCCAGATAGTCCGGCGCTTTCTCGGCGCTGATCCCGCCAGTGGGACAGAAAACGATATCCGGCAACGGTCCGTATAGGGACTTCAAATATGGCGCGCCGCCCGCTGGTTCGGCCGGAAAAAATTTCATCGTCCGGAACCCCGCTTCCGCCGCTGTCATGGCTTCCGACGCGGTCGCGACGCCGGGCAGCGCCGGAGCCCCGGATTTTGAAATCGCATCGAGAAGTTTCGGACCGGCCCCCGGGCTCACCAGGAATTCAGCACCGCCGTCCAGGGACCGGCCCACATCGTGCTCGTTGCAGACCGTTCCCATGCCGACAATCAGATCCGGCGCCGCATCTTTCATAACGCCGATCGCATCAACCGCGCATTCGGTGCGAAGCGTAAGCTCAACAACGCGCAAGCCCCCCGCGGCGAGCGCCTTGGCCAATGGAGCGACTATGTCGAGCGACGGCGCTTCCAGTACCGGAATGACGCTCGCGGCTTCCAGGATATCATCAATGTTCATGAGCTTGCGCCATAGGTTTATTTCGCCCGATCGCCAGTTCAGGCCAGTCGCGGAAGACAATAATGTTTACCAGTAACGCTGCGCTGATCGACGTCAACAGCGTTGCAAACATCGCATGAATATAATGGAACGGCGTCCAGACAAAACTCAAAAACGCGTAAGTCGCAACACCGACGACGACGCCGAAAATCGCCGCCGCCGCTTTCACATTTCGAAACGCAAGCCCGACGACAAAAGCGGAAAGGATCGGCATCGACAAAAGACCGTAAAGCTGTTGAACGAAATTAATGATGCTTTCCTGTTCGGCGAAAATCGGCACCAGCAGAACAGCCGTCGCTGCAAGCGCCGCTGAAACAATACCGCTTAACAGCGGCACCCGTTTTACCTTTGAGATATAGGCCTCGTGAATGTCGCAAACATAAAGCGCAGCCGACGCGTTCAGTATGGAATTGAATGTCGTCAACACAGCCGCTGCAATGCCAGCGGCAAAAGCCCCGGAAAGCCATGCCGGCAATACATCGCCGACAATTCGGCCGTAGGCGGCGTCATTGATATCGCCATAAAGTTTGAATGCAACAATGCCCGGCAATGTAACAATAATCGGGACGATCAACAAGCGTATGCCCGCCGCTGTTAAAACGCCTTTCTGGGCTTCCCTGATATCCGGCGCCGCCATAGCGCGCTGTGTAATTGTCTGGTTTGTGCTCCAGTAAAATGTCTGTATAAAAATCATACCGGTCAGCAGCGTATGCCATGGGATCGGGGAATCATTATCGCCGATAAGCGTCAACCGCTCTGCCGGGATGCCGGAAAAATCGAAGTTGATCGCTTTCAAAGCCAGATAAACAACCAGCAACGCTAGGGACAGGATGAGCACGCCGCTATAAGTGTCCGACACCGCCACCGCGCGCAGCCCGCCTAAAATGGCGTAGGCGGCGCCGACAACCGCGAATGCGATAGCAACGGGCAAAATTGGAATATCGACATTTGTCATTGAGAGCAGAAATAGCGATCCGCCGTAAAGTATCGACGGCAGGAAAATAAAAATATTGCCGAAGAGAAAAAGAACGGAAATTACCGCGCGGATGTGTTTATCACCGTATTTTTTCTGCAAAAGCTCCGTCGTGGTCGTGCATTCATTACGGTAATAGATCGGCAAAAATACGAATGCGAGAATAAAGAGCCCGGCCACGGCGGCAAGCTCCCACCAGGCAAGCAGCAACATCTGATTGCCGTTCATGCCGACAAGTTGGTCTGTGGACAGATTTGTCAGCGTGATCGAGCCGGCAATGAAATACCAGGAGAGCCCGCCATTAGCCAAAAAATAGTCATGGCCTGAACTCTTGTCGCCTGTTTTGGCGTTGCGGCAATGAAGATATGTCGCCAGTGCGATCAACGCCGAAATTGCCAAAAAAATCGACGCCTGTACCGGATTGACCATGACCCCTGCCCTGCCGCCGCGCGTTTTGCTGCGCTTTCCTGTTATTGTTTCTTGCGCACCAGCAAGCCCGCAGGCGCAAGTTGCTCAGCATTACCCAAGAGGACCTTTCCGCCAAGGTCTTTTTCCATATCCGAAAGAGCCGCCGGCGCAGCGTTGTAATTCAATGTCCAGACACAATCGCCATTGGATCGCTTGCGCACGCCTTCGGGCAATATCGCCGCATCAAGACCGGCTTCGCTGAAAACATCGCCGAGGACGCGCGTTAGAAAAGCGCTGTCAGGCCAGGCGGCGAACAACCAACGCCTTTCCTGGCGGAACAATAACCCGGCGCCGTCATCCGTCGTTGCAATCGGCGCCAGTTCCGTCTCTAGGCGATCGAGCCAGATGCGGCCGTAAACCGCTTCGCCTGAATAACGCCCAGACTCCTTGTGAGCTTCAGGAAAACTCTCCGAATGCATAACTCGGACAGGCAATAGTGATTGCAACGGACCCGGCGCCAGATTGGACGGCGTTTGCATAGCTTCCGTCTTCGACCCGCATCGCGGACCGAAAACGAGCGCCGCATCGGTTTCACCATAGGCGCGCATCGCTGAGTCGCTGATATGAAAGAGGCTCGGCGTCAGTACGACGCTGTATTTTTGCAGCGCCGCGCCGGGCGCAAGAATATCAATATTGCATCCAAACCGGCGCGCCGCCGCATACCACTCGTAAAAAAGCCCTAGATAATTCCAGCGGGCGCCCTGAGGCTGGATCTCCGACATCCACTGCGTCTCATAGGAAAAGACCATGGCAATATCCGCATGGGTCGCAGTTTTTTTAGTTGGGCCTTCATTTTCCAGCGATTTAAGCTCTTTGTGAGCCTTTTCGACCTCCTCATAGGCGGCCGCTGGCGCATCGTCGGATCGCAATAAGCCTGCATGCCACTGCTCCTGCGCGAACGGCGCCTGACGCCAACGGAAATAACTCGTCAGTTCAGCCCCGTGGGCGGCAGCCTCATGGGTCCACAAACGCACCATGCCGTTCAATGGCGCAGGATTATGATGCGCCCAGTTCACCGGCCCCGGTTGTTGTTCAAGAACGGCGAAACGGCCGCGCCCACAGGCTCGGTAAAGATCGTGGTGAAAGGCGGCAAAGTCCGGATGTCCCTGGCGCATATAACGCTGCTTGTCATCAAGCGCATAGGGACCGACATCCAGAAAGCCGAGCGGATAGCTGTCCCAGCCGGCGACATCGATATCGTTCGATAATTGGAAGTGATCGAAGTCCGTAAAAAAGCCCATAAAATTATGATAGACATCGCATGAAGGCGCATGCTTTCGAAGAATGTCCGTCTGCATCCTATTAAAGGAAATCACCTGATCGGATGAGAAGCGATAAAAATCGAGAACATGCGCCGGATTAGGTTCCGTCACAGTCAGGTTCGGCAGATCGACCTCTTCAAAGGAGGAATAAACTTGCGACCAAAACACAGTTCCCCAAGCGTCATTAAGAGCGGCAATCTCACCGTAACGTTTGCGAAGCCATAATCGGAACGCGGCAAGCGCCGCCGGAGAATAACTGCGCACGGTGTCATGACAGCCATATTCATTATCCGTCTGCCAACTTGTAACGCTCGGATGAGCGCCGTAGCGAGACGCCATCTGCATGACGATACGGCTGCATTCCTCACGATAGGCTTCGGAAGAAAAACAATAATGTCTGCGCGAGCCGAATCGCCTCGGGCGCCCCTCTTTGTCCCAGGCAAGCATGTCAGGATGCGCATCGATCATCCATTTTGGCGGCGTCGCCGTCGGCGTGCCGAGCATTATGTCGAGCCCGGCGCCCGCCAGCGTTTCAATCGCCAGGTCAAGCCACTCCCAATCATAGGCACCGCGCGCCGGCTCAATCCGTGACCACGAAAATTCGCCGATGCGCACAATTGACAGCCCAAGCTCCGCCATCCGCGCCGCATCTCTCGGCCATAAAGCAGGGTCCCAATGTTCAGGGTAATAACAAACGCCAAGCCGCATTAGTGACGCCCGAGAATGCAGGCCGCGGAGACGCACAGCCGCCATCAATAGACAAAGACGCAAAACACTTTGCATGGATCTGTGCGGCATATGAAAACCTGATATAAATTTGGTTGCTGAACCATCATCACAAATCACAACTGCGTTCAAGCCGGCGTCCGAATAGCTTGCTGTTTGCCCACCTCTTGGCGCGCTTGTTCGTGAAGCCCGTCCGGACGCATATGAAGCGCAAATCACTGACCTCCGTCTGATATTTGTTTGAATAAAAAAGCCGCCTGGTCAATGGAACCAGGCGGCTTTGCAGCGGTCGGGCGCTGCAGCTTCCGGAAATGTTTCGGGAGGGTTTTCTTCCTAGAAGCTATATCCCACGCTGACGCGGACATTCCTGCCGACAATGGGGCGTCCGAAAGTTGCGACAGTGACATCGCCGGTCGCCGGAGCGAACAAGTCGCCGCGCACATTGCCCTCAGTCAGACCGATTGTGTTGGTGACGTTGTCAGCGATAACCCGAATCTCAACACCGTTCTCAAGATAGAACTGCGCCCCAAGCCCCAAAGATGTGTAGGACGGCAGAAGCACTTCGTTTGAGAAGTCCTGGAAGCGATCGCTCACATTATAGATGTCGGCAAAAATAGAGCCTGACAGGCCGACCACATCATCGAAGGAATATCGAGGACGGATCGAGACAATGCGTGTCGGAATGCGCGGAACGCGGTTGCCGAAAATTGCATCGTCAATCGTAATGCCACCGCCTGTAACTTCCAGACTGTCAAGTTCAGGGTCCTGGAATGTCGCTTTGGCGTTGAGGGAGAAGCCAAAAAACTCCTCTGTTTGAAGTTCCGCTTCGAGCCCGAGCGTTGAAGAGGACTGTGTAACGGAGGCGTCAATCGTGTTGCCGTCGAGATCGAAGACAGGTTCTGTAAACGGAAGGTTCTCAATGTCGCTATAAAAACCGGTCACGAAAGCTTCAAGACCGGGAATACTCAACTTGAACCCGCCTTCAACCTGGAAGACGTCGCCGACCGGTACGGCTTCAGGGTCGCCGCCCGCCTCAGTCGTTGAGGCAAGGTCGTCAATATCGGGCGTTCTGAAACCGTCGCTTGCGCGGGCGTACACAGCCAACTCGTCAAAAATGACGTAGTTTGCGCCAAACGACCAGGCAAACTCGGAGAACGTGTCGCGGAACGGAACGAATTCGCCGGTGCCGGACACGACTGCGTCATCAGCAGTCGTCGGCAGAGCGCCCGCAGGGAGGAGCGAGTTATTAGCGGAAACGTCAAAAGCCGCCTCCAGTTCTGTCGTGCCTTCGATTGTCAGATATTCAACGCGCACGCCGCCATCAATGCGAAGACGGTCATTCACGTCCCATTCATCAGATGCGTAGAAAGCGATCACTTCGCCGTCGCCGCTGTAGTTCTGGAAAAATCCGCCGGCAAAATTCGTGAACGAATTCTGCGTGAGCGTGCCGAGAGCGACGCCGGCGCCGTCAACGGCCGTCAACTCAAGATTGCGCGGCGAGCCGTCAATTTCATGCACGAAAGTGCCAAACCCTTGCAGCTGATCGATGGAATAGAAGCTGGTGTAGAGCCCGCCTGTAAAATTATGCGTGCCGGCAAGAAAGTCGACGGATTTGGAGATTTGGAAATCGTTAATGAAGTTTTCGATCTCCGTATTGACCGGGAAGAATCCGCTCGTGCCGATCAAACCGTTGCCATTGTTTCCGCCCTGGCCGTCGACCGACAATGCGAATGGCGATCCATCCGCGAAGGTCGCGACAACTTCAGCAACGTCGGGGCCGAAGGCGTCCTGCGCTGCGCCGAGTTGGTTGGCGAGGAAAACATTGCCGTCCTCAAAGGCAAACGGAATGGCTGAATTAAACTGGATATCGCCGCTGACATATCGGTTGCGATTGGTGATCGTCCAGCCATTGTCGAGCTCATAGGTAAACTCGGTGCCGACATTGAAAGCTTCATTATGAATGCCGTCAGAGAGATCGAAATCGTCCGTACCGCCATCGGGCCGAAGGATGCTTACAAACCGCTGATCATCAGAGACGAGCGTGTCGAAATTAGCATCGAAACCGGCAATGGAAGTCAGATCGCCGTCAGAATCGAGGTCGAGGGGAATCGCTAGCAAAAAGAGGTTTCGCTCATTAATATAGCCGGCGTTGACCGTGAACTCGCCTCGATCAAACTGTCTTGTCACGCTGCCGCGGATTTGACCGCCCTCATCAGCACGAAAACCGGGATCGCGCACGCCGTCGGCAACCCGATAAAAACCGCCTACGGAGAAAGTCGTGTCTTCAGAAATAGGGCCGGCGTAGTTCACGTCTACGCGGCGATGCCCGAAATCGCCCCATTCAAGACGGATCGCTCCTTCAGGGTCTTGCGTCCCTTTCTTCGTGATGCTGTTAAAAATGCCGCCCGGCGCGTTGGACGCAAATATCGAGGAGGTGCCGCCGCGGACAGCTTCCAATCGGCTTGTTGTGCCGTCAACGCGATAGAGGCCGTCCGGCGTTAAAAACCCGACGCCCTGCTCTTCAAATACAGGCAGCCCGTCTACGAGGATTTTCGAGAAGCGAAATTGTCCTGGCGCGGGGATGCCGCGGATGAATACGTTCGAGGCGCTCTGTCCGCCCGAAGATTCCGCCCAGACGCCGGGAACTTCCGCATACAGATCCGACAGGACAAGCGGGGCGACGTCGCGAATAAGCTCTTCGTCGAAGGTCGTGATGGACACGGACGATTCGAATTGCGTGATCTCTGAACCGCCGGCGCGGCCCGTAACGATAATCTGATCCAAACCTTGCGCTGAACTGCGATCTTCATCGTCGTCCTGCGCAACAGCCGCCATCGGCGTCAGACCACAAGCCGCAAGAGCTGCAGTCAGAAACAATTTCGTTTTCAGTTGCGATCTTTTCATGGAGCCTCCCGGGGCGCATTTGGTTTTAAAGTTTAGGATGAGCGCACGCTACGCGCCTTCTCAATTTATTACAAGCGCTTGCAATTTCGTTTTCTGAAACTGTTACCCACTTACATCATTATAAAACCGCATAAATTTTATCTTGTTATGTTGCAGTGCAAAAATTCACAAGCTTTTTTGCAAGCCCTTGCATTTAATTTTGAGACGCCTACCAATCACCTATAGCAAGGACAAGAAAGCGATCGCTGAAATCGCTGACAAAAAGGAGGGCGCCGGTGCCGAACGTGACTTTGGGGTCAATCGATCTCGCCATCATAGGCGCGTATTTTATTTTTCTGATCGGGCTGGGCGTCTTTCTCACGGCGAAGAATAAAGGGGCTGACGACTATTTTCTCGCCGGGCGCGGCATGACATGGCCGTTTATCGGCCTGTCGCTTTTTGCTTCGAACATTTCCAGCACAACGCTGGTCGGCCTGTCGGGAGACGCTTATGCGACCGGCATATCGGTCTATAATTACGAATGGATGGCGGCGGTTATTCTGGTCATCTTCGCTATCTTCTTTCTGCCGATTATTTTACGGCGGCAGGTTTTCACCATGCCGGAATTTCTGGCGGGCCGCTTTGACGGACGGGTTCGCACGTACTTCTCGCTGCTGACTTTATTCCTCGGCGTCGTGGTCGAAACTGCAGGCTCGCTGTTTGCCGGCGCACTGGTGCTTCAGTTGCTGATGCCGGATGTTCCTTTGTGGCAGACGATGACCGTGCTGGCGCTCATCGCCGGCTTTTACACATTAACAGGCGGGCTGTCCGCGGTGATGCTAACCGATGCGGTGCAGGCGATCTTGCTGCTGATCGGTTCTCTCGTGATCACGATCATCGCACTCGATAAAGTCGGCGGCATTGGCGTCATCATCGATGAGATATCGCCGGAAAAGCTGAGCCTGATCCGCCCCCTTGACGATCAGGGCGTTCCCTGGCTGGGGCTGCTGACCGGCGTTCCCCTCCTCGGATTTTATTATTGGGCGACAAATCAGGCGATCGTGCAACGGGCGTTGGCGGCGAAATCGGTTGATCACGGCCGCTGGGGCGCGCTTTTTGCCGGCGTTCTGAAACTGCCGCCGCTTTTCATCATGGTTTTGCCTGGCAGCATCGCTATTCTTCTGTATCCGGATCTTGAACGGGCGGACCTCGTTTATCCCACCTTGATGTTTGACCTTTTGCCTGTCGGCCTGCTCGGACTGACGCTTGCCGGTTTTATCGCCGCCATCATGTCGCAAATCGATTCTGCGTTGAATTCCGCTTCCACCCTGGTGACCATGGATTTTGTCAGGCGCTGGAAGCCTGATCTTTCGAGCCGAGCCCTGATGACAATCGGCCGTTTTGTCATGGCGGGCTTTTTGGTGTTCGCAATCTTGTGGGCGCCGTTCATATCAAGCTTCCGGTCGATATTTTCATACATACAAGCGATGTTTTCTTATGCGGTGCCGCCCGTCGTTGCATTATTTCTTGTCGGCGTTTTCTGGTCCCGCGCGAATTCAAGCGGCGCTTTCGCAGGCGTTATCGCCGGCCTTGTCATCGGCGCGAGCGCCTTTATTGCGATTGAAATGCTGGGGCTTTTCTCCTTGCACTTTTTGTATATGGCGCCGCTGCTGTTTGTCATTAGCCTGACTGCGATCATCACTGTCAGCCTGATGACGCCTGCTCCCGATAAAGCCGCCATCAAAGACTATCTTTGGTCGCTCGATCTCTTCGCCGCTGAAGGAAGAGAGCTTCGCGGCAAACCGATCTGGCAAAATTATCGGGTGCAAGCAGTTATGCTGCTGATCGCAACGTCGGCGATCGTTTACTGGTTCCGCTGATCATCGCGAGGGAAGACGCAACATGCAACCATGGTGGAAAGGCGCGGTCATCTATCAAATTTATCCGCGCAGTTTTTATGACAGTAATAATGACGGGGTTGGCGATTTGCCCGGCATTACCGAGCGGCTTGATTATGTCGCCTCACTAGGGGTGGACGGCGTATGGCTGTCGCCGTTCTTCACCTCGCCCATGCGCGATTTCGGCTACGACGTCGCCGACTATTATTCCGTTGACCCCTTGTTCGGCACTCTTGACGACTTTGACGCCCTCACCGCCCGCGCCCATGCCCTCGGCCTGAAGGTCATTATTGATCAGGTTTATTCGCATACTTCCGATCGTCATCCCTGGTTTCTTGAAAGCAGAAGCGGTAAGGACAACGAAAAATCGGACTGGTATGTCTGGGCGGATGCGAAGCCTGACGGCACGCCGCCAAACAATTGGCTATCCTTCTTCGGCGGCCCGGCCTGGTCGTGGGACACCCAGCGCCGGCAATATTACCTGCATAATTATCTGTCCGAACAGCCGGACCTCAACTTTCACAATCCCGCCGTTCAAAAGGCCATCCTCGACGTCGCCCATTTCTGGATGGAACGGGGCGTCGACGGGTTTCGCCTTGATGTTGCAAATTATTATTTTCATGATCAGGAATTGCGGGACAATCCGACCAGCGGCGCATGCGGCGCATTGCGGCCCTACCACTTTCAACAGCATCGATACAATCGCTCAAGACCGGAAACGCTCACCTTCCTGAAACAACTGCGCAATGTGGTCGATCAGTATGATGACCGCATGACGGTTGCGGAAATTGCCAGCGCATCTCATATCGAGCGCAGCATAGAATATACGGAAGGTTCAGACCGTCTTCATACGGCCTATAATTTCCTGTTTCTTGAAAGTGAGGAGTTAACGCCCGAGTTGATCAGGCGCGGGATTATGGAGTGGCGCAGCCAGGACGCATGGCCCTCATGGTCATTTTCAAACCATGATGTCAAACGCGCAACCTCTCGCTGGGGCGGACGCGACCATGAACCGGCTTTCGCCAAACTCCTGTTCGCCCTCCTTTGTTCATTGCGTGGCACTGTTTTTGTTTATCAGGGCGAGGAGCTTGGGCTGGCGCAGGCCGATGTGCCGTTTGAGAAACTTCAGGACCCTGAAGCAATTCGGTTTTGGCCCGCCAATCTTGGCCGCGACGGCTGCCGCTCTCCGATGCCCTGGCAGGCTCGCCGCGTCAATGCGGGCTTTTCCACCGGACCTGCCTGGCTGCCAGTCGATCCGCGTCACGAAGCTATGGCGATTGATCAGCAGGAAGCGCTTCCCGATTCCGTGCTTCAATTTACGCGAGCCTTTCTCCAGCTTCGCAGTTGTCTGAAACCGTTGATACACGGCGATATCGTGTTTCATGAGAATTTCGGCAAGGTGTTGGTATTTGAGCGCACGTTCGAAGGCGAACGCATTATCTGCGCATTTAATCTTTGTGCGGAGTCATCTCGAATCGATTTGAGCTTTGCCGGAGAATCAATGACCTTGCTGAAAACCGGTCTGGAAGCAGAGTTTGAAAACAGCCATAATATAGTATTGCCGCCTTATGGCGGCCTTATTGCGAAGTGCGGATGAAGATGAGTCAGAGCCCGACAGAGCCAAAAGAAAGGCCAGCCCGCGAGACCCGGGCGGCCGGAGCCTCGCTAACTACGATGAACGAGATTGCGCGCATGGCCGGGGTTTCAGAATCGACAGTGTCGCGAGCCTTGTCAGGCAGTCCGCTAGTTGCGGAAAAAACGCGGGAGCGAATTTTAAAGATTGCTCAGGCTGCGAACTTTTCAGTCAATCAACAGGCGCGCAATCTGGCGCTCGGACAGACGCGCACGGTTGAGGTGATCTTTCCGATCGAACCTGGCACGTTGCAACAGGTCTCCGATCCGTTCTTTGTCGATATGCTCGCAGCGCTGACAGATGAGCTTGCGAAACATGAGTATGACGTGCTGATCACCAAATCGACGCCCTGGGATGAAAACAGGCCAGGATGCGCGTTTCTGGGCGGACGCGCGGACGGCGTGGTTTTTGTTGGTCAGGGCCGACACCGCGCGGACATACGCGACTTCGCCCGCGCGCAAAAACGCGTTGTCGCCTGGGGCGCCGCCGATGAAGGCAACGACCATTGCGTGGTCGGCAGCGACAACATTCGCGGCGGACGCATGGCGACCGAACATTTGCTGAAGCTCGGCCGCAAATCGATTGTCTTTCTCGGCGATCGCACGCTGCCCGAGATTGCGCAGCGTTACGCCGGCTACGAGACAGCGATGAGCGCCGCCGGGATCGCGGTTAATGACAAGCTCGTTCTGAACGCCCCTTTCGATATCGAAAAGGCGCGCCGCGCATGCGAGCAGCTGGGCGATTTGTTCCCAGGGTTTGATGCAATTTTCGCCGCCAGCGACATGATTGCGCTCGCTGCGATCGCGGCCCTGCGCGACAAGGGCATAACAGTGCCGAAAGACGTATCCATTGTCGGCTTTGACGGCATTCCGGCAGGCGCGCATGTGAACCCCAGCCTCACTACCGTCAACCAGAGCGTGCGCCGCGGCGGCGCCGTCATCGTTGAAAAGATGATGCAACTTCTGAAAACAGGCGAAGCGCCGTCGGAATTATTGCCGGTAGAGCTGATTGTTCGTCAATCCTGCGGCGCGAACCAAACCTAACCTTGCGTCAACAGGTTTCTGATTTTCGAACCCTCGTTCTGTCTTGAATTTATTCTGGTGCGGACGGCCGGACTTGAACCGGCACGATCTTACGATCGACAGATTTTAAGTCTGTTGTGTCTACCAATTCCACCACGTCCGCATTCTGCAAGACCGCTTTACGCGTCTTGAAACACCAGTCCTGTGGCATAGCGACCGTTGAGCGTCTATTCAAGCGTTTGCTACAAAAAGTCGACGCCCGCCGGCGGTCATGCGCTCTTCGCCGGTTGCGCCGCTTTCAGCGCAACCGGGGTTTCTTTTGGCGTAACCGCCCAGAATTTCTCCTGCATGGAAGCCCAATTGCCAAGGACATGCGCCGCCCTGGCGGAACGCGTCTCCTGCAAATGACGCTCGATAAGCGACCGGCACCGCGCTGCGGTTTCCGGATCATTCAGCCGGTTGATAAAGACGCTTCCCCTGTTCACGAACGCTTCCGCGTCGCCGGCGTCGTCAAAAATGAACGCCTCGCCGCCAGTCATGCCCGCGGCGAAGTTCGATCCAATCCTCCCGAGAATGACGACGACGCCCCCGGTCATATATTCGCAACCGTTTGCAAGGCACCCTTCCACCACGGCGGCGGCGCCGGAATTTCGAACCGCGAAACGCCCGCCCGCGGCGCCGGCGGCGAACAACGCCCCCGAGGTTGCGCCATAAAGGCAGGTGTTTCCGATAATCGTTGTGGAGGCTTTGTCGCCTGAAGCTTCAGAACGGACGACGATCGTCGCGCCCGACAATCCCTTGCCGACATAATCATTTGCATCGCCTTCGACGATCAATTTCAGACCGCGCACTGCAAAACCGCCAAGGGATTGGCCAGCCGCCCCCTTCAAACGCAAGGCAAGGTGATCTTCAGATAATTTCCTCGTATCCATTGTACGGATTATTTCTGAGGAAATCCGTGTGCCGACGGCCCGATCCGTATTTTTGACAGGCAATGACAGGTTCTGCCTTTCGCCGTTGTTAAAGAACCGGTTGAGTTCGCTGCGTATTCTCTGATCGATCGTGTCGTCAACTTCCGTTCGTCCCGTGCGCGAAGAGCGGATCGGCTTATCGCCCGCATCGACGCGGGTCAAAATCGGATTGAGATCAAGGTCGTCAAGATGAGCAGCGCCGCGGGAGACTTGCGTTAACAGATCCACGCGCCCGACAATATCTTCAATGGAGCTGAAGCCGATTTCCGCCAGAATTTCGCGCACTTCCTCGGCGATGAATGTCATCAGGGAGACCACATGATCGGGCGCGCCGGAAAATCTGGAGCGCAAATCTTCATCCTGGGTGCACACGCCGACAGGACAGGTGTTGGAATGGCACTGGCGCACCATCAAACAGCCCATCGCCACAAGCGAGATTGTCCCGATACCGAATTCCTCGGCGCCGAGCATGGCGGCGATCACCACATCGCGACCGGTGCGAATGCCGCCATCTGTTCTTAGTGTCACGCTTGACCGCAGATTATTGACGCTCAGGACTTGATGAGCCTCCGCGAGCCCCAACTCCCAAGGCGCGCCGGCGAACTTGATGGAGGTTTGCGGGCTTGCACCTGTGCCGCCCACATTGCCGGAGATCAAAATGGTGTCGGCTTTCGCCTTCGCAACGCCCGCAGCAATGGCGCCAATGCCGGAAGCGGAGACAAGCTTCACGCAGACCCGCGCATCAGGATTGATCTGCTTCAAATCGTAAATGAGCTGCGACAAATCCTCGATCGAATAGATGTCGTGATGGGGCGGCGGGGAAATAAGGGTAACGCCCGGCGTCGAGTGACGCATGCGCGCAATAAAATCGGTCACTTTGAATCCGGGTAATTGTCCGCCCTCGCCGGGTTTTGCACCCTGCGCGACCTTAATCTCAATCTCCCTGCACTGATTAAGATACTCAGCGGTTACGCCAAAACGTCCAGAGGCGATTTGCTTGACAGCCGAGTTCGCATTGTCGCCGTTCGGCAACTTTTTGTAACGCTCCGGGTCTTCGCCGCCCTCGCCTGAAACAGACTTGGCGCCGATCCGGTTCATCGCAATATTAAGCGCGCCATGGGCCTCCGGCGATAACGCCCCAAGCGACATGCCCGGCGTTACAAAGCGCCTTCGTATCGTGTCGACCGGCTCGACGGTGTTAACAACGATCGCGCTGCAGTCGCTTTCAATCGATAAAAGATCGCGCAAGTGCGACGGTTGTTGTTCGCCAAGCAGACGCGAATAGGCTTGATACGCCGGGTAGCGATCATTGCGAACTGCGTCTTGAAGCGCGCTGACAATTTCAGCATCAAGAATATGGCGCTCGCCCCTCGCGCGCTGACGGTAAAAGCCGCCAACGCCGATATCAGGAACATCCTTCTCCCATGCGGCGGCGTGTTGTTCCGACGTTTTCTTTTCGAGGCCGGCAAGGCCAATGCCGGAGATCCGGCTGGTTACGCCAGGGAAAAACTCCTCAACGAGCGTTCGGGATAATCCGAGCGCCTCAAAATTACAGCCGCCCCGATAGCTGGAAATGACGGAGATCCCCATCTTGGAAATGATTTTCATCAGTCCCGCTTCAAGCGCGGATTTATAGTTATAGGCGCACTCGCCAAGGCTTGCGGCGCCATAACGTCCTCGCCCATGCGAGGCCGCAATGCTGTCAAAGGCGAGATAGGGGTTAACCGCCGTCGCGCCGACGCCGACAAGGACCGCCGCATAATGCGCATCAAGACATTCCGCTGACCGAACGATAATCGAGCACAGTGACCGTTTACCCGCTTCTGTAAGTTTTGCATGAACGCCCCCGACAGCGAGGATCATTGGAACGGCGATGCGTCCCTTCCCCTGGCGCTCGTCTGTCAGGACAATCTGGCCGGCGCCGTCGTCAATCGCGCGAAGCGATTCGGCGCGGATGCGGTCAAGCGCGATGCGCAGCGCATCGCCGTCGTTGCGGATCTGTGAGAATTTATAGGTGCAGTCAATCTCAACAATCTTCTGGTCAAGATAGTCGAATAACCGATCATACATGCCGTTCGTCAGGATCGGGCTTTCCAGCACAAAAACATCCGTCTGCGATGCATTGGAAACCAGGATATTCCCAAGATTTTTGAACCGCGTCTTGAGACTCATAACGCTGTCTTCACGCAACGGGTCAATTGGCGGATTGGTCACCTGACTGAAATTCTGGCGGAAAAAATGCGATAATGGCCGATACCGTTCCGATAGAACTGCGAGCGGCGTATCATCGCCCATAGAGCCGATGGCTTCTTTCGCCTCCAACGCCATCGGGCGCAGGATCAACTCTAGCGCTTCCATGGTAAAGCCGGCCGCAGACTGACGCCGCTGCAACTCTTCTCTTTTAAAAAGTCGTTCCTCAGGACCCGGACCGATTTTGGGCTCGAGTTCAATGATATTTTCAACCCATTCATGATACGGATGGCGTTTTGAGATGCGGTCGAGAATGTCTTCCGCTGGAAAATATTCGCCGGCATCGAGATCGACAGCAATCATGCGGCCCGGCTCGACAGCGCCGCGCTCGACAACTTCCTTGCCGTCCAGCGGACACATGCCGGTTTCCGACCCGACGGCAAGCACGCCATCTTCGGTCACCGCATAACGCAAGGGTCTCAGACCGCTACGGTCAAGCCCTGCAATCGCCCATCGTCCGTCATACGCGGCAATCGCTGCAGGACCGTCCCAGGGCTCCATCACGGCGTTGCAATATTCATAAAACGCCCGCCACTCGGGCTTCATGAGCGCTTCGCGTTTCGACCACGCCTCCGGGATCAACAACGCCTTGGCGACAGGAGCCGGACGCCCGGCCCGCACCAGCAACTCAAAACTCTGATCCAGCGCAGCTGAATCTGAGGAACCCGGACGGATCACAGGCTTCACGTCATCGCCGTCATCGCCGAATATATCGGAGGCCATGCGAATTTCATGACTCCGCATCCAGTTGACATTTCCCTTCAGCGTATTGATCTCGCCATTATGCGCCAGCATCCGAAAGGGTTGCGCAAGTCGCCATTCAGGGAATGTGTTAGTGGAATAGCGCTGATGAAAAATTGCAATCCGGGAAATAAAATTCCGATCCTGCAGATCGGAATAAAAATTATCGATCTCCTGTGCGAGAAAGAGGCCTTTATAGATGATGTCTCTTGAAGATAGCGAACACATGTAAAATTCGCTTATGCCGGCGGCGAGCGCGCGCTTTTCGATCCGGCGGCGGATGACATAGAGGATGCGGTCAAGCTCTTCCTGCGTGCGTTTCTTGGGGTCGCAGAACATAATCTGTTCTATTTCCGGCCGGGTTGCGTTCGCTTTTTCTCCGAGGACCCGGGCGCAAACCGGCACATGACGCCAACCGTAAATATAAAACCCGCGTCGCAAAATTTCTGATTCGACGAGCGTGCGAGCCGCATCCTGCGCTGAAAAATTCGTACGCGGCAGAAACATCATGCCAACGCAAATATCTTCATCGCGAGCATTATGCCCGGTGCGTTCTACAAATTTCTGGAACAGCGTTTGCGGAATGTCGAGACGCATCCCGGCCCCGTCTCCGGTTTTGCCGTCGGCATCCACAGCGCCGCGATGCCAGACCGATTTCAACGCATCAATCGACATGGTTACGATTTCGCGCCGCGGTTTGCCGTCAATCGCTGCGACAAGACCGACGCCGCAGGCGTCCCGCTCCGATGCCGGATCGTAAGCGCCGGCGGCGATGAGTTTCGCCAGTTGATCGCGTGATTTAAAAATCGAATGTTTCACAGAAGCGCTGCTACTCCGCCGCCAGCGGCGCGCGGGCCGTCATCAGGCGATCTGTTATAGCCGCCGCCGCCGCGCGTCCGTCATGGATTGCCCAAACGACGAGTGAGGCGCCTCTAACGATATCGCCGGCGGCGTAAACGCCCTGAAGCGCCGTTTCAAAAGTTTGAGGATGAACGCGTATCGTGCCGCGTTCCGTCACCGTCAGTTTCTTCTCGTTGAAAATCGCCGGCAAGTCATCAGGCTCAAATCCTAGCGCCTTGATAATAAGGTCCGCCCCCAGATCAAAATCGGAGCCTGAAATTTCCGTTGGCGAACGCCGTCCGCTTCCATCGGGCGGCCCCAATTCCATGCGCGCCGCGCGCACGCCGGTCGCCTTTTCTACAGAACCAAGCATGGCTTTCGGCGCCGCAAGCCACTCAAAAACAACGCCTTCTTCCTCAGCATTTTTTACTTCACGCGCCGACCCCGGCATGTTCGCGCGGTCGCGTCGATAAAGACATGTGACTGAAGAGGCGCCTTGCCGAACGGCGGTGCGCACGCAATCCATTGCGGTGTCACCGCCTCCGATCACGACGACCTTTTTCCCGTTCGCATTCAGATCGCCGTCGTCAAAAGCTGCGACTTCATCGCCAAGACCTTTGCGGTTTGACGCCGTCAGATAATCAAGCGCCTTGACGACGCCCCTGTTGCCCGCGCCGGGGCAAGTCAGCTCGCGCGGCTGATAAACGCCGGTCGCGATCAACACGGCGTCATGGCGATTGCGTATTTCGTCAAAGTGAATGTCGCCGCCAATATCGACATTCAATTCAAACACGACGCCGCTTTCGTTCAGGCGGCACGCTCGCCTGGCGACAATCTCTTTTTCAAGTTTGAAATTGGGTATCCCGTAAATCAATAACCCGCCAATGCGATCATAGCGATCGTAAACCTTCACCTGAAATCCGGCGCGGCGCAGTTCCTCTGCGGCGGCGAGCCCGGCCGGACCGGCGCCGATAACGCCAACGGACTGAGCGCGCTCCTGCGCGGGCGCAATCGGCTTTATCCAGTCATTAGCCCAGGCGGTTTCGGTGATGTATTGCTCCACCGCCCCAATCGTCACTGTTCCGTGACCTGACTGTTCAATGACGCATACGCCTTCACACAACCGGTCTTGCGGACAGATGCGGCCGCAGATTTCCGGAAAATTGTTCGTCGCTGAGGAAGCGGCGTAAGCCTCCTGCAATCGTCCTTCAGCAACCAGGCGCAACCAGTCCGGAATATCGTTGCCGAGCGGACAATGATTTGAACAAAACGGCACGCCGCACTGGCTGCAACGCCCGGCCTGTTCAGCCGCTTTTGCTTCGGCGAACTGTTCGTAAATTTCTGCAAAATCGTCCCGCCGAACCTTCGCATCGCGCTTGGGCGGCGTTTCCCGGTCAAGGGACGTAAATTGCAACATCTTTGCGGTTATAGAAAATTCTCCATGCGCTGCGCTCAGGCGGATGCAAATTCCGGATAGGCTTCCAATCCCAGTTCAGTCTTGTCCAGCCCAACGCGCTGATGTTCCGCCGACGCCCTGACCCCGAGCGAATATTTCAACGCTATCCAGACAGCCAGGCTGACAACGAAGACAAAAACGCCAATCACAACCACGCCGGTCAGCTGACCCCAGAACGTGACGGCGTTATTTGTCAACGGAACAATAAGCGTTCCCCAAATTCCGCAGAAAAGATGCGCCGGGATCGCGCCAACGACATCGTCGATCTTCAACCGATCAAGCAACGGCACAGCCAAAGTTACAATAACGCCGCCTGCTGCGCCAATCAAAATTGCTTGCCACACAGCCGGCTGAAGCGGTTCTGCCGTGATTGAAACAAGCCCGCCGATCGCGCCGTTGAGCACAATGGTCAAATCGACTTTCTTATAAAGCAATTGCGTCAGAATGATCGCTGCGAGGACGCCGCCGCAGGCGGCCATATTCGTATTGACAAAAACAGCCGCAACCGATGCGGCGTCGTCGATCGTGCCAAGCGCTAGTTGAGAGCCCCCGTTAAATCCAAACCATCCAAGCCAGAGAATGAACGTGCCGAGCGTCGCCAACGGCAATGACGATCCCGGCAACGGATGAACGGCGCCGCCTGCAAATTTCCCGTCGCGCGGACCCAGCACCAAAGCGCCGGCCAGGGCCGCCCAACCGCCCGCCGCGTGGACAAGCGTGGAACCGGCAAAGTCGTCAAACCGCGCATCCAGCCAGCCTTCGCCCCAAACCCAGCCGGCTTGTATCGGATAAATAAAACCGGTGAGCGCGACGACAAAAATCAGGAACGGAAAAAGTTTGATGCGTTCGGCAAGCGTGCCGGAGACGATCGACGCAGCCGTGGCGACGAACACCATCTGAAAGTACCAACCGGAATGAGAGGCGTGCCCTTTCTCAATCGGATTTGTATCGTCCGCGTTCCAGATCGAAAAACTGCCGATAAAGCCGTTATGATCTGTGTACAGTAAATCATATCCGACAAGATAGAACATTACCCCCGCAACGGAATAAAGCGCGATGTTTTTTAAACAGATTGTCGCGGCGTTCTTCGAGCGCACCAGACCAACCTCAAGCATGCAGAAACCTGCGGCCATGAACATGACAACCATGCCGGCTATGAGAAAAAGCATGGTGTTGAAGACGAACGCCGACGTATCGGAAGCGGCGGTCGGCGCTTGCGCGGCGGCTTGTCCCGCAAGCGCGATGACAACAGCAATGACGGCGACACACGCGCGAAAAATCATACTCAACTTCCGGTTTATAATGCGGCTGCGCCGACTTCGCCCGTGCGTACGCGCACAGCCTGCTCCAGGTCGAGAACGAATATCTTGCCGTCGCCGATCCTGTCCGTTTTCGCCGCATCGCGAATGGCTTCCACGACATGCGTCGCGCGTTGCGCATCGACAGCGATTTCAATTTTTATCTTCGGGAGGAAATCGACCTGGTACTCAGCGCCGCGATAGACCTCGCTATGGCCTTTTTGTCTGCCGAAGCCTTTGACTTCACTCACCGTCATGCCTTCGACGCCAAGCTTCGTCAGCGCATCGCGAACGTCGTCAAGCTTCTGCGGCTTAATCACCGCCATGACGTATTTCATTCGTCGTCAATCCTGCAGTTTCGACTTCCCCCGATCGAACGCTAAGATAAGTTTGGGTTGCGCCGCAACAAAAGCCTTTCGCATTAGCGAAAAAATCGCTGCAATATAGCGTTAAATTTCATCAGATTGGAGTATTTCTCTAAAAAATATCGCTTTTCAGACGCAATGACGAAGCGATGCTTTCGCGACGCAGCAAATCGGGATTGTAATTCAGGACGTGACCGGGCATTCGTGACGCTGAAAATCCCGTTTCCTGCCTATCTTGAGCATGAAAATTTAAGGCTGAGGTCTGTCTAAAGGGTGCGTGCGCGTCTTTGGTTCAGCGCGCGCAAAGGGTTGTAAGGGCGCACTGATCAGAACAGGCTATTGCTATGTCAGAATTATCATTCTAAAATACGGAGCGAATATTCTGAGTGACAGAATATTCCGGGCGAACACAACAACTTTCGGCGAAGACCATGACCTCAATGACAGCCTTTGCGGCAAACGATACGCTGGCGACTGCCAAGGAGCTGTTCTGGCGCAACGGCTTTGAGGATACGTCTGTTGCAGAGCTGGTCGAAGCGACGGGTCTCAACCGGTATGCGATTTACAGCGCCTATGGCGGCAAGCTTGAGATTTTCCTGGCCGCGCTTGAAGCCTATTACACCGAACGGCGCGATCTCTTCTTCAAGGTGTTTTCCGATCCCAAGCGCGGTCCAATCGACGCTATTCGCGCCGTATCGGAATATTGCATCAAGGAAATTACCGACCGCGGCGCCGGCTGTCTGATGTGCAATGTCGCCGTCGAAGTCGGCCGGCGAAATGATGTCGTTGCCGCGCGGGTGAACAGCTATCTGCAGGATATTCGCAACGCCAAGGAAATGGCGCTGACCCTGGCGGCTGAGCGGGGCGAGCTAAATCCGGCAATCACGCCCAAAGACGGCGCCTCGCTCCTGCTCACCAACATGCTCGGCGGCGGCGTCCTCGCCCGCAACGGCGCCAGCCGCAAAGAGCTGCTTGAAAGTTTTAACGCCTGCATTGCGATTTTGACGAGCGCATCTTCCGGCAGGAACGCTCTGAAACACTGACCCCGAACTTTCTTTTTTCCATCAGGACATTCACATGAAAAGTGCGAATACAGGGTTTGACGATTTCGGCTCCAGCGCCGCCCGCTGGACCATTACCTTGCGCTGGCTGATCGTCGTTCTTGCCGTCGCGGCCACGGTTGCGATCGGACGCAATGCCTCTAACCTTGAGTTCTCGACGAATTTCAGAGCCTTTTTCTCGGAAGAAAACCCTGAACTTCAGACCTTCGAAAATTTTCAGGCGACCTATACGAAAACAGACAATTTCCTGTTTGTTTTCGAAACGCGCGACAAGAGCAGCGTTTTTACAAACGAGACGCTAAAGGCTGTTGAGTTTGCAACAGAGCGCGCTTGGCAGATCCCTTATTCCCTTCGGGTCGATTCGCTAAGCAACTTCCAGCATACCTATGCGATTGAAGACGATCTGATTGTCGAGGACCTGATTGTCGACGCCGCCTCGCTCACAGAAGAGGAACTGCTCGAGAAACGCGATATCGCTCTTTCGGAACCGTTGCTGCGCAATCAACTTGTCACAGCGGACGGCAACGCGACCGCCCTGAATGTTACGCTTCAATATCCTGAAGCCGAATTGTCGGAAGTGCCTGAAGCCGTCGCCGTCGCCCGCGCCCTACGCGATGAAATCGAAGACAGATATCCAAACATCGATGTTCACCTGACCGGAACGTCAATGCTGAATAATGCGTTTTCCGAAGCGGTGCAGAATGATTTGACTTCGTTGGTGCCGCTCATGTTCGCGGTCATTCTCATCGTCACCATCATCAGCGTTCGTTCAGTATCGGCGACCCTTGCAACACTCGTTATCATTATTCTTTCCTCGGCAATCGCCATGGGTTTCGCCGGCTTTGCCGGGGTGAAACTGGCCGGGCCGAGCCCGATGGCGCCGGTCGTGATCATGACCATCGCCGTTGCGGATTCCATCCATATTCTCATCTCCATGCGCAGCGCCATGCAGGCTGGCCTCGAGAAGCGCCCTGCCATTATCGAAGCGTTGCGGATTAATTTTCTGCCGGTCATGGTGACGTCAATCACCACCATCGTCGGATTTTTATCGCTGCGTTTGTCCGACGCGCCCCCCTATCAGGACTTCGGAACCATCATCGCCGTCGGCATTCTGGCCGCATGGGTGTTGTCAGTCACATTGCTGCCGGCCTTGCTTGCGATCCTGCCGGTGAGCTTTGCAAAGCGTGAGAACGGTCAGGCGCAGCATGAAGGCATGCGTCTGTTCGCCAATTTTGTGATCCGTCATTCCAGAGTGTTGTTTGTCCTTGTCGGCGTATTGGCGGCCGCCTTGATCGTGCAAATCCCGCGGATCGAACTGAGCGATAAATTCAGAGAATATTTTGCGCCGCGCATCGAATTCAGAGCTGAATCCGACCGCGCGATGGAGCATTTCGGATTTTATAATTTCGAATTCTCTGTTCCCGCCGGTGAAGTCGGGGGCGTGAGCAATCCTGAGTTTTTGCAAAAGCTTGAGGCGTACACGAACTGGCTCCGCGAGCAGCCGGGCGTCGTTCATGTTTATTCGATCACGGACATCATGAAGCGTCTCAACAAAAACCTGAACGCTGATGCGCCTGAATTCTATCGTTTGCCGGAAAGCCGGGAGCTGTCCGCCCAGTATTTGTTATTATACGAACTTTCCTTGCCCTATGGCCTGGACCTGAATGACCGCATCAATATCGACAAGTCGGCGACACGGGTCACGGCGACCATTGACGGTGAAGCCTCGACACGTCTCATCAAGGACCTCATCAAAGCTTCCGAAGCGTGGTTTGACGACAACGCGCCCGCGCTGAAAGCGCCGCCCACCGGCGCGCAGGTGATGTTCACCTTCATCGCAGAGCGCAATATCGAAACCATGATCGTCGGCACCTTGGTGGCGATCCTCGGGATCGCCGTCATCATGATTATCGCCCTGCGCAGCGTCGGCATGGGGCTGATCAGCCTGGTGCCGAACGCCTTGCCCATCCTGTCGGCGTTCGGGGTGTGGGCGCTGCTGGTTGGAGAGGTCGGATTATCCGTCGCCAGCGTCGCCGCCATCTCACTCGGCATTGTCATTGATGACACAGTCCATTTTCTGACAAAATTTGTGCGGGCAAGACGCGAAAAAGGACTGTCGACTGACGATTCAATTCGCTATGCATTTCAGACAGTGGGGGTCGCAATCATCGTCAACACCATCATTCTTGGGGCCGGCTTCGCTGTCATGACAATGTCAGCTTTCAAGATCAATATGGAGCTTGGATTGATGACATCGCTGACCATCGGGTTTGCGCTGTTTCTGGATTTCCTCTTTCTGCCGGCAATGCTGCTGCTGATGGCGCGCATGTCCGGCGAAACCGTCAACGTGAAGGGAGACAACTATGTTCACCAGTCATTCAAGCCGACAGCGTAAACCGTCGCTTGCGGCATTCCTCGCCGTCGCTTTAATGGGTGCGCCCCTGGGATCGACGGCGCTCGCGCAACAAGATGACCCGGCGGCGAAAGGCGATACGCCCGCGTCCGTCAAGGGATATGAAATCTCAGCGCGCAGCGACCGCACCGATAACGGTTTCAGCGACAGCAAGGTCGACGCCGTCATGGTTTTAAGAAACGCCGCCGGCGATGCGACAGAACGCAGTCTCTCTTTCTCAACGCTGGAAAAAGTCGACGAGACAGTAGGCGACAAATCCCTGGTTATTTTCAATTCGCCCCGCGATGTGGAAGGCACAGCGCTGTTGTCCCATGCGAAAATTCTTGACCCGGACGATCAGTGGTTGTTCCTGCCTGCGCTCAAACGCGTCAAGCGCATTTCCTCGGCGAATAAATCGGGACCGTTTGTCGGATCCGAATTCGCTTTTGAGGATTTCACCATCACCGAGCTTAACAAGTTCACTTACGCCTACCTGCGCGAAGAAGACGTCGACGGCATGATGATGGATGTGATTGAACGTTTCCCCCGTTACGAAAAGTCAGGCTATACGAAACAGATCTCGTGGATCGACCAGGAAATTTTTCAGGCCCGCAAAGTTGAATTTTACGATCGACGCGGCGAGCTTTTGAAAACGCTGACGCTGTCCGACTTCAGGGAGTATGACGGGATCTGGCGGGCGCATAAATTTTCGATGGTCAATCATCGCACGGGCAAAGAGACGGACCTCGTCTATAGTGACTTTGAATTTAAAACCGGGCTGGACGAAGGCGATTTCGTCAAAGGCGTGCTGCAACGCGTCCGATAAAGGCAAACCATCGGGAGGGGTTTGATGCGAGGCATTTCATGTTTATGGGTGGCGACGGCGTTCGGGTCATGCCTTACCGCCGCGCCCGCCCTTGCCGGGGAATGGGATTTCGGCGCCGAAGTCGCCGGCGAAGTTCGCTACTTCCCGGTCGAGCCGCAATTTCCCGAACAGTTCGATCACTGGCAGCCTTCGGTCGTGATCCAGCCCGACGTCAGGTGGCAAAGCGACGACGGCAAGCATCAATTCGTGCTGACGCCTTTTGCGCGGCTGGACTCCCAGGACGACGAGCGCACCCATGTGGATTTGCGCGAAGGCTATTATCGATATGTCAGCGATAATGACTGGACCCTGCTCATTGGCGCGGCGAAAGTCTTCTGGGGCACCACCGAAACTCGTCACCTCGTCGATATTATCAATCAAGTCGACGGGGTTGAGGACATTGATGAGGAAGACCGGCTCGGTCAGCCCATGGTCAAGCTTTCCTTCCTGAAAAACTGGGGTCAGCTGGACCTTTTTGTCCTGCCGGGGTTTCGCACCCGCACTTTTCCCGGCCCGGAAGGCCGATTGCGGTTCGGCATTCCCGTCGACACCGATGAAGAAATTTTTGAACGCGACGCAGGCCGCGGAGCGGTTGATTACGCCGCGCGCTATTCAAATTTCTTTGGCGAATGGGATGTCGGGATCGGGTTCTTTCACGGCACCTCCCGAGAACCTCGATTCGCGATCTCCCCGACCGGCGATGCGCTGCGCCCGGTTTACGACCGCATCACGCAAGGCAGTCTTGATGTTCAGTACACGACAGGCGCATGGTTGTGGAAAGGCGAGGCCATTGTTCGCGAGGGCCACGGAAGCGTTTTCTTCGCAAGCGTCGCCGGCGTTGAGTACACAATTTATCAGGTGTTCGGCAAAGACTGGGATCTTGGCCTCCTCGCAGAGCACCTTTACGACGGCCGCGATGACGGCTTTGTCACAGAGCCGTTCGGCCTCACCTCTGAGTCGCCCTTCACAGCTTTCCAGAACGACGCCTTCGCCGGCGCCCGTCTCGCCCTTAACGATATACAGAATACGTCTATTCTGACCGGCATTTCCGTTGATGCGGAAGATCAATCGCTGGGCATGTTCATCGAGGCGGAACGGCGTTTAGGCGAGAACTGGACAGCGGAACTGGAGAGCCGCCTTTTCTTCAACGCCGATCCTGATAATATTGTTGCTGCGTTTCGCGACGATGACTTTTTGACCTTCCGGCTAACCCGCTATTTTTGACCTGTTATGACTGAAATGATCTCAATCGACCTTGAAGACGCCGAAACCAAAGGGCGCTACGTTGCTCACATTGAAGGCAGTTCGGAAACCGGAGAACTCACATTTTCAAAAACCGGCTCGACGCTGATAATTGTCGATCACACTGAAGTGCCAGACAGCCTGAGAGGCAAAGGCGTCGGTCTCGCGCTCGCAAAACGAGCTGTCGAAGACGCCCGGAAAAACAAGGTCAAAATCGTGCCCTTATGTCCGTTTTTCAAAGCGACCGCACAGCGCCATCCGGACTGGTCCGACGTCGTGCAATAGGCGGCGATTGCGGTCTGGACGGTCACTTGCCCCATCGTAGACAATCGCGAAGCGATTTGTCGTAAGGTATGGAAAATGGTGGAGCTTAGCGGCTTTATATTGAAGCCAGCGATCCAAGGCCGCGACTGCGGCCCGGGCGGTCAGCCCGCCCCCGCGGAGACAATTGCGAAGCAATTTGTCGCGAGCGAAATAATGGTGGAGGGGGTTGGATTCGAACCAACGTACGCTAAGCGGCCAGATTTACAGTCTGGTGGATTTAACCACTCTCCCACCCCTCCACATCTGAGGCATGAGCCGTTCGGCGGATGAGCCGAAGGCGTCAGGCGAAGGGCCGAAGCACAGACCCGTCGCGGGAGAACGGGGTCTATAGCGGCGCATGCGGATACGCGCAACCGCGAAACAGCGCTTTCCGGCGCCGAGCTTCACGCCAACCCCGGAACGCGACCCATCTTTCCCGGAACCTGCAATAGCGCTAAGGCCCATGATCATGACGTCATCGAAACCGCCCAGACGCAAGACTGCGCCCGACCGCCTTTGGCTCTATGGCCGTCACGCCGTCGCCGCGGCGCTCGCCAATCCCGACCGGCGGGTGCGCCGCGTTTTGGCGACGAAAAACGCAGCCGACTGGTTGCGGCAAACCAATGCGCCCACCGGCGAAGTTTATGAAATTGAAGACGCCAAACCGGACGCAATCGACAGGGCGCTGCCGCCCGGCGCCGTCCATCAGGGGTTGGCGGCGGAAGTCTTTGACCTGCCCCGCGCGCGCCTGAAGGAGACTTGCGCGCCTGCGGAAGCGGGACGGCCCGTTGTCGTCCTCGATCAGATCACGGACCCGCAGAATATCGGCGCGATTTTTCGTTCCGCCGCCGCCTTCGGCGCGAAGGCCATCATCGTTCAGGAGCGGCGCACGCCGCCGCTTGCGGGCGCGCTCGCGAAAGCCGCCGCCGGCGGCATCGAAACCGTGCCTTGCATCAAAGCTGTGAACATCGCCCGCAGTCTCGACGCGCTGGGGGAGCTTGGCTATCGCACCGTCGGCCTCGCGGGCGAAGCCGAGCAGCCGGTCGGCGCCGTCGCCGGCGACACGCCGACCGCGCTGGTTCTGGGCGCAGAAGGATCGGGGCTTCGCCCGCTGGTCGCGAAGACATGCGCCGCCCTCGCCCGGATTCCCATCGCGCCGGCTATGGAAAGCCTTAATGTTTCCAATGCGGCGGCGGTTGCGCTTTACGCCTTGAGCGCGCAGCAATAAGCAAAAAGCAATCGGGAGAGATTTTCATGGCCGGAAAACCTGTTCTTTATCACTGCCCGCAAACGCGCGGCGGCACGACCCACTGGATGAATGAGGAGCTCGGCGATGTCTGCGAGGTGCGCATCATCGACTTCAAAAAGGGCGAGCAGCAGCAGACGGAATTTCTCAAAATCAATCCCATGGGCAAAATCCCGACGCTCGTTCATGACGGCGTTGTCGTGACAGAGGCCGCTGCGATCTGCGCCTATCTTGCCGATGCGTTTTTTGAAAAAGGCCTGGCTCCGGCGCAGAACGATCCAAAACGGGGCGCTTATTTTCGCTGGATGTTTTTCGCCCCATCCTGCATCGAGCCGGCAATGATGGATATCTTCCTGAAACGGAAGAATGAAAATCCGCAGTCAGTCGGCTGGGCGAACGCCGAGCGTGTCATTGAAACGGCGAAGAGCGCTCTTAATGACGGCGACTACATTCTCGGCGATCAATTCTCCGCCGCAGACGTCGTATTCGGATCAACACTGAACTTCGCGATGATGTTCGGCGCAATCGAAAAGCAGGAGCCGTTCACGTCCTATGTTGATCGTCTGATGTCCCGGCCGGCGGTCATTCGCGGTAACGAAAAAAACGCAGCCTGGATGAAAGAACTGGGCTGGGAGTGACCTCTCTTCAGCTTTGATCACGTCCCGGTGACGCGCCTTGCGGCGCGGGCGGCGAACAGCGACGTTGACGATGCGTCATTGAAAGAGGCTCCGCCATGCGAACGAAATCAATATTGTTAACGCCTGTTCTGCTCTTTTTATCATTCGTTCTGATTTTTTCGATCGTTCAGGCGGCCTCAGGGTCCGCCGTCGCCTGGCTGGGCGCCGCCCTGGCCGCAGCGCCGCTGCCTTTGACCGTCAGTTTTATGATGGCCACTGAGCGGCTCGCGCGAACCTCTGAAAACCTGCCCGGCGCGATCGCCGCCAGTTTTGTCGGCGTTATTCTAGCGGCAACGTCCCTGTCGACGAATGCGCTTCCGGCCCTGCTTGCGCTTATCAGCGTCAGCGCGCTCCTGTGGTATGTTTTTTCATATTCCCGATTTGGCCGAACCGATAGCCGCACCGTCACGCTGGGCGAACGTCTCCCGGCCTTTACGCTTGAAACCGCGGACGGCGCTGCGGTGACGGAAAAGGATTTCGCCGGCGCCCCGTCGCTGTTTCTGTTTTACCGCGGCAATTGGTGCCCGCTCTGTATGGCGCAAATCAAAGAAATCGCCGAGGATTATAAAAAGCTTGCAGACCTTGGCGTGAAAGTCGCCCTTGTCAGTCCGCAACCCCATGATGAAACGCGAAAGCTGGCGGCAAAATTTGACGCTCCGTTTGAGTTTCTCGTCGATAAGGATTTTCGAACCGCGAAGGCGTTTGAGCTTTTCGCCGAAGGCGGCACGCCGCTTGGCGTTGACGCCATGGGATATGGTCAGGATACAGTCCTGCCGACCGTGATCGCAACGGATGCGTCCGGCAAGGTGATCTTTCTCGATCAGACAGACAATTACCGCGTGCGCCCGGAGCCGTCGACTTTTCTTAAGGTCTTTGAGGATGCGCGTATCATTCAGCATACTGATCCGTCGCCTGCGACCGCGCCGGCGGGAGCCGTCGCATGATAGCCCCGCCTGATCCGGCTTTTCTCGACGCCCATGTGACGCGCGGCCTTGAAGACGAAAGCGGCCGGCATTGTGCAAAGCTTGTACTCGGCGATCATGTTCCAAAGCCCGGCGACGTCGTCATGCAAAGCAATGACTATCTCGCCCTCGCCAATGATAGGCGGATTGCCGAGGCCAAAGCAAAAGCGCTTCTGCACTATGGTCACGGCGATGCCATCTCGCGCGTTTTCGCCCACCATCGCGACGACCCTCACCGCCGTTTTGAACAACGCATCGCAAAACTGACTCAAGGCGAGGATGCGGCGCTGGTCATGTCCGGCTATAACGCCAATGTGGGGTTGATCGAAGCGTTCGCTGCGCCCGGCTCGCCTGTATATCTCGATATCCGCGCGCACGCGTCTTTATGGTCGGGCGTTTCCTGCGGGCGTGCAGCGGCTGTTCCGTTTCGCCACAACAACGCCGATGACCTCAAACGCAAGATCGCGCAAAGCGGGCCCGGCCTTGTCGTGATCGATTCGCTCTACAGCACGAACGGCAAGATCGCGCCGCTCGCCGACATCATTTCCGTCGCGGAAGACGGCGGATGCGTCATTGTCGTCGACGAGACGCATTCTTTCGGTACGCACGGGCCGGACGGCGCCGGCCTTGTTGTCGCTGAAGGGTTAGCGGAAAAAGTTCACTTTCGCACAGTCGGCTTGTCAAAAGCGATGGCGGCGCGCGGCGGCGTCGTAATCGGCTCTGCACGGAATATCGAGTTTTACCGCTACGAAGCCTTATCGATGATCTTCTCCACATCCGTTCTGGGATATGAAATCGCAGGGTTCGACAAGACGCTCGACATCATCGCTGAAGAGCCTGAGCGCACCAAACGGCTGCATTCAAACCACGCTTATCTTCGCGATGGTCTGGCGGCGGAGGGATTTGAGGTCGGCGAAAGCGACAGCCAGATCATTGCGCTGGTCACCGGCGCCAATTCCGCCACCAAAGCGTTTCGCGACGCGTTGGCGAAGCGCGGCGTTTTCGGTTCTGTCTTCCTGCCGCCGGCGACGCCGAAGAACAAATCGCTCATTCGATTCACCGTCAACGCTGGGCTTTACCGCGAAGATCTTGACCGCACGATTGCAGCCTGTGCGGAAGCACGTGACGAACTTGGCCTGAAGCCTGGCGCATCGCCCTGTCTGGCGGAAGCCGCTTAACCGCCGCAACGCCTCTATTGCCCATTGAAACCGCGCTCACTAGGTTTGCGGTATGGGCGAAATTCTTCACCAGGGCGGCTGTCAGTGCGGGCGAGTGCGTTTTCGCGCAGAAGGCTCACCGAAATTCATTTCGAACTGCCACTGTCATTCCTGCCGCAAAGCGACCGGGGCGGCGTTTTCCACCTGGATCGGTTTTGCGGCTGAACAGGTTGCATGGCCCGCAGGAAAGCGGCGCATCTTTAACAGCTCCGAAGGCGTCGAGCGCGGCTATTGCGCCGACTGCGGCACGCCCCTCACCTATGCAGGCGTGCAGTGGCCCGGCGAATTGCATTTTTTGATCGGCGTTTTCGACGATCCGTCAGCCTACGCGCCGCGTAAAAATGTCTTTATCGAAGATGCGCTGACCTGGGCGCTGGCGAAAGATAGAGAATAATGGCGTCAAAAACCCGTTCCGCTGTTGTCACCGGCGTGTCTTCAGGCATCGGCCGGGCGATTGCGCAGACCCTCATCGGCGACGGATGGCGGGTCTTTGGCAGCGTCCGCAAAGAAGAGGACGCAGAAGAACTTAAGTCATCCTTAGGCGGAGCATTCATACCGCTCTTGTTCGATGTGACCGATCCGGACGCCATCGAAAGCGCTGCACAAAAAGTGCGCGCAGAACTTGATGGACAAACCCTCGCCGGGCTCGTCAATAATGCGGGCGTCACGGTCAGTGGCCCGCTTCTTTACATTGATCCCGACGAAGTGCGCCGTCAGTTGGAAATCAACCTTTTTGGCGCCTTGCATGTGACGCAAGCCTTTGCGCCGATGCTTGGCGCCGATGCGTCACTCAAAGGAAAACCGGGACGCATCGTCAATATGAGCTCGGCGGCGGGCAAAATCGGTTGGCCGATACAGGGCCCCTACTCCATGTCGAAGCATGCGCTTGAAGCGTTCTCCGCAAGCCTGCGGCGTGAACTAATGGTTCACGGTATTGATGTTGTCATCGTCGGTCCGGGGGCGGTGAAGACGGCCATCTGGGATAAGGGCGGCGAGACCGATCCTGCGAAATATCGCGATACGGAATATTACGACGTAATGACCGGGCTCGATGAGAAATACGCAGAGCTTGCCAAAGACGGGCTGGAGCCGGAAGCGATCGGCGATCTTGTGCGCGATATTCTTGACGGTCGCAAAACGAAAACGCGGTATGCTGTTATGAACAACAAATTCATTATGTGGACGCTCCCCATGCTGCTGCCGCCGCGCTGGTTCGACCGCATCCTGTTCAAACAGTTCGGATTTCGTAAGGTCAAGAAACAACGCTAGAGGCGCTTGAGCCCTTCGGCGCTGAAGCGCAGGCTCGTCTTTTCAAGAGAGACGTCTCTTCTGGTAAAGCGCGCTTACCCTGCAGCTTTCGCATCGCTGCATCCTCTATGAACCTCATCCTGAGGCGTCCCCGGCTCGCATCCGGAGGATGCGGGGGCGGGGCCTCGAAGGATGGCGGCGCGTTCGCCGCGGCAATTCATCCTTCGAGACGGCGCTGAAGCGCCTCCTCAGGATGAGGGGCTGGGTTGAAGCGCCATGCGTTCGCATCGCCGGATGAGGGACCGGTAAACCCGCGCGAGTCACGCGTCCCTTTCACCCGCAT
>JBCDDE010000006.1:0-363141 GCA_039180625.1 Pseudomonadota bacterium | reverse complement strand
GCCGTCTTCACTCGGCCGATCGCGGCAGTTGAGCCTTGCGGCATGGCGGAGACATCGATCTCTGCGACCCAGCGTGACGATTTGGCAGGTCCCGCAATGCGATCAATTGGCGATGCTGTCCAACGCCGCAGCGCAGGGCGCAAAGCGTCCTGTTTTATCGTTGTGGATGTTTTGCGCCCTGCGCGACCTCTCCGCTTTTTATGCGTTCGGGGCCGATTGGCTCGCGGCGGCGATGATGCGTGGGCGGGCATGGGGAAAGCCGGACGGCGCGGTTGGCTCCTTCCCCGGCTTCAGGGGAAAGAGCGCAGCCTTATGACGTAATGAGACTGATCAGAACGGCGTCGGCGCAAAAGGTTCGACAAGATCGTCCCAGCCTTCGCGCCCGTTGACGAAGTTGCTGGTCCACTCAAACAGAGGAACGCCGTCTACGGATAAATCATAAAAGAGATCGACCTGCGGACAGCCGAAGGACGCCGTATCGCCCCCTTGCAGGGCGGTGTGCGTGCGCACGACGAGGCCGTTGCAGGCGGGATTGGCGCCGCTGACGAGGAAGCGGCGGTATCGGTCCGGGAAGGCGTCGTTGATCGGATCGTGGGCGCCTTCAAGGATCAGCCGGTAATCGAACTGGCTAACTTCGAAGAAGGGCGGGAAGCCGGGCAGGTTGACGCTGGCGAAACCGATATTGGTGAGGTCGCCGTCGGTTTCGAAGAAAGCTTCGCGCAGCGCGAGATCATTGGCGAGGCGCCAGGCGATAATGCCGGTCTGCTGGCCGAAAGGGTCGCACAGGCCCTGGTCGATGCAGCTTTGCGGATAGAATTGGTCGAAGCGCCAGTCGGCCGAGCGCGCGGCCGCGGCCGCTGCGCCGCGAACGCTGTCGAGGGCGAGCGGGCCGGCGTCGTTGAAGACCATGAGCTCGCGTTCATTGCCGAACAGAAACCGGGCGAGGAACGGGGCGAAGGCGCTGGCGCCGACGCCGCCGGCGCTTGATCCGGTCAAGAGGATGGTTTCGGACTTGCCGAAGACGTCGCGGGCGACATCCATGCCGGCGGTGAGGTTGCGCAAGCCGCGGTGGCGGCGGACGCCGAAATTGGGATCGTTCTCAACATCGTTGTCGCCGCCGAAAACCGAACCGTCGCAGTAGGGCATATAAGCGATGGACCAGTCGGCGAATTCGTTTTCCGATCCGTCGGGCCGGGTTTGCGCGAGAATTCCGCGCAAGTCCTCGTCAGGGACCGGGAACTGCGCCTCGGCGGTGATGTTGCATGCGGTCAGGCCCTCCCAGCAGGCGCCGCCGCCCTGGAGAAAGATGATCAGTTTTTCCGGATCGCGGGTGCGCGTGAATACGGAATAGTCCGTGCCGGCGATGCAGATCGGGCCTTTGCCGTTTTTGGCGTCGAATGTGTGTTTGATCCAGCCGTCGCCGAAGGGTTCGCTGGAGATCGGCTTGTTCTGATTGACATATTTGAAGAGGCCCGCATTGGCGAGTTCTTTCAATGCGCGCGTGTTCAGACCGTTTTCCTCTTCTCCCGCCAAGGCGCCGGCGCCCATGGAGAGACCGAGCGACACGGCGCCTGCGATGATGCGACGTAGTGTTTTCATGATTGTTTTGTTTCCTCCGCTGATGCGCAATTGTGGTTCTTCCCATGTGAAAAGGTCAAATCAACAATATGGAGGCGCTGTGCGTTTTGATGTCCGCCTATTTCAAAAAATCGGGCGCTTTCTCTCGGCGCAGATCGCTATGGGGCGTCAATCACTCCTGTCCCTGACGATCTGATCGCGCGCGAGAAACGAGCTCATTAAAGGCGAATTTTTTGTGAAGGCTTGCGGCGTTGAAATCGATCCGCAGTTGACAACCGCGGCTGCGGACATGGCTGCGCTGATTGTCAAAAAGGGGCGCTTTTTGTGCGATTGCGGCGTTTCTCTCTTGCATTTCCGGCCGGGCCAACCCATATTCTCGCCGCTACCATGATTGAAGGCCGTCTACGGGCCTTGTTCTACAAGATTCTATGCTCCTCCAAACATCGGCAGCACTTTCATCGCTCGAACAATCTTCGAGCTGCAACGCCTGTTTAAAAAGGAACATGATCATGGCGACTGGAACAGTGAAATGGTATAATGCGCAAAAAGGTTACGGTTTTATCGAGCCGGAAGATGGCGGAAAGGACGTTTTCGTTCATGCGACAGCGCTTGAAGCGGCCGGCCTTCGCGGTTTGAACGACGGACAGAAAGTCAGCTACGAGCTGCAGCAGGACCGCGGCAAAACATCTGCCGGCAACCTGAAAGCTGAATAGCTTTTAACGTTGAGCCAATAAGGTTTGCAAACGCACCCGCAAAATCTGCGGGTGCGTTTTTGTCTTTGCGGCTTTCTTTTAGGCGGCTGAGATCAATACCGCCGGCGGAATTCGCCTTGGGTTCTGATCTTTCTCGAAAGGCTTTTGAAATGGCGGCGCTGAACGTGTTGGGCGAGCCCTTACAGTCCTGTTCAACTCATCCTATGACAGGATTTTTTCGTGACGGATGTTGCAACACTGACGGGCGCGACCAGGGCCTCCATATTGTCTGCGCAGTGATGACAGCGGAATTTCTCGAGCATCAGGCTTCGGTCGGGAACGATCTCTCGACGCCACGCCCTGAGTTCGGTTTCGCCGGATTGAAACCGGGAGATCGTTGGTGCGTGTGCCTTTCGCGCTGGAAAGAAGCGATGGACGCTGGCGTTGCGCCCAAGATTATTCTTGCAGCGACACATGAAGAAGCGCTTGCCGCTTTTCCGTTGGACATTTTGAAGCGTTATGCGCTTGATCTGGAAGAGCGATAGGATTGGTTTCTGAAAGCTCGTATAGCGCGATTTCGGGAAATCGCTACGCCCTGAAGCTTGAGCAAAGGTCTTGGCGGTTACTTGTTTCGGCGCGCCTCAAAAGCCTCGATCTGTTCAGGAGTGGCGGGTTTTTGGTGGCTCGCTTTCCATTCCGTATACGGCATACCATAGACCCGTTCACGGCTATCTTCTTTGCTGACATCAATTCCTTCTGATGCGGCAGCTTCGCGCCACCAGTCGCCGAGACAGTTTCGGCAAAAGTTAGCAAGGATCATGAGGTCGATATTTTGAACATCCTTACGATTATCAAGATGGGCGAGCAGGCGGCGAAAAGCGACAGCGTCAAGTTTGTCGCGAACTGCTTCGTCCAGCGTATCTGCAGGGTTGGTCATATGGCGATCCTGATTGCGATTGCCGAGCCATAGACGCGCGCGTCGCCGTCGGCAAGGGAGCATATTGCAGGGCTCGGGGTTCTGAAGCCTATTCCGGCGAGGGCGCTGAAATGAGAAGTCCATATTGACAGGCTGTATTAATGAATTAATACAGCCGCCAAGTTGAGAATGAATACCATGCGTGGACCAGCAAAAAAGCAATCAGGCGCAATAACGCGAACAGCCGATGAAGATGCGCTCTATTCGGCCTTCGCTGCGTTGAAATCGCCATCTGAGGCGGCGCGCTTTTTGAAGGATTTGGCGACGCCGGCGGAGATTGAAGCTTTTTCCGAGCGATGGCGCATTGCGAGAATGCTCCATCAAGGCGCTTCGTCTTATCGTGAGATCGCTGCTGAAACTGGCGCTTCCACCACCACAATAGGCAGGGTGGCGCGCTTTCTTCGCGATGGGCCGCATCAAGGCTACCGCCTGCTGCTCGACCGTCTGTAGACAGAGTATGAGAAGATTATGACTGAAGAACGTTTGCGCATTGCTGTCCAGAAATCAGGCCGACTTTCAGATGGTTCTTTTGAACTTTTGAAGAATTGCGGGTTGAAAATTTCACGCGGTAAAGATCGTCTTTATGGCCGCGCGCGAGAAATGCCGATTGATGTCATGCTGTTGCGTGATGACGATATTCCCGAATTTGTTGCAAACGATGCGTGCGACATTGGCATAGTCGGTGAAAATGTTTTTGAAGAAGAACGCCTCACCGGGGGTCACGATGCGCCGGCTGAGATTGTGATGAAGCTAGGATTTTCACGTTGTCGACTAATGATTGCAGGGCCAAAAGAATGGGATTACTCGGACCCTGCTTTTCTTGCCGGAAAACGCATCGCAACATCCTATCCCGGATTGACGCAGGCATGGTTGGAGCGGGAAGGGGTTAAGGCGCGTCCTGTCATGATGAAAGGGTCGGTTGAGGTTGCGCCGAGGCTGCGTGTCGCCGACGCCGTTTGCGATATCGTCTCGACCGGCGCCACGCTCGACGCCAATGGGCTTAAGCCTGTTGCGACTGTTTTTGAGTCAGAAGCTGTACTGATCAAAAACATTTCAGACTTTTCTTCAACGAAAAAAGCCATTCTTGATGCGTTGCTGAAACGCATTCGCGGCGTGATGACGTCGCGCGATGCTAAATATATAATGATGAACGCGCCGCGCACAGCTATCGATGCAATTACGGAGTACTTGCCCGGCGCTGATGCGCCGACTGTTCTTGAGCTTGCGGGGCAGCCTGATAAGGTCGCTATCCACGCTGTCTGTCCTGAAAGTGTTTTCTGGGATCAGCTTGAAGAACTCAAGAGACTAGGCGCGAGCGCGATCCTCGTTTTGCCTATTGAAAAAATGATGCCTTAGCAAACAAGGCGGATTATTTTTCTGCGTATCGTTGTTCTATGACACGCATGCGCTCCGGCATTTTTGGTTTGTCGATATGATCGATCTTACCTTTTTGGTCGCCGCCGACAACTTCAGTGATGGCTGTCACATAGCGCCGCGCCGCGCAGATATCTTTGAGGAATCCGTCGATTTCCTTCTGCGATGCTGCAAATGGCAAATCTCCTTGTCGGCGATCAAGCTTGATGATTTCTCCAAGGAAAGCGCCGTCGCGCGTTAATGCGGGCACGCCGTGTTCGACTATGTTCCGATTTGCTCTCAAGCGCTGAAAGAGTTTTACAAAATAATGGATATGTTCTTTCAGCGCGATGTCTTCTTCAAATCGATCTGCGAGATAGGCGGTAAAATCCGCCCGGCTCATATTGCCCATAAAAGCAAACATGTGCGCCGCAGTTTCTGCGTCCAACGTTAAATAGTTGAGCGCGAGGCATTGTAAATCGCGCTCAAGGAAATTCCACTCAATGGCAATATGTCCGACAGCGAGGGCATAGCGGTTCTTGTCACGGTGATGAGCCATAGAGTCTGTCTTACGGGGGAAAAGCAGAAGCTACAATCATGCTCAGTCCCGATCTGTGCGTCAGGACTGCAATTTAGCAATGAAGCCGATGATCTATTAGATTAAAGGACAATACTAGAATGGTGCCCGGTGAGGGAGAAAGTTTGAACTCCCTTACCGAGCTCTTTCAAGTCCTGGAGGACTGGGAACATCAACTCAAGGCTGAAAACATAGATTTCGAGGAGCTGGGACTATGAGCGCTCCTTCGAATTCCAGGGCTTTCACAAAAGCAGCAAAGGCCAAAAGCCGCCCGAAGCGTCCCGCGCCCTTTTCACTTCGTTTGAGCACCGAAGAGCGGAATATCCTGCAGGAGGCCGCAGGACGACGCAGCATAGGAGCCTATATCCGCCGCAAGCTCTTTGGCGATGCCGCCACAAAGCGCCGCGAGAGGCGCGCGCCAAGACCGGATGATGTGGCGCTGGCGCAGGCCCTGGCAGTTTTAGGGCGCTCAAGACTGGCCTCCAACCTCAACCAGATCGCCAAGGGCATCAATACGGGCACGCTGCCAGTCAGCGAAGAGCTTGCTAAAGAGCTTCATGATGCCTGCGCGGATGTCCGCAAGATGCGCGAGGCGTTGATTGAATCGCTCGGCCTCAAAACCGACCCGCCTTCGAGCGATAACCTTCGGCGCGGCGAGAGCGATGTCTCATGATCCTCGTCGGCAGCCAGCGCGGCGGCGCTGCCAATCTCGCCGCGCATTTGTTGAAATCCGAGAATGAGCAAGTGACCATCCATGAGCTGAGGGGCTTTGCTTCAGACGATCTCAAGGGCGCGCTGCACGAAGCATATGCCATCAGCCGTGGAACGCGCTGCCGCCAGCATCTATTTTCGTTGAGCCTTAATCCGCCCGAGGAGGAAAATGTCGGCGTCGACGTGTTCGAGGATGCGATTGTTCGCATCGAGGAAAAGCTTGGCCTCACCGGCCAGCCCCGCGCCATAGTCTTCCATGAGAAGGAGGCCCGCAGGCATTGCCATGCAGTGTGGAGCCGGATCGATGCAGACGAGATGAAGGCGATCCCGCTGCCCTATACCAAGTTCAAGCTCATGGAGATTTCAAGGGAGCTCTATATCGAACAGGGCTGGCAAATGCCGCGCGGCATGATGATGTCCGCAGAGCGGGATCCGAAGAATTTTACACTCGCCGAGTGGCAACAGGCCAAACGCGCAGGCAAGAACCCGAGAGCGATAAAACAGGCCCTGCAGGAGTGCTGGGCCGTCAGCGATTCAAAGGTCGCATTTGAGAGCGCGCTCAAGGAGCGCGGTTTCATGCTGGCAAGGGGAGAGCGGCGCGGCTTCCTTGCGCTTGATGAAAAGGGCGAACCTTATTCAATTCCGAAATGGGTGGGTGTGCGCACGAAAGACGCCCGCGCGCGTCTCGGCCCTGAATCCGAATCACAGGGCATCGATGAGGCGCGAAAGACAATCGCGCATGAGATGGGCTCGGCGGTTGCAAGGCTGCAGCAAGAGCAGGATGCAAGGCTGGCGGCATTCGAGGGAGACCGCCGCACGCGAATCCAGCATATGACGAAGCTGCACAATCAGGCACGAACAGAACTCCAAAGCCAGCTTGAGGCGCGTCAGGAAACAGAGCGCGCAGAGCGGCAAGCGCGCTTCCATAAAGGCCTGCGCGGCCTAATGGACCGGATCACCGGAGCCCGCGCCAAAATGCAGCGCAGGAATGAGCTGGAGACGCTGCAAGCCTATCAGAGGGATAGAGCGCAAAAGGATGATCTGATCTTTGTGCAGATGAATGAAAGGCGCGCGTTGCGGGCGCAATACATCCAGGAACGGCAGTCCCTGTTCACGCAACGCGAGGAGCTCAAGAGCGATGCCGATTTTTACCGCCAGCTCGATCCCGATATCGAGGAACTCCGCGCAGAGATCGTGCGCCCCGAACCCAACGCCGAAAAGGATGCCGAGCGCGGCCTCTCAAACACTGAGCCGGACATCGACCTTGATCGGTAAAATGGTTTCAAGGTTGCCCTGCAACCTCTGCCTTCCGGCGAGGATGGGGGTAGCAAGCGCAAGGAGGCTCCGAACGAGGGCCCCTGCAAGGGATGCGTTTGGATGCCTTGCGCGCGCAAGGGGCAAAGCCCCTTAGCGTCTACAATGAAAAATTGTCCGCCCCTGCTTAATAGCAGTGGCAAGGACAGTTTCAGGCGCGGCCTCTGGCGGAAACCAGTGGTAACGCGCCTTTTGCGCAAGGGATCGAAGCCGCATGGCCAGGACCGCTTGCGGGCCTGGTTCACGAGAGCCCGGTCTGGCGAATGCCGGATGAGTGCAATGACTAATTAGACTTCGCTGAGTCTAGCTCGCAATTCCATCATTTTGGGGTTACGGGCGAGCTCTGGCTTTGTTTCTTCGATTTGCCCAAGCACTTGCCGCGCATTGTAAGGCCAACGAGAGGCGTCTTCCGGCAGAACAGCGTATAACAACGTCAAAACTGAATCAGGATGGTTCTTGATATTCGCGCCATCGGGATCCCGCAATGCAGGCAGGAACATATTATCCCCCTCCACACGGCTGATAAGTGGAAGAATAGCGTCAACAATTTTTGGAAACTGCGCCTGTTGAGAAAACGCGAGCTCACAAAGCCTTGTGGACATGATTTTTGATCTAACTTTTCTTTCCTTCGGCCAAACGTTTTCCAAAAACGGAATTATCTGCGGAGCCCATCCTTTTTTATTCTCACCGCTCCATCGCGTTAAATGCCAGAGGCTTTGACCCCGAAAATCCTCGTTAGCATTTAACAGTGCAGACTTTAGCTCTTTGTCTGTAACGAGGCGCTTTCCGTTTTTTGTTTTCGAACCCCAGCCAGCCAGCAAAATTCCAGATAAGGTTTGCGCCTCACGTCGAAGCTGCGGTGCTTCGCGCTTCGCCATTTTTATTATATGCGGCTTGATTTTCTTGTATAAGGTTTCTCCGGGCAGCCGAGCTCCAGCGAAAAAGCCTGCCCATATTGCATCTTGGTCTAAGGTTTTTGTCGGATCATCCAAAACCGATAAGAATATTTCTTCCGAAAACTTTGGATCGATTAAATAGAACCAAGATAGATTGTAAGAAAATATTACGAGCGCATACTCACGTGATGGAGATGGAAGGGCCAGCAGTTTGCGAACTTCTTCCAACCAACTTTTTGGGTAGCCTTTTCCGGCTTTCAAATCATTTTTTCGCGGGTCGGTCATGAGAATTTCTGCCAGATCCCCGGCAGGAGCATTGATAGCCTCTGTCATCCAATCGGGTTCATTTTTTCCTCGTATTACTGTTGAGCCTGTTCCCTCATCACCGCTTCTCATTGCATCAATACAATGCTCCCAAAGCGCTTGAAAACACGAGCCAGCATTGGAGCGTAACGTTGTATCGTGTTTTTTGAACCAGCGAGTTACAGAAAGCAAAAAGGCTCTTAATTCGCCCGGCGGAATTTGGATCAAGCGTCCGGCAATTAGTTTGACCAGTCGCAGACTATCGTCTTTACGAGTCTCGCGCTCTAAAAACTGTGACCAATATTGTGTAGGGAACTCCTTTTTCGTTGCGGCAATTTTGAGGGCCGCCAAGGCTTTGTTTGGTGCCTCGTCACATATTCCTAAGAACGGATCAAACTCAGTAAGCCGAGCTCGTCGACGTGGTGCGGCTAGCAATTTTTCAATTAGCTTGTTTACGGGAATACGGCGATACTCGTCCCAGTTGGTATCGGTTTCGACCCAGCCTGAATATGATTCACGCCCGACAGCGGCGCCGTCTGCATAACTTTCTATCCAGTCAGGTGCTTTTTCTCTGAGTTTTGACGTGACTTTGTCAAAATCAAAAGAAAACTCACACTCTTGTTTACGCATCCAGTAAAGTCTGCTCAGGATTGAATGAGCAGAATAGCGTTCAAACTCTTCTCTTTCCTCGTTCTGATACCTACGTCGGCCTCTCCGGAGCATTTTCTCAATTTTTTTCTTGGATTGCGCAGAAAGTTCAAGCCAACGCCGCGATAAAACCAAAAGCAAATCACGCTGTGCATCGCTATTCCAAAACAGCTCACGATCAATACTGATTATTTCGCGCCCAAATTCTTCTGGATTTGCTAGCTCTGCTTTTCCAGCAGCCCAAAATCGCATTCTTTTGAAAATTGGGTCGGTTTCACGCCAACGCCGATATTCTTGACAAGCCGCCTTTTTGTCTAAAGCGAACAGTCTGTTGAATAGACCCACAAAGTGCAGCACATAGCCGGATAACTCGTATTTCCTGTCAAAATCATCATCGCCCGCATCTCTATGGTCATCTGGCTCAATGGACGAAACCTTGAGCCACCCCGATGTCTCTTTTTCACGATCTATAGCCGCCTCAATATTTCTTCTATGGGCGCTGATTACTGAAATTAGCTGATCGTCAGGGACTGTGAATTGAGAAATCTGGTCCGGGTAATCAATATCGAGCCTAACTATATGATCTTTACGCAATCCTCTGATTGTGGTCGGGGGGATTGGCGCGCGAAACAGGTTTTGCATTTTAAGCGTAGGCGAAAAAATCTTCGCATATTGCTCTACGACCCCAATACTCCATCCCGTGTGAGCTATCTGTTCTTGGAGGTCGTATTGTCGAAGATCGCTCGGATCGTACTCCCGATAAAAGTCAAAAATATCACGCCAAGCTTCTAGAACAACGCGATTAACTTTCTTATCGCCGCGTGGCCGCAAGGTTCGATCCGTCATCCATTTTACATCCGGGTGTAGTGTTAGCTGCTTAGCCGCCCACCATGCCGCCGCAGGTTGGTCAGCGACATTTCCAAACCAAATACCGATATTCGTGAGGCGGCGCGGCAGATTTGCTGGCTTATTTGCATTATGGCCGTAAAACGCGGGAAGTTGGTTGTCTGTTAGTGACGCAAGGTCTTGTTCTGTTAAGTCGAATGCTGACCACGCCTCTTCAGGAATTTGTTGGTTGGCGTATTTTTCATTATCGCCGATGGGAGGTGGATCGCTATCGAGAGCATAAAGCGCATAGGGATCGATGACGGGCGAGTTTTCATCGTAGCGGTCTGCTTTTTCCGGGCGCGCAAATCGAACTGATTTGTCAAACACGCATAGCCATGTAGCCGGGATCGGTGGTTTATGGTTCTTGAACGATACTGAGTTTTTTGTGCTGGAAACCAAATGCGCAACCTGTCCCCGCTCAAATGGCTTAAGACCTTCAGGGCCTTTGCCTGCACGTTTCAACACTTTTGTCTTCCATAGCTCGGGATCTGCCGCACGCTTAGCCCACGTTTCTAGTGAAGACCAAAGAGCCTTGTAATCGTTGTCCTTACTAAATGGGATAGGATGAACTTGTTTTTCACCCCAACTGGCTATCGCATCTTCATCGTCTGCATCTTGAAATGCATATATTGGGCGTCCGTAGCCGCCTGACTCCCTCAGCCCTTCGAGAAGGTATCTAATCGGCGGATCGTCGGCTGAATACCCTATAAATACTGTAATGTATTTTTCGAGAACGGCACGAACGAATTCCCGCGCCCAGCCATGTGCGAGGTAAGCATCACCAAATTCTGATGACGAGAGAACAAAACCATCTCGATCTGCTCCCGAATAATCTGGATTTACTTGTCCATGCAGATGAACAATTCCCCATTCGTCTTCATTAAATTGCACATGGGGCAGATTAGATCGTGTGCATGACATTAAGCCTGGATCGGCGGCTTCAAAGAGACGATCGAAATTCGTGGTAACAAGGCGTAGAGGCGTATTTTGCCCTCGTGCAAGACTTAGAATCGTCTTGTGTGCTTGCAATTTTCTTGCAGTGGTTTTGATGCTTAGAGATTCTGCAACAGCATTATTGACAGTTCGTTTGTCGAATTGACGCCCAAGTAATGAGAAAATTCGATCAGGAGAAAATACGCCCTTTACCTCAGCTTCTTTCTCTACCCTCTTGGCGGCGTCATAGAACTTTCTGATTTCATTGTTTTCATCGACACCGAGCGTTGCTAATACACTTTTTGCGAGCCCGTCGAAATTTGGCAACTTTGCGTTGGCGGCTGACACTCCTGAGCCACAAAAAAAAACAACTTGTCCTTCATCGTGAGCTAACAACAGGTCATCTGGTATGTCTGCCCCGTTTTCTATGAAGCGCATTCAAGCTCTCTTTCTTAGATATTATCCGATGGCGCGAACACAAACCAACCAGTGACTAAAGCGTGTACCAAGTTGCCCTCGCTTTCCCGTGGCGGCGTATGCGCCCAGCTTCGACTAATTCCCGCAACCGAACTTTAAGCGTATTGCGATTTGCACCCGTGGCGCTCGCCAGTTCGGCGATTGTCTGGCGTTGGTTTTCTTTCAAGAGGTCTAAAACTTGGATAGAGAGCGCTGGCAATTCTGCATCGCTTTCGCCAGCAAATTCCTGATCCAGTCTTCGCGCAAGATTGTCTTTTTGCTTTTTCAGGCAGCGCAGGAAAAATCCAATCCACGGTTCCCAATCAGCCTTCTTCCCTGGCAAGCTCGTTTGGGTCCGGCGAAGTGCTTTGTAGTACAAATCTTTATTTTCTTCGATGACGTTCTCAAGCGAGGCATACGGCACGTAATCATATCCAGCGCGCAGTAATAGGAGCGTCGTCAATATACGCGATAAACGGCCATTACCGTCTTGAAAGGGATGGATCGCTAAAAAGACAACAACAAACACACCAATGATCAGAAGCGGATGGAACGTCTCTTCATCAATGGCTTTGATGGTCCAGGCGACTAACTCTTCCATTTCGCGGGGCGTATCAAAAGGCGTTGTCGTCTCAAAGACAACGCCGATCTCATTTCCATCGGCATCCATTGCAACAACGTGATTGTCGAGCGTCTTGTAAGACCCGCGATGGCGTTCATCTTTATCGCTGTGCTTTAGAAGCGTCTGGTGCAATTGCTTGATGTGATTTTCAGTCAGGCGCAGTTCTGCAAAGCCCCCAAAAACCAAATCCATCGCCTCGGCATATCCGGCAACTTCCTGTTCATCGCGTGATGAAAAAGCCTGTCGCTCCAGATTTGAAAGCAGCGTTTCAACTTCGGCGTCGCTCAGCTTCGCCCCTTCAATGCGGGTTGAAGAGCCAACGCTCTCAACGGTGGCGACTTTGCGCAGGGCAGAAAGACGTTCGGGAGAAAGATTTTCAAGAGCCTGCCAACGGCCTTTGAACTCATCGATTTCGGCGATAAGTTTCACAAAGTCAGGCGCAAGCGTCAGTTTTGGCTCTTTCATGTCTCTCCAAATATTCGATTCGATACCCGATTATACCCAATATTACCCGATTTTCCACCGTAAATATCCAATTCCAAAACCGCTGTTTTGGTTGTGGTTCAGTGGAGATATGCTCGCAGCATCCCATGTGCGAAGGGTTGACCGATGGGGTTCCAAGGGGAGAGTGAAATCTCTTCTGGTCATGGAAGGTGTCGGAAGGAGCAGGAACGCTCTTTCTGACTGGCGGGTGTCGGGGGCCACTACCCTGATGCGTGGGTATAGGGTCGCGCAAGACCTGTTCGGCATCCAATCTGCGCAAGGTTGGTCTCCATGAAATGGTCAGGGGTCTTGGGGGCAGGAACGCCCTTAAGTCGATGGGTGCAGGGAGAGCGAAATCTCGCCGCGAGTGATTGACCGGCGATACGGTCTTGGAAGCGTGATCCAACCGCAAAGTTGGCCGTGATGAAACGACGGAAGCGTTTCGCATGGCGCGTCAGCGCCATAGGCTGGGTGTATCCAACAGAGGGGCGCAGCGCCCTCTTTGGCAAGCAGCATTGTATTACAATGCACAGCTTGCGTACGCCGAAAATGATAACCCCAAGGAAAATGTACTACCAGAAGCTCTGTGTACTACACACCGACAAGACTATCATACGCTTAAGCGCGAGGCCGATTATTCATCGTCTGGTTTGATGCAGTCTGGTCCCTGATTTCTGGTATTGTTGACGTAAGAGCTGACCTTGTTTGCCGTCATCCAATCTGAGGGGCATGGCTTTAGCATTTCCAATGCCTCTTCTGGTGGAGCATTAAACCAGGAATCCACCTGGTCTGCCCCAAGGATGACAGGCATTCGATCATGAAGCTCCGCCATAAATTCGTTCGGCTCGCATGTGATCGTTGTACAGGTCAGCAAGACTTCTCCGGTATCCGGATCGGTCCATTCATCCCAAATTCCAGCCATCCGAAATGCAGGCTCTTTTGTCGGAAAGATGTGAAACGGCGGATCGCCTTTTTTACGTGGCCGCTTCCATTCGAAAAAATTCATGGGAATGATGCAGCGCTGACCTTTTTTCCAGGCAGTGCGAAACGACGCCTTTTCAATAATGGTCTCTGCTCTGGCGTTGTGCGTCCCGAACTTTTTTTCTTTGAGCGGTTTCTTCCACCAGCTCGGTACGAGATCCCATCGAGCCTTTTCGATTACGCGATTACCGTCTTTCTCACGCACCATATGAACGGTGGTAGTCGGCGCGATGTTGTAGCACGGCTCAAGATTGCTCGTCGGCGATCCGATTATTCCTGAAAGCTCGCAGATTTCGGTCCATGTCAGGCTTTGGTCGCCCCGTCCGCACATTCCTGATTCTCCTTATTTTTTAAGGCTAGCACAGGAATTTCTTGACTCACCACGCCCGAAGTGCAGATACTTCAAAATGAACAAAACAAGAACAAATAAATTGCTGCCGGAACTGAGAAAGGGGCGGGTTCATGAGATAAGCGGCCCGGCAGCGGCGAGCTTTGCCTTCTTGATGACAAGGCCGGGGGAAGCGATGGTTTGCGGCCCGCCGCGCTGGTTGTCGGCCCTGCACCCTGAAAGCGTCGGTCGGTTTTTCGATCCAAATTCTATTTTGCTGACGCCATGCCCTCTCGATACCGATGTTCTATGGGCGGCGGAAAATGCCTTGCGCGCTGGTTGTATCAAAACCGTTTTTATCGTGACGGATAAAAGCCCCGGTCTAACGAATTTTCGCAGACTTCAACTTGCTGCGCTCGCCGGAAAATCTCTGGGGCTGATGATCGTCAACCGTCCCGCGCATTCGACAGCCGCAGAAACGCGCTGGCATTGCGCGCCATCTTATGCAGGGCAACCGGGAGAAATTCGCATTCACGCATCGCTTTATAAAAACAAAAGGGGAAATATCGGGAGTTGGATTATCAATGTCTTTGGGGAAGAGGATACTTTGTATCTGGATGCCGCGCCTGCCGGTGAACCGGTTTGGCCGAACCGGATTGCCGGTTGAGGACAGCTTATTTGCTGTTACGGCTGAAGATAAAAATGCTGTTCGACTTGTCAGTCTGAACAAACATGCCGCGCGCCTAGGGCTAACAAAAGGCATGACGTTGGCAACGGCAAGAGCTGCGGCGCCGGAACTTATCACGGTTGCAGAAGAGCCATTACGAGACGAAGCCTTTTTAAAAGCATTACAGCGCTGGTGCGTAAAGTTTACGCCGTGGAGCGCTTGTGAAGGAAAAGACTGCCTTCTTCTCAATATAACAGGCTGCGCGCATCTTTTTGGCGGCGAAGAAGCGCTAGCCCAACTCATTACTCAGGAACTTGGCGATAAACAGATTGAAGCGCGCATAGGGATTGCCGACACGAAAGGCGCGGCCAAGGCGGCGGCGCATTATGCCCCCAAGGGATCCGGAGTTATCCCGGCCGGGCACACAAAAGCAGCACTTGAGAAATTTCCTATCGACGCCCTGTTTGTCAATGAAAAGACGAGCTTTGAACTCAAGCGCCTCGGGCTTAAGCGCATCGGCGATCTTTATCCGCTTAAATCCGCTGATTTGGCCCGGCGCTTTGGCTTCGGCCTCTTGCGATCTTTAGAAAAACTTTTGGGCAGCGCCGCCGATCCTGTAACGCCGGCGAGCGCACAACCGAGTTTTTCAGCGCGCATGTCCTTTCCCGATCCTATCGGTGTCACCGATGATGTGAACGAAGCTTTAAAACGCCTTACCGAGCAGGTCTGCAAACGGCTGTGTAATCATGCTTTTGGGTTGCGGTCTGTTCGCCTCAGCATCTATCGGGCGGATAAAAAGCAAATTCATCTTGATATCGGTCTTGCGCGCCCCACGCAGGAAGCAAGTCAAATCCTTCGGCAGTTCGCACTCAAAATCGATAAAGTAGATGCGGGGTGCGGGATCGATATGATGCGCTTGGCTGCGCTTAAAGCGGAACCCTTTAAGCCAACGCAAAGGCGATTTTCAGATGCGGAAAAGCAGGATGAACTCGATGAGCTGATTGCTACGCTTGGTAATCAGCTTGGGTTTGATCGTGTATTGCGCTGGCAGCCTGTCGCAAGCCATCTGCCGCGCCGCTCATTCAAATTGATCGAAGCAGTGCAGCGTACTGAAATTCCGGTCTGGAAAAAATCTAAAGCGCGCCCGCTGATGGCTTATGACGGTGAGCCTATCACTGTTTTAAAAGCGGGTCGCCCGCCAAAGAGCTTCGAGTGGCGGCGGCGTACCTATACAGCTGCAAGGATTAAAGGACCGGAACGCATCGGCTCTGAATGGTGGAAAGGCCCTGAAAGCGATCACACCCGCGATTATTGGCAGGTTGAGTGCGAGGAAGGACTGCGGCTCTGGCTTTCAACAAAGCCCGGAGAAAAACCTGCTTCCTGGGAAGTCGCCGGGGTATTTCCATGAGCTACGCCGAACTCAACGTCACATCGAACTTTACGTTCCTTACGGGCGCATCTCACGCAGAAGAGCTTGTCGAACAAGCAAGCGCTCTTGGCCTTGAAGCCATTGCGATTGCCGATACCAATACATTTGCCGGGATCGTTCGCGCACATGCTGCCGCACTCGACCATGAAATGCGCTTTATCGTTGGCGTGCGTCTCCTTCTGGAGGACGGTCAAGAGTTTCTCGCCTATCCAAAAGACCGAAAAGCCTATGGGCGGCTCTGCCGTCTTTTGACTGTCGGTAAGCGGCGCACGGTCAAGGGCGAATGCGCGCTAGGAATTGAAGACGTTCTTCAATGGGGTGAAGGTTCTTTTTTGATTGCGCTTAAATCCAATCATTCAAGCTTAAAACGCCTCGGGAATAAATTTGAACATTACGTGTTTGTCGGCCTTAGCCCTGCTTACGATGGAAATGACCCCGAGCGTTTCCAGTCCCGCGCTGCATTAGCAAAAAAACTAGACCTGCCGTTGATCGCAACTGGCAATGTGTTGATGCACAAAGCGGCGCGCAGGCCGCTTGCGGATATTCTGACCTGCATTCGGGAACGTTGCACGATTGATAATATCGGCGAGCGGGCGCTTTTGAATTCCGAACGGCGGCTAAAAAGCCCGTTCGAGATGCACAGGCTCTTCAAAGCTTACCCGGAAGCGCTTTCAAATACGCTTGCGATCGCCAACCAGTGTTTGTTCTCGCTTTCGGAACTTAAATATGAATATCCGGAAGAGATCGCAGACGGCAAAGCGCCTTTAGTCAGATTGCGCGAGCTTACCGACGAAGGTTTGCAAGAGCGCTATCCTGAGGGCGTGCCACTAAACGTCCAGGCAATGGTGGCGCGTGAATTCGCGCTCATCGAAAAACTGGATTATGCGCGCTACTTCCTGACGGTTCATGACGTTGTAAAATTTGCCCGCGATCAGGATATTCTTTGCCAGGGGCGCGGCTCGGCGGCGAATTCCGTCATCTGCTATGCGCTCGGCATAACCTCAATCGGTCCTGACATTATTACGATGGTGTTTGAGCGCTTTGTTTCCGAGGCGCGGAATGAACCGCCGGATATTGATGTGGATTTCGAGCACGAGCGGCGTGAAGAAGTTATCCAGCATATTTATCAAAAGTACGGTCGTCACCGCGCCGGGATATGCGCAACAGTTAGTCATTTTCGAACGAAAGCGGCGATCCGTGAAGTCGGGCGTGCAATGGGCTTATCGGACGACGCCATCACCGCACTTTCTTCTCAGGTGTGGGGCTGGTCCGATGCATCAATGAAGGAGGAGCGCGTTGCGGCGGCAGGACTAAGCCTCAAAGACTTTCGCATCCGGCAAACGCTCTCGCTTATCGGGGAAATTATCGGCTTTCCGCGTCACTTATCGCAGCATGTCGGCGGTTTCGTCATTACCAAGGGGCGGCTTGACGAGCTTGTCCCGGTTGAAAACGCCGCCATGGAAGATCGAACCGTTATCGAATGGGACAAAGACGATATCGATGTTTTGGGGATGCTGAAGGTCGATGTGTTGTCACTCGGGATGCTCACATGCATTCGCAAATCATTCGACCTGATCCGCGAATGGAAAGGCGTGAAGTATTCGCTTGCGACACTTCCGCAAGAAGACCCCCGCATTTATGAGCAGTTGAGCGAGGGCGATACGACCGGGCTATTTCAGGTCGAAAGCCGTGCACAGATGTCTTTTCTGCCGCGTATGCGCCCCAAATGCTTTTATGATCTTGTGATCGAGGTCGCCATCATCAGGCCCGGCCCCATTCAGGGAGATATGGTTCATCCTTATTTGCGCAGGCGACGCGGTGAAGAAGAAGTCGTCTATCCTTCTAAAGAACTCAAAGAAGTTTTAAAGCGCACATTAGGCGTGCCGCTCTTTCAGGAACAGGCCATGCAAATTGCTATGGTCGCCGCCGGGTTTAATCCCAGCGAAGCTGACGGCCTGCGCCGTGCCTTAGGCGCTTTTCGAAGAGTTGGCAGTGTTTCGGATTTCAAGGAGCGCTTTATCTCCGGGTGTATTGCAAACGGCTATGACGAGGATTTTGCAGAACGGTGTTTCAGACAGCTGGAGGGTTTTTCGGGATATGGCTTTCCTGAAAGCCATGCGGCCTCGTTTGCTCTGCTCGTTTATGCGTCGGCTTGGCTGCGCCATCACCACCCGGAAGTTTATTGCTGCGCGATCCTCAATTCGCAACCGATGGGCTTTTATGCGCCCGCCCAGCTTGTTGGGGATGCAAAACGCCACGGCGTTGAAGTGCGGCCCGTCGATATCAACGCCAGCACCTGGGATTGCTCTCTCGAACCTGACGGGAAAGGCGCACTCGCTGTGCGGTTGGGTTTTCGGATGATTAAAGGCTTTAAAGAAGAGGACGCGCAATGGCTCACGGCGGCGCGGGGCAACGGTTATGCTGATCTTGCCTCCATTCGAAGACGCGTCGGACTTAACAAAGCGGCGTTAGAAAAACTGGCGATGGCGGACGCCTTCGCGTCGCTTGGAATTTCACGCCGCGATGCGCTTTGGCACGCAAAGGCTGTTGATGATGCCGAGCCAATGCCTTTGCTGGATGATCCTTTGTTGGATGAGGCGCTGACAAAGACGGATTTGCCCGCCCTTTCGCACGCCGAAGATGTCTTTGAAGATTTTATCAGCACAAGACTGTCGCTTAAGGATCATCCTGTCGGCCTTGTTCGGGAATATGCCGGAAAGAATATCACGCGAAACGCAAATTTACGGGACATTCCGCAAAATGGCCGCGTAACAGTTCTTGGCGCTGTCATAACACGCCAGCGCCCAGCTACAGCAAGCGGGGTTGTTTTTATTACGCTTGAAGATGAAACAGGGTCAGCAAACATCATTGTATGGAAAACGACTTTCACAAAATTCCGTACGCAAGTCATGCAAGGCCGCTTGCTTAAAATAACAGGCAAGGTGCAGCGCGAAGGCCGGGTTATTCACGTCATCTCTGAAAAGATAGAAGACTATTCACACCTGTTCGATGAGCTCGGGGAAAGCGAGGACAGTATCGACATGACCTGGAGCTCTGCCGATGAGGTCAAGAAACAAGCTCCCGATAATCGTCAGACATCGCGGTTTAAGAAGAAAGCAACGCGTTCGCCTGCAATGCATCCAAGACAACAGGCAAAGCGGTTATTTGTAAGTCGAGATTTTCACTAAAAAGAAGACCGGCGCTATCAGGCCGGTCTTCTTACCGGGTGTACGAGTTATGCTGCGGCTTTCTCCGAAGCGGATGCTGACTCCGGCTCCGATCTAACCGGCATCAGGAACAAAACACCGTCCTTGAGGTCGGTCGGGACGATCTGGAATTTTGCGATCATCCCTTTTTCCGCATCGCGTCGCTCGAACACGGCCCCGATTTCGATGGGGTATCCGAGTGTCGGCTGACCGGAATTGTCCGTCCCTGTACGCGGGGCGAAACCCAGCCGGTAAGTTGGTTTTTTCGAAGATTGTGCAGTTTGGTTCGACATGGTTCTTTCCTTTCTGTCTTGGCGGAAAAACGCTTTTCCGCATCCTTGAAAGGCGAACGGCAGCGGGCGACGCCGACCTGTCATGACCTACACGGATCGGCGCGGGCCGGTCATTGACAGGCCGGAGGGCATTGGCGGCGCCTGCGGCAGACTTTCAAGAACTGGATGCGGGAAGTGCGTATTTTTTCCGAAGAAAGGGAATGAACCGAAACAAACACACAAAACGGCGTTCAATGTAACACCGCGCAGTTTTTGACAGCGACTCTGGGAATTTGGTAAAATAGAGGGGTGCCAAAACCGGATCGAAAATCCGGTGAAATGCGGGGGTAAATGAGCGGCGATGAGTTTCAGCAAAAGCTATTTCGAGCGGACACGGACGCAGAGCGCGCCCGTGAATTTGCCGATCAGCAAGATGTAATCGCCGGACGCGAAACGGGCCGGATAAAGACAAACACGCGGCAAAACGACGACGGCGGCGACACAAAGGCCAGACGCAAGGGCAAAGATACACTCGAAGTCCTAACCAACCTGCAGCTCCTCTTACAAGATACAGAATATGCGGCGCTGTATCGAAGCGTTGGCGAATTGCTGGGTAATGCGGAATGCGAAACAGAATTAGCTCTGGCCGCCGCCGAGGCGGAACTACGAGATATTCTGAGCCGTTCGGCGAAGCTTCCAAACGGTGTTGCCATTTTTAAAGATAAGGACGGGAATATTCGCGGCGCGGACGGGAAAGTCATCGATACGGCGCTCGCAGCAGAAATAGTATGGCCGGACGATGCACCTTCATATGAAAATTATGTGCAGCGTCGCGGGCGGCTTGATGAGTTGCGTCGTTATCAGGTCGAGGTTTTAGGGCAAGCGCGGGACCGCCTGGAAGATCATGACGATCCGCCCTCGATGGAGGAACTGGAAGATTGGGAACGCCAGATCATGGACGGAGCGCCGGAATATGTTCGGTCTCAAATTGAGCCCGCCACTCCTGATGAACGCTCTGTGGAAAGTGGCTCGCTAGCGGTAGATGCGCCGAAACTTTGATTTTTAATTCGCGTCGAATTCCATTGAGCCGCATTTTTTTTCGATTATTGCAGCGAGAACCCCGCGCGGATGAAAGGTGGGGTTGGCTTCCATGACCTCCAGAATGTGGTCAATCACCTCGTCCTGATCGGACAAGTACCAGCCATCGAGGCACTTCCCTTTGGTGGCGTCATTTCGCGTGATGATTAAGCCCGCCATGCCGACACTGGCATCGATGTAAAACTCCTGGCTCCCGCGCTCCCACGTCAGGAACTCAGCGCTCGTAAACTTCGAAGTCTCTTCAGCAAAAGCCTGTGGACAGATTGCACCTGCCAACACAATCGCAATTGCGGCTGAGCGCTGTTTTGTGCCCTCAATAAATGATCGTTTGTTTTATAGTGAAGGAGAAGAAAATATGAAAACTGACTGCACCGGAAAAATCCGGCAATTCTGCGGTTCGGCCATCCGCCCGCCGCCATGGAGAGCGCGTGTTGCAAAAACGATCCTTTTTGCAACGGGAGAACTTCCATGAATTTCTGGCCCGACATAGAATCCGGAGGGCGGCGGATCGGCTACGCCCGCGTCAGCACGAAAGATCAGAAGCTGCGGATGCAGCTCGATGCGCTCAAGGCCGTGAATTGCGATGAGATATTTACCGATCACGGTATTTCGGGCGCGAAAGCCAAACGCCCCGGACTGGATGAAGCGCTGGCGGCGCTTGAGCCGGGAGACATGTTTGTCGTTTTAAGGCTGTGCCGCCTCGGGCGTTCCGTCCTGCATCTGGCCGACCTGCTGACGCGCTTCCGCAATGAGGGGATAAATTTCTGCTCGATTGCGGAAGGCATAAATACGACGACACCGGGCGGCAAGCTCGTCTATCACATCTTCGCAGGGATCGCGGAGTTTCAGCGCGATATTATCCGCGAAAATACCATGCACGGCATTGAGGCCGCGCGGGCAAGGGGCAGACAGATCGGCAGGCCGTTCAAGCTCAATGAATATCAGGTGATGGGCGCGCATGAAATGATCCATCAGCGCGGTGCATCGTTACGTGATGTAGCTATACGCTACGATGTGACACCATCAACCGTCGCCCGCGCCTTTGGGCGTTTTGGGCTTGAGTCTTCTTGAAGAAAGCGGTCACACAGATCCGCTAGTAAAAATGTTAAAAATGTTATGCGGGAGGGCTTTCGATTGAAGGGCCGGCTTCGAAACCGGAAGTTGGAGAATTTCACTATTCCGGAAGTGGGTCGGAAGGTGAATGCCCGTGCATTTTTTCAAATAGAAGAGAAATAATATCTTGATCGCCGCGGATTATCGAGTGATCGATAGCTCGTTTGCCGTTTCCGTCCTTAATCCACGGGTCGAACTCGTGCCCATTTATCGCAGCTTCAACAAACTCGTAAGAACCATTAATGCAGGCAAAATGAATAGGTGTCGCTGCTAGGGCACCTTTGCGGTCATCAAGGGATTGTCCCGCTTGTATTGCTCTCGCCATTAAATATGGGTCATTTCTTTCTGCAGCGATGAATATATCTGGTTCATCATCGGCAAATCCACTATCGGTCATTAAGTTTGATTTTATCATTATACAGATATTCTTTCAAACTTTTTGAATGCAGCTTCAATGAAGCTATTAAGCGCTAAATTATAGTCGACGTCTAATGGTATATTAGATGGACGTTTCGGGGCGAGGCCTTGCTCGTGCAAGAAATGTTCATGAATAGAATTTCCCTGATATCTCGGATCGATATTCAAATGTGCACGGCGAATTGTGGAAAGGCACGTCTTAAACAGGAAATCGTACATGGCGATTTGCCGCGTTCTCTCGGATGAGAGTTCGGTTTGGCCTTGATCGTCAGAACAATTAGTAACATTGGAATAAAACCCAGCTTGTTCTCCGGCTGTATACCATTGCGCCCACTGCCGCAGGTAGGTTCCAAGCGAGCTATAGGCGATTGAGGGTTGTTCAATTAAATATGCTCTAACAAGTGGATGCTGTTTCTCGGATTCCCATTCTGTATTGGTCATAAATCGTGACTCTGACATCAACGCCAATATCGATGCTGTTGGAAGCACCGTATACTCTCCCCTAAAATGTGTGGAATGCGAATTAATTGCATAAATTGTAGGAAGATCGGCATCAATCGGAAAAAAATCAAATCCTACTTGCTCATTGATTTCGATTATTTCATTCATGAACACACTAGTAGGTGTAATTCGCGTTATTAATCCTTGAGCGGTTGAACAAGCATCGAATATGCGATCGTTGTTGCGATCGCCAAAACCTAAAATATCTTTATATGTAATGTCATCTGGAAAGTAGATCACCCGTATGTCAGCAACGGCGCCATCAAACGATCCAATTTGAAATGCGAATCGCTGAAATCGTGATGGGGGCGGTGTTATTCCTAGTTCAACATAGATCTTCTCGTGCTCAAAAAAAAGATTGTTAAAAAAAGTCCGGCCCGCGAGTTCAATTAATTGATCGCCAGTTTTGTGTCGCATGTGATCGGTAAGAGTCTTGTCGACACTTCGCACAAGTGAATTCGCATGGCTTCTTTTTAAAGTTCGCAGCTCTGATTGTTGAATATACATCCATTCGTCATTGAAAGACCCACTCGCCTCCATTTTGAGAATGAACATATCGACGAAAACGAACCGGTAATCTTTAAAGTCGGATAATTTTCCGTCCATCCATTTCTGAAAAATAGAATAAGATAGGTTGCGATCTGCATGGTCTTGAACTGCTTTCGGAAGCGCGGCGATCAACTCCGACCGAATTTTGGTCCATCCCTTGTACCCCTTATTGCCGTTTTCGCGGCGCTTCTTTTCCCGGTGCGCAATCAACAGCTGTCTACCGCGCTCTTTCTCGGCTGGGGAGAAATATGGGTCGTCTTTGAAGTGCGATTCTTGATTCGCGTCCGTTGGCGGCTCATCAGTATTCGTTGCTTCCGGAAATTTGAGAAGGACATTCTCAGATGTTTTCGAGTTCTCGGTCACGATTGTCGAATTCTTTCTCAGTACGAAAAATATCGCTCGCTATTGTACATCTTGGGATATCGAGCGGATAGGAAATATTTGAGAATCTTTTGCGCAAAAATCGTTTTGCCCATCCTTTTTGAGCGCGTTATTTCGGTTGTATCGACAATCGTTGATGGCTCGCAGCAGGTCTTAGATGCTGCACGAAATGGAGCAAAAAATGACACCCAAACAAGAAGGGCAACAGGCCGCAAATCAAGGCCAATCGCGTCCGATCGCCGGAAGCGACAAGGCATCGCAAGAGCGTGTGAAAGCGTACGATGAACAAATAAAGAAAAACGCCGAGAACAAGAAGTAGGCGTTAAGGCGGCCCTCCGACAGCGTTCGAGCGCTCCGGAGGGCCAATTCCCTCAATCGGACTGGACCAATTTCAGGAGAAAACGATCCTCATGGATAACCTTAAAATTTGCAACCCGCATTCTGCTGGCGAGGTTGCTGTCATCCCGAAACCGGAAAGCGGCCCGCAATCCAAACCTGAAAAGTCCTGGCGGGGTCTCAAGGCTGCGCTCGGCTACATGACATGGGGCGTCGGCGATGCCTTTTATAACGCCGACCTCTACGGCATCGGGTATGAGCCGGAGCCCGAGGCCATTACCCGCGCGGTGATGATCGGCATCCCATCGGCCCTAATGGTAATGCGGAACGGATTTGTCAGCGCGGGGCTGCTCGCGTGTTTCGCCGTATCGAATGGCGTGAGCCACGTAGTGGCAACGGCCAACGGCGACCCGACATTGAGCTATGCGTATGGCGCCGCGCATTTCCTGTTCGCGCTGGCTTTCGCCCGAACGGGATTTGCCTTCTTCAAGGAGCGCAAGCGAGCTTGAGTCATCTGGCGGTCATTCATGGCCGCCCTTTTTGTTGTATGAAATCCCATGAGTACAGATGAAGCTATTCGCATCGGCCTGATCCTGTCGGGCCCGATGCTTTCCATCGTCGGTGCGTTCTTTGCGGTTTCAGTGAGCTCGAACGAGCATGTGAACGGTGTCGTAAAGGGCATTGCCTGGGTTATCGCCCCGCTAGCAGGGTTGCTCCTAGGCAATGCCATGGCGGCCGAGCTGCTTCCCGGTCTCGGTAGGGTTGGCGCGGCGATCATGTTCGGGCACGGATGGTTTCTCGTGTTCATTGCCGCCGCCGCCATTGGGCATGACGACAGCAAAGAAAATTACATCAGCTTCATCCGCTGGGTGTGGCCGAAGCTTCAAAAAGCCTTCAGGCGCAAGAAAAAGAAAGACGTAAAAGTCACGAGCGACGAGCTGGCGACTTATATCAAGCGCCAGCTTGAGAGCCGAGAATGATACTTCGGCATCTCTATAAAGCAGTCGTGCGATCCGGTGCAAAGCATGACAATGCCCGTATCCGCCGCCAGTCGCTGCGCAACAAGCGGGCGCTTGAACATATGCACAGCTCGGGGGCTTATGATCGCGGCGGCATGGCCGGAGAAGCGGAACTTGCGAGGCTGAACCGGTTTTCCTTTGGCGAATATTCATTGCCAACTCTGACAATCAACGGACGACCGATTGCGGATAGCAGTGACAGACACTTGCATGTAGTCGGGCTGAGCGGCGCACACAAAACAGTGGCGATTGGTCTGCCCGCTGCGGCGATCTGGGGCGGGAGCCTGCTGGTGATCGATATCGGGCACGAATATGCGCGCGCTACTGCACGCACGCGAAAAAAACTCCTGCGGAACAATACTTATTTCGTGAGCCCGCGCGGGCGGTATGGCTTTCCGTCATCAACCTGGAACCTGTTCCAGCCCGTAATGGATGCGGCCAAGGCGGGCGATACCGAACGCGCGCTTGAACTCACGAAAGACATTGTATTCATCATCATTCCCGAAAAGGCGGAAGCGCGAAAAGGAAGCAACGACTGGGTCGATCTCGGGGCACAGGAAGTCCTGATCATGGTCATCATGTTCCTGGCCGAGGCGCAGCCGGAGCACTGCTCGCCGACGAGCGCGTATCTGCTACTGGCGCGGCCAACTGCGGCGATCTTCGGGATGATTGGCGAAGACGCACGCTCAAAGCCGGTTCTGAGAAGACTGCGCAAACTCAGGAGTGAGTATGAAGCGGGCGGCAAGAAACAGGTCGAGTGGAAGGTAGGCCGCGCCCATGAAGCGCTATCGCTTTTCGAGCCGGAAAGCGCATACGCCAAAGTTTCCAGCAAATCGAGTTTCGATCCGGCGGAGGCCAAGACAGGAAAACAGCCCGTATCGATTTATTTGTGCCTTGATGAAGACGAACTCGAAAGCGCCGGAGCATTTATCTCGCTGTTCATTTCCATGGCGCTTGAGCGAATTGCACATGCCAGCGGCCCGCGCAGGACACTCGTTATCAGCGAGGAAACCGCGCAGACAAAACTTATCAACGGCATCGTCAAGGGCATACGGACGTATCGCAAGCGGGGACTAAAATTTATTACGATTTCCCAGACGCGCCACTCCATCAGCGAGCGCTGGGGCGAGACCATCCGCAAGGATATTGAATCCAATGCAGGAACAATCGTGTGGTTTGCGCCGTCCATAGAGGTGGCCAAAGAGCTGGAAGCGAAATCCGGCACACGCACGGTGTTCAGCCACGGCGCGAAAGACGGCGACAGCGGACACGTCGGCAAGAGCCTAAATGAAGTCAGTATTCCAAATCTGCACGCGTCAGAAGCATGTTTTCTGACCAAGGATAAGGCGATCCTTGAAATTAAAGACGTGCCCGGACTTGTGATTGCCGATGCAACGCCGTGGTGGGAGATTGAACCGCTGCGCTGGCTAATCGACCCAGGATACCGCAACGACGAGTATCGGTATGACGCTCCGCAGACGGAAGAAAATGATTGCGCGGATTGAAATTTTACGATAGCGTTCTTCTTTTGTTCTAATCGATGGAGAGGAGATAGATGAACGCAAACTAAACACGGAAAGGACGAAGTGGTGGCGTATGACACAGACAAGAACGGAAGGGTTCCAGACCTAGGGCACAGAGATGCATCGGGCGAACTCGGTTCGCTCATCACGGGGGTTTTTGAGCGCTATGCGCATTTGCTCGAAGATGCGGATTTAACCGAAGAACAGAAACGAAAAATCTGCGAGGCGGTGTGGGGGATCGTCTTCGAATTCGTCTCGCTGGGCTTTCGCGTTCATCCTCTACAGCTCGCTCAAAACGCATGTGGAAAACCCCAGGAGACTGCTCCGAAATCCCCACTGACGGCGCCGGATGCGCTATACTTGGATCATTCGTTTTTGGCGGAGAATTTTGATGAGTTTGCCGAGTTTCAAACGGATCCGGCGCAGAAAGATTCTAGTGATGAAAGATAAATATGAGTTCGATGCATTGGATAATGAACGCGGCGCGCAAAGGAAGGCGCTAATCTATTGCCGTGTGAGCGGGAAAAAACAGGTTGCCGAGGGGAGCGGATTAACCAGCCAAGAACATCGGTGCCGCCAATACTGCGCCGCAAAGCAATACCAAGTGATGGCGGTGTTCCCAGATGATGTTTCCGGCGGCGGCGACTTTATGAATCGCAAAGGCATGGTTGCGCTCCTGCAATATATGGACGAACGGCCCCTTGAAAATTTCATAGTCGTGTTCGACGATTTGAAGCGTTACAGCCGCGATATTGAATTTTACCATCGCCTGCGTCGCCATATGGAGGCACGCGGCGCGACGCCGGAGTGCCTGAATTTTAATTTTGAGAATTCGCCTGAAGGCAAGCTGAAAGAATCCATAACCGTTGCAGCTGGTGAATATGAGCGCGAGTCTTCGGCGCGTCAGAACTGGCAGAAAAGCATTGCACGTCTTGAGCAGGGTTACTGTGTGCAGGCCATACCGCCTGTCGGATATAGATATGAAGTCGGCAAAGGCGGCGGAAAGGTACTCGTTCAAGACGAACCTTATGCATCAATCGTCAGAGAAGCGCTGGAAGGATATGCAACCGGGCGTCTGGGATCGCAATCTGAAGTAAAGCGGTTCCTCGAAAACAAACCAGAGTTCCCAAAACGAGGCAAGAACGGCACCATCACGCAACAATCAGTTGTCCTTATGCTACGACGTCATCTGTATGCGGGCCTGATCGATGGCCGGGCTTGGGGCGTTCCGATCCGTGAAGGCAAACATGAAGGTCTGATAAGCGTTGCGACATTCGAGCGTATACAGCAAAGGCTCAATGGCGGCGTTTACGCGCCCGCCCGTAAAGACATTGGCGCGGATTTCCCCTTACGGGGCGCGGTGTGTTGCGCCAAATGTGAAACGCCGCTGACCGCCGGATGGTCTAAGGGCAAGCGCAAAAAATACCCTTATTACTTTTGTCGAAAGAAAAGCTGTGAATTTTACGGCAAGACTATTGCTCGTAGTAAGATTGAGGATGAATTTGCGACGCTGCTCTCGGCATTGCAGCCGACAAATAATCTAATCGAGATGGCGGCAGCGATGTTCCGTGATTGCTGGAACGCCCGACGCGAACAGGCTGCAACCGTCGGAAAGGCTATCAAGCGCGAGGCCGCAGAAGCAGAAAAGCAGATTGAGAAGCTTCTTGATGCCGTGGTTGAGGCGACGAACCCACGGGTGATTTCAGCCTATGAGAATCGCATTGAAAAACTCGAGCGCAAGCGTCTGGCGCTGCATGAAAAAGAGCGCGAATTAGCCACACCGTCTTATAATTTCGATGACCTGTTTGAACACGCTATCCGGTTCCTCTCATCGCCAGCTAAGCTGTGGAATACACAGCGTTTTTTGCTGCAACGTCTGGTTCTGAGACTGACTTTCGCAGAGCATTTGCATTACTGCCGGGAATCCGGATTTAGAACACCGCAAACCACCATTCCGTTTGCGTTTGTGTCAAGTGAAAAAATGGCGAAAAATATGGTGCCGCGAGAGAGAATTGAACTCTCGGCCTCACCCTTACCAAGGGTGCGCTCTACCACTGAGCTACCGCGGCCAACTAAAAACGGCGATATAGCGCGGCCCGCCCCTTAAGGGAAGCGGACCGGCGAAAAAGCTGAAGAAAACTTTAGCGCTCTGGTTAAGCCGCGGCGAGGGCAGCTTGTTCCTTCCGATATGTCTCGTCTCGCGCTGCGGATTCCTCGGCGATACTGAGATAGAGTTCCGGTGATTTAATATTGTACTGCGCGCGCACCGCATGAAGCGGTTGGGCGAGCAAGCTTTCCCAGTCTGCGGCGTGAAGGCGGTTGGCGTTTTTGCCGATCCGATGACCTTCACGGACCACAGCGCGCACAGGCAGACCCGGAAAGTCCTTGCGCGCCTTGAGGATGGAGAATTGCAGCATAATGGCGAAAGTCCTGAGGCCGCTTTGCTGATAGGTGAAGCCAAGCAGACCGAGCTCGCCTATGAAGTCTCGCCCATATCCGGTCAGCACATGGAACAGATCGTGACTATGGCGGATGCGGTTGATGTAGAGCTGCCGCGACGCATCAAGCTTGGAGAGATCTTCACCGCTTTCTTCCATTTCCTTCTGAAAACCCTCGGCGGACAATCCTTCCCGCGTCACAAAGTCAAGGTATTCGCGCCCGAGCGTTCCTTCAGGCAAGCGGCGAAGGCTCTCGCGATCAGAAAGCGTCGCGCAGAGGTTGCGTTTTTCTGCAATAATTTGGCGTCCGGCTTCTGTAGAGCAGAAGCGCCGGAAGTTGCGTTCATACACCGGTCCGTCAATTGCATTCAGCATACGAAAGATTTCAGAAGTTGCTTCCTTGTTGCGCAAGAAACCGGCAAGCGCTTTTGCGCCTTCGATGGGATAAACGGCGGTGTTGAACCTATTGTCGTTTGCATGCGTCATGGTGCAAATCCTCTCGTTTAGTTTGTGTCAAATGCTCTTTTCGGGTTGCCGGGCGCCAATAGCGTCAACGGCTTTTTTAAATGCTTTGTCCTGTAGGAAATCAGGTCGACAGGATGCGCTGACCATAAGCAGCATAGCCCGCATGCTTTCGAACAAGGCGTCGACTTCCTTTGCCTCTGTGCCGGATTGAGAAAGCTGTGCGCCGTAGCTCGTAAATGCGACATGCAAATGCGCAATTAGCGTCGCATCTTTAATATCGAGGAGTTCAGCAAACCGCGCCGCAACTGCTTCCTGTACGTATTTTTGAGCGCGCCTGACGACATCTGCAGTTTCTTCGGAATTGCCGCAGGCCTGGCTGAGCGCCATCAGGACAGCAGCGGTGTTGTAAGGGCTTTTCATACGCACATCGCGCAAGGCTGTTATAAATGCATCAATTTGTTCCAGCGGGGTGTCCTGCGATGCTGCGAGTTGTTCAAGCAGTCTGCGGCTTTCATCAACTGAGTGTTCCACCATCGCGCCAAGAAGCCCCGCCTTGTCGCCGAAATGATGGTAGAGCGAAGCGCCGGAGCCGCCTGCTCGTTTGCACACAGTTGAAATTGAAAGCGCTGCGTAGCCGCTCTCATGTAGTATCTCGAGTGCTGCTTTGAGGAATTTTTCTCGGCTGGCGGCGCCTCGCGCCGTGACCTTGTGCCCGGCGGCCCGTGACGGAGCGGCAAAAGCGTCATGATTTCTTTTTGGTGTCAGGGACATGGGCCTGTCGAATTCTACGTCGAAACATAAATTAGATGGATCGTTCTAATTAGTCAAGACCCATTCGATTGATTTTCATTTTGTCCAGAATTTACGAGCTGGGTCGTCTAAATAAGAGCGAGACGCCAAGGCGGTTGGAAACGCGCTCAGCTTGCCGCTCGCCATCGCCGCAGAACCGACAACAGAAAGTTTGTCATCAGCGCTCGCGCCGGTTGCGCTATGATCCCCTCAAATTCCGATATGAAAAATGGTTATGTTTTAGTCAGCTGAAACATCCAGGCCGAACGGCCGTAATATTTCCTCGCCAACGCGTTTCGGCTTTCGTGTTGCGGCGTCAATAAGGCACCACTGCGTTTCTACTTTCGCCGAGAACCGTTTTGCGCCCGGCTTGCGAATATCCACATGGCGTATAAATCTCGGGCCTGACGCTTCACCCAGCCAGGTCCTGATTTCAACTGTCTCTCCCTCAAGAACCTGGTCGCGGTAGTCGATCTCATGGCGGAGCGCCACCCAGACATATTCGGCGCGTAGTTTTTCATCCGCAACATGGCGCCAGTGGGCGACAGCGATGTCCTGCGCCCACACAAGATAGACAGCATTGTTGACGTGGCCCAGTTCGTCAATCTCGTCTGCGCCGGCAACGCGCACCATAATGGGCGCGCGCTCAAACGACGTTGCGCCTAAAAGATTGCCATCAAGCTGCTGCGGCTCAGTAATCATGTGCATCCCGAGAAAAGGGCGAACTTGCAATGACGCAAACTGGAATTGAATGGCCGGATCATATTCAGCGTTTTAGCTCATCCACCCATTTTTTATCGGACGGCAATTCAGCTGCCGCAAGTTTGTCAATCAACCGGCCCGGCTCCGTATCGGACGATAGGATTGCTCGGTGGATCGGTTTCAGAAACCCTTTGTCAACGACATGATCAAGAAATTGCTCGAGCTGGTCATAAAACCCGCCGGCGTTGAGCAACCCCACAGGCTTGGTGTGAAACCCAAGTTGCGACCAGGTCAGAACTTCGAATGTTTCCTCTAAAGTGCCAATGCCGCCGGGCAGGGCGATAAACGCATCGGCCAGGTCGGCCATTTGTTTTTTGCGTGAGTGCATTGAGTCGACGATCCGCAACTCGGTAAGTCCTTCATAGGCGATTTCCAGGTCAGCAAGCGCTTCTGGAATAACGCCGATAACGTCTCCGCGCTGATCAAGAACAGCGTTGGCGACAGCGCCCATGAGTCCGACCGAGGCGCCGCCATACACAAGGCCAATCCCCCGCGACGCCATTTCGCGGCCAAGCGCTTTGGCTGCGTTTAGATAGATATCGCTCGCCCCGGCGCTTGAGCCGCAAAATACACAAATTTTCATGCCAATACTGATGGCACAGTTCTATTTTGTTCAAAAGCGAAAGACCTCCACAAGGCATGCTTGACCCGCTGCGGCGCACCACTATGGTCCGCGGCCATGCCAGAGAAACCTCAATCCAAGAAAATGTCAGACGAAGGCCGCAACGACGCCGCGAAAGAAGCGCAACCGTCGAGCATGAAGACAGCTCGTGAGGCGCGCCTCGCGAAGGCGTTGCGCGCGAATTTGCGCCGTCGCAAGGCGAGCGACGCCAAAGATACTAATGAGGGTAAAACGTAATGGACAAACTGGCGATTATTGGCGGGCGACCGCTTTATGGCGTTATTCCGATCAGCGGGGCCAAAAATTCAGCGCTCAAGGTTATGGCGGCGGCGTTGCTGACCGAAGAGCCGTTGACGCTCACTAATGTGCCGCGTCTTGCTGACGTCATGATGCTGATCCGCCTGCTGGAACAGCATGGAACGATATGTGATTTTGAAGGGTCGACGCTGCGTCTGCGGGCCGGGGAAATCACCTCTACGGAAGCGCCGTATGATCTGGTTCGTAAGATGCGCGCCAGCTTCAACGTCCTTGGCCCGCTTCTCGCGCGTGAGGGAAAGGCGCGGGTCTCTCTGCCGGGCGGGTGTGCGATCGGCGCACGGCCCGTAGACCTTCACCTTAAAGCGCTTTCGGCGATGGGCGCCGATATTGAGCTTGAAGACGGATATGTCGTTGCTTCAGCGCCGTCAGGACTTGCCGGCGCCGAGATTTCTTTTCCATTCGTATCGGTCGGCGCAACCGAGCATGCAATGTTGGCGGCTGTGCTGGCAAATGGGAAAACAGTCTTGTCAAATGCGGCCCGTGAGCCGGAAATTTCCGACCTTGCCGATTGCCTGACGACAATGGGCGCGAACATATCCGGCGCTGGAACCTCTATAATAGAAATCGAAGGGGTCGAGAGGCTTCACGGCGGCGAACATCGCGTGCTGCCCGATCGCATCGAAACGGGCGCTTACGCCATGGCCGTCGGCGCCACTGGCGGGGAGTTGACGCTTGCCGGCGCTGACGCTTCCTTACTGGGCGCCGGACTGGCCATGTTAGAGGAGGCGGGTCTTTCCGTTGTGGCGACACAAGACGGCGTCAAAATCAAGAAAGACATTGATCGCTGTAAAGCCGTTGACATCGTCACCCAACCATTTCCCGGATTTCCGACAGATTTGCAGGCGCAGTTTATGGCGTTAATGACAACAGCTGATGGGGTCTCGACAATCAAGGAAACCATCTTTGAAAATCGTTTTATGCACGCGCCTGAACTTGCCAGGATGGGGGCGAAAATCTCCGTTGACGGACAGACGGCGACCGTGCGCGGCATTGAGCGCCTGAAGGGCGCGCCTGTTATGGCGACCGACTTGCGCGCATCCATGTCGTTGGTCATTGCCGCTCTTGCTGCGGAAGGTCAAACCATGGTGAACCGGGTTTACCATCTTGACCGTGGATTTGAGAGGCTTGAAGAAAAGCTTGCAGAATGTGGCGCGCTTATCGAGCGCGTGAGCGACTAATAAAGGGAGACAGCGTCTTGGTTTCGCTGAAAGACTATAAACCACTGCGATTAATGGCGGGAGACGACGAGGATCTGAAAGTTATTTCAGCCTGCCTGCAAGATGCGGTCGCAAAAATTGGCGATTTTGCATACATCCCATATGAGCGCCGTTTTGCATTTGTCGCCAACAGATTTCTGTGGGAGTGCTCGTCTGACCGGCGAGCAGGGCCATTTGGACGCGTGCGAGCTGGCGTTCATTTTGATGATGTGCGCTCCGTTCAATTTCAATATTTGAAAAGCGAAGCGAAGGACGCCGTTGTTGAACTGCTGGCGATACGGTTCGATAAAGGTGAAGACGGCGCCGGCGATGTGACGATTGATCTTGCAGGCGGCGGCGTTATTCGGCTCAGTGTTGAATCTGTAAACGCCTACCTCTCTGATATGTCCGATCCCTGGCGTACGCGCACCAGGCCGACACATCAGGACTGAAGATTTCATCAGCCGATGATGCCTGATCTGGCTGATCAGCATGTGCGGCTGATCAAAACATCTATTTCGATGCTAGGAGTTCAGGCTAATCTGCGAGGCTTTAAGCCAGCATAGAGCGCCAGGATGCATAACCCGGCGAGCGCCCATCTGAACTGCTGCACATGTAGATCGGGGGCATGTAGCGCCGCGTGTATCAAGGGAACACTGATCAATAAAGCTGTAAAATTGAAGAACAGTTTTGATCTGATGCGAGTTTCGTTGCGCGCGTGAAAGAACACGGCATTTAAGACCCGTCCCGCGGCATAAAAGCCTGACGCTAGAAGTAGTCCGTACAGGAGCCGAATGCCTGTAACATTATCGACTGAGAGTGTGCCTGCAAAGCGCCATGCCGCTTTTTGCGCAAACCATATGTCCCAATAATTCACAAATGCGCCCATAGCAGCGACAAGCGCACACCATGCGAACAATCGTATGGAATACCTTTTCGAAATCTCTAAAAAAAGCATCGGCGCAGATGAAAGCGTTTGGCGCCAAACCCAAGAGTTCGCTTCTCGCCTGGACAGAATGGTTCGCTCGGCAAACTCTTCATGCATGTCTCCCAGCATTGATGAACGCGTCGGCTCATCTGAAAAAGCGGAAAGAATGAGCAGAGCCAATCTGGGCGGAGCGGTTTGTTTTCCAGGATTTTTCATGCTGTTGACCACTCTGGCAAACCGTTAAGCATCAAGCTTAATGTGCGTACTGATTGTTGAAAACTCTCTTCTCCGCTGGCGGTAATTTGATAATATCGTTTGGCGCGCCCTCCGCGTTCGGCTGTGGCTTCTCCAGTGTGAGAAGAGACGTATCCTTTATTCTCTAATCTGGAGAGTGTTGCATAAAGTGCGCCTACGGATGCTTTTCGACCCGAGCGCGTTTCAATCTCCTCACGAATTTTGACGCCATAGGCGTCGTCAGCAAGCCGAATGAGGGCGGCAAGAACAATAATTTCGAATTCACCTAGATGTTTGCTCTTGCGCATGGGGCTTTGTTCCGTAATATCTTCTGCATTGTAGAAGAAATAGAAGGTCGGTCAATGTCCATCAGTCGTTTTAAAATGCTAACTACGATAATTTTCACTTTATCGCTGATTTTAAGCCTTCAAAAGGGGGCAGCGGCATGGCTTGAGCCGGTGTCATTACCGGATCCTGGACTTGAAGACGCCGTTCGTGAACAATTGAATATGCCGGAAGGCCAGCTGACTGTGCAGGCGCTTCGAACGATTGACAGCCTAAAACTTAATGATCGCGATATAGTTTCTCTGCAAGGGCTTCAGTATGCGGAAAACTTGAAGGCGCTGCACGCCCAGAACAATTTCATTACCGATTTATCGCCTCTCTCAGGTCTGTCTCATCTTGAAGTCGTTGTGCTGGACAATAATCCTTTAACGACGCTTGAACCGCTTCGCACAAATTCTGCGATACGCATTGTCCAGTGTCTGTGTTCAAATCTTGAAAACTTGTCGCCCGCTAAAAGCTGGGACAAACTTGTTGGCATTACGATCGCTGGCGCAGGCTTGAAAAATCTCGATGCGCTTACCGGAAAGAAGAGTCTAAGAGCTGTTTGGGTTCCGGACAATCAAATTACTGATATTTCCGCGCTTGAAACATTGCCAGACCTTAAAGTGCTGGTGCTTGGGGGTAATCCGTTAAGTGATTTTTCCTCTATCGCCGGACTAACCGAGTTGATTGACCTTGGACTATTCGATCTGGAGTTGCGCGAAATCGATGTGCTTTCAAATATGACAAAACTTCGTCGGCTTAATTTGAAAAATAACGAGATTACCGATCTATCTCCGCTAGCGGCTGGCGATGCGCTCGAGTGGGCGGATCTGCGGAACAATAATATATCAAACTTGCGTCCGCTTGCAGGTCACAAAAATCTTTCACGACTTTTTCTGTCCGGAAATGAGGTTGATGACATTTCAGCGCTCTCCGGGCTGGTCAAACTTCAATGGCTTCTTCTTGATGGAAACAAAATAACATCAATCCAAGCGTTGGAAGGCCTGTCATCGATTCTTGCTATATCTTTAACGAATAACGATCTTGGCGAGACCCTTTCTGCAGAAACGAATGCTATTGTGAAATCCCTCTCCGCAACCGCCAATCAGATCTACGTCATGCCGCAGTCGCCGGCTTCAGTATATGCTGATCCGCCCGGCGCAACTGCAGGGGCAGATCCTGACATTGAAGTTCTCAATGAATAGAACAGCCGAAAGCAACGCGACAGACACGATAAGGCAGATATGATTACGGGCGTTCTATCAAAACGGAAAGAAAATATCGTAAAGCTGCTGTCCGTATCGAGGTTGTTGAACGTCTGTCAATTGACCGCGGCCACCATAGGAGACACGCGCTTCTGCAATTTGCTCGTGGCGGATGAGATTAGCGTTTGATATGTCTTCGGGCCGGATAATTCCTGTGACAGTCAGTTCACGGAGTTCAAAGTTGACGCGTACCTGCTGCTTGCCGGCAATTACGAGATTTCCATTCGGCAAAACTTCCGTGACAATTGCGGCGACGGTTAGCTCCACATCCTCACGGCGATCAACGCTGCCTTCGCCGCGGGATGAAGAATCTGATGCAAGGTCGACAAGTTGCGCAGCGTTTGCGCCTGCAGGAAGAACATCGACAAGACGCTGTTCGAGACCGCCGAAAGCGGGCAACTCCGCCGATTCGCCATTGTTGCGGCGACGCTCGGTTGTGTTATCAAGCCGGGCGCGGTCATTAATGTCGATAACCACGGTGACAATATCACCTGTGTCTCTGGCCCGCTGATCCTTAAAAAATGAACGCGCGCCAGGGCGCCAGAGTGAATTTGCACGTTGCGGCTCCAAATCGGCTGCAGGCATCGGCAGGGAGATTTCCCGGCCGCCAAAGAGATCCTGAGGATTATCGGTCGATGCAAGATCCGGCGCCGAGCCGATATCCTTAATCCGACCGAATGAAGAACATCCGGCGGCAATCAGCATAAGGGCGAAGAAAAGAACAGTTCTTACAACCATCATCATAATGACCCTTTGGAAAGAGTAAGCTCTGAATGACCTGCAACGACGCTGACCATGTTTTTGGCGCTGACCACGCCCTTTAACGTCCGATCGCTGTCAATATTCGTGACCGGAATGACGGCGCCTGCGGCGCCGTCGCGTTGCGCAACGCCCTGATGCGTCATGCGTAAGCCTTCAATTTCATAAATCAGCGTGACCATCGCGCCTCTCTTGACAAGGATTGGCGCAGCGACGTCAGAGCGTCTCAACAACGCGCCAGCCTTTAGAGGACGCCGGGCGCTCATGCCCTCAAGAGAGGCGGCGTCGCTGATGTAATCGCCTGCGCGCATTTTTGCTTCGGTAAAGTCGATATCGCGCGAAGTGATGACTTCGCCGCGAGCGAGATTTCGCGAGAGCACAGGATAGGAGGCGGCGACATTGGCGAGGCCGCTTATGATATTGGCGCTGTCGGCCATTCGAATAATAAAACGACCGGAGCGGGCATTGTAGCTGACATTTGCGAAATCGGCATTTGCGCCAATAATTCTATCCGGCTCGTCGAGACTGATGACTGCGTTGTCAGGCATTCCGCGATCGTCCAGCGCTATCTCAATATCGGGCAGCACATCCTGCGCCCGCAATACGCTATCGTCCGCAGCAGCAGGCGTAGCGGTCAGCACCGCCAGCAGAAACCACATCAGAATAAATAGAAAAGCGATGAAGCCGGGAGCCGGTCTTCGTTGATGCGCTTCAGAGCTGCTCAGAAACCTATTCATTGATCGTTATCCTAGCTCTGCAGGTTGGCGTTGACTGACAACATTTCATCGGCTGTCTCAATAACGCGCGCATTCATCTCGTATGCACGCTGTGCGGCGATTAGAGCGGTAATCTCCTGAACCGGATCGACATTTGACGTTTCAATGAAGCCCTGGAGGATCGTGCCGAAACCGATCTCTCCCGGCACACCGATAACAGGCTCCCCTGACGCGGTCGTCTCCAGAAGGAGATTGTCGCCAACCGCTTCGAGACCGGACTCATTGAAAAAGGTGACAAGCTCCAACTGACCAAGATTTCGAAGATCTTCTTCGCCCGCTATGCGAGCTTCCACGGTGCCGTCATTGGCGACCGATATGTCTGTGGCATCATCGGGAATAATTAAGCCTGGCGAAACTTCATAGCCGTCTTCCGTAACAAGGCGACCCTCGGCGTTGATGGCGAAATTGCCAGCTCGCGTATAGGCTTCCAAACCGTCAGGCAACTGAATGCGGAAGAGACCGCGGCCCGATACGGCAAGATCGAAATCATTGCCTGTGGCAGTCACATTGCCCTGTTCAATAATTCGGTACACTGAGCCCGTACGCACACCAGTGCCGATTTGAATGCCGTTCGGCGTAGCTTCGCCTGTTTCTGATGAAATCGCTCCGGGACGTTCCAGCGTTTGATACAGGAGGTCCTGAAACTCGGCGCGTTGGCGTTTGAAACCAACCGTATTCAGGTTTGCAATATTATTGGAAATGACTTCGACATTGCGCTGTTGCGCAAGCATGCCGGTTGCTGCCGTGTCTAAAGCGCCCATGGGGTTTCCTTATGAAGCATCGGTCAAAGTGCGCACGGCGTCGCGCGCAAGTTCAGTTGAGGTTTCGATAACCTGCGCAGCGCTTTCATAGGCGCGCAAAATTCCAATCATATCTGTCATTGCGCGCACAGGCGCGACATTGGAAATCTCAAGAAACCCTTGACGTATCAGCGGAGTTGCAACGGCATTCGGCTGCTGATCGGTTTCATAGTTGTTGAAACCATTACGTCGCAGCGCATTCAAATTATCGAATGTAAATACGCCAATGCGTGCGATTAGAATTTCATTTTGTTGCAACTCACCGCTATCGGACAAAAGTAACGGGCCCTGGTCGGGGTCGATCAAGATAGGTGCGCCTGTTTCGTCCAGAACAAGAGCGCCATCGCCGTTTACAAGTTCGCCAAATGCGTTGAGGGAAAAGTGCCCGTTGCGCGTATATTGAACTGTGTCGCCGTTAAGAACGCTGAAGAACCCCGGTCCGTCGATAGCAAAATCAAGAGCGGCGTGAGACGCTTGAATGCCTCCCGGAGAAAAATCTGTGTAGGAATCGACATCCTGAACGAGCGAGACGGTCCGGTCACCCGTTTCGGCGCTGTTAATCAATGATACGTATTCGTTAAATTGTGTCCGTTCCGCCTTGAAGCCGGTTGTTGTCTGGTTCGCGATATTATTGGCTGTGATTTCAAGCGCACGGGTCAAGACAATCTGCTGCGATAATGCGGCGGTGATCGCGTTTTCCATGATCGAAGGACCTCACAAGCTTTACTCAACAAGCGCATACGGAATGCTGAATACTGATAGGCAATCGGTGTGCCATAAAAAAATAAAGCAAAAACAATGCAATAGGGGTTTTTTGAAAATCCAGGAGGAAAATATTGCCGGGCAAAATGCGCCATGCAAACGCATATTTAACCCTGTTTGGCGCTGAATAGTCAGAACTGAAGCGCAGACAGGAAAGGCGACGCGCGGCATGGCTTCGTCGCATACGCATCATCACGGATTTAACATCGGGCGGGCGCGCGTGCGCACGCCCGGGAAATATATTGTGCTCTTTTTGTTTGTCCCCGTGATCTTAGTCGCGTTTGGCGCTGGATTATGGCTCGCCTATGAAGACAGGCGTGCGGCCTACGCTTCTGTTGAATATCGACGCTTAGTCTCAGGAGAGCGCCGGGCGTTTTACGCACTGCCTGAATTCCTGGTCGATCTCAGCATTGATGCGGACGGGCGTACAAAATATCTCCGACTAACAGCGTCAATTCAGCTTGAAACGGAAAATGTCGGCGCTGCAATCGCACATATAGATGCGCAGAAATTAGCCCTAGTTGAGCGGCTGACATTTTTTTTGCGAGAGCTTCGACCCGAAGACTTTGATGAAACCGAAGACATGAATCGCCTGAAAAAAGAAATGGTCCGGCGTGTGAATCTGGTTCTGTCGCCTTACGGCGCCCGAGATGTCGTTATTGAAGATATGATTATTCAGTGAGCCCTATGACTGACGCGAAATATCCTGACTCTGAACTGAATCCCGATAACCCTGATAGTGAAGTGGAATGGGATAATGATCTAGATACAGACGAAATTAATGACATTCTTGGATTCGATTTATCGGGTGAAACCGGTGAAGATCGATCAGGTCTGCGCGCACTGATTAATTCTGCGCTGGTTTCCCATCGTCGCATGCCGCTTCTGGATGTGATCTTTGATCGCTCAGCCCGTCATATGACAACCAGCCTGCGCCATCTGACAAATGAGAATGTGGATGTTTCTCTCGACGACACGAGCGCTTTGCGTTTCGGGGAATTCATCGGTTCCATATCTGGCTCGACTGTTGTCGGCGTATTGCGGGCGGAACGTCTTGATAATTTATGTCTGCTCGCTGTTGATGCGGCTTTCGTATATTCCATCGTTGATGTTTTGCTCGGCGGGCGTCGCGGCGGAAGCGCATTGTATTTTGAGGATCGCGGATTTACCCAGATTGAACTGGGCCTTGTTGAAAAGGTCATGGGGCTGATCGCAGGTGATCTGGCGCAGGCGTTTCAGCCTGTTGCTGAAGTTCAGTTTTCAATTGATCGAATTGAAACGACGCCTCGTTTCGCTACTATTGCTCAGGACGCAAGCGTATGCAGTCTCGCCAAGTTCCGTATTGATATGGAAGATCGCGGGGGGCGCGCAGCGATCCTGATCCCCCATGCAACGCTTGAGCCTGTGCAAAAAATTCTTCGTCAGGAGTATTTTCACGAGGGCGGCGCGGGCGAAAAGATCTGGCGTGATCATTTGATGTCGCAAATTACAGCGGCGCGAATTGATCTGAAAGCGGTCATTGCTGAGCGTGATATTTCGCTTGAAGACCTTGCCGGTCTTTCTTGCGGCGACACTATTCAATTTACGGGGTTTTCCGGAGAGAGAGCTGAAATTCGCGCCGGCGCGCTCGCTGTTGCGAGCGGCGCGGTTGGCAAGTCCGGTGAAACAATTGCGCTCAAACTTGCCGAAACGACCATGGGACGCGTTCAGAATGCTGAAGGTGAGGCGCAAAGTCAGCTTAATGCCAATGTTGCAGCAGATGAGGAAGCCGCGTGATGGGACCGATCATCGAAATTGCCGTTGCTGCACTGCTGATCGGCACATGCGGCTATTGCTTTGTTCTCAGCCGCAAGTTGCAGGCGATCCGGGAAAGCCAAGAGGAGCTGGTGCGGATCATTCATACCTTTGACGCTGCGTCACGGCGCGCGCAGGAAAATCTCTCTTTGATGCAGGGCGAAGGCGCTTCCATGCGTGAAGAAATTGTCACGGTCAGCAGCCGGGCAAACGCCTTAATCGATGAGCTTTCAGTAATGGTTCATGCAGGCGACAGAATTGCCGGACGTTTGGAAGGCGCAGTTCAGGATGTTCGCCAGTTAGGGCGACGCAAAAATATTCAGGCGGCGGTTTCATGAGAAAAAATGCCTCTCCTCGATTGGCGCCGGTCCTGATTGCCGGTCTCGGCGCTGCTGCGCTTCTCAAGATCTTAAATGTCGCGGTGGGATTTTCATCTAGCGAGGCGGCGACGCCTGCGGCGTTGACCCCGCCGCCGCTTGCGATTGCTCTGGAAAATATTGAACGGTCAACAGATGCGACTATTAGTAATGCGCCTTTACAAAAAGAAGCGTTGCGTCAAGAGCCGACCGGAGAAACAGAGCGCCGAATCCTTGAACGACTTGCCGAGCGGCGCCGTACGCTCGAGGTGCGTGAGCAGGAAATTAAAGTGAAAGAAGCGGTGATAGCCGCGGCGGAAGCACGATTAAAAGAACAGTTCTCCAGGTTTGAAGAAGAGCGCGCAAACCTGACGGCGTTGCGTGAGGAAAGAGATGCAGCGGATTCTGAAGAAATTGCAGCGCTTGTCAGTGCGTATGAGCGCATGAGGGCGAGGGACGCTGCCGCGATATTTAATGAACTCGACGATGATATAATGCTCTCTGTGGCCTCAAAGATGCGCACACAGGCACTTGCAGGCGTTCTTGCTGAAATGCAGCCTGAGAAAGCGCGTATGCTAACGATATTATTGGCCAAACGCGATAACGCTTTGGGTGAGCCCGAGCAATGAAATTGATTGCTGTTATCGCTCTTTCTGCGGCGCCGCTTCTAACGCCTGTGGAAGACCCTGCTGCAGAGATTGCCGCGACGCCGGCAAGCCTAGAAGTTCAAAAGCGAGACGGATATGTGCGGCTGATTATCGCCACGCCAGAGGCGATCGCCATAGATGCGGAAATTGATGACGGACTACTAAAGCTAGATTATGCACAACCTATTGAGGGCGATCTCTCATTGCCTGTGAGCGTCGCGCCTGGAGTTTTTTTCGCCGCCCTGCATCCTGATCGTACGGATGTCCTGCAATTTCGAGTAGCGCCCACGGCGCGCCTTCATGTGTCGCATTCGGAAAACATATCCGCATTCGATATTGTACCGGATACTTTTTCCGGCTCCCCGCCTGACATTCTGTCTTATCGAGCTTTGCAAAAAAAACGCGTTGAGCGTTTTTTCTCAGCGCGTACTCCTTCCGTAAAGCCGAAACCTTTGAATAGTCTTCAAATCGCGCATAATCTATTTCACATAAACCCGATTTCATATTCGTCAGAACCTCAATATACAGATCAAAGGGATATATCTTCGAAACTGCAAAATTTGCGTGCGCAATCAGCCAGTGATGGGTTTGCAGCTCTTGAGGAGCGCCTTATTGCGGCTATTGGCGCAAGCGCAATTGATACGGAAACGCAATCGCGCGCAGAACTGGTCTTCTTTTATTTCGCACACGGTCTTTATCCGGAAGTCATTCGCGAGATTGACGAAATCACGCCATCTTCCCGCAGAGGCGGGCTTTTACTTATTGAGGCTGCGGCGGCGTCGCATATGGAGCGTTGGAGCGATGTGATTTCGATTCTCGGGCGGTCTGAGATGCGATATGAGCCTGCGATGCGCGCGTGGCGAGGACTGGCTGAGTATAAACGGGGGGCTTATCAGGCCGCTGCTGAACTCTTTCAAGATGATACAGCAGACGTTGTCCCGTTTCGTGATTTTGCAACCGACTATTTTCTAGCGCGGGCGGATCTTGCACAAAGGCGAGACGAAACTAGTCTAGCGCAGGATATGCTCGCGCGATTGCACGGCCGTATGCTTGATGACCGTCAAAGAGATGAACGACGGTTAATTGAAGGCAGACTGGCGAGCCGCAAAGGCGATCAGAACATTGCACGACAAATCTTTGATGACTTGCGCAAACGCGCAGAGGCGCCTGTGTCTCTGTCTGCTGAATTGGCGCTTCTCGACATGGATTTGAGCAGCGGGGCCGTCATGCCGGAAGACGCTCTGCGCAAAGCAAGAGACCTCGGGCTGCAATGGCGAGGGGGCGCGTTTGAGCGCGATTTGCTTTTGTTTGAGGCGATGACGGCGGCAATGAACCGGGATATTCGTCGGGAAATCGGTGCGCGCCGGCAGTTGGTTCAAAGCTATCCGAATTCTGATGCGGCGAATGACGCCATTTCGGGTATCCGGAAGCTGCTGTCGGCAATATTCGATGACCGTCAGATTTCGCCTGTCGACGCCGCCGAAATTTTTTACCGAAATGTCGATATGGCGCCGCCGGGCGCTGTCGGTGATGCGCTTATTCGCGATGCGGCATCGACGTTGATATCTCTTGATCTTCTTGATGAGGCTGCTGAGTTGTTGCGCCATCAAGTGTATTATCGTTTACGCGGCGTTCAACGTACTCGTGTTGCTGCGACTTTGGCTAAAGTCTATCTGTCTGCGAATGATCCAGGCGCGGCTCTAAACGTTCTTGACATGACCGTGCTGACGCGGTTGCCGGATGAACTCGAACAAGAGCGACAGCTCCTGCGCGCCCGCGCCAATGTCATGGTAGGAAACACGGAAGAAGCGCTGGACCTTCTGAACGATTTATCTGGAACCCAGGCGGCGGTTTTGCGCGGCGATATTTATTGGTCGACTTCGCAGTATCAGGCAGCGGGCGCGGTGTTTGTCGAAGCCTTCAACACCGCTGGCGCTGAAGAACTAAGCGCAGAAACCGCGTTGCGTGGGGCGGCGAGTTTAGCTTTGGCGGGGGACCGTGAGGCGCTTACTGAGTTTGCCGCTGAAGCGTCATCGCAGATTGACGATGAGCGATTGGCGCGCCTTCTGGAAACATTAAGTAATGCGCATAAAGAACAAGCGTTAGGCGACTTCGTAGGCGCGTTCGACCAGTATTTTCATCCCGACGCTGCGCCAGGAGGTTAACGTCTATGTATTAAATCGAAAATGCATGACGTCGCCGTCCTGTACGATGTAGTCCTTGCCCTCCAACCGCACTTTGCCAGCCTCTTTGGCTCCTTGTTCGCCTTGATGGGCAATATAGTCGTCATAGCTTATTGTCTCGGCCCGGATGAACCCTTTTTCAAAATCCGTGTGAATGACGCCGGCGGCCTGGGGCGCCGTTGCGCCGCGCGGTATAGTCCAGGCTCTTGATTCCTTTGGGCCGGCGGTAAAATATGTTTGCAGATCAAGCAGGGCATATCCGTTATGGATCAGACGATTTAGTCCAGGCTCCTGAAGCCCCAAGGTTTCCAGATATTCCTGCTGTTCCGCATCGTCCAATTGGGCGATCTCTTCCTCAATTCTGGCTGAAATAACAACCGCAACAGCGCCTTCTTTTTGTGCGCACGTTTCAACGGCTTCGGACAGGGCGTTTCCGGTCGCAGCAGCGTCTTCGTCGACATTGGCGACAAACAAAACAGGCTTGGCGGTGAGCAATTGGAGGCCTTTCCAGGCGGCGCGATCATTCTCATCAATATCGACGGATCGGGCCGGGCGCCCTTCGCGCAAAGCGCCCAGGGCCTGATCGACAAGCGCGATCAGCGCTTTAGCATCCTTGTCCTGACCTTTTGCTTTTTTCTCCAGATTGACCCGCCGCTTTTCCAGACTTTCAAGGTCGGCAAGCATGAGTTCGGTTTCAACCACTTCAAAGTCGGCAATGGGGTCAATTGTTCCGGAGACATGGGTGATGTCGTCATCTTCAAAGCAACGCAGGACATAAGCAACGGCGTCTACTTCCCGGATATTGGCAAGAAACTGATTGCCAAGACCTTCCCCTTGAGAAGCGCCTTTTACGAGGCCGGCAATATCGACGAACTGCATACGCGCCGGAATGATCTCTGCTGATTTTGCGATCTCAGCCAATTGAGGAAGGCGCGGTTCCGGCACCGCAACATCGCCGACATTCGGCTCAATCGTGCAAAAAGGGTAGTTGGCGGCTTGCGCCGCCGCTGTCCGGGTCAAAGCGTTAAATAAGGTGGACTTGCCGACGTTCGGCAGTCCAACGATGCCGCATTGAAATCCCATCAGCTAGTCTTCCTTGTTGCTATCTGAAAAAAAATTGCGAAAAGCATCAGTAAACGGATTGATACTTTTAGCTTGATTAGTTTTAGAGGTCTGAACTTCTTTTTGATCTGGTTTTGTCGGCGAACGTTGGGCGGTCTTTTCTTTCGTTGCGTTGTCGCGCAACGGCGCCAATTGTTGCGCGACGTCGCTGGCGAAACGCTGGTCATCGACTAAAAGATACGGCGCTGATCGTGCGATTGCATCCAGAAGAGGCGAAAGCCATTGCTGATCGGCTTTAGCAAAATCGCCAAGCACATGACCGGTGACTTTGGATTTTGCGCCAGGATGGCCGATGCCGATCCGCACCCGTCGAAAATCATTGCCGATATGCGCATCAATGGATCGGATGCCATTATGACCGGCTGCGCCGCCGCCGGTTTTGACGCGCAACTTGCCCGGCGCCAGATCAAGTTCGTCGTAGAAGACGATAACATCAGACGGGTCGAATTTGAAAAAGTCGCAGGCTGCGCGAACCGAGCGGCCTGAATCGTTCATAAAAGTCGACGGCTTCAAAATCAGCGCTTTTTTGCGGCCCTCGGCGGTCTCGAGAAAACCTTCTCGAATTTCCCCCTGAAATTTTTGTCGAGCCGGAGAAAAATTGTATTTGTCGGCAATGGCGTCCACCGCCATAAATCCAACATTATGTCTGTGCCGCGCATATTTGGCGCCGGGATTGCCGAGGCCGACCAGAAGCATCAAAACCAGCGCTCCTAATGACGCGCCAAGAATCGGAAAGTGGGGAAGTTAGTCTTTGTCCCCGCCGCCATCTTCAGCAGCTTTCTCTTCAGCGCCTTCTTCTGTCTCCGGTTCGACAGTTTCATCAGCGTCGTCGGAGGCTGAACGCACCGCCGACGGCGCAGCAATCGTTGCGATTGTAAAGTCGCGGTCGGTTGTCACGAGAGAGACGCCATTCGGCAGCGTTAATGCGGAAGCGTGAACTGTGTCGCCAATGTCCATTTTACCGACGTCGATGTCGAAGTGATCGGGAATCGCTGTCGCTGGCGCGTAAATATCAACAACGTGGCGAACGACGTTCAGCACGCCGCCGCGCTTCAGGCCCGGCGACTCTTCTTCATTGGTAAAACGAACCGGCACTTCCACATCGATGCGCGTTTTTTCATCGACACGCATGAAATCGATATGCGTCGGCGTGCCCTTGACGGGATGCACCTGGACGTCGCGCGGAATAACAGGCTGCTGGCCGTCCTCGCCGGGTACGTCGATTTTCGCCAGTTGCGGGCGAAGTCGGCCGTGCAGGAAAGCTTTGTTAATTTCGTTTGCTTTCAAACGGATCGCGACTGGATCCTGTCCGCCGCCGTAAAGAACGCCTGGTATCCAGCCTTCTCGGCGCGCTTCGCGGGCGCCGCCTGTGCCTGTTCGAGTGCGGGGTTCGCAATAAAATACGTCTGTGTCTGCCATGGTTGCCGGCGTCCTTTGTGCACACGGAATTCCGGCTGCGGCATGCAATTAACCGTCCACCGGCGTCAAATCTGAAATCAAGCGCGGGTCTATAAGCGAAAGACAAATGCCCTGCAAGCGTCTCTGCGGCGAATTTCCTGAGGATTTGCCGGCAGATTCGGCAAAAAGCGCGCATTTTTGGTTTCGCAGGATTTCAGTTTACGAAATTTAGCAGGAAATCGCTTCCTGCCTGCGCCGTTATAAAAAATTATTATTTCAAATCGTTTCTCTCTGGCCTTTATCGCTAGCGGCGATTTTGCCGAAGCTTATCAACAGGTCGTCCGATTGAGCCTCGACGGCCGACCTTGCGACGCAACGTTCGATTTTTGCTTAATCGAGCTTGTCGCAGAAGTGCATCGAAACTGTCATTTAGTTTTCACATACCGATCCTACTGCCCCATCCCAGCGGCCGGCGCGGGAACGTCGGCGCACATGTTTCTTTTTGCGCCACCAACTCATGGGGATCTTCATTATGGGAATGGCATCCAAGTATCGTTCACTTCTTTTGGCTGGCAGTGCGATTGCACTCCTCGCAGCATGCACCGATGCGGAGATTTCATCTCCGGGTGAAGCAGGGTTTGGCGGCACGCCGCCCAGCGGCGGCGGCGGCGACGGAGGCGGTGGCGGAGACGCCGGCGGAAGCGCGACTGACCGTACTCCGGTCGGCGGCTGTCCCACCGGCACGTCAGCCAGCATCATCCCTGGATCCGACATCATGGCGTGCGAGGTTTTCGTTGACGTAAATGGAGCAATCACCAGCGATGTCACGCTAGTCGGCGGTCAGTCAGTTTCCGCAGCCAGCGCCAAGACCGCGCTCGCTGAGGGTCCGGTTTACTTCTTCTCGGGCGCGACAAATGTCGGCACAGACGATGGCGCGACGCCGGGCGAGCTTGGCGGCACAACCGTAACGCTCATGATCGACCCGGGCGTTACGCTGGCTTTTGCCGATGAAAATGCGTTTCTCTCCGTCCAGCGCGGTTCTCGTCTTGTCGCTAACGGCACGCCGGATGCGCCAATCGCAATGACTTCGGAAGAAGACATTATCGATGACGGCGTTGCGAACGACAGCCAAGGCGCCGCCCGCGGTCAATGGGGCGGCCTGATCATCAACGGTCGCGCGCCAATCAACTCCTGCGCCGATCCTTCTGTGCCGGCTGAGTGTGAAACGGCCGGCGAGGGCGGCACCGGCGTATATGGCGGCGACAATCCGAACGACAATTCTGGCGTTCTAAACTATGTGCGCGTCCAGTATGCCGGTTTCCAGATTACCGACGGCAACGAGCTGAACGGCATCGCTTTCCAAGGCGTTGGCGACGGTACGGAAGTCGACTTTATTCAGGTTCATAATAATGACGATGACGGCGTAGAATTCTTCGGCGGCACCGTCGACGTGCGCCACGTTGTTCTGACCGGCGTCGATGACGATGCTCTTGATTGGGTCGCTGGCTGGAACGGTTCCGCTCAGGACGTCGTCGTTATCGGCTCAGGCGTTGGCGACAACGGCTTCGAAGGCGACAATAACGAAAACGCTCAGGATGTTGATCCGCGTTCCAATCCGACAATTACGAACTACACGCTTGTCGGCGATCCGAACGAAGATATCGGCATGCTCATTCGCGAAGGCACCGCCGGCACATTCGTTAACGGCGTTGTCACCGGATGGGGCGACGCTTGCCTCGACATCGATGATGACGCGTCTATCGCTCTCATCAACGGTTCACCGGATTTGAACGCAAACACAGTCGAAGACCTCCAGATTTCTTCGGTATTCTTCAGCTGCGAGACTTCTTTTGTTAGCGATGACGACACGCCAGTCGATGGCGGCACCTTCGCCGGCATTTCGTCAGGTTCAAGCACGCTTTCAGGCGTATTGCCCGGCACAAACGAAGCCGCAGTTGAGGCGGTTGATCCGACCGTAGCCGACACTGTCGTCGAGTTTGAAGACTTTATCGGCGCATTCGAGCCAGGCCTTGATTCAAGCCAGACCTGGGCATTCGGCTGGACAGTTCCGAACTCGGTCTTCCCTGATTCTGTTTGCCCGGACGGCACGACGGACATCACCGACAGCGCAACTGTTCCCGCGCCGGCCAATGGCCGCGTCTGCCAATTGCCGACAATCGTGCTTGAAGATACGGAGCTTTTTGCCGGCAATCTTTACCAGCTGAACGGCAACACCGTTGTTGGTCAGGACGCAGGTCCGGACGTCGATAACCCGAACCCAGCAGCGTCTGTCACCCTCACGGTCAACGCAGGCGTCACTATCTTCGGCCAGGATGAGCAGGACTTCCTAGTCGTTAATCGCGGCTCCCAACTGGTCGCGAATGGCACCTCCGGCGCGCCAATCATCTTTACGTCCGATGAAGACCTCCTCGGCGAGAACGTTGTCGGCGATGAGCGTGGGCAGTGGGGCGGGCTGATCATCAACGGTCGTGCGCCGATCAACTCTTGCGCCGATCCTACCGAGCCAGCCAGTTGCGAAACTGCAGGCGAGGGCGGCACCGGCCTGTATGGCGGCAATGACCCGGATGATAATTCCGGCGTCCTCAACTTCGTGCGCGTACAGTTCGCCGGTTTCCAGATTACGGACGGCAACGAGCTGAACGGCATCGCGTTCCAAGGCGTCGGCCGGGGCACCGAAGTCGATTTCATCCAGGTTCACAACAATGACGATGACGGCGTAGAATTCTTCGGCGGCACCGTTAACGCAAGCCACCTTGTCATTACTGGCGTTGACGATGACGCCCTTGACTGGGTTGCCGGGTGGAACGGTTCCGCTCAGTTTGTTCTGATTGCGGGCGACGGCGCCGGCGATAATGGTTTCGAAGGCGACAACAACGAAAACGCTCAGGATGTTGATCCGCGTTCTAACCCAACCATTTCAAACTTTACGCTGATCGGCGATCCGAACGAAGATATCGGCATGTTGATCCGTGAAGGTTCCGCCGGCACGTTCATTAACGGCGTCGTTGACGGTTGGGCCGATGCGTGTGTCGATATTGACGACGATGCGTCAATCGCACTGATCGATTCATCAGCCACGCCAAACGCGCCGTCGGTTGAAGACCTGCAGATTTCTGCAGTCTTTTATTCCTGCGACACGCCGTTTGTTGATGATGATGACACGCCTGTCGACGGTTCAACATTCGATGGTGATGTTGTTGGAACCTCAACACTGACAACGCCTGCCGGTTTCTCGACCGCATTTGTCAACGGCGCCAACGAAAACGCCGTCACGGCGATCGACCCATCCGCAATTCCGGGTACAGACAATCTTGATCTGGTTCCGGTCGACGTTATCGGGGCCCTCGGTGAATCAGATGACGACGAGTGGTATGTCGGCTGGACCCTTCCAGGCAGCTTCTAATCGGGGACTTGTTTCGCGGCGCGCATTTTTTTGCGCGCCGCAGATCAATTGCGTTTGTGTTTGAAATACATGCTCCAGTGGGAGCGGGACCTTAAAAGGTGGGCAACATGAGGAAGAGAACCTCGCTTAGCATCAGCGCGCTGTTAATGGCGTCGTCTACACTTTGCGCCGTAGCGTCAGCGCAAGATGTCGATACCTCGCAGATCGCAGATCAGATTATCGTTCGCGGTGTGAACATTCCTGACGAGAAGCGCGCAACTTCAGAAATTTCAACAGTTCTCAGCACTGAAGATCTGGCGCGCGCGGGCGATGCGGATATTGCATCGGCGCTGCGCCGCGTTACCGGTCTTTCTTTGGCGCAGGGCAAATTTATTATCGTTCGTGGTTTGAACGAGAGATATTCAAGCCTGACTCTAAACGGTTCGCCTTTGCCGAGCCCCGAACCGCTGCGCCGTGTTGCCCCGCTTGATCTTTTGCCGACTTCGATTGTTGAAACGGCGCTTGTTCAAAAAACATTCTCACCGCAGTTCTCAGGCGAGTTTGGCGGCGGTTTGATTGAGTTGCGCTCTAAGGGTATTCCAGACGAGCGTTTCTTCGACATTTCATTAAGCGCGGCGCTCGACACTGAAACAACTGGTCGAGACGGCCTGACCTATGACGGCGGCAGCACAGACTTTATTGGTTTCCCCGGCGGCATTCGTGATTTTCCTCCTGGGCTCGGTGCTGCGATTACGGCTAATCCCGGACGGGCAATCACTGCGTCAAACGGATTTGACGCCGACACGCTGACAAGTTTTGCCAGTGAAATTCCGGCCTCGGAATTATTTGTCGTTCAGAATGTGGCGGTGCCTGTCAATTACGGGGTCAAACTCTCAGGCGGCGATCGGTATGATCTTGACGGCGGTCAAAGTCTCGGATTTGTCGGCGCTTTCGGTTACAATCGAAACTTCCAGACAAAGCGCGGCCAGCAAGGCGCAGCCGCCTTTGACGCAGCCACCGGACAGGCTATTCAGGGCATTCAGGATTTTGAATTTGAAAGTTTGACTGAGACTGTTCTTCTGAACGGTCTGCTTTCAACCGGCGTTGAATTTAACGACGATCACTCGCTGAACATTACAGGGCTGATCCTCCGCAAGACGACGAAAGAAGCTCGACAACGGGTCGGTGAAGAAACGGCGTCAAATAATGACGAATTGATTTTCCTGACCAATACTGAGTTCTTTGAAAATCAGGTCTGGACGGTTCAGGGCGAGAGCGAGCATTACTTCGATAATGTGTCGGGCCTGACGGTCTCGCTTCGCGGATCTTATTCTGAAGCTTTCCGTGACGCGCCGTTCGAGACTGCTTACGGATTTATTCTTGATGAGGGTAATCCGCAGGATTTTCTTGGCGAGGACAATGTCGAATTGCGGCGCGGCCTGCTTGGCGGCGAATCGCTTCTGGACTTCCGGTCAAACCTCACCGAGTTCGGCTCAACGCCGCGAGCCGACACGTTTCAAACGCGTTTCTCGCGGGTCGACGATCAGACTTTCTCTGGGGGCGGCGATCTGGAGTTGCCCTTCAATCTGGGTTCCACGGACTGGACCCTCCGCGCCGGCGGCGCCTATTACAACAACGAGCGTGACTACTTCCTGCGCACATTCGGCGTTGAAGACGACACCGGGCTGGATCAGGACGATGACTTCTTTAACCGCCGGATCGACTTTATTGTTCTTGATCCCCGCACGCCGCTCATTGAGCTTCCGGACACATTCCAGCCTCGCGCCTATGTTGGCGAGCTTGAGGTCTTCGCCGGATACTTTGGCGCGGACGTTCAGTTGACGAACTTCATTCGCGCCGCTGCGGGCTTCCGCTACGAAAGCTCCGAACAACTTGTCGACAACTTCTCTGTTGCGGCCACCGGCACAGGAACGCCGTTCACTGGCGTCGAGACTGTTATCGATGAGGACTACTTCCTTCCGGCGGTGACAATCACATGGAACCCGGTGGACAATATTCAGGTCCGAGCAGGCTTCTCGCAGACCATCACGCGTCCGCAGTTTCAGGAGTTGGGCGCAGCCATCTTCACCGACACGGACCGCGACTTACAGGTTTTCGGGAACCCGTTCCTCGTGAATACGGAAACGGATAATTACGATATCCGCTTTGAGTATTATTTCGGACGTGAGCAGTACATCACGCTTGGCGGGTTCTATAAAGAAATCACGAACCCGATCGAAGAGAGCTTGATTAACACCGGCGCCAGTGTTGACGTCTCTTATATTAATGCTCCGAGTGCTGAGCTTTATGGCTTTGAGTTCGAATATGAGCAGCGGTTTGATGTTTCTAACTCCAAGCAGTTTTTGGTGAATACGAACTACACCTGGAGCCAATCGGAAGTTGACGCTGACGGCGTTGTCACGATCCCTGGCGGGACAGGCGTCACGCCGTTCACTTCGGATGCGTCGAATTTCTTTGTCGATGGACGCGCGTTGCAGGGCCAGTCAAATCATATCGTCAACGCGCAGATCAGCCTCGAAGACTTTGACCGCGGCGAGCGGATCACGCTCCAGGGCAACTGGGTCAGCGAGCGTATTCGACAGGTCGGCCTGATTACGGGCGCCGGTCAGGTTCCAAATACGCTGGAAAGACTGCCTGTGACGATTGACTTCGTATACAGTCGCGACCTCGAGCTTCTGGGCGGCAACACAAATGTTCAGGCGCGCATCAGCAACATTCTGAACGACCGCTATGAAGCGACGGCGGATTCCATCGAGATTGACGTTTACGATCTCGGCACGACCTTCTCGCTAAGCTTTAAGAAGGAGTTTTAAGCGGGTCAGGCAAATCGGGACGAAAACGGCACTGAGCCTTGAATTCAAAGCCGTTTTCCTCTCGCTAGAAGATATTGTTTCTTGTTCGAAAAAGGGATTTAAACCCTTAAAAGACATCGCTTTTTGCGCATATCTTGCTAGGATTTGCAGCCGCTCTCGGAATGAGGGCGGCTGCTGTGTATTTATTAAGCCTAATGCGCTTGATTATCTTTAAGATACAATCTGTTAGGCAGGTGACTGGAAATGGCTGTGGCTGCCCGTGATCGACTGGACCAATCTGCTGCGTCCGCCGGGTCCGCTCTGCGGAAGGCGACGCAATGGCTCCAACGTCATAAAGGCGCCAACGCCGCTGGCGGCTGGGCGCCTGCGGTTGCGGAAATCATTCTCGCCGGTCTGCTTGGTCTGACTGTCCTTGTCATCGCTATGGCGCTTTTTTCACCGCTGCCCGCGCCGCAATCCTTGCCGGTCGCGTTGTCGGCGCCTGCCGCATCGCAACAAACTGTATCCGAGCTTTCAGAAAACCCCTTCAGAACAGCTGCTGCGAGCCTTGAAGTTGTCGCGCCGACGCAGGAAACGACGGAGGAATTCGCCGAAACCTCACTGGATTTGGCGCTGCACGGCGCAATGATGATGGGCGATAAGAACTCCGCCATTATTGAGACCCCGGATGGCGAACAGGTAACCGTTTATGCGGGCGAAGAGATTTGGAACGGCGTTATTCTTGATCGGGTCTACGCAGACCGCGTTATCATTATCTCCAACGGCGTGCGGGAAACCCTGCGAATTATTGACCGTGAGCAACGCGCTTCGTCCATTTCTTCAGCATCGTCGGGCGCTGCGCCGGCGCGCCGCACCAATGCGCAACCGCCGAAAGCTACAAATAATAATCGCGGAAATCTTGGGCAGAGCGTCGCGATTGGCGATGTTGCCGTAGTATCGCCAAAGATTAATGGTGATAAGATCACACTTATTGTTAGACCAGGCCGCGAACGCCGCGCGTTTGCTCAGTCGGGTTTGCGCAATGGTGATGAAATAGTGGCGGTGAATGGACGCCGGATTGGCCCGAATGCATTGAAAGAGGCGCGTGATTTCGCTCTGGCGGCGAAATCCGGGGAACTCAATTTGACGGTCAATCGAGACGGAGAAACATTGCGCGTGGATGTTGCATTACCTGTCCGTGGCAGGGAAAAAGATGATGGCTGACAAAAAAAAACGCATGGGGCGAAAAGTCATGCGAACACACTTGCTGGGGGCCATTGCCTCCTCAGCACTAGTATTGGGGCTCTCAAATGCGGCCGCGCAGGAGAACTGCGCCGGCGCTGTTAATTTTGAGAGAGCCGACATCAACGCCGTTATTGATGATTTTGCTGAGCGCACGGGCAACAAGTTCATAGTTGATCCGCGCGTGAACGGCACAATGACGATCAAGTCAGGCCCGAACAGCACGCTTTGCGCCGACGAAGCGTGGGAGCTGTTCCAAGCGGGTTTGCGCGTCAGCGGTTTTGTTGCGACGCCGGTCAATGGCGACAGCTATCGCATTGTTCCGATACAGGACGGCGCCCGGTCTGCGGGCCCTGTGGGCGAGGGCCGCGCAGGCGATTACGTAACGCAGATTGTGCGTCTGCAGTTTGTGGACGCGCGCGAAGCGGCGGCTACACTGACCCAGATTGTCTCAGAGCGGGGCGTGGTCTCGCCCGTTCGAACCGGAAACGCTATTATTCTTGTCGATGTTGCTGACAATGTTGAACGGTTGCGCAAGGTGATCGGTCAAATTGATCAGGATACGACCGTCTACCGCACAATTGCATTGAACAACATGTCGGCTTCCGATGCGGCAAGCATCGTCGCCAATCTTGCGCGTGAAATTTCCGAAGAAAATAACGGCCAGCGCGCTTCCGTGACGGTGCTGCCGATTGAAGCGTCAAACAGCATTCTTGTGCGCGCCGAACCGGCGGTCCTGTCTCGCATCGCCAATGTTGTTGCTGAATTGGACAGGGTTGGGCAGACCCAGGCGGACTTGTCCATTATAACGCTCAAGCACGCCAACGCAGAGGAGATGGTGGAAGTCTTGCGTGAGATCGCAGGCGCTCAACCGCAGCCCCAGACTAACGAACAGGGTGTGACCGCCATCGCAACGCCGGACACGACGATCAGTATCGATCCGGCGACAAACTCCGTTATCATTTCTGGTGACGCTAAGATCCAGCAAACCCTGCGCAGTGTTGTTTCGCAACTTGACGTGCGCCGGGCGCAAGTGTTGATCGAGGCCGTGATCGTAGAAGTGGCAGAAGGCACTGCGCGCGAACTTGGCATTCAATATTTCGTTTCGGGCGACGGTTCGGAAAATGGCCGCGTTCCTTTCACGCAGACGAATTTCGCCTCGGCCCAACCAAACATTCTCGCCTCGGCGGGCGCATTTTTGTTGAATGACAGTCCGGTCTTCGGCGGCGATGGAGACGGCGACAGCACCGATGACGGCGCCGGCGAGCTTGCGAGCGCGGCGTTGTCGTCGCTTTTGGCGCTTAACGGATTTGCCATTGGCGGCGCTGGCCAGCTTGATGACGGGACGGTTTTCGGCGCCATTCTTACCGCTTTGCAACAGGATGATGAGTCCCGCGTCCTGTCGCTTCCCTCCGTCATGACGCTTGATAACCAGACAGCAAGCCTTTCTGTCGGTCAGGAAATTCCCATTACGACCGGTGAGGCGATAGGCGACAACTTTACCGGCGGCGCCTTCCGGACCGTGTCACGCGAACAGGTCGGGGTCATTCTCGAAGTAACGCCGAGAATTAATGAGGGCAACACCGTGACGCTTGAGATTAATCAAGAGTCGTCAAGTGTTGCCGGGCAAATTATTTCGACCTCAACCGATCTGATTTTGAACAGCCAGCAATTGTCGACGACCGCACTTATTGACGACGGCGACATGTTGGTTCTGGGCGGACTCATTGATCAGAGCGAAGAATATCTTGACAGTAAGGTTCCGCTTCTTGGCGATGTTCCTGTGCTAGGTAATCTCTTCAAGACGCAAGCAAGGTCCAAGGATCGCCGTAATCTGATGATTTTTATCAAGCCCACAATTGTTCGGAGCAAGGAAGCGGCGAACGCCGCCACCGGCAAAAAGCTTGATTACATTCGCGCAAGAGAACTTCTGTCGACAAATGAACCGGTCTCGGAACTCGATCGGCTGATCGAACAGGTAACCGGTTTTCCCGAGGAGTAAGCTCACTAGGCCATGAGCGAAACCGAAACCAGTTCTGACGTTCGATTTTCCTACGCTTTTGCCAAGGAGCGCGGGCTCGTCATTCTTGACGACTCAGCAAGTCCGGCGGTGATCGGCGCGCGGGGCGCACCGGATCCGTGGGCGCTTTTGGAGGCGAGGCGCGTTGTCGATAAGCCGATCACGGTTGAAGCGATGCCTGGTGAGGCGTTCGAGCGGCGGCTGTCGGAAATTTACTCCGCCAGCAGTATTGATGCGGAAAGTCTGGCGCTGGGTGATGAGGAAAGCGATCTGGCCGCGCTAGCTGACGGATTGCCCACAACCGCTGATCTTCTTGATGCGGAAGATGATGCGCCGATGATTCTGCTCATCAATCGCATTATTGCAGAAGCGGTCAAGCTCAAGGCCTCTGATATTCATGTTGAGCCTTATGAGGCGAACCTTTCGGTTCGTCTTCGCGTTGACGGCGTTTTGCGGGAGATTTTGTCTCTTCCAGCGCGTGTAGCCGCCGCACTCGTCAGCAGGATCAAGGTGATGGCGCGCCTTGATATCGCTGAGAAACGCATCCCTCAGGACGGACGTATCTCGTTGGCGCTTGGCGGCAAGACCGTCGACGTGCGCGTCTCGACTTTGCCTGCGCGCTTTGGCGAACGCGTTGTTATGCGTATTCTAGATAAGGAGGAAGCGCGTTTTGAACTGGACGCGCTGGGCATGCCGCCGGATATGCTTTCCGGTTTGCGCCGCGCGCTGTCGAAGCCAAACGGCGTAATTCTGGTCACAGGGCCAACCGGCTCCGGCAAGACGACGACGCTCTACGGCGCTCTGACGGAACTCAACGATCCGAGCCGAAATATTCTTACGGTGGAAGATCCGGTTGAATACGCTATTGATGGCGTCGGCCAGACGCAGATCAATCCGAAAGTCGGCATGACATTCGCCACTGGATTGCGCGCGATTCTTCGTCAGGACCCGGACATTGTCATGGTTGGCGAAATCCGTGATGTGGAGACGGCTGAGATTGCAATTCAGGCTTCGCTAACCGGCCACCTTGTTCTCTCGACCGTTCATACAAACTCTGCGGTGGGCGCCGTAACGCGCTTGCGCGACATGGGCGTTGAACCGTTTCTTCTGTCCTCAACTGTCAGCGCCGTTATCGCACAGCGTCTTGTGCGCAGGCTGTGTCCCGCCTGCAAGGAACCTTATGCGCCCGATGAAGCTGAGCGCCGTCTTCTTGGCGCCGATATGAGCAGCGATATTGAGATCTTCCGGCCGAAAGGATGCGGACGCTGCGCGGGCGCCGGCTATGAGGGGCGAATGGGCGTTTATGAGCTTGTGCTCGTTGACGATGCGCTGCGGCGGATGATTCACGACGACGCAAGCGAACACGAACTTCATGATCATGCTTTCCGCTCACGAGATACGCTAGCGCGTTGCGGGTTTCGCCATGTGTTGGCCGGTGTGACATCCATCGAGGAAGTATTGCGCGTGGTCAGACAGGACGACGAAGATGCCGACCTTCGAGTATGAGGCGCTTGATCTCTCCGGTCGCTCCAAACGCGGCGTCGTAACGGCGGAATCTGCGCGCCGGGCGCGCTCTGAACTGCGCCGGCTACGATTGACGCCGGTTTCCATCAATGCGGCGAGCAAAAGCAAGCGCAAGCTTTTGGGCGGCGACGTCAAAGAGCCAAGGATCGGGCAGGGCGCTCTCGTTGCGGTCACGCGGCAGCTTTCCGTCCTCCTGGGCGCCGGCACGCCGCTGGAAGAAGCGTTAAGCGCGATCGCCCTGCAGGCTGACAATACGGCAATACGGGCGCGATTATTATCCGTGCGCGAACGGGTAACGGAAGGGTGGCGGTTCGCGGACGCGCTGGCGGAAGACCCTAAATCATTCTCAGATCTATATCGGGCCGTTGTGGCGGCGGGCGAAACTTCCGGCGACCTTGCGCCTGTGCTTGAACGACTTGCGACGATGCTTGAGAAAAACCGCTCAATGAAGAACAAAGCGATTGGTTCACTGATTTATCCGCTGGCGCTCGTTTTTTTTGCCGGCGGCGTCGTGACAGCGCTGATGACTATGGTTGTCCCGCGCATCGTTGAACAATTTGAAGCGTTTGACGCGCAATTACCGCTCGTTACCCGAATTGTAGTCGGGGTTTCCAATTTTCTTGGAGCATATGGTCTTTATATACTTCTGGGGCTCATTCTTGCCGGTGTTGGCTTCTGGCAGGCGATGAAACATCCCGCAATCAAACGCACTGTCGACAAAAGCCTGCTCGGCGCGCCGGTCGCCGGCGGTCTTCTTCGCGGTCTTGACGGGGCCCGGTTTGCACGAACATTGTCCACGCTGGTCGCCGGCGGCGCGCCGCTTCTCGATAGTCTGAGCGGCGCTCGGCGGACCGTTGCAAACAGCTATATTCGCGAGCGGCTTGAAGGCGCGGTTACAATGGTGCGCGAGGGCGCCTCCCTCGGCGCTGCTTTTAAACGCGCCAATGTGTTGCCGCCGATGATGCTGCATATGGTGGCCGCTGGCGAACGCGCTGGCGAGGTGCCGCTTCTGCTGGATAAATCGGCTGACCAGCTTGAAGAAGAGTTCGATACGGCCTCGACGGTCGCAATGCGGCTTCTCGAGCCAAGCATAATTTTTGTTATGGGGGGCGTCGTCGCCATGATTGTGGTGTCAATTATGCTGCCCATGTTGCAACTGAACCGGCTGGCGGCCGGATAAAACGAGACGGACCATGATCAAAAAGACTGCTTTTACTTCACTCAAGACACGTCAGCGCCAACGCGGTGTAACGCTGATAGAATTGTTGGTGGTGCTGGCCATTCTGGCGCTGATTTCGGCCATCGTCGTCATCAACATTCTGCCTGAGCGAGACCGCGCGGCGGTGCGAAAGGCGGAGATCGACATCAAGACGATTGAAACCGCGCTTGATCAGTATCGCCTCGATATGTTCAACTATCCGACCACGCAGCAGGGCCTGCAGGCTCTGGTCACCGTGCCTGATGATGTAGCGCGCAAGTCCGATTATCGCCCTGGCGGATATTTGCGCGGCGGCGCGCCTCTCGATCCCTGGGGCAATCCTTACCAATATCGCTTTCCTGGAGAGCGCGGCGTTGTCGACATCTATTCGCTCGGCGCTGACGGAGAACTGGGCGGCGAAGACCTGAATGCGGACATCGGCAATTGGATAAGCGACGAACGATAGTTACAGGGGCATTTTCCTCCATAAGGCGTCGCCAGAGCGGTCTAACGCTGATTGAATTGCTTGTGGTGATGACCATTCTGGCGCTTGCCGCGACGATTGTCATCATGAATGCGCCGCCTGCCCGCGACCCCATGCGAGCGGTGGCGACATCCTTTGCAAACGATGTGCGGGCGGCGATAGATGATGCGGTCATTTCCGGCGCCGGCGTTCGTTTTGAGTTCGAGCCAAGCGCCTACTATATCGCCCGCTTTCAGGACGGGGAATGGAAACGCGTCGCACAAACTACAAACAATGCTGCACAAAAAGCGATTAGCGAAGGCGACTTGCTGATCCGTATAGAAATTGACGATCCCGCTAAGAGCAATGCCGCCGGCCTCAGCGGGGGGACGGCGCCGAGGCAAAAGAAATCAGAGCCGACGATTGTTCCAATCGATCCTTACGGCGATATGCCAAGCTTCACCGCTACGTTTCAACGCGGCCGCAGCGTCTGGTCCGTGCGGCGCGCCGGCAACGCCCGCATCGAGGTCAGACGTCAATGACGAAGTCGCAACATCAGCGCGGACTGACACTGATTGAAGTGCTTGTCGCATTCGCCATCCTGGCGGGACTGACACTGAGCGTTATGAGCCTAATCAGTCAGAATGCTCAATACATGTTGAGCGCTGAGGAACGCTTGCTGGCGACCATCGCCGCAGACAATTTGCTGACGAATGACCTCGCCGTTCTGGAAACGCCGGATGCTGGCGAAAGCGCCGGCGCGGTAGAAATCGCCGGCCGGGAATTCGCCTATACGCGCAATGTGATTGAGATCGGTGAAACCGCTATCCTGATCGAATACGCCGTTCGCCGCGCCGATGGCGAACAGACGCTGTCACGAGCCTCGGCCCTCAAGGCGGCGGCATCATGAGTTTGCAAAGAAAACATCAGCGCGGTCTCAGTCTGCCCGAATTGCTCGTTGCGCTTTTCGTTTTTGCCCTGATCGCCAGTGTTGGCGTTTACGCTGTCCGTCTTGCGGTTGATGGGCGCGCGCAACTTCTTGAAACGGATGAACGGCTGCGCGACTGGCAGCTTGCCCGATTGATTGTGCGACAGGATTTGATCCAGGTGGCTGCGCGAACCGTGCGCAATGAATTTGGCGAACCGCTTGCAGGGCCGTTTATTGGAGGGCTCGGATTTTCAGGGCGTGCGCCGGTTTCCGGCGAGACGCCGCTTGTCGCTTTTGTGCGCGGCGGATGGACAAATTTTGGCGCCGAAAGTCCGCGTTCCACCCTCCAATATGTCGAATATCTCGTTATCGAAGATAAGATTATACGGCGCACGCGTCCGTACCTCGATGACGCCCGCAACCAGCCGACAGATGAACGGATTTTGTTCCATGATGCGCGCAATGTGGAGCTATCCTTCCTGCTCGGCGAAACCTCGCGCGGTCTCGACTGGACGCAAGACTGGCCAACGGCCGGTTCTGTCGCCGCTGCGCCGAAGGCCGTGCGCCTCACTTTGACGACAAAGCGGTTCGGTGATTTGGAGCAGCTTTTCTGGCTCGGTGATTTTTCACGCGCAACGTCAGCGTTAGGCGAACCATGACGAAGCGCTGCCCCCATTCTTATAAAGACTTATCGACCCGTCAGCGTCAGCGCGGCGCCGCCTTGATCGTTGTTCTTCTGCTTGCTGCAACCTTATCATTTATAGCGCTTGCGCTCGTTGGCGCTGTCAGCCGCTCAGCACAAAGAACAGCGGGCGCGACCATTCGCAGCGAGCTTTTATGGCGCGCCGTGAGCGCAGAAGCGATCGCGATCGCCGCCATAGAACAAGCGCTTGACGGCGTTCAACGAGGCGGTCCCCCATTGACGCTTGAGCACCCGTTGTTTTCGCAACAATTGGATATTCCTTTTGACGGCGGCGGCGGCGCAATCATATTCGCTGACGCAACGCGCTGTTTTAATCTCAACAGCCTTGTCTCAATTGAAGGCGACGGCGGCAAGAATGAAGATGCGGCGGCTGAACTTGCGGGCGTGTTGCAGGGGATTGGACTTGGTCAGGGGGACGCAGAAAAATTAACAAGCGTTGTTGTCGATTGGATCGACAGCGACACAATTCAGGAAATTGGCGGAGCGGAAGATAATTTTTATACGAATCTTCCAACACCCTTTCGCACTGGAGGGGGCGATCTGGCCTCGGTCAGCGAGCTGCGCGCAATGCTTGGCGTCACCGACGAACTTTACAATGCGGTAAGCCCGTTGCTTTGCGCTCATCCGAATCGAAATCCTGTCACAATCAATATCAACGCCTTGCGCCCGGTCGACGCCCCTCTCTTGGTGGGATTGACAGATGGCGCTATAGATATGGCGACGGCTGAAAACATCATCTCCAATCGTCCGCCTGGAGGATGGTCGCGCACCGCGGACTTTTGGGAGCAGCCTGTGTTCGACAGTCTTAATGATGCAGAATCCGGAGCAGAGGCGCCGATCGGGCGAACATCTGTTTCTTCGCAGTTTATCGAGGCTCAGGCCGGAGCTACGGTTAATGAGATCGACATGAATATTAGGCTATTGTTTATGACGTCTGAAAGCGGGGGCAATGTAACGCTCGTGAAACGCGAATTGGGAACATCACAATGAGTGGAGTGGTCGTCATTCGACTTGGCTTGACGCCGGGCGATGTCCAGAACTGGGCCGCGTTTAACGGTGGAGAGACAGTCATGTCCGGCGAGTCTCAACAGCTTAGCGAACTGGCCGAGCGCGTTGTTTCCAAGTTCGATGATAATACAGTCGTCGGAATATTGCCGGGAGAGCAAACCGCGATGCGCACATTGCCGGCGCCGCCGCGACAGTCGTCGAAACTCCTCTCGGCAGCAACGTTGCTGCTGGAAGATGAGCTTGCATTGCCAATTGACGAGCATCATGTCGCTACCGCCAGGCTCGACGATCAGGCTCAAATTATTGCTGTGCGCCGCGATCTTGTTCGTGAGTGGATTGCAGCCTTCGACGACGCCGGCCTGACGCTTTCCGTGTTGACGCCGGATTATTCCGTGTTGGGCGGTGCGCGCGATCGCGGCGTTCTTTTTTTGGAAGAGGACCGGGTCACGGCGAATTTTGGCGATCAGGCGTTCGCTGTTGAAGCTGATCTCGCAGAACCGTTGATTGCAGAATTTCTTTCGCGCGACACCGAAGTTTCACTGGGCGTTTACAGTGCGCCTGGCGATATTCTGGAGCGCAATCCTCATTATGAACATCTGGGCTCTGCCGATGCCGGCGTATTGCTGCAACTCGCCGCCAGCAAGGCGGCCGCTGGCCAAGCAATCAATTTACGGCAAGGCGCGTTCAAACCGCCTCGGCGCAAGCTTATTGATACGGTTCGTTGGCGCCGCCCGGCGGCGATGGCGGCGATGTTGGCGTTGTTCGGCCTGGGGGCGGTCATTGCAGACGGCATTCGTGAGGGTCGGCTTGCGGAACGCTATGAGAGCGAAGCGCAGCGCATACACGCAGAAGCTTTTCCGCAAGCAGCTGGAGTTGACATGCGCTCCCATGCACGCGGTGTTCTGGCCGGCGGCGGAGGCGGAACATCTTTCATGGCGCTTTCTGATGTCCTCGGAAAAGCGCTTGCCAATCATGATGAGGTGACCATCGACCGTGTCCGTTTCGATGTTGATCGCAGCGCTTACGTTTTTTCAATCCGCAGCGTTTCGGATGCGCAAATCGATGCGTTCCGGCAATCGCTGACGGCGCTGGGAGCGGCGTCATCTGAAACTGGCGGCTATCGACGCTCAGGCGCGTTCTGGGTTGGTGAGATGACAGTGAGTTTATAAATGGGAGATTTCTGGCAAAACCTTTCTGACCGTGAACGTTTGATTGTTGTGGTCGGCGGCGTGCTTGCTGGTCTGTTAGCAGGCTTTCAGCTTATTATTAGCCCGATATTTGACTGGCGCGCCGATCAGCATCGCGCGAGGCAGGAAGCGGAAGGGCTTTATCGGCTGGTCGCTGAAGCTGCGCCCCGCGCAACTCGAAATACTGAAACGAATGTGAATACCAACACGCCGGCGCGCAATGCAGTTTCGCAGACAGCGTCCGCGGCGGGCGTCAACCTGATCTACGTTAATGCCCGTGATGACGGTGCAGTTGATGCGAATGCAGCCTCTGTAGAACCTGCGATGCTTTATGAATGGTTGCTGGTTCTTGAAAAGGAATATGGAATTCTTGTTCGAACGGCCGATATCTCCCGAGAGACAGGCGACCCATCAAAAGTGCGTGTGCAGATTAGCCTTGCGCGAAATGGCTCCTGATTAATGACTTTCTCGGAGACACATAGTTACCGACCAAGCCGGCGGCTGCTGATGCTTACTGGCGCCTTTGTTTTTATGATTGCAGGTTTTGCCATGGCTCCGGCGAGCTTTTACGCGCCTGTGCTCAAGATGTCCGGCATTGATGTTCAGTATCAGGCGTTGACAGGGTCTGTCTGGCGCGGACAGATGAAAGGCGTTGTTGCAGCGGGCCAACCTGTTGGCGATCTAACTTATAATCTTCATGCGCTATCGCTCTTCTCGGCCAATCCTCAGCTTGATATTGAGTTGGCGGGCCCGTCAGCCTCAGGCAAAGGTCGCGTCGGCTTCAATCTCCTTCAGCAAGCGGTTGCGTTTCGTAATGTGACAGCTGAGTTCGATCTTTCATCGGTAAAGCAATATTCTTTGTTCGGAATTCCTTATGACGGCGCTGTCCGCAGCAAGGTCAATGATCTGATTTGGTCAAGGCAGGGCTGCGGGAATGCGAATGGAGACGTCTGGACAGATGTGCTCGACGCTTCATCACGGCAGTATCTAGGCGATGGGCTCGTATTGTCGGGGCCCGCCTCATGCGCTGGCGACAATTTGAAGATCGACCTTGCCGGAGCCAATGCGGAAGGCGAGACCACAATCAGCATACTTGTTTCTCCGGCGCTCACTTATCAGCTTTCAGCCAGTGTTGAACCGCATAAGCCTCAACTCAAGCAGGATCTGAAGCTTCTCGGTTTTGAGGACAAAGATGGCGCGCTCGTTTATGATGCGTTTGGAGCGCTTAAGGGAGCCGGAATATGATCTTTCGAATTCCATGCGCGGTTGTTGCGTTTTTTGCGATCTGCGCATGCGCGACTGCGCCAGGCGGCGGCTCTACGGTGTCTTCGTCTGTAGCGGCTGACAACGGAGAAGTGGGCGCGGCGCCGGTTTTGACGGCTCTTTCTGTTTCGTCTTTGCCGCCAGGAAAATGCGGCATGATCCTTTGGACGCTCGATGCGGCGCAACCGACGCCGATCATGCGTTATATTGCTGGTGAAGGCGCTGTTGTGGCTATCAACGGCGAAGAAGTGGCGCTGGCTCTTGTCGAGAGCGAAGGAGGCGGCCGCTATGGCGTATTTGAGACGCAACGGTTCTTTGCGCCGACAGGATACGAGATCGATGTCTCAGTACAGTTCGGTCTTGGTTTTGAAGGCGGCTCTTACCTTGAAAGTGGATTGGTGCGGGTCAACGCATCCAGCGGTTGGCGTATCGTAGCGCCCTCAGCCGGCATTGCCGGGTGCCGCAATAAATAAGCCCAGGGGCCGGGAGTGAGTGTTTGACCAGCGCTTTGGCGCGCGGCCGCACAGCAGCACTTCTCTGCAAATTCCAGTTTCTCTTATCTGACATTTAACACCAGGCGGCGGCTTATCGCGCTCCGGTGGGATGCGTTGTAATGCGTATTTTGTGCGCTATTTGCGCAAAAAGTGCGTATTTTTCTTGACTCTTTTTTTGAATATGACAACTTAATGACAGTTATATGTCATTTATATTTCAGCCAGGTAAGGCTCGAAAGGGAGTGTTGTATGAGAAAATCTCTGTTTGGCGTCGCCGCCGGAATTATGGCTTTAGCTGCTGTCGCTGCTGTGTCCGCTTCTGATTTCGGTCCGCAGCCGATCAATTATGAAGAGACCACTCATGACTATCTTGAAAGCCGACTTACAAATAAGCGCGGGGCCAGGATTGTTTTCGACAGCGAGCCTTATCAGGTGATTGCAGATTTTGGCGACGGCGTTTCCGCGTCTGCATGGGCGGTTGATATCCGTGTGCGCGCGCGTCTGCAGTCGCGAAGCTATGGCGGCTATATGCCTTATACGGTGATTTTTGTTGATGGCGAACCTGTCGCCTTCAGTGAAGACATTGTGAGTGTTGAGCGGGTAGAGCGAACGATTGTCGCCTCAAGAGATTAGTTAGATATCGATATTGCTTGCATTCTCAGAAGCGGATCAGGTTCTCGTAAATCATAAGCAACCCGGCGGCGCAAAGACCCGGCCCGAACGGAATTGGCGTTTGCGCGCCCATTTGAGTTCCTCTTAAACGCGCCGCCAGCACGCCGCCGAGACTTGCCAACGAACCAAATAAAACAACCATCGGCAGCGCCTGCCAACCAAGCCAGGCGCCGACTGCGCCAAGCAGCTTGGCGTCGCCGAGCCCCAGCGCTTCCTTTCCGCGGCTGGCGTAGAAGGCGCTGATCGCCCAAAAAAAGCCTGCTCCCGCAGCCGCGCCAATAAGCGCATCGCGCCACGGCGTGAAGATCTCGCCGAAGACATTAGCGCCAAGACCGATAATAAGCAGAGAGAGCGTCAACCAATCAGGAAGATACCCGGTCTCCCAATCGATCACGCCTAAAGCCAGCAATATCCATCCATAAAGAGCGGCAAGAACGCCTTGCGCAGTGGGACCGAAGCTCAGCAGTGAAACTGCGCCAATGCCCACAGCAGCGATTTCCACGAGCGGATATCGTATGGCGATAGGTTTGCCGCAGTTGTGACACGCGCCGCGCAGGATCAGATAGCTGACAATCGGAATAAGATGATAGGGCGGGATCGTTTGCCGGCAATGGGGGCAGTAAGATCGCGGCGACATCAGATTGCCGCGCGATTTGCCGCCTGGTTCGATCAGCTTCCACATCGCCGGGCCGCGATGGATCAGCAAGTTTAAAAAACTGCCGATGACAGCGCTAATCGAAAGCGCGAAAATCCAAGCTGTATATGTCAGCGCCAGTCTCCTAAAAAAATCGCTCCTATCATGCTTTCTGCGCGTGAAAAAAGACTAACGCCTGCGACTGCGCGGCGGCATGGCGTTTCCTGGGGCTTCTGCTAGAGCGATGATAAAGAACTCCAGTCTTCCGAAGCTTCCGTGAAAGGATGAAACCGTGACGTATATCGATAAGGCGACTTTGCAGGTCCATGAAAAGCTTGCGCATTTTATCGAGACGGAATGTTTGCCCGGATCGGGTTTGTCTGCGGAGGCGTTCTGGGCGGGATTTGCCGAGATTATCGACCGGTTTACGCCTGAGAATGAAGCGCTGCTTGAAAAGCGCGCAGACCTTCAGGCCCAAATTGACGCCTGGTGCGAAGAGAAACAGAGCGATGCGGGCGATCCTTCAATTGCTCGGAAGTTTCTGAAAGAAATCGGTTATCTTGTTGATGAACCGGCGGCTTTCGCTATCGGTTCAGACAATATCGATGAAGAGATCGCAACCCTTGCCGGCCCACAGCTGGTCGTTCCGTCGCGCAATGCGCGGTTTGTTCTCAACGCTGCAAATGCGCGTTGGGGCAGTCTTTACGACGCGCTCTATGGCACTGACGCCTTGCCAGGATCGCCCGCGCCCGGCGGATACGACAAAGAGCGCGGGAGGGACGTTGTCGCCTGGGCGAAGTCGTTTCTGGACGATGTTGCTCCGCTTGACGGACAGCATCATGCGGATGCGTCTGGTTATGCGGTGGTTGACGGCGCGCTTGCGCCCGCCCTCAAAAATGCGGCGCAGTTTGCAGGATATCGAGGCGAATCGGACGCGCCGTCTGCGATATTGCTCCGCAATAATGGTTTGCATATTGAAATTCAGATTGATCGCGATCATCCAGTAGGCGCTGATGACGCCGCGGGTGTCGCCGATATCGTTCTTGAGTCAGCGTTATCGACCATCGTTGATCTGGAAGATTCCGTGGCGGCGGTCGATGTCGACGACAAAGTCGAAGCTTATGGAAATTGGCTTGGCCTCATCCGCGGCGACCTGACGGCCGCCTTTGAAAAAGGCGGCAAGACAATAACGCGTCGTCTGCAAGGCGACCGTGACTATGTTGCGCCTGACGGGTCGGATTTTACATTACACGGCCGTAGTTTGCTGTTGGTCCGGAATGTTGGTCACCTGATGACAAATCCTGCGCTTCTGCGCGCGGACGGGTCGGAAGTCTTTGAAGGCATTGTTGACGCCGTTGTCAGCAGCCTGATTGCGTCGATCGACGTGCGTAAGGACGGAAAGTTTCGGAACAGTCGCAAGGGATCGATTTACATCGTCAAGCCGAAGATGCACGGACCAGAAGAAGCGGCGTTTACGAACAGTTTGTTCAATTCTGTGGAAGATCTTCTGAACTTGCCGCGTTACACGCTGAAAGTCGGCGTGATGGATGAAGAGCGCCGCACCTCTGCAAATCTCGCTGCCTGCATTCACGCGGTGAAAAACCGAATATTCTTTATCAACACAGGTTTCCTCGATCGCACCGGCGATGAGATTCATACATCCATGCGCGCCGGGCCTGTCATCCGAAAAGGCGAGATCAAAAACGCTGACTGGATTGCCGCATATGAAGACCGGAATGTTGCGATTGGTCTTGCCTGCGGCATGTCCGGAAAAGCCCAGATCGGCAAAGGCATGTGGGCGGCGCCGGACCGGATGGGCGATATGCTGGAACAGAAAATCGGCCATCCTAAAAGCGGCGCGAACACAGCCTGGGTGCCGAGCCCGACCGCCGCCAGCCTCCATGCAACGCATTATCATCGCTTCTATGTGTTTGCTCGTCAGGAAGAGTTGAAAGGCGGGGCGGTTCCTTCCCTCGACCGACTTTTGACCCCTCCGCTTGCGGCCGGGCGCAACTGGTCTTCAGAAGAAGTGACAGAGGAGCTTGAGAACAACATTCAGGGCATACTCGGATATGTGGTGCGCTGGATTGATCAGGGCGTCGGCTGCTCAAAAGTTCCCGACATTCACGATATTGGCTTGATGGAGGACCGCGCAACGCTGCGGATATCTTCTCAGCATGTCGCCAATTGGCTGCGTCACGGCGTCTGCGAAGCAGAACAAGTCAACGCTGTTTTCGAACGTATGGCGGCGAAAGTCGACCAACAGAACGCGGATGATCCCCATTATCGTCCGATGGCGGATGATTTTTCCGGTTCAATCGCTTTTCAAGCGGCCAAAGCGCTGGTGTTTGAAGGAGAAAAGTCTCCAAACGGATACACTGAACCTTTGCTCCACGCGCATAGGCTTGAGAAGAAACGGATCGAAGCTAAGTAATTGCTATTGAGAGTCTTTCGCAAGTTTGCACATTCGATCAAGTGAGTTTTATGTGAACACGCCAAACGCAACCGCTTTTAAATAAATTTTTAAAAATGCGTCGTTGTCGAAATGCTCGGCTGGACAGCTTTATGAACCTTGCTCCACTATGGTGGTTATGCAGCGATGTTCGGAGCTTTAAGGATGGCGATTACACTGAATGTAAACGGCGAAGATCGCCAAGTGGAAGCGGACGAAGAAACGCCGCTTCTCTGGGTGCTTCGCGATAATTTGCGCTTAACCGGAACAAAATTCGGCTGCGGCATAGCACAATGCGGCGCCTGCACGGTTCATGTGAACGGTCAACCTCGGCGCTCTTGCGTGACGCCGGTCGGTTCTCTCGAGGGTCAGGAAGTGACGACAATAGAGGGCGTCTCCGGACCGAGCGCTGACGCTGTTCGAGAGGCGTGGGCGAGATTTGATACGCCGCAATGCGGATATTGTCAGTCCGGGCAGGTCATGACTGCCGCTGCGCTTCTGGACCGCAATCCGAAGCCTAGCGCGGATGACGTCAATAATGCGTTTGAGGGCAATATCTGTCGTTGCGCCACATACGCCAGGATCCGGCGAGCCGTTGCCGATGCTGCAGAAAAGTTGGAGGGCTGAAATGGCCGGTTTTGACATGCCGCGCGCAACCCGTCGTGATTTTCTTGCAGGCGCTGGCGGCCTTGTTATCGCCGTCGCCTTGCCGCTGCGGTCTCGAGCGCAGAATGCGAACGCAGCTCCATTTGAACCAAACGCTTTCATTCGCGTGGGCGACGACAATGTCGTTACGGTGCTGATCAAACATATCGAGTTCGGTCAGGGACCATGGACTGGCCTTGCGACCTTGGTCGCCGATGAAATGGACGCCGATTGGGATCAGGTCCGTGCAGAACATGCGCCGTCAAACCCTCAGCTTTATATCAATTCAGCATTCGGCATACAGGGAACCGGCGGGTCGACCGCTATGGCGACGTCATATGACATTATGCGCAAAGCTGGCGCTGCAGCGCGGGCGATGATCGTTAGCGCAGCCGCGAAAGCATGGGATGCGCCTGCTGCTGAGATTGTAGTTGAAAAAGGGGTTTTGTCCCATGCCGGAAGCGGAAAATCCGCGACTTTTGGAGAACTGGCAGAGGCTGCGGCGCAGGAAACAGCACCTGAAAATCCGGTCCTGAAAACGCCCGATCAGTTTGTCTATATCGGCAAGGAAGGCGCTTCCAAACTCGATACCGGCATGAAGTCAACCGGCGAAGCCAAGTTCTCGCTTGATGTCTATCGTGAGAATATGGCGACCGCAGTTGTTGCGCATCCGGAGATATTCGGCGCAACAGCGTCGTCGTTCGATGACAGCGCAGTGCGCGCCATTCCTGGAGTTATCGACGTCAAGCAAATCGGCAGCGGTGTGGCGGTATATGGCGAAAACACATACGCTGCTTTGAAGGGTCGCAAAGCGCTGAGTATTGAATGGGACCTCTCCGGCGCGGAAACACGGTCCTCTGAAGACATTGCTGAGGAGTGTATTGCTGCAGTTAAAGAGATTGGCGCAGTCGCCAATAGCGCCGGCGCTGTTGAAGATGCTTTTAGCAACGCAGAAACTATTCTGCAGGCTGAGTATGTTTTCCCGTACCTGGCCCATGCGCCGATGGAGCCTCTCGATGGCGTAATTGAGCGTCGCGCAGACGGCGGCGTTGAAGTCTGGATGGGCAGTCAGCTTCAGACGGGCGATCATAATGTTCTGGCCCAAGGCTGCGGACTTGAAATGGGGCAGGTCTCGCTCAACACAATGCTTGCCGGCGGCAGCTTTGGCCGACGCGCGCAGCCTACGTCTCATTTTGCGGCTGAGCTTGCCGAAGCCTTTATGGCGCTAGGAGGCGAAAGGCCCGTCAAGCTCATGTGGACGCGAGAGGATGATATACGCGGCGGATATTATCGTCCGCTGACGGCGCATCGACTGCGAGGGGGCGTTGATGCGGACGGCAATATTGTCGCCTGGGACCAGACGATTGCCGCACAATCTTTTCTGGCCGGCTCCGCTTTTGAAGGGCTGATCCAGAACGGCATTGATGCGACTATGGTCGAAGGGGCGCGTGAAATTCCCTACGCGGTGCCAAATTTCCGGGTTAGCGCTCATATCGTCAATAATCCGGTGAGCACGCTCTGGTGGCGTTCCGTGGGGCACACCCATACAGGCTACGCTGTAGAAACGTTTATCGATGAATTGCTTGAAGCGGCCGGAAAAGATCCTGTTGAGGGACGTTTGGCCATGATGGGCGAAGCGCATTCGCGTCTTGCCGCAACATTGCGGAAGGCCGCTTCCATGGCTGACTGGCAAGCTTCCCGACCGGCGGGGCGCGCTCTGGGCGTCGCCAGCGTTGAATCCTTCGGTTCATATGTAACGCAAGTCGCGGAAGTCTCCATGCAACGCGACATGCCGCGCGTTCACAAGGTCTGGTGCGCCGTTGATTGCGGGATTGCTGTGAACCCTGAGGTCGTCAAAGCGCAAATGGAAGGCGGCATCGGATATGGTTTGAGTGCGATCCTTTTCAATGAGTTGGAGTTGGAGGAGGGCGGCGCAGTTCGCCAGTCGAATTTCCACGACTATCGCTCGTTAAAGCTAAGCGAGATGCCGGAAGTTGAAGTGGCCATTATTGCATCGGAAGAGGCGCCGACCGGCGTTGGTGAACCGGGCACACCGCCGATTGGCCCGGCGGTGGCGAATGCCATGCGAAGACTGACCGGGAAAGCCGTGCGTCGCCCGCCATTTATTCGCTCACTGACGGCCTGAGGAAAAGAGAGATGGGGATGAAACCTGCCAATTTGATCGCAGTTGCCGCGCTATTAGTCGTTGCCGCCTGTGGCGGCGAAAACAAGCAGGCTGGCCCGTCTGGGTCCACTGAAATTAAGGGCCTTAAAACGCCTGTCGCTTTTTCCTCAATCGGAGATGATGAAGAGCGTGCAGCAGCGCTGTTCACGGAAATGACGTCGGTCATGTTTCACCCGCGCTGTGCGAATTGTCATCCCCGTAAAGGCGGTCCGCTGCAAGGGGATGATATGAGTCCGCATATGCCGGCTGTGATCCGCGCGAACGGCATGGGCGCCGCCGGCATGGAGTGTTCAACCTGTCATGGAAGCGAAAATGTTGCGTTTGCCACGATGGACGGTTCAGTTCCCGGTGCTGAGCCTTGGTTGCTGGCGCCGCAATCGATGGGTTGGATCGGGCTTTCGGCGGCTGAACTCTGTGCGCAGGTTAAAAATACAGAATTGAACGGCGGGCGTTCATTGGAGGATCTGGTGGAGCACAACACCAAAGATCATCTCGTCAACTGGGCGTGGAACCCGGGCGAGGGGCGCACGCCCGCGCCAGGGGATCAGGAAACGTTTGGCGCATTGACGGCGGCATGGGTTGAAGCTGGCGCGCATTGCCCAGCGGGGTAGTCGCTAAGGCTTATAAACAGGCGGCTTTTATTCCATAATATCTTCATTCCAGAGCGCAGGATTGCACTCGATAAAGTCTTTCATCAGGCTTATTGATGCGGCGTGTCGCGCTTCTATGACCGTTACGCCTTGTTGTTTGAGGAACGCTTCATTGCCGCCAAAATTATCCGTATCATTGACTACGATGCGCGGGATTTTGAATTGAATAATTGTGCCGGAGCACATCATGCAAGGGCTAAGCGAGGTGTAGAGCGTTGTGTCCGCATACGTTTTTTGCCGGCCCGCCTTTCTGAGCGCATCCATTTCGCCATGGGCGATGGGATCACCTTCCTGTACGCGCCGATTATGGCCGGCGCCGAGGATGCGTTCGCCTCGCGTTAGCACTGATCCGATCGGCAAACCGCCGCTGTCTGCGCTCATTTTCGCCTGCAGGAATGCAAGCTCGATCATCTGACGGTCAAAATTGGAAAGTTCCGGCACGTCTCACCCAAACATAAACAGACGATAGACATTAGAACCCTGATTGCCGATAAACCAGCGCCAGCGCGTGGCGCGTTATCCGGGGGGCTTCGTCCATGCCTGACAATCTGACAGTTGTCGATCATCCGCTGATCCAACATAAGCTGACAATCGTTAGGGACAAAACGACATCGACGGCGCAGTTCCGAAGCGTATTGCGCGAAATCGCATTTGTCCTTGGCTGTGAAGTCACCAAGGATCTGGCGTTAGGCGATGTCGAGATTGAGACGCCGCTGGAAAAAGGGCGTTTCCCTTATCTTGAGGGAAAGAAGCTTTGCTTTATCTCGATCCTGCGCGCGGGCAACGGATTCCTCGACGGTCTGCTTGACCTTGTTCCGTCGGCCCGTGTTGGTCATGTCGGTATGGAACGCGACCCAGAGACGTTGGAGCCGCGAGAATATTACTGCAAAACGCCTGACGCTCTTGATCAGCGGCAGGTGGTGTTGATCGATCCGATGCTGGCCACTGCGAATACGTCTATTGCAGCCGCTGAGCTCTTAAAGACGAGGGGCGCGCAAAAAATCATCTTTCTTTGTCTGGTGGCGGCTCCAGAAGGCGTTGATGCGTTTTCTGCGGCTCATCCCGATATCCCGATTATTGCCGCATCTCTCGACCGGGAACTGAACGAGCGCGGCTACATACTGCCAGGATTAGGTGATGCAGGGGATCGTCTTTACGGCACAAAGGGCTGAAAATAGAGGATTTTTTAGCAGAAGCGCCGAAAATGGCGCATTTTTAGAGGTTTCCAAAATCTCGCTGACACGCTATTTTCAGCCGCTTGTTGATATCGCCGCCGATGGGTTTTCCACAGATCCTCTTTGACAGCGGCCCAGAAGGAATAGAGCCTAAATGGCCGCCCGAGCCCAATTTGATCTCGAAACCCATGCGCGCACATTTGCGCCGGTCTATGGGGAGCATGACTTTTCCGACCATCTGCCAATGGCGGCAACAGCGCTTCGCGCGCTTGGCGCAAATGATGATCGCGTACAGGACTTTGCAGCCGTCTATCGCAAGCGCCTGAAACGTAAAAAAGCCGGTAAGTCAACTATCGACGCATTGCTGCTGTCCGCTCGGATGGGCGATCCGACAGTTTATCCGGCCGCATTGAATTATTTCACCCAGGCAATCGAAAATGAAGGGCGCGTACAAGTTCTGGCTGAACATCTGCCGGAATTAACAGGCTCGATTGCTACGGCGGCGTTTCATGGCGTGATCCGTGTGGCTTTTGGCTTGATTGCGGACAGCGATGCTGAAATCGCCGCGGGTCTGGCGTTCTGGCACTCTCGTGCGGAAACCGTTCGTTTTGCACGATCTGTAGGCGCTGCAAACAACGACGCTGAAACGCTGCTGGCCGATGTGGCACAAGCTTTCGCCAGCCAGCGCGGCAAGCTTTCTCTCGATCAGCCAACCATTGCCGGTCAGATTGCGGAAGTTGTCGCCAATTCAAAAATCAGTCCTGTGTTAAACCGCGCTGCCGCCGCCGATGTCTCATTTGACGATATTGCCGCGACCGCTTTGCGCATTTATCTGGCTTCGGAAGATTTCACGGCGCTTCATTGTGTAACGGGCGTGCACGCCACCCGCATTCTGGCGGAGCATGTGGTGATGGATGATGCGGCCTTGCGAAAAGCGCTGTGGTCGAGCTTGTGCGCTGCTTATGCTTCCATCAGCGCGCCGGAACTGATCCCGTTAACGCCGCCGCCGACCGGCGCTCCTGACTGGCATGTGATTTCATCGGCTGCGCAGGGCTCGAATGATGAGCATGACATCAAGTTTGCATTTTCATGCACAGAGGAGTCGCGTCAGTATGGCCGCGATGCGCACTACAGATATGCTGCCGCTTTAAGGTTGGGACTGGTGAAGCGGGCCTGATATTATCAGCCTTGCTATTATCAGTTTGCAGCTGCACGGGCTTCATCAATGGCATTCAGTACTTCGTCAGGGCGGAAACCTTCAACGACGTTCACATAGTTTCCATCAACCGATGCGATAATAAACGCCGGCGTACCGGAAACACCCATTGATCTGGCCAGAGACACAGTTTCTCGAATAGAGGCGGAGATAGCCGGCTTTTCGAGCGACGCTTCAAGTTTAGCCAGATTCACGCCGTTCTTTTTGGCAATTTTCTCTATACGATCTTTTGTTAGCACGCCATTCGCCTCCATCATGGCGAAGTGCATATCCAGGAATTTTCCCTGGTCGCGCGCAGCAAGAGCCACTTCTGCAGCGTAGTCGGACTCATCGCGAAGAATAGGATACTCGCGGAAGACGATTTTGACATCGTCTTCTTTCTTGGTCAGCGATTTCACGAGAGGCGCGGCGCGTTTGCAGTATCCGCAATGATAGTCAAACAATTCGATCACGGCGACTTTAGCGTTGTCAGGATTTTTGCCGGCGACATAACCTCCTGTGCTGTCAAGAAGCGCATCAATATTGGCGGCGGCGGCGTCGCGCACAGCGGCTTCGGAAAGAGCCTGTTGGCGACGGCTGTACTCGTTGACTGCTTCAATAATCACTTCCGGATTTTGCAGAAGATATTGTTTGACCAAAAAGCGGATCTCATTTTCCTGTTGATCGGAAAAAGACGTGCCGCCGGTGCTGACAGGAGCGACAGCAGCGGTTGATTTTGCAGATTCAGCATTGTCTTCGCCTTGTTGTGCGGAGGAGTAATTCAGTGCGACAGCGCCTAAAATAAAAGCGCCGACAAGGGCGGCGCCAATGCCGAGGTTTGTTTTTATGTTCATCGGTCGTCTCCTGTCACGCACACTAACTGTACGAGTTCATCTGTTATGAGCTTTTTGAAAGGGTTAAAGCCGATCTAGCGGCCGCCTGCAAATGTCGGGTCAGGCACGTCCTGACCCTCATCAGGAAGCTTTACCGGTTCTGGGGTTTGCGGTGGCGGCGATGTCTCGACGCCTGGCGGCAACGGCGCTGCGGCGCCTTTGGGTTGTGTCGCAAGGATAACATCCGCCGCTTGCCTCCATTCGGGAGAGCCGCGTTCCAGACGGACAATCGCCCGCCGAGCAAAACTATTGGCCTCACCTGGAGCTCCCCCATGATAACGAGATTCAGCAGTCGCAAGCATCGCCATCGGTTCGTTGTCGAGAGCGCCGTAAGCGCGCGCCAGCTCAAACCACCCAAAGGCGTTGTCGTTTTCAAGAAGCAACGCTCTTCTGAATTCCTTCGCTGCTTCTTCAATCAAAATTGGCTCGCCGGAAGCGAGCAGGGCGCGCCCGAGATTGATGCGCAGAAGCGCATTATCCGATTTGAGGGCGATGGATTGGCGATGCGGTTCGATGGCTTCATTCGTGCGGCCGAATTCAAACAGAATCTGACCTTCGAGCTCATGAAAGTAAGCGTTATTCGGATAAAGTTCCGTCAGCGTTCTGACTTCGCTCAACGCCTGATCGATTTTTGCGACGCGAAAATAAGCAACGGCGCGCGCATAATGAGCGGGGCCCGATTGATCGGTAAGGGGATATTTTCGCAAAGTCGCGTTAGGATCGTGGAGAAAGCCGTAAATTTTCGCCTGAATATAGTGCAGACGCTCTATTTCTGCCGGGCTATCCTCGACATCGTAATAAGGAGACGCCTCCGCCCGCGTCCGCAATGCGGTTAGGCGCTGGTTCGCAAGCGGGTGTGTCAGGAAATAAGGATTGATCCTGTTGCCTGTAATAATCTGCCGATTGCGCAGCTTAGTCCAGATTTCCAGAGCGCCTTTGCTCGAATGACCGACTTTGTCCAGGTAGGTTATGGATGACTGATCGGCTGTCGCCTCCTGGCCGCGGCTATATTTCAAGAAGTTGGCCGTGCCTACGGTCTGACCGAGCCCCAGAACCGCGAGACCTGCGTCGGGCGCGCCTGCAGCGATGGCGCCGGCGGCGAGCAGCAAACTGAGAAGCATGGGCCTGGAAGCCGCAGCGATAGCGTCGCCGGTGCGCGCCGTATGGCCGCCGGCCAGGTGCCCAACTTCGTGGGCCAGCACAGCTTCGACCTGATTGGGCGTGTCCGCCGTTGTCAAAAGCCCTGTATTAACCCCCATATACCGGCCGCCGGCAAAAGCGTTGAAAGAGCCGTCGTTCACGATCAAAATCTTGATGGAGTTTTCAGGCAGCCCGGCGACTTTGAAAAGCGGGTTGGAATAGTCGTAGAGAAACTCTTCCATCTCTGCATCGCGCAGTAGGCTTATGCCTTGCGCGCTTGCGGCCATTGGCGCGAGCGCGGTGAGCAGTGCCGCCAGCATAACAAGTGTCTTCTGGTAGATCACGTAACCTATTGCCCTTGCTAAGTTTGATCTCGCTTAACAGAAAATTGCGCGTAAGTCGCAAGATAGGCGATTTCGAGGCGAAACCCGCCCGGCGCCGTCTTTGTGAACCAATTTAACGCTCCAGCGGCGCGATTCCGCCGCGCCGCCGGTAATTTTTTACAGGATGGTTAAGATCGTATTGCCCGTTGCCACCATCCTTTTCGCGATGGTTTTTTGGGCGCCGGTTCTGCTGCGGCGACTTCAGCAGGAATATCAGCGGTCTCATCATCCTGCCGGTCTTCAAACGGCTTATCCGTCTGACTGGCGGCCTCATCTCCGTTTCCATTTGACGCCTTGGTTTTATCAGAGATCGCATCGATAGAGGCTTCTTCCCCGCTTGTCGCGGGAACGGCTTGCGACTTTTCTTTAGGTTTGTCCGTGTCGCTTATCCCTTCGCGGGCTGGATCATTATCTTGGGAGCCTGAGGACGCTGCGACGGCTTCATCCGCTTGATCTGAGGACGTTTCACTATCGCCGTCTGAGGCTGTCTCGCCGTTTTCAGCATCACCGGTGTGCGTTGCGTCTTTCCGGTTGCGCCTCCCGCCGCGCCGTCCGCGTCGTCTTCGCTTCTTCGGCCGGTCCTCTGCATCCTGGTCATTGTCGGATGCTTCGCGTTTATCCTTCTCACTGCCTTCTTTCTTATCGTCTGCAGTATTTTCCTCCGCACTTTGCTCGGAGGCTTCTTTACGTGAGCGTCTGCGCCGGCGACGCTTACGCGGTTTTTCGTCTTCGTCATCCTCTTGGTCGCGGGTGGAAACTTCCGAGACTGCAGGCTCTTCATCATCAGCTTCAATTGGCGTGGTGCGATCCGCCCGAACAACCGGCTTGTCCTCAGAAACGTCACGGGGCGTTCCGCTCTTCTCCAAGTCGTAGTCATCGCCGGCTTTACCTGTATCTGCGAGAAGCTCGACCTTCACGCCGCTGGCGGTTTCAATTCGCGCCAACCATTCGCGGTGATGATTGAGCACATGCAATGCAACCTCGGGAGAGGTGCGTACACAGATCAATCCAACCTTACGAGAAATCGCTTCACCTTCGATGGCGCGCAGTATCCGCAATGACGCCATTTCATGCGATCGAATAACGCCCGCGCCCGCGCATGTAGGGCATGATTGCGTTGTGCCATCGACAATGCCTGAACGACGCCGTTGACGAGATAACTCAAGCAATCCGAACGGCGAAATGCGTCCAACCTGCACACGAGCCCGATCCGCTTTCATTGCCTCTTTAAGCGCTTTTTCGACTTTACGATTATTGCGCGGCTCTTCCATATCGATGAAATCGATCACGACGAGCCCTGCGAGGTCGCGCAGGCGGAATTGGCGCGCAGCTTCTTCCGCCGCTTCGATATTCGTCTTCAGCGCGGTTTGTTCGATGTTGCGTTCACGCGTCGCCCGACCGGAGTTTACATCGATCGCGACCAGCGCTTCGGTTTGGTGAATAACCAGATAGCCGCCGGATTTCAGGCGCACCGTCGGCTGATACATGCCGTCAAGCTGCGCCTCGACATTGTGGTGATGAAAGATCGGCGCAGCCTCTTTATAAGGCTGTACGTTTTTGGCGTGACTTGGCATCAGCATCTTCATGAAGTCTTTGGCTTCACGATAACCCGTCTCTCCTTCGACCAGCACTTTGGAAATGTCTTTGTCGTAAAGATCGCGGATTGCTCGCTTGATGAGACTTGCTTCTTCGTAAATGAGACAAGGAGCAATCGATTTTAATGTCAGGGAGCGGATGTTTTCCCAAAGACGCAGGAGATAATCGTAATCTCGCTTAATTTCGGTTTTCGTGCGCTTGGCGCCGGCGGTGCGAATGATGAGTCCCATGCCGCGCGGCACGTCAAGACTGTCCACAACCCTGCGCAATCGTCGCCTGTCGGATCCGTTGGCGATTTTACGTGAAATGCCGCCGCCCCTGGCTGTGTTCGGCATAAGTACGCAGTATCGTCCGGCGAGGGAGAGGTACGTGGTCAGCGCCGCGCCTTTATTGCCGCGTTCTTCTTTCACGACCTGTATCAACAGAATTTGACGCCGCTTTATGACTTCCTGGATTTTGTAATTGCGTAAAAGTTGCGCGCGTTTGCGTTTCGCATCCTTGTACTCTTCAAAGAGCTGATCGCGCGTATTTTTTTCGTTGTCTTCGTCCTCCGATGGAGGTTCTATGCTTTGCTCGTCGGATGCGTTTTCTTCGGCGGCTTCGCTTTCTTCAGCAGCTTGCGCCCCTGCATCATCTGATGAGGTTTCAACGTCCGCATCATCGGTTGAGATTTCATCGTCCGCGACTTCGGTATCTGCGCCTTTTTTCAGTTTGTTTTGACGAGCTTGGCTGTCTTCAGAAGCGTCTTCACTCTCGTCAGCTTCTTCCTCCTCTTCCTCCTCTTCCTCCTCTTCAATACGGTTGTTGTCGGAAGGGTCGGCTTCTTCCCTGGATGGGGAAGCGTTTGTCGCGGCTCCGCCAGCGCTCTTGGTTTCTTCGGCGTCTTCATCAGAGGCGTTAGGCTGAGCGTCGTCTGCGTTTTTCTCACCGCTTTCTTCGTCGAATGCGTCGTCCGCGTTATTGTCGTCGCCTTCGTCGTCGTCTTCATCACCTCGCTGCGCCAGCTCAAGTTTGGCGGCGAGGTCGGCGACTTTGTTTTCTGCTTCTTGCAGAGCCTGACGGTCTGAAACCGGGATCTGGTAGTAATCTGGGTGAATTTCGCTGAAGGCGAGGAAGCCATGGCGATTGCCGCCATAGTCCACGAAAGCAGCCTGCAAGGATGGTTCGACGCGCGTCACGCGCGCGAGAAAGATGTTGCCGCGTAACGGTTTGCGGCTAGCAGTTTCGAAGTCGAAATCTTCGACTTTCTTCTGTTGTGAAAGAACCGCGACGCGCACCTCTTCCGGGTGGGCCGCGTCGATCAGCATTTTTTTTGTCATTATATTTGGCTCCGCAACGTGCGCCGAATAAGCCGTCGGAACGGCCTCGAGGCGCAACGCTGCATGTGTTGGGTCGCCGTATGCGAATCCCTCCCGCCAGCGCCGGATTTATAGGCGCGATGGTGCGGATTTGTAGGGATCGGTTTTTGATCGACATTTTGTTATTCATTGTCGTCGTCGGCGAAATTTCTAAGCTCGCGGGCCTTTGGCCTGCGCATTATGGAATGGCGATGGAAGTTCCACGCCGGTGATTGCTCCTGTCGCGCTGAACCTGGGCCCTGCGCGCGCCGGCGGAACGGGAGCCTCCGGCGTTTGACCCGGGAACCTCTGCGCGCCCGCGCGAAAGGTCCGGAATTCTCAATAATGTCAAAAACTTAGCCTATAAGGCGAGAATTGACACCGTTAAATTATAGAACTGCAATAGCGCTTTAAAAGCGAAAATTAGCAAGTTCAATTTTTTGACCATGGCGGTTTTGGTGGAAAAAGAAAAGACCGCATATGGACGACTCAGTGTTGCATGGAGTTGTAGACGAATCCTTAACGCCGCATTAACGCTGCATAGAGGAAACTTTAGCGTCGCCTGATTTCGGGCGCTACGAGACGTATGATGTTGCGCCAATAGACGGCGCGGCGCTGTCAAACGGGTTTGGATAAGATCGTTATGTTTCGGCATTTCGCATCAGTTTTGGTTGTCGTCTGTGCCAGTATTCTCGCTACAGGCGACTTGCTCGCCGCCGAGCTGATTGGCGTGCGTTTTGGTCCAGACAGGGCCAAAACACGCATCGTTGTCGATATGAAAGGCGGCGCGGAATACGCGCTTTCTGGAGATGAAACAGGCGCCGGCCGGCTGATCGTGGATTTTAGCGGGCTGTCGATCGGCGAGACGGACAAATCTCCGGTCGCCGGCAAAGGGCACATTGCGCAATTTCAATTTCTGAGCCGTGCGAACGGCGATGTTCGGGCGATGTTCGCGTTTAAAAACACCGCTAAGGTTAAGGAGGTTTTCCTTCTGGAGCCGAAAGGCGCCGTTACCAAATATCGCCTCGTTATAGACCTTGAATCGGCGGATAAGGCCGCTTTTCTGGCCAGCTTGCCAAGTCGCTATCCCGATTTGGGCGCTGTCATCGAAAAAGCGACGGCCGGAGGCGCCGAGCCTGGCGTCTTTACGCCTGCCGCTTCAAAGCAGAAAGAAGTTGACGCGTCTCCACTGGTTCAGCCGCCGCTGCCAAAGCGCGTCATTGTGGTTGATGCTGGACATGGCGGAATTGATCCCGGATCCCAGGGGCAAGGCGGAACGCTGGAAAAAAATGTAACGATGAAAGCGGCGCTGGAGCTTGAGAAGATACTCAAGGCGACCGGGCGCTACGATGTTGTGCTGACCAGGACATCCAATGACGATAAACGGGTCCTGTCCAGCCAACGAGAGGAACTGGCGCGGCGTGAAAAGCTTGCCCGCGAGGCGCAGGCGGATTTGTTTATATCATTGCATGCCGACGCGATCGGTCAGAAGGCGTTGCGAGGCGGCTCCGTTTACACCTTGTCGCAGCAGGGCTCGAAACGATCTGCGAAAATAGCCAAAACGGCGGGCAATTATGTCGTTTACGATCTCGACGCTGCGCAATACGGGGAAGGGGTGAGCGACATCCTATTTGATCTCGCCCAGAGCGCCACAGGCGCCGCTTCAACACGCTTTGCGGAAATCCTTGTGAAAAAACTGACCGGCCAGACCGAAATGCTCAACAGGTCTCACCGAACAGCCGATCTCCGGGTCCTTCTGGCCCCGGATGTGCCCGCTGTCCTTTACGAGATGGCATTTATTTCTAACGCCAAGGATGAGGCGAACTTGAACTCTTCCGCGTGGCGCAAACGCTCAATGGAAGCGGTGGCTTCAGCCATTGACGCCTATTTCGAAGAATATGGCGGCGCCCGCCTTGCTTCAAACGCTGCGCCGGACACAAACTGACATTATCGCCAGCCGTCGCAAAATTAATGCGCGATGGGGCGGATTGCGCCTCGCTGTGGTCCAAATTATGCGATAATTTAAATTAGTTTTCGCTAGCGTCAGTCTGATGTGGAAAACGCTTTGAAAGAGATGGTTTGGGAAGTCGGCAGATCCGCTTTCGGACCTGGCCGTAAACGGGATACGTAATGAGCAACGATCAGTCCGATAATGAGAACGGAGATAAATCCTCCAGCCGCACTGATATCGAACATGACATGTTTGAAACACAGTCCGGCGGCGCGCCTGATCCTGATGAGCCGCCAGCTCATGACCACGGCGAAATCGTATTAGGCGCCGGGGAGCGAATTGGCGGCGGAGCGGAAAGCTCAATTGCGGCGCCGCGTCGCGACGAATACGTCGAAGAGGAGCCAATCGCCCGCGACGGCGGATGGATCGCCGGCGTTTTCAAACTCGCCGGCATTGGTTTCGCCGCTGCTGCTCTGACCGGCATCGGCGCCGCCGTCTTCGCCGGTTTCTACCTTGCAAATCTCAATAAAGATCTGCCGCCTTATGCGCAGCTTGCAGAGTATGCGCCCCCGGTGACAACGCGTGTTTATGCCGGCGACGGATCGTTAGCGGCGGAGTTCGCTCGTGAGCGCCGGCTCTTTGTGCCGGTTGAACAAATGCCTGACCACGTCAAACAGGCTTTCGTATCGGCTGAGGACAAGTCATTCTATGAGCATACTGGCCTTGATATGCGCGGGCTTGTTCGGTCCCAGATTTCCAATATTTCGAATATTCTGAACGGCCGCAGGCTGGAGGGCGGCTCAACGATCACTCAACAGGTGGCGAAAGTCTTTTTGCTGACCAGTGAACAAAAGATAGACCGTAAGCTCCGCGAGATGCTGATTTCGCGCAAGATGGAGCGTACTTTTACCAAGGATCACATTCTTGAGCTTTATCTGAACGAGATTTACCTTGGCAACCGTTCTTACGGCGTTGCAGCGGCGGCGCTCAACTATTTTGACAAGCCGCTCAGTGAGCTGACGATCGCCGAGGCGTCCTATCTTGCAGCGATCACAAAAGGGCCCAGCAATTATCACCCTGTCGATAATGAAGATCGTGCAGTGACGCGCCGTAATTGGGTGATCGGCCGGCTTCTGGAAGACGGGCACATCACCCAGGAAGAGGCTGATGAAGCGCGCGCGCAACCGCTTGGCGCGCAAATCGCGCCGCCGCTGGGCGCTCGCGACTGGACGATGGAATATTTTGCCGAAGAAGTCCGTAAAGAGATTGTGGATCTCTACGGTGTTGAAGCGCTTTATGACGGCGGGTTGTCAGTGCGCACCTCGGTGGATCCGCGCTTGCAGAGAGCGGCGGGAGCAGCGCTGCGCAAATGGCTTGCTGAATACGATATGCGTCACGGTTGGCGCGGCGCCGTTGACAACATGGACGTCGTTGAGGATGGCGATGAAGATAATAACTGGCGCACTGCGTTTCCGGAAAAAGTTGATGCGTTGCGCGAGACCCGCAGGATTTCAGACGATTTGTCGCCATGGCGGCCGGCGCTTGTGTTATCAGTAGCCGAAGCGCAAGCGACAGTCGGATTTGAAGACGGCTCGCAGGGCGTCATTCCGCTTTCAGAAGTGACTTGGGCGCGCGAGCATCTTTCCGCAAATAAGCTTGGTGAAGAGATTAGCTCTGTAAATGACGTCTTATCCAAAGGCGATATTGTCTATACGGATAAAACGACAGATGACGATGCAATGTTTGCTCTCCGTCAGCCGCCGGCGGTCAATGGCGGACTGATCGCGATTGATCCGCATACGGGGCGCGTGCTCGCCATGGTTGGCGGGTTTTCGTTTCGGTTGTCGGAATTCAACCGCGCTGTGCAGGCGGAACGTCAGCCGGGGTCGACCTTTAAACCATTTGTTTATTCTGCCGCGCTCGATAGCGGATATACGCCAGCGTCAACTGTTCTCGACGCCCCATTCGTCGCGCCCGGCGTTGATAGCTGGTATAAGCCTGGCAATTACATTGAGGGACGTTATTACGGCAACTCAACGCTGCGTCTAGGAATTGAGCAATCCCGCAACGCCATGACTGCGCGTTTGGCTCAGGATCTCGGCATCGGGCGCATTATGGATTACGTTGACCGTTTCAAATTGTCGGAAAACTTGCCGCGCGAATTGGCGATCTCCCTTGGCGCCGGCGAAACGACTTTGACGCGCATCACTGCTGCGTATTCGACTTTTGTGAATGGCGGCATGCGTGTTGAGCCTGCGCTCATCGATCGAATTCAAGACCGAACCGGCAAGACGGTTTACACGCGCGATAATCGTGTGTGCTCAGCGTGCGATGCGCCTTTCTGGTATGGTCAGGCCGAACCTCAGCTTGCTGACCCTCGTGAAGAGGTTCTGGATCCGCGCACCGCCTATCAGGTGACGTCAATCCTTGAGGGCGCCGTTGTTCGCGGCACCGGCAGCGCCGTCCGCAAAGCGTCGGATAAGCCGTTGGCCGGGAAAACAGGAACCACGAACGATTATAAAGATGCCTGGTTTGTCGGCTTCTCGCCAGATCTTGCCGCTGGCGTTTATGTGGGTTTTGACATGCCGCAAACGCTTGGTCAGAACGAATCCGGCGGTAAAGTTGCAGCGCCTATATTCGCTGATTTCATGGTTGAGGCTCTTTCAGATGAGGCGGGCATTCCTTTTCGGGTGCCTTCAGGCGTCAGGCTCGTGCGCGTGAACGCAAAGTCGGGCAAACCCGCCGGACCCGGAGAAGGCAATGTCATCCTTGAGGCGTTCAAGTCAGACGACATTATCGGGTCAGGACCTTCCAGCGAAGAGTTGTATCTTGATCCGCTGTCTTCAGCAGGCCTTGTTGAAGAACCGGAAGATGAAGAAGAAGGCTTGAACGGTCTTTACTAGTCACTGCGAGGCGCCTAATTCCTCACAATCGTCATGCCCATTGCGGCGTAGATTTTCAACTTTGCGGATACAGACAGATGCGCGCAGAAATTGAATCATTGGCAAGCGAGACCAGGCAGTCACTGGAACTGCTGAGGAGGCGTCTTTGACTGGGACAAAGCCCAGCGAGACCTAGACGAACTAAACGCTCACGCCGAAGACCCGTCGCTTTGGGATAATCCGGAAGACGCGCAGGCGTTAATGCAAAAACGCAATGCGCTAGAAGCGCAGATGAACGCAGTTTCTGAAATTTCCGGCGAGCTTGACGATGTTACCGAGTTGGCGGAAATGGCCGACGCGGAAAACGACGATGCGAGTCTCGATGAAGCCCAGGAGTTGCTCAAAACCCTTCGGGATCGAGCAGCGAAAGCTGAAATTGAGGCGTTGCTGTCCGGCGAAGCGGATGCGAACAATGCATTTGTTGAAATTCATCCTGGCGCCGGCGGCACAGAATCCAACGACTGGGCGTCAATGCTATTGCGCATGTATGTTCGGTGGGCGGAACAGCACGGATATAAGGTCGACGTTATCGAGCAACAGGCGGGCGATGAGGCGGGCATAAAATCGGCGACAATCCATGTCAAAGGTCATAACGCCTACGGTTGGCTGAAAACAGAATCGGGCGTACACAGATTAGTGCGCATATCGCCATATGATTCCAATGCGCGGCGCCATACGTCGTTTTCCTCTGTATGGGTTTATCCTGAAATCGACGATCGTATCGAAGTTGAAATCAACGAAGCCGATTGCCGGGTAGACACCTTCCGCGCTTCGGGGGCGGGCGGCCAGCATGTTAACAAAACGGATTCTGCTGTTCGGATCACCCACGAGCCCACCGGCATTGTTGTTCAGTCCCAGAATGAGCGCTCGCAGCATAAAAATCGCGCAACATGCTGGAATTTGCTGCGCGCACGGCTTTATGAACTTGAACTGCAGAAACGCGAGGAAGCGGCTGCGGAAACGGAAGCTTCGAAGTCCGATATCGGCTGGGGCCACCAGATCCGATCTTACGTTTTGCAGCCTTATCAGATGGTGAAAGACTTGCGCACGCAGACTGAAAGTCCAAGCCCTGACGCTGTTCTTGACGGCGACCTCGATCAATTCATGAGCGCAGCGCTGGCGGCCAAGATCGTCACTGAAGCGGAAGCGCAGAACTAGCTGCGCACTCTTTAGACAGTAGGGAAGATTAAATGTCGCGTCTTGATATCTACTGGTCTTTCCGAAGTCCCTATTCCTATCTGGCTGTGGACCGGCTTATTGAGATTGAACAGAAATTTGATCTCGATACGCATTTTCGCCCTGTGCGGCCGTTGGCGATGCGCGAGCCGGATTTTTTTGAACGCGGCCGCAAGCAGTTTTTGCCTTATCTTTTTCGCGACGTGCCGCGCGAAGCTGAGCGACTTGGCGTTCCTTTTGCGCTGCCAAACCCTGATCCGATTGACATGGATATGGAGAGCGGCAAGGTCGCGCCGGACCAACCGAAGCTGAACATGATCTTGGCGCTCGGTCTGGCCGCTGCCGATGCCGGCTCTGGACTGATTTTCGCCGCCGCCGCGGCGCGGCGCATCTGGTCCGGCGCCGACTGGACAACTGAGGAGGCGCTCTCATCGGCCGCCGCGGAAGCCGGTCTTGAGCTTGCCGATCTTAGAAAATGGGTCGCCGGCAATAACGCCGAGATCCAGAAAACAATCGAAGCGAACGAGGCGGCGCAGCTTGAATATCATTGGGGCGTGCCGTTGATGGTGCTCGATGGCGAACCGTTTTTCGGACAGGATCGGATTGACGCACTGCAATGGAGACTGGAGCAGCAGCATTGAGGCAAACCTCAGCGGCGTCTTAATTTCCGTCCGGCGCCGATTGCGTCGTCGCCGAATTTTTCGCGGATCACGTCTATCGCGCTTTCCTGCGCTGCGATGCGCTCAACGTTTTCTGCAAAAAGGTCGCTTATTGGATTGGCGCCGTCTTCAGAGAGCATAGAGAAACCAACGCCGATCAGCCGGTAATCGCGATTGTCCGCCGCTTCCTGCAACAATCGCTTTGCTGTTGAAAATGTCAGGCGGGCAAGGTTTGTCGGCGTCTCCAACGTTTCCCGGCGGGTGATCGTCTTAAAGTCGGCTGTTTTTAATTTTAGCGTAATGACGCGGCCTTCAAATCCGCTCGCTTTCATCCGCCCGGAAACCTTTTCACAAAGCTCCCAGAGAATATCTTCCAGCAGCGAAAGATCTGAAATATCCTCATGAAAAGTAGTTTCGGAAGAAACGCTTTTAGTCTCGCGGTGAGGGGAGACGGATCGCGCATCGGCGCCGCGCGAAAGCCTATACAATCTCAGCCCTATTTCGCCGTATCGTTTGGCGAGGGTCGCCTGATCCGTCGCTTGCAGCTGCGCAATAGTTTTAAGTCCGTCCTGTTCGAGTTTCCTGGCTGTCGCCTTTCCGACGCCCCAGATCGCGGTAATCGGGAGGCCGGCAAGAAAGGACTGCGTTTCCGACTTGCCGATGATCGAAAATCCGCGCGGCTTATCAAGATCGGAGGCAACTTTCGCCAGAAATTTATTATGCGACAATCCCACTGAGGCGGTCACGCCGATTTCCTGCGCAATCTGTTTTTGCAATCTGGTCAGCATTACGGCTGGCGGCGCGCCATGCAGCCGTTCCGTGCCGGACAGATCCATAAACGCTTCATCAATCGAGAGCGGCTCAACCAGCGGCGTCAGATTCAACATCATCTGCCGAATCGCTCGGCCGGCTTGTGCGTATTTCTGCATATTAGGCTTGATCACAACAGCGTCAGGGCAGGCCGCCAGCGCTTTGAACATCGGCATGGCGGAGTGGACGCCATAAGTCCGGGCGACATAGCAGGCTGTGGAGACGACGCCGCGACGGCCGCCGCCAATTATAACGGGCTTATCCTCGAGGCTTGGATCATCGCGTTTTTCGATCGCAGCATAGAATGCGTCGCAGTCAAGATGGGCAATTGAAAGCTGAAATAGTTCAGGATGGGCAATGACGCGCGCTTTGCCGCAGGCTTCGCAAATTGTCCGCCCGGGGCGACCCGCTGTCTCGCAGCGGGGACAGAATGCCGATTCGAATGTTTCAAAATGCGACATTTAACAAAAGGTTACTCCCGGTTTTGTGAAAAATCGGTGTCGATCTGTCAGTCAAGATAAACATTCGATTAAGACCTTTGATGCAAAACGTAGCGAACGCAACGCCGAATCGGCGTCGTTGAGAGGCTTTAAGGCGTATGATGCTGGCAATGGAAGAAATTGAACCGTCGACGCGCTTGAAGACTGTTCTCATTGTTGAGGACAACGAGCTGAACATGAAACTCTTTCATGATCTACTCGAAGCGCATGGATATCAAACGGTTGAGGCGCGAACTGGGCCGGAAGCTCTGCGGCTTGCTCGTGAACACCGCCCCGACCTGATTTTGATGGATATTCAGTTGCCTGAGGTATCGGGCCTCGAAGTAACGCAAAAAATTAAGAATACTGAAGAACTGGTTGATATTCCCATTATCGCTGTCACCGCTTTCGCCATGAAAGGTGATGAAGAACGCATTCGTCAGGGCGGTTGTGAAGATTATATCGCAAAACCCATCTCGGTGGGCTCATTTCTTGAGAAAGTAAAAAGATATTTGGACTAAGGTCCCCTGGCTAAACTGAAGTGTTCAACTATCCCGTGGGGGCTCCATGACGGCGCGCGTATTGGTCGTCGATGATCTGGAACCAAATGTCAAACTGCTCGAAGCAAAACTTCGAGCGGAGTATTTTGATGTTCTTGGCGCCTATTCCGGACAGGAAGCGGTTGATATGGCCGCCTCTGAGCAGCCGGATATTATTCTGCTTGATGTGATGATGCCGGGGATGGACGGGTTTGAAGCCTGCCGCCGGATCAAGGCTGATCCGGAAACAACGCATATTCCGGTCGTTATGGTGACAGCGCTTGATCAGCAGGCTGACCGTGTGGCGGGCCTTGAGGCTGGCGCTGACGATTTTCTGACAAAGCCTGTCGAGGATCTGGCGCTGTTTGCTCGTGTTCGTTCTTTGACGCGCCTCAAAATGATGACCGATGAGTTGCGAGCGCGTTATGCGACGGGCAAAGGTCTTGGCGTTGTTGAGAATATTGAAGTCGATGTTGAGCCGACAGAGAACAGGCTTTTCATTATTGACGACAACGAGGAACAAATTGAGCGTCTGCAAAAGGCGCTTGGCGACGACTACGCGATATCCCATGAGACCGATCCGGAAGTTGCAATGACGCGAGCGCGCGGCGGCGACTTCGATCTTATCATTGTGAATATGTCGCTGGAGGCGATGGACCCGCTGCGATTGTGTTCTTCAATCCGTTCATTCGACGAGACCCGGCTGACGCCGCTTCTGGCTGTCGTGCGTCAGGGCGACACGCGTAAGTTGGTGCGCGCCCTCGACATTGGCGTCAATGATTACCTCACCCGGCCTGTCGATAAAAATGAGCTTGTCGCTCGCGTATCCACCCAGTTGCGGCGCAAGAATTATGTCGATCAATTGCGCTCTTCTTTTCAGGCTAGTCTGGAAATGGCCGTTACGGATCAGCTGACGGGTCTCTACAACCGGCGTTATCTGGCTAGCCATCTGACCGCCATGTTCGATCGCGCCTATTGGACCGGGCGGCCGCTTGCGGTGATGATTCTCGACATCGATCACTTCAAGAAAGTCAACGACATTCATGGTCATGATGTTGGCGACAAGGTCATTCAGGAGTTTGCAGAACGAGTTACGCGGTCGGTGCGCGGGATCGATCTGGCTTGCCGGTATGGCGGTGAGGAGTTCTTGATCGCCATGCCTGATACGGACAGCGCTTTTGCGGCGGTAGTGGCGGAACGTCTGCGGCAGGAGATCGCAACAGCGAAGTTTCTTGTGAATGCCGGACGCGATGAGCTTGATATAACTACATCAATCGGCATCGCTTCTACCGAAAACGGACCGGACGAAGACACTGCGCAGAAGCTGATCAAGCGCGCCGACGAGGCGCTTTACGCAGCGAAACAGGGCGGGCGCAACATGGTGATCAATCGCGCAGCCTGATCTCTCAGGGCAAACGGCGGTTGATTTCCGGCGGCGATGACAGAATGCGGGCAGGGGCGCCCGCCGTAATCAGCCCGGGTTTGACAACTTCACACAACACGCCGCCGCGCCAATCTTTCGCGAGGGCTTTCAACAAACCCGGGCGAGTATCTTCCATACGTTTGCAGGGATATGTCTGATGGCGAACCTCCAGTTCGACAGGTCCCACAAGGAGCCGGGCGCCAGCGGCCCGCGGCAGCCTGAGCCCGCGCAACAACAGATTGGCGCGCCGGGCGGTCCAGCGCAGATCGCGTTCAGGATCGGCGGGCGGATGAAGGTCGGCGCATGCCTTTGCCCAATCCTCTGAAGCGAGAATGGAGACGGCTCGGTCGAGGCGCTTGCCGGCGTGATCTCCGTCAATTCCGTCGGTTGAGACGAAAGCAGCGTCGCGCAAGGTCACAGGCGCTTTTCGCTTTGTTCGAACAGCGATGCCAATCAGAACGCCTGTCATTTGGACCTCGCTCAGTAGTTGTGGCGCCCGTCATCTCATATAGATGGGCCATAACGCAAAAAGCCGCCCGAAGGGGCGGCTTAATCAAAAAATGGCGGATTGCAGCCTACTTAATCTTGCCTTCCTTAAACTCGACATGCTTGCGAGCGATCGGGTCATATTTACGCTTGACCATTTTCTCAGTCATGGTGCGCGTATTCTTCTTGGTCACGTAGAAAAAACCCGTGCCAGCCGTTGAATTCAGTCGAATTTTCACCGTTGTCGGTTTAGCCATTATCCTGCTCCATAGGCGCGCGCAGATGGTGTTCGCATCTCGCAGCGAGCGCCGGAACATACGGATCGCGGCTGTGCTGTCAAGGCTCCCTTTTGGAAATTAAGCCGCCAATTGCGGCCCGGAATCGGCGGAGGCAAAGCCGTGCATCGCATTTGCCCATTGCAATCCAACGAGCGCGCCCTTGGAAACCGGCAGCAGCCAGGCGGTGGCGATAATCATAACCGGCGTCCAGAATGCAAACTGGACCCACAGAGCCGGATCGAAGATTTGTTTCATGGCAAGCGCGAGCGGTATTGCAATATGGCCGACAATCATAACTGTCATATAGGGCGGTGCGTCGTCAGCTTGGTGACCACTCAGTTCAAGCCCGCAATTGGCGCAGGTGTCGGCCGTTTTAATATAAGAACGGAACAATCTGCCTTTGCCGCATCGCGGACACTTTTTCCGTGCGCCTCGGCTCATAGCGGATAATAGTGAGCGCTTGTTAGCACCGCCGCCAAATTGCTCGCTGGTTTCTGTCATGGCAAAGTATATGTTGCCGCAGAATGCAGATAACAAGGCGCTAAAAAGTCACGCAGTTGTGTTTGAAGGTCATTGGCGGGCGCGCTGATTTTCAGAAAGGCTGGATTTGGCGAAACGTTGATTTCGTCAGACGATCAAGGAGCGGGCATATGACGATTTTGAAGTGGATACTGGCGCTGGCCGTAGGCGGATTTCTGATTTTCTTCGGATTTATGAAGTTTTCCGGCGGCGCGCATATTTTTCCGTATATTGAGTATAAAGCGAGCGGAGCGGGCGTGCCTCTGGCGGAGCTTGCCTACCCGCTCGGCAACTATGCGACTGGCGCGCTTGAATTGCTTGCCGGCGTCTTGTTGATTTTACCGATGACGCGGTCGTTCGGCGCGAAATTGGCGATATTGCCATTTCTTGGCGCTGTCGCCTTTCACTTGTCGCCGTTTCTGGGAGTTGTCACGCCGGACGCTTTCGCCGATCCAAAACCGGTGGATGTGCTGGCGGCGGGCGGGCCTTTTGCGCGCAGCGATTTTTCGGAAGGTTCGTCCATGGCGCTGTTTACGATTGCGCTTGTCGGCTTTATCGCCGCTATCGTGAATTTCTTTGTGCAGAAGCGATAATTAATCGCTGAAAACGCGATCAAAAATCGTATCCACATGCTTTGTGTGAAAACTGAGATCGAACAGCGCTTCGATTTCAGCTTTGGGCAAATGCGCCGTCACATTTTCATCGGCCTTCAGATTATCGAGAAAAGCGCCTTCTCCGCGCCACGCGGGCATGGCGTTGCGTTGCACTAGGGCATAGGCGTCCTCACGCGAAACGCCAGCTTGCGTCAGAGCGAGAAGCACACGTTGTGAGAAGACAAGGCCGCTGAGCCGATCGAGATTTTCCTGACAGCGTTCCGGATAGATAACGAGATTTTCAATCACGCCGGCCAGGCGATGCAATGCAAAATCAAGATGAATAGTCGCATCAGGCCCAATGCCGCGCTCTACGGATGAGTGTGAGATATCGCGTTCGTGCCATAGAGCTACATTTTCCATCGCCGGGACCACGCTCATGCGCACAAGGCGGGCAAGGCCGGTAAGGTTCTCCGTCAAGATGGGATTGCGCTTATGCGGCATTGCCGATGAGCCTTTCTGGCCCTTGGAGAAAAATTCTTCCGCTTCCAGAACTTCCGTTCGCTGCAGATGTCGAATTTCGACCGCAAGACGTTCAATTGAAGAAGCAATGACCCCCAGAGAAGCAAAAAACGCAGCGTGGCGGTCGCGCGGAATAACCTGTGTTGAAATTGGCTCAACAGCCAGGCCCATTTTCTCAGCCACATACGCCTCGACCGACGGATCCAGATGGGCAAAGGTGCCGACCGCGCCTGAGATGGCGCAGACAGCAACTTCTTCTCGCGCTATCTTCAGCCGCTGCTTGGCGCGTAAAAACTCTGCATAGAACGTCGCGAGCTTAAGTCCGAAGGTTGTGGGTTCGGCGTGAATGCCGTGGCTTCGTCCCATGCAGACGGTCATTTTATGTTCGTGGGCCCGTTTCTTGAGAGCGCTCAGGAGGCGATCAACACCAGCGAGAAGAAGGTCGCTGGCGCGAGTAAGTTGTACGGAGAAACAGGTATCGAGCACATCCGACGACGTCATGCCTTGATGAACAAAACGCGCTGCCGGACCGACGATTTCCGATAGATGGGTTAGAAACGCGATAACATCGTGTTTGACCTCGCGCTCAATCTCATCGATGCGTGCGACGTCGAAAACCGCGTTTTTTCCTTTTTCCCAAACCGTATTCGCTGCTTGTTTAGGGATCATGCCTAATTCGGCCATGCGCGATGCCGCATGCGCCTCAATGTCAAACCAGATCCTGAATTTTGTTTCCGGCGACCAGACAGCCGCCATTTCAGGGCGCGTATAGCGTGGAATCATGAGGTTCTCCTGCCGTTCGCTCCAGCGCGGCTTCAATTTTCTTTTACTGTCGGCGCATCGACATCAAGAGTGCCCAGAACCTGTTCTTCGGTTTCGGATTTTTGCCGTGCGTCGGACCGTATCCATAGTCCTACAGCGAGGCCGACCGCAAAGGATGTCAGCAGCAGTATCCACATATGCGCGATAAGCCAGATCATTGTTCGTCGGTGTCGTCAGTATCGTTTTGATCGTCAAGGCCTGATTGATCGGCGTTGACAGTAAACTCTATTCTGCGATTGCGCGCGCGTCCCGCCGGCGTTTCATTTGAGGTCAGGGGCTCCCGCTCGCCGGCGCCGCGCGTAGCAAGCTGCGCCCGGTTTACGCCAGACGCCTGCAAGTATGCGGCGACGGAGTCGGCGCGGTAAAGGCTTAGGGCGTCATTTCGTCTGAAGCCGCCGGTGGAGTCGGTGTGTCCGGTGATCGTAATGCGGGCTTTCTCACACGCGCTGATGATGGCGGCTAGTCGGTCAAGACTTTGACGAGAGGAGCCGTCAGGGTCCGTCTGGGCTGAAGCAAACTCAACCTGAACTTCAGACGTGGCTTTGCGCACCTCATTTAGACAATCAACCTGTACAACAGGCGAGGGGGAGTCGGTCGAGATATCTTCTTCAGAAGATGCCGGTTGAGTATTCTCAGGGGCGTCTTCCAAATCTGGTGCAGGCAGATCGCTTTGGATAATATCAGGAAGCGGCGGGGGCGGCGCAAGCTCGAGATTTGCAGAGGTCGTGAACGGCGCCGGCGTCGTTTCAATTAATTGCCGAACCACATCCGCGCGAACAGCGTCAAGCGCCGTGCCTGTTAGAGTAATTGTATTATTTTCAATTTCCACGGCGCCGCGCTCCAGTCTTGCGAGCGCTTGTAAGGCAATAGAAGCTGCTGATGTCCAGGTTTCTTCGTCCACGACGCTTCTTGCGATATCAAGTTCGCCGGAGAGCGCCGTATCTGAAAACCGCATGGCGGCGAGCTGGTAAACTGCGTCTCGCGCTCCCTGGCTCGGCGCCGCCCCGGAAAGATCGATTGTGTCATTCTGCCGTTCAGCGACCCACAAATGCGGGTCGATAATCGGCGGGAGGTCAGGCGCGCCGGCGGCGGAAAAATCAATCCGGGTTATGGGACCGCTCAACAAAGAGGCTTCGCCGGCGGCTTTTTTCGTCGCAGCAAGCGTTTCGGGCGTCGGCGCCTCGCCGATGATACTGAGTTTTTGCCCGTCAAGCCTGACTTGGGCCCATTGCGCGATCGCCAGACGATCCTCTTTAACGCGTTCAAGCTTGTTAAGAGCGCTAGCCCGCGAACCGGGCAAAATATTGGCGTGTACAGAGAGATAACCAATCCCCGCCACAGCGCCGAGACCGATGAGCAGCTTTGCGCCTGCCTGCATTACCGCCCCGCTTCTACGGCCATTCAAGAATGACTTTGCCTGAATTACCCGACCGCATGATATCGAAGCCCTTCTGGTAGTCGTCAACGCTGAAGCGGTGGGTCAAAATAGGCGACAGATCAAGGCCCGCCTGCAGCATAGCGCCCATCTTATACCAGGTTTCAAACATCCGCCTGCCGTAGATGCCTTTAATTTCAAGTCCCTTGAAAATGACTTTATCCCAGTCGACGCCAGCGCCATTCGGCATGATGCCCAGCATGGCGATCTTGCCGCCGTGATTCATGGTTTCAAGCATGGATTGAAACGCCGCCGGCACGCCGGACATTTCAAGACCAACGTCAAAGCCTTCCGTCATGCCAAGTTCATCCATGACGTCGTTCAAGCTTTCCGTTGAGACATTAACGGCTCTGGTTGCGCCCATTTTGCTTGCAAGATCGAGGCGAAACTCATTGAGGTCCGTAATCACCACATGACGGGCGCCGGCGAACTTGGCTATCGCCGCCGCCATGATGCCAATGGGCCCAGCGCCGGTGATCAAAACGTCTTCTCCAACGAGATCAAACGCAAGAGCAGTGTGTGCAGCGTTGCCGAATGGATCAAAAATAGCGCCGAGTTCATCTGAAATATCGTCGGGCAGGCGGTATACGTTGAAAGCCGGAACGGCGACATATTCCGCAAACGAACCAGGACGATTGACGCCCACGCCGACCGTATTGCGACAAAGGTGACGCTTGCCGGCGCGACAATTGCGGCAATATCCGCACGTCACATGACCTTCCGCCGAGACCCGATCGCCAATTTTGAAGGTCGCATGTTCCGGATGAACTTCCGAACCGATATCGACCACTTCACCCGCAAATTCGTGACCGACAGTCATCGGCACAGGGATCGTCTTTTGCGCCCACTCATCCCAGTTATAAATGTGAACATCCGTCCCGCAGATCGCCGATCTTTTGACCTTGATAAGCACGTCGTTCGGACCGATTTCCGGCCGGGTCGTATCGGCAAGCCAGATGCCTTCTTCAGGCTTTGCTTTCATCAATGCCTTCATAGGGAAGCCCCTTATTCTTTGCGCTCGAACACAAGTGAGGCGGTTACAGGCGAAGCGGGCGTGATAGAGGGCAGGGAGGCAAGCTCCATAAGTTTGGCGACGCCCGCGGCAAGGTTATATTCTTCTGTATATAGGATAATCGGGCTGTTGGTTTCCACGAGAACGCGATTGTCAGCTATTCTTGTCACTATCAACGTCGTATCGACGGGCGCTTTAACGCCGTGAAAATCTAACTGGCCGGAAAGCTCGATCTTCTCTCGTTCGCCTACAGTCAATTTTTCCAGACCATCAAGATTTATGGAAGCCGTAATTGAGGCGGTCGGATATTGATCTGTTTCAAACAGAAATTCGCGCATTCGCTCATTGCGGATATCGATCATGGTTTCGACGCTGTCGAGCGCAATCTTGATGACTGCGTCGCCATTCGCATCGACACCGCCGTTCAGTGTCTTGAAGTGGTGGCTTTCCGGTATTTCACCGGCTTTGACAGAAACGAAGTTGATTTGCGACTCATCGGAGGACAAAGCCCATTCGGCGGCGGCGCTTCCAATGGAACAACATAGCGTACCAAAGACGGCAATGGCGAAACGCAATTTCATATCAGGTCTCCTGCCTAAAATTTATACACTTAGGTGTTAGCAAGCTGATTAATAAACGCCAACTCACGGTTTGCGGCGCGTAAGGTCGGCGTAGAAATGCTTACCCGGCTTCCTTGTGATCCTGATCGTCATCATCAATATCCATCATTGAAATTCGCTTTCAGCCATTCTGCGCGGCGCGCCTCTAAATTACGCCTATGCGCGCGCCTGCCGCTTTAAAAGCTTCAACAGCTTGATCCACCTGATCTACGCTGTGGCCAGCGCACATCTGGGTGCGAATGCGCGCTTGTCCTTTTGGCACGACAGGGAAGGAAAACGCGGTCACGTAAACGCCTTCGTCCATCAGAGCTGAAGCCATTTCGCCAGCTTTCTTTGCATCCGGGATCATCACAGGGATAATCGGATGTTCCCCAGGCAGAAGGTCGAAGCCGGCCTCTGTCATTTTGGCGCGAAAGCGTTCTGCGTTGCGGAAAAGTTGCGCACGCAGATCATCTCCTGCGCGGACAAGTTCCAGCGTCTTCAGTGTTGCGCCAAGCAGAGCCGGGGTGAGCGCATTGGAAAAGAGATAGGGACGGGCGCGATTGCGAAGAAGATGCACAACCTGTTTTGAAGCGCAGATATAACCGCCCATACCGCCGCCGAGCGCCTTGCCGAGCGTCCCTGTCAGAATGTCGACCCGCTCCGCTACGGCGCAATGTGAAGGCGCGCCCTTGCCGCCATCACCCATGAACCCGGTGGCGTGGCAATCATCCACCATCACCAGCGCGTCGAATTCATCCGCTAACGCACAAATTTCATCAAGCTTGGCGACATATCCGTCCATGGAAAAGACGCCGTCAGTAACAATGAGCTTGGTTCGCGCGCCGGCAGCGTCGGCTTCCTGAAGCTGGGTCTTCAGGTCCGCCATATCCGAGTTGGCGAAACGATAACGCTTCGCCTTGCACAGGCGCACGCCGTCTATGATCGAGGCATGGTTAAGCGCATCTGAGATAATCGCATCCTCCGGTCCGAGCAGGGGCTCAAAAACGCCGCCATTGGCGTCGAAACATGCGGCGAATAAAATGGAATCTTCGTAGCCCAGAAAATCAGCGATTTCCTTTTCCACCTTCCGGTGAAGGTCACTTGTTCCGCAAATGAAACGCACCGAAGCCATGCCGAAACCATACTCGTCCATGGTCGCCTTGGCGGCTGCTACAATCTCCGGATGGTCGGCAAGTCCAAGATAATTGTTAGCGCAAAAATTGAGGACGCGAACGGTTTCGCCGTTATGAAGAACATCAATTTCCGGCCCTTGAGGCGAGGCGATTTCGCGTTCAACTTTTTCCAGTCCCTGGTCGCGCAGCTCCTCGATCGTGTCATCAATTCGTTGGTAAAAATCCTTGCGCATTTTGGTCTGACTCCGTCATAGCGTATATGTCGGTTTGACGCGGGCTTACTGTCCCTGTCAATGCGACTTGCCGGGCGACCTGCCGGGAAAGGAGTGCCTGCTTGAGCAAAAACGCCGAAATTTTTGACGACTGGATTCGCAATGAGTTCGTGGCGCTGAATACGGCGCTTGAAGAGCTTTACTTTACGCAGGATGACCGCGGCGCGGTTCAGGGCGCCGGCGATGATATTAAAGATGAGATTCTGAGGCATGGCTGTCGGCTCATCATTCCGCTGGTGGAAGAAGGCAATACGGATGAGGGCGCCGATAAGGCGTTCGATCTGCTTGGCAATCTGGGGCTTTATATGGCGTCGTTGCGCCGACACGAACTCACCAATCCAGCCCGAGAGGAGAAATCTCCTCACACGGAAGCTTCTGCGTTGGGAATGCATATTGCTGCTTCTCTCGGGATGGCGCCGCGTTTTGCGTCATCGCATCTGGCGACTCGGGGAAGGGCGGTCAATGGCGTGCCCAAACGGTTTACCTCGCTACGGGACGAACGCATTTTTGTCGATTTGAACACGTTGGGCATTCTCTCGGTGATGCGTGCTGCCGACGCCGTCAAGCGCATACTGCCCCTCGGAGTTTCCCACCCGGTGACAAAGACTTTGCTAGAAAACGCCGCGCAAGCTCTGCGTGATGTTAAAAAGCACAACCAAGCCTTAATGGATGATCTCGATATTGATCGATTTTTCTTCTGTGTGCGACCTTATTACAAACCCTATCGTGTTGGACGGCATGAATACCGCGGCGCCAATGCTGGAGACTTTTCCGGAATAAATGAGCTGGATCTACTGCTCGGGGTGTGCCGGGCGAACAATCCATATTACTCCCAGCTTCTTGTCGACAAAATGCTTTTTATGCCGCCTGAAGATCAGGCGGCGCTGCGCGACGCTATGCGCAAACGCAGCTTGCTCGACGAATTTCTTGTCGCTGCACAAAAATACGCCGCGCAGCCATGGTTTAAAGAAAACGGTCTTGCTTTCCTTAATGTATGCAGGCTGTTCGGCGAGATAGCGGCGCAACACCATAATTCCCTTGTCAAAAAGTTCATTGAAGGACCGTCAAATACGTTTGATGAAAAACAGTTGGCGCAGATCACGGCGAGCGGGCCGCCGCTGCCGGTTTTGTTGCGGTCACTGGAGGTCTTGAGGGATCTTCGCCTTGCCGCGCCGCGCGACGACATCCCTTCGCGGCACGCTGATATGGCGAAGCTTGCCTCGCTCGTTGCATGAACTGTCTCAATCTGACGACTTCAGGAAAACTGACAGCGACTGAAAATTTTGTGAATTGACGACAGGCCGCTTTGCCCATACACAACTGATAACTCATCAAGACCAGCTGAGGGACAGGCCCGTTGACGCTGGGGCAACCGCTGGAAAAGTCAGACCGACTGTTTCAGAAAGGTGCCAATTCCTTCGGAAGGAAACTTCCGAGAGATGAGTCGAATGACGGTAAGCGTCTTTCGATCGGTCTCTGCGAATTTCTCTGGTGCGTAGTGAGAAGAATAGCAGGGACGAGCCATGTCTGCATTCATTTTGAAAGAAACCCCGTCTGAAGCACAATGTTGCTGGACGGATGTGACTGCGCCCTTGCCGGCCGGTTTTGCGCTGGAAAGTGGAGAATTTCTGTCAAAACCCTATTTGCGACTTCGCGTGCATGGCGATCTGCGTCAGCCGGCGCTGGCGGTGGCCGGGGGCATCTCCGCTGGCCGAGCTATAGCGGATACGCAGACAGAAAAGGGGTGGTGGCGGGATGTTGCTGGTTCCGGCCGGTCATTAGACCCTGAAACGTTTTGCATCGTCAGTTTCGATTTTCTCCCAAATGACGGTGAGACCGCCAGACGAATAACGACGCTGGATCAGGCTCGCGCGCTTGATGCGGCGCTCGATCATCTGGGCGTTGAGCGGCTGCACGCCTTTGTCGGCGCTTCTTATGGCGGCATGGCGGCGCTGAGTTTCGCTGCTGCATTTCCCTCCCGCATTCAGTGTCTTGTCAGTCTTTGTGCGGCAGAGAAACCTCATCCTTTCGGCACGGCGCTGCGCGGCGTCCAACGCCGCATCATCGAGTTCGCCATTGAAAGCGGCCGCGCAGGCGAAGGCGTATCGCTCGCCCGCCAACTCGCCATGGCTTCATACAGATCGCCAAAAGAGTTTGAGAGCCGATTTGCAGCGGACAACAGACTGCAAGGCGAAACCTCTGAGGTTTGCGACTATCTCACAGCACGGGGAAGCGTCTATCAGATGAACCCTCAGCGATATTTGACCCTATCGCATTCGATTGACAGTCACTGGGTTGAGCTCGATCGCATTGCGGCGCCGACATTATTCATCGCCGCCCAAGGCGATCAGTTAGCGCCGCCGTCTGACATCAGGCGCTGTGCCAGCGCTGTTGCGCGCGCGCGTTATGTCGAAATTGCCTCATCTTACGGTCACGACGCATTCCTGAAGGAATCCGCTGCGATCGGTCCCTTTATCCAGAAATTTCTGACGGAGAATCTCAAATGAGCAATGCGTATCATCAAGAAACCCTGGCTGCTATTGCCGGCGTTGCAACGGATCCGGGACACAATGCGGTTTCCCCGCCGCTTCATCTGTCTGCGAACTATTACTGGGACGATCCGGCTGTCAAACCGCAATATGACTACGCCCGTTCAGGCAATCCCACCCGCACTCATCTTGAAGAGGCGCTTGCGGACCTGGAAGGCGCTGCGAAAGCCGTTGTCACGGCATCGGGCATGGCGGCGGTCGATCTTGTGCTCAATCTCGTTGATCCGGGCGATGTGGTGCTGGCGCCCCATGATTGTTACGGCGGAACCCATCGCTTGCTGGCGGCGAGAGCAAAGCGGGGACACTTTGATGTGCTTCATGTTGATCAGACCGATACGCAGGCGCTTGAGACGGCCTTTGCGAGAAAGCCAAAGCTTGTTCTGGTTGAGACACCCAGCAATCCGCTATTGCGGATTACCGATATCGAGCAGATCGTATCGCTGGCGCGCAATTGCGGCGCGATCGTCGTCGCGGACAACACGTTTCTTTCGCCGGCGTTGCAACAGCCGCTTGCGCTTGGTTGTGACGTTGTCATCCACTCAACGACAAAATTTATTAATGGTCATAGCGACGTCGTCGGCGGCGCAGTTCTTGCCCGGGATGCGGCGCTCGGCGAGGAGCTGGCCTGGTGGGCGAATTGCACCGGCGTTACCGGCGCGCCCTTTGATTCATTTCTGACACTGCGCGGGCTGCGCACGCTATTCCCTCGAATTGAGCGTCAACAGGCGACTGCGCGCGATGTTGTGGAAATGCTCAGACAAGAGGCGAGGGTTGAGCGAATCTTTTATCCGGGGCTTGTCAACCATCCGGGACATGACATCGCCGCCCGCCAGCAAAAAGGGTTCGGCGCCATGTTCAGCATCGAATTTGCAGAAGACACCGATGTTCTCCAGTTCCTGCGCAATTTGAAAATTTTCACGATCGCAGAGTCGCTTGGCGGTTTTGAAAGCCTCGTTTGCGTGCCCGCCGCCATGACCCACGCCTCCATGACGCCGGATGCGCGGCGCGTCGCCGGCATATCCGATCGGCTTGTTCGGTTCTCAATCGGCCTTGAGCATACGGAGGATCTGATTAAAGACATCCAGCGCGCTCTTGATGGCGCCTTTGTTGAAAGCGATAAGGTTGCAAGACTTGGTCGATAGTATGACCAGTAAAGAGCGAGGCAGCGGTGACACAGGGCGATGTCGGCATTCTGAAAGAAGCGGGCGATGAGGCTGGTTCTATTCGGTCGCTGCGGATCGCTGTCGCCGGGCTTGGATTAATTGGCGGCGGCGTTGCGGTAAAACTCTTAAAAGGAGAAACGTCGCACCGGCTTTGCGCTGCGCTTGTCCGTGACGTATCAAAAGACCGTGGGGAATTTTTTCGCGACGTTTTGATTACAGACGATATTGCTTCATTACTGGCGACGTCCCCTGATATCGTAATCGACGCGTTGCCTGACGGCGCCGCTGGGCGAAAGCTGATTAAAGCGGCCCTGGAAGCCGGCGTTTCGGTCGTTTCTGCAAACAAGCAGGGGGTGGCGGGGGCGCTAGGTGAATTCCATCGCCTGGCTGAAAAAACAGGAGCGTTGTTTTACTATAGCGCCTCTGTCGGTGGTGAAACGCCGATGGTGGAAACGATCAGAAAGTATTCTGACCATGCGAGGATACAATCTGTTTCCGCTATTTTGAACGGCACCGTGAATTACATTCTGACGGCGCTCGCACAAGGAAAGAGCTTTGCCGCCGCTGTGACAGAAGCTCAAGATGCAGGCTTTGCTGAACCTGACCCAACGGCGGATCTTTCTGGTGCAGATGCTGTGGCAAAAATCTCCATACTAAGTTTTGAAGCTTTTGGTGCGGAGATTGATATTCTATCAACTGCGGCAACAGCGCTGTCGCCCGAAATGGCTTCTGAAATTGAAGCGTCCGGCGGCGTCTGGCGGCAGGTCTCAACAGTCGAGCGCGGGGTCGACGGCGATCTTACTGCTGCAGTTCGCATCTTGCCGATAGAAGAAAGTCACTATTTGCATACTGTCGATAATGAAGAAAATGCGCTTATCTTGAAACTTGCCGCCGGCGCCGGGGACATTGTCTGCAAAGGCAGGGGAGCCGGGCAGGCGCCAACGGTGGCGAGCCTTTTCAATGATGTTACGTCGATTGCAGCAGTGCGGGTTAAATCATAAATATTTCATATGGAAGAGAGTGCGCGTCAACCAGCGAGCGCGCTGCGAAATGCGCAGCGGCTTGTCGTCAAAGTGGGTTCAGCCCTTATTTGCAATGAAAATGGCGTTCGCGCTGACTGGCTCTTTGCGCTTGCGCAGGATTTGTCAGTATTGCGTGATCGGGGAGTGGAATGTCTTATCGTATCGTCAGGCGCTGTTGCGGTCGGCAGCCGGCGTCTTGCCTGGCAAAGCGCACGCAGGCTTGAAGAAAAGCAAGCGGCCTCAGCCGCTGGCCAGATAGAATTAATGAACGCCTGGGCGAGCGCCTTTGCACCCCTGGACATTGATGTGGCGCAACTTTTGTTGACGCTTGATGATACGGAAATTCGAAATCGTTATGTGAACGCGCGCGCTACCCTTCGTGTTCTGCGAAATGCCGGGATCATTCCTATCGTCAATGAAAATGATACGATTGCGACGCAGGAGATTCGATATGGCGATAACGACCGCCTTGCCGCTCATGCGGCGCAACTTTTTGACGCCGATTGCCTGCTCATTCTTTCCGATGTCGATGGCGTTTATGACAAGGACCCTCGCATTCATGCGTCCGCTCAACGTTTGGATTTCATTGAGGAGATCACGCCGGCGCATGAACAGGCGGCGGGCGGCGCTAATGACAGCGCTGGCGTAGGGTCCGGCGGGATGGCTTCGAAAATTGAAGCGGCGAAAATCGCTACTCGAAACGGCTGCGCCGTAGTAATCGGGCCTGGATATGGCGCTCGGCCTTTAAACGCTATATTAAATGGCGGTCCGGCGACATTGATTAAGCCATCGACAAGTCATCATGGAGCTCGTCGAAAATGGATTGCCGGCCGTTTGACCTCAAGCGGCGCTCTTCGCATTGATGAGGGCGCAGAAAAGGCTCTGCAGGCTGGCGCGAGTCTGCTCCCCGCAGGAGTGGCGGAAGTTGTCGGAGATTTTCAAAAAGGCGATGCAGTCCATATTCTTTCCGTAAATGGTGCAAAACTAGGGCAGGGCATTTGCGCATACGATTCTATAGATGCGCGCGCGGTCGCCGGCCGGAAATCGAGCGAAATTGAGGCTATTCTCGGTCCTCGACAGCGCGCCGCCATTATCGAAAAGGACGAGTTCGCGCTTTTTGACCCGCCAAAACAAAAATGACTGATTTAAACGCTTATATGTACAATCTCGGCCGGCGCGCACGGGGCGCCGCCCGCGAGATCGCCGGCGCTTCACGGGTGTCAAAAGATGCCGCACTCTCGGCCGCCGCCATAGCCATACGCGACTGCGCCTTATCCATCTTAGAGACTAACGCTAACGAAACGGAAAAGGCTGAGGCGGCGGGATTAAGTAAGGCATTTCTAGATCGCATGCGGCTTGACGCTTCACGTCTGGAAAGTATCGCGAAGAGTCTGGAAAATATTGCCAGTTTGCCAGACCCGGTGGGCGAAACGATTAGATCCTGGACGCGCCCAAACGGCTTAAAAATAGAACGCGTTCGTGTGCCGATTGGCGTGATTGCGGTAATTTATGAAAGTCGCCCGAATGTAACAATCGATGCCGCTGCCATCGCAGTCAAGGCAGGCAATGCTGTGATTCTGCGCGGCGGGTCTGAGTGTGCGGCGACGGCTGGCGTGCTGCATGAGTGTTTTGTGATGGGCCTCAAAGACGCCGGTTTACCGGAACACGCGGCGCAATATGTTCAGACAACGGATCGCTTGGCGGTTGGCGCTTTGCTTTCCGGGCTTGACGGCGCTATTGATGTGGTTATCCCCCGCGGCGGCAAGTCTCTCGTAGCGCGCGTGGAAACAGAAGCGAAGACCGCCGTTCTCAGCCATCTTGACGGCATATGCCATGTCTATGTTGATAAAAACGCTGATCCCGAAAAAGCGGTTGCAATCGTTGTCAATGCGAAAATGCGAAGGCCGGGCGTATGCGGCGCTGCTGAAACGCTATTGATCGACAAAGCCCGATTAAACGAGCTGACGCCGGCGCTGCTCTCGTCCCTGCAAGAGGCAGGATGTGAGATTCGCGCCGATGACGCCGTAAGGAGTATTTACCCCAGAGCGCTGGCAGCTTCGCCCGAAGATTGGGAGACGGAATACCTGGCGCCTGTTATCAGTATCGCTGCAGTCGAAAGCGTGGAGGGAGCGATCGCGCACATCGCGCGATATGGGTCTGGCCATACCGACGCAATCGTAACCGAGGACAAGACGGTGGCGGCGCGCTTTGTCAACCAAGTCGACAGCGCTATTGTTATGCATAATGCCTCGACACAATTTGCAGATGGTGGCGAGTTCGGCTTAGGGGCAGAGATCGGCATCGCTACTGGACGGCTCCATGCGCGTGGGCCTGTGGGACTGGAAGAGCTGACAACCTATAAAAATGTGGTTCACGGTGAGGGGCAAGTTCGCCCTTAAATCGTAGTCATGACGATCGTATAGGCGATTGCCATGGACCGAGCGGATCATTACACCGGTCGCTTGAAACTGATTTTGCTTGATTAGACTGTTGATTTGACCGCCATGATGAATTCCCATCGCTTTTGTGTCGCGCCGATGATGGACGGGACGGATCGTCATTGCCGGTATTTTCACCGATTAATGACGCGTCATACTCGTCTTTATACGGAGATGATTACGGCGGAAGCGTTGCTTCATGGCGATCGCGATTATCTGTTGGGTTTTGACCATACGGAACATCCGGTGGCTATACAGCTTGGCGGCAGTGATCCGGTTAAATTGAAGGAAGCGGCAAAAATCGGCGCCGGTTACGGTTATGACGAAATCAATCTCAACGTTGGCTGTCCATCAGATCGTGTGCAATCGGGTGCGTTCGGCGCCTGTCTGATGAGAGAGCCGGATCTCGTAGCGGAGTGTATCTCCGCAATGGCTGCGGCGGTTAAAGTGCCCGTCACTGTGAAATGCCGGATCGGCGTTGATGATCAAAACCCGGAAGAAACCCTGCCTTCCTTTGTCGAAAGCGTTTCTGATGCTGGATGTAAAGTATTCATCATCCATGCCAGAAAAGCATGGCTGCAAGGTCTTTCGCCGAAAGAAAACAGAACCATCCCACCCCTTGATTACGAGCTCGTCGCGCGTATGAAAGCGTCCCGCAATGACTTATCGATCATTTTAAACGGCGGCATTGAAACTGTTCAGCAATCTGTCGGTCACCTTGAACGGTTTGACGGTGTAATGCTCGGCCGCGCCGCCTATGGCGCGCCTTATCTGCTTTCGCAGGTCGATGCGATGCTTTTTGACGATCATAGCGAAGCGATCTCCCGCCAGGATGTCGTTCGCGCAATGTCGATCTATGTAAAAGATGCTTTTGAACGCGGGGTGCGTCCGCATACGATCACCCGCCACATGCTGGGTCTATTCCATGGCGCGCCAGGCGCACGCGCGTGGCGACGTTTTTTGTCGGAAAATGCGCCTTTGTCTCGCAGCGATATTCTCGATAGAGCGCTTGAAGCGATGGATCGTACCGTAGAGCCGGTCTGAGGTTCATGCCTTTTTCGTCATCATTTGAGTACGGATTGCTATTGCTTGCGCTGGCGGCTGCGGGCGGCGTTTCAGGTTTCGCCGCAGGTCTGTTCGGGGTTGGCGGCGGAATTGTCACCGTGCCGGCGCTGTATGCAGTTCTTCAAGCAACCGGTAGCAACGATGAAATAAGCCTGAAAACGGCTATTGGCACATCGCTCGCAATCATCATTGTCACGTCGACCCAATCGCTAAGGGCTCATCATCAGGCCGGTTTCGTGGATATGAGCGTTTTGCGCGGATGGGTGTTATGGATAGCAATTGGTTCTCTTATTGGGGCGTCGACAGTGCGCTGGATTTCAGGAGAGTTCCTTGGCGTCATATTTGCGCTTGGCGCAATCATCATCGCCGCCAGACGATTGCGTCCCTCCCTCAACAAAAATGCCAAGCCTGTCAATATCCACGATAATAGAATCAAAATTCCCCTTGGTCTTGGAACCGGCGCATTCTCAAGTCTCTTGGGCCTCGGCGGCGGCGCCGTCGGTGTCATGGTGATGAAGTGGGCGGGGCGATCCATACATCAGGCGATCGGCACTTCGGCCGGGTTTGGCGTTGCTGTGGCTGGGCCGGGAATGGCCGGGTTTGTCGCCGCCGGCTGGGGCGCGCCAGAGCTGGCGCCTTTTTCCACAGGCTACGTGAATCTAATTGCCTTTGCCGTGATGGCCGGAGCGGCTGCTCTCACCGCGCCGATGGGCGCCCGCTTTGCCCATGCCGCCGCACCGGAAATTTTATCGCGCATCTTTAGCGGATATGTCTTTCTTGTTGCCGTTGGACTACTTTTTGACATCTTTCGATAGCGCTCTGGCGCGATATTGTTGTTATTTATTTTCGATTCGAATGCGATTGGTTGTATCATTCCGAAAAGACGCCTGTTACCGTGTAACGAATATTGGCGGGCGGTAATGAGTGAAATTGAAACAATTATCTCCGGAGTGGGGAGCTATTTGCCCGCTCGCGTTTTAACAAACGCAGAACTTTCCAAAACGGTTGATACTTCTGACGAGTGGATTCGTTCGCGCAGCGGTATTGGTCAGCGTCATCTTGCATCTGACGATGAGGCGACATCCGATCTCGCGCGGGAAGCGGCGTGGGCCGCGCTTGATCAAGCTGGATTGAAACCGCGCGATATTGGTCTGGTCATCGTTGCAACGGTAACCCCTGACAAAACATTTCCATCGACAGCCGTATATGTACAGCAGAAGCTTGGCATCCCGCCGGGAATTGCATTCGATGTTTCTGCTGCGTGCGCCGGCTTTATATACGCCATGAGCGTTGCGACAAATTTCATTTCAACCGGGCAAGTCAAGCATGCGCTTGTCATCGGCGCTGAAAAGCTTTCCTGCTTTCTTGACTGGAACGATCGGGGCACATGCGTTCTCTTTGGGGACGGCGCTGGAGCTGTCATCCTTAGCGGCGATAGACCGGCTGTCGCCGCACCGCCGCGAGGCGTGCTTGCGACATATCTGTCCTCGGACGGCCGGCTTGCGGATCATCTTTACGCAGATGGCGGACCGTCGACGACGGGCACAGTTGGTCTTGTGAAAATGAACGGCAAGGAAGTTTTCAGAAATGCCGTTGAAGAGATTTCAGGGGCTGTTTTCGAAGTGACGGAACGCGCTAAAGTTCCCCGAAGCGAAATTGACTGGTTTGTTCCCCATCAGGCGAACATTCGCATTATTCAGTCTTGCGCCAAAAAATTAGAGCTTTGTCAGTCGAAAATTATTGTAACGATTGATAAGCACGCCAACACATCTTCAGCATCTATTCCATTAGCGCTTGACGCCGGCGTCAGGGACGGGCGTATTCAGCGCGGTCAGCTTCTCGTTTTTGCTGCGCTGGGCGGCGGCCTTGCTTGGGGATCGGCGCTGGTTCGCTATTAGTCGTTAAAGGGAAGACTTGACGGCTCCCGGCAAGCAGCGTTGAACGCTTGGCCATGGATTATCAGAAAATTCTTGATGAAATTGAGCGCGATATCGTGTCTGTCTTAGGCACAGGGAAGGTCGCTGACTACATTCCCGCTCTTGCCTGCGCGGACCCTAGAGCATTCGCGATTGCCGTTATCGATAATGAGGGCCGGCGGTATTCAGCCGGCGCCGCGCAAGCGAAGTTTTCCATTCAGTCCATCTCAAAAGTCTTTACCCTAAGCTTGGCGCTTGGATTTGAAGGCGGCGACTTATGGCGCCGTGTTGGCCGGGAGCCTTCCGGAACAGCGTTCAATTCAATTGTTCAGCTGGAAAAAGAACAAGGCGTGCCGCGCAATCCCTTCATCAACGCAGGCGCCCTTGTAGTGACGGACGCGATCATGAGTAATTGCGCATCCGGTTCCGCGCTGAAAGAGACGCTTGGCTTTATTAACAGAGCGGCATGCGTCGGTTCGATTGACGCCAACGCTGAAGTTGCAGAGTCAGAAAAGCAATGGGGCGACCGCAATCGTTCGCTTGCCTATTTCATGAAGAGTTTCGGCATTCTTGAGAATCCAGTCGAAGATGTTCTGGACGCCTATTTTTCTCAGTGTTCAATTGAAATGTCAGTAGAGGAACTGGCTTGCGCCGGACTTTACCTCGCTAATGACGGAACCCATCCGCTAACCGGCGAAGCGCTGTCCACCCATGATCGCGTAAACCGTGTGAATGCGATCATGTTGACCTGCGGACATTACGACAGAAGCGGCGATTTTGCGTTTCGTGTTGGACTGCCGGGCAAGTCTGGTGTTGGCGGGGGCATTCTGGCGATTGCGCCTGGCGCCTGTTCGGTTGCGGTTTGGTCACCGGCGTTGAACGAAGCGGGCAATTCACTAGCAGGCGCGGTTGCGCTTGAAATGTTTAGCGAAAAAACAGGCCTGAATATCTTTTAACCGCAAGCATCACTTCGCCGTTGCGCCATTCTCTTTTAAAAATCCGGCGATTTCATCAAGCGCATGGTTCGCCTCAGGCAACATGCGATCGAATATATGCCAGACATGGGCCATATGATCCCAGATCTGAATTTTTGCAGGTGATCCGCTCGCGTTTCGTTTCGCCACGTATCGTCGGGCGTCATCGTAGAGCATCTCAGCGGCGCTCACATGGACCAGCGTAGGCGGTAAATTGGAGAGATCTGCAAAGATCGGCGAGACGATCGGGTTTGCCGGCGACAGCTTATTCGTGCGCCAAAGCGCCCATAATAAAACGGCGTTCGGAATTTTCAGCAGCGGCGCCGCCAGCGGCTTCAGCATGAGATCGGTTTCGAAATTGCCTTTGAGGCTAGGGCTTGTGCAGGTTGTGTCTGTAGCCGGCGAAATTGCGAAAACTGCATCCGGCGCTCGCTTGTTCTCGTCGCGGATCCAATTAATGAGAGACAGCGTCAAATTTCCACCAGCTGAGTCCCCCCCGACAGCGATCGATTGGGCGTCGCGATCGCCGTCAGGGCCGTTTTTCAAAATCCACTCATAGGCTGCCCGGCAATCAGTTACGCCGTCAATGCGCTTATTCTCCGGCATCAGACGGTAGTTGGGCGCAAAGACGGCGCAGCCCGTTCTGTTCGCAAGGTTTGTTGTGAGCGGGCGATGGCTGACTGCGCTGCCGACCGTGTTGGCGCCGCCATGAATGTACAGGATACGCCGGGACAGCGAGCAGTCTTTCGGCAGCGTCCATTCACCGCTAACGGTGACGCCGTCTGTCTCTGCAATGGCGTCTTGAAAATCGCAATCAAAGTCGCGGGTGAGGCCGACAGAGTCGAAACGACGCCTTTTCGCCGCCAGTTTTTCCGCTGCCGAACCTTCCGCTTGCGCAGGCTTGATAAAATTTTCCCGAAGATAATCACGGACGGCCTTGGCCCCGTCTGAATTTTGATCCGGATGAAAGTCAGGTTGATACTTTTCGGCGTCGTACTGGGAAAGGTCTTCGCCGCGGAGGTGAAACCGTGTGACTGCCGCTGCAGCGCCGATAGCGGCCAGCGGCGCGCCTATGCTGAATGTCACGATCATGATTGCCTCCCATCTCTTCTACTGGATATTCGGGCGCATCGTCGCTTCGAGTAAAACAGAACGACCTGTACAGATCAGATCTTTTGGTTGTATGCGCCCACTTCGGGGTGCTTCTTTAACTCAGCATCCAATTCGTCGAACATCGCCTTCATATTTTCTTTCGATGTGGGGCTTTCCACAACGACGACCAGCTCAGGCTTATTGGAGGACGCTCGAACAAGACCCCATGTGCCATCTTCGGCGGTAATGCGCACGCCATTGACCGTCACAACGTCACGGACTTTTTGACCGATGATCTCTTTGCGCGATGAAAGTTCGGCAACAACCTTTTCAACTACGCCATACTTCTCTTCATCCGGACAATGCGGCGACATGGTCGGCGATTGGTATGTTATCGGTAAAGCTTTGCGTAGATCGGAGAGATTTTTATCAGGGTTTCGATCGAGCATTTGCAGCAATGCAATCGCAGCTACAAGACCGTCATCATAGCCGCGTCCGATAGGCTCATTAAAAAAGAAGTGTCCGGATTTTTCGAAGCCAGCTAGGGCGCCAAGTTCATGACTTTTACGTTTAATATAAGAGTGTCCGGTCTTCCAATACACAGTTTCTGCCTCGTTCTCGACCAGCACCGGGTCGGTCATGAAAAGGCCCGTTGATTTCACGTCGACAACGAACTGCGCTTTGTCGTGTATTGCAGACAGGTCACGCGCAATCATGACACCGATCTTATCTGCAAAAATCTCTTCGCCTTCATTATCGACAACGCCGCAACGGTCGCCGTCGCCATCGAAACCAAGGGCCACATCTGCGCCGTTTTCCTTAACGGCAGTCTGCATTGCGTGCAGCATTTCCATATCTTCGGGATTTGGATTATAGCGCGGAAACGTATGATCAAGTTCAGCGTCCATGGGGACAACATCTAATCCCAGCCTCTCAAGCGCTTCCGGCGCGTATGCGCCGGCGGTGCCGTTGCCGCATGCAGCGATAACCTTCATTTTTCGCTTGAACGAGACGCCTTCTGTCACATCAGCGATATAGCGTTCCCGCATTCCATCAACGTATCGATATGCGCCGCCATCGAAAGACTTATATTCGCCGTTGAGAACGATCTCTTTCAGCCGGCCCATTTCATCCGGGCCAAAGGTGAGGGGGCGCGCCGCGCCCATCTTAACGCCGGTCCATCCGTTTTCATTGTGGCTGGCGGTCACCATGGCGACGCATGGGATATCGAGATCGAACTGTGCGAAGTATGCGACAGGCGACAGCGCAAGTCCGATGTCGTTGACCTCGAGGCCGGCGCTCATGAGCCCTACGGTAAGCGCCTGTTTAATAGAGGCTGAGTAGCCGCGAAAGTCATGACCCACAACAATGCGCGGCTCTTTATTCATTTCACGGATCAGTGTGCCCAACCCTTGCCCCAGCGCCTGAATGCCGAGGAGATTAATTTCCTGTTCGAAAATCCAGCGTGCGTCATATTCGCGAAATCCTGTCGGCTTGACGAGCGGGAGGACTTCATAATCAAGCGTATTGGCTTTCAGGTCGGCGCGGGGCGACGGAAGCATCAGCGATTCCTCTACAACTAGGAGTTTGAGCGCACTTTAGGGGCGCTCGCCAAAACCGCAACTGCATAAATTCAGGGAAAGTCACATCCTCGATTAAGCATAAAAACGTTTTTTTTGTTACTGTCATTGAGGCATACTCTAAGCGTCGCAGGGCAAAACCCTGTATGGAGCAGGTAAAATACGTAGTGGATAGCCCTTAATTGAAACGAGTGTTGGAAATAGCAATCGGCCTTACTGAATTCAGCCCATGAGGGAAAGTCGCTGCGGCATATGATATGCTTATAGTTTATGCATCGAAATGCGCATTGCGTGACGAGTGCGGGGCGGCCGTTAGATGGATGATAAATCGAATATAGCTAGTCGTCCCGCCGATATAGGCGGCTCCCACCATATTCCTGTTCTGGATGGGGTTCGCGCTGCGAGCATCCTGCTGGTGCTAGCGGGGCATATGCTGCCGCTTGGTCCCTCGCAATGGGGACTTAATCATTCTGCGGCGACTGGTGGAATGAGCCTCTTTTTTATTCTTTCAGGATTTCTGATTTGCAGTTTTTTGTTACGCGAGCCGCCGATAGGCGAATTTTTGATCAAGCGGATCACGCGAATTGTTCCGGCTGTTTCGCTGTATATTCTCATTGTCTATGGACTGATTGATTTTCAACCTCAAATTGGCACTGCCACCGGGTTTTATATAATCAATTACTATACAGACTATATAACTTCACTGAATAGTCATTTATGGTCTTTGTGCGTCGAAATGCACTATTATATTTTCGCCGCACTTTTGGCCTGGATGTTTGGCAGACGCGGTCTTGTGCTTTTTTGTGTTGCATTGATTGCGGTTACATTTTTGCGTGTTTCCACCGGTACGGGCATTAGTATTCAGACGCATTTACGTGTCGACGAAATTCTTGCTGGTTCGACTCTTGCGCTTTTTTATCATGGATATTTTGGTGATTTTGAACGAGCCAAGCGACTTCTCGGGCTTTTATTTCCTGTGTTTGCATTATTTTGGATGGCAACCTTACGTCCGGAGTTTGAGTTGCTTTTTTATTTGCGTCCGTACTCTGCAATGTTGCTTGTTGGTTCTATTCTATATGCTGACTTTAAACCTCTTCGCGCAGCGTTGACTTCTTCGCCAATGCGTTATGTCGCGACGATCTCTTATTCTCTATATATATGGCATTTCTTCACAATCAATTTTGGCATGAATGAGGGTGATCGTTTGACAGTTTATCTTTTTAAACGTCCGGTTAGTTTTATTGCGCTGGCTTTAATCGCTCATCTTTCCACCTTCTATTTGGAGCGGCCTGTTTCAAAATATGTGCGTAATCGTTTTCTGAAAAAACCTACACGAACTGTCGTAACCTCATGATGCACCGACTTTGAAGAAGCTAAATACTCTCCTTGCAGATATCCGCAAATGCAGCGTTTGCGTCGATACGCCCATTGCTGCGCCGCTGCCGCATGATCCGCGTCCCGTTCTGCAGGCGTCTTCCAAAGCGCGGTTGGCGATTTTCGGGCAGGCGCCGGGAAACCTTGTTCACCAAACCGGAAAACCCTTTACTGATCCGTCAGGAGATCGTCTGCGTGATTGGATGGGTGTGACTGCTGAAGAATTCTACAATCCCGATAAGCTTGTAATCGCGCCAATGGGTTTTTGCTTTCCCGGCTATGACAAAAAAGGTTCTGACCTGCCGCCTAGAAAAGAGTGCGCACTGGCCTGGCGAGAACGTCTTATGTCTCATTTGCCGAACATTGAGACAGCCTTGCTTGTGGGCGCTTATGCGCAGAAGTGGCACCTGAAAGACGGGGCCGAAAAAACTCTGACAGCAACAGTTTCGCGGTGGCGGGATTTCGCTCCGAAATTTTTTCCAATGCCGCATCCGTCATGGCGAAATAACGCTTGGCTGAAAAGAAACCCATGGTTTGAAAGCGAGCTATTGCCGGATCTCCGTGAGCGTATACGCAGCTTGATATAACGTCGGGGCAACCGCGACGAGCTCGTGAATGCGCTCATGACTTAAACTATCGTTAAGAAAGATTATGGCTTCCTGATGAGCCTGTCAGTAAGCAGAAGAATTATCTTCTAATCAATCTGCAGAAGCTGAGCTCGCTCGGATCAGGATCACTCCTTAACGATTTGTCAGCCATGAAGCGCTTAGTTTTTAGGCGGAAATCTCAATTTATCGGTTTGAGCCGGGCATTGAGTTCTTAGGAAAAGGGGTTCGGTCGTTGATGAACGGCGCCGTCGCACCACTCACAGGCGTCAAAGCCAAATTTCGCTTCGCTACGCGCAAATTCCATGCGTGGTGGGAGGGATACGCTTTTGACGAAGCAGCTGAGCGCGCTGCTTTGCAAGCCAGTTTGCCGCTCGCGAGCGGGATGACCGGCCGGCCGGTTAAAGACATCGTTGCTGAAACAATTTGGGGCGCAGGGCGGTTGGGGCCAGGCTCGCCGGTATGGACCATGCGTTATGCGCGGATGCTTTCGCTTGCTGGAAAGGCTAAAGTGACGGTGCTTGGCGCAGAAGGCGGCGGGGTATTGCGTGATCTCGAAGAAGGGGCGCGCTGGAAAGCGACAGGTCTGACTGACGCCGTTGGGTTCGAGCGTTCCGGACTATGTCATCACGATGCGGCCATGCAGCGTTTACAGAAAGCTGAAACAGACGGCGTACTGTCATACTTTCAATTAAGTCACGATACAAACAGAGCTATATTTTCAGCGGAGCTGTTAAAGCCTCAGGCGAAGGCAGTCTTTATTGATTACGCAGTTATTCGCAAAGGCGCGCGTTTACCGGCATGTTTTCCCTCCGATTTTGCCGGCGCGCCTAAAACTGAGACCGATTATCGAAGCATTTTGAAATCAGCGGGTTTCGTGGTTGAGGAAATCGGGGACGATACGACTGCATTTTTGCCGCTCATTGAGCGCGGTTGGGCTGGATGGCGAGGCGCTTATGAAGCGATCTCAAATGTTGAAAATTCTGCGATGCGTGCTGACTTTCTTCACGCCATGAGCCAGCAGGCTCGTCTCTGGGCGGAACGTTATGAAGCGCTGCGCTCGGGGCAGCTTCGCGTAATTTATATGCGCGCCAAACGAAACTGATTAGCGCCGGTATTTAAAGTAATCATCGATCCGTGCAAAAATAATAAATAAAACTGAGAGAACGACCAGCACAAGCAACGCAAACTGGATCTGGGCTTCAACTGCGTGAACTTCGTGCTTTGACGGGCGCGCGCCTTCTTCTCCCATCATGATGACTTCGCCCGTTTCGGTGTCCTCTTCTTCATTCAGATTAATAACGCCGTCTTCGCCCATATCAGCGACGGCGCCGTCAGCCGCATCATCTTCTTCTGAGTCATCTGCATCAGTTTCGGCTTCAGGCGTAGCGGCAACATTTTCGTCGCTATCTTCTTCGCCTGCCTCGACATCTTCCTCATCAACTAATCGGCGGGGCGGGGTTGAGCCTTCGCCAGCGGATTCATCCTCCGTCATGCTGACGCCGTTTTCGATATTGGTCTCGATTTGATCCAGCTCTTCGGCGGTGTCGCGGCCCATGGTCGAAGCTGCAACGCCAGCGCCGCCTGCAACGGTTGCGCCTTGTACGGTGCGGCTTTCGGTGAGGCTATTGCGGCGCGGCGAGTCTTCGACAGGCGTGACGCGTGAGTTTTCCGCAAGTCCTGTTTCACGGGCGACGAGGGGATTAGCCGGTGTCAGAAAAAGAGCGCGTTCCGCCGCGCGGCGCCGCGTCAGCCCTGCGACTTCTCGCAGGACGCCGCCAACGGTCGCTTTGTTCCACCAGGTCAGCGCGTCGGCCGCGCCAATTCGGTCTCCGCGATTTAGTCGGCGCCTGGCGGTTGATCCGCGATAAGCGCCAATGCCGACATTATAGACGAAACTAACCAGTGCATCGAATTCATTCTGATTGAGATTTACCGATGTCAGATCATCGACAGCGTCTTCGCGCGGTTTGAGGTCGCGTCTCAGAAGCGCTTCGGCTTCACGTTCCGATATGCGCATGCCGGGTTTAACATCTGGTCCGGTATGGCCATAGCCAATTGTCCAGATGCCGGCGATATCCTGATAAGCTTCAAGTTCAAGACCTTCGAACTGTCTGATCAGATCGATGCCTCGCTGAGACGTTTTCACCGCGTTACCCCACAATGCGCTTCTCAACATATATACCCGAGTTATTCCTTGAAGGGTAGGATTTGAAGTCTGCAAAGCCGTTCCTTTGCCGGATTGTAAAATACCTGTTACGCTCCACCAGTAGGTATGAGTTCACGAGGGGATTATGGCCAGGGTATTGAAATTAAAGGCTGCTTTGGCCGCTATTGGTTTGTGTTGGGGGGCGCAGTCGACGGCGCTGGCGCAAAATACGGCAAATTCTTCTTTTCAAATCTCAGAGATGAAAGACGCGTTCAACGCCAGCGACTATGCGGAGATGCTGAATGCTCTCTCAATAGAAGCGACAATCGCGCCATACGAAGATAACGATGCGGCCACGTTACTTGCTGAAACGCCGGGAGGCGGGCGTTTTCTGATTTCTTTGTTCTCTTGCGCCGACCCGGCTGCAGGTCTGAGGTGTCAGGGCGCAGCCACCTACACGGCGTTTTCGAATGCCGGTCTTGCTTATGACGACATCAATACTTTCAATTCGTTGGCGAATGTGGCCAAGGCGGTCAACGTAGCCGAGCAGAATGTCGTAATCTTCGGGGTCCAGCGTTTCTTCAACGGCGGCGTAACGAAAGAAAACCTTCTCTATGGAACGCAGCTCTTTTTGCTGGACATGCAGAATTACATCAGCGCGCAGGATGCCACATCTACGTCGGTTTCGTTGCAGCTTGGAGCTACGGAAAATTCCACCGGTAAATCGGAAAACCTGACGGGTCGAACAGAAAGCTCAAGCTCAGTGACGGGGGTTGTCGGCGTCTTTTCGCCAACGCATGCGGTCGGCGCTGCGATTGCAAATACAAAGAACGCGTCGTTTGAAGTTAAGCAAGCCGACTAAGCGCTTTCATTGATTGAAATTGGCGCCGGATCAGGACGGCTGTCATAGGCGCCGTCACTTGCGGCGGCTTCTTCTGCAATCGCTTTTGCAACGCCTTCGCTTGCTCGCCGCGCCCCGTCCAGCAAAGCGCGCTGTCGTGAGGCGCGCGCTTCAAAATTCTTGGTGACCGCTTTCAATTCAGCCAAAAGCGTATGCTCTGCAGACTGAACAGCGCCTCTGTTTTCCGCAACATCTCTAATAGACTGCGCATAGGCGGCTGCGAGGCGGGCTTTTTCCGACTGCAGAGGAGCAATTTCTCCAGGGCGGCGTGTTTCAAGCAATTCGTTCTCGCGAGCAAAAATAGCGCTCAACGCTTCCGTGATATCAATCAATTCGCGCACACGGTCTTCAGAAGATAGCGCATTGTCGCTCATGGCCTTATTTCCTGTTCTTGTGTTGATGCGCTTTGCAGTTCAATCAGCGCCGCCTTGACTTGATCGGCAATCCCGATCCCGCCGCGTTCTGCAATCGCGTTGGCGTATTGTTCCTGCATCATGCCGCCAAAGATTGATTGTTCAGCGCCTTCCCCGCCGAAGAGGCTTGGCGTGCTGACGCTGTCGAACATGGGCTTCAGGAACTCGGCAATCATGAGAGCTTCGAATTCCTGTGCGCGTTTTTCGATGGCCTCGTGATCGCGGGTTTGTTGCGAGCTGAGGGCCGAGAGCGGTGCAAGAGGCAAGAGCGTGTCCATCAAAGCACCTCGATGTCGGCCTGCAACGCGCCTGACGCCTTTATCGCCTGGAGAATGGCGATCATATCGCGCGGCGGCACGCCAAGTGCATTAAGACCGTCAACAAGATCAGAAAGCCGGACGCCCCCGTTGACTATCTGCAATTCAGCGGGCGGCTCATTGGCGCGCGCATCTGTTCGGGGAACGACAACCGTGCGGCCGCGATCGGAAAACGGACTGGGCTGACTGACCTGGGGCGTTTCCGCAATCGAGACAGTGAGCGAACCCTGCGCTATGGCGACGGTGGAAACCCGAACGTTGGCGCCCATAACAATGACGCCTGAGGACTCGTCGATGACAACCCTGGCGGTATTGTCTGGATCGACGCGCAAGCCTTCTATCGCTCCCAAAAGGGCAACCATATTACCATCATAATTTTGAGGGCGGTCGAGCCTGACTGTGCCGGGATCGGCAACGGCGGCGGCTGGTTCTTCAAGCAGCGTGTTGATTGCAGACGCAATACGCTGGGCTGTTGTGAAGTCCGGATTTCGCAGAGCGAGTTTTATGGAACGCTTTTCAGCAATATCATATTCGATCTCACGCTCGACAACAGCGCCGTTAGCAATGCGACCGTTTGTTGGCACACCGGTCGTCAGCGATGCGGCTTGTCCGCGTGCGGCAAAACCGCTGATGGCGACTGAACCTTGTGCAACGGCGTAAACTTCGCTGTCTGCGCCATGAAGGGGGGTAACAAGCAGAACGCCGCCGCGAAGCGACTCCGCATCGCCAAGCGCGCTGACCGACACATCGAGGCGTGTGCCTTGCGTTGCAAAAGGCGGTAGGTTTGCCGTCACCATGACGGCTGCGATATTATCCGTATCGAGAACTTCAGAGCGAATATTGACGCCCATACGCTCCAGCATGGAGACAAGGCTCTCTCGCGTGAACGGCGTGTTGCGGATGCGGTCGCCCGTGCCGTCAAGACCGACGACAAGGCCGTATCCGATCAGCATGTTGTCACGCACGCCTTCGAAGTCGGCGAGGTCTTTGATGCGCGAGTCCGCCTGAACGGCGGTCGCAGCTGTAAGGGAGATAGCGATAGCCGAAATAATGAAACGAAGCGTCATGAAAATCCCTTGCGCCAATCAATGCGTTGGATTGCTCATAGCGAGGGATGTGCCAAGTTTGGTAGCGTTGGGTGATTGGAAAAAATCACTTAAGTACAATGGGTTATACTGTGGCGTCTAAGGTTGTGTTTGCCCGTGCGTTGGCGTTCCGGAAGAAATTGCCGGGTGTTTTTTGCCGTGATTAACGGAACCTTTATGACGCAAGGGCACAACTGCAGCCTTATGCAGGGCGACGGACCGGATCATGAAAGTTTCTGGCGTTAGAACGACAGGCGGCGCTGCAGCGTCTGGGAAGGCGAAAAAGTCAGGCGCTGATTTCACCCTTGACGCTGCTTCGCCGAACGCGGGCGCAAGCGGGCTCGACACTGTCGCCCGAACGGATGTTCTCGGCGCTCTGATTGCGCTTCAAAGCGAAGGGCGTGATCAAACAGCGGAGGCGAAAACTTTCGCTGCGGCGCAGCATCTGCTTGAGCAACTTGAAACGCTGCAACAAAGTGTCCTTGACGGCGCGCCTGACGAAGACGAGCTGGCGGCCTTGGCGGGCGCCGCCCAAGCGCGCGCCCATGCTGGCGCAACCCCTGCGCTGCAAAATTTATACGATGAAATCGCTCTTCGGGCCCGTGTTGAACTCGCCAAGCGTCAGTTATCAACAGGAAATGGGCCTGAATAGTTGCGTTCTACTGAATAAATATGACGACAATAAATCGAAACAACGCTTGAGCCTGTGACGGCGCATCGCTATAGAGAGGCCGCCGAGGCGGCGGGGCAGGTTGTTTTCCGGCAACAGGGAGTCAGGAATGTCCGCGAGTAAAGTTAAAGAGTATCGTCCGTCTGAAGACGAACCTTTTATGAATGATCGTCAAAAAGAATATTTCCGGCAAAAACTTATCCAGTGGAAGGAGGATATCCTTCTCGAAAGTCAAGGCACGTTGCAATACTTGCAGGATGACGACAATCATCTGCCTGATATTGCCGATCGCGCTTCAAGTGAAACGGAGAAAGCGCTTGAATTGCGCACTAGAGATCGGCAGCGAAAAGTCATTTCTAAAATCGATTCTGCTTTGCGCAGGCTGGAAACAGGCGAATACGGATATTGTGAAGAGACGGGCGAGCCCATCAGCCTGCGCCGTCTGGATGCGCGCCCAATCGCGACATTGTCATTAGAAGCGCAGGAACGACATGAACGCTCTGAGCGCGTTCATCGTGATGATTAAACTAAGTTATTAGTAAGCGGTTCGATTGAACGAAGCCTGTTCATCCCGAAATAATCGGGATGAACAAGAGACCTCACCGACGCTAAGTTGCTGTAGGTATGCGGAGTGTCTGGCCTGGATAAATCTTGTCCGGGTCGGACAGCATTGGTTTGTTAGCTTCAAAAATGACCGGATATTTCATGGCGTCGCCATAAAACTCTTTTGCAATTTTTGACAGCGTATCGCCCGATTTGACCGTATAAAAATTAGTCTGCGCCGGTTCGTTCTCAATATCGATGTGAGATTCAACTTCGCCGATGCCGGGGGTGTTGCCGGCCATGACAATGGCTTTTTCTGCTTCCGCGCGTGTTTTCGCCTTGCCCTTCAAGACCACCCGCTCGCCATCATGCTGGACGTCGAGGTCATTCACCTCGGTTTTGTGACCGGTGATGCGATCTTTGATGCCTTCGGCAATATTGGAGACGCCTTCACGGAATTTTTCGCCGGCCTCTTTCGCAAATTTAAACAGCATGGGTTCTCTCCTTTTTGTTTGTCTCAGCGACTTCCAAACAGTCCGCCGAGAAGCTTTTTGCCTGCCGCTTCCAGCATATCGTCTTTGAAGTCGCCGTCGCCATCCTGATCCAGAAATTGCATGAGGCCGCCCAGTTCAGCCGGCGCCTGTTTTTGAACGCGCACGCTCTCTTCCGTCACCAGGCCGGCGAGGGCGGATGGGTCAAGACCCTGTTCCCGCTTGGCGCGGCCGAGCGACGCCAACACAGCCGGGGCCGCCATGGCCAGAAGCTGGCCAATCTGGTCCTGATTAACGCCGGCTGATTTCGCCAACGCTTGTTCGGTCTGGTTGCGTTTGCCGCCAAGAATATGACCAAGGATTTTTTGTCCGTCAGCCAGAATATCGTCGTTGCCGACCTGGCCGATATTGTTCAGCAAGCTGCCGTCATGGCGGTCCAGCGCGCTGGCCAACGCTTCAGCGCCTTGGGGTTGTGAGGCGTTTTTCTTGAGGCCGCCCATGAGCGCCGCCATCGCCATAGGCATGAGTTTTTCAGTCAGGCCTGCGCTCATCCCGGTTTTCTGCGCGGCCTGTTGCGACATCTGACTGACGACCACATTGGTCAATTGATCCATTAAAGACATAAGTCTCCCACCTTTTCTATAATACGCCCGCTTGATTGCGCGCCTCTCCCTCTATCAGTCTTAATCGCTCAAAGGCGCGGCGGCAAATTCACGAAAAGGTCCTTGCGCATCATTGTGACTCCGCTATGAAGGCCCATGGAGCGACGCAAATCTTCATCCGGTCGGGGCAATAAAGCTAAGAAGCCCGAAAAGCGCATAAAATCCGCCAATATCGCAAAGACGGCTCTCGGTGTTGAGCCGGAAAAACGCAGCCGCAAGAAATCTGCTCCGGCAAAAGGCGAGGCGGCCGGACGCGAGCTGAATGTCCATGTCAAGACTGCAAAACGTCGGGAATACGGCTCGACACTTTGGCTCAAGAGACAATTGAATGACCCTTATGTTCGCAAAGCCAAGGCGGAAGGGTATCGTTCGCGCGCGGCGTATAAGCTGATTGAGCTGAATGAAAAATTCTCACTTCTGAAACCAGGCGCTCGAATTGTCGATCTTGGTTGCGCGCCGGGCGGGTGGCTTCAGGTCGCCGTTAAAGCGACAGGCGGCAGAGGGCAGGTCGTTGGTATTGATTATCTTGAAATGCCTGCAGTTGCGGGCGCACACGCGCTGGAAATGGATTTTCTCGACGATGGCGCGCCAGAAGCGCTGAAAAAGATGCTCGGCGGCCCAGCAGATATTGTGCTTTCCGATATGGCGGCGCCAACGACCGGACATAAATCAACCGACCACCTGCGCATAGTGGCGTTGGCTGAAGCGGCGCTTGATTTTGCTGAAGACGTGCTCGCTCCCGGGGGCGCTTTTGTCTGTAAGGTTTTTGCAGGCGGCGCGGAAGGCGATCTGCTGATCCGTCTGAAGCAGAATTTTGAAATTGTAAAACACGCCAAACCAAAAGCCAGTCGGCAGGATTCTGCGGAGAAATACGTGGTGGCGATGAAATTTCGAGGACGGGCATGAAAATCTGGATTTCTTCTTTGCGCGATGTTCACGACGCACACGCCAAAGCTAACCCGGCTCAGGTTGTAAGTCTGCTCTCTCCGGGATCGGATTTTCCCTCTTTCGAAGGATATGACGAAGATCGTCATATGCGCGTTGAAGTTAATGATATTCTTGAGGATATGGAGAACCGTCCAGCGCCGCGCGAAGCGCATATCGAAAATCTGATTGCGTTTCTTGGAAGCTGGATCCCGGATCGTCCTCTGCTTGTCCATTGCTGGGCTGGCATGAGCCGATCTACGGCCACGGCGTTGATAGCCGCGTGCTTGCATAATCCTGATGCTGACGAAGAGCATATCGGCGCAGCTTTGGCGGCGGCGTCGCCAACAGCGTTTCCGAATACGCGCATGGCTGCAATTGCTGATGAGATGCTTGGCCGAGGCGGGCGTCTAGCGCAGGCGGCGAAATCAATCCGCGATGATGAGTCTCGACTTGTCGCAATCCACGAAACAGTGGAATCGAAGCCATTTTTTATCCCTGCGAGATTTTGAGATGCTGGGAACGAAACCTGCTGAAACTAAAAGCGCTCTATCTTCCGTTGACAAGGCTTGGGATGAGATCTCTGTTCACTTCAGAAACAGTGCAGCTTTGGTCCCAAGCGGATTTTGGTTTTCAGGCCTGTCCGAGCGCACCGCTGGAAACCGGCTCGCCATTCTGCGCGGCAAGCAACGTGCAAAAGCAGCGAGCCGTATTCTTGGCGCGTTGACATCGGCGGAATTACGCGAATTTCAAACCCTTGCGTTTGTGAATTTCGAACAAGCCTCCGCATCCTTAAGGGTCAACATTGTCACCAGCATCTCGATTCCTGTCGGCTTGCTGGTTATCTTCAATCAAGTGTTCCCAGGCGAGCTCGCCGCTTTATTTGAAGGACCGACTTCATTTCCGGCCTGGGCGCCGATCATAGCGGCTTTATTGTGGCTTTTATTAAACATGTGTTTTGGTTACGCAGGCGTTCATCAGGCGCGTGACCTTTATCATCTCACGCTCATTGAAGCAGCGCAACGCGGCGTTGAAAAATCAGATCATATCGAAACGAAATTCGATCTGCAGCCAGATGTTTCTGAGGTCTGTTAAGGAGAGTTGTTATGCAAATCCGTGACGCATTAACATTCGACGATGTGTTGCTCGAGCCGGGTCCTTCCGAAGTCATGCCAAGCGGCGTGAATGTGAAAGCGCGTTTAACCCGTGAAATTACATTGAATATTCCGGTGATCGCGTCGGCTATGGACACCGTTACTGAAGCAGAGATGGCGATCGCCATGGCCCAGCATGGCGGCATCGGCGTTTTGCATCGTAATTTGAGCATTGAAGAGCAGGCAGAACATGTGCGCCGCGTCAAACGCTTTGAGAGCGGTATGGTTGTCAATCCTTTTACGTTGACGCCGGACGCCACGCTTGCTGAGGCGCGCGCCATCATGGAGGCAAAGAAAATTTCCGGTTTCCCTGTAGTGGAAACGCCGGACGCCAATGGCGTCGGTAAGCTTGTAGGAGTTTTGACCAACCGGGACATGCGGTTTGCTGACGATCCTGGCCAAAAAATCAGTGAGCTGATGACCAAGGAAGGTCTTGTCACGGTGAAACCGGGCGCTTCGCGTGAGGAAGTCACGCGCCTTGTGCATCAGCATCGCATTGAGCGGTTGATTGTCGTCGATGAAGACTACAGATGCGTTGGACTGATTACGGTCAAGGATATGGAAAAGGCCCGTGAATTTCCGCTGGCTGCGAAAGACAGCGCGGGTCGCTTGCGTGTTGCCGCCGCATCCTCCGTTGGCGACAGCGGATATGAACGGGTCGAGGCGCTCATAGACGCTGGTGTCGACGTCATCGTTATCGACACTGCCCATGGCCATTCGGCGGCGGTCTCAGCGCAAGTTGATCGTATCAAGCGCGCCTCAAACGCAACGCAGGTCATCGCTGGCAATGTCGCCACCTATGACGGGGCGAGGGCGCTTGCTGACGCCGGGGCCGACGCCGTTAAAGTCGGTATTGGACCCGGCTCGATCTGCACGACCCGGATCGTCGCCGGTATCGGCGTGCCGCAACTGACTGCGGTGATTGATGCTGCGCGCGCAGGACGAGAGGCAGGCGTTCCGGTGATTGCCGATGGCGGCATAAAATATTCCGGCGATATGGCTAAGGCAATTGCCGCAGGAGCGGATTGCGTGATGATAGGCTCCCTTCTTGCGGGTACGGACGAAGCACCGGGAGAAGTCTTTCTTTATCAAGGCCGTTCGTACAAATCCTATCGCGGTATGGGATCGATAACCGCCATGGCGCACGGGTCTGCCGATCGTTATTTCCAGTCAGATGTGACAGAGCAGATGAAACTGGTTCCCGAAGGCATAGAAGGGCGCATTCCATATAAAGGCGCAATTGGTCCGATCCTGCACCAGCTAGTCGGCGGCTTGCGCGCTTCCATGGGTTATGTCGGCGCGCCGACAATTCCTGAAATGCAATCACGCGCGAAATTTGTCCGCATCACCAACGCCGGGCTGAAAGAAAGCCATGTGCATGACGTAGCGATTACAAGAGAAGCCCCGAATTACCCGACGCCGAGCTAGTATGTTTAGAGTTTTGCTAGTGATTTCTGGCCTTATATCGGCGAGCGCATGCGTCAAAAACCGCGCAAGCCACTACGCGCCTGAGAGCGACGTATCGTTTACAGCATATCATCTAAGCCAGCTTCAAGGAGCGCAGTGTTATTTCCTTAAGCCGCAAAACGCTCTTGTGACCTCATTTAAAGATGACGTATCCGTCATTGCGGCTGTAACGTCAGAGCGAAAACAGGACGAACGCGGGTTCTATTGGGAGGAGCCGGTTGTTCTGGAGCTCCAGATATTCGCGCGAGATGATTTTGAGTTAAAAGGAGATTCTATCTCTCTCGTAGTTGACGGGAAAGATGCGCTTAATATGTCGTTTGAGCCGACAAAAAGAAGTGCAAAAGTTGCGGTATATTCCAGATTTTCGGTTTTTCGCAAGCGCAGACCGTATTACGGCAATGAAGATAAGCTCGCGCGCATCGATTTGAGCATTCCTTTGAATGTGATAAGTCCGAAAAGAATTGAAATTCAGCCGCCTGATATTTTCTTGAACGAACGTTTCGTCACGCCGCCGCGCTTGGTCTTTAACCGCAAACCCGGCATTGGCGGCGGCAAAGAAGTCTGTAACGAGTTTTAGCGTGCGACCTTCCGGAAAGCTCAGCGCGGCGATTGAAATCCTGAATGATTTTGAAGCGCGGCGCGTACCTTTGAAAACTGCAATTGCGGACTGGTCACGTAATAATCGCTATGCCGGAGCGAAAGATCGCGCATGGATTTCCGGGCTTTGTCTTGATGTTTTGCGCAAGCGACACTCCTTGGCGGCGATGATGCGGAGCGATCATTCTCGTGCGCTAGCTTTGGGTGCGATTCGGTTCCTGTGGAAGATAGATCTGGATGAGTTGCGCGATATTGCAAAAGAAGAGCCGCACGGGCCTGGGGCGTTGACGGAAGAAGAGCAAGATTTGCTTTCAGGTTTGCCGCTCATTCCCGCGAAAGCGGGAATCCAGAAGATGGGCGCCATGGATTCCCGCTTTCACGAAAATAAGCGGGAGGATGGATCGGAGCCCTATGTCATTGGCGACTTCCCCGAATGGCTGACGCCGCAAGTCGAACGCGTATTCGGTGACAATGCCGCTGAGGTCATGGCGCTCTTTGCCGAACGCGCCGATGTCGACCTGCGCGTCAACACACTAAAGACCACGCCGGAAAAAGCGATTGGCGCAGTGAAATCTGTCAAGGGGCAGGCGATCCCGATACTGAATAACGCTTTGCGGATCCCGGCGCCTGATCCGTCTCAAAAAGCGCCTTCAGTGACGATTATTCCCGCGTTCAATAAAGGATGGGTCGAGGTTCAGGACCTTGGCAGCCAGATTGCCGCGGCGGCCGCAGGCGATGTCAAAGGCGCCCAAGTGCTTGATTTCTGCGCCGGCGGCGGCGGCAAAACACTAGCGCTTGCAGCGCTTATGGAGAACACCGGCCAACTCTATGCTTACGATATCGATGCGCGTCGTTTACAGCCGATTTATGCGCGAGCCAAACGCGCCGGCGTTCGTAATCTGCAAGTTCGCTCGCCTGCTGGTGGGGAGGGCTTGGATGATCTTGCTGGCAAGATGGATGTCGTGTTTATCGACGCCCCTTGTACCGGCGCGGGCACATGGCGCCGCCGCCCGGATACGAAATGGCGCTTGACGGAAAAGCAATTGCAAGCCCGTATAACCGAACAAGATAAAGTCCTGGATAATGCGGCTCAGTATGTGAAGCCGGGAGGTCGCATGATCTATGCAACCTGTTCATTCTTAATGGAGGAAAACGAAGATCGTCTGGATACGTTTTTCAGTCAGCACAAAGATTTTTCTTATTTCCCTGTATTTGCTGCACTGGATGCGTCCGGTCTTATCACAGAACAGGGGGTTTCTATGATATCACCATGCATAACGCCGGAGGGCGCGTTGCGGCTGACGCCTGATCGGGTTAGGGCTGATGGATTTTTTGTTGCCGTGCTCGAGCGTCAAGGTTAGGTCTCGAACGATAAACGGAAATTACATGACTGATACCACATACGAAGACTATATTGCTGCTGCTGACGCCGCTTATAAACGCGGCGATTACGCTTCGGCTGCCGCCGGCTATGAGAACGCGCTTGTTTTTGATCCGAATAATCATGACTTGCGCGCAATTTACGCAAGGGCGTCAGGCGCGTCGGGAAATCTTCAAGAAAGCTTAAGCGTCTCGCAACGGGTGCTGGGTTGGCAGCCAGATCATGCAATGGCGCTTGCGACTGCCTGCGCTGCAGCGTTCGCCTTGGGACGATGGCGTATTGTCGCTGAACTCGGCCCGCGCTGGTTGGAGCGCGGCGATGACACAGTTCGCGCCAGTCGTATGTTGTCTCAGGCCTATGTCGAACTTGGGCAGATGAAAGATGCGCAGGCGCTTTACCTCGCTGTTGCGGAAGACGATGCTGACAATCCGGAAAATTGGGTGAACTATGCGCGCATCGCCCTTGGCGCTTTTGATTATCTCAGCGCTCGCAAGGCTATTGATAAAGCTCACGAACTAGCGGCGCCAACTGCAGCGTCATTGTTTACGCTTGGACGCATGCATTTCTTTCTCGGTCAAATGAATGAAGCGGAGAAATTTTGTCATCAAGCCATCGAAACGGACTCAGAGTTTGTACCGGCCTATGGTCTGCTGACGACGATCCGTCACGGCGATGTCTCCGACAGCCGCTTGCAGGACATGAAAACGCTTAGTGCGCAGACTGATCTTTCATCAGCGCACCGTTCTTCACTGAATTTTGCTATCGGAGATATTCTGCACCGTCGTGCCCAATATCAAGATGCAATGGCGCACTTTACAGCCGGCAATGCGCTAGCTCATGAAATTCTTGAGGCGCAGGGCATGGCCTATCGCGCCGATCCGGTTCTGAAAGAATTTGAAAATGCAAAAGCTGCGTTTTCAAACATGCCTGAACCGCTGCAAACAAAACTAGGCGCACAACCAATTTTTATTGTCGGCATGCCGCGTTCGGGCACAACGTTGATTGAGAGCATCTTGTCAGAACACGAAGATGTTTATGGCGCTGGCGAACTGCAATCCATGCGTGCAATCCACCAAGAGTTGCTTGGTTGGTCCGTCTCACAGGGGAATGCGCCACTGTCTGATCTGCCGCGCGCCGAACTGGAGCGTGCGCGAGACTGGTATCTTGAAGCATTGCCTGAGCGTGATCATCGATTTGTCGTCGACAAGCAACCACTCAATTTTCGAAGCGTCCCTTTAATCAAGGTTCTTTTTCCCGAGTCTCCCATCGTTCATGCAAGACGCAACCCGATCGATACGGGATTTTCGATTTTCCGACTCGATTTCGCAAAAACCTGGCCCTACGCAACGTCATTTGACGATATTGCAAATTTTTATGGCGCTTATGCTCGCTGGTCTGATGAATATGTCAGCGAAGACGATTTGTTTCAGTATGAAGCCTTGATCACTCAATTTGAAACAGAAGCGCGGCGACTGCTTGACCATTGTGGACTTGAATGGCGTGAAGCGTGTTTGAATTTTCATCAGACGTTACGCCCCGTCACAACGTTCAGCGCGGCGCAGGTGCGTCAGCCGCTTCGACGCACGCCAGATCATGTGATCGAACGATATGGTCCTGCACTGGACCCACTTGTGAGCGCACTGTCGAGCAACCGAATTGATCTTGAAACCGGCGCTTTGCTTGGCAGCCCGGCGTAGGATTGAAACAAGCGTGTCTATGAGCTTTAAAAATAAAGGCGCAGTATGAACCCTGACGATTCGAATAATCATGAACGCGCGCTTATTGTCGACTTCGGCAGTCAGGTAACGCAATTAATTGCTCGCCGTTTGCGTGAGGTAGGCGTTTATTGCGAGATCCACCCGTTTAACCGCGTCGATGCGACTTTTCTGAAAGACTTTGCGCCTAAGGCGATTGTCCTGTCAGGCGGCCCGGCCAGCGTGAAGACTCAAACCAGCCCAAGGGCCGATCAGGCTGTTTTCGAAGCGGGCGTACCTGTGCTCGGCATATGCTATGGCGAACAAACCATGTGCGCACAGCTTGGCGGCGACGTGGAGCGTTCCGACCACCGCGAATTCGGCCGCGCTCATATCGAGGTCGTCAAAGACAACGCGCTGTTCGACGGCGTCTGGAGGAAAGGTGAAACTCATCAGGTCTGGATGAGCCATGGCGATCGCGTAAACGCGATCCCCGATGGTTTTGACGTGATCGCCAAGTCTGACGGTGCGCCTTTCGCCGCCATCGCAGATGAAGCGCGCAGTCTCTACGCCGTGCAATTCCATCCGGAAGTTGTACATACCCCGGATGGCGGGAAATTACTGTCAAATTTTGTGAAAAACATTGCCGGTCTCTCAGGAGACTGGACAATGGCGGCGTTTCGTGAGGAGGCAATCGCTAAAATTCGCGATCAGGTTGGCGACGCCCGCGTTATATGCGGGCTTTCCGGCGGCGTTGATTCTTCCGTCGCCGCAGTGCTGATCCACGAAGCAATCGGCGAGCAGCTGACCTGTGTCTTCGTTGACACAGGGCTGATGCGCGCAAATTATCAGGGAATTGGCGAGGGCGAGGAGGTCGTACGTCTCTTCCGCGACAGCTATAATATTCCGCTGATTCATGTGGATGCGGAGGATCTTTTCTTAGGCAAGCTTGCCGGTGTCGATGACCCTGAAAAAAAACGCAAGATCATCGGCGCAACTTTTATCGACGTTTTTGAGAAAGAAGCCGGTAAGATAGAGAACGCGGCGTTCCTCGCGCAGGGCACGCTCTATCCGGATGTCATCGAAAGCGTTTCTTTCGACGGCGGCCCGTCTGTGACGATCAAGTCTCACCACAATGTCGGTGGATTGCCCGAACGAATGAATCTGCAACTTGTCGAGCCGTTGCGCGAATTATTCAAAGACGAAGTGCGCGCTTTAGGACGCGAACTTGGTCTGCCGGACCATTTTGTCGGGCGCCATCCTTTCCCGGGGCCGGGTCTCGCGATCCGCATTCCAGGCGACGTGACGAAGGAGAAGGCGGATATCCTGCGCAAGGCGGACGCGATCTATCTTGACGAGATCAGGAGGGCGGGTCTTTACGACGCCATCTGGCAGGCTTTCGCTGTGTTGCTTCCAGTACGGACAGTTGGCGTTATGGGAGATGAGCGCACATATGACCATGTGCTGGCGTTACGTGCGGTTACGTCAACGGACGGCATGACAGCGGATTATTATCCTTTCCCACATGATTTCCTTGGGAAATGCGCTACGCGCATTATCAACGAAGTCAGAGGCGTCAATCGCGTGGTATATGACGTAACGTCAAAACCGCCGGGCACTATCGAGTGGGAGTGATTGACGAACCCGCAACGTCGCTCAAAAAATGTCAATAGGTCTGAAAGCATAGATAACGGAAAGATCGTACTATTTTCAATTTGCCGATTGGGCAAGAGCGTACTGTCTATTTTAGGCGTGGAAAGATAAGGTGTAAGTCACACTTGCGCCGATGTTTTTAAGGCATTCTTTCGATGGCCCTCACAATTCGTAAGAAGAACTACGAATTTTCCGCAGGCGTTTGTCGAAGCCGCTCGTAGAGTATTTGCGTTTCAAGTAAGTTTGCGATCCTGAGGCCGACCTCAATCACGTCGAAAGGTTTGACGACCAGATCCTTTGCTCCGAGCGAAAGCGCACGGCGTCTTGCCTGTACAGTCGTATCGGCTGTCAGTACAAGGATTGGCCGGAACACGTCAGGACGTGTCTGGCGCCGGAATGCGTCGAGCAATTGGTAGCCGTCGATATCGGGCATCATAAGATCGAGCAAAACGATGTGAGGCTCGATTTCGATGAAGGTCTCCATAGCTTTGGTCGGATCGGCCACATAATGGGCGTCCTCATAGCCTTCGCGTTCCAGAAGGGTTTCGAGAAGCATGAGGTTTGCTTCCTCATCGTCTACGGCCAGAACGCGTCGTTTTGTAATTTCTTCTGTGGTGACAAAATCGCTAACGGCGCTCATATGGGTTGCTCCTCAAGGGGCGCTTGGTTTGTGTTTGAGTGTTCGGGAGCGGCGAGGGGAAGGCTGAACCAGAAAATTGAGCCGTGACTTGCCTGCTTGTTTGCTTCGTGCCCGATCTCGCCTTTCATCGATTCAACAAGGCGTTTGGACAAGGCAAGGCCAAGCCCCGATCCCTCAACGCCTTTTTGACGCTCTTTACCAAGACGATCGAAAGGTGTGAACAATCGAGGCGCATCCGCTGGAGCGATGCCAGGCCCATCGTCGGCGACTTCGACAATTGCATGTGCGCCCTCAATGCGCGCGCTGAGCCGGACAAACTGACCGTCGCGGTTATATTTTGCAGCGTTGGTCACAAGATTTAAGACAATCTGCACAGCCCGGCGCCGGTCGCAGGTGACGTTCAAAGACTTGTCAGTTTGTTCCAGTTCAAATTGCAGCCCGGCCGCTTTCACCATTGGCGCTGAAAGACCGTAAGCTTCGGTTAGGATATCATTGAGATCGGCCGTTTCGATCTTTATTTCCTCGCCGCCCGCTTCAATGCTTGAGATATCGAGAAGATCATTAATTAGCGAGAGCAGATGTCTGGCCGCCTTCAGAATTTGCGCCACTGCTTTATTATGACGATCCGGCAACTGATCGTGGTCAAGTTCAAGCATTTGAGCGAAGCCTATAATTGCGCTCATGGGCGTCCGCAGCTCATGGCTCGTCCTTGAAAGAAAGGCGCTTTTCGCCCTGTTTGCCGCGATCGCCTCTTCCCGGGCGATGCGCAAGGCTTGTTCAGATTGCTTTCGCTCCGTAATATCACGGGTCACTTTTGCAAAGCCGCGAAGGTCGCCCGCTTCATTGCGGAGCGCGGTGACGATCACATTCGCCCAGAAGCGAGAGCCGTCCTTTCGAACGCGCCAGCCTTCATCTTCAGCGGTTCCGTCCTGGCGTGCGCGCTCCAGCATCTGCTCGGGAAGATAGTCACGCGTTTCTTCAGGATAAAAGCGACCGAAATATTTCCCGAGAATTTCCTCCGCACGCCATCCTTTAATGCGTTCTGCACCGGTGTTCCAGCTGGCGACTTCGCCTTTGGGAGTCAGGGCAAATATTCCATAATCCTGAACACCTTCGACGACGAGGCGAAATCGTTCTTCGCTTTCACGAAGGGCGCCTTCACGCGCTCGCAAGAGCGCGCTTGCTTGATCGAGCTTTCCGGCAAGGCGACCGATTTCATCAGAGGCAGGCGGAAAGGCTGCGAGCGCTTCACCCTTTTGCAGCCGTTCAGCATTACCTTCCAAAGCGTGCACGCGGCGTACGATGCCTGTTGAGAAGAGGTATACGGCGGCGAGACTGCCGAGAACGCCGATCACGGCACTCACGGCCGTTTGCAGCAGAAATTGTCTACGAACCCGGTCGACGCGAATTTGTCGCGCATCGAGCAGGCGGCCTTCACGTTCCTGAATAACGTCGATCTGTCGGCGAAGATCGTCAAGTTCAGCCTTGTTGGCAATGAGCAACGCAAGAACTTCCGGCGGCAATCCCGATTGTCCATTCTGCGGATCGTCCGCCTCGCGGCCAAGTTCAAGAAGTCTGTCGAGGCTGGCGCGTTTTTGATCCGCCTGTTTGAGAAACACTTCGTAAGCTTCGCGTACGCCGCGATCCTCGATGGCGACGTCAAGACGCGCTAGAGTCGCTGACAATTCCCGATCAGCCTTCCAATAGGGTTCAAGAAAGCGCTCCTGATCTGTGAGGAGAAACCCGCGCACCCCGCTCGCCGCTTCTGCCAACAGGGCGTGCACCTGATAAACGTCCCGCTGAATCGAGAACGCACGGCGGACTTCGTCCTCAGCGCGCGCTTCGGCATCGCTGGCGCGATAAAGCGTAACAAGAGCCGCTATGAGAATGACGAGCGGAACGGCGACAACGACCAGGCCTTTGCGCGTCAGCGGAAGATCCGCCCATGCCCGCGCAATTGTTGTGCGGCGCGTCGGGTGAGGCTCCATCCTTAACCGCTTTCCTGTTTCCACCGCGCCATCATGACAGCGGCCTGTGTGCGGTCTGCGGCCCCAAGCTTGGCAAGCACGCGTTCGACATGGGCTTTGACGGTTGACGGGCTGATATCAAGCTTGCGTGCAATTTCCTTATTCGTAAGACCGTCTGCAACTTGTTCCAAGACGCCGAGTTCGCGTTCGGTCAGCTTGTCGACAGGCGGCGCCTCTTCTTCTTTTTGATCTGATCGCATCAGGATTGTGGAGAGCAGTTCCTGCGGTATTGCCGTTCCTCCGGATAGAACAACACGGGCTTGCGCGCACAACTCCTCCAGCGATGCATCTTTAAGAACATAACCCTTTGCGCCGGCGCGCAGGGCCGCCCTGACATAGTCGGGATCATCATGAAGCGACAGCATCATAATCTGCGTTTTTAGCTTCAGCTTTGCTATGGCGTCTGCGGCGGCGAGCCCATCCATTCCGGCGCCGAGCCGGATGTCAAGGAGAATTAGATCAGGTTCATGTTGCTGAACAACCGCAATTGCGTCCTCGCCGGTTTCCGCAGCGGCTACGACCGTGAAACCGCGCTTTTCAAGCGCAAGCCTGATGCCTTCGCGGGCAAGCTCATGGTCGTCGACAATGACAACGCGCGGGTTTTCGCCAGTCACGATGCAAACTCCGTAACCGCTGTAATCACAACGCCAGGTTTTTGCGGCTCGACCTGAAGGGCGCCGCCCACTGCCGTCATCCGCTCACGCATCATTTCGATGCCGACATGCTGACCTTTCAGGCTTTTCCGATCTTCCTGCGTCCGAAAGCCTTTTCCATAGTCCCGGATTTCAAGCCGCCACCTTTTTCGCGCTGCATCTGCATGAAGAGAAATATTCACCTTGCATTTTCCGCCAGCGTGCTTGCGAATGTTGGATAATGCTTCTTGTGCAATTCGAAAATAAGCGGTTGTCAAAATCTGAGGCCATTCGCCTTCTATGTTTTTCGAAAACGTCACGTCATAGCCATCGGTTCGCAATTCGTCCGCAAGCGTTTCAATGGCGGGGACAAGACCGAGGTCATCAAGCGCTGTGGGCCGTAAGCCAGCAATGACTGCACGCAGTTCGCGCACAAGGCCCTTGGCTATGTCCGCCAGTTGCGTATCCTCTGAGTCAGCGTCTCCTTCGACCGGCAGTCGGGCGTCCAGACGGCGAAAAAGGGCGGTTGCTGTCTGGGCGACGCCGTCATGAAGTTCTCGCGACACATAACGACGTTCATCTTCCTGCGCGGAGAAAAGTCGCCCGACCAAATGTTCCAGGTGCTGTTCACGCTCCTGCAGTGCGGCGAGTAAACGGTCCCGCTCTGCGTTGCGCTCTTTGCGGTCGACAGTGGCCGCGATTAATTGTGCGAGCATGTCGAGCGCTTCGCGATCTTCCTCGTCGCTGACGCCGCGGGGATCGGTTTCGCCGATGAGTTTTAGCGTGCCGACCCTTCGCCCTTCCGGGCCCGGTGCAATCAGCGGTACGCCTTCCGCACCAGCGTCATAGATGATTTCTCCGTCCTGAAAACCGGCGAAGAGTGCGGCTCGGCGGGCGTTGGTTTTAAGGACTGCGTCCAGCGCATCCTGCTCGGCCGAATACAAATCGCGCCCTGCGTCAAACAAGAGGCGCAATCTTGCGGCGCGCGCTTCCGCCGAGCGATAAAGATCGCGGAGTTCTGAGACGGTGTCGGGCGTAGGTTGAAATTTGGGGCTATCTATATTCATCGCATGAAAATACGCGTTCTCCGCCCAAGGTCTAGGCCATATGGCCTAGGCCGCGAGGCTGGCCACCCGGCTGACGTCAAGCCCGGATCAATCCGCCATATCTCCACCAGAACTTGAAACGAAAAGCTGTTCTTACTCCAGAATCCTTCAATGATCCTGGATCTGTGTTGAGAAAATTTGAAGTAATTGAGAACCCGACTGATGAAAAAAGTCTTATGCTCCGTAGCTGCTGCGCTTTCCTCGTTAACTTCCGCCTTCGCGCAGGAAGTGGAAAGCGATTTCCAATCATGGAACGCAATTGCCATTTCAGGACCCGTGAAAGAAGACAGCCGTCTTCTTCTCTGGTTCGACGGTCATGCGCGCTTTAACAACAATGCATCCGATCTTGGCGTAACGATTATTCGTCCGGCGCTCGGCTGGCGGGTAAATAACAGCCTTGACGTCTGGGCCGGGTACGCCCGTGTCGTGTCCCGCGATGACGGGCGCCCGGACATTGAAGAAGATCGCTTCTGGCAACAGGCGACCTATGCTTTGCCATCCGTCTTCGGCGGCAGCCTTAGCGGCCGATCCCGGCTGGAGCAACGCTTTCGCGGTACTGGAGAAACCGGTTGGCGTTATCGACAGTTTGTTCGCTGGGCGAAACCGATAGGAAACTCTGATTTCTCGGCCGTTGTATGGGACGAGCTGTTCCTGAATTTCAATGATGCTGAGGGCGTTCAGCGTTCAGGCTTCGACCAGAACCGCTTCTTTGTCGGCGCAGCTTGGCACATCAAAGACAATGTTCGTCTTGAAGGCGGTTACCTCAACAATGTCCTTGATACGCCAATTGCGAAGGAACAAATCAATCACAACGTTTCACTGACCTTGTTCTGGAACCTCTAGGAACCATCAGGGTTACTAGCTTTAAAGTCTCCAGAGCAAGTCTCTCTTATCTCTAAATGTTCAGCCTACCCCTCTTGTACTCATAACTCTTGAAAGGAGAAACCCATGAGAATCTTAGTATCCATCCTCGCTCTTGCTGGAACGGCCGCTTGTGCGACAGAAACCACGACGTCAACTGCTCAAGGCAGTCCCGCACGGAAAGCTTTTGCGCAATACAGCGATCAGTGCATCACTGAGCAAGAAGTTGTGAATGCGCAAAAGGCGTGGGGCGACGGCATCGTCAAAATCGGCAAAGTCTACACCGACGGAGGCGACTATGTTTCAGCCGCTGCAGATCATATTAATCAGTTTTACGCGTATGATCTCAGCCTGGTGCTCTTTAAGCCGACACTGGCGTCGGTCGACCAGTTCCGGGCTTCTTTTGACGGGGCGCTGTCTTATTTCGTGAATGGCAATCCGTCTTATCCGGAAGATAAAGGTTTTGCACTCCAACCCTGGACGCAAGTTCGCTGGGAGAACGCGGGCATCACTAACAACAGCTGCACTATGGCGGTTGCCATGGGCAACTATTACTTCACGCCAGCCAGCGGCGAGCCGGAAACTAAAGTTGAATATACCATCGGCTATATTAAAGACGTTGAAGGCGATCTTCGCATGGTCGTACACAAATCATCTCTGCCCTATGATGGCGGATCGTAACAACTCCATAAGTATGTAAAATAACAAAATTGAACACCTTATTGGCGCCGCCGCTTGATCGTTTTCAAGCGGCGGCGTTTTACTTATTGTAAGCTCTCTATTGTCGGTTTCAGTGTGATATCAAGCCTATATTTTCAGAAACTTTCATAAGGCTGTAACAAGCCGGTCCATGACGTGGCCGCCTTATTTGACGTTGAAGGATTTAGAATCACCTTTTAAACGGCGCGCACTTTGCCGCGTATCACTCAGGAAGACCGCATCAATATTGTCTATGTCAGGAAAAATATCGAACACGTTTACCGTAATCTCCGTAAGTCGCGCTGGCGCCTCGCAGTTAAAAATGTAGCTAACCTCCAAATCGCTCGAATGTATGTCGTGATCAGAATAGTCGCCTTCAGTATCGTGTTCGTTGTGACCGTGATGGTCATCGCCGTCTTCGCCAGGTTGCTCGATCTCTGAAAGATCTTCGGAAAAGCCTTTGGGCAACGCAATTTGGGCCGGCCCTTCAACGGAACAGCGCGCTCGCTTGCTGAGTGCGAAGAGTTTCTCCGGCGCATCCAGGCCGGTCTTTAGATCTTTTATGGCGGTGCGCTCCTCTTGAGTGGCGGGAGGACGTTCAAAGCCGAGGGCGTCGACAATTGGACCCTTCACAGTCACTGACAGTTTTTTGTCGTCAAGCGCGGCGAATAGTTCCCATGCGCCATGCACATGCGCTTCATGGGTGTAGTGATCGTTATTATGGTCATGGCCGTCTTCGCTAGCATGCGCGCTCAAAAGCATAATGCTCATGGCAGCGGTGAGCGATAAGGCAGTCTTCTTTCGCCGATCAGCCACTATAATTCTCCCAGCGCTGTATTTCGAGCGTGTAAGCAGCGTCGCCTAGCTCATTCAGATGCTTTTGCGTTCGCAATATGCCGATTGCCCAAATCGCATTCCATTGCTGACCAAGGTCCGCCGGTTTTTCTGCGGTCACATACACCATTTGGTTAGGCGGCGGAGGCGGTGTGTGAATACAGGCGCCGAAATACGGAACAAGGAGAAATTCTGATATCTTTCCTGATGCTGAGTATTCGAATGGCAAAACAAATCCCGGAATGCGAACCAATTTTCCATCAAGGTCTTCAACCACATTGAAGGTGCCAATTTGCGCCGGTACGGCGCTCATAGCGGGATCGTCATTCGCCGAATGTCCAAAAGCCAGCGAGGACTGGGACGCATATAGTTCGTCGAGCCGTTCGATTTCGCCTTTTGGGAGGAGGGCCGCCCAGTTAAGCGTTTCAGGCTCTTCGGCAAACGCAGATGATGAAAAAAGAACTGCCAGCAGAAATAAGATGTGTTTCATCAATAACCTCATATGCGAACTGTCAGGCCGTCGCTTAACGACTGGCGATAGGCGAGCCATCCGGGGAGAAATCCAAGCGCGAACCCGATGATGATAACGCCGGCGGCAATATAAAAATCATAAGGCGACAAGCCAAATCCGCCCAGCGGAAAGCCGGCGACCGCTTCGATCTGCGTGGAGAATAAGGCAAGACCAAGGTTAATCGCCGCCGCGCCAAGCCCTGCGCCAATCGCGGCGAGGATGGTCGCCTCGCAGACAAGCAGGAAAAAGACATCGCGGCTTTTGGCGCCGACGGAGCGGAGAACGGCGATTTCCCGCCGGCGCTCATTGAGGCTGGTCAAGATGGTCGTGAGGAGCCCGGTCAGCCCGGCGGCGATGACGAACACCGCGACGCCGCGCAAGGCCTGCTCGGCCGCGCCGACAACGCGCCAGAGCTGCGAAAGCGCAACGCCCGGAATGACAGCGGATAATGCTTCCGCGCGAAAGGTGTTGACGTCGCGCTGATAACGCAAGACGGCGCTTTTGCTTTTCAGACCAACGAGAAAGGCGGTTATGGAATCGGGCTGGAGCGCGCTCTTGTCGATGTCGTTCATCGACAGCGCCGCGCCGCTCCCAATCGGCGGCGCGCCGTTGTTCCAGCCGATATGAACCGCTTCGATGCCTTCCAGACTTACGTGGATCGTCCGGTCGACGGGGGTGCCTGTGCGCGCGAGTATGCCGACGACTTTGAAGGGGCGATCTTTATGTTCTGCAAAGCCCGCGCTCTTCAGCCCATGTGAAATGTCAAACTCACCGCCAAGCGCGTAACCAAGTTCGCGCGCCGCTTCGGCGCCGAGCACTGCGTCGAAGACATCCAGGAAAGGCTTGCCTTCCGCGAGAGCAAGCTCTCGCTTGGCGCCGTAACGATACTGTTCGAAATAGTCCGTCGTCGTACCAAGGACGCGAAAGCCGTTGTGCGAATCGCCGAGCGACAGCGGCACGGTCCAGGCGACGTCAGGCCTTGCCGCAAAAGTCTGATAGGATTCCCAGGAGACATTCGCCGTTGGGTCGCCAATTCTGAACACGGAATACAAGAGCAAATTCACGGGGCCGGATCGCGCGCCGACGATAAGGTCGGTCCCGGAGACGGTCTGTTCGAAACTGGCGCGCGCGCCGTTCCTGATTTTTTCAACGCCGAGAAGAAGCGCTGTCGATATGGCGATCGAGAGGATAGTCAGGATCGTTGTCGCAGCGCGCGCCTTTGCGCTTTTCCATGCCAAGTATGCGAGGTTCATTCACGCCTCCGCCAGTGCTGGCGCATTGTTGCGTCTTGGCGCGAATTCTTCGTTTGAGCCGCTATTGATAACGTCCATGGCCGTGCGTCGGTCAAAATGTTTGGAAAGCGAAGCGTCATGGCTGACAAAAAGAAGCGCCGCGTCATTAGCTTCTGAGATGAGCGTATCTATAAATGCATTGCGCGTTTCTGCGTCAAGCGCCGAGGTCGGCTCATCCGCAATGACGAGCGACGGCGATCCGATAAGCGCCCGGGCCGCGGCGACCCGTTGTTGCTGGCCGACTGAGAGTTGCGACGCCGCGCGATCGGCGCGCGCTTCCTCCTCAAGCCCGAGACGTCCCAGAAGGTCTCTGGCTTTGGCTATGCGCTCCGGCTCACCGGGGCCCACTCGTTCAGCGCGCGCCGGTGAGAAACGGCAGGGCAGCAGAACATTTTCGACTAGGGTAAGATAGGGAACCAGGTTGAACTGCTGAAAAATGACGCCCATTGCGTCCGCCCGAACCCGGTCGCGCGCGGCGGCGGTGATATTGTGAAAGGGGTGGCCCAGAACTGCGGCTTTGCCGGCCGACGGCGCAAATACGCCAGCGATTACGCCGAGAAGCGTCGACTTTCCGCTGCCGCTTGGCCCTTGCAGGAACAGCCTTTCGCCGCGCTGAATTGAAAACAGGGGAACGGACAACACCCGAGCGCCGCTCGGCCATGCGAATTGGAGATTCCTGATTTCGACGCAAGCAGAAAGTGTCTGATCACTTGGCACAGCGCAATTTTAGACCCAAAACAACAATAAAATTTTAGCATGCCGCATCTTGTGATTATATCACAAGAGTTGCATGGAAACTAATGATTCATGGCCGGACTCGGTCAATCCAAAAAGACCAATACCAAAACGGATAGTCCTATGCGCTCGGTTGCCAAATTTTTATCGCGCAACACACATCTGGCAATTTCGGCAATAAAGCTTCGGTCATGGCTTTGACGAACTTTCGATTGATGAAAGATTAAAGTGCTTCAATTATGAGGCCATCAATGTCCGCGCATGTGCGTCTTCGCGAGCCCTCCAGTCACGCAAAGCCGGCGCTGGAAGCCGTCCTTGCCGCTGCTTACGACCACTGCAGATAAAAGCCGTAAATGGATTTTCACAGCAACTAATATTTGCCTCTACCCCGTCAAGAAAACAGCTGTAAGAGATGAACTATATTTTCGACTTGGTTTTTGGATTTTGCCAGTCGCGTTAATCGGCAGTTGGACGAAATGGGTGAGAGTTATATCTGCAGCAATACGTGCCCGGCTTGCGGCTCGGCTGATCGTAAAATTATCGCGCAGTGGAGTGATTGGGTCGCCGCAGCGCAATCACGGCCGGACGGCGCCATGCGCCTGGAGGCGGCGAAGCAAAGCGGTGTCGCAGAGACGGCCCCGAATTTTCACGAGTGCCTGAATTGCAAGTCCGTCGCTATTTTTCCGCTGCCGACGGAAGCGCAGCTCTCATCATTTTATCAGAACTACCATGCGGTCGACGCGTTTTTGGCGAAAGCTGACAAAAAGGTAAAACGAGCGCGCCGCCGCATTCGAGCTTTGTCGTTGTTGACGCCGGGCCGGCGCTTTCTGGATGTTGGCGCCAGCATTGGGGCTGCGGCTGAAGGGGCGCGCCAACTTGGTTTTACAGCGACTGCCATCGAAATCGACGAACAGGCTGTCGAACATGGTCGCCGGCTTTATCCAAAGGTTGATTTTCATACAGGCGGTTTTGAAGCGCTGGCGACTGATGCCGTTTTTGACGTGCTCTATATGGCGGAAATCATAGAGCATGTAACAAACCCAAAACGCTTGATCCAGCAAGCGAAAGAAAAAACGGCGCCGGGCGGGATTGTTTTTTTAACGACGCCGGATGCCGGCCATGTTCGCCGCCCGGTCAATCTTATGGATTGGAAATCAGTTAAACCGCCCGAGCACATCACGTTGTTCACTACAAAGGGTCTGAGGGCTTTATTTTCCGAGTGCGGATTTTCCAAGGTATTTTTCTGGCCGCACGCCAAGCCGGGCGTGCGTTTAGTCGCTTGGCGCGGAGCGAGTTCCGCGGACGCCTAATTTTTTGCAAACCGGCGAACCTGCATCTGGATCGGTCCTTCGGCGCGTCCGTGGACAAATTGATCAACCATCGGATTGCCCGAACTTTCCAACTCTGAAGGCGCCCCTCGCCAGATGATGCGTCCCTGATAGAGCATCGCAACTTCATCGGCGATCTTTCGAGCGGACGCCATGTCATGGGTGATCGAAATCGCTGTTGCGCCCAACGCTTTCACGCGGTCAACAATCAGATTGTTGATCACGTCGGCCATGATGGGATCGAGGCCAGTTGTCGGCTCATCGAAAAAGAGAATTTTTGGATCTGCGGCGATTGCGCGCGCTAGGCTGACCCGTTTTTGCATACCGCCCGAAAGTTCCGCCGGCTGAAGATCGCCGACTTCCGGCGCCAGACCAACCTGAGCAAGACACTCGCAGGCTTTTTCGCGCGCCTGAGCGCGTGATTTGCCTTCTGCATGCAAGAGCCGAAAAGCGACATTCTCCCAGACCTTCAAGCTGTCGAAAAGCGCTGCGCCCTGAAACAGCATGCCCGTCTGGCGAGCGACAAAAGTGCGATCGTTGTCGCTGGCCCGTGAAATTGTTCGTCCGTCGACATTCACAACGCCCTTATCGGCGCGAATGAGGCCGAGAATAGATTTTAGAAGAACTGATTTTCCGGTTCCTGACCCGCCGACGACTACCAATGAGCGTCCTTCCGGCACATCAAGGTCTACGCCGCGCAGAACCTTGTTTGGCCCAAACGCCTTTTCAAGTTTGCGAATTTCGATTTTAGAAGGGCGGTGATCGATCATCTGATGATTGCGCCTTAGACCTGAACGAACAGCGAGGTCAGAAGATAATTGGACGCCAATACAGCAACGGCGGCGGCGACAACAGCGGTTCGGGTGGCGTTGCCAACACCGCCGGCGCCGCCGCGGCTCATATAACCGTAATAACACCCCATCACGGAAATCAGGAAACCGAAGACTGCGGCTTTCGCAACGCCGGTGAGGATATCGGCGTTCGTCAGAAACTCCGCAAGGTTTCGTACAAAAACCGGTCCGGAAAAATCGAGCAGATAAACTGCAACCAGCCAGCCGCCGTAGATGCCGATAATATCGGCGATCAACACAAGCAGCGGGAGGGCGATGGTCGTCGCCAGAATTCTCGGCGCTATAAGGTATTTAAACGGGTTCACATTCAGCGTTGTCATCGCGTCAATCTGTTCAGTGACGCGCATGGTGCCGATCTCGGCCGCCATTGCCGATGTGCATCGCCCGGCAACCATGAGGGCGGCAAGCACGGGCCCCAACTCGCGGACAAGGCTGACGCCGATAATTTGGGGCAGGAAACTTTCTGCGTTGAACCTGGAGCTCCCGTCATAAATATTCAGCGCCAGGGCGCCGCCGGTGAAGATGGCGGTAAGCCCGACCACCGGTAAAGACGTAAAGCCGATCCGGAAAAAAGCGCTGAGAAAGGCTCTGAAGAAGAATGGCGGGGTTAGCCACGCGACTGCGCCGCGGCCCGCAAATAAGCAAATGCGGCCAATTTCTCCAATTACATCCAGGCTTAGCCTGCCCACGCCGCCAATCGGGTTCATGAACTGCCCCTCAACAACACATCCGCCCTAGAGGTAGCGGCGATCGACGCGCCCGCCAAGCCTTGTTAAAATTTCATATGAGGCTGTCCCGCAGGCGCTGGCGGTTTCAAAGAGGCGATTATTGGGTCCAAAGAATTCTACCCGGTCGCCCAGTGAAGGTCTTTTTCTCAGATCAGTCACGTCGATAGAGATCAGATCCATGGAAACGCGCCCTGCGATTGGCGCTATCTCACCGTGGAAATAAACGCTGGCCTTGTTTGATCCCGAGACTGGAAAACCGTCGCCGTAACCGTAAGCGAGCGTGGCGACGCGCATTGGTTTCGATGCGACAAAGGTGGCGTTGTAGCCGACGCTTTCGCCGGCTTTGAGGTCGCGAAGTTGAATGACCGGAGCGGTAAGGGTGACAACGGGTTCAACGCGATGTTCATCACGGCCGAAAGGCGAGCCGCCATAAAGAGCTACGCCTGGCCTCGTCACATCATAATGATAAGGCGGGCCCATGAGTATGCCGGCTGAAGCCGACAGACTCGCGCGCGCATTCGGAAACTTATCGATGATGCTTTCAAACGCCAGCTTTTGCTCCTTGTTCATTGGATGAGCGGGGTCGGCGCCCCAGGCGAGGTGGCTCATGACAAGATCAACACTGAAGTTTGCAGCGGCGGCAAGTTGCTCGACTTCGGATATTGGCGCTCCAAGACGGTTCATCCCGGTGTCGATATGCAAAGCTACAGGCCGACGCGGCTCTTGACGGGTCCAGAGTTCAGCCTGAGCTTGGCTGTTGATGACCGGCGTCAACATTGCGTCGTCGAAGATATCGACGGTGTCCGGGGTCGGCCCATTAAAGACGTAGATCTGCGCATCGGGAAGAACAGGGTTTAGCGCGGCGCGCAGCTCTGCGCCTTCCTGCGCATAAGCCACGAAAAAGATCCTGCAATCGGTTCTTTCTGCGAGCGCTTTCGCTACGGGGATCATACCAAGGCCGTAAGCGTCGCATTTGACGACGGCGCTCGTTTCCGCTGCCGGCGCCAGCGTTTTTAGCGCCTCGTAGTTACGGCAGAGAGCGTCAAGATTGATATCAGCCCGCGGCGTCGTAGAGAGTGTTGGAAGTCCAGTCATGGTGAAAGGCTAGGCGCATTTTCACCAACCGCCAAATCCATTGCGCCTAATGGTGATCGGAATATCGATCCATTGCGAGGTCGGAAAACTTTGTGAACTTTTCTTCAAAGTGCAATTCGACTTTGCCAATCGGGCCGTGGCGCTGTTTGCCGATAATCACCTCGGCTGTATCGCCAACCTCATCGAGGCGACCTTGCCATTGAACATGTTCTTCGGTGCCTTCGCGCGGCTCAGCACGGCTGAGATAATATTTCTCCCGGAATACAAACAGCACGACATCAGCGTCCTGCTCGATCGATCCTGACTCACGCAAATCAGAGAGTTGAGGGCGTTTGTCGTCGCGTTGTTCAACCTGACGAGACAGCTGCGCCAGGCCAATCACAGGAACGTTCAGCTCTTTCGCCAGCGCCTTAAGCCCCTGGGAGATTTCCGTAATCTCCTGCACTCGGTTATCGCTTCGTTTGCTGGAGCCGGTCAGCAATTGGATATAGTCGATGATCAGAAGATCGAGACCGTGTTGGCGCTTCAGGCGGCGTGCGCGGGCGGCCACCTGTGCGATGGAGAGACCGCCCGTATCGTCAATATGAAACGGCATTTGCTCAAGTTCGCGGGCGGCGTGGTAAATCTTGTCGAACTCATCCTGTTCAATTTCACCGCGCCTAATTTTTTCGGATGGAACGCGCGCTGTTTCGGAGATGATCCGGGTTGCAATCTGTTCCGCTGACATTTCAAGTGAGAAAAGGCCAACGACACCGCCGGCAACAGTCTTCATGGTGCCGTCGGGTTGTTTCTCTGTTTTATAGGCCCGCGCAACATTCACGCCGACATTGACGCCGAGAGACGATTTGCCCATGGAGGGACGGCCTGCAAGAATAATAAGATCTGACGGATGCAATCCGCCAAGCTGTCGATCAAGGTCGCGCAAACCCGACGACACCCCGGCAAGACCACCGCCGCGCCGAAAAGCGGCGTCTGCAAGTTCGATGGCTTCTGTCAGCGAAGAACGGAACGTCTTAAAGCCGCCGCCGTACTTTCCTGTTTCCGCCAGGCCGTAAAGCGCTTGTTCGGCTTCCTGCAACTGCATCGCGGGCGGATCGTCAAGCGTTGAATTCTTGGCGCGGTCCGCCATGTCCGTGCCGATGGACATAAGTCCGCGACAAACGGAAAGATCGAACACAATGCGCGCATAGTCGATCGCGCCCGCTGTTGACGGCACATTAGCCGCCAGTTGTTCGAGATATTTTTTCCCGCCAGCCTCTATGTAGCCGGGCGAGTTCGACAGATGAGAGTCGAGGGCGACGGGAGAGGCCAACCGGCCCGCATTTACGAGATCTTCGCAAGCTTCATAAATGAGCCGATGGACCGGATCGTAAAAGTGTTCGCCCTTCAAAAAAGCGGCGGCGCGAATAATAATTTCATTATCAAAAAGAATTGCGCCAAGTATGGCTTGCTCAGAGTCAAGGCTGATGGGAAGTCTATCTTCCTTACCCTGATTAAATTGATCGTTTCCGTTCGCGCCGTCCGCCATAAAAATCTTAGAACAAAAAAAACGCCGGCTGGAAAGCCAGCCGGCGCTTATATTTTTCCCCGCACTGTGTGCGCTCGCATGAAATTGCAAGTGGGCAATTGCTGTTAAGCGTTGTCTTCTTTGACCTCTTCAGCTTCGTCCTCCGATGCGACAGCAGCCTGTGTTTCCGCATCAAAAAATTCTGCTGTTTGATCTTCGGTTTCTTCGCCGTCTGTTTCATCAGCGTCATCAACCTGCGCAAGGACATTTTCACCGCGCGCCTGACGTTCGGCTTCATCTTCAGACCGCGCTACGTTAATATCAACAGAGGCGCTGACATCCGGGTGAAGGGAGATGCGCACTGTGGCGATGCCGATTGTTTTCAGCGCTTTTTCAATACGCACCTGACTACGTTCGATCTTAACGCCTTCTTCCGATGCTGCATCGGCAATGTCGCGGGTTGTCACTGAGCCGTAAAGAGCGCCGCTTTCAGACGCTTGACGAATGACCACAAAGCTGCGGCCGTTAATTTTTTCGGCTGCGGCTTCGGCTTCTTTTTTACGTTCAAGGTTGCGTGCTTCGAGATCAGCGCGCTGGTGTTCGAACACCTGCTTGTTCGCATCGTTGGCGCGGAGCGCTTTTTTTTGCGGCAGCAGATAATTGCGCGCAAAGCCTGATTTGACTTTGACGACATCACCCATCTGACCAAGATTTTCAACGCGTTCCAGGAGAATGACTTCCATGTCCCTTACTCCGATACGTAGGGCAGCAACGCCAGAATGCGCGCGCGCTTAATGGCGCGGGCAAGCTCGCGCTGTTTTTTCTGGGAGACCGCAGAAATCCGGGACGGCACAATCTTGCCTCGCTCTGAAACAAAACGCTGAAGCAGTTTCGGATCTTTATAGTCGATCTTTGGCGCGTTATCGCCCGAGAACGGGCATGTTTTACGCCGGCGGAAAAATGGTTTCGCCATAATGAATATCCTTCCCGTTTCTAGCGACGCTTATCGCGGTCATTGCGGTCGCCGCGATCGCGACGGCTCAATACCGGCGATGGTTCCGGATCAAGCTCATCGACACGGATCGTCAATGTGCGCAGAACATCGTCATTGATCTTTTCTTGCCGTTCCAGTTCCTGAACTGCGTCGGCGGGCCCTTCAATATTGAACAGGCTGTAATGGCCTTTGCGGTTTTTGTTGATTTTGTATTGCAGATTGCGAAGTCCCCAATATTCGGACTTTTCGATCTTACCGCCATTATCAGTCACAATTTTGGCGAGGGTTTCAGTGAGGCCTTCTACCTGCGCAGGGGAAATATCCTGACGCGCGATGAAGACATGCTCGTATAACGGCATGAAGCCAGCTCCTATTTGGCGACGGAGACTTTTTGAAAACGGCTGGCGTTTCCATCGGCCTTCGGTTCGCCGGGCTGAGGGACCATCCCAATACTCCATCAAAAGGAAGCGCCCGCGACCGTCGCTCGCGAAGCGGGGGCCATAGCGGATGAAACCTATGTTTACAAGCCCCTCCCGGCGCGTGGCGGCGGACTGCTTGCTCTTAAAACGCCGGTATGGTTAAGCGAAGCCGAGAAAGGAGACTTTATGGCGCGCGCATACATATTCCCCGGGCAAGGCAGCCAGGCAGTTGGCATGGGTAAAGATTTGGCTGAAGCATTCCCGGTCGCACGGGAGGTGTTTGAGGAAGTTGATGAGGCCTTGAGCCAAAAGCTCTCGACTTTGATGTGGCAGGGGCCGCAGGAAGAATTGACGCTGACCCAGAACACCCAACCCGCACTGATGGCCCATTCGATTGCGGCGATGCGGGTCATGGAAAAAGAAACCGGCGCCGATATCTCAAACGCGATGTTTGTTGCTGGCCATTCCCTTGGCGAATATTCCGCTCTCTGTGCGGCGGGCGCTCTTAGTTTGACAGACACTGCGCGCTTACTGCGAATTCGCGGCGAGGCAATGCAGGCCGCTGTCCCGGTTGGCGAGGGCGCCATGGCGGCGTTAATCGGCGTTGATCTTGAGGGCGCCCAGAACGCCATCGATGCTGCAGCGGAGGGCGGCGTGTGTGAAATTGCAAACGATAACGCGCCAGGACAAGTCGTCATTTCAGGCCATAAAGCCCGCGTTGAAGCGGTTTGCGCCGGGGCCAAAGAATTCGGCGCTAAGCTTGCGAAACTATTGCCGGTTTCAGCGCCTTTTCATTCATCGCTGATGGCGTCGGCGGCGGAGCGCATGCAAGCTGCGCTCGCCGAAGCTGATTTTAAAAGTCCGGTTGCGCCGCTGATCGCCAATGTCACAGCGAAGGAAGCGCCAACGCCGGACGACATTCGCGATCTTCTGGTCAAACAAGTCACGGGACGCGTGCGCTGGACAGAGAGCGTGAAGCACATGCGCGCTGCCGGATGTGATCAATTCGTTGAAGTCGGCGCCGGTAAGGTATTATGCGGTCTTGTCAAACGGATCGATCGCGAGGCGGCAACGCTGAATGTCGGCGCGCCGGGCGATATTGACGCTTTTGCCCAGCTTTGAGCCGGCGGCGTGGCTCCCGCATTGGATGACATTATCGACGCATTTCACCGTCAGGCGAGGTTTTGCGAGCAACGGGGCGCAAGCTTCACAGGCGCCGTGTGCGCCGCTGCAGGAAACGACATCCAGGACGGCGGTCCTGTCAAAGACATAGTAGAAGGTTTTGAGGACAACCCATGGAGAGGCGCAATTGCGCTTCGCATTGCAGGCGCCTTGCATTATCTCGCGTTGAAAGATCGTGCGGGCGGTTTGCAATCTTTCTATGAACGCGTGCCGACGGTTCCAGCTCTTGCGGTCCTGCAGCCTTTGATCTCTGAGCTGGCTTGTGAAGAGCGCGCTGTGTTTCTTGATTATGTGTCGCGTCCGCCGCAAACCAATGAAATCAATCGTTCAGCCGCGCTTCTTCCCGGGCTGCATTTCATTGCGCAATGGACTCAAAGACCTATCGACCTTTTTGAACTTGGGTGCAGCGCTGGCCTGTTGCTGGGGCTTGATCGTTTTCGGGTCGAGTATTCGGACGCAAATGATGGGGCGGCATTTGCGTTGGGGCCCGTAGGCGCTGGGTGCATAAAGTCGGAGTGGCGCGGTGCTCGAAGTGAGCTGACGCTTTTGCCGGAGATTAAAAATCGCTTCGGGTGCGATCAGAGCCCGGTCGATTTAACGGATAAAGAACAATTGGTTCGGATGCACTCCTATATCTGGCCCGAACAGCCTCAGCGTCGAAAGATGTTTGACGCCGCCTTTAAAGAGCGATTGCTTCTTAATGTTGATATAGAAAAGGCGGACGCGCTGCGCTGGACGCAAGAAATGTTGAAAAGTCGACATAGCGACAGAGCTTCAGTTTTTTTCCATTCCGTTTTTGCCGTGTATCTAAATGATCAACAACAAAGAGAGCTTGACGCGCTCTTTAGCGCTGCGGGCGCTTCCGCGACTACGGCGGCGCCGTTGGCGCGCCTGTCGTTTGAGCCGGTGGAAAATGATGAAACCCTTGAGTTTTTTGTCGAAGCGCAATTTTGGCCCGGCGGCGAAAAACGAAGGCTCTATCGCGCCCATCCCCATGGAGCCTGGGTTGAACCTTTGACCAACGTAAAATCGATATGAAAAGAATAGAGAGGAACCATCCATGTTTGATCTAACCGGAAAGCGCGCATTAATCACCGGCGCTACAGGGGGCATCGGCGGCGCTGTCGCCAAAGCCCTCCATGCGCGGGGTGCGACTGTGGCTGTCTCAGGCACACGGGCGGAAAAGCTCGACAGTCTTGAAGAGACATTGAAAGAACGGATTCACAAAACGCCGTGCAATCTTTCCGATCTTGATGCGGTGGACGCACTGCCGAAACAGGCGAGCGAAGCCATGGGCGGATTGGATATCGTCGTCTCTAACGCCGGCGTCACGCGCGATACGCTGATGATGATGATGAAGCCGGATATGTGGGATGAGGTGCTGAAAGTGAACCTGACCGCCTATTTTCGTCTCGCCAAAGCATCGCTGCGCGGCATGACCAAACAGCGTTTCGGACGCATCATCGGCGTAACTTCCGTTGTTGGGGTCACCGGCAATGCGGGCCAAGCAAATTACGCGGCGTCAAAAGCCGGGATGATCGGCATGACGAAGTCGCTGGCGCAGGAAGTGGCCAGCCGCAACGTAACGGTGAATTGCATTGCGCCTGGTTTTATTGCGACCGCCATGACTGACGCCTTGAATGATCAGCAGCGCGAGGCCATCTTGGGAAAAATCCCCGCCGGCGCCATGGGTGCGCCGGATGATATCGCCGCCGCGGCGGTCTATCTTGGGTCTGAGGAAGCCGGTTATATGACGGGCCAGACGCTGCATGTGAATGGCGGTATGGCGATGATTTGACGGTGAATTGTCAATGCGAGCTGTGCAGTGGCGGATTGGGCGTTGCAACATAGGGCAATATGCCGTAATCGGCCCGAAACGCTGGCGTTTTCGGGATAAGCGGTCGAAACCGATACGAAAACAAGATATGCGAAAATAATAAGTGACTTACCAAGGAGCCCTGAATGTCTGATCTTGCAGAAAGCGTTAAAAAAATTGTGGTCGAGCACCTCGATGTCGATCCTGGAAAAGTAGAGCCGAAGGCAAGCTTCATCGACGATTTGGGCGCCGATAGTCTTGATATCGTTGAGCTCGTAATGGCTTTTGAAGAAGAGTTTGACGTTGAAATTCCCGATGACGCCGCCGAAACCATCCAAACGGTTGGCGATGCGATCAAGTTCATCGAAGAACAAAAAGGCTGATCGCCTATACCGGCCTCGGGAATTTTTCTTCCCGCAGGCCATTGGTCACGCATGATTATTCTGGCGGAAATCTAGCCTATGCGCCGTGTCGTTGTTACCGGAATGGGGCTTGTAACGCCTTTGGGCGTCGGCCTTGATCCTGTCTGGAAACGTTTGGTCAGCGGCGACTCCGGTATTGGGATGATCGAGCGGTTCGACGCCTCCTCGATGGCTTGTCACATCGCCGGGGAAGTTCCGCAGGCGGACGGCCGCGGAGGCGGCGAAGCGGCGGGCGACGCCGCTTTCAACGCCGATGACTGGGTTGAGCCGCGCGAGCGGCGTCGCATTGGCGATTTCATCCTCTACGGCATTGCGGCAGCTCAGATGGCGTATGATGACGCCGGCATCGAGTTAAAAACGGATGAAGAGCGCGAGCGCTTCGGCGTGATGACCGGTTCAGGTATTGGCGGTCTTGAAGGCATTCAGGATGAGACGCTGGTTCTTGAAAACAAAGGGCCGCGGCGGGTATCTCCTTTTTTTGTCGCGGGCAATCTGATTAATCTTGTTTCAGGCCAGGTTTCTATTCGCCTCGGCCTTAAAGGTCCGAACCATGCGGTGGTGACGGCGTGTTCTTCAGGCGCGCATGCAATTGGCGACGCCGCGCGGCTCATCGCATTCGACGATGCAGATTATATGCTCGCCGGCGGCGCCGAAGCATCGGTCTGTCCGATTGGCATAGCAGGCTTTGCCGCATGCAAGGCGTTGTCCACGCATTTCAATGATGCTCCGGACCGAGGGTCTCGGCCTTATGACAAAGACCGCGATGGTTTCGTCATGGGCGAAGGCGCAGGTTTTATTGTTCTTGAGGAATATGAACGCGCCAAAGCGCGCGGCGCAAAAATCTATGGCGAGGTTGTGGGCTACGGTCTGTCCGGCGACGCTTACCACATCACCGCGCCTGCTGAAGACGGCAATGGCGGTTATCGCTCGATGCAGATGGCGCTTAAACGCGCCGGCGTTACGCCTAAAGACGTGGATTATGTCAACGCCCACGGCACATCGACCCCAGTCGGCGATGAAATCGAACTGCGGGCTGTTGAACGTCTATTTGGCGAAGCCGCCGGCGATTTATTGATGTCGTCGACAAAATCTTCCATCGGACACCTGCTCGGGGCGGCCGGAGCCGTGGAAGCGATATTCTGCCTTCTTGCCTTGCGCGACGGGATTGCTCCGCCAACCCTTAACCTCGACAATCCGTCTGTGGAAACTCCGATCAACCTCTGCGCCAAAACCGCCGTCAAGGCTCCGATTGATGTTGTGTTGTCAAATTCCTTCGGTTTTGGCGGGACTAACGCCTCTCTGGTGATGCGGCGCGTTGACGGTTAAACTCCCTGCTTCGGGCTGCTGGGAAGGGCAAGAATGTCAGACTTGAATGTGCGTAAGACACAGCGCGGGGGGGCTGTAAAATCATTCTTATTTTTTGTCGCCGGGCTGGCGTTGTTGGCTGCGCTCGCGCTGGGCGGCGGCGGTTATTACGGCTACCGCGAAGCTATGCGTCCGGGGCCTGCCGAACGAGAAACGATCGTGATGCTGCAGCCGGGCAGTTCGGTCTCAAAAATTGCTGATGATCTGCATCATGCCGGCGTTATTCGGCATGCAGAGCTTTTCAAGGCTGTTGTGCGGGTCCGCCGCGACGATAACGCCCTTAAAGCCGGAGAATATAGAATTCCGCCGCGCGCAAGCGTGATGGATGTTATTGATCTTTTGATTGACGGCAAAAGCATTCTCCACGCTGTCACCATTCCTGAAGGGCTGACGACCGCACAAATTTTGCGTGTTCTGGAGAAGGAAGAAATTCTAACGGGCGAAATCACGATTGAGCCGGGCGAGGGCGAATTGCTACCTGAAACCTATGCGTATACTCGTGGCGAGACGCGCGACGACGTGCTCCGCAGGATGATGCGCGCGCAGGACGACTTGATCGAATCTCTGTGGGATGATCGCGCTCTTGAACTGCCTATCTCTACGCCGGAAGAAGCGATCATCCTGGCGTCGATTGTAGAAAAGGAAAGCGGGCTGCCCGAAGAGCGGCCGCGCATCGCATCGGTGTTTCTCAATCGTTTGAAGCGCGGCATGCGACTGCAATCCGATCCGACAATTATATATGGTTTAACGCAAGGCGAGCCTTTAGGACGCGGCTTGCGCCAGAGCGAGTTACGCGGTGAGACGCCTTATAATACCTATGTCATTAACGGCCTGCCGCCGACCCCGATCGCCAATCCTGGCGCTGCGGCGATTACGGCTGTCCTGAATCCCATGGAAACGAACGATTTGTTTTTCGTCGCCGATGGAACGGGCGGTCATGCTTTTGCAGCGACAAACCGCGAACATGAACGTAACGTTGCCGCTTGGCGACGTATCGAACGCGAACGCCGCCAGAGAAGTAATTAGAGAGAACGATTGATGGCTGGCGCGATCGCTTCCATGACAGGCTTTGCCCGAGTTGCCGGCGCGCACGGCGAGCGGCGCTGGATATGGGAAATGAAGAGCGTCAATGGTCGCGGCCTCGAGTTGCGCTTTCGTTTGCCGCCGGGCTTTGAAGAAGCTGAGGCGACAGCACGCAAAGCGCTCCAGTCGCGTTTCAAGCGCGGATCAGTTTACGCCAGTCTGCAGATTGAGACGGCGGAAAATGAAACACGCATGCGTCTCAATGAAACCGCCCTTGGCGATGCAATCGCAGCGATCGAAAAAATTCAAGCCCGCATTCAGTGTGCGCCGCCGCAAGCAGAGGGCCTCTTGAGCATCAGGGGCATTATCGAGCTCAGCGGCAATGAGCTTGACGAAAGCGCCCGGGCTGAGTTGATAGCGGCGGTGATCGACAGTTTTAACGAGGCTGCCGATGCGCTTGGCGCTGCGCGTACAAAAGAGGGCGAAGCGCTGAGCGTTGTTCTGGCGGGGCTTCTGGATCAGATCGACGCGAATACCAGGAACGCTGCTGCGCTTGCCGAGGCCGCGCCGGAGACTATTCGCAAGCGCATCAGCGACCAGCTTGCCGATCTGCTTGTGAACGCGCCTGTGCCGGAAGAGCGGCTTGCCCAGGAAGCCGCAATCATGGCGGTTAAGGCGGATATTCGAGAAGAGCTGGATCGGCTCTTGTCGCATGTTTCAGCCGGACGCGCGCTCCTCACGCGTGGGGGCGCGGTTGGCCGCGAGCTTGACTTTTTGACTCAGGAATTAAACCGGGAAACGAATACCCTCTGCGCCAAGGCGCAGGAAATGGCGCTGAAGCGCATTGGCCTTGATTTGAAACAGGTCATCGATCAGTTTCGCGAGCAGGTGCAAAACATTGAGTAAGGCGGCGATATGATCGGGGGCGATTTAAAAGTGGCCCGTAGGGGCCTTATGTTCATTCTCTCAAGCCCCTCCGGCGCCGGGAAAACAACTCTTGCGGACCGTATGCTGAAAAAAGAGGACCAGATGGTTCTGTCTATTTCGGCGACCACCCGCCCGCGCCGACCTGGCGAAGCCCATGGGCAGGATTATTATTTCGTTTCGGAAGATGAATTCTTCCGTATGCGTGATGAAGGGGAACTTCTCGAATGGGCCAACGTGTTCGGCTATTATTATGGAACGCCGCGTTCTTTAGTTGAAGACACGCTTCGCCAAGGCAAAGATGTTCTGTTCGATATTGACTGGCAGGGTGCGCAACAACTCGACGAGGTGGCCGGTGAAGACGTGGTCAAGGTTTTCATTCTGCCGCCGTCCCGCGAGGAATTAGAGCGGCGCTTGCGCCGGCGCGCCCAGGATACGGAAGAGGTCGTGCAGAAACGCATGGCGAAAGCCGATGCGGAAATCTCTCACTGGGCGGAATATGATTACGTTATCGTCAATTATGATCTCGACGAATCCGAGCAACTTTTAAGCGCCATTCTTTTTGCCGAACGTTTAAAACGGCGCCGACAGGTGGGGCTGTCTGCAATTGTGAAAGGGATGACGCGGGACGATTGATCCGACGGGCCCTTTAAAAACACATTTCTACGGCACCGTCTCGAGCATTGTATGCATAAAAACGCCGGCTTTTAAAAAGCCGGCGTAGATTATTCAGTAAACAAAATTGCAGCGCTGTTTATTTGAAGGCCACGTTCGCAATTTCATAAGTGCGGGCTCCACCTGGCGCGCTGACTTCAACGCTGTCGCCAACAGACTTGCCAATACATCCGCGGGCAATGGGCGAAGAAATTGAAATCTTCTTCTGCTTCACGTCTGCTTCGTGGTCGCCGACGATCTGCCAGACTTTTTCCTCTTCGGTGTCTTCATCAATGAGTTTGATGGTGGCGCCAAATTTCACCGTGTCGCCATTGAGTTTTTTAACGTCGATGACTTCTGCGCGCGTCACCTTGTCCTCAAGTTCAAGGATCTGACTTTCAATCCAGCCCTGACGCTCTTTCGCTGCGTGATACTCAGCGTTCTCCGAGAGATCGCCATGGGCGCGCGCTTCCGCAATCGCCTGGATGACTGCCGGGCGTTCTTCGTTCTTCAACTTTTTCAGGTCCGCTTCCAGCTGTTCATAGCCGGCGAGCGTCATGGGGACCTTTTCCATGTTCGTGCCCTTTCTCTTCAAAATGCCCGTCTGAAGCGAAATCCGTCAAAAATAAAACGCGGCCGCTAGCGCTTCCGCCGCGGCCGTCGCATCAGGCAGGAGCGGAGACATAGCGACTCTGCGTCAAATTTTCAATAGAATTCGCGATTACGAAATTTCCACTGATCCAGATAGTTTTGAAATCTCAATGCATTACAGTGGTTTTTGATGATAGCGCACCATCAATATTCATGCCCAAGTCAGCTCTTTTAGCCATTCGATAAAGACTTGCGGCGCGCTCATCCGGCAAGGCACAGCGATGAGCGCGCTCGCTTAAGCGGCGAAGTAAGATTGCAGCGATGCGACTTCGACGCCGCCCTTGCGCAACGCCGCGATTGCGCGCACGGCGGCCTTAGCGCCGGCGGCGGTGGTGATGCAGGGAATTTTCTGAGCGAGCGATGTTGTCCGTATGGAGCGGGAATCCTTGATGGCCTGCGCACCTTCCGTTGTATTAAACACAAGGTGCACATTGCCATTCTTCAGCGCATCAACAATATGCGGTCGACCTTCCAGCACTTTGTTGACCTGATCAACAGCAAGTCCCTTATCGCGGAAAAATGCCGCCGTACCGTGCGTGGCGATGATGGAGAAGCCCATTTCAAGCAGCTTCTCCGCAGAAGAGATCATGCCTTCCTTGTCGCTGTCCTTCAGTGAGATGAAAACGCACCCTTCAAGCGGCATGCGCGCGCCTGCGGCGATCAAGCTTTTGGCGCGCGCCCGGGCGAAGCCTGCGTCAATGCCCATGACTTCGCCAGTTGAGCGCATTTCAGGGCCGAGAACCGTATCGACGCCGGGAAACCGCGCAAAAGGAAAAACAACTTCCTTGACGGAAATATGATCGAGCTTGCGATCAGCAGGCTTCACGTCTTTCAGTTTTTCGCCGGCCATGACTTTGGCGGCGACCCGCGCAATGGGAACACCTGTAGACTTGGCGACAAACGGTGCGGTTCGTGAGGCGCGAGGGTTGACCTCAAGGATATAAATATCATCGCCTTTGATTGCGTACTGAACATTCATTAGCCCGATAACGCCGAGCGCTTTCGCCAGTTTCTCGGTTTGCTTCTCAAGCGCTGCAATAGTGTCGTCAGAGAGTGTGTAAGGCGGGAGCGAACAGGCGCTGTCGCCGGAGTGAATGCCCGCTTCTTCTATGTGCTCCATAACGCCCGCGATATGAACGCTCTCTCCATCGGAAATCGCATCGACATCGACCTCAACTGCATTTTGCAGATATTGATCAAGCAGGAGAGGTTCTTGATCCGTGATTTCGATTTGCGCCGAAGCGAGATAGGCCTGCAAGCCGGCTTCATCGCGGACGATCTCCATGGCCCGCCCTCCCAAAACATAAGACGGACGGGTAACTAGGGGGTAGCCAACCTGACTAGCGATTTGTGCGGCGGCCTCGCGGGTCGGCGCGGTTGCGTTTTTCGGTTGCAACAAGCCAAGTTCCGTAACCAGTTTCTGGAAGCGTTCACGATCTTCAGCCAGATCGATTGCGTCATAGGGCGTGCCCAAAATGGGGACGCCCTCGGCGTCAAGAATGCGCGCCAGTTTTAGCGGCGTTTGTCCGCCATATTGGACGATGACGCCTAGAAGCTCTCCGTCTCGCTGTTCGGCGCGAACGATCTCAAGGACGTCTTCCGCAGTAAGCGGTTCGAAATAGAGCCGATCGGAAGTGTCATAGTCGGTCGATACAGTTTCGGGGTTGCAGTTGACCATGACAGATTCAATGCCCAGATCGGCAAGTGCGAAAGCCGCATGACAGCAGCAATAGTCGAATTCAATGCCCTGACCGATGCGGTTCGGTCCGCCGCCGAGAATGATCACTTTCTTATTGGCGGAGGGGTTTGACTCGCATTTCGTTTCGCCATCGAATGAAGGTTCGTAGGCGGAGTACATGTAAGGCGTTTTCGCAGCAAATTCCGCCGCGCATGTGTCGACACGTTTATAGACCGGCGATACGTTGCGTTCGCGCCGAAACAAACGGATGTCTTTTTCGCTTCCGCCGCAAAGAGCGGCAAGGCGCGCATCTGAAAAGCCCATCGCTTTCAGTTCTCTTAGCCGTTCAGCATCGTCTGGCAGGCCGTCGCGCGCAACGCTTTGCTCCGCTGCTACAATTTCTTCCAGCCGGTCAAGAAACCAGGGGTCATATTGTGTAATTGTGCGCACCTGTTCGATGGGCAAACCATGACGGATCGCCTGCACGGCGACGCGAAGCCGGTCCGGCGTTGGCGCAGCGAGCGCGGCGCGGAAGGCGTTAGCATCATCGCCTTCTCCGAGGCCGGGCACGTCGATCGGGTCCAGCCCGCTCAGGCCTGTCTCCAGCGAACGCATGGCCTTTTGCATGGATTCGTTGAAATTACGGCCGATCGCCATGGCTTCGCCCACTGATTTCATCGCGGTGGAGAGCATCGGTTCTGCGCCGGGAAATTTTTCAAATGCAAAGCGTGGAATTTTCGTCACGACATAATCGATCGTCGGCTCGAACGACGCAGGCGTTGCGCCGGTAATGTCGTTATCAAGCTCGTCGAGCGTGTAGCCGACGGCGAGTTTTGCAGCGATGCGGGCGATTGGAAACCCCGTGGCCTTTGATGCAAGGGCCGAGGAGCGGGAGACGCGCGGGTTCATTTCAATCACAACTAGACGGCCGTCATCGGGATTGACTGCAAATTGAACATTTGAACCGCCGGTCTCAACGCCGATTTCGCGCATGACGGCCAGCGATGCGTTGCGCATGCGCTGGAATTCCTTGTCCGTGAGGGTGAGCGCCGGCGCCACCGTTATAGAGTCTCCGGTGTGAACTCCCATTGGGTCGACGTTCTCAATTGAGCAAACAATGATGCAATTGTCGGCCTTGTCGCGCACAACCTCCATCTCGAATTCTTTCCATCCGAGAAGGCTTTCGTCGATCAGGACTTGCCCCACCGGCGAGGCGTCGATGCCGGTTCGCACGAAATATTCGAACTCTTCGCGATTATAGGCGACGCCGCCGCCGGTGCCGCCGAGTGTGAAAGCAGGGCGAATGATGGCGGGCAAGCCGATATCGTCCATGGCGTGGATGGCGTTGGCGACGCCGGTCGCGCGGTCATAGCCTGTGATCTTGCCCGCTCCGTCATAGATCGGCGGCGACGAGGCGATGGTCGCTTTCGGGTTCTCCAGCCCGATTTTGTCCATAGCGGCGCGAAATTTTTCCCGGTCTTCTGCTTTCTCTATAACGTCTGCCCGAGCGCCGATCATCTCAACGCCGTACTTCTCGAGTACGCCCTCGCGTTCAAGTTCCAGAGCGCAATTGAGCGCGGTCTGCCCGCCCATTGTCGGCAAGAGTGCGTCCGGTTTCTCAAGTGCGATTATCTTTTCCACAAACTCTGCGGTGATCGGTTCGATGTAAGTTGCGTCCGCGAGTTCCGGATCGGTCATGATCGTTGCTGGGTTTGAATTGACCAGAATGACCCGAAAGCCCTCTTCCTTCAGCGCTTTGACGGCCTGGACGCCGGAATAATCAAATTCGCAGGCTTGACCGATAACGATCGGCCCAGCGCCAATAATCAGGATGGATTTTAGGTCCGTGCGTTTTGGCATGTCATTCTCGCGCGCAAATTCGCCAGCGAGAGGGGAAGGGCCGTCTCGTCAGGCTTAATGAATCAATTGTCGGTTAAAACATGGGTCTAGGCGAAACATTGAAAAAGGGAAAGACCCAAAAACAGACTTTGCAGCTTATCCCTGTTTCGACCTAACCAATTTGTAGGGATTGGCTCGCCCTGCAGGCCTCCTCCAGCGCTGGGGCGGCGGCTAAGATCATGCTAAAATCTATTGATACTAAAGATTCTTGATACGCGAGGTTACATGAAATCCCTAGCCAGTGTGTTCGCAGCAGCCGCGATTCTGGGCGCCGCCGACTTAGCCAGCGCCGGCGATATGGTCGAAATTGAAGAGTGGACGGTGCCGTACGAAAACTCTCGACCGCGCGATCCGTTCGCACATAGCCCCACATCTGTCTGGTTTGTCGGGCAGCGGACCGGGTATCTCGCAAATCTGAATGTTGAGACCGGCGATATGCTCAAGATCGATCTGAAAGAGGGGTCCGGGCCCCATAATTTGATTGTCGGTTCTGACGGGGTTGTTTGGTACGCGGGCAACCGCACTGCGCTCATTGGGCGATATGATCCGGTATCGGATGAAATAGAAGAAATTCCGATGCCAGATCCGGCGGCGCGCGACCCGCACACGCTGATTTTTGACGAAGCTGAGGAAAATATCTGGTTCACGCTGCAAGGCGCCAACATGATGGGCCGTATGAATATTGAGACGCGCAAGGTTGATCTTATTGCCTCGCAGACCGAACGCTCTCGTCCTTACGGGATTAAACTGGCGCCGGACGGTTCAATCTGGGTGGCGCTGTTCGGGACCAGTAAGCTTGCACGTATTAATCCGGAAACCTTTGAGCTGAAGGAAATTGAGTTGCCGCGCGAGAGCGCCCGGCCGAGACGCCTGGAAGTGCTTGCAGACGGCACGGTCTGGTATGTAGATTACGCTGGCGGTCTGCTCGGCAAATATAATCCGTCATCTGAAAAGTTTACCGAATGGGCGATGCCCCAAGGAGAGGATGCTCGACCCTACGGCATGGCGTCGGATAGCAGTGGGCGCGTCTGGATGGTCGCGTCCGGTCCGAATCCAAACGTATTTATGGGCTTCGATCCGGCAACGGAGGAATTCTTTAGCCAGACCGAGGTGCCGTCCGGCGGCGGCACAATCCGGCACATGCATTATTACGAGCCAACCGGCGAGGTTTGGTTCGGCACTGACACCAATTATGTCGGCCGAGCAATTGTTGAGCCGAAAACTGAGGCCGCGTCGGAGTAGGGACGTGCGGTTCATTGTTTTGGCGACGTTTTTTGCGGCTGGATTTCCAGGCGCTCTCGCCGCTCACCCGGACGGCGCCCCATGGGGTTCGGCGGATCCTGAAGCGGCTGAGAATTGCGCAAGTTGTCACTATGACAGTGAGGCGGTTCGCGATTCCTCTGCGCTTACGCTCACTGGCGTGAGCGGGGGCGTTACCGCCAATAAGATTTACGAGATAACGCTGGCCTTTAGAAATCCTGATGAGACTGAGACCGGGTTCCAAGCGATCGCCTCGGCAGGAGAGTTTGAGACCGCGCACAACGAGCATATGGAAATCAATGGTGCGCAGATACGCTCGACAAAAACCTCAAAAAGCCAAAACGGCAGCGTACAATGGATTATAAACTGGCGCGCCCCTGCCTCCATCTCGCCAGGCGAAGAAATCATTTTTCTCGTTGCAGTCAACGATAGCAATCATGACGAATCGCCGTTTGGCGATCATATTCACTACGCGACTTTTCGGCGGATGGGTGAATAGCGTTTCTTACGTCCAGCGCTTTGATAATTTCTGGTCAATTTCGTTTGGCGCCTTTTTCTCCGCGCCCTGATAGCCTGTCACGGAGTCGCCGACGAACGGGTTGGACTGGCGTTCGCGGCCGAAGGTGGAGGCAGGACCATGACCTGGAACAAACTGCATTTCCGCTCCAAGCGGCCAGAGCTTATCCGTGATTGAATTGATCAGCGTCTGATGATCGCCTCGCGGGAAGTCCGTTCGCCCAATAGAACCTGCAAACAGCACATCGCCGACAAAAGCGAGCTTCACGCCCTGATGGTATATCACCACATGGCCCGGCGTGTGTCCGGGCGTGTAAACAACGTCAAATTGAATTCCATCGAGTTCCAGGATGTCGCCGTCATTCAACCACCGATCTGGTTTGCAGTTCTCGCCCATGCCCGGGTGACCGTATCGCGCCCAATGATCGGCGATTTCATCGAGCCAGAATGTGTCCTCTTTATGCGGACCAATGATGGGCGCGCCTGTTTTGCGTTTTACTGCTTCCGCGCCGCCGGCGTGATCGAGATGGCCATGGGTTAGCCAAATCTGTTCAATTGTTGCGCCGAATTCTTCCGCTGCGCGCAGGATTTTGTCCGGCTCGCCGCCAGGATCGACCACAGCCGCTTTTCCGGAAGGCGTCTTTATGATTGAACAGTTCTGCTGGAATGGCGTCACAGGCACGATTTGCACCTGAAAGGGCGGCGTTTGTTGGTTTGTCATAAAATACCGTCTAGCGGAAAGTTCAGCTTACGGGAACCGAGCGCAGCGTCACCAGAGCAGTTGCGCAATGAATGCGTTCGCCGTCTTTTTCGCCATACACATCCGATTTAACGACCCCGATCGTTCCTCCGGCGGACACAATTTTTGCTTCCGCCGCGAGCTTGTCGCCTTGGGCGGGCTTCATGAGGTTGATTTTCAGTTCGATTGTCAGGCAGGCGCGCCCTTCAGGCAGAACGGATGCGTAGCATGCGCCGGCGGCATGATCGGCCAGTCCTGTGACTACGCCTGCATGGACATAGCCCATAAACTGCGTCAGGTCCTCGCGCGGCGTCATTTCGAGCGTAACAGCGCCGTCCTGAAACGAGCGGACGTTAAAGCCGGCGGATTTCGTAAATCCGGTGTCGGTGATTTTTTCAAACAGTTCTTTTAGGTTTTCTTTTCCCATCATTGAACACTAGACAGTTGAATGTGCGACGAGAACAAAAAACTGCAGTTTCGCGCAAAGCCCGGTCTGCCCGCATGACGGGCGCCCTTCCGCTGCGAATCGCCAATCGCGATGCGCGCCGGCTGTGGCTTAATTCACAGGGGCTGGCGGCCCCGCCGACAGGATCGGCCCAACCGGAAAATTTGACGGCGCTCATCGAAAAAATTGGCTTTGTACAGCTCGATACGATCCGCGTCATCGCGCGCGCCCATGATCACATCCTCTGGTCGCGTCGCCAGCAATATCGTGAGGGCATGCTTGACCGGCTTGTGGCAAAGCGTTCCGCTTTTGAGCATTTCACCCATGACGCATCGGTTTTGCCGATGTCTTTTTACCCATACTGGCGGCGCCAGTTTGATCGCATGCGTCGTAAAATCGAGAGGCATGGCTGGGATAAGGTGATGGCCTCGCATAAAGAGCGCAAAGCGATCCTTGCGCGTATTGCCGAAGAGGGCCCGCTTTCGACAAAGGATTTTGAATCGGGTCCGAAGAAATCCGATCATGCCTGGGCGCGCCCGCCGCATAAATATGCGCTTGATTATTTCTGGTACGCAGGGGTATTGGCGACCTGTCACCGCAAGAATTTCGTCAAGCAGTATCATCTGCGCGAGATGGTGATTCCGCTGAAAGTCCTGGCGAAAGACGTAAGCGATGACCGTCAGATCGATTGGCTCTGCAAAAACGCGTTACAGCGGCTTAGCTTCGGAACAGAGGGCGAAATCCAACGGTTCTGGGATGCGGTCAGTCTTGAAGAGGTTAAAGCGTGGTCAAAAAACCGACGACGCACACTGATTGAAGTCGAGATTGAGTGCGCAGATAAATCTATAATGAAAGCGGTTGCTCTGGCGGACATTGAGGAACGTCTTGCGATGGCTTCAAAACCGACCAGACGTCTTCGCATTCTCAACCCGTTTGATCCGGTCGTACGAGATCGCAATCGACTCACAAAACTTTTTGGCTTTGATTATCGCATTGAGATTTTTGTTCCCGCCGCAAAACGCCAATACGGCTATTACGTCTATCCGCTATTGGAAGGCGATCGTTTTGTCGGTCGTATTGAGGCCCGCGTGGACCGCAAGGCGGGGGCTTTGACATTGAACAATGTCTGGTGGGAGCCAAAGATCAAAGCTTCGCCGGCGCGGCGGCGAAAATTGGAGACGGAACTAAACCGCATAGCTCGTTTCGTTGGGGTTACGTTTAGAGAGCCAAATTTCTTGGCGCAAGACTGAAGGTATCGCAGCAGCAGAGAGAGGAAGCTGAAAAGCCTGTGAAAGCTATGCCAGCCCGCAAGAGCAACGCCGGTTTGTCGCCGGCGTCCCAAGATCTCTGCTGCCGCGAATAATTCCTATCTAGGACTTTACGATCTGCACCTTACCGTGATCGTCAACATGATCCGCATGCACGTAATGCAATCGGCCATCGTGAAGATAATCGAAATGATCGCCGTGCTGAATGCGCGGATGCAGCTCATCGTCAATAGCGTGCGTATGATCTTTCTCTTTGACACGCTTGACAATTTCTTCCGCCATCGGATTTGCGGCCGAAATGGTCAAAACATGCTCGTCTGCGTGGCCGCCGTGGGCATGATGCAAATGCCCATCATGCAGGTGATCAATGTGACCATCGTGGTTGATGGCGACATGGCCGTCATCAGCGCTATGCGCCTCATGATGGTCGATATGAATAACCTCATGTGCAAATGCTCCGCCGCTGACGGCCAGGCCGGCGGCGATTATATATCTCTTCATAAACTCAAGTACCTTTCATCTAATGTTATACATGGGAATCCGCACAAGATTCCTATTGCGTACGCTAGGTAAGCGTTTCGATTTTGAATGAAACTCACATCTTTGTAAGTTCTGTCATCCGGGATGATTGACTGTAGCAGTTCCTGTTCTACTCCGGAACATTGAGCGTTCTGCTGTGGCGGTGAAAACATAAAAAGCGAGGTTTTTTGTGATAGTATCACTGTCTGCGATCTGTTTTCTGTGTATGGAATTGCCTGACGGATTGTAACCAATCTGGAAATGAGGACGATTAGGGGAGATACGGCGCAGGCATGGTTGATGCTCGCTATAACAAGCTGATTGCTCAAACCGCCGTCGTTCTCGCGTTTATTTTCGCGCAGGCTCTTGGAGCCGCTCATATGCAAGACGATCATCACACTGAAGACGAGACGCAATGCGCAGTCTGTTTTGCTCTGTCGGCGAACGACGATGCTGATTCATTGCCGACTTTTCGCACTGTATTGCCGGATTTTCAGATACTGCATGAGCGGTCAAATATTGTCTGGGAAAGCGGTTTCAGCATTAAGCGGTCCTTTCAACGCGTCCGCGGACCGCCAAGCGCCTAACAAAGCTCTTTAGCTTCAAATTTTTTTCAAAACTAAAAACTTACCTGTCCCTCCTTCGGCGCTCTTTAGTGTGTGGAATGCCGAAACACTGGCCGCCTGGATGTCTTGATTGCCCTATCCGAGACATTCAGGCGGTTTTTTTCACGGTGTATGAATACACATTTTTACAGGCTCTGCACACTATGTGATTTCACTTTCCAATATTAAGCTGGATATGATAACATCTCATAATGTCCGGCGCGCCACATACTGCAAATGTAAGAGTTAGCCTGTATCGCCTGCTTAATATTCGTAATGCGGCGTGCATGTTGGCTGTTTTTTTTATGGCGGCCTTTGCGTCGGGCGCGCTCGCCCACGATCATGAAGAACATACGCCTGAGTTAGACTCAGCGTGTGTGGTCTGCGCTCTTGCTAGCCTTGCGGATATTAAGGCGCCTTCTGATAAAGAACCGCTCTACCAACCTTTCCTGACTTTTGTTCATATTCAATTCCCCGAGCGCGGCCTCTTTGCGCTGTGGATGCAAACAGGTCTTAAACCTGCTCGCGGTCCGCCCCTCTTGGTTTCTTTCAGATAAGGAAACACGCGCCGTATGGCGCAACTGAACCAGGAGAGAGAAATGGGAGTTCAAGTCAGCGCTCCGCTAGAAGCGGCGGCGCGTATAAAAAGTCCGCATACGCAAAATGATAACAAGCAAGAGCCGCTTCGACCAAACGAGCAGCTTGTCTATGAAGCGCTTTGTCAATCAGAAACGCCGCTGAAAGCGTACGACCTGCTCGACGATCTGCACGACCAGGGATTGCGCGCGCCTATGACGATATATCGAGCGCTGGAAGCTTTGAAAGGGAAGGGATACGCAAAAAAAATCGAAAGCATGAACGCTTTTGTAGCGACCAAACCGGACCGAAAAACACAGGCCCGGGCGTACTTGATCTGTAAAGACTGCCAACAGGTCAGAGAGATTCTTCTTGAAGACGCGCAGGTGGAAACGCTATTTTCGCCGGCAACGGTCGCTGTTGAGGATGTGCGCATTGAAGCCTATGGCGAATGCCATGACGTCTGCAGGGACTGAATACGGTAATCAGCGCCGCGGTTGAACCTGACCTTCGTTCAACCGGGCGCGTTGGGCTTAACTTAAAAAAGCCACCCTCAAGCCGCCTTCAGTCTCTCTACAAATCGCGAGAAAATATAAAAACTATCTTCCGGTCCGGGCGAGGCTTCCGGATGGTGTTGGACGGACATGGCCGGCGCATCCTCCAGCGCAAGCCCGCTGTTTGATCCGTCAAACAAAGAGACATGTGTCTCGCGCACATTCGCGGGCAGACTTTCTCCGTCTACGGTGAAGCCATGGTTCATTGACACAATTTCGACTTTTCCGGTCTTCAGGTCTTTTACCGGATGATTGGCGCCATGATGGCCCTGCGCCATTTTTTTTGTCTTCGCGCCGACCGCAAGAGCGAGCAGCTGATGTCCGAGACAAATCCCGAAAAGCGGTATCTTCTTTTCGATCAGTGAGCGGATGACAGGTGCGGCATATTGCGCTGTCGCCGCCGGATCGCCGGGGCCGTTGGAGAGCACGACGCCGTCGGGGCTCAACGCCATAATTTCTTCTGCGCTTGCATTTGCCGCGACAACGCTGATGCGGCACCCCTCGCTTGCAAGGCGGCGAAGAATGTTCCGTTTGGCGCCATAATCGATCACCACCACATGCGGACCGTCGCCCATCATCTGCGAATAGCCGGCCGGCCAGTCCCAACCCGTTTCGTCATGGGAAAACTGTTGTTGCGTCGTCACCTCTGGCGCAAGATCCAGCCCCTCAAGGCCTGACCACTCCTGGGCGCGCGTCTTCAGCGCTTCAATGTCGAACTGTCCGGAAGGGTTATGAGCAATAACCCCGTGCGGCATGCCGGTTTCGCGAATACGCGCTGTCAGGGCGCGGGTGTCGACGCCGGAAATGGCGATAATCCCGCGTCGGCGCAGCCATACGGAAAGATCGAGCTGCGCGCGATAGTTGGACGGGCTGGTCGGCGCTTCTCTGAAAATAGCGCCGCGCGCCGCCGTTGCTGCAGAAGGGGAGGCGTTCTCGACATCTTCCGCGTTGACCCCGACATTCCCGATATGAGGGAAGGTGAATGTCACAATCTGGCCCGCATAGGACGGGTCCGTGAGGATTTCCTGATACCCGGTGATCGCGGTATTGAAACAAACTTCGCCGACCGCTTCGCCCGCTGCGCCCCAGCCGTCGCCGTAGAGCGTTGTTCCGTCTGCCAAAACCAGTGCGGCGGTCGGGGTTTTCGGAGATGCTTGACTAATTTTCATGAGTGAATATCTCTTCGTATCAAAAGCTGCGGGGACAAGTGCAAAGGCAAGCCGCCATATGCGCAAATTGACCGGAAGCTATGCGAAGGGACCAACAGGGTCAATAACGGATAAGTTTGAATTTATCCAAAGAATTCAGTGTATTACAGGATGAGCAAGATTTCGGCTCGGTTTTTGCCAGTCGTGGTCAGCGAATCGTTTGGAGAATTGTCACCATGCTCAGAGGCCAAATCGACGACGCCTTGAAGGCCGCTATGAAAGCGCAGGAAGATAAGCTGAGAATTGCAACGCTCAGGTTGATTAACGCGGCTATCAAAGACCGCGATATTGCGGCGCGCGGCGAAGACCGCTGCGAAGGCGTGTCGGATGAAGAAATTCTGGCCATCCTGACGAAAATGGTGAAACAGCGCGATGAGAGCGCCGCAGCCTTCGAAAAAGGATGCCGTCCTGAGCTTGCAGAACAGGAACGTGCGGAAATCGAAGTTATTCGCGAATTTCTGCCGCGCCAATTGTCGGAAGATGAAATCGAAACCGCCGTCAAGGACGTCATTGACGAATATGAAGCGTCTGGACTGAAAGACATGGGCAAATGCATGGGCGCCCTTAAAGACCGTTATAACGGGTCCATGGATTTCGGCCATGCCGGCAAGCTGATGAAAGAAAGCCTTACTTAGATGATTGGAAAACGGCCGCCGCGATGCGGCGGCCGGGCACCATTATTCGCTTTCCTCTTCCAACGGAACGCCGCCATATTCAGCGAACCATTTGCGCAGATAAAGCTGGGTGCGCAGCATGTTCGACGGAATGCTGGTCGTGCCGTGATATTCGTTTTTCATGGCTATGAGTTTCGTCGGCACGCCGCGCATTTTCAGCGCTGCGTAAAACTCTTCCGCCTGGGCGATCGGCGTGCGCAGGTCCTTATCGCCCGTCATGAGAAGCGTCGGCGTTTCGACATTCTGCACATGCATGATCGGGGAGTGTTCAAGCCAGTTCGTAGGATCTTCCCAATAGAACGGACGGAACCGCGCGAACGACCAGCGCCCGATGTCGGCCTGACCGGCGAAGGAGATCCAGTTGATGACCGGACAGAGCGCCGCGGCGGCCGCAAACCGGTTGGTTTGCGTGACGATCCAGCTTGTCAGCACGCCGCCGCCAGAACAGCCCGTAGCGTACATGCGCTCTTCGTCGACAATGCCGCGTTCTAACAGCGCATCGACGCCGCCCATCAGGTCCTCATAATCAGCGCGCCCGGGATAGGCGTTGTCGATGGCGTTGGCGAATTCCGCGCCGTAACCGGTCGACCCGCGCGGATTGGTGTAGAGAACGAGATATCCGTTCGACGCGAACTCGTGAAAGCGGAACTGAAAGTTCACGCCGTACATCGCGTGCGGTCCGCCATGGATCGAGAGAACAAGCGGATATTTTTTTGATGCGTCGTAATCTGCCGGTTTGACCAGCCAGCCCTGAACGTCCGTCCCGTCAGCCGACTTGTAGTTGATCTCCTCAACGTCTCCCAGCTCGACGTCATAGAGGATGTCGCTGTTTAAATCCGTCAGCTGACGAACAGAGCCGTTGCCGAGACTTACGCGGGCGACGTTGCTGGTGACTTTTGGCGACGAGATTACAGCCGCCGCGTTATTGCCTTTTATGGAAGAGAGGAAGAGACGGTGTTCGCCGCGGGTTACGGTGCGCACCCGGCCGGACATGTCGACATTGTATATGTTCGTCGATCCGCTCACATTCATCGAATAGTAAAGCGAGCGTCCGTTGCTCGCCCATTCAAGCTGGCCGATGCCGTCGGGCAAGTCCGGGATGAGCACGCGGTCGCCGCTGCCGTCGGCGTTCATGACGCGCAGCTCCTGCGGCGGATAATTCTCCGCAATAGCGCGGTTGCCGGTGTAGGCGATCAGCCTTCCATTGGGCGAGATGCGCGGCTGCGACCAGAAACCGTCCTCGGGCTGCAGTTTCCTGATTTCCCCCGTAGCGATATCGATGGCGTTGATGTCTGAGGACATGCCGTCCAATTCACGGTGCGGGTCAGTGACGCCGTCAAAGAGGATGGTCCCGCCGTCAGGCGTCCAGCGGATGCCGCCCGTTGCGTCAATGCCGGAAAACTTCGCGCCGACATCCCATTTGCCGGACGTGATCTGGCGCGGCGTGCCGCCGTCGGCGGGCGCGATGAAGAGATGATCGAACCCTTCCTTGTTGCCGACCCGGTCGATGCGATAGTGCAGACGCTCGACGACGAGGGCGTCTTCCGTCCATTTTGCGTCCTTCGGCCGTTTCGGCAGGCTGATCTGGAAGTCCGGCTCAAGAGGCGTCTGCGCGCGAAATGCGATCCAGTCGCCGTTCGGCGACCACTCAATATGGTTTGGCTGATGGTCGCCATGGGTGATCTGCGAAACGGCGCCTTCCGCGTCCATCCAGCGTACGAAAAGCTGTGTCTTCGCATTCTCGCCGCCGTCGGGATCGTTTTTCATATAGGCGATCCGGTCGCCGTTCGGCGACCACTCAACGCCGCCGCCGTCGGCGAGATAGCGATGGCGTCCGCCGTCGGCGTTCATGATCCAGACTTCCGACGCCCAGCGATCATTCGTGCTGTCGACGCGTTGTCGGGTGTAGAGGATTTCGCTGCCGTCAGGCGAAATCTGCGGATTGGACGCGCGCTCCCAGTTGAGCCAGTCGGCAAGTTCCAAATCGCGCGCTTCGGCTTGCAACCCAAAAATGGCAAACGCGCTCAACAGCGCAATAGACTTTTTTCGCATGACGCCCCCTTGGCATAGCTGTCCGGTGATGTGGTTGATGGCTCTCGCCATTGGCCGGAAGTGTGACGGGTCAGGCGTCAGATTGCAAATTTTGCATTTTTTGCAGTGCGGTGCATCTGCCGATTAATTAGCCCTGTACTCAATAAATAAATCTTTGAGCACAGGAACGACTTTTAGAAAAAGACTATAGCTCTTGTCTCACTAAATAAATAGGGCGCTTCTAGCGAGATTGTTTAGGCTGTATCTTTCGCCCGTTTCTTTCTCATATGGGGCTTGAGCGCAATTTTCCGTAGACGGATCGATTTCGGTGTCACTTCGACAAGTTCGTCATCATCGATATAGCTGATCGCGACTTCCAGCGTCAGCCTGCGCGGCGGCGTTAAGCGAACAGCATCGTCCTTGCCGGCGGCGCGGATATTGGTGAGTTGTTTGGCTTTGAGCGGATTGACGTCGAGATCGTCTGGTTTCGCGTTTTCGCCGATGATCATGCCTTCATAGACAGGCTCGCCCGGACCTATGAACATGACACCGCGTTCTTCAAGGTTCCACAGCGCGTAGGGCACCGCCGCGCCGTCGCCATTAGCGATAAGAACGCCATTGCGCCGGCCGGCAATTGATCCTTTATGCGGCGCATGTTCAAGGTAAGAGCGGTTCATAACGCCAGTGCCGCGGGTGTCCGTCAGGAATTCGCCGTGATATCCGATTAACGCGCGCGAGGGCGCATGCATGATCAGCCGCGTTTTGCCGGCGCCGGCCGGTTTCATTTCAGCGAGCTCAGCTTTCTTTTGCGACAATTTTTCAATGACAACCCCTGAGTAGTCATCGTCAACGTCAATGACAATTTCTTCAATGGGCTCCAGCGTAATGCCGTTTTCATCCGTACGGGTAACAACGCGCGGGCGCGAGACAGCGAGCTCAAAACCTTCACGGCGCATATTTTCAATCAGTACGCCGAGCTGCAACTCGCCCCGGCCGGCGACTTCGAAAGCGTCCTTGCTTTCGGTTTCCTTGACTGAAATGGCCACATCGCCTTCGGCCTGTCGTAACAGTCGTTCTCGAATAACGCGCGATTGAACCTTATCGCCCTCTCTTCCTGCCAGAGGAGAATCATTCGCGGCTATGGTGATCGACAAGGTCGGCGGATCGATCGGCTGCGCCGGCAATGCGTCTTCGTTCGCAAGATCGCAGATCGTGTCGGAGACCGAGGCCTTCGAGAATCCGGCGACGGCGACGATATCGCCCGGCAAGGCTTCTTCAATTGGCTGACGCTTAAGGCCGCGGAAAGCGAGCACTTTCGAAACGCGCGCCTGTTCAATGAGTTTGCCGTCGCGTGACAGCGCCTTCATGGCGACGTTAGGCCGTGCGGCGCCGGAAACGATCCGTCCCGTGAGTAACCGACCGAGATAAGGGTCTGCTTCAAGCGTTGTCGCTAGCATTGTGAAAGGCGCATCGCCGCTGTCGCGCACTTCTGGAGCAGGGACATGCGAAACCACCGTCTCAAATAGCGCGTTCAGGTTTTCCCTGGGGGCGTCAAGCGACAGAGCAGCCCAGCCGTCACGGCCGGCGGCGTAGAGAACCGGAAAATCGAGTTGTTCATCACTGGCGCCAAGTGCGGCGAAAAGATCGAAAGCCGCGTCGAGCGCCGCGTCAGGGTCGGCGCTTGGCCGATCGACCTTGTTGAGAACCACAATCGGTTTTAGGCCCAACGCCAGCGCTTTGGAGAGGACAAACTTTGTCTGCGGCATCGGCCCTTCAGCGGCGTCAATCAGCAACAGACAACCGTCGACCATGGAGAGAATGCGCTCAACCTCGCCGCCGAAATCGGCGTGGCCGGGCGTATCGACGATATTAATGCGCAAATCCTCGCCATTCTGGTTCCACTCGACGCTCGTGCACTTGGCGAGAATTGTGATGCCGCGCTCGCGTTCAATATCGTTGGAGTCCATGGCGCGTTCGGCCATATCGGAATGGGCCGCGACCGCACCGGACTGGCGTAACATTTCATCCACGAGCGTTGTCTTGCCGTGGTCGACATGGGCGATAATAGCGATATTTCGCAAATTTGTTGTGCGCTGCGTCATAGGGTCGGGGCGTGCCCGGTTTTTAGCTGCAGCGCAAGCGAATTCGGCGCCGGAGTTTAATCAGCAGGACCGGTCAGGTTTTGCGCGTTCGCCGGTTTAAATTGCGCAGGACCAGCGAGCGCCACATCCATCGCAGAAGTGCAAAGACCGTCGCCGGAATGAACGCAATCGTAAGCCACAGGGCGAGCGCTTCGGCGGGCAATGCAGAGGCAATGAGAAGCCCGGCGTAGGCGCTCACAACAAAAAGGCCTGTCACGGCGGTTAGTCTTGCGACCGGTCGAAGGCGAACGACCCAGAACAGACCTTTCAACGCTAAGAGCGCGATCAACAGAATGAACGCGATCGCAAAGCCTTTGCCGAGAAGCATTGCGCCCGTGGCCGGGTCATTTGAGAAATTAACCGGCACCGGGGCCTGCGAAGACACAAAGGCCGGCGGCGTATCGATCGCCATGGGCAGGTCAATGGCGGAATCGATATGTCCCACAGTCACGCGGTTCTTTCCTGTAACGGCGTTCCATATCCGCGCTGTGTTGTCTCTTGAGCCGGAGACAAGGAACTTGCCGTCGCTTGTCGAGTCGAGACCGCGGATGCCGTCTTTGTGACCCGTAAGCTCACGCAGCAGGTTCTGTGTGCTGACATTCCAGAGTCGGATCACGGGATCAACGCCGCTTGTCGCCAGTGTCTTGTCGCCATTTGCGAAAGCCACAGCGAAAGCGACTTCGGCGCCATGGTCCAGCGTCGCAATCAGGTTTCGATCGCTTGTCCGCCAGATTCGCACAGTTCCGCCGGCGGCGGCGCTCGCAAACATTGAACCGTCATTAGAAAATTTTACATCATTCGCAGCGCCGCCTGCTGTGAGCAACATGATGCGACGACCCTCCCGCCAATTCCATAAAGACACCATGCCGTCGTCTGAAGCGGCTGCGAGCAACTCGCCGTCTGGGTGAAAGTCGACGGCGTTGACGTTGTCGGTATGCCCGTTCAGCGTCCGAACGGCGTCGCCGCTCTCCGGGTTCCAAAGGATGATCGTATTGTCGCTCGATGCGGTGGCGACGAAAGCGCCTTTAGGATGCCAGGCCGCATCATAGATGCTGGCTTGGTGGCCGGCGAGGGTGATCAGCGGTTCCGCATTCGCCGTGTTCCATATAATTGCAGTTCTGTCCCGCGAGGCGGAAATCGCTCTTGTGCTATCGGGGGAGAAGTCAGCGCCCCAAATCCAGCATCGTCCTTCTTCTTCCGTGCAGGCGTCGTCATGAACGGTGAACTCGCCGCGCTCGACGCCTGTCGTTGCATCCCAGAGTTTGATGGTGTTGTCGTCAGATGCGGTGACAAGCCGGGCGCCGGACTGATCAAAGGTCACGTTATTGATATCTGCGCCTTCGATCCCTTTCACCTGCACGCCCTCGAGCGCTGCTGCATAAATTCTGCCTTCGAGGATGAGCGGCGCGATCGAGATCAATGAAAACAGGATGAGGGCGATATAAGATCGCGGCAGAAGCGCGAGTGACGCGGCGCCGGCGGCGCGGTCCGCCTCAAGCGTTCCGTATCGAGAGAGAAACGCCAAAACGCCCATGGCTCCAACGAAAACTGGTCTGTAGGATGAGAAAACGAAGTCCGAGGCATAAGCGAGCGCGCCGAACGCGGCGGCAATGAGCGCCGCCATGAACACCGACTGACCAAAGAGCGCGAAGCGACGTTTCGAGCCGGTGGTTGTGTATTTGGACGCTTTTCGAGACAGCTTTGATTTGCCAGGCTGCGGTCTCGGTTTTGGCGCCGGTTTGACTTCAGGCGCAGGCTCCGGTTTGGGCTTAGGTTCCGGGGTCGGCGCTTCTCCCTCTGGATATGGAGCTGGAGTTGGTGTCGGGGACGGAGCGGGGGCAGGGTGCGGATTTCTGTCAGGCGCGCCCTGCTGCAACGCCGCGCCTTCAGTGACCGCATGAACGAATGCTTTGAATGCGTTGTCGTTCAGATTGCCGCGCCAATGGGTAAGATCGGCCGTCTGTATCTGACGAAAGCCAAGCGGTATATCCACATTGTCGATCAACGCCGGGAATAGGATGTCCCGGGCCGCGCCTTCATCGGCCTCGTCAGCAACAAATCGTGACGCCACAGAGTGCCGCGACCAGATCACAATAACCGAGCGCGTTGCGCGTAACGCATCCGATATTTCCTGGCGGAAGCCGGCGCCAGTCTTGATTTTTGGATCCCACCAGACGTGCAGCCCCTGCTGGCTAAGCGCATTGGCGATTTTCTCAACCTTGTCGCGGTCTTCACGCGAATAGGATATGAATACGTCGTGATGCGTCACGAAAATCCCCCCGGACATGTGCTCGTGGCCAGCGAACGGATAACGCCAGAAATATCAACGAACTGCCGCTCTCCAACCTATAAACGGCGGGCAAGCTTACCAAATCCCCATAATCGCTACAATCATAATTACAGCACGCCGACCAGGGCTGGGTTTGGGGAGAAATTGGATGCGCCTTTCGAACAAAACGGGGCTAAAATGCCGGCAATGCTAAATTGATGCGGCGCAACAAGGCCCTATATGTGTTCCGATGGTTCGTTTTACGCCTGAATTTCTTGATGAACTGAAGAACCGTCTGCGTCCGTCAGACGTGATCGGACGTTATGTAAAGCTGCAGCGCCGCGGCAACGCCTATTGGGGTCTGTCTCCGTTCAGCAAGGAGAAGACGCCATCCTTCACGGTCAACGACGAGCGCGGCTCATATCACTGCTTCTCCTCGCAAAACCACGGCGACATCATCACCTTTCTGATGGAGACGCAGGGACTGAGTTTTCCTGAAGCGGTTGAAACCCTTGCGGCTGATGCAGGACTTGAAATTCCAAAGGCGAGCCCAGCCGAGGCGGAACGCGCAGAGAAAGCAAGGGGGCTTGCTGAGGCCTGCGGTGCGGCGGCCGCGTTTTACGTGAAATGTTTACATCGCAATCAGGGCGCCGGCGCGCTTGACTATCTTCGCGACCGCGGTGTCACCGATGCGCAAATTGAGGAATTTGACATAGGGTTTGCGCCTTCCGGCCGGGCGGAGCTGAAAGACTATCTGATTAATAAGGGGTTTACGGAGGAAACGCTTGTTGAAGCGGGATTGGCGATCAAGCCCGATGACGGCGGCGCAGCTTATGACAGGTTCCGTGGGCGGATCATGTTCCCAATTCTTGGGGCGCGTGATCGTGTGATCGCCTTTGGCGGGCGGGCGCTCGATCCGAATGCGCGGGCGAAATATCTGAATTCTCCGGAAACCCCGCTCTTTCACAAAGGGTCTGTGCTTTATCGTTTTGACCCTGCGCGCCGCGCCGCCGTCGCTGACAAGGCGCCGGTGATTGTGTGTGAAGGCTATATGGATGTCATCGCGCTCTGGGGCGCCGACATCGCCCGCGCTGCGGCGCCGCTCGGCACAGCCCTGACGGAAGATCAATTGGCGCTGCTCTGGCGCGCCTCAGATGAGCCGGTGCTTTGTTTTGACGGGGACAAAGCCGGCCTAGCCGCCGCCTACCGCGCGATTGATCGCGCTCTTCCCATGCTAAAGCCCGGCAAGTCGCTCAATTTCGCATTCATGCCCGAAGGTCAGGATCCGGATGACATCATCCAGGCGAACGGCGCCGGCGGGTTCAATGCGTTTCTCGGCGAAGCCAAACCGCTGGTTGACGTCTTGTGGGAACGCGAGATTGCCGCGCGCCCCCTTGATACGCCGGAACGCCGGGCGGCCCTCCGCAGCGCCATGCGCGATCTGGTGAAGACGATTGTCGACAAGGACGTTCGCGACGCCTATGGCGGCGAACTCGCCAAACGTCTGGATGCGCAATTCGCTCCGCCGCCGCGATCGAAGCCCGGTTACGCTTCCAGTCGGTCATGGCCTAAAAAGAAGGGCCAGGGGTTTCGGTTCGAGGCGCCGCCGCGCCCGACGCCGCGTCTGAAACGCGTAGGAGCTCCATCTCTCTGGCGCAGGGAAGCAGCGCTCATTCTCACCATGATCCAGCATCCCGCTATCGTAGAACGGCAGGAAACGGCGTGTTTTGAGCTCGATGTTGCCGATGAAGGGCTGAAAACGCTTCTCACCGAGATTTTATCGGCTTTATCTGCGGACCCCGCCCTTGACAGGGCAGGGTTGAAAAGCCATTTGCAAATGACTGGCGCGGCAGGTCCCCTGGAGCGGGTCTTGCATGACTCTGAGCTCTCGAAGCATCGATTCCTCCGCCCCGACACCGAGATCGACGAGGTCGAGCAAGGCTTTTGCAATGCTCTGGCCCTCCACCTGTATGGATCGACGTTGAAACAGGAGGTGGCGCAGTCAGCGTCTCGTATATTCACAAGCGGCGAAGAAGGATGGAAAGCGGCGACGGCGGCGCGTGAGGAAGCAGTGAACACGAACCGCGTCGCAGACAGCGATGCAGGCGGCGATACGACGCCGCGGGAATTTGAAAATGCGCTCGAGCAAATGCGCCGGAGCGTTTCTAAGAAATATCAGCAGTAAAGGCACGATCATTCATGGCGAAAAAAGCGGCGGCAAAAAAACAGCCTGAGCAAACCGATCCGTCTGACGGTCCGATCCTCGATCTGACCGATGCGGACGTGAAGAAACTGATCAAGTCAGCCAAAGCCAAAGGCTATGTGACTTATGATCAGCTCAACAAGGTCCTGCCGTCTGAAGAGGTCTCGTCCGAACAGATCGAAGACATCATGGCGCAGCTCTCTGAGATGGGCATCAATGTCGTCGAGCATGAAGAAGACGATGACGACGACGCTGCCAACGATGATGGAAAAGCGTCCAAGTCGACCGCTGTCGCCACTAAAGACGACAAATCAGGCAAAGGCGTTGTCACCACAAATACGAGCTCTTCTGCGGACCGCACCGATGATCCGGTGCGCATGTATTTGCGCGAGATGGGCACCGTCGAACTCTTGTCGCGCGAAGGCGAAATAGCCATCGCCAAGCGCATTGAGGCCGGCCGCGAAACCATGATCCGCGCGCTGTGCGAAAGCTCTCTTACCTTTGAGGCCATTACGGTCTGGCGTGAGGAGCTGATGGAAGGCCGGGTGCTCCTGCGTGACATTATCGATCTCGACGCCACATATGGCGGCGGGCCCGAAGCGCGCCCGGACATGACCCAGCCGGAAGTGGCCGAACGGGTCCATAAGGAAGAGGCGGAGAAAGCTGAAGCCGCCGCCGACGAAGACGACGAAGATGATTTTGACGAAGGCGCGCTGTCGCTTTCCGCCATGGAAGCGGAACTGCGCGACGGCGTCATGGAGACGTTTGACGATATCTCGTCAGACTATAAAAAATTGCGCCGCCTCCAGGATATTATGATTGAGGAGCAGCTGCAGGGCGCAGACCTGACGGCGTCTCAGACGCGGCGCTTTAAGAAACTCCAGAAAGATATTGTCGAGCGCGTTCGCCAGGTGCGTTTGAACAATCAGCGGATCGAAGCGCTGGTTGAGCAGCTTTACGACATCAATCGCCGACTGATGGCGCTTGAGGGTAAGCTCGTTCGTCTGGCCGACAGCTATGGCGTCAACCGTCAGGAATTTCTCGGCGACTATATCGGCGCAGAGCTTGACCCGGATTGGTTTGAACGCGTCTCGGCGAAAACCGGCAAAGGCTGGCAGAATTTCGTCACCAAAGCCGAGCGCCAGATTACGGCGATCCGCGACGAAATTGGAAATCTCTCAACGGAAACCGGCCTGACGGTCACGGATTTCCGCCGCATTGTCTCAACTGTGCAGAAAGGCGAGCGTGAAGCGCGTATCGCCAAGAAAGAAATGGTCGAGGCCAATCTCCGTCTCGTAATTTCGATTGCGAAGAAGTATACGAACCGCGGCCTGCAGTTCCTCGATCTCATCCAGGAAGGCAATATCGGCCTGATGAAAGCGGTCGATAAGTTCGAGTACAGACGAGGTTATAAATTCTCGACATACGCAACATGGTGGATTCGCCAGGCGATTACCCGCTCAATCGCAGATCAGGCGCGCACCATTCGTATTCCGGTGCACATGATCGAGACCATCAACAAAATTGTCAGGACCTCGCGCCAGATGCTCCATGAGATTGGCCGCGAGCCGACGCCGGAAGAGCTGGCGGCGAAATTGTCGATGCCGCTCGAGAAAGTCCGTAAGGTGATGAAAATCGCCAAGGAGCCGATCTCTTTGGAAACGCCCATCGGCGATGAAGAGGATTCTCATCTTGGCGACTTTATCGAGGATAAAAACACAATTCTGCCAATTGATGCGGCGATCCAGTCGAACTTGCGTGAAACAACAACGCGCGTCTTGGCCTCGCTAACCCCGCGTGAAGAGCGCGTTCTGCGCATGCGCTTCGGCATCGGTATGAACACTGACCACACGCTGGAAGAAGTCGGCCAGCAATTTTCAGTCACGCGGGAACGCATTCGCCAGATCGAGGCGAAAGCGCTGCGCAAACTAAAGCATCCGAGCCGAAGCCGGAAGCTGCGGAGCTTTCTCGATAATTGATCTCACGCAGGAAAGCGTTTGCATATTGATTTTTGGAGCGGGCGTTGTTTTTCTAAACAGCGCCCGCTTTTTGTGGATAAGTTATCAAAGTGGCCATAGCGCTACTGTCTGTGCGCGATCATAATCGGGCTTTGCAGAAGAGCGTTCTCACAATGCGATGGGTTGCTGTCACTTTTTTTCTTCAATCGTTTTCCGGTGTTGCTGCGCAATCACACGCTTCAGATCAGATTCCTGAAGCTGTGCTCGATGCTTGTGACCGGGATGCTGAAGCGTATGAGCACTATGACACCGCAATCGCATCAGCCGCGAATGATCTCATCGCCCTCGGCGTTTTCTCCAAAACTGAGTTTCAAGGCGTAAAAACGGGGTATTGCGATCTCCTGAAGCTTCGCGGACCGGTCGGAACAACCTCCTGTCGGCGCGATACGATTTTGCTCGATGAAAAATATAAAGATGAGCGACAAAAATTGGTTTTAGCGGCGACTCTTGCCCATGAGATGAAGCACGTTCTTCAGCACAGAGAGCAAAAAGCGCAGTATGGCGACATCTATTGTGAGAGCGATCAATATGAGGCTGACAAAGCCTGGATGGAGGATGATGCCGATGCATTTGGAGACAGCGTGGCGGGACTCTTGTTTGTAGGACGCTCCATCCGGATTGAAAACCGATGTCCGTTTCCGGTGAGCATTTTCCCCGGCGTCGGCAGTCCTGTCAGTTCACACGCGCATGATGTGGATATTGTTGAGGCAGGCCCGCGAGCAACTTTGGAAACAGACTTGCGTTCGGCGCGTCGTGATTTTGAGTTTTTCGCTAAAGGCGTCTCTGACGAAGGGCGACTGCAAACCTGGCGCGGTATGAAAGATGACCCTAAGGTGGGTAGACCGTCTCAGGACGAGCATAATGAGGTCCGTCTTCAAGCGAGTGCTCGGTCGACCGGGCCGTTCGTGCTGCGTTTTTCCTGTGATGACGCTTGATTTCGCAGAGGATGGCGACCGGCGAATCACTCAAAAAGATATTTGCATCAAAGGAATTCAAACATGACCGCACCCGTAGGCTCAAAAGCCAATCCATCCGAGTTTGACTGCTATGACGATCTTGCTGATGACGAGCCGTATTTCGTCATCCGCGCCGATGATCCGTTGTCGGATTCGCTTGTGGAACTGCACGCCTATATCGGCGCCGGCCAATCAGGGGCGGCGCACAACAAACTCGCCGAGATTATGGAGCTGACCCGGGATCGTCCGCCCCGCGCCTCAGATTCCCCCAAATACCGGGAAACATTTGCGATTTCTCAGGCCATGGAGGCGTGGCGCCGCGATAAATAGCGCCAAAAACCGCCCCTATCGGAACTATTGGCTTTATTGCTAGGTTAATGTCGGGAATGGAGGGGCGACGACCTGGCGTCATGGTGCGCGCTCCGAAGACTGACGAAGGGAGCGGGCGCTCATGACAAAGATTTTTTCCGTACTCAAAACAATAGCGGCGTTGGCCGGCGCTGTCGCGCTTGCCGGCTGCGCGGCGACTGGCGGACCTTTAGGGCTGTCGCCGCAGCAGGAACAAGCGCTCGGCGCGCAGCAGCATCCCCAAATTCTTGCGACCTTCGGCGGAGAGGTCGATGATCCCCAGCTGAAGGCGTATGTAACCCGTGTATTCGACCGGCTCATGGCGACGGACCCGACGCTGACGCCGATGAAAATCTACGTTCTCGACAGCCCGATCGTAAACGCCATGGCGGTGCCTGGCCATGTCTATGTCACTCGCGGCCTTCTGGCCCTCGCCAACTCTGAAGCGGAGCTCGCAGGCGTTATCGGCCATGAAATCGGCCATAATAAAGAGCGTCATATCGCCAAGCGCGTCAGCCGTTCAAACATTGCTCAGATTGGCACGGTCGCAGCCGCCATCCTTACGGGCGACGCAGATACGGCGCAACTTGTCGGGCAGGGGGCTCAGCTTTATCTGCTTCGATTTTCTCGCGAACAGGAATATGAATCCGATCTCGTTGGCACCCGACTTTTGGCGGAAGCCGGATACGACCCGATCGGCGCCGCACAGTTTTTGAACACGCTTGGCGTGTGGACAAATCTTGAGGCGCAGATTGCCGGCGTGCAACAGCCGCCGGAGTATCTGAAAACACACCCGAATTCAGCGAACCGTGTGGCGCGCGCCGCGGAGGAAGCGAATGTGTTGCGTCAGTCCGGCGCAACATCTGACGAACGCAATCGGGCCGCATATCTTCGCGCCATTGACGGTCTTCTGTACGGCGACGATCCAGTGCGCCAGGGTTTCATCGAAGGCAACACGTTTGTACACCCGCAGCTTGGGTTCTCTTTTTCGGTTCCGCAAGGGTTTGAACTTCGCAACACGTCACAAGCAGTTATCGCAACGTCAAACATCGGCGCGCAGATGCAGTTTAGTCTGGCTAACAGCGCAGAGAGGCCGGAAGCTCTGATTAACGGAGCGTTATCTCAATCCCTTAAACTCGATCTGTCGCCTGCGCGTTCGCTCCAGGTGAGCGGCCGGCCGGCTGCGGTCGGGCGCGCTCGTGCGAATTCGCAAGGGACCGCCATCGACGTGACCGCCTATGTGGTGAAATGGCAGGGGAATACGAACTACATCTTCCTGTGGGTCACGCAGGCGAACCGAACCGCTCAGCTTGAGCGTCAGGTCCAACAGTCGGTTCAATCTCTTAGATCGGTTAATGCGCAGTCTGTCAGGACGCCGCCAACCCGGCGCGTCGATATTGTGACCGCGCAGCGAAATGACAATGCGGACGCCTTGGCGCGCTATATGGCGTTTGAGAATTATCGTCGTGAACGTTTTTTGATTATGAACGGGTTGGGCGCCAATACGCCGGTCCGCCCGGGCGAGGAGTACAAGCTCGTGCGTTGACTTGAAGCAGCCCTTTCGTCCGAATTGACGCGCCCGGCTTGTGTTGATGGGCCTTGCGCGAAAGGGCGCATTCGCTAAGGTCGCGCGCGAGTTGCGCCGGGTTCGCCGGCGCTCGATAACAGGAGATTACTGAATGGCTGTCGACGGCAAATGGAACCTTGTCATCAAAACCCCAATGGGTGAGCAAACCGGCGTATTGACCCTCAAGCAGGAAGGCGATGCGCTGACCGGCGAGATGACCGGCCCACAGGGCGCGACGCCGGTGGAAAACGGCACTGTTGAGGGCGATACATTGAAGTGGCACGCCAAAGTAACGTCGCCAATGCCGATTACTCTCGAATTCGAAGGCAAGGAAGAAGGCGAGAACTTGAACGGCAATGTCAAACTTGGCGCGTTTGGTTCCTCGACTTTTACCGGAACGCCGGCGTAAAGGACCGACAGGATGATGAAACAATCCGCCCTGGTCGCATTTTTTCTGCTCGCGGCTTGCAGCGGAGAAGGCTCTTCATCACCAAGCTCTGCGGCGCCGGAAGATCCGGCGCCGTCTTCCGTTGGAGTTGAGAGCGCCGCTGCAGATGCTGACGACTCTGTCGATGACGCCGGCGTTGATACGATTGACCAACTGGCTGAGGATTTCGTCAAGCTGGCATTGGGCGCCGGCGTTCACGACTCGGCTTTTGTCGACGCTTACCACGGTCCGAAAGAATGGGCTGAAGCCGCTAAACAAGAAGCACGTCCTTTAAGCGATCTGGAAGCTGATGCAAAAGCGATGCTTGACCGGGCCGGCGTTATTCGCGCTGACGAGCCGGGCGTGCGCGCGGCGATGCTCGAGAAACTAATCCGCGCTGCACATGCGCGCATCCGCATGGCGGGCGGTGTCGAATTCGCTTTCGATGAAGAAACGCGGCTTCTCTACGATGCGGTTGCGCCGCAATATGATATTGAAGAGTTCTATGCGGCGCTTGAGGATGTTGATGCGCTCTTGCCTGGCGACGAACCGCTGCATGAACGCATGAACGCTTTTCGCGACAGTCTGGCTATTCCTTCTGAGAAGTTGGACGCCGTTTTTGAGGCGGCGATAGCCGAATGCCGCGAGAGAACGATCCAGCATTATGTTCTGCCGACGGATGAACGGTTTTCAACCGAGTTTGTGACGGATAAGCCGTGGAGCGGCTATAATTGGTATCAAGGCGACTTTGAGAGCTTGATTCAGGTCAACACTGACTTGCCTGTGATTATTGACCGCGCTGTCGATCTCGGCTGCCACGAAGGGTATCCGGGTCACCATACCTGGAATGTCATGCTCGAGCGCGATCTGCTGCGCGATAAAGGCTGGATCGAATACTCCGTCTATCCATTGTTTTCGCCGCTTTCGATTACGGCGGAGGGGTCGGCCAATTACGGGATTGAGCTGGCTTTTCCGGGAGAGGAGAAAGTCGCTTTTGAACGCGATGTTCTTTATCCGATTGCCGGTCTTGATCCTGCTCAGGCCGAAAAACTTGATCGATTGAATAAGGCGCGCCGCAAGCTGTCGCATTCACGCAATCATATCGCCAGGGCCTATCTGGACGGTGAAGTTGATCGCGAAGAAGCAATCAGAATGCTGATGGAGTTCGGTCTGCAATCGCGTGAGCGGGCCGAGCAGGGGATTGATTTCATAGAAACCTACCGAGGGTATGTTATCAATTATAATCTTGGCCGGGATTTGGTTGAGGGGTATGTCGAACGCAAAAGCGCTGACGATGGTGATCGTTGGGCGGCGTTCGAAACCTTATTGACCACGCCGTTGGCGGCGTCTGATATTAGCTCGGTTCAGTGATATTAAAGGCTGTTATCCGCCGCATTCATCTTTGGGCGGGCGTCCTTCTCGGCATTCAGATGATACTCTGGATGCTGAGCGGTGTCGTTATGACGTGGTATCATATTGGCGATGTCCGCGGCAGCCAGAATGCGCCGACTGTAGCGCTGCCTGAATTGGAAGCGACGGCCTATGCGTCTCCAGGCGGCGTTATCGCACAGATGGATGGCGTTTATTCCGTAGAGCTTCGATATTTTCTCGGGCGTCCTGTCTATGAGGTCAGTAGTGCTGAAGGAGTTGCGCTTTTCCGCGCTGAGGATGGAGCGCTGATCTCGCCCATTAGCGAGGACGATGTGCGCAAAGTCGCAAACGCTGGTTTCGTCGGCGACGGCGCCATTGCCTCTCTCGATTTATTAACTGTTGATCCGGGTATTGAATATCGCGGAGCCGGCGTTCTTCCTGTCTGGCGGGCGCAGTTCAATGACCGCCTTAACACGCGGCTCTACATATCTCCGAACACTGGCGCGATCCTGCGCCGTCGAAACGACATCTGGCGATTTTATGATTTCTTCTGGATGCTCCATATCATGGACTATGGCGAGCGTTCCGATTTCAATAATCCGCTTGTGAAAGTCGCCTCCGCGGGCGGCTTAATGTTCGCGCTCAGCGGTTTCATCATGCTTTTCTTCCGCCATAGCTGGTCAACATTAAAGAACGACCTGAGCGCACTTACCGGTCAGCGTAAGGAGAATGCGCGTGAAATTTAACTGCTAGGCGAAAAGCATTTTGATTTGAGGTCAATAGCGCCGCTGAAAGGACAGCTGAATTAAAACCCGAAATAAATCGGCTCCGGACCGATTAGCGCTTTGCGTTTCACGGCGCGAACATCAACAGTAGAAAGCGCTTCTTCTTCCACTTCGCAGCGATCCTGTTTCTCGCTCTTGAAAGTGACAGGCGCTGACTTCTCTTTTTTGTCGCCGACAGTCACAATCAGAGAAAGCGCATTGATTGTTTTCTGTGTAGCGATTTCGAGGAGGCCAGGCTGTTTTTCTAAAGATGATTTGGCTGAAGCATCAGCTTCCGTGCTGGCGGAGTAGTTAAAAGGCGACGCGACAGCATGCGCGCTCGTCATAGCGAAAACGGCGGCGAAAATAGTCGCAAATTTTTTCATAAATGCCTCTCCGCTTTCCATATGCCCGGGTTGTCGCAGCAAAATCAAGTCGGTTCGTCGCAAACATAACTCCAACGAGCTTACGATTAAGTAAGCCCGTTTATGCCGATTTCAACGCAAAAATGGCAAAAAGACGGCGAAAATGCAGCGGTCTTCTACAGTAAAGCGTCAGCTGGCGCCGTGTAGTCAGTATTCAGTGCTTCAGCGACGGCCATATAGGTTACTTTTCCGCGGTGGATATTGAGACCATTTCTCAGATCTTCGTCTTCGCGCAAAGCGTCGAGCCCTTTATTGGCAAGCATGAGGCCATAGCCAAGGGTTGCGTTGTTGAGAGCATGAGATGACGTCAAAGGGACCGCGCCCGGCATATTCGCAACACAATAGTGAAGGACGTCATCGACCACATAAGTGGGGTCTTCATGAGTGGTGGCGCGGGATGTTTCAAAACAACCGCCCTGGTCGATGGCGACATCAACCAACACCGAACCGGCTTTCATGCCTTTCAGCATCTCGCGGGTGACAAGTTTCGGCGCGCTCGCGCCGGGGATCAAAACGGCGCCGACGACAACGTCCGCCGTATCTGTTTCTTCATCGAGCGCTTCGAAGGTCGAATAGCGTGTTTTGGCGCGGCCCTCGAATAGTTCATCCAACTCTGCGAGCCTGCGGCTGTTCCTGTCGAGGATCGTAACGTCCGCTCCGAGGCCAACGGCCATGCGCGCCGCATGCGTGCCGACAACGCCGCCGCCAATCACAACAACTTTCGCTGGGAGGACGCCGGGCACGCCGCCCATAAGCAGCCCGCGTCCCCCGCGGTGGGCGGTAAGCGCGTATGCCGCGGCCTGAATTGAAAGCCGTCCGGCGACTTCGCTCATCGGCGCCAAAAGGGGCAAACCGCCGCGCCGATCCGTCACTGTTTCGTAAGCGACTGCCGTCGCGCCTGACTCCATCAACCCGCGCGCCTGTTCAGGATCCGGCGCGAGGTGAAGATAGGTGTACAGAATTTGGCCTTCGCGAAGTTGCGCCCACTCAACCGCTTGCGGTTCTTTGACCTTTACGATCATGTCGCTTTCAGCGAACACGCTTGCTGCGTCCGGGGCGATTTTTGCGCCTGCCGCGAGATAGTCCTCATCGCTGGCCTTGATGCCCGCGCCGGCGCCTTTTTCGACCAGAACCTCATGGCCGTTGGCGACATATTCGCGAACGCTGCCCGGGACGAGACCGACCCGGAATTCTGAGTTTTTGATTTCCTTTGGCACGCCGACGCGCATGAGGCATTCCTCCCTGAGTTGATGACGATCCGCCTGAACAGCGGCTTTTGTGACAGCCGTTGGGGCGGCTTGCTTGCCGATGTGACGAGCAGCTAGCCCGGCGCTCCTTTAGCATAAAGTGCTACCGTGCAAAGCCAAATATTGGCTCGATCGATTGAAGTCCCGGAAGTGTGATGACGGCGCTGCGCCCTCAAATTTATGCGAAAACTGCTTCGTCGCATTAAGAGTTGGACATAAAGCCCGGAAAACAGCCGATTAACACAATGCAAATTAATTTGAACGGACACCCTTAAACGAAGCGCAAAAATTATGGGGGCACTCTTCACACATCTTCATCCCTGATCCGGAGAGCCTCCATGCTTTCAACCGCCCGCGTTTCCATTCCTGTGCCAGTCGAGGCGCGCCTCAAATCCGAGGCTGAATTTGTCGACAATGTTAATCAATACGCCCGTGAGGACCTGATCGGGTTCAAACGCCCTATTGCAGCAGCCTTCGCGCTGGTCGCGCCTGTAGCGCTCGCGCTTGTTTATCAGGGCGCAGGACTGACCGCCACTTTGCAGGTCGGCGCCCTGATCGCCGGCATTGTGGCGGGCGGCATCATTGTCGTCGGCAAGCAGGAATGGCCTTCTATTGTTGCGGAGTTTCAAGCGCACGCGAACGCCAAAAAGAAAGCTGTCGCCGATCTTCGCTGCGGTTTTGGCGAGTCATCTTTCTTGAGCAACGGGCGCGCGCCGCGGTTTTTCGAACACGAACACGGCGTTCTTGTCCTTGCTGATGCGGGCGATCTAAAAACGCTGTTTTTTGATATTTCGAATGACGATACCGATCCGCGCTGGGCGCTTTATGAAAGCGGTGAAATGTACCGGCGCGTGTGGCGTTGGCTGCGTCTGCCAGTCTCTCGCGAATTGGTGAAATTCACTGCGGAGGGCTCTAAACTTAATCAACGCAGAAAGCCCTCTGAAATTTCGTCAATCGAAGCCTGGGAGGCTGTTAACGTCGCGCTTGGCGAACCTCTGGATGGAACGGTCATTCATCGGCCCTTCGATGAACTGGCCGAAATGATCGAGCGGCTTGTTTAGCAAGACTTTTTCTATCTCCAAGAGCACCCTGCCGGCGGCGATTGGCCCCCTTACAATCGACCGCCGGCGCCGCTATATCAGCGGCCATGACAACTCTTATTGATACGACTCAAGCGTCTCTTATTGATACGACTCAAGCGTCTGAAAAAGCCGAGCGTCCGCGCCATCCCGAAAAAGCGCTTCGACCGGAAACCCCGCTCGCGCGCAAACCGGAGTGGATACGCGTCAAGGCGCCGGTGTCAAAAGGGTATCAAAAGACGCGCCAGATTGTGCGCGACAAAAATCTTGTCACCGTCTGTGAAGAAGCTGCGTGCCCCAATATCGGCGAGTGCTGGGATAAAAAGCACGCCACCATGATGATCATGGGCGACACCTGCACGCGGGCCTGCGCTTTTTGCAACGTAAAGACCGGCCTGCCGGGGGCGCTCGATCTCGACGAGCCGCGCCATGTGGCTGAGGCTGTAGCGGAAATGGGATTAAAGCATGTCGTCATCACCTCGGTCGACAGGGATGACCTTGCCGATGGCGGCGCGCAGCATTTTGTCAATGTCATACATGCGATCCGTGACGCATCGCCCGATACAACCGTCGAAATTCTGACGCCGGATTTTCTGCGTAAGGACGATGCGGTTGACGCCGTAATTGATGCAAAGCCGGATGTGTTTAATCACAACCTTGAGACTGTGCCGCGACTTTATCTCTCAATACGTCCTGGCGCGCGATATTATCATTCTTTGCGTCTTCTGGAGCGCGTCAAGGAACGTGATCCGACAATGTTTACAAAGTCCGGCATCATGGTCGGTCTTGGCGAAACACGCGAGGAAGTCATGCAGATCATGGACGACATGCGCGTCGCTGGCATTGACTTCATCACAATCGGCCAATATTTGCAGCCCACTCGTAAACATGCGGCGGTTGACAGATTTGTGCCGCCCGAAGAATTCAAATCCTACGAAATCATGGCGCGCTCAAAAGGTTTTCTGATGGTGTCGGCCTCTCCGCTGACCCGGTCATCACATCATGCGGGTGAAGACTTTGCGAAGCTGAAAGCTGCGCGCAACAAGGCTAATTACTGAACGACAGGTTATCATGAAACTCTACGATCTTGCTCTCGCTGACATTGATGTCCGGCCGAGCCCTTTTTGCTGGCTGGCGAAGTTCGCTCTTCTTCATCGAGGGGTTGAGTTTGAAACCGTTCCGCTTCGCTTTGCGGAAAAGGAAAATTACCCAAACCCTGAGCATGCGAAGCTGCCAATTCTTGTCGACGGCGAAACGGTAACTTGCGACAGCGCCAACATTGTCGCTTACGTGGATAAAATGTTTCCCGGCGATCCTTTTACCCAGACAGACGGCGAGCGGGCGTCGGCTGATTTTTATCAGGCATGGCTTGGCGCTCAATTATTTCCTGCTCTTGCGCCGATGCTGATGATCCGGGTCTGGGCGGCGTCGCATGAGGACGATAAGGAGTTTTTTCGCAAAACCAGGGAGGAGCGTTTCGGCAAGACGCTCGAAGAACTGGCGATGACGCCTGGCGCAAAAGATAGGGCGGAGACGGCGTTGCAAACACTGGCCGCTCCCCTTGCGCGCCACAAATTTCTTGGCGGCGAGACGCCGAACATCTCCGACTACATCGTCATGAGTCCTTTGATGTGGAAGCGCTCAATCACGTCCGATGCGCTTTATGAGATGCCGCAAGCCGTTGAGGCTTGGAAAGAGCGCATGCTCGATCTCTTCGATGGTTACGCGAGGAATGCAAAGAGCGTCAGCGGCTAACCCCGCCGCGCGACGCATCCCGCATTAACACCCTTTATTTCCGCACTGCTTACGGCAATCTTTGTGCAGAAGGTTGCCTGCATTGCCGCACAAAACCAGCACATCCTGATCGGCGATGTCGTCGCCGACTTTGACATTTGTATTTTGTTTGTTTTTCTGGCTGGCTTTTTGTTTGTTGTGTTGTTTGACGGTCGTATTCACGGTGACTGACGTTCCATTGTCTGCGTCGGCAATCAATGCAGCGGCGTCAAACTGGCGTTCAATTTCACGAAGTTTTATCGACAAATCTGCAAATCTGCGTTCTGCGTCTTTGCGGTCGTATGCGGCGATATAACACTTAGCTTCATTATAACGTTGAACTTCGAGACAATGCGTATGGGTTTTGCATCGTGCGACAACCGTATTGTAAGCGGCGTTGACTTCAGCGCGAAAACGATCGAGCGGCGCATTATCGAGGTTTAGGTTTTGATTGGACTGGCTGATATGGAACTGTATTGCTGACAGATAGTTTTGGTGATCAGCCTTGTACTGAGCTTCGCAAGTCGTTTGAGCGATGCCGTTGCGATTGCCAATCGATGCGCGTTCAGGACCGCCTCTCCAGCTTTCTTTTTGAACTTCGTGCGCACAGCCGGCCGCAATGAGCGCGCTCAAACCAATGGCAAACAAAGAATAGCTTTTCATATGATTCCCCGTATTTCAGTTGATGTTCAGGCCAGGTAAGCGGCCAGGACGCAACGCTTAGTCGTGGACGCTGCTCGCGCCGTCGAACTCGAAATCAAAATCCAGGATCAGACAGCATTCAGCATGAACAGGAACGATCCATCCAGCGCGCACGCATAAAAGGTAACCAATCAACAAAAACGCCAAAGCGCCGAAAACGGCCGCCAGTATTGGAAAGAGAACGGATTTCTTTGTCGTTTCTTCATGCGCTGGTTGGCAAATGACGGTGTTTTCGACAACAACATCGTCGCCGTAATCGACGCGGATTTGATCATTCATGAGAACGTTCCCCCGGATTACGCCTTCTTGGCGTTAAGTTGAAGAAACACAACTATAAGTATATGCTACAGTAACTCAACAATCTTGCATAGCGCCCCTCTGCAAAAGTTTTGACAACAGAAACGCTCAAGGCGGGCCGCTTACGGCAAACGCGCATTTTTGACGCTGTCAGCTCTTCTGAGAATCTATTGAAAACTATTAGATGTCAGCAGAATGTATTGAAATTCTGAGGCTTAAATTGAATTCTAGCAGGATCTGATCACTTTTTATGACGTCACGACGAACCAAGACGGAAGCGCCGTTCTCCGCAGAGCAGATGTTTGATCTGGTCGCCGATATCGAAGCCTATCCGGAATTCATTCCCTGGTGCGCAGGGCTGCGGATTGTCGATGATAATGTGGAAAATGGGCGCGGCTCATTACTCGCCGACATGATCGTCGCCTATAAGGTTTTTCGTGAGCGGTTTCGAAGCAAAGTCACCGTGAACAAGGAAGAAGGCGCGATCGACGCTCACTATACGGACGGGCCGTTCGAGCGTCTGTGCACCACATGGCGCTTTGAGGAAAAACCGGACGGCGGATCAATCATTCATTTTTTTATCGACTTTAAGTTCAAGAATTTTTTGCTGCAATCTACAGCGCGCACAGTTTTTGAAAAAGCATTCATGAAAATGACGGATGCGTTTATTGAGCGAGCGCACGCGCTTTATGGGGAACGCGCCTCAGCGGTTGAAGGCGTTCAGAAGTAATTGCAGCGCTGTTTCGACGGCTTTTGTTCGCACGTAATCCCGTGAGCCGACGGCGAAGACGCGCCTTTCCGTTCGCACAAAGCCGTCTTCTCTGGCGACACCGAACCATACAAGCCCGACCGGCTTTCCGTCGCTGCCGCCGCCGGGGCCGGCAATACCTGTAACCGATACGGCGATGTCGGCGCGCGAATTCAAAATTGCTCCTTGCGCCATAGCCTGCGCAACCTCGCCGCTAACAGCGCCGAACCGGGCGAAGAGCTCCTGCGGCACGGCGAGCATTTCTGTTTTCGCTTCATTTGAATATGTGACGAACCCGCGATCAACGACGGCGGACGATCCGGGCACGTCTGTCAGCGCAGCAGCAATCATGCCGCCAGTGCAGGATTCTGCAGTGGCCGCCATCGCGCCTTTTGCTCCGGCCTTGTCGATCAAGGCCTGCGCCAGCGACCATATGCGGCGGGTCTGGGTGATCTCAGGATCCTTGCGGCAAAGTCACGGTCGCCGTCGCCATGGCGGCGACGCCTTCGCGCCGTCCGGTAAAGCCCAATTGTTCCGTAGTCGTTGCTTTGACTGAAATGCGCGTCGTGTTGATATTCAAAATCTCCGACAACGCGCTGCGCATCTTTTCGCGATGGGGACCGATTTTTGGCGCCTCGCACATCAGCGTGACATCGCAATGCGTAACAGCGCCTCCGGCTTCGATCACAAGCTCACACGCTTTTTCGAGGAAGACGCGCGACGGTGCGCCTTTCCATTGCGGGTCTGACGGCGGGAAGTGATCGCCGATATCGCCAGCGCCGAGTGCGCCGAGAATCGCATCGGTGAGGGCGTGCATGCCGACATCGGCGTCGGAATGGCCTTTCAGTTTTTTCTCATGGGGGATTTTAACCCCGCAGATAATGCATGCGTCGCCGTCTTCGAATGCATGCACGTCAAAGCCGTGTCCGGTGCGATATTCCATGGTTTTCTTCCGTCCAAGAATGATTTCCGCCATGCCGAAATCTTCAGCCTGCGTTATTTTCATATTGTCGGGCGAGCCGGCGACAAGCGCGACGCTGAGGCCGGCGTCCTCAGCAACGGCGGCGTCGTCGGTGAGCGTCTTTCCCTCTGCGGCGCGGTGGGCGGCGAGGATCGATTGATACCGAAATCCTTGCGGCGTCTGCGCTCGCCACAATGCCTCGCGGGGAACTGTCGCAGAGATCATCGTGTCGCCATTGGCGCGTTTAATCGTGTCATGAACGGGCAGGGCGGCGATCGCGCCTTCATGCTTTTCAAGGGCGTCGATGACGCGGGAAATGGTCGCCGCGTCGATAAACGGCCTTGCCGCATCATGTATAAGAATGCGTTGAGGCCCGTCGGCTTGAAAACTTTCAACGCCGTACCGGACGGAATCCTGGCGCTCTGCGCCGCCTGTGACCGGCGGCGCCAATTTGGGATGATCGATCAGCGACCCCATCGCTTCTTCATAGATGCCGGCGTCATCTTTGTGGATAATTACGCGAACAACAGCGATATCAGGGTGGCCCAGAAACGCCTCAGCGGTCCGACTGATGACAGAACGCCCGGCGAGGTCGCGATATTGCTTAGGCCCGCCCGCTCCGGCGCGGGTTCCTCGTCCGGCGGCGACGATAATGGCGGCGGTTTGCGGCATGGAATGAAATGCTTTCAGACGATTGTTTGAAAACGATCTAGCGTCTAAATCCGTGAAGAGCCAACAGGATACATCATTTTGCTCAGAATTGCGGACATAGAGCTGAAAAACAGTGTCGCGATTGCGCCCATGTCGGGCGTTTCCGATTTGCCGTTCAGGCGGGCGGCGGCGCGCGCAGGGGCGGGGCTCGTCGTTTCAGAAATGGTGGCAAGCGAAGAGTTGGCTCGGGCGCGTCCTGATGTCATGCGGCGCGCCGCAGGCGATTCGGGCGTATTTCCGTTCGTCATCCAACTTGCGGGGCGTGAAGCGAAATGGATGGCGGAAGGCGCACGGCTGGCGGAGGCCGCCGGCGCCGACGTTGTTGACATTAATATGGGCTGTCCCTCGCGCCAGGTGACGGGTCAGCTTTCTGGTTCGGCGTTAATGCGCGATCTCGATCATGCGCTTCGGTTGATCGAGGCGACAGTGGGCGCAACGTCCAAGCCTGTGACGTTAAAAATGCGTCTCGGCTGGGACTGGAACAGCCTGAACGCGCCGGACCTTGCTGCTCGCGCTGAAGCCGCCGGCGTGCGGCTCGTGACTGTGCATGGGCGCACGCGCAACGATTTTTATGACGGCAAGGCGAATTGGTCTGCAGTGCGCGCCGTGAAAGAGGCAACCTCCGTTCCGTTGATCGTCAACGGGGATATTGGCGATGTTGCGGCGGCGCGAGAGGCGTTGAAGCAATCCGGCGCTGACGGCGTGATGATCGGCCGCGCCGCTCTTGGCCGGCCCTGGCTGGGCGGCGCTGTGGCTGAGGCGCTGGCGAGCGGAAGCGATGTCCGGCATCCGCCTTTGGAATTGCAGGGCAAGATGGCGCTCCGGCACTACCGCGAAACAATAGACCATTACGGCGCCCCGCTCGGCGTGCGGATGGCGCGCAAACACCTTGCGGCCTATATCGATCTTGCGCCCATTCAGGTTGAGCCGTCTGAAAGGCGCAGCTTTCGGTCCGCCGTCTGCAGGCTCGCTTCGCCCGACGCTGTTGCCGACGCGCTGGCAGCTTTTTTCGAGAACCAGATGCGCGATGCCTTCGCCATCGCAGCGTGACAATGTCACGCGATATTGCGAACTGTTTCATTTCGGCAACAATGTTGTTGATTTTGCGCAACAATCGAAGCAGGATTAGTCCTTACGCAATTGTTTTCCGCAGGGTTCGGCGATTTCCGGCGACGTTTTGTCATTGGTCCTGAACGGCGGTTGTTTTGCAATGGCGTAAGGGCTTTGGGGGAATGGTTTTGGGTTTTCAGCTCCCGCAGGACGGCGCAGCTTGGTTGATAAAAAATACATGGGAATGACGCCGGCGACGGAGCAAGCGCGCGGGCGGCCAATGCCGGGGCAGCGTTTCCTGCCTAGCTGGGCGTTGTCGAACACGACTGCGGCGGCGGCGTTGTTCGGCGCAGGGGCCGTGGCGTTTTTCACAACTTGGTTTCTGATGTCGCCGTTGGTCGAGCGCGTCGACAGATCGTTTTTGATGTCGATGATCATCGGCAATGTTGTGATTGCCGCCGGCTTTGCGATCCTGATCGGCGTGCGCTTGTGGCATGTGCTGGCTGAACGACGTCACCAGCTTGCTGGTTCGCGCACGCATCTTCAGCTTGTCGGCCTGTTTTCACTGCTTGCCGTTATTCCTGCGATTATCGCCTTTTTGTTCGCATTCACGATTTTACGCGCCAGCCTGAACGATGTCTTCAGTGAGCGCATCGATAATTACCAGAATACCGCACGCGAATTCGCTAATGCCTATTGGCAGGATGAAGCGAATGAAGCGGGTATCAATCTCAACCAGATTGAGTTTGATCTTGACCAGGCGTCAGCATTCGGCGTGACCGCTCAAACCGCGCCGATCGCTTTTCGGCGCAGTCTGATGGAGCAGGCGCTTGTTCGCGACCTGGCCGCTATTGTCATACTCGACAGCAATCGCAATATCATCGCGCGCGTTGAAATGTTCCAGGCGCCGTACGTTCTGCCGCCGGCGAGCGTATTTGACCAGATTGATCAGGCTGCTGAGCAAGGCTCCCCTCGAAAAGACTGGGGCAATTTCGACGCGAACAACGAGCAGAGTTTCGATTACTATCGGGGCATTCTGAAAATAAACGCCTATGGCGGCGGATACATCGTCACCTATAAGGAAATTCCGCAAGCGATATCTAATCGTTTGCTGGCGGTTCGCAATCTTCGCGACGACTGGGCAGAAGCGAACGCCAGTCAGGCGCGGCTCGAGAAGGTGTTTCTCGCCGGTTACATCGTCCTGGCGGTCATTATTCTATTCGGCGCGATATGGCTGGCCCTATGGGCTGCGACCAGGTTTGTTCAGCCGATTGGCAGACTTGTGAACATGGCTGAACGCGTTTCTTCCGGTGAGCTGGGCGCGCGTGTAGAAGTCTTGAAACAGGATGGCGAGCTTGGCGCTTTGGCGCGGTCCATGAACCACATGACATCGCAACTTCAGACGCAGCGCGACGACCTTATTGATACAAACCGACAGTTTGATGAACGGCGCCGATTTACTGAGGCGGTGCTTTCCGGCGTATCTTCAGGCGTAGTAGGTTTGACAGGTTCAGGCAAAATCACAATCGCAAACAAATCAGCTTCTGAATTGCTTGGCGAGGCGCCAGCGCAACTGACCGGTCGGCATCTTCTGGATCTCATGCCAGAGCTTACGGACCTGATCAATCTTGCAACCGTTTTAACGGACAAGGAAGTTGGCGATCAGATTGAGGTTAGCCGCGACGGCCGAACTCAAACGTTAAACGTGCGTATCGTGAAAGACGAAGTGGGCGGCGCGCGCCGTTTCGTTGTGACGTTTGACGACATCACGCAACTGATTTCCGCCCAGCGCAATGCCGCCTGGGGGGATGTGGCGCGCCGGATTGCGCATGAGATCAAAAACCCATTGACGCCGATTCAGCTTTCCGCCGAACGGCTCCGCCGTAAATATGCAAATGAAATCACGTCAACGCCTGAGGTGTTTGACCGTTGCACCGAAACTATTATTCGTCATGTCAGCGATATCGGCAGGATGGTCGATGAATTCTCCTCATTTGCACGTATGCCGAAGCCTGTGATTGGCGAAGAAAATCTTTCGGAGCTCGTTAAAAGCGCGGTCTTTCCGCAAAAAGTCACATTTCCAGATATTGATTTCGACATCATCACGCCGAGTGAGGAGAGCGTCGTTGAGTGTGACGGACGTCTGATTGTCCAGGCGCTGTCAAATCTGCTTAAAAACGCGGGCGAATCTGTGACGGCGCGCGCCAGCAAGCCGGGCCGCGCGTTTCCGGGCCGTATCGAGGTTCATATCGAGCATCGCGGCAGTGCTGCGGACATCAGCATTATCGACAATGGACTTGGTCTTCCGCCTGCTGAACGTCATCGTCTGACAGAGCCATATATGACGACCCGCGTGAAGGGCACGGGGCTGGGTCTGGCGATTGTAAAAAAGGTGGCTGAAGAGCACGGCGGCGCGCTCAATTATCAGGATGATGACAGCCTTGGGCCAACCGGCGCACGCATGACCATTACGCTGCCGCGCGTCGTTGTGGAACACGAACCGCAGCTTCGTCCGGCTGCAGCAGAGTAGTAAAGGTAGAACATAGTAAGATGAGCATTGATATTCTTGTTGTCGATGATGAAGAAGACATTCGCGAGTTGGTCTCCGGCATCCTTGAAGATGAAGGTTTCAGTCCGCGCACGGCGCATGACGCGACATCCACAATGGCGGCGGTGAAGAAGCGTGTTCCTGCGCTCGTCATTCTGGACGTTTGGCTACAGAATTCGACAATGGACGGCATCGAAATTCTGGCTGAGCTGAAACGCGTCCATCCCGAATTGCCCGTTGTTATTATTTCCGGGCATGGCACGATCGAAACTGCTGTCGCCGCCATCAAAAAAGGCGCCTACGACTTTGTCGAGAAACCTTTTAACGCGGACAGGCTGGTGCTGGTTGTAAATCGCGCGCTTGAAGCAATGCGTTTGCGCCGCGAAAACTCTGAGTTACGTCAGCGTACGCCGGATTGGGGACTTGTCGGGTCTTCCGCAGCAGTGTCATCGCTCCGCGCCATGATTGAGCGCGTGGCTGACGCGCGTTCACGCGTGCTGATTTCAGGACCCCCAGGTTCTGGAAAAGAAATTATCGCCAGGTTGATACACTCCAATTCGACGCGTGCGGGTCAACCGTTTGTCGTCGCGAGCGCCGCCTCCATATCGCCGGAACGCATGGAGGAAGAGCTCTTCGGCATTGAGGGCGAAGACGGTTCCCCACGGTCTGTGGGTCTTTTGGAACGAGCCCATGGCGGCACGCTTATGTTCGATGAAATAGGCGATATGCCTATGGAAACGCAAGGCAAAATACTTCGTGTGCTGATCGATCAGCGTTTCAAACGCGTCGGCGGTGCAGAAGCTGTATCTGTGGATGTGCGCATAATTTCCACCACTTCTCGCGATCTCCTGGCGTCGTCGGAGGCGGGATCGTTCCGGGAAGACCTGTTTCACCGTTTGAACGTTGTCTCCATTTCAACGCCGGGTCTTGGCGAGCGCCGTGAGGACATCCCTGCGCTCGCAGCCTATTTTGTCGATCGCATCGCCCGTTCCGCCGGTTTGCCGAAGCGGTCGTTCAGCATTGAAGCTATGGCCGCTCTGCAGACCTATCACTGGCCGGGCAATGTTCAACAATTGCGAAACGTCATAGAGCGTACGCTGATTTTAATGCATCGCGATCCGGAACTGGAAATCACCTGCGAGCATCTGCCGGCTGAAATCATGGACGCCGGGCTTTCGATCCCGGCCGGCGAAGGACTTGAGCTTGTGATTTCGCTGCCCTTGCGCGAGGCCCGTGAACGCTTTGAACGCGAATACCTGATTGCCCAGATTAACCGTTTCGGCGGCAATATTTCGCGAACAGCGGCTTTTATCGGCATGGAACGGTCGGCTCTTCATAGAAAATTGAAAGCTCTTGGCGTTAGTGGGCAAACACGCGCAGAAAGCGCATAGAGGCATTCTGAAGAGGAAGACGATCCCATGCGAGTGATTGTCTGCGGCGCAGGCCGTGTGGGCGTCGGAATAGCCCGGCGTTTATCGCGTGAAAAAAACGACGTCACCGTTATCGATCAGTCCAAAGATCTTATACGGACCGTTGCGGAGAGGCTCGACGTGCGCGGCGTTGTCGGCAATGGCGCTTATCCGGAAATTCTGGAAGAAGCGGGCGCGCGCGAAGCGGATATGATCATCGCGGTGACGTATTCTGACGAGGTGAACATGACCTCATGCCAGATTGCGCACTCGCTTTTTAAAGTTCCAACCAAAATTGCGCGTATTCGGGCGCAAGGATATCTCGATCCGCGGTATTCTGATCTTTTTTCACGCAATCACCTGCCGATTGATGTTGTGATTTCGCCGGAGCGTGAGGTTTCCGAAGCGATCATGCAGAGGATGTCGACGCCCGGCGCGTTTGAGGTTAAATCTTTCGTCGACGGGCGTGTTTGGGCGTTGGGCGTCAAGCTTCGCGATGAATGCGCGATTATTAATACGCCGCTGCGGCAGGTGGCTGAACTATTCCCAGATCTGAAAATTACGATTGTGGCGATCCGGCGCGGTGAAAAAATGTGGCGCGCCCACTCAAACGATCAACTTGAGCCGGGAGATCAGATTTATTTTATTGCCGACCGCAATGATGTTCAGCGGGCGCTTGAAATCATGGGCGAAGCGGCGCGGCAGGCGCGGCGCGTTATCATTGTCGGCGGCGGCAATATCGGGCTTTTCGTCGCTAAAGGACTTGAGAAGCTCGGGTCAATGAAGATCCGCGTGATCGAGCAGGATCGAAAACGCGCTGAGTTGGCTGCGGAAGAGCTGGAGCGCACGATTGTCCTTCAAGGAGACGGGCTGGATCGGAATATCCTGCAGGAAGCGGGTGTCGCTGAAGCGGAGACCGTGGTTGCCGTGACAGACAATGATCAGGTCAATATTCTAACATCGGTTGTTGCGAAGCGGGAAGGCGCGCGGCGCTCTATGGCGCTGGTCAACGATCAGGATTACGGACCTATATCCGAAGCGGTTGGCGTCGATCGCTTCGTGGATCCGCGCGCAACTACGATCTCCACCATCCTGCAACATGTCAGGCGCGGGCGCATCAAAGGCGTATATTCGCTCGCTGACGGCGCCAGCGAACTTGTCGACGCCATCGCGCTGGAGACCTCTCCGCTTGTCAACAAGCCTCTGAAAGAGGCGCAATTGCCCGAGGGCGTTATGATTGGCGCTGTCGTTCAGGACGGTAAGGTGATCATGCCCTCCGGCGAAACTGTGATTGAACCCGGCGACCGGGTGGTCTTGATGGCGATGCGCGAATACGTCAAAGACGTAGAGCAGATGTTCCGCGTCAGTATCGAATATTTTTAACCGAGCGGGCAAACAGCCAACCGCATGGGTTTCACAACAATTCTTCGCGGCTTCGCCGCCTGTCTGATGTGCATCGCATTTGCGATGATTGCGCCGCTTATGGTGGCGACAGCGGGTGGAGAGGAGAGCGCGGGACGGTTTCTTTTTGCTTTTGTGGCGACCCTCGCCGCCGGCGTCGGCGCCTGGGCGGCCAGCATAGGCCGGCGTCCTTCAGCTGATTTTCGCGGCGCTCTGGTGATCGTATTATTATGGTGGACGGTTGCGCCTGTCTTTGCCGCTATCCCCATGGCGCTCGGTCCGGCTGATTTTGCGGACGCCTATTTTGAAGCCATCGCCGCGCTGACCACCACCGGCGGCTGGTTGTCTCCTGAGACGGCCATCGCAAGCCCGTCCGGCATGTTGTGGCGCGCGTTATTACAGTGGATCGGCGGACTCGCGTCGCTGGCGATTGCTGCGGCGATTTTTATTCGCCCGGCCTTTATCGGCATTGATACGCTGTTGCCGCCGTTTTCACGTGGGGACAAAGCCAATTTCGTGCGACCGCTTCGGAATGCAATCAGCTCTTTTTTCTCAGTCTACGCCATATTGACGGCGCTGATCTTTGCACTTTTGGCGGCGGCCGGCGCACCCACATATGACGCTGTCATTATGGCGCTTTCCACAGCGGCCTCTGGCGGATTTCTGCCGAACGCTGACGGGGCGTCCGGATATTCCATAATTGTCCTTTCCGTTCTGTGCGCAGCGGCGATAGTCAGCGGCGCCAATTTTGTCGTCATCGCCAGATTATTTCGATTGTCGGGCGACCGATTGCGAGACGTTGAAACCGGCGCTTATTTGATGATCCTGATTTTTGTCGCGGTGCTGTTCTGGGTTCTTGCCGGCGCCGGAGATGTCGACCTCGTTATTCCTCAGTTCTTCAATGCCGCCTCGGTGCTTTCAACGAACGGATTTATCATCGGCGAAACGCCGCCGCTGCCGGCTGTGATGGTGACGGCGATTATCGGCGGAGCGGCGGTTTCGACAGCGGGCGGGTTAAAGATCTTGCGCTGGCTCGTAATCATGCAGCGCGGCCGCGAAGAAATTCGCCGGCTTATTGCCCCAAGCGCCGTATTCGGCAAGCGACGCGTTTCGAACGAGCTTGGGGTCTGGATCCATTTCCTTGTTTTCACCATGACCCTTGGGGTGTTGATGGTGGCGTTATCTGTGGGAGGGCACTCGTTCGAGCTTACGGCAACAGCGGCGATCGGCGCTCTTAGCAACACCGGACCGTTGATTTATCTTTCGGATGCGGGATCGCAGGGTTTCGCAGCCATCGGCGAGGGGTATCGCTGGTTTCTGGCGGCCGCGATGATCCTTGGCCGCCTTGAAGCGGCGGTCGCGCTCGCGCTGATCAATCGCTGGTTCTGGAGGACCTGAAGCCATGTCGAGAATCGCATATGTGAATGGACGCTACGTTCCTCATGCGGACGCACAAGTTCATATCGAAGACCGCGGTTATCAGTTTGCGGACGGCATTTACGAAGTCGCCGTTGTCATCGGTGGACAATACTGGGATCTGGAAGGTCATCTCGCCCGGATGCAGCGATCGCTCGCAGCTTTGTCGATGGCCGCGCCGCTGAATCGCGGTCCGCTGAAGGTGGTGATGGGGGAAATGGTTCGCCGGAACCGGTTGAAGGATGCGCTTGTTTATATTCAGGCGACGCGCGGCGTCGCTCCGCGAAATCATCCGTTTCCCAACCCGTCGGTTACGCCGGCGCTGATCATGACAGCGAAAAAGTTCGATCTTGACGGATCTGACAATACGGCCCAACGCGGCATATCGGTCATTACGCAGCCGGACATTCGATGGGGCAGGGTCGATGTTAAAAGCGTTTCGCTCCTGCCGAATGTTCTGGCGAAACAGGCGGCCGTTGAAGCGGGCGCCGGTGAGGCGTGGCTCGTGCGTGACGGCAAAGTTACGGAAGGGTCTGCAACAAATGCGTGGATTGTCGATCCATCGGGCGTGTTGATCACACATCCGAAAACAAACGAAATTCTGGGCGGCATAACCCGTGAAACAACGCTTGCCTGCGCCCGCGATCTCCAAATGAAAGTGGAGGAGCGTGCATTTACGGTTGATGAGGTCAAGTCCGCGCGTGAGGCGTTCATTACCTCTGCGACCAATCTGGTAATGCCTGTCATTTCCATTGACGGGCACAGTATTGGCGACGCAAAGCCTGGCGATGCGACGTTAAGCCTGCGCGAAGCGTACAAATTGCGCGCAAGAGAAGGTTAATCGACGCACAGTGCGTGAATTGTCGCGGTTTGCTCTTTAACAGTGAAATCGGTTGCCTATCTCTGGTTGAGCGGCCACAATATGTTGCACTGCAATAAAGACCATAAAGGCGGAGATGCGGCTACCAATGAGCGAGAAAAAACAAAACCTTCAAGATACGTTTCTCAATCAGGTTCGAAAAACAAAAACACCAGTTACGATCTTTCTCGTCAACGGCGTAAAACTGCAGGGCGTCGTCAGCTGGTTCGATAATTTTTGCGTTCTCCTGCGCCGGGACGGACAATCTCAACTTGTCTATAAACACGCTATTTCCACAGTCATGCCGCAACAGCCGGTAACGTTGTGGGACAATGGCGACACTGAAGATGAATAGCAAAACGCGTGTCTGATCTAAAACGCGCCGTTGTCATTCATCCTTCTTTGCGCATTGAAAGCTCGTCGCGTTCGCCTGAAGCGCGGTTGGAAGAAGCCGTCGGATTGTCTGCGGCGATTGACCTGCAAATCATTCATTCGGAAGTCACAATCCTCAATCAGCCGCGGCCGTCGACCTTGCTCGGCGGCGGAAAGGTTGCAGAAATACGCGCTCTTTTAGACGACCTGTCGCCGCGACCAGGCCTTGTTATAATCGACGGCGTTCTGTCTCCGGTGCAGCACCGCAATCTTGAAAAAGAATGGAATGCAAAAGTTCTCGATCGCACTGCGCTGATCCTTGAGATTTTCGGCGCCCGGGCGCAAACGGCGGAGGGCCGGTTGCAGGTCGAGCTTGCGCATCTCGATTACCAACGTTCAAGGCTGGTCAGATCGTGGACGCACCTAGAGCGCCAGCGCGGCGGCGCCGGTTTTCTGGGCGGTCCGGGCGAGCGGCAGATTGAATCGGACAGGCGTGCGCTTGATGACAAAATCGTTCGTTTGCGACGCAAACTTGAAGATGTGCGCCGCACCCGAACTCTGCAAAGAGCGAAACGAAAAAAAGCGCCCCATCCGATTGTTGCGCTTGTAGGCTATACGAACGCCGGCAAGTCGACGCTGTTTAATCGCTTAACGCAGGCATCTGTTCAGGCTGAAGATCTTCTCTTTGCCACCCTGGACCCGACAATGCGGTCAATAGATCTGCCAAGCGGGTTGCGGATTATTCTGTCCGACACTGTCGGCTTCATTTCGGACTTGCCGACACAGCTTGTCGCCGCTTTTCGCGCAACCCTTGAAGAAGTACTTGAGGCCGATGTTATCATTCATGTGCGCGATATCTCTCATGAAGATTCCGATGCGCAGCGCGATGACGTTTTATCTGTGCTCAGCGAACTTGGCGTGCAGGAAGACGATAAACGCCATATGATCGAGGCGCTCAATAAACTTGATCTGCTCGATGTGGAAGACCGGTTGGAAGCGGAAGCGCTTTCACGCCACAATCGCGAGACTGCGGCCGGTACGATTGAAGCGCCGGTCCGCATTGCGATTTCCGCTATGACTGGCGATGGGCTTGAAGAACTGATGGCTTGCGTCGGCGACATGCTGACTGCCGCGCATGTGACGACCGACATTCATCTGGCTCACAGCGATGGGGCGGCGCGCGCCTGGCTTCATGAGCGCGCCGATATTTTGAATGAAGCGACTGGCGACGATGGAATTACGCTGACGGTGAGAGCCTCACGGAAAACGCAAGGGCAATTTTTCAAGACGTTTCCGGATGCGTTTGAAATAAAGTCCGTTATCGAGGGCCGTCATCGCGCATGATCGTTGATATTGATAAAGTCTCAGAGATTATTGCAGACGTGGCGGAAGCTGAAATCGCCTCGCGTTTTGGCAATCTCTCTGCTGCGGATGTGGCGACCAAATCGAGCCCAAGCGACTTCGTCACCGAAGCCGATAAAGCAGCTGAAACGGCTTTGGCCCGCGCGTTAAACGACATCTGGCCGGGCGCAGCTTTTGTCGGCGAAGAAAGCGTTGCGGACGATCCCTCGGTTCTGAGCAATATTGAGACCGACGGCGCGCTTTGGATCGTTGACCCGCTCGACGGCACGCGGAACTTTGTCAATGTCACGCCGGAGTTCGGTTCAATCGTCGCGCTAGTTGTGGACGGAGACATTCGCGCCGGGTGGATTTACGCCATACCAGACAGAAAAATGCTTTCCGCCTCCTTCGGAGACGGCGCCTGCTGGGACGGACAGGCGTTGGCGCCCTTGTCATCGCCTTCAGGTCCGCTGCGCGGATATCGCGCTATCGGCAACATGGAAGAGCCCTGGAAATCGCGGCTGATTCCAAATCTGCGCGCAGGGTTTGAAACGGAGCCTGCCCATTGCTCCGCATACAGTTATATTCGCATGGCGCTTGGCGACTATGACTTTGCTCTCTACTCGCGATGCTGGCCCTGGGACCATGCGGCGGGGGCCTTGATATTGCGCGAGGTCGACGGACGCAGCGAGTATCTGGATACGGGCGCGCCGTATCGGCCCGTGCCCACGCAAGGGCGCCCGCTCTTGATCGCCGGCGGCGCCGACCGATGGTTAACAGTGCGCGACACGCTTTTTGCGTCTGACCAATAAGCGAAAATGTAAAGCGTCCTTGACAACCTCTTCTTTGCGGTGTAAAGGTTCCTTAACATGCCTAAACCCCTCCTATGGGTTGCGTCTTGAGGAGAAGCGCTATGAGCAGATGGTCTTTTTTGTTGCTTGGCGGCGACGCCGGCGATCCGGCTGTAAAGCGCATGATGTGGCGTATAGGCGCGGCTGCGTTTGTCATTGGTTTCTTTTTCGGGTTTTTCGAACCCGAAAGCGGCGAGACCTATACGCAAAATCAGCGTTACGTTCTGGCCGGCCTATCGCTCATTGGAACATTGATTTTTGCTTATGAGGGAAGGCGATTTTATCAGTATTCTGATGAGCTAACGCGCCGTGTCTTGCTGCATAGTCAGGCGATTGCGTTTGGCTTTGTTATTATCGGTCTACTGATATACGGAGTTATAGCGTTCATCTTCGCTCTGCCAAACCCGCCAACGCTGGCGCTTGGTTTAGGCGCCTGGCTGGTCAGTTCGTTTTGCTGGTTTTACGCTGCATGGAAGGCGACGTGAACAATAGAGTCGCTGAGCTTCGGCTGGAAAAAAAATGGAGCCAGGGAGAGCTTGCAAAGCGCCTGGAGGTGTCACGTCAAACGGTCATCTCGATCGAGAAAGGTCGATACGATCCGTCTTTGCCGCTGGCGTTCAAAATTGCTCGTACATTTAGCGCTGCAATAGAGGAAGTTTTTATAGAGGAAGACGGTGATGGATGAACGAAAGCATATCAAATTGAAAAAGTGGCAAGCCGCGCTTGTTCTATTAGGTTCAGGGTTCGTGTTTGGGCGCGTGCTTTATCAAATTCTCGATAAATTCGGGATCGCGCTTTAGGGTAGCCCGTATCTGCTGATCGGCGTCTGGCCTTTGTCAGTTGAGAGCGATGAACAAACAAACGTTGCGGTAAGGGTTTTTAGAATTCAGACGGCGCTGTGAGCAAGCGTCGTTGTGTCAAACGGTTCTGCTCATCAGATTACGAAGGGAAAATTCATGTTATATCGTAAAAGAGTATTGGGGGCTGCAGCGCTTATGGCGTCGAGCTTGACCGCATTCGCTGCGCTTGCTGAAAAGCCGGCGGAAAATTCGCCTGCCATGTGGAAGATGACGGACGAGGATTCGACCGTCTATCTTTTCGGCACATTTCATATCCTGCCGCCAAATGTCGAGTGGCAAACCGACGCCTATGCTGCGGCAATGGCGGAGGCGGAAACCACTATAACAGAGGCTGATACGAATAGCCCCGAGGCGCAAGCGGCGTTGGCGCAAGCTGTTCAGCAATATGGTTTAAATCCTCCGGGTACGACCTTGAGTTCTATTCTGGGCGAAGAGCGCGCCGCAGAATTTGCGAAGGCGGCTGATAATCTTGGCGTGCCCATGCAGGTGTTTGAAGCGCAGCGGCCCTGGTTGGCGTCTTTGACGCTAAGCGTGCTGGCTTTGCAGAAAGCGGGCTTTGATCCTAACGCCGGGGTGGAGCCGCTCTTGTTGGCGCAGGCCAATGCCGAAGGCGATAAGATCGATCATTTCGAAACTGGTGTTGAACAAATTGAAATTCTGGCGAGTCTTGATGAAGATGAAATGCTCGCCAATTTCGATGCTTCTCTCGATCAGTTTGTCGAGTTTGAAACTCTGATGGGCAACATGCTGGATGCGTGGCGAACAGGCGATGTAAAGGGGCTTGAAGAAGATATCAACGGCCAGTTGCGCGACGAGGCGCCGGATGCTTTTCAAAAATTGCTTGTTGACCGCAATGAAAATTGGGTCGTCGAGATCAAGAACATTATGGCCGGCCAGGGTGACTACTTCATCGCAGTCGGCGCCGGACATCTTGTCGGCGAAGACAGCGTGATCGACATGCTCAACGAAGAAGGTTTTAAAGTTAAACGCGTTCAATAACGAATTTTGACCTTGGGCGCGCCGCTTTGAAGGCGGCGCGCTTTTGTCCGATGAAAAAAGCTAACCTGCCGACAAAAGTTTGCGTTCAGTGCGGTCGTCCGTTTACGTGGCGCAAGAAATGGGCGCGGGACTGGGAAAACGTTAAATACTGTTCTGAGCGTTGCCGGCGGGATGCGCGTTCAAAAGCGCCTCAGATTTCTAAATAGCCTTCGCGCTGCAAGTGTTCGACGATCATGTCCGCAGCGTCCGCAGCAGCGATCTCAGACGTATCCACATCGACTTCTGGCGCCTCAGGCGGTTCGTAAGGGCTGTCGATGCCGGTGAAATTCTTGATCTCTCCACGCCGCGCCTTGGCGTAAAGACCTTTAACGTCGCGCTTTTCACAAACTTCAAGCGGCGTTGAAATGTAAACTTCGATAAACTCGCCGTCTTCCAACAATTCGCGAGCCATGCGTCGTTCACTGATAAACGGCGATATAAACGATACGCAAACGATCAATCCTGCGTCCGCCATTAGTTTAGCTGTCTCGGCAACACGGCGGATATTTTCAACCCGGTCGGCATTGGTAAAGCCTAAATCCTTGTTGAGACCATGACGTACATTATCGCCGTCCAATATATATGTGTGACGGCCCAAATCGTGCAGCCGTTTTTCAACAAGATTTGCCACTGTCGATTTGCCTGACCCGGAAAGGCCAGTGAACCAGAGAACGCAAGGGCGTTGATGTTTTGAACTCGCGCGGGCTTTTTTATCGACGTCAAGATCTTGCCAGTGCACATTTTTCGCACGGCGAAGGGAAAAGTCGATCATGCCCGCGCCGATGGTGGCGTTTGTGCGCCGGTCGATAAGAATGAATGAGCCTGTACGCCTGTTATCTTTATAAGGATCAAATACGATAGGCTGTGCAAGACTGAAATTGCAATAGCCGACCTCATTCAGCTCCAGCGTTTTACCGGACTGTTCATCGAGCGTATTGACGTTGATCTTATGTTTCAGATCAGTGACCGTCGCAGGAACAGTACGGTTGGCGGTCTTTAACAAGTACTGCCGGCCCGGATAGAGTTTGTCTTCAGCCATCCAGAGAAGATGCGCCGCAAATTGATCTGTCTGTTCGGCGGGTTCGTGGCCGGCGCAGATGACATCGCCTCGGGAGATATCGATTTCGTCCGCAAGCGTCAGCGTTACGGCCATGTCTGGGCCGGCTTCGGCAAGGGCGCCGTCCATAGTGTCAATCGATGCGACCTTGGATCTTTTCGCTGAGGGCAGGACGACGATGTCGTCTCCCGGTTTGAGCGTCCCCGATGCCACGGCGCCTGAAAATCCCCGATAATCGAGATTCGGTCGATTGACCCACTGCACAGGCATTCGGAACGGCTTCTTCGAAAGGTCAGCGCCCACCGGAACGGTTTCAAGATAGGGCAGCAGCGCGGCGCCGCCATACCAGGGGGTGTTGCGGCTTTTCGAGATAATGTTATCGCCTTCAAGCGCTGACAGCGGAATGACCGTAATCGACTCGAAATTAAGCGGTGCGGCGAACTCACGATAATCCGCTTCTATATCTCTGAATGTTTTTTCAGCGTAGCCGACCAAGTCCATTTTATTAACAGCGACGACGACGTGGCGAATGCCAAGCAGCGAGGCGATATAACTGTGTCGGCGAGTTTGCGTGAGCACGCCCTTTCGCCCGTCAGTCATTACAATTGCGAGGTCCGCCGTCGACGCTCCTGTCGCCATGTTTCGGGTGTATTGTTCGTGTCCCGGCGTATCCGCGACGATGAATTTGCGTTTGTCTGTTGAGAAAAAGCGATAAGCGACATCAATGGTAATGCCTTGTTCGCGTTCCGCAGCAAGACCATCCACAAGCAGCGCAAAGTCAATCTTCTCGCCTTGGGTCCCGTGCTTTTTAGTGTCGCTTTCGAGTGTCTCCAGTTGGTCGTCATAGATCAGTTTAGAATCGTAAAGCAGCCGCCCGATCAGGGTTGACTTGCCGTCATCAACAGATCCGCAGGTGATGAAGCGTAACAGCCCTTTGTTTTCATGGGCGGCGAGATACTCGATAACGTCGTCGGATTCTTTAAGAGCGATTTGGGACATGGCGGTGATTTCGAAGTTTCGTTCTACGATTGGGTGCTGAGTGTGGGAGGCGAGTGGTTGGCGGCTGAAATTGGTAGATGACGACCAACTGCAAGCCATCGGTCACGAGCCGCTCAAAAATACCCTTCCTGCTTTTTCTTCTCCATTGACGCCGACTGATCGTGATCAATCACGCGCCCCTGGCGTTCAGAGGACCGGGATACAAGCATTTCCTGGATGATGCCGGGCAGGGTGGTTGCGTTGGATTCAACGGCGCCGGTCAGCGGGTAGCAACCCAAAGTTCGGAAACGAACCATTTTGTCTTCAGGCGTTTCGCCATTCAGCGGCATGCGATCGTCATCGACCATAATCAAGGCGCCGTCCCTTTCAACGACGGGACGTTCAGCGGCGAAATATAGAGGAACGATCGGGATATTCTCGCGGTATATGTACTGCCATATGTCGAGTTCAGTCCAGTTTGATAACGGAAACACACGTATCGTTTCGCCTTGATGGATCCGTGCATTGTATATGTTCCAAAGCTCTGGGCGCTGATTTTTCGGGTCCCACCTATGGCCTTCGGATCGGAATGAGAAAATTCTCTCTTTTGCGCGTGATTTCTCTTCATCGCGCCGGGCGCCGCCGAACGCTGCATCGAATTTATAAAAATCCAGCGCCTGTTTCAGCGCCTGTGTCTTCATAATGTCCGTATGCACCTGGCTCCCGTGAGTGAAGGGGCTCACGCCTTGCTTAACGCCTTCCTGGTTGGTGTGGACAATCAAATCGAGGCCGAGTTTTTTTGCGGTGTCGTCCCGAAACTTGATCATCTCACGGAACTTCCATGTCGTATCCACATGCATCAGCGGGAAAGGAGGTTTCGACGGATAAAAAGCCTTCAACGCAAGATGCAGCATGACTGCGGAATCCTTGCCGACCGAGTACAGCATCACCGGTTTTTCCGCCTCAGCCGCGACCTCGCGCATGATATGAATGGCTTCCGCTTCAAGCCGGTCCAAATGGGTCATCTGCGCCTTTGAGATCAGTCCGTCGGGACGCTGCGCGATGGTTGCCGTTTGCGCCGCCTCACGCTCAAGAGCGTCGAGTCGCTCTTGAGCTGTTTCAAGGGTTTTCAGCGTGCATTGCCCACCAGCCTCTAGCCGCTGAATAGTTTTGCCGTCATTGAAGAGTTTCCTGGAGATGGTGGAGACGGAAAGACCAGCGGCGTCGGCAACGGCGTTGGCGCGTTTGATAATGGCCTGAATATCATTCATCGTGGGAAAATCCCCATAATCTATGAAATTTCTGCGCATAGCTGCGCTTGAACCTGTGAATATTTCGAAAACAAACTCAATGCAAGCACCATTGCGTGGGATTTATACCATTCTTCTTTCGTGTCTATCACGAATTAATGACGGGGCAGTCATTCCTGATCGCCCATGCCGGCATATCAGGCTAAGGGCTGGCTGATGGAGTTTGAATTCTGGAAATTGGGCGCGCTCTTCTTGTCTGGCGTCGCGGCTGGATGGATCAACGTTATGGCGGGCGGCGGGTCGATCCTCTCTGTGCCGATCATGGTGTTTCTGGGCTTGCCGGGACCGGTGGCGAACGGGACAAACCGCATCGGCATTATTGCTCAGAATATCGTCGCAGTCTGGGGCTTCTTCCGCAAAGGGCTCTCTGACTTTCGCCTGAGCGCATCGCTGGCGGCATGCGCTTCGGTCGGGGCGTTTTTCGGCGCAAACGTAGGGGTCCGGCTTGAGGGCGTGTGGTTCGAGCGCACCCTGGCGGCGATCATGCTCGCCATTTTGCTCGTAATGATGACCGGCGTCGGCAAGAAGCGGATAGAGGGGGGCGAAGCGAAGAACCTGATCCTCGGCCATATCCTTTTCGTGGGCGCCGGCTTTTGGGGCGGTTTTATCCAGATTGGCGTCGGGCTGATCCAGATTCCGATTCTCAACCGCGTCATGGGGCTCGATCTGGTTCGCGCCAATATGCACAAAGTTTTTGTGGCGCTTGTCTTTTCATTTGTGGCCCTCGGCGTTTTTGCCGCGAATGTCGAAATTGAGTGGGGGCTGGGCCTTGCCCTTGCCGCCGGCTACGCCATCGGCGGCTGGCTGGGCGCCAATTCCTCCATCGGCGGCGGCGAGGCGCTGATCAAACGCGTGTTCTATCTGGCTCTAGCGGCGATGGCGGTTAAGCTACTGTTTTTCTAGGATAAGTTTTCCAGAGGCGGTTTGCCGCCGTTTTCCCCATGGACAGCTTGCCGCAGGAGGCGCATGTACGCGCCAAATTCCGTCAAATAGAGAGGATCCCGATGATCACCCACGACGTGTCAGCCCATCCGTCCAAGGACCAGCTCAAGCGCGAAGACCAGCTCGCCTGGAAGATCGCAGAAGTGGCCGCCGATCCGGTCGGCATTGATGACGACGTTGAGGACATGATCATCAACCGGATTATCGACAATGCGTCCGTCGGAATCGCTTCGCTTAATCGCGGGCCGATCAAGTCGGCGCGGGCGATGGCGAACGCCCATAGCCGCGACGGGGGCGCAACGCTGTTCGGTTTGCCGTCATCACATAGAGTCTGCGCGGAGTGGGCGGCCTGGGCTAATGGCACGGCGGTGCGCGAGCTTGATTTCCATGACACGTTTCTGGCGGCGGAATACTCCCACCCCGGCGACAACATTCCGCCGATCCTCGCTGTCGCCCAGCAGATGGGCTGTGACGGGAACGCGCTGATGCGCGGCATTGCGACGGGCTATGAGATCCAGGTTGATCTCGTGAAATCGATCTGTCTCCACGAACACAAGATCGATCACATCGCCCATATCGGTCCGTCAGCGGCGGCGGGGGTCGGCACGCTGCTTAATCTCGATACGGAGATTATCTATCAGGCGATCCAGCAGGGTCTGCATACCACGGTCACAACGCGCCAGTCGCGCAAGGGCGAAATCTCCACCTGGAAAGCCTTCGCCCCTGCCTACGCCGGCAAACAGGCGATTGAGGCGGTTGACCGCTGCATGCGCGGCGAGGGCGCGCCGAGCCCGATTTATGAAGGCGAGGATTCCGTCATTTCATTCATTCTGAACGGACGCACCGCACGCGATAAGGGCAAGAGCCCTTATGAACCGACCTACCACGTGCCGCTGCCGGGCAAGGGCGAAGCGAAGCGCGGGATTATGGACACCTACACCAAAGAGCACTCAGCGGAATATCAGTCCCAGGCGCTGATCGATCTGGCGTTCCGCATGGGCAAGAAGATCGATAATTTTGACAAGGTGAAGTCAATCGTTCTGCATACGTCTCATCATACCCATTACGTCATCGGGACCGGCTCTGGCGATCCGCAAAAAATGGACCCGAACGCATCGCGCGAGACGTTGGATCACTCGATCATGTATATTTTTGCGGTCGCGCTGCAGGACGGAGAATGGCACCATGTCCGTTCTTACGCGCCAGAACGGGCGAAACGCGAAGACACCGTTCGCCTGTGGCACAAGATTTCCACCATCGAAGATCCAGAATGGACGCGCCGTTATCATTCACATGATCCGAATGAGAAAGCCTTCGGCGCCAAAGTCGTGATTACCATGGAAGACGGCTCGGAAATCGTCGATGAGCTTGGCATCGCCAACGCCCACCCCTTCGGCGCGCGTCCCTTTGGCCGGGATGAATATATCGGCAAGTTTAAAACGCTCACGGACGATATTCTCGATAAATCGGAAAGCGAGCGCTTCCTTGATCTCGTGCAGCAGCTGCCCAAATTGACGGCGGCGCAGGTGCTGGAGTTGAACCCGATCGCGCCGAACGGATATCTGGTTGAGAACACGGCGAAGGGTATTTTCTAACGTTTTCTCATTGTATGCGAAGAAAATTTGAGAAGGCGTTCTTTACGTCTTCAGCACATGAATAGACCGAGGAGATTTTGATGAAACGATCTGCGACTGCAGCGGTTTGTGCAGTTTTTCTGACTGGCGCTTTGCTTGCGCCAGTCATCGCCAAGGCGCAACAGGAACGCTCGCGCGGAGCGGAAATCGAGCGCACCGAGCAGCTCGACCGCGATCTGAAGAAAGCAAAAAAGCAGAATAAGAAGGGCGAGCAGCAACGTGAGAAGGGAAGCAAACAGTTGCGCACCGCGGCTGAGAAGATCGAAGAAGGTCGCAAGCTGATCAATGCAAGCCTCATGGACGTTCGCAAGGAACGTACGCTCTACGCTTCCGTCGCTGCGACAATTGGCGATGCGGCGACGCTCGAAGAATTCCGTGAAGAAATCAAGTCGTTGCGCGCCATCGAGGGCCGGTGGAGCGATGCGGTTGAACGTGCAGCGCGCGGCCAACGGCTCATTGCCGATGGTGAGCGAGAACAGAAGAAAGGCGAGAAAAATCTGAAGCTAGGCGGGCGCAATGTTGAAAGCGCTGCAGGATCAATAGGCGCTATCGAGGCCGAGATCGCCGCCGACGTCGATGCGGACTTGGCGGACTCTAATCGCGATTAAGTCTGTGCCTTTTGTTCGCCCCGCGAACGCCAGAAATAGTTGGTTATGATATGACTGCGACGAATGATTTTGAGTATCCGGTTTGGCTTTGTGATTGTCATTTTCGATAGCTAAATTCAAAGGTGGTGTAGCCATGTTTTCCATGATTGCGTTTACCCTTAGAATAGTGGTCTGCGTCTCCTCTTTCGCGCTTGCTGCGGGATGCGGTAATGGCGGGTCTTCAGGTACGGCTGACAGCGCTTCGGTTGATAACGGATTGATCGAAATACCGATGGCTGACGGCGTTCGCGTCTACGGTTCGCCGCATCAAGGCGGGCTCGATGCGTCGGCGCCGCTTATTCATCTATTCCATCAGGGCGGCAGCAACGGCGCCGGCGAATATGGCTCGCTTATCGGCTGGCTCAACGAAAACGGATTTCGCGCAATCGCGTGGGATGCTCGCGCCGGCGGTGATACTTTCGGCGGCGAAAACCGGACACAGGCTACGGTTACCGATCAGCCCTCTGATTATTGCGACGCCTATGGCGATGTCGAAGCCGCGATAAAGCGCGGTGAGACAATCGCTGGCGATGCGCCCGTCATCGTCTGGGGATCAAGCTATTCCGGCGCGCTCGTGTTTCAGGCTGCGGCAAAAAATCCGGACCTCATTGACGCAATAATCGCCTTTTCGCCCGCTTCCGGCGGGCCGCTCGCCGATTGCCGCGCCATTCAATATATTAACGGCGTAACGGCGCCGGCGTTGGTGCTCCGCCCCGCCTCTGAAATGGAGCGCGAAAGCGCACAAAACCAGCGCGCAATACTGGAGGCGGCTGGTGTCAGAGTCGAAGTCTTTGAACATGGCGTTCACGGATCATCCATGCTTGTCGACGATCGCACGGGTCACGACATGTCGGAAGCCCGGGACATAGTAATCGACTGGTTGAAAGAACAAACTGAGGAGAACTAACATGCTCGCGTATTCCATGGTCGGTTCAAATGACATCGACAAAGCCCGCGCATTCTACGGCGAATTGCTCGGCGAACTCGGCGCCAAGGAAATGATGGTGCGCCCGGACGGCGGCGCCATTTTCTGGGGGACTGAAGCCGGCCGGCCGATGTTCGGCATCTGCAAGCCCTGGGACGGTGAGGGCGCGTCAAAAGGCAATGGCACGATGACGGCTTTTGCGGTTAAAGACGGCGCGCAAGTGAAAGCCATGTATGATAAGGCGATCTCCCTCGGCGCGACCTGCGAAGGCGAGCCTGGCCCGCGCCTCGAGGGTATGGTTTCTTGTGGTTATGTCCGCGACCTTGACGGGAATAAGCTGAATTTCTTCTGTATGGGATCGTAGTTTATATAGCCTCATCCTGAGGTGCGAAGCCCATTAGGCCGAGCCTCGAAGGATAGCGGCGCAGACGGAACAAGCAATCATCCTTCGAGGCGATTGCTTTCACAATAATTCCTCAGGACGAGGTTAAGAGAACAGGTCTAGATATGCTCTTCACACAAAAATCTGCTGCTGAAAAGCGCGCTGAATTCCGTAAAGGCCTTGCCTCCGGAAAGCTCTTACAGTTTCCGGGTGCCTTCAATCCGCTCTGTGCACAGATGATCGAAACCAAAGGCTTTGACGGCGTTTATATTTCAGGCGCGGTGATGGCGGCGGATCTATGCCTGCCTGATATCGGGATCGCGACGATGACGGAATTCGTCAACCGTGGTCGGCAAATTACGCAGGTGACAGACCTGCCGGCGTTTATCGATATCGACACCGGCTTTGGCGAGCCCATGGCGGCGGCGCGCACGATCCGCGAAATGGAGGACGCCGGGCTTTCCGGATGCCACATCGAGGATCAGGTGATGCCGAAACGCTGCGGCCATCTCGACGGCAAGGAAATCGTGCCGACGGACATTATGGTTCAGCGGGTGAAGGCGGCGGCGGAAGCCAAACGCGATCCGAACTTCGTCTTGATCGCGCGGTCCGACGCGCGCGCCGTGGAAGGGCTCGACTCCTCAATCGATCGCATGAAAGCCTATGTGGACGCCGGCGCCGACATGATCTTCCCCGAGGCGATGAAGTCGGTGGAAGAGTTTGAAGCGGTCAGAAAAGCGCTGGACGTGCCGATCCTTGCCAATATGACGGAGTTTGGCAAATCGCGACTTCTGAACAAGAAAGAACTTGAAGGCCTCGGTTTTAACGTTGTGATTTATCCGGTTACGACGCTTCGTCTCGCCATGGGCGCTTGCGACCGCGGGCTCGACCGCATTCTGAAAGACGGAGACCAGAACGGCATTCTCGATGAGATGCAGCACCGCCGCGATCTCTATGACCTGTTACGATATCACGAATACAACAAATTCGATGAGTCGATTTATAATTTTCAGGTCAGTGATACGCCGACGGAATAGAGATTATTTTGGAAGTCATCGGCGAATATATAGAACCAGGAACACGCGTTGTCTTGCAAAATCAGGATACCGACACCGGGAAGAAAGTCAGTGAATTCGGGGTTGTGGTTCATTGCTGGTTGAACCGCGATGTTGGAATTTATGATTGCTACGTCGCGTTTTTCGGAAATGCTTTTCCCGAAGCTGAACCGACCATCAAGCCATATGTTTTAAGATATGCATCGAAGAGTCTGAATATTGTTGAAGGTCGAAAGAACGATCATCAGTAATAATATCGTTTTAGTCGAAAATATCGTAATTGCCGTTGGACATGGATCAAAACCACCTTCAGCCGCCCTATTACGTCGTTATCTTCTCCGCCCAGCGTACATTAGGCGACAATGGCTATGATGCGACAGCAGAGCGCATGGCGGAACTTTCCGCGTCTATGCCGGGCTTTCTCGGCATGGAGCATGCGCGCGGCGATGACGGCTTCGGGATCACAGTCTGTTACTGGGATTCAGAAGAAGCGATCGCCAATTGGAAATCAAACGTAGACCATGTAGAAGCCCAATCGCGAGGCGCGAGTGAGTGGTACGCCGATTACAGAGTGCGCATCGGAAAAGTGACGCGGGCTTACGGCAAGTCTGAGATGAAGGAGAGCGAAACGAATGGCTGACGAAGAAGTTAAATATGGTCTTGCAGGCGTGCTTGCCGACGATACGGCAATCTCGAAAGTGATGCCGGAGATCAATTCGCTCACCTATCGTGGTTACAAAGTGCAGGACCTGGCGACCCAGTGTCGGTTTGAGGAAGTCGCCTATCTAATCTGGCATGGCGAGCTGCCCAATAAGTCCGAGCTCGACACGTTCAACGCGATGGAAAAGAAAGAGCGCGGGCTCACGGACGATTTAAAAGAAGTGATGTCACGCTTTAATAAAAAAGCGCACCCGATGGATACGCTGAGGACAGCGGTCTCTTTCCTCGGGCAGGAAGACGACACGACGGAAGATTCATCGCAAGGCGGGCTTTATAAAAAGTCCGTGCGCATGTTCGCCAAAATTCCGGAAATTGTCGCGGCGGACTTTCGCCTGCGCAACGGCAAGGAGCCGATCGCGCCAACAGACGATCTTGGCTTCTCGGAAAACTTTTTTCATATGGCGTTCGGTGAAGTCCCGGCGCCTGAAGTCGTCAAATGCTTTGATATTTCGATGACGCTCTATGCGGAGCATTCGTTCAATGCATCGACGTTTACAGCACGCACGATCGCCTCATCGACGTCCGACATCTATTCCGCCGTCACCGGCGCCATCGGGTCCTTGAAAGGCCCGCTCCATGGCGGCGCCAATGAAGCGGTCATGCATATGCTGACGGAAGTCGGCTCGCCGGATACAGCCGAGGACTGGATGCTCACTGCGCTAAAGGAAAAGCGCAAGATCATGGGTTTCGGTCACCGGGTCTACCGCTCCGGTGACAGCCGCGTGCCGACCATGACCGACGCTTACAAAAAAATGGTCGATGTCATCGGCACGGACGAGGCGAAAAAATATTGGGAGATTTCTCAAATCCTCGACAAGACCATGGTCGACCAGAAGGGCATTTATCCCAATCTCGATTTCCCGGCGGGTCCCGCCTACTACCTGATGGGTTTTGAAATCCCGATGTTCACGCCGATCTTTGTTGTCAGCCGCATTACCGGCTGGACAGCTCATGTTATGGAGCAGCTTGACAATAACAAGCTTGTTCGTCCGTTGTCGAACTATACCGGCGTTGATCAGCGCGACGTGCCGAATCTGGATCAGAGATAGCGAATGAGCGATCAGAACCGCGAAAGAACGCCTGAGGAGCGCGAACGCGCTTTAGAGGCTGTAAAAGAACTCATTCGTTGGATCGGCGATGATCCGGATCGCGAAGGACTGAAAGACACCCCGCGCCGTGTTGTCGACGCTTATCTTGAATATTTTCAAGGATATGAACAATGCGCCGAAACGTATTTGGAGCGCACGTTCAAACAGGTCGGCGGCTATGATGAAATTGTTCTTCTGAAGGACATCCCGTTTCATTCCCATTGCGAGCACCACATGGCCCCGATTATCGGCAAGGCGCATGTGGGATACTTGCCTACAAATAAAGTGGTTGGCATCTCCAAGCTTGCCCGCGTCGTTCAAACCTACGCCCGCCGGCTTCAGGTTCAGGAACGGCTGACGGCGGAGATCGCCGACGCCATTCAGAAAGTGCTGGAGCCGCAAGGGGTCGCTGTTGTCATCGAAGCGACCCACGCTTGTATGACCGCGCGGGGTGTGAAAACGCCTGGCGTTTCCATGACCACAAGCCGTATGATGGGCGTATTTCGTAACGACGATAAAGCCCGACAGGAAGTCATCCGTCTTCTTGGTTTGCATTGAGACGATCTGAATTTTATCGAAACCGGTCTCGCGTTCGCATTCTGAAGTCACGCAACTCAGCGAAGGAAACCAACAATGGCCTATAACTGTATTCTGACAGAAATCGACGGAGACGTTGGCGTTATCACGTTAAATCGTCCTGATGCGTTGAATGCGTTTAACCGCCAACTGATGGATGAGCTGACTGATGCGCTTCAAACTTTCGATAAGGACAGTTCAATCGGCTGCATTATAATCACCGGTTCGGAAAAGGCGTTCGCAGCAGGCGCCGATATCAAAGAGATGGCGGATCGAAATTATATCGATGTCTTCATGGAAGATTTCATTACGGCGAATTGGGAAGCGGCGTCGAAAACGCGCACGCCGGTGATCGCCGCTGTTTCCGGTTACGCGCTTGGCGGCGGGTGCGAGCTGGCGTTGATGTGCGACTTCATTATCGCGGGCGACAATGCAAAGTTCGGTCAGCCGGAAATTTCCATCGGCGCAATGCCCGGCGCCGGCGGCACGCAGCGTCTCGCCCGCTTTATCGGTAAATCCAAAGCCATGGAGATGTGCCTTACCGGCAGGATGATGGACGCTGAAGAGGCCGAGCGTTGCGGGCTTGTGAGCCGCATCGTGCCGAAAGGCGAATTGCGCAGCGAGGCGATTCGCGTCGCCAAGCAGATTGCGGGTTTCTCTCGGCCGATTGCCATGCTCACAAAAGAAGCCGTCAATCGCGCCTATGAAACAACGCTTTCAGAAGGCGTCTTGTTCGAGCGTCGCGTTTTCCACTCCGTATTCGCCTTCGAGGATCAAAAAGAAGGCATGGCGGCGTTTGTGGAGAAGCGAAAGCCTGGCTTCAAGCATCGCTAGACGCTGAATTCGACTGGCACTATGGTCTCCAGGCTTTGCGCTTGGGGTGGAGGCGCGTGGCAATTTGTCAATATCAGTGTTCCGGTTCCCGGAGCGTATGTTTAGGAGCAATGACTATGATTAAGGGGCAGGCTTTTGGCCTGAAGGGAATTTTTGCGGCGACAATACTGTTGCTCATCCAGGCTTGTGCGAGCGGGTCGACTACGGTTTTGAACCCGGCGTCAAGCGCAGAGAAGTATTCCTCGATTACGATCGAAGCCGCCGAGGATACAGTGGAAGTTGAATCGGAGCTTTCCGATTATTACGAAGCGCAACTTCGTGAACTGCTTTATGTAGAAGACGGTTTCGGCGAAGGCGGGGAACTGACGGCGCGCTACCGTTTTATCCAGGTGGACAAGGGAAGCCGTGCGGCTCGATATTTTGTCGGTCTCGGCGCCGGCAAGGGCTCACTGACGATTGAGACTGTATTTCTAAATGCGGCAGGCGAAGAAGTTGCGAAGATCCAATCCGGCGGGGAAATCTCTGGCGGTTTCGCCGGCGGCGGATTCCAGGAAGCCGTTGGAAAAGCTGCAAAACAAACGGCGGAGTACGCAAAAAGTAATCTTCTCGCGCCATAAAGTCAGCGCAGGGAGCGGTTTGGGCGCAAGCGCAAGCCGCTCTTTTTGCGAGATCAAATAAACGGGTTGGCCGCCTATCGGCCTGCAGCCCTGGAAAGGAAGACTGTGATCAGAACCAGGGGCAACGCGGCTCAACATTCATGAGCAATCTTGTCTTCGCCTTTGCCATCATAGGCGTTCTGGGCATTGGCGCTCAGTGGATCGCCTGGCGAACCAACATGCCTGCAATTGTCCTGATGGCGATTGCGGGCGTTTTGGCGGGCCCTGTGTTCGGGGTTTTCACCCCTGAAAGCGCTGCGCCGGGCACGCCCCCTATGGAGGCGTTGTTCGGTGAATTCTATCGGCCAATCATTGCCGTCGCCGTCGCCGTCATTTTGTTCGAGGGCGGATTACAGCTGAACGTTGCAGAAATACGAGGTCTGCGTCAGGGTGTGCGCCGTCTGGTGTTTCCCGGCGTCGCCATCGCCTGGGGACTTGGCACTTTGGCGACCCACTATCTCGCCGGTCTGTCCTGGCAATCGTCGCTGCTTTTCGGCGGCGTTATGGTGGTGACCGGCCCGACAGTCATTATTCCGCTTCTGCGTCAGTCCAAACTTAATCCGCGGCCGGCGACGCTGTTGAAGTGGGAAGGCATCGTCAATGATCCTGTCGGCGCGCTGTTGGCGGTGCTCGTGTTTGAGTTTGTCGCTTTTGGCGACGCGCACGCCTCCTGGTATGAAATCATTGGTTCAATTCTTCTTGCGTCGCTTCTGTCTGCAGGATGGGGATATGTTGTCGGTCGGTTTGCCGCCGTCGCTTTTCGCCGCGGCTGGGTTCCGGAATATCTAAAACCGCCGGTTCTGCTGACGATGGTGCTGGTTTGTTTTGAAATGGCCAACCTGTTGCAGCACGAAGCCGGGCTTCTGGCAGTGACGGCTATGGGCGTCACCATGGCGAACTCACGCATTGCCAGCATTAATGAACTGCGTCTGTTTAAGGAAAACATCGCCGTCATCCTTGTTTCCGGCGTTTTCATCATCCTCACGGCGAACCTCACATTTGAATCGGTAAAAGCGCTTGATTGGTCTATCGCCTGGTATCTTCTGGCCATGTTATTTATCGTTCGTCCACTGACGGTATTTATTTCTACGATCGGCGCTGGCCTGCCGTTTAAAGAGCGGCTTCTGGTGGGCTGGATCGCGCCTCGCGGCATTGTCGCCGTTGCAGTGTCGAGCTTCTTTGGCGCCGCCCTTGTTGAGGCTGGCTTTGCCGACGCAGAAAAAATGATCCCTCTTGCTTTTGCGATGGTTTTCGCAACTGTGATCGCGCACGGATTTTCAATTGGGCCGCTCGCCAAGGCGCTTGGTCTTGCGGCGACGGAGCGCCCCGGCGTTCTCATTGCGGGCGCATCTCCGTGGTCAATCGGCCTTGCGGCGAAACTGAAGGAGATGGAAATCCCGGTAATTGTCGCGGACGCAAGCTGGCGACGATTGAAGCCGGCGCGCCTGGCGGACGTGCCGACCTATTACGGCGAGATTCTTTCCGAGGTCACCGAGCATCATCTTGATCTCAACCGTTATGGCTATCTTCTCGCGGTAAGCGGTAACGAAGCGCACAACGCGCTCGTCTCGACCGACCTCGCGCCAGAGTTGGGCCGGGCGGCGATTTACCAGGTGAACGCCCGCGGGAAGGACGAAGAAGACCGCCGGGCGCTTTCCTATACGCTGCAGGGGCGCACATTCCTGCATTCCGGGGCGCCTCTTGATGAGCTTCTTCGCCGTCATTACAGCGGCTGGGTCTATCAACGCACACGGTTGTCTGATGAATATCCGCCTGAAAAATACTTCGAAGATCTCGGCGATAATTTTGAAATCATTCTGATTCTGCGTAAGGGCGCACTCTCTTTCGCATCGCAAGAGAGCAAGCTTGAGCCCGAAATTGGCGATACGGTGCTTGCCTATATTCCAAAGCCGCCGGACGGAAAGCAGAACAAACAGAAAAACGGTGCAAAAAACGGTGAAGAGCCGTCACGCCAGAAGCCGCCAAGTCCCGCGCCGGGCCTTGTCTAAGGCTGTTGCTGAGCGATTGTCGAAACCTGATATATTGTAATGGCGAAGACGTTCGTCAGGCGCGCGCATCGGATCTTAACGCGCCGTTAATCATAATTAGCATTGCGGACCGTTTAACGGGGAATTAGCGCTTGCGCCTTAGCTTTTCCGCGAGGTTCAGCTATGCGTGCGTTTCAGATGTATCAACAGAGTGAAGGATCGTTGCTGGCGAGTTACGCGGCGAGAATGGGCGAATCCATCATCCGCCGGCGAGCAGAGCTTGAAATTCGCGCCGCCCGGGCGGAAGCGGAAGTCGCAATCAAGGCGCGCTCTGAGTTTCTCGCCAATATGAACCATGAGCTTCGCACGCCGTTAAACGCGATTATGGGTTTTGCGGCCATGCTTCGGGAAGGCGATGAGTTTAATCTGACAAATGAGCGACGTGATGAATATGCGGAGTATATTCTGCAGTCTGCTGATCTGTTGCTCGGGCACATCAACACTATTCTCGAGGTCGCTGCGCTTGAAAGCGGCGGCGTTGAACTTCATAATGACGTTATTGATCTCAACGACCTGTTGGATGATGCGATCGAACGCGCTGTAGTGCGCTCAGATGCGGCGGGCGTCGTCATTGAGCGACGCGGTTCTGAAGACGATCTTATTGGCTGGGGAGACGCCGCGCGGGCCGGTCAGGCGATTGATCACCTGCTGCAGTGCGCTGTGAACGCATGCGGCGAAGGCGGGCGTATTCTTGCCCGCGCCGGATTTGACGAATACGGACAGCCTGAGATTGCAATCCGCGATGAAGGCGAGGGGCTTTCTGAGGATCAGATTGCGTCAGCGTTGAACGCATTCAGCGAGGTTCACCGGGGCCTTGACCGCGCCTTTAGCGGCCCCGGCGTAGGGTACGCCATCGCAAAGACATTCATTGAGCTGCAAAACGGATCGTTTCAGATCCGCAGCCGTAAAGGCAGGGGAACGTTGGTGCGCGTCTCATTGCCAAAACCAGTCGCGAATGCCGGCGATGAGCATTCTATGGTGAGCGAGGAATCTGGGGAGTCAGCAAATGCCGCATAGCGCATCCGTTCGAAAGTCGCCTCTGGTAATGAAAGGGGCGGCGGAGCCGACTGCTGAGGCGTTCGATACAGCCTTTCAGGACAAGCCGCGTGTCGGGTCCGTGATCTCGGTGACGGGCTCTCATGCGCTCGTCATGCTGGAACCCGATAAAACTGACGACGACCGAGAAAGCCGCCCGCAGCTGGGCGCGATCATGAGCATCGACGCAGGCAAGGTTGTCGTGCTCGGACTTGTTTCGGCGATGAGCGTTCCCGCGCCGTCCCATGACAGCGCTGCGCAGACGATCCGAATTGTCGAGCTGGAACTGATCGGCGAGTTTACGAAACCGACGATTAATGCGCCGGCCCGGTTCAAACGGGGAGTTTCGACTTATCCGACGCTGAATGACGGCGTTCATGTGGCGACGCGAGATGAACTGACCGCGTTGTTTTCGATTAACGGGGCGTCGAGCGTTCGCGTCGGCGTTGTCAAACAGGATGCGCAAATTCCTGCAACGGTCAATATTGATGAGCTTTTTTCCCGCCATTGCGCGGTGCTGGGCACGACCGGCGCCGGCAAATCCTGCGCGCTGGCGTTGTTGCTGCGGTCCGTTCTAAAACGCTTTCCCTTCGGTCACATTGTGATTATTGATCCGCATAATGAGTACTCAAAAAGCTTTGAGGATCGCGCCGTCGTCTTCGATACCAGCACATTTACGCTGCCATATTGGATGTTGACATTCGACGAGCTGGTAGAGGTGCTTTATCCGGATCGGGAAAATTACGCAGAAGAAATTGAAGTTTTGGCCGATCTCGTTCCCGCCGCCAAGAAACTCAATATGGCTGGCGCATCGCGTAGCAGTGCACGCCTGCGCACCGATATGAATGCAATCACTGTCAATACGCCGACGCCGTATCGCATTTCCGAGCTGTTGGGATTGATCGACAAATCGTTGGGCGGTCTTGATTCCACACGGCACACAGGCCCGTACAAGCGTCTGCGCAATCGTATCTATACGATTAGTCAGGACGCCCGATACAGCTTCATGTTCGGCAGCCTGACGGTGCAGGATAATCTCAGCGATCTCTTAAGCGCGTTGTTTCGCATTCCGGCCGACGGCCAGCCGGTCAGCATTCTTGAGCTGAGCGGATTGCCGAGTGAGGTTGTGCAGGTCGTTGTCTCTGTGGTGTCGCGTCTTGCTTTTGAGTTTGGGTTGTGGAGCAACGGTGCGGCGCCAATTGCGATTATCTGTGAAGATGCGCATCGCTATGCGCCTGCTGATCCGAAAGAAGGCTTCGGACCTACACGCGAATCCCTCGTCCGTATCGCCAAGGAAGGTCGCAAGGTCGGCGTTTCGCTCTGGGTTGCTTCTCAACGGCCGACAGAGCTTGATCCCATGGTGTTGTCCCAGTGCAATACGATATTCGCCATGCGCCTTGCCAATCAGGCCGATCAGGACGCGCTGCGCGCAGCGGTGCCGGACGCCTCCACCAGTCTTCTCAGTTGTCTCCCAAGCCTCGGTCTTGGCGAAGCCATCGCCGTCGGCGAGGGCGTTCCCATGCCGACGCGGATACGCTTTGACGCCCTGCCGCGCGATGCGGTGCCGCGCAGCCTGAAAGCGAGCTTTTCGGACGGCTGGTCTGTTGATCTGGAAGACAATGGTTTCGTTGAGAGGATTGTTGAGCAATGGCGCGCGCAACGTATGCTATTGCCGGAGATCGAATAGAACCGCTGCTTGATTGTGCGCTCCCTTCGCCACAAAATGGCGAAAAAGCCAAGGAGCCCATTCATGCCTCGTATTAGTCTCATTATCGCCGCCAGCCTCCTGACAGCGGCTCTGCAAATCTCGGCGCCGGCGAAGGCGCAGGAAGCGCCAATCACGATTGTCATTCATGGCGGGGCAGGCGCTCTGGAGCCGGGACGGTACACGGCGGAAGAGGAAGCTGCGTTTAAGGCGAAACTGACAGAAGCGCTGGACGCCGGCTATGCGGTTCTGGATGGGGGCGGCGCAGCGTTGGAAGCGATTGAAGCGGCGATTGTTATTCTTGAAGATGCGCCGATGTTCAACGCCGGCAAGGGCTCTGTTTTCACACGCGAGGGTAAAAACGAGCTTGACGCATCGATTATGGACGGCGCGTCCGCAAACGCCGGCGCCGTCGCTGGTGTGACGTCTGTCAAAAACCCTATCAAGCTTGCGCGCGCAGTCATGGAAAACTCCGAACATGTTATGTTCGCCCGCGAAGGGGCGGAGGCATTCGCCAAAGAACAGGGGATTGAGCTTGTTGCGCCGGAATATTTCCATACGGAAGGACGCTGGCGATCCTATAAGGATGCGCTTGCACGAGAAAAGAACAAGAAGGAATCCGCACTGCCCGTTGACTTCAAATACGGAACGGTCGGCGCCGTGGCGCTCGATGCGCAAGGCAATCTGGCGGCAGGGACTTCAACCGGCGGCATGACATTGAAGCGCTACGGCCGCGTCGGCGATGCGCCGATTATCGGCGCCGGAACGTTTGCTGACAATCGTTCCTGCGCAGTCTCAGCTACTGGCCACGGAGAATATTTCATGCGGCTGACAATAGCGCGCGACATCTGCGCTCAGATGGAATATGGCGGCAAATCCGCCAGCGCTGCGGCTGACGATGTCATCAATAATAGGCTTGAAACCCTTGGCGGAGACGGCGGCGTCATAGTGCTTGCGCCGGACGGTTCCTACGCAATGACGTTTAACAGCGCCGGAATGTTCCGCGGGGTAAAGAACGCCGACGGCGCTGCAGTCGCAATTTACGGCGACTAAGCGCGAGCCTTCACATCAGTCCCTTGGCCTTGAAGCTCACATGGTCGTCATGGCCGATGATCAGATGATCATGAATGCGAATATTGAGCGCGCCGGCGGCTTTGATGATCTGATTTGTCATGTCGATATCGGCGCGGGATGGGGTCGGGTCGCCGGACGGATGATTATGCACGAGGATAATGGCTGAGGCGCCAAGCTCAAGCGCGCGCTTGACGACTTCTCGCGGATAGACCGGCGTGTGGTCTACGGTGCCGCGCTGCTGCACTTCATCTGCAATCAGAATATTCTTTTTATCGAGAAAAAGAATTCGAAACAGTTCCGTCTTCTCGTCCGCCATGGCGGCACGGCAATAGGACAGAAGATCATTCCAGGATGAAATTACAGGACGCTTCAACACCCGCTCCTGCGCGAGTTTGATCGAGGCGGCGTGGACGATTTTCATCTCGGTCGCGACTGCGTCGGAGACGCCTTTGACCTCCGTCAGGCGTTCGACCGGCGCGGCGATGACTTCGGAGAAACCGCCGAATTTGGCGATCAGCTCTTTGGCGAGTGGTTTAACATCCCGGCGCGGGATTGCGCGAAAGAGCACCAGTTCCAGAAGCTCGTAATCCTGCACCCCATCGACGCCAGCCTTGCGAAACCGCTCTCGCAGACGTTCGCGATGCCCGGCGGTGTGGTTTGACGGTTCTTTCTCAGGTTTTGCGATGCTCATGCCCGGCGCCTCGACACGCTCCCACCTCTCCGCAAGGGGGAGGTAAGGCAGCAGCCCAGATGACAAGCGCCGTCAGGCACTGCGGTCAAGTAGAGATACAGCAGATTCCAAAATTGCAATCAGCATCATGAGAGCTACAAAAATCAAAATATATTTAGTAATGCGCATAGAGCCGAACCTGTTTGATAATATCCAAACAAAAGCATAGAAACCCGCTGCCCAGATCATAGAAAAGAACAATTTTAGTTCGATCGTGGATGCGTTTACGGCTGCGCCGCCAAAAATAAAGGCGAAAAATGATAATACAGTCGCAACCCAAAGCTTCCACGGTGCAGGCGGCGTTTTTGGTTTTAAATTACGCATACGGCGACTGGAGCAAAGCTTTGGAGTTGGTCATAAAGATTTCTACTCCGTTTGCAGTAACGCCAACGCAGTGTTGTGCAACCGATACTATCCCTGCTCAGCCATCTGTTTTGCGAAATCCGCTGCGCGTTTTGACATTTCTTCCGGCGCCACGTCCTCAACCTTGTGGGCAAAGGTCCAGCGGAAGCCGTAAGGGTCGCGCGCCGCAGCATTGCGATCGCCCCAGAACTGATCGGACGGTTCGAACACGGATGTCATGCCGTTATCAATGGCGTGTTTGTAGGCGTCGTCCGCATTATCTACATAAAGCATGAAATTGACCGGCGAGATGCCCTCATGGGCCTCGGCCATGCCAGGCCACTCGCCGGAGATCATCAAGGTTGCGCCGTTGATCTCCATCTCTGCATGCATGACGGAGCCGCCGGGCCCGTCCATGATCATGGTCGCCTTGGCGTTCGGAAGAGATTTTTCGTAAAATGCGATTGCCTCGCGCGGATCCTTGACAGTCAGATAGCTTGTGAAACTCTGATGGTCGGCCATGTCGTCTCCCCTTTAGTTGGAAAATTAGTAAGGCGGCTTGTGCAGGCCCTTTGGGCTTGTCGTGAAAATCTCAACCCCGTTCTCGGTCACGCCGATGGAGTGTTCGAATTGAGCGGAAAGGGATTTATCCCGCGACACCGCCGTCCAATTGTCTTTCAATAGCTTCACGTCCGGTTTGCCGTCATTGATCATCGGTTCAATGGTGAAAAACATGCCGGGCTTTAATTCGGTGTCGGCGGCGCGGTGTGTCGTGCCGATGCGATCGCGATACTCCGCATAGTGAACGACATTTGGCGCGTCATGAAATACCTGGCCGAGCCCGTGACCGCAAAAATCGCGAACGACGGAAAATCCTTCAGCCTCCGCATGGGACTGAATTGCCCTGCCGATATCGTAGAGGGTCGCGCCGGGCTTTACGACGTTGATGCCCGCCATCATTGCGTCATAGGTCGTGTCGACGAGGCGGCGCGCTTTCACTTTCGGTTCGCCGGCGAAGTACATGCGGCTCGTGTCCCCATGCCAGCCGTCAACGATAACGGTGACATCAATGTTGAGAATGTCACCCTTCTTCAAAGGCTTTGGTCCAGGAATGCCATGGCAGATAACATGGTTCAGCGAAATGCAGCTGGCGTGACGGTAGCCGCGATAGCCAATTGTCGCCGATAGCGCTTTATGGTCGAAGACGAATTGGCGAATGAGGTCGTCAAGCTTTTCCGTCGCAACACCAGGCGCCACATGCTCGGAAATCATATCGAGACAGGCGGCCGCCAGTTGCCCGGCTTTGCGCATGCCTTCAAAAGCCTCCGGCGGGTGGCGTTTGATTTCGCTCGTCCGCACAATCGGTTCTTCATCAAGGGCGAATTCTGTCATATTTTCATTCCGATTCAATCGTGAGCGCCCGGCGCAGGATTACCTCAGCGGTCGTGATTTCGCAATCATAGGCGAGCATTTCAACACCCGACGCGGCCGCTTCTGCGAAGGCGGCGGCATAGGCGGGATCAAGGTCAGCGGCCGGTCGCAACCGGCGGCAATCGCCGCGCTGGACAATAAACAGCATTACCGCGCGTTCCCCGGCCTCGACCACGCGGATAAGCTCACGCAAGTGCTTGGCGCCGCGGGCGGTGACGGAGTCCGGAAACTCAGCCAGATCCGACCGGCGCCGCAGATGGACATTCTTGATCTCCACATAACAGCGCCCGCGGCGGTCATCTTCCAGGAGAAGGTCGATGCGGCTGTTCTCGCCATATTTAACTTCACGCCTCATGCGGTCATAGCCGGACAGCTCAGGAATGGCGCCAGATTCGATTGCTTCGGCGGCGATTGCGTTCGGATTTGACGTGTTGATCGCGACAAGCGTTCCGCCGTCGACTTCCACAAGCTGCCATGACCAGGGGAGCTTGCGTTTCTTGTCGCGATGCTCGCTGACCCAGACGGGCGAGCCCGGCGCAGAAACGCCCATCATCGAACCTGGATTGGCGCAATGAGCGGTGATCTCTTCGCCCGTATCCAGACGAATATCGGCGAGAAACCGCTTATAGCGTTTAATCAGTGTTCCACGATGAAGCGGGGCGGGAAGTTTCATCAGGCGGCGAGGGTTAACGCGCATTCCCAGCTTGCGCAATGCTTGCGAAGGAAAACGCAAAACAGCTCCATAAGGAAAAGACATTTTGTAGGGATGTGCAGATTAACCCTGCTTTCTCATACAATTTTATCTTTTGCTCCTTATCAATCTCCTAACAGTTCGTTACCGACGTGATTGGACTTGATGCGATTTTTTCAAAACCGACATGGCAATGTCGCAATGCTGACAGCGCTGATGGCGCCGGCCCTAATGTTGTTTGTCGGCATTGCGCTTGATTTTGCGCGCTGGTCGAACCAGCGCACCAGTCTCAAGCAGCTTTCGGATATGCTGGCAACGCGCGGCGCCAGAGAATTTCTGCTTGCGCAGCCCACCGCAGAACAGATCAAAGCGGTGATTGCGGCGGCGGTCGATGATGATATCGCGGAATTTTATAAACTTCATGCCTTTAGCTACGACACTACAGTTTCGACCTCGGATACGACTGTCACAGTGGAAATGACTCTCGAACCGATCAAAGGACTTTTTCTTACAAAATTCAAACCTTATAGCCGCCCGATAAAGGTTCAGTCGACAGCCGTCGCGCGCGGTGGGATGAATGTCTGTGTTGTCTCTCTGGCTTCCTCAGCAGACAGAGCTGTTTCAGCTGATTTAAATGCACGCCTGAGCGCCGAGGAGTGTTCAATCATGGCGAATTCCAACTCGCCGACCAGTGTTTCAGCATCCTTTTCTTCCAAGCTGACTGCGCAGATGATCTGCACCGGGGGCGGATATTCAGGAACGCTGGTAAACTATGAACCCTTGCCGACAACTGATTGCCCGGCCTATCCGGACCCGCTGTCAGCGCGTGAAGCGCCTCCCATTGGCGGCTGCGATTTTATTGATACGACGCTTGGAGAAAGATCAACCGAGGTTTTCATGGCGGCGTTGTCGGACTCCTTCGCGTCTTTAGCGCCAACTGAAGAGCTTGTTGTTGAGACCCAGAATTTTACCACCCACACACTTTCTCCCGGTGTCTATTGCGGCGGACTGGCGATCGCCTCCAACGCTGATGTGCGACTTGAGCCGGGCCATTATGTCATGAAAGACGGCCCGCTCGTTGTTGATCTCGGGGCGCGGCTTTCCGGTGAGAATGTTTCATTTTATCTGGAAGGCGATGATTCGACTTTTTACTTTGGGGCAGATTCAAAAATTTCCCTGACGGCGCCGAACAGCGGCCCGCTTGCAGGGATATTGTTTTTTGAAGATCGTAACGCACCGCTGGATCGCATACACAGAATTCACAGCGATGATGCGCGAACACTTTTAGGCACATTTTATTTGCCGCGCGGCACTTTGTCTGTCGCCAGCCTTTTGCCGGTTGCCGATCAATCCGCCTACACAGCGATTGTCGCCAACAAGTTGTTGCTTGCCGGCAGCCCAACGCTGGTGCTGAATGCGGATTATAATATGACGGATATCCCAGTGCCCGCCGGCGTCGGGCCTATCGGCGGCAACACTTATCTTCGCGAGTAAACGAAACGTTAGCCGGCTCCCCCATATTAATATCTGAGGGAGAGTGGAGTTTAGATCATGCGGTCATTTTTGAAAGATCGGTCCGGCAATGTTGCCATGATGTTCGGCTTGCTGCTGATCCCGTTACTGGCGGCCGTCGGGGTCGCAATCGATTTCCATCGTCAGAATTTCGCCCGCACGGTCGTACAACAGGCGGTGGACGCGACTGCGTTGCGGATTGCTCAGACGCCTGATCTTGTCGAGCCGCAATTGTCGCAAAAAGCGGAGGAAATTTTCAACGCCAGCCTCGATCGCCGTTTTTCATATACGGTGAACAATTTTTCCGCCGTCAGACTGTCCGACGGCAATGTGACGATTTCGGCTGTGCTTGATGTGAAACCGATCTTCCTGCAAGTCGTTGGCGTTGGAACGCTCTCGGTTGCGCAAAGCTCCGAAGTGCGTCTGCGCAAACGACGTGGACTGGAAATGGTGATTGCCTTCGACACGACCGCATCCATGGGATTTGGCAACACCTGGCAAACGGCGCTCTCCACCATGTCGAGCGTTTTAACGACGTTGTCCGGATTTACGGGCGATGCGGACTTTTTTATTTCAGTCGTGCCGTTCTCCGACAGGGTGCAGGTGGGAACAGGACGCGGCGCCTGGCTTGACGCTTCAGCGCCCGCGGGGTGGAACGGATGTTTTGAGCCGCGCGAGGAAATCGACGGCTCGTATGTATGGTCGCTTGACGATGATACGCCGTCCGCCGCCCCTTTTGCCGCATCCATCCCGAATGTGACGGGCGGGCTTGCCGGTTACAACAATGGACCGCGTTGTCCGAATGTTGCGCTGACAGGCCCCACCAGCAACGTGCAGGACGTGATCGATGCGGCTGCCGCCTTTACTCAAGGGGGCACAGGCCGCTTCGACGTCGCGCTCGCGTGGAGCTGGCGGTTATTGTCGCCAAAATGGTCCGGCTTTTGGGGGCCTGCCGACTATCCGGCCGCCACCGCTGACGACGCGCGCAAGGTCGCGGTCTTTGTTACTGACGGCCGCACAGAAGCCTATACGCATGAACTCAGCACGATGCGCAGCTGGGGATACAATCAGGGGTCCATCGACGGGTTTGAAAACCTCACCTATATTTGCGAGCGAATGAAGGACGACGGGATCGAAATTTTCATGTTTCGCATCAACGGCAACCCCCATGCTGAGAGCTACATGCTGGATTGCGCCAGCTCGCCGGACCATTATCAGGCGGTCAGCAACAACGAAGAACTCGCCGCCGCGTTCGGCGGTTTGCTGGAACAGCTTGATAATCTACAAATCTATCGTTGAACTGGCTTTGACGGGGACGGGCGGCTAAACTCTGCCCATGGACGAACACAGTAAACGGAAAACAGCAGCAATTCTGGCGATTGGTGATGAGCTGCTCTCCGGGCGCACGCGCGACGCCAATATCCATTACCTGGCCGGGTGGCTGACGGCCCGCGCGATAGCGCTTGTCGAGGCGCGGATTGTTTCGGACACCGTTTCCGATATCGCCAATGCGTTGAACGCCCTTCGGGCGCGTTACGATTATGTCTTCACCTCAGGCGGCATTGGTCCAACGCATGACGACATTACGGTTGACGCAATTGCGGCGGCTTTTGAGACGCCGGTTATTGAGCATCCGACAGCGATTGAAATGATTGAAAGATGGTACGCCGCCCGCGGCGAAGAGGTGACGCCCGCCCGTCGGCGCATGGCGCGCACGCCTGAAGGCGCGGTTCTGATAGAAAACCCGGTCACCGGCGCGCCCGGCGTGCGTCTTGCCAATGTCTTCGTGATGGCCGGCGTTCCGAGTATTTTTCAGGGCATGCTGCATGCGGTTGAAAGCGAACTGGAGCGCGGCGTTCAAATGCATGCGCGCGCCGCGACAGCAATTGGCTTGCCTGAGTCCATGATCGCGGATCAACTTCGCGATATTCAAGGCGCGGTCAAAGGCGTGGCGATTGGAAGTTATCCGATTGACGGCGATGAAAAGGGCGTCACCGTTGTCGCTCGCGCCGAGGATGAGGCGGTTGCCGAAGCGGCAATGACGGCGGTTGCAGCGGCCATGCGCGCGCTTGGGGTTGAGCCGGAAATGCAGGATCGCCGATGAGAGGCGCGCCGCCATGCTGAGCGTTTTTGACATATTCAAAATCGGCATTGGTCCGTCTTCCTCGCATACGGTGGGACCGATGCGCATAGGCGTGCGTTTTTTAAAAGACGCGCAAGACGCGGGCGTTCTTCACGACGCCGACCGGATCTTTGTGTCGCTGCACGGCTCACTTGCGCTCACTGGCGTCGGACACGGCACCGATCGTGCCGTCATGCTGGGGTTGATGGGGTTTGAGCCTGACACGGCGGACCCCGCGGAAGCCGACGCCGCTGTCGCCGATTTGCGCAACCATCGAAAGATTGTGTTGGCGAGCGATCACGAGGTTCATTTTGACCCTGACGCCGATATCGACTTTCGCGGCGATATTATTCCGGAAATACATCCCAATGAGATGTGTCTGGCAATGCTGACCAAATACGGCGAGAGGCTGTTTGAGCAGACTTATTATTCCGTAGGCGGGGGATTTATTGCAACCGCCAGACAGCTTTCTGAAAAGTCGGACGATGATATGATCGCCCGGCCGCGCCGCGGCCGTTTTGAATTCGCATCCGCCGCTGAGCTTCTCAATATTTGTCGCGAACGGGGGCTGCATATTTATGAGGTTATCCTTGCGAACGAAGATGAGATGCGGCCTCGCGCCGATACCGAGACGCGTCTGGATGATATCTGGTCGACGATGAACAGCTGCATCGAGCGCGGGCTTCATGCGAGCGGCGTTCTTCCGGGCGGCCTTGATGTCGGCAGGCGCGCCGCTGCGCTTTACAGCAAGATTGCCGATGCGCCGCTTGCCAATGAGCGTGAACAGCTCTTTGATTGGCTCAACGTTTATGCGATGGCCGTGAACGAGGAAAACGCCGCCGGCGGACGGGTTGTAACCGCGCCGACAAATGGGGCTGCAGGAATTATTCCGTCTGTTATTCGGCATTACTGTACTGACGAAGAAGACGCAGCGCACCGCATACGTATCTTTTTGCTTACCGCTGCCGGGGTCGGTATGCTGTATAAGCAGCGTGCGTCCATATCCGGCGCAGAAATGGGATGTCAGGGCGAGGTTGGCGTCGCGTGTTCCATGGCCGCCGCAGGGCTCGCTGCGGTCTGGGGGGCGAGCCCTGCGCAGGTGGAGCGGGCTGCCGAAATCGGGATGGAGCACAATCTCGGTCTTACTTGCGATCCGGTGAAAGGCCTTGTCCAGATCCCCTGCATCGAACGCAACGCCATCGGGGCGGTGAAGGCCGTCAATGCGGCGCGGCTTGCGATGAGAGCTGCGGAAAATCCGAAAGTCTCTCTCGATCAAGTGATCGAGACCATGCGCCAGACCGGGCTCGATATGTCCCGGAAATACAAGGAAACCAGCGAGGGCGGGCTCGCTGTCAATGTTGTTGAGTGCTGAAGCGACGCTGATCTCACGGGTTATCACATACGCGAGGCCTCCTCTGGCGTTTTGCCGTTCCGCGCCCATTTGTTGAGGGCAAGAAGAACGGAGATTAAATGATGAGAAAACTCATATTATCCACGCTTGGCGCCCTGGCCGCCGCAACGATGATGACCGCGTCCGCAAACGCCGCGCCGAAAGATGCGTCCCACTATAAAAAGGGCGATATTATTGTAACTGACTTTGGCCGCGTGGTTGATCGGCAAGATATTAATAAGTCCGTTCGTGCTGATGGAGGCAGATTATTGTCTAAAAAGGTCGGTATTGTTAATGATGCGCCTATTCTTATAAAAGGTACGCATAATGATTATTATTTCATTAGGGTTGATGTTCATACTGGCGAGTTAACCTGGATTGCCCCTACAAGCCCGGGGATAGTAGCCCGGTTCAAAGGGTAGTGTAGCGATACAACAGTCGCGCGTCTTCAAACACATTAGCGCTTAAAGCGCTCTAGTTAGAAACAAACTGATTAATATCTGTACACGTTATTATAAGTTTGTACATGTACTGATGATCAGTAGATAAAGGATGAATTAAACAATGAGGAAAGTGCTTATATCAGGTTTACTGTCAGTTTTTGCGCTCATAGGATACGCAAACGCAAACGAAGACCTCTTCTTTACTAAAGGCGAAACCCTTGTCAGTGATTTTGGAAATATTGTCGAGCGTAGTGAAATCAATGACGCTTTAAAAGCGCGCGGCGGAAAGCTTGTCTCCCGTCGCGGAGCAGGATCGGTTTCCGGCATTCGTCTCGTTGCGCAGGGAGATGATGGCGAATACTACTTTATTAAAGTCAATCCGCATACAGGCGTTCTGATGTGGTTTGCGCCAACCAATTTACGAATTGCGCGCTTGTCTCTCTGATTTTTCTAAACAGTTTTGATGCTGTAAAAAAGAGTCTTAATTAGAAATTGGCGCCGCATTCTGTAATACTGAATGCGGCGCATATGTTTGCCCCATCTTTGCATTACAAAAATCGCGAAACAACTTCCTTATATGAACGCGACAATTTGAGTTCCTGACCGTTTTCAAGGATCAGAAAATATTCGCCATTGGAATGGGGATGAAGTTCCTTGACTTTATCAATATTTACAATGGCGGAACGGTGAATGCGCTGAAACCTTGATGGATCAAGGCGTTGTTGCAACGCTTTCATAGTTTCACGGATAATATGCGTTTTGCCGCCGGCATGAATGCACATATAATCTCCGGCTGCGTCTATCCATTCAATCTCATCGGAATCGAGGACAACAACCTTTGACCCGTCTTTAAAAGACAGGCGTTCAGTATAACGTTCTTTATCCGCCCATTCCGGGTCATTGATCAATTCTTTAATGCGATCGCGCTCATCCTCTGAAAGAGAGGCAAGCAGCTCCACCAGTTTTGATTCCCGGGTCAATGCAGCTTTTGAATGCAGCGCCTCACGGACACGATGAAGCGCATCCTTCAGGCGTTCTTCCTCTACAGGTTTGACGATATAATCGAGTGCGTTAGCCTCAAAAGCATCAATGGCGAATTTGTCGTAGGCGGTTACAAATACGAACAAAGGCGCAGGTGCGCCGATCATGGCGCGCACAACGCCGAACCCGTCGAGACCTGGCATCTGAATATCGAGGAAAACAAGATCAGGCGTCAGCGAACGAATTTCTTTCACCGCCTCACGCCCGTTTGCGCACTCAGCGACAATTTCAACCTCAGGGAATTCCGCCAGGCGCATTCTAAGACCGCGCAGCGCCAGAGGTTCATCGTCAACAAGAATGGCGCGGATTTTTTCAGAGTCTTCCATGATATCGCCCCTTCCAGATATTAATTCTCAGGTCTCGTAGGGAATGCGCAATGATACGCATAACCCTTGCGGATCGACATGACACAATCGGAATTCGCATCGATCCTGATACAGATAAGCCAGCCGGTCTCTCATATTGACAAGGCCCACGCCAGCTTTAGCGCTGCGCAGCAGCTCGCTCGGGTCCTCCGGCGCCTCCGGCCCATTGTCACAGACTTCCATACGTAAATTGTCGCCGTCGCGCCGCGCGCAAACAGAAATTTTCCCGCCGCTTTCCATCTGCGCAATCGCATATTTGATCGCGTTCTCAATCGCCGGCTGTAAAATCAGCGACGGCACTTTGGCGTTCATGACATCTTCATCGATATCGAACTTCAGTTGAAGGCGGTCGGCAAAGCGCGTTTTTTCAATTTCCAAATAGAGTTTTAACGCACGCACTTCTTCAGCAAGCGTTGTCTTCATCAACGGGTCGCTGTCGAGAGAGTAGCGCAAGAATGCAGAGAGCTGCGAAATCATCTTATCGGCTTGCTTGCCGTCCTGTGACATCACAAGCGTAGATATTGCGTTCAATGTGTTGAACAGAAAATGCGGGTTCAGCTGATACCGGAGCATCTTCAGTTGCGCCTGATCGGCAAGGCGCGCGGAGAGAACGACACGTTCCATCTCGTTGCGCAAATTGAGATAGTAATTAATGCCAAAATAAAACCCGGCCCAGGAGCCAAGCAGGAACAAATTGGCCTGAATATCAGGCAGCAATAAGAGCAGCTGATTGCCGACGCCGAACGGCATGTCGCGCGTGTCCAGCCACTCCGGTCCGAAGATATACGTGAAGATTTTTGTTTTCATCGCCGCCATGGCGACAGCCATGAGAATTGTGGAGGGTATGGCGATCAGAAGAATAAAGCCGGCCTTTTGGCCGCGCGCGTAATGATAGATGGGGCGGGCCAGAATGCTGGTTGTCAAAAAGCCGACAAGAGAAGAGGCGAGGGAATAAAGGAGCGCCTGGGGTGTCCGGCCGGCCACAAATGTCGACACGCTTGAAACATGCAGAATGAAAAAACCGAGCCAACCCGCAATCTGCAGCACCCAGAACATCCGGTTCTTGTCCGCAAACAGCCAATTCATCCAGTGGCGCGAACGCCCTGGCGCCTCTATGAAGGGCCCGCCTTTGCGATCTGTAACTTCTGCTGCCGTCATATGCCTGTGTTGTTGGTCACTCATGGCTATGAACGCTGCTCCTTAAATAATGGCAACCTTGTCTGCGGCGAGCCGAGCCTCGCTCGCGATAAGCATCGCCGAATTCGCCTGTATTGCTGGTTCACTCGCCCAGCGACAATAGTCTCACGTCGCCTCCGGCTGCAGTCGTATTAATGGTTAACGTCCGCTCAACACAAAATCGCCATGGCTCATCAGCGCTGGAAAGCAATTGCGCGATTGCGCCCTTTCGCCTGGCCAGCACTCTTTCAATGAGCATTCGACCGCCAGCATCGCCGTCATAAAGGACTGATCGCAGCGCGTCGTGTAATAGCCATGATGTCGGCACGGCGCCGTCAATCAGGGTCAACGCATGATCGGGCGCTTTCTTTTCTTCAAGAATGGCTGCAATTTTATTCAACGGGCCCGCAGCGGGCGCGATGACGGTGTTGCCTGCGGCGAGGGCGAGAAGCGCCTGGATAGGCAGTTTTTCCGAAGCGCCGAGACAAAATGCGACCCCGCGGCCACGCAGCTTGAGCGTGTTGGCTTCGCCAGTGGGGCCAGGCAATTCCGCATTATGCTGCGTCTGTTGAAAGGCGTTCAAAATTCGGGTGCGTTCTGCTTCGCCGATCTCCAATTCCTTGATCGCGGTCGACAAAACATCGCCGCGATCAAATCTGTTCCAGGCAAGATAAGCGGCGTTCGCCTTATCAATAAGGCTTTCATCAGGGCCTGTGATTTCTGACATTAAAGGCGCCGCCATCTTATCCTCGTATGGCGTGCGGCGGGTCAGCGCCTTTAAATAATGTGGACCGCCGGCTTTGGGACCGGTGCCGGAAAGACCCTCGCCGCCGAAAGGCTGAACACCGACAACGGCGCCGATCTGATTGCGATTGACATAAACATTGCCGACACGCGCACGACGGGAAATTGTCTCCATCGTCTCGTCGATTCGAGAATGTACGCCCAGCGTCAGTCCAAATCCAAGCGCGTTAATCTGGTCAACCGTATGCAGAAGGTCTCCGGATTGAAAGCGGACCACATGCAGTACGGGGCCAAAAATTTCCTGCTCCAATTCAGATATATCGGCGATTTCAAAAGCGGCCGGCCGTATGAAGCAGCCCTGATCATGACCATCAATATCCGGCGCGCGGGCGATTAATCGCCCTTCAGTGTTGAGGCGGTCGATGTGGCTCTCAATATTCCTGTGCGCCGCTTCATCAATCACTGGGCCTACATCGGTCCGCAGGTCAGAAGGATCGCCGACGCGCAGTTCGGCCATAGCTCCGGCTAACATTGCTTTGAACCGGTCAAAAACATCGTCCTGTACGCAAACAACGCGGCATGCGGAACACCGCTGACCAGCGCTTTGAAACGCTGAGGCGACGACATCGGTGACGGCCTGTTCCAGAAGCGCTGTGGAATCGATAATCATCGCATTAATGCCGCCGGTCTCAGCGATCAGAGCGGCTTCGTCGCGTTCCGTATCGATGAGCGCGCGATTGATCGCCTGTGCTGTTTCGGTGGAGCCGGTAAACACGACGCCATTAACAGCGGCGTTTTTCGTCAACGGCGCGCCAACGCCGGCGCCGTCGCCGGGCAGAAAATGCAAAGCGTTGGCGGGCACGCCCGCAGCATGCAACAGTTTGACGGCTTCAAAAGCGATCAACGGCGTTTGCTCTGCCGGCTTTGCGATAACCGCATTGCCGGCGGCAAGCGCGCCGCTGACTTGGCCGAGAAAGATCGCCAACGGAAAATTCCAGGGAGAAATGCAGGCGACAACGCCGAGAGGGCTGCGTTCCAGTGTCTCGCATTCGTCCGCATAGTAACGAAGAAAATCTACCGCTTCGCGGATCTCAGCGATAGCGTCCGGCCAGTTTTTGCCGGCTTCGCGCACAGCGAGGATCATGAAGCGTTCGCCCTCATCCTCCAGCATATCGGCGGCCCTACGCAGGGCGTCGGCCCTTTTGTTAGTAGGCGTTGCCAACCAATCGCGCGCCGCCTCTGCGGCGACTGAGCATGCATTTGCAACATCCTCCGCAGTAGCGTCGGCGACCGTTCCGACAATCAGCTTACGATTGGTCGGTGAGCGAATAGCTTTTTGCTGACGCGTGAGAACAACGCCGTTGACAATGGGCGCGGCGTCGATCTTTTCAACCGCTGTTTCTGCGAGGTTTTCAAAATCTGACGCTGTCGGCGGATGTGTTTCATCCCAGCCTTTTGCTGACAGTCTGTGACCGTTCAAATGATTTCGGGGAGAGGGAATATGAGGGTTGGAGATCGCATCGAGTTCGGCAATTTCATCAATCGGATCGGCGACAATATCGTCTACGGACAAATCCGGGTCGATAAGCTGATTGACGAAAGACGAGTTGGCGCCGTTTTCCAAAAGCCTGCGCACCAGATACGGCAACAATTCCTTATGACCTCCCACGGGCGCATAGATGCGCGAGCGCGCGCCATGAGCGATCAGACTGTCATGGAGCGCCTCGCCCATGCCGTGAAGGCGCTGGAATTCGTAATCGGCATAATCGCCCGCCATTTCCATGACAGTTGTCGCCGTCAGCGCATTATGGGTCGCAAATTGTGGGAAAAAGGCGTCTGTTGATGACAGAATTTTCCGCGCACAGGCAAGGAAGCTGAAATCTGTGAGCACTTTTCGCGTGAAGACGGGATAGCTCTCAAGTCCCATGACTTGCGCGCGTTTGATTTCCGCATCCCAGTAAGCGCCCTTCACAAGCCGGACCATGATGCGTCTCTTGGTGTCGCGCGCAAGCGCGGCGAGCCAGTCGAGGACAAACATCGCGCGCCGCTGATAGGCTTGCACGACAACGCCGAACCCAGCCCAGTCTTTCAACGCCGGGTCGCGGGCCAGTCTCTCGATAATATCGAGAGAGAGATCGAGCCGGTCGGCTTCTTCAGCGTCTATGTTAAAGCCGATGCCGGCTTCCTTTGCCTGGCGTGCTAGGGTAGCTGTCCGTTCGCCCAGCTCTTTGAGGACGCGGTCTTTCTTAGCGTATTCATAGCGCGGATGGAGTGCGGATAACTTGACCGAGATGCCGGGATTATCGGCGACATCGTCGTGTGCGGCATGTTCTGCTATCGCGGCAATAGCGTCTTTGTAATCTGCAAAGTATTTTTCCGCGTCCGCTGCTGTGTGCGCGGCTTCGCCCAGCATGTCGAATGAGAAGCGGTAGCCTTCGCTCTCGTATTTTCGCCCGCAGCGCATGGCCTCGCCAATGGTTTGACCGAGAACGAAATGCTCGCCCATCACCCGCATCGCCTGAGCGACAGAGGCGCGAATCACCGGCTCGCCGAGCCGGTCGAGCGCGGCTTTTGTCGAGGCCGCCATACGCCCCAATGGGTCCTCAGCTTCAATCTCATCGAGCCAGTTCGCCGTCAGCATCAGCGCGCGGGTTGAAAAATTCACCAGGGGGAAGGGGCTCTTGCCTTTGTGGGCGGCCCAATCGCCCGCCTCGATCTTGTCTTCGATCAGCGAGTTCGCGGTCGCCGCATCAGGCGTTCGCAGGAGCGCCTCAGCGAGCCTCATCAGCGTGACGCCTTCGGCTGTCGAGAGACCGTATTCCTGCAAAAACTTGTCGATCAGGCTCGACCGAACCGCATTTCCTCTGGCGCGTTCTACAAATTGTCCGGCTTCGGCCTGAGCGCGCCGCCGGGCGTCATCGCTGAGCGCGACAACGGCGCTGAGTTGGGCTGTGAGCGCAGCCTCATCTGCAAGATAATGCTCGCGAATAATCGCGCGGTGCGCGTCAAGCGGATCGGGATGAACCATATAACCCCCTAAAGCAGCTAGGAATTTTGCTACGGCAATAGCGGCTTCAGCGCGCTCTGTCATGTCGCCTGGGCGAGATTGGGTTGACTTTCTAATTCGTGATCCAGCCGCTGCGCGTCGCCATTGCGAACGGCTCGCGAGGCGCATACTTATTCTACCACAAATTGGCCGGACTTCGGCTTGTGGGCCGAAAGCGGCGCCGCTCTACTGGCCAGGTGAAAGGAATTCCTCATGACCGATGCATTTATTTATGATGCTGTGCGCACGCCGCGCGGCAAAGGCAAGACCGATGGTTCGCTGCACGAAATCACACCTGTGTCTTTGGCGACGCAGGTCCTCGAAGCGGTTCGCGATCGCAACGACATTGACACTGCTGATATTGATGATGTCGCGTTTGGTTGCGTTTCGCCGGTTGGCGAACAGGGCGCCGTGATTACGCGCACAGCGATTATGAACGCCGGGTTCGATGAGACGGTCAGCGGGATCCACGTCAATCGCTTTTGCGCCTCTGGTCTTGAATCCATCAACATCGCGGCGGCGAAAGTGAAAGCCGACGAGGCCGATCTGACGATTGGCGGCGGCGTTGAATCCATGAGCCGTGTGCCCATGGGCTCGGACGGGGGCGCCTGGCCAACCGATCCGACAACCGCCTTCAAATCTTATTTTGTGCCGCAAGGCATTTCCGCAGACTTGATAGCCACCAAATACGGTTTTTCCCGGGATGATGTTGATGCGTATGCGGTGGAAAGTCAGAAGCGCGCTGCGAAGTCATGGGAAGAAAAACGCTTTGAAAAGTCGATCGTCCCCGTGAAGGATGTGATGGGCGAGCCGGTGTTGTCTCATGACGAAACTGTCCGTGCGAACACCGATATGCAGAGCCTCGGGGCGCTGAACCCTTCCTTCGCGGCGCTCGGCGAGTTTCCGGGTTTTGATTATGTCGCCCTGCAAAAATACGCAGAATATGAAAAGATCAACCATGTCCATCACGCCGGCAACTCTTCCGGGATTGTCGACGGCGCTGCAGCGGTGCTGATCGGCAATGAAGAGGCAGGCAAGAAAATCGGCGTGAAACCGCGCGCGCGCATTCGCGCCATGGCGTCTATCGGCTCTGAACCGACGATCATGCTGACCGGCCCGGAATTTGCCGCTGCGAAAGTCTTGAAACGCGCCGGCATGGATAAAAAAGACATCGATCTTTGGGAGCTGAATGAGGCGTTCGCTTCCGTCGTTCTGCGGTTCATGCAGGCGCTCGACATTGATCACAACGACATCAATGTGAATGGCGGCGCCATCGCTATGGGTCATCCGCTGGGCGCCACAGGCGCAATGATCTTCGGCACGGTGATTGACGAACTTGAGCGGTCCGGCAAGGAAACTGCGCTTGTTACGCTATGCATCGGCGGCGGCATGGGCACAGCGACGATTGTCGAACGCGTCAATTAAGAATTAGGAAGATAGATCCATGACCTACGAAACACTCAGCGTAGATATTGATAGCGACGGCATCGCGCTCGTCACGATCGATTTGCCCGGTCAGTCGATGAACGTTTGGAATGAAGCCTTAATGGCGGATTTTGAAAAGTTCGTGGACGATTTTGTAAGCAATGATGACATCAAAGGCGCGGTTATCACTTCCGGCAAACAGTCGGGTTTCCTCGCGGGAGCCGACCTCAATATGCTCGGCTCATCAACGGCGTCGTCGAAAAAAGAAGCCTTTGAAAACGGTTTCAAACTGAACGCGACCTTGCGTAAGCTGGAAACCGGCGGGCACAGCGCAAAAGATCTGAGCAAAGGCGCAGCGACCGCGAAGCCGGTCGCCGCCGCGGTGAACGGACTGGCGCTGGGCGGCGGTCTTGAGCTCGTGCTCGCGTGCCACCATCGCGTTGTTGCGGACAATCCGAAAATTCAGCTCGGCGTGCCGGAAGTCCAGGTCGGGCTGTTGCCGGGCGCCGGCGGCACCCAGCGTCTGCCCCGTCTTGCCGGGCTTCAGAATGCGGCCATGCTTGCAACGCAGGGGCGTCCGATTGATCCGCAAACAGCAAAGGTGCAAGGCATTATTCAGGACGTGGTTGCGGCCGACGAGGTGGTTGCGAAGGCGAAAGAATGGGTGAAATCGAACCCGAAAGTGACGCAACCCTGGGATAAGAAGGGCTTTAAATTTCCTGGCGGCGGCGGCGCCATGGACCCGCGCAGCGTACAGTTCTTTATTGGCGCGAACGCCATGGGCCAGAAAGAGACAAGCCACAACTACCCTGCAGTCCGCAGCATTCTTTCTTGTCTTTATGAGGGGTCGATCGTGCCGTTTGATACGGCGATCCGGATTGAGTCGAAATACTTCACTAATCTCGTCTCCAGTCCGCAGGCTCGGAATATGATCCGCACCCTGTTCATTAATAAACAGGCGGCGGAAAAAGGTGCAGCCCGCCCCGAAGGCGTGCCTAAATCCGAGATCAACACTGTCGGCGTCCTTGGCGCCGGCCTTATGGGCGCCGGCATCACCCATGTCACTGTGAAGGGCGGGATGAATGTCGTTGTTCTCGATCGTGATCAGGAAGCAGCGGAGAACGCGGTCGCGTATTCAAAGAAAATCCTCGACAAACGCGTTTCCCGCGGGAAGCTCACCCAGGAAGCTGCGGATGAATTCCTGTCGAAAATCAAGCCGACAGCAGACTACAACGACCTAAAAGACGTTGATCTGATCATTGAGGCGGTGTTCGAAGATCCGGACGTCAAGGCCGATGTCATCAAGAAAACCGAGGCGGTGATCGGCGACGATGTCATCTTCGCCTCGAACACTTCGACCCTGCCGATTACGGGGCTTGCAAAACATTCCAAGCGACCCGATCAATTTATCGGTATGCATTTCTTCTCTCCGGTCGAGAAAATGCCGCTCTTGGAGATTATTCCGGGTGCGGAATCTGGAGACAAGGCGCTTGCCGTTGCGCTCGACTATAACAAGCGCATTCGCAAGACGCCGATCGTCGTCAAGGATGTGCGCGGGTTCTACACCAACCGCGTGGTGCCGCCTTACATCAATGAGGCGATGCTGATGGTGAAGGAAGGCGTCAAGCCGGCGCTGATTGAGAACGCCGCAAAAAGCCTCGGCATGCCGCTGGGTCCGCTGGCGCTGACTGACGAGACGTCGTTGTCGCTGGGCTTGATGCTGTCGCGGTCGACTAAGAAAGAACTTGGCGACGACTATAAGCCCACAGGTACCGAAGACCTGCTCGAAAAAATGGTCGAGGGTCTTGGTCGTCAGGGGCGCAAGTCCGGCGGCGGATTTTATGAGTATCCAGAAGGCGGCAAGAAGCATCTTTGGCCGGGCCTTGCCGAACATTTTCCAATTGCGGACGACCAGCCTTCGCTGGAGGAGGCGAAGGATCGCTTGCTTTATGCTCAGCTCGTGCCGGCGGCGCTTTGTTTTGCGGAAGGCGTTGTCGACGATCCGCAGTCGGCCGATCTTGGCGCTATCTTCGGCTGGGGTTTTGCTCCATGGACCGGCGGACCGATGAGCCATATCGATACGATCGGCGCTGAAGAATTTGTTCGTAAAGCCGAAAGTCTCGCTCAAAAATATGGCGAACGGTTTAATCCGCCTGGGTTGTTCCGTGAAAAAGCGGAAGCCGGCGAGGCGCTCTACAAGGCGGCTTAGATTTTCTGAGGACTATCATCCCCGGACTTTTTCCGGGGATACAGCCTGAAAAAATTTACACACGTGTGAATCCGTCATTGCCGGGGCAAGCCTGGCAATGACGGATCATTAGCTCTCACCCGTTACAAACCTGTACCCCAAAATCTTGTAGGCCAGTTTCGCCGCCAGAAAATCGCAGGCGTGAAGTCCCGGTGCTGGAGCGAGTTCGTTAATGTCCGCGCCAACCCAGGTCGAGATTTCCGCGGCGCGTTTCAGGATCGGCGTGACATCGTCCCAGAAAAGCCCGCCTGGCTCCGGAGTGCCTGTAGCGGGCATCAGGCTTGCGTCAAATCCGTCGAGGTCAAAAGTTACGTAGACCGGTCGGCCCTTCAGCGGCGCAAGCATCTCTTCGAGATCCCAGCGCGTCTTGTCTTTCGCCCAATGAATGTGAATGCGGTGACGATTCGCCTCCAGAAACGGAATTTCGCTTTTTGAAATATTCCGTATGCCTATGGACACGATAGAAAGATCAGGCGCATCGAGACATCGCCTGATCGCGGCGGCGTGCGAATAGTGTTCGCCAAGATAACCGTCGCGCAAATCGGCGTGCGCGTCGAAATGAAGAAGGACAAGGTCCGGATAACGTTCGAGAAAAGGCCGCAGTGCGCCTGGCGTTATCGAATGCTCGCCGCCGAAGACGATCGGAAATGCGTTCTGATCGAGCGCCCTTTTTGTTAGCGCCGCCAAAACATCAAGGGCGTCTTCGATTTTCAAAGGGATCGGCGGTTGCGCCCATGTCTCAATCTGAAATTCAGACACCGGCTCGCACCAGTGTTCTTCATCGAATAGCTCAATCTCCGGCGAAGCTTCGATCATGGCTGCCGGCCCCGCCGCCGTACCGGCGCCAAAAGTGACGCTGGCCTCAAGCCCAAAGGGAATAACGACGGCTTTCGGTTTATCCGCGCCGGCGCGGTCTTCCGGCGCCAGCTTCAAAAATCCGTCTTCCGGCGGAAGGGGAACAGGCTCAGCCATTAGTCGTCGAGCAGACCCTCTGCGATCAGTTTCTCCGTATGGGGAATCATATCGCGAAGATAACCTGCGAGATGGAAAGCAGATTTATGATGCGCAGGCGTATAATATCTGGCGCTAAAGCCGGCTTCGTTCAGCCGTCCACGCAATGTTTCATGGGAAACTGAAAAGCGTGCTTTCTCATCGCTTGCAAAGCCAAGCAGCATCGGACATCCCCAGAAGCCGGGCACAACGATCTGGTAGGCGCTCGCATAGTCGAAAATCCCGGACAAATGTGAAAAAGCCTCGGTAAATTCCTTGCGTTGAACGAACGGCAAGCCGCTCTGGGTGACGAGCACTGCGCCGTCTTTCATGACCCGTTTGCAATTGCGATAGAATTCTTCGGTGAACAGAACTGCGCCGGGGCCGACCGGGTCCGTTGAGTCGACGATCACAACATCGAAACGATCATCGGTTGCCGCCACGTATTTTGCACCGTCGCCAATGATCAGATTGAGGCGCGGGTCGTCAAAGGACCCGTCAGACACCATCGGCATCCATTTTTTACAGAAATCGACAACGTCCGGGTCGATTTCCACCATGGTCACATGTTCGACGCTGTTGTGTCTGAAAACTTCACGGATCGCTCCGCCGTCGCCGCCGCCCACAATCAGTATGCGTTTTGCTGCGCCGTGAGCCAGGATCGGCGCATGGGTAATCATTTCGTGATAAATAAACTCGTCGCGTTCCGCGACCTGAATGACATTGTCAATCGCCAGCATGCGGCCGAACATATCGTTTTCAAACACCAGAATATTCTGATGCGCCGACTGATCCGAATAGAGTTTTTTATTGATGCGGAAGAGTCCGCCGGCGGCGCCGTCCCAATTTTCGTGAAACCACTCGCCGCCGTCGATCGTGATGATATTGGTTTTAGTCATGCCTCGCCGCCGCGCAGGATTTCGCGAACCTCAACGCATTCCGCCTCGAACGCTTCCTTCAGCACCGGGACAGCTTTCAGCGGCTGGGCGACCCCGCACATAAAAACGTCGAGCGCTGCGTAATCGCGCTCCGGCCAGGTGTGAATCGAAATATGACTTTCCGACAAAACGGCGACGCCGGACACCCCGCCGCTTGGCAGAAAGCGGTGCAAATGGATATGAAGCAAAGTCGCGCCGCATTCATCGATTGATTTCAAAAACGCTTCACGAATTCGATCTTCATTATCGAGATGCTTTGCGCCGTAAAGATCGATGATCACGTGACGGCCGGCGTATTCCTTACCGTCGACAACGATGAAATGGTCGAGTTCTTCTGCTCGGGCGGCGGCGTCAAGCGCGTCGGTCTGTGTTGTATTTGGCGTGTCGTAAGGCATCTGTCTGCTCGTTCTATTGTCGGAATTTAAAGGTATTTTGCGGCTGACGGCGCAATCTGCGCCGAATTGTCGTTTTGACGGCTAAAGACGGTCATCATCGGCGGTTCGTCGACAGTGACGTCGATATGCACATCGCCATAGCCGTTAAAGCCGCTGGCCATCGCTGCGCCATAGGCGCCGATAACGCCGATTTCAAAATAATCACCGACGCTAATATCCGCCGGCAGATGAAAAGGCCCGCGCATATAGTCAAGATCGTCGCAAGTCGGTCCGTACAAGGAGAAAGCGGCTGTCTGTTCGCCGGCGGCGGCGCTGAGCCCGCGCGTCGGGAATGGCCAATTCAAATGGCCAGCATCAAAAAGCGCCCCGTAAACGCCGTCATTGATGTAAAGCGTATCGCCCTTGCGGGCTTCGACGCGCACAATCAATGATGAGGCTTCTGCGCTGAGCGCGCGGCCGGGCTCGCACCAGATCTCGCAATTCTCTGCGACCAGCATCGCCTCGAACCGTTCCGCAATCGCATCGATATAAGCGCGCATGGGCGGCGGGGTCATGCCGGGATAAGCCGCAGGAAAGCCGCCGCCGACATCGAGCACGTCGACGATGACGCCGGCGCGGACAATCGTCCGTTCGACAATGTCGATGGCCTGGGTAAACGCTGCGGGAGACATTGTCTGGCTGCCCACATGGAAAGCGACGCCAAGCGTTTTTGCATTCTGACGCATGCGCTGGAGGAGACTGACCGCCTCATCGCCGTCAATGCCGAATTTCTTCGCCAGAGATATTTTCGCATGATCGCTGGGCGCAGCATGGCGAAGGCACAATGTCAGGTCCTCGGCTGCATTTGTCGCTGTCAGAATTTTTTCAAGCTCATCTGCGCTGTCGAGCGCGAAGATGCGCACGCCGTGATCTTCGTAAGCTTCGCGAATAGCCTCAGCGCTTTTAACCGGATGCATGAAAGCAATCGCAGCGCCAGGAAGCAGAGATGAAACGAGCCGAACTTCTGCTATGGAAGCGGCCTCGAAACCTGCAATGCCGGCCTCGTGAAGTTCCCGCAAGAGCCAGGGGGAGGGGTTGGCTTTGACCGCGTAGAATGTCCGGCCCGGAAAATTGGACGCGAACCAGCGGGCCGCTGTGCGGGCCGCAGCGGGGCGATTACAGAATACCGGATCGCAGGGAAGCGTTTCGGCGGCTACGTGAGCCGCGTCTTTGTAGTTAGCCACCTCATGGGACCTCCAAGCTAGGGCCGGCGCAAACGGGTTGTTTGTCTTTAGTTTGCCGTTGCGACAGCGTCTGACCAGAACGCCAGCCCCACGAGAGATTCCCGGACTTGGCGGAAACGCGGACTTAGGGATTGTCGTGTTGAATGTAAAGGAAAAATAGTGGGTGTGGGTTGTGTTTCGGGGGGGGGTGAAGGGCTACACATCCACCTTTGTTTAAATGCAGACCCTGTTTGACTAAAGGCCTAGGCCCTAAGAATCGCCAATCGTTATCTTCTGCCCTTTCGAGAATAGCTTTCGACCGATTGACGCAAACGCTGCGCCGGTTACGATACCGCTATGTGCGCCGCAGAGGCTCAGCGCAGCGATGACGAAGCCAATGGCCGGAAAACGTATACACCATTCGACGGCGTCTTCTTTGTTCTCTTCCCACCATCTCGACAGAAGCGAGTCTATATCCTCAAGCTTTCTATTGAGTTCGGCAATATGTGCGGCGGCAGTCTCAGGATCTCTATGAGCGCCCTGGGCATTACCTGCGACTTTTGATACATAGGTTCTCAGATTTGTAAGAAAATCTAGCTCCGCTTCCTGCCGCTCTTTGGCTTCGTCTGAATTTGGCGAGCATTCCTTTAATAATTGAATTTCTTTATCTACTTGTATTGTTATAGAAGTAAAAGCTAAGCCAATTTTCTTTACTGCGTTCAAGTCGATTTTTTTTTGCCCAAGTGTTTCATCAGCATATTCGCTTTTTTCAAAAATTTGGGGCCTATATACGTGTGTAACCCATTGAAGTTGGCTCGCTAGTGAAGCGGTTCTAGCTCGATTTCATTATCCTCTGCCGGTTGATAGGTCGCAGCGTAATGATTGCCAGCCGGATAGTCTCTGCGGGCAAGCCAGTACCCAAATTTTGGGATGCTCACGAAGGTTTCCTTAGCTCTCTTGATTGCTGTTCCCAATGCGTTTGCAGGGTTAGTGCTGCGAAATTCAAACCCTTTGTTGACCAGGATTTCGAGCAGTTCACTGCGGCTCATAGGATGTTCCGCATTTTCCAAAATATGTTCTACTTCGGAGAGAACGACAGCCGGTTTTGGGCCGCCTCGCGACCGGCCGGATGAGCCGCCACCTGAAACATTAGTTTTCTGTGGCGCCATCTTTTTGGCCAACTCCTCGACAGGGCCCATAACCTTATCGATGTCTTGAATCTCTTTTTCGTTAGCACGTATTTGTTTGGCGAGCCTGCGATTGTCTTTCTCAAGTTCTTTTTTTCTGGCCTTAAGCGCTGCATATTCGTTTGGCATATCGGTATCTCGCGTGTTTTTTGTGTGCATACGCTTTTCTCGCCGTTAATGCAAACGCAAGGCACACAAAAAACACTTGGCGCCCGGCGTTAACGCTGATATGTGGGATTTGTCGCTTTGTTGAGTAGCTAATGGCGGCGCGAAATACCGCATCGGTAAAGCAAAACGGCCCCCGATAGGGAGCCGTTGCGGAAGGCGGCAAACCAAACCGCCGGGCGGCGGAAAAGCGTGCATTCCTTCGGTTAGCACCTCCAGAATCGCACGTTTTCCGCATGTCGTCTAGGCTAATTAAGACGAATGGAGACGTTTGTGCGGGCTATCCCCCTTGTACACGTCTGCGCCTATCGTCGCATCCGCTTTGGACGCGTTGAGTTTGTACGCGCCCATACGCGGAAGTGGCCGGGCCAGTTAGCGTTCGACTTCATGACATAACGGTTGTCAACGCCTTTTAGTCTTGGCGGCTGGCTTTTGCGGCTTCCGAGACTTCACTGCGCCTGTGTTCTTTGGCGTAGCCTTTTTCTTAGCACGCTTGATGCTTTTCGCGACTTGAGCTGGATCGGTTTGTATCAGCCGATCCAGCGCTTCATCTGGGTCCATATCCAAATGAAGTGGTGGTTCATAGTTCTTTGGTCGCTTACTCACGCGATCAGGTCCTTATAGGTCAATCGCTTCTCTGTAGCCCAATCCAGTAACATATTCACGCGGTCGCCTTCTTCGGCTTCGCGACGGTTTTGCCGAAACATCATTTCGTCAAGATACCGCTGCAAATGCTTCGCCGATACCCAATGGTGGATGCCGATAATCTGGCGCTTTAACAGAGCCCACGCGCTCTCAATAGAATTTGTGTGGAAATAGAAATGGCGAACGTATTCACCGATAGAGTGATTAACGGTGTAGTGGTTGAACTCGCCGTCCAGACCCTGATAGGCGCGCGCCTCATCGGTAATAAGAACGGCACCCGGCGTTACGTTGCGGCGGACCATACCTTTAGCGGCCTTGCCGGTCAGCGCATCCGCTTTTTCTAAGCGAACCTCGCCGCCGCGTTCTTTAACGCCCATAACTGGCGTTTTACCAACTGCACCACGCCCTTTGTTTTGACGCTTAGAGGCATGTTTATTGCGCTCTTTTCCGCCTACGAATGTTTCGTCCGCTTCAACCGGCTCACCGTCTCCGCCAAGCGGGCGGTTAAATGAAGCTGTGCGAGCAGCGTGGCGAAGGCGATGCAGCATGAACCAAGCCGTTTTTTGCGTGACTTTAATATCCTTTGCGAGTTGAGTGCTGGCGATACCTTTCTTGTGAGAAGTAATTAGCCAAACCGCCATAAACCACTTGCGAAGGCCAATCTTTGTGTCGCCGAAAATCGTGCCGACCTTGATCGAAAAACGCTTACGGCAATCGCCGCACTTGTGATTACGGTTGTCAGAAAAATGATAGACTTTAGTTGAGCCGCAGTACGGGCAATAAGCGCCGTTTTTCCAGCGAATGGCCGTGAAGTGATCAATTGCCGATTGCTCATCTGGAAATGCTTCCATCAGATCAAAGAGGCTGTCGAATTGCTTAAGCATGACCATCGCTCCGTTTCGATGATCCATATTTAGGTATTTATATGACCCTTGTCAATGGGTCACACACGTATATAGGACCCAAAAATTTCTCTATGTCCGGGAACTTGAAGCCGATCAGTATTTGGCGGAATTGCTAATTTATACCCGTCTGAGTCGGTCATAATGATTGTGCAATCGCTTGGGTCGGGTTCAATTTTCTGACGAAGGCGATAAATATGAGTTTCAAGTGTGTGTACTGTAACGCCTGCGTTGTATCCCCAGACTCTATCCAGAAGGCGGTCTCGAGATACCCGAGAGCCGTCAGCTGTATAAAGAACTCTGAGTATAGCGGTTTCTTTTTCCGTTAGCCTTATCTTTCGATTATGAGAGTCGGTTGTTACAAGAGTTTTTTTATTCGGAAAAAACCAATAGTCGCCCAAATAAATCTTCTCAGCCGTGTGCCCGGATATTCTACCGTGCACAGCTTTAAGTCGCGCATTAAGAACCAAAAGGTTGAATGGACGTCCAAAATAATAGGTGGCGCCCGCTTCTAAGCCTTCGATTTCCAAACCCTCGCGATATTTGGAATCAAATAAAATGATTGGTCCGGTGTTTTGAGATATGCTCAGATCGTGACACAGTTTGAGCATCCGTTTTTTGCGGTTTGAAAGATCCAAACCGATAAGCGGCAGGCCGCTTCCTCCCGGTAATTTCCACTCTATATGGTCCGTCAATTGCTGCGCGGTATCCACTATGGAAAGCGAAAAGGATGGTATAATTTTGATCGCTTTTGAAACTTCTTCAATCATGGACTTATCAGTGGATAAGAAATAGAATGCTCTGTCGTTCATTAGTATTACAGCCCGGTATATAATATAGGGGTTCGCCTACTCTTTTTTGGCATGCACTTGTGTACGTATAACAGTAATCAATAATGCTACGATGCAATCACTTTCCGTATTAATATCATCAAACGCTGATTGATATCAGCGGCTAGAATTAATCAGTAGCATACGGTTGCAGTGAGCTTTAAGACAGAGAGAAAGTTTGTGGCAAGTTTGTCATACCGAATTGCGCTGGAGGTCTTTTCAGACGGCAAGAACGACCATTTGATGGCGTTGCGACAGTGGTAGTGCATAGACCAAAAACTGAGATTGCGGCGCTGTTTCGATTTCGGCAGGGGATATTCGGTGCTGCGCCTAGGCGCTCAGTCTGCAGTGTGATATGGCTGTTACTCCAATAGCCTCTGTTAGCATGCAATGTAATTCAGGGGCTTGCCTCGCGAACCCAGAAGCAAGCAGCAAACGTTTCGAAAAAGCGGCGGTTTGTTTGGGGCTCTTATCCTTTTAATGCGGCGTCTCAGCCCAGATCCGCCGATATGACCAATAAAGAAGCCCCGCCAGAATGACGAGATAGATCAGCGTCACAAACCCAAGCGATTTTCTTGCTTCCATTTTAGGCTCCGCCGCCCAGGCCAGGAAATGGGTAACATCGGCGGCATATTGCTCAACCGTCATCGGCGTACCGTCGGCATATTCGACAATGCCGTCTGCGAGCGGCGAGGCCATAGCGAAGACGCCGCCGAGCGGCACTTTCACGCCTTCGCGCACATGGCCCTCTTCATCGAGATATTCCGGTTTCAGATATTGGGTCATATCACCCGGGTAATATGGGTTGTAATATTGACCCACCGGGATTTCGACTGTGCTTGGCGGCTCTTCGTAACCGGAAAGAAGACTGTATACGTAATCGACCCCGTGATGGCGCGCCTTTGTGATCAGCGAAAGGTTGGGCGGATATGCGCCGTTGTTGGCCAGCCGCGCGATTTGCTCATTCGGGAACGGACCGGGGATCGGGTCCGAGGGAAGCGCTGTGCGCTGGAACATGTCGCCAAATTCATCGGGACCGTCCGTGATCTGAAATTTATAGTTTTCAGCGATGGCCTTAACGACCGGGTTATCATTCGGATTTGAACAATCAACGGAGTCCGGAATGCCTGCAGGGCATTTGTCCAGATAGAAAGGACCATCTTTCTGGCCAAGGTTCCGGAAATACATGAACTCAAGACCGTGGCAGCTTGAGCAGATCGTTTCATAGACCTGATAACCGCGTTGGAGAGCATCCTGATCATATTGTCCGAACGGCCCGGAAAAGCTCCACTCACCATGTTTGAGCTCTTTAGCTTTGCCGCCCGCCGCGACCGCATGGGTCGCGGGAAGGCTGACGCCGGCGAGGGCGGCGAAAATGATGGCGAATAATTTGCGTGAAATTGTCATTGTCGTTTCTCTTTCACTTATTCCGCCGGCACGGCCGCGCCGCTGCCGCTCATACCTGTGGGTTCCGGTTTGGGTTGTTTCAACACCGCCTCGGCAATCGACCGCGGCAACGGTTTCGTCGTTTCCATAATGCCTAGAAGCGGCAGGATGATGAGGAAGAAGCCGAAGTAATAAGCCGTGCCGATCTGCGCCATTACAACATAGACGCCTTCAGCCGGTTTGCCGCCAAGCCATCCAAGGAAGATGCAAGCGACGATAAACAGGAAGAACCACAAGCGCGCGACCGGACGATACCGCATTGAGCGTACTTTCGACGTATCCAGCCATGGGAGAACAAAGAGAACAAGGATGGATGAGAACATGGCGATAACGCCGCCCAGCTTGGACGAGATTGGGCCAAGGTCGAAAGTAATAGCGCGCAGGATCGCGTAGAACGGCAGGAAATACCATTCGGGGACGATCGACGCCGGCGTCACCAGCGGGTCAGCTTCGATATAGTTGTCAGCGTGTCCAAGAGCGTTCGGATTGAAGAATACGAAAACGCCGAACAGGATCAGGAACACAACAATAGCGAAACCGTCTTTCACCGTAAAATATGGGTGGAACGGCACGGTGTCCTTTTTGACGTTTTTCACATTTACGCCGGTCGGATTATTGTTGCCGGTGGTGTGGAACGCCCAGATATGCAGCCCGACCACGCCGAAGATGGCGAACGGCAGCAGATAGTGTAGCGAGAAGAACCGGTTCAGTGTCGGATTATCGACGGAGAAGCCGCCCCATAACAAGGTGCGAATTGAATCGCCGACAACCGGAATGGCAGAGAACAGGTTGGTGATGACTGTGGCGCCCCAATAAGACATTTGTCCCCAGGGCAGCACGTATCCCATGAACGCCGTCGCCATCATTAAGAGGAAGATGACAACGCCCAGGATCCAAGACATCTCTCGCGGCGCTTTATAAGAGCCGTAATACATGCCGCGCATCATGTGAATAAACACGGCAAGGAAGAACATGGATGCGCCGTTGGCATGTACGTAGCGCAGCAACCAGCCGTAATTCACGTCGCGCATGATTTTTTCAACGCTGGCGAACGCGAAGTCCGTGTGCGGCGTATAGTGCATCGCCAGAACGACGCCGGTAATAATCTGAATGACCAGACAGACGACAAGAATAGCGCCGAACGTCCACCAATAATTCAGGTTTTTCGGCGTTGGAAATTCCATGAAATCTGCGCCCATGCGAACGATGGGCAGGCGTTCATCAAGCCATTTTTCAACGCCTGTATTCGGCTTGTATGTTGATGGATGGTCCATACTCAAAACCTCCTTTAACCGATTTTGACAACTGTGTCGGAAACGAACTCATAGGGCGGGATAGCGAGATTTTCCGGCGCCGGTCCTTTGCGGATGCGCCCGGAAGTGTCGTAGTGAGAGCCGTGGCATGGACAGAACCAGCCGCCGTAATCGCCTTTGTTCTCGCCAGATGTGGTGCCGAGAGGAATACAGCCGAGATGGGTGCAGACGCCGACCAGGATCAGCCATTCCGGTTTGGCTTCGCCGGCGGCGTTAGTGGTCCGCCCGTCATCGGTCGCTTCGCCGCCGCCGGAGATATTGTCGTTTCGCGCGCTTGCGTCTTTGAGAGCCGACAAGGGAACAGCTGCGGCCTGATCAATTTCTTCCGGCGTGCGGCGCCGGATAAAGACTGGTTTGCCCTGCCAGAAAACCTTAATCGCTTGTCCGACTTGAACCGCAGAAAGGTCGACTTCTTTCGTCGACAGCGCAAGAACAGAGGCGTCCGGGTTCATCTGATGGACAAGGGGCCACAAAACGGCGCCTGCGCCCGCCGCCGCCGTCGCGCCGGCAAGCATATGCGCAATGTGAATCACATCCCGCCGCGTGTAGTCTTTCTGATTAGCTGGATCAGCAGTGCTCATAATGAAATGATCCCTTAAAGGAGGCAAATACGACTAAAATTCCCGTGATGCGTTATGCACACTGTATGTACTAAGTACAGGGGTTGGCGGACTGCGGCCTAGTGTCCCAAACTGCCGGTTTCGCCCTGTAATCACAAAGGAAACGCTCTGTTGCGCCTCGTTCTTTACGAACCCGACATTCCACAGAATGTGGGGGCCGCAATTCGGGTCGCCGCATGCTTTGACGTCGGCATTGAGATTATCGAACCTTGCGGCTTTCCTCTTAATGCGCGCGAAATTAGGCGCGTGGCGATGGACTACGGCGCCCTGGCCGAGCCGAAGGCCCATGCAAGCTGGGAGGCGTTTGTTGCAACGCTGGACGGCGCCCGACTTTTGTTGCTGACAACCAAAGGCGCCGCGCCATTATGGGACATCGAATTCAAGGAGGATGATGTCCTGTTGCTCGGCCGTGAGAGCGCCGGGGTTCCTGAGGCTGTTCACGAAGCCGCTGACATCCGGACGCGCATTCCCGTGGCGGCGAACGCCCGGTCCTTGAATGTCGCCGTCGCCGGCGCTGTTGTTTTGGCTGAGGCGCGTCGGCAACTGGGGTTCGATTGAGAAGGGCGGGGGCTAGCCCATCAAGATAATGACAGGGAAACAACGCGAGTTTCCCCTTCGCTTCACCCGCATAACCGTAAAATCTTCAACGAAACCCGCATTCGGTGCAAACTTATCAACGCCCCGCCATTTGCCCGTATGCTGCTTGGCGCTTTGGATAAGGCGAGGGCGCTAATAAATCTCCGTTAGACAGCGACCGGATCGAATTAAAAGCCCCAGCTGGACGGATCAGCGATCGCCTCTCCTTTTGAAAGAGCCTGCATGCCTTTAACGATGCGAACAATGAACCAGATGAATGCAACTAAAAGAACGAGCAGACCAAGCCCAAAAGCGGCGATCAGAACGGTGCCGACCACCGAATACAAAAGCCCCTTCCAGAAGATGTTGATTTGGTTGTGGTAATGGCTTTTCAACCAATCCGGCGCTTCATCTTTGGCCATATACGCCATGACCACGCCGATAATCGAGGTGACGCCGACAACAATGGCGGCGAGATAAAGAATGTAGATGAGGTTTGCGTTGCCGCGTTCGGCCGGATTGGTCGAAATGGGCGGTTCGCCCGGCGCAGGATTGGGCGTTTCAGACATTATAGCTCTCCTTATTGCTCCCCAAAAAAGCCGCTGATTCGCGACCTGAAACGCCTTGTCGCTTGTCGCAGAGATTGTTAGAGACGCGCGCGAATCAGCATTTTCACTATAAAGGATAACAATTATGGCGCTCGAACGCACCTTCTCTATCATCAAGCCTGACGCCACTCGCCGCAACCTGACGGGTAAGGTTATCGCCAAACTGGAAGAGGGCGGTCTGAGGGTCGTAGCTTCCAAGCGCATCCATATGACGAAAGAGCAGGCTGAAGACTTTTACGGCGTCCATAAGGAGCGCCCGTTTTTCGGAGAACTGGTCGAGTTCATGACCTCCGCTCCGGTTGTCGTTCAGGTGCTTGAGGGCGAAAACGCAATTGCCCGCAACCGTGAGATTATGGGTGCGACCAACCCGGCTGAAGCGGCGCCTGGGACCATCCGCGCCGAGTTCGCCGAATCAATCGGCGAAAACTCAGTGCATGGCTCTGACGGACCGGATACGGCGAAAGACGAGATCAAATTCTTCTTCACTGACGAGGAAATCGTTGGGTAGGGCTGTCATGGGGTGAGTTGGCGCCCCGTTGTCGGCGATGAATAATGGTGGGGCTTTTGGAATAAGGAGATGAAAATGGCCCGATCTTTTGTCGCCGCTTTTCTTTCTTGTTTGCTTTCGCCCTTTTTGTTCGTACAATCGGCTGCCCAATCGCCCGCCCAGCCCATTGCCCCGTCGATTGCCCAGCCGGCAACCTGCGACTACGGCGCGCCGCATCCAAACGCGCCGGCCGAGATGTCGCAATTTGCTTTTCTTATCGGCGACTATGCGGTCAGTCTTCATGCCTGGCGGGGAGAGGCATGGTCTCCGCCGCAACCGGGCAAGACCGCGCGATGGAACGGCCGCTATGGACTTGGCGGCATGGCTGTCATCGATGAGTGGTTCAATCCTGATCCGGAGCAGGACCCAGACGCGCCGCGCGGCGTCAATGTTCGAATGTATGATCCTGACGCCGCAGAGTGGGATATGATGTGGGTCGCGGCGCCTGGCCATCAGGTGCAAGATTTGCGTGCGAAGGTGAAAGACGGCGTCCTGACCATGTGGCAGGTTTATCCGGAGCGTGAGGATTTCTACGCCGAGTTTGTAGTTGAAGACGACAATCGTTGGAGCCGAGTAAGTTATGGCAAGGATGACGAAGGGAACTGGGTCAAACAATTCAAGCTTTCTGCGTCGCGGATCCCTTGTGCTTCGCAATAGTTTCGCGTCTTGACCGGCAATCTGTTTCTCGATTCTCTGATTTCCCTTGGCGCTATCGCTGTGATGGTGATTGCGGCGCGCATTGCTTTTGGCGCGCATGAGGTTCCTGTCAATGAAAGCGCGGCGCGAGAGCGCCTCGCCGCCGACGAACCGGATTTTAATCCTCGCGCTTGGCTTATTGATCGTGACGGCCGTGCGGCCCTCGCCGCCGGCGATCTCGAATTTGCCGTTGTCTCGCGTTTAGGCGGCGATCTGGTCACGCGGCGTTTCAGACCTGGCGGGGCCAATGTAACGACGCGGCAAGGAGGCGTTGAGATTTCGTTTCCGGACGCCGGGTCAGCGCGTGTCATGATCGTCGCTGAAGGCGCAGTCTCCTGGGCTCGGAAATTGTCCGGCGTCGGCGTCGTCATTCCATGATGGAGTTTCCCGACATTATCGCTTTCGCTGTGCCGGCGTTTGCGCTTCTGGTGCTCGCGGAAATTATTGTTGCGCGCATCACAGGCCGCGGGCGTTACGAGGCGCGGGATGCGGCTTCAAGTTTGCTGATGGGGTTTGGCAGTGAAATTGCGCCGCTTGTGGGCGGCGCTGCTGCGGTGGGGGCTGTCTTTTACGCCGCATGGGAATATCGCCTGTTCGAGATCCCCAATACATGGGCGACGGTGTTGTTGTGTTTTGTGCTTGATGATTTGAGGTATTATTGGTGGCATCGCATCAGCCATGAGCGACGGTGGTTCTGGGCGAGCCATGTGGTTCACCACTCCTCACAGCATTATAATCTCTCAACGGCGTTGCGTCAGACCTGGACCGGCCAGATTCTGGGACAGATCTTGTTTAAAACGCCGCTCGTTTTCCTTGGGTTTCACCCGGCCATGGTGCTTTTCGTCGGGGCGGTGAATTTAATATATCAATTCTGGATCCATACGGAGCTAATTGGGCGCCTCGGTCCATTGGAGTGGATATTCAACACGCCCAGTCATCATCGCGTTCATCATGCGACCAATCCGCGATATCTTGACTCAAATTATGCGGGTACACTGATCATTTGGGATCGAATATTCGGCACCTTCACTGCTGAGCGAGCCGATGAGAAGCCGCGCTACGGCATCATCAAGAATTTGCAGACCTTCAACCCGCTGCGCATTGCATTTCATGAATGGATCGGCATCGCGCGCGACGTAACAGGTGCAAAATCCTTAAAAGAAGCGTGTGGATATATGTTCGGTCCGCCAGGCTGGTCGCCGGACGGATCGCGAATGACATCCGAGATGATCAAGGCGCGGTGGGCGCAGCTCAATCGGGGCGAAGATCAGGCGAAAGCGGCTGAATAGGGCTCTATTGCGGCAATTTACGTTCCATTTTCACGAGAATTCCCCATTCGCCCCGGAAATTCCGCGAAAGCTCCCAACCTTGGGCGCGATCGGTCGTCATATCTCTCGTCGTCAAAGAAGGAGAGAGTTTGATGTTGACACTCGCAATGAAATCCGTCGCCGCGCTCGCCGCCGCAGCAGGGCTCGCCTACACCGCTGCGGAGGATGCGCCGCTGGGCTCGCCTTACGATGAGAGCGCTCTGAAAGTGCTGACCGAGGCGCAGATTGCCGATCATGCATCGCTGGTTTTTGCTCGCGCCGATTTTGATCAGGATGGCAAGATGAATGCAGATGAATTTGCCGCTTTGTCGATCGTGACCGCCGAACTTGCCCTTTTGAATGGATTTATCGTGATCGAAAATGCTGATGATCCGGGAACCGTCGCTCTTGGGGAAACAACGCCTCAAGCCTTGTCGCCGGCCGAGCATGTGCGCATCGAGGCGGTCGCCCGAAACGTTTTCTATCATCATGCGGGCGAAGACGGCGAGTTAAGCGAAGATGAGTTTATCGCATCGGAGCGGGCAAAATTCGCCGCCGCCGACTTGAACAATAATGGCGCGTTGCGCCGCGGCGAGCTGCGGATTTTCGCTCAGCGCCAGGCTAACCTCTCTGTCGGCGCATGAGGCTTTCTATCATGAGCGGTAAGCAAAAAATCTCACAGCTTAGGGCGTTTTTGACAGGAAATTTCAGTCATTAGCGCCTATTTAAGGGGTATGCACAAAACAGATTCAGCCCCTGCCAACCCTTTCGCTGCAAATACCAGCCATGCGCTGCGCGGCGATTATGAAAACATGAAAGCTGATTATACGATTGATCAGCCTTATGAACAGTATACAGATGAAGAACAGGCCCGGTGGCGCTTTCTCTATAATCGACAGATGGAACTACTGCCCGGCTATGCGGCGCAGGAATTCATGGACGGCCTTGAAAAGCTGAATGCGGGCGAAGCGATACCGCATCTTGACGACGCCAATGAAGTGTTGGCTAAAGCCACCGGTTGGACGCTGGTCGCGGTGCCCGGACTTATTCCGGACGATGTCTTTTTTGACCATCTCGCCAACAGGCGGTTTCCGGTTAGCTGGTGGATGCGCCGTGAAGACGAACTCGATTATTTAGTTGAGCCCGATATTTTCCATGACTTTTTTGGCCATGTCCCGCTTTTGTCGAATCCGATTTTTGCAACCTACATGGAAAAATACGGCAAGGGCGGACCAAAAGCCATCGAACACAACGCCACTAAAATGCTTGCGAGACTATATTGGTATATAGTCGAATTCGGCCTGATACAGACGAAAGACGGTATTCGCGCATTTGGCGCAGGCATGCTGTCGTCAAAAGATGAAACTATTTACTCAGTAGAAAATCCAAAACCGAACCGGGTGGCTTTTGAGTTGGAACGTGTTTTAAACACTGCATATATGGTTGATGATTTTCAGAAAACGTATTTCGTAATAGATGATTTCGACCAGCTATTTGAAATCTGCGATCACGACTTTACGCCTTATTATGAACGCGGCGCCGGCAAGGACCCGATTAATCCGGAGCATGTTCTCGATACGGATCGAGTTATCAACAAAGGTCAGTTTTAATAACCGGCCGCCAGTGCGGCCGGTTTCGTTTGTACTGCTTCGCTAGCGTCGATTGACCGTAACAGAAGCTGGAACGCCCGTTGCGTTTGTATCTCCGTCCAGCGAGGTGATCGTAAAGGTTACGCTTGGAACGCTGAAACGGCTGATGTTGCTCAGACTCGCCGAACAGAAGCCGTTCGAGGCTGTAGTGCAGCTGCCTGACGCACCGACATTGGTTGTGATCCCGACGACGACACCTGCTGCAGGATTGCCGTTTTCATCGGAAACGCCCGCCGTCACGGTCGCCCGCCAACGTGAGAAGCTTTGGCGTTGCGCTGAAGCGGAAAGGCTTGTGAGTTCAGGGCCGTCGCCGCTTGGCGGTGGCGGAGGAGGTGTGCCGCCGCATTCCGAAGGCACATCGAAAGATTCGTTTACCGATGTGCCGCTAGAGTTCATTGATCCGCCGACGCCCATGCCGCGTGCGGCGAACGCTTCCCATATGATGCAATCCCGGCTCGCCGGCGCAGCGGCGAGAAAACCGTCTCGCATTTCAAAATATTCCGGCGCAGACGGAATAAAGTTCATGCCGCCGACAATATCGTCAAGAATATCATCAGAATCGAAGCCCGCATTTTTATAACCGGTCCAGACATCCCAAACCGTCGCAGCGATAATTTCGCCATTGCGATGAACGCCGCGCGAAGAGTTAAAGTCGCCAATCGTATCCTGATGCTGGCTATAGCGTGAAGAACGGATGCCGTTTGAATTGTTGGTTGAATACTCGCCAACCCGGTCATCGTCATTGACAATAATCGCCAGCACGTCCGACATGCCTTCGCCGATCGCGCCCGGCACATTGCCGCTCATGGAGCCGATCATCCGCCAGGTTAGACCATGGCCGTATTCATGCCAGATGATGTCGCTGTCGAGATCTCCATCGCGCTGCGGATTGGTTAGCGTCCAGAGGAACATTTGCATGCGTGGATTGCCGCCGTCTGACGGGGTGGCGAAATTGGCGTTGTTGGCGCCGCCGCCGTCTTGAGCCTCTGCGTTGACGCTGTCGGACCCGGCGCCGCCGCGGCCGAAGTTGTTTTCCTGGAAGTTGCGCGTTGCTTCCGTGAACCCGTGCCGGTACAGGCGGTCGTGGATCACGTTGTTAAAGTAGAACAGATTCTGGACTGCGACTTCCTGGTTTTGCGTTGTCGTCGGCGACTGCGAAAGATTGGCGGAAGTCGTAAAGTTACCATCCGTTATCGAGCGCCCGCCGCCGTCCGGTGAATTGTTGGCGTTCCGGTCGAGATAGGCGCGCGCATTGTTGCCGCTGATAAACAAGCTGGATTGTGAGCCGGATAACCAGCCATTGGGCGATTGGCCGTTCCCGGAGCCGGGACCTTGCACAATGGAATGGGAGGAGTTGTCCGGATGATCAGCATAGACGCGATAACTGTCTTGAGCTGTGCGCAGTTCGTTCGATACGATTTTCCCAAGGCTGTTTACGAGCGTGTGGTAGAGCAAATTGTCATCCTCGCTCCAGGTTTCCACCAGAAAACCCTCCTCAAGCGCGCTGTTGGCGCCGGCAATAACAACCCGCTCAACTGTGGGTTCCTGATGGAAGAAATCGGTTTCATTGAACGTTGCAATCGCACCCTGTTTATTTTTGAGGCCAGGGGCAGCGGCGAGGTTGCCGAAATTTTCTTTGATTGCGAGGCTCAGCGCTTCTGATTCGCCAAGGCTTGGTTTGGCGATTGCGCCGCCGCGTTTAGCCGTGCGCTCAATCAAGTGAACAAGATCGCCTTTTTCATTGAAAGCGGCTTTCACATAAGCGCCGTGAACCCGCAAGCCGTTCAGACGTTGTTCATAACGAGCATGACGGATGCTGTTTACACCCGAAAATTCAGCTGTTTCAACCAGTATATTGGCCATGGAAGCGCTTGCGCCGCGGCGTTGCAGCATGGCGGCAACGCGTTCTTTTTTATTGCCGACGGCGGATACAAAATCGCCGCGGTCAGATAGTACCGCGGCGCGTTCTTCAGCAAGCGTCGATTGGGCGTGAGCAGTGGAAGTGACAAAACCGAGAGTCAGCAGTGCTGCTGAGGCGCTGAGATGCGCCTTCAACGAAGTGTGTTTCATTGATGGTTCCCTTATTATGGTTTTTAGATCGGCGTCCCGCGTCCGGTACTTTGCAGAACGACCTAAACAGCCTAGGCGCCAAATGCAGAAGGGATCAAGTTCAATTGTATGCAAATAGAATGAAAGTCGCAGATTGTGAACATGTTGAGCGATTTATGCTACGTCGTGCGCTGATTATTATTCTTGTAAGAGACATATCAGTGTTCGTTGATATTTCGTAATGCTAGCGAGAACAGATATTTTATTTCCCTACGGATTGTTAAGATTTTTGCTGCTCGAAAGATTTGGCTGTGTGAAATTCTTAAGATGCAAAGGCCGTTTTGGGGTCGATTCCGTATTTGCGGATAATGCCGCGTAGCTGATCATAGGTTAAGTTCAGCTGATGAGCCGCATGCTTCTGGCTGCCGCGCGTTGCAATAAGCGCGTTGATAGTCAGGCGGCGTTCGACTTCATCGAGATGCGCACGTAAGTCTATTGGCTGAGTAGAGGCTGAGGCAGTGTGGTTAGCGACAGGTTCAGGGGCGCTCTTTTTGATTTTGCCGCCCGGCGCGCCTTCTTTCTCAAAGGGATCGACAATGACATTTGTGATCTGATCTTCGCGCGCACTTTGCTGGGCCCAATGAAAAAAGGATCGTTCAGCAGCATTTTTCAGTTCTCGCACATTGCCCGGCCAGTCGTGAGCGAGAAGGGCGGCTAATGCTTCTGAAGAAAATCCCGGAAAGGAAACGCCGAGTTCGGGCGCCATCGCCGAAGCAAAGTGACCAGCGAGCAAGGCGATGTCTTCGCGCCTGTGACGGAGCGGTGGAGCAACAACTACATCAAAAGCAAGGCGATCGAGTAGGTCGGCGCGAAATGCGCCTTCTTCCGCTCGCGCACGCAAGTCGACATTCGCCGCCGCAACAATACGAACATTAGCGACTTTTGTCTCTGCCCCTCCGACCCGTTCGTATTCGCCATATTCAATCACGCGCAATAGCTTTTCCTGAACGCGCCCTGACGCTGAGGCGATCTCATCCAGAAAGAGGGTCCCACCCTCCGCGCGTTCGAACCGGCCCGCATGTTTTTTTGTTGCGCCAGTGAAGGCGCCCGCCTCGTGACCAAAGAGCTCGCTTTCCAGAAGCTCCTCATTCATGGCCGCGCAGTTTACTTTTACATAAGGCCCATCCCAACGGGGGGAGAGATAGTGCATTCGTGCAGCGAGCAATTCTTTGCCCGCGCCGCGTTCGCCTAGAATGAGCACCGGGCGATCAATCGATGCGACATCGGACGCATGAGCCAGCGCGTCCAGAAAGGCCGCCGATTGCCCTATCATTTCTGTTGCCGCAGGGTTTCTATCCATAGGTTAAAAATGCCATAACGTAGGTCTAAACTACCAATATATTTGGTTTAAATTACCAAAATATCAAGTATATCCCCTGCTGAAAAAGTTATTATTCAATTAAATCAATTGCTTATTGATTTCTGTCAAAACTGGCACGGCTTTCGCAATGGTAAATGCCAGACGGGATTAACCACTGCCGAATGGGAGTTGCGAATGCATCGATCAAGATACGAAGACCGCTATTGGGAGAACCGCCTTGAGCGGGCTGTCAGCGGCCGCGCAGGCTTTGCCTGGGGCGCTTTCTTCCTTGGATTCATCCTTGGCGGCATTATCTTTTAACGGAGGAAGGCATGGGCATTTTTTCCAGACTAAGCGACATTGTGAATTCGAACATCAACTCGATGCTCGACAGAGCGGAAGATCCTGAAAAGATCGTCAGGCTCATTATTCAGGAAATGGAAGACACGCTGGTGGAGGTTCGCTCTAACGCCGCGCGCGCCATTGCGGACAAAAAAGAGATAAGCCGCAAACGTGACGACTTTCAAAAACGCGCTAATGAATGGGAGTCGAAAGCTGAGCTTGCCATTGGCAAGGGGCGTGACGACCTTGCTAAAGGCGCCATCGCGGCGAAGCGCAAGGCAGAAGAGATGATCAGTCTTTTGGAGAAGGAGTTGGTTTCAATCGACGAAACCGTCGACAAGACCAATACTGATCTTGAAAAGCTGCAAGGAAAACTCAAGGAAGCGCGCGCCAAGCAACGTTCTCTAGAAGTTCGTCGCAACGCCGCATCCGATGCGGTGCGTATCAGTCGCCAGGTTCATGACGGTCGCATTGACGATGCGCTGGCGCGGTTTGATCGTTATGAGCGCCGTATTGATGAGCTTGAAGCTGAGGCCGAGAGTTGGACCCTTGGAAATGGCGGGCCGCGAACCTTGGAAGATGAATTCGCTGACCTTGAAGGCGAAGATGCGGTGCAATCAGAGCTTGAAGAGCTGAAACGCCGTGTCGCTGCGCGGGCGACGTCACCGACGTCGCCTTAATGTTAAACCGGGAGAGGAACTAAAACCGTGGAAGCATTTCCATTTGTTGTCGCGATCGTTGCGATCATTTTTGTAGGGATGCCCGCGGTGTTCCTGCACTACCAGACGGAACTCAGAAAAACGAAGTCGATTTCGGCGGACGATGAACGCTTGGTCGATGATCTCTGGCGCACGGCGCAGCGCCTGGAGCGCCGCGTCGAAGCGCTTGAGACCATTCTAGATAAGGAAGCGCCGGATTGGCGTCATGATTATCCGGAGCGCCCTCATGCCTGATCGTCATTACCATCATCATCACCATCACTGGCGCGATAAGTCAGGCTATGCGCACCACGCCGGGGATCCCGGGCCTGGTCCAAATCGGCATCGTCTTTATAAAGATAAAAACCATAAGATGATATTCGGCGTCTGTTCTGGTATCGCAGCATATTACGGCTGGGGCGCAGGCTCGCTTCAATGGTTCCGGCTTGCCTGGGCGTTTTCAGTTGTATTTTTCGGGCCACTGTCAGTCTTCGCCTACTTTATCGCAGCATTACTTATGAAGTCCGGCCCCTCTATCCCGGTCTATGAGTCCCGGGAAGAGGAGCAATTTTGGCGAACCTTCTCGACAAAGCCGAAAGCGACATTTTCCGAATTGAAACATCGGTTCCGTGCGCTCGATACAAGAATCGCCGATTTGGAAACAGCAGTGACATCTAACGAATTCGGGTTGCGCAAGGCGTTTCGCGATCTCGAACGCGGCGTCTGACGACTAACTAAATTGCGACGCAGGCAAAAGCGCCCGTCTCGGGCGAACGGGAGAGGTGCGCCTTTTGGGCGAGGGCTGCACGAGGGAAGGAGAGAGAATGACCATTATCAGAGATCTTGCAAAGGCGGTTGGGCTTATTGTGCTTGCAGTGATCCTGTTTTCGGGGATTGCATGGGCGCTGGATGTGAATGTCGCTGGCCCAGGCGCCAGTGGCGACGGCGGGTGCATCGCGATTCCCTTCAGGGGATGCTACTTTACACTCATTTGATGAAACGGCGGGCGGTGGCGATATAGCTTTCGCCCTTGCCGCGTGATGCGCGGCTGCTTAGTCTTTGCGGACACGACGCCAAGAATTGGCTCAAGCGAGGACGCAAATATTGTGGGAAACAGCGAGCGCCGCGACGGCGCTGATGCGCCAGACGGCGCTCCGCCTGAGAGTTCAAATTCTTCAGCAAAGAAGCAGCGCTCTTTGGAGCAAGCGAGATCGAACCGAAGACGCGTTCCGCGGGAGCGCTACGCCGCGCTTGATCTTGGCACCAATAATTGTCGGTTGCTCATTGCCGCCCCACAAGGACGCAAGCTGCGAATTGTTGATGCGTATTCCAAAATTGTCCGGCTTGGCGAGGGGCTTTCCAGCACCGGTGTCCTTTCTGACAAAGCAATGGATCGCGCATTAGAAGCGATCGGCGTTTGCTCCAGAAAAATTGAGCAGCGCGGTGTCACGCACATGCGCTGCATTGCAACCCAGGCCTGTCGGTCAGCGGAAAACGGCGAATACTTTATTGAACGCGTCAGGGAGGAAACGGGTCTGACGCTGGAAGTAATCACGGCCGAAGAAGAGGCGCGACTGGCCGTCGCCGGATGCTCGGAACTGATTGATCATAATGCGGCTGCAGTCTTGCTTTTTGACATTGGCGGGGGATCAACAGAAATTTCCTGGCTGAAAATCGAAAAGGAAACAGGGAAATTCACCGTCGCCGCTTGGATGTCGATGCCGATCGGAGTCGTCAGCCTGTCCGAAAAATGGGGCGGGTCAGACTTGACCGATGCAGCATATGAGGGGGCGCTCGCGCAAGTGCGTGAGGCGCTCACGGCTTTTGGAGATCCTGCGGGTCTGCGTGGAGCATTTGAGAATGGAAACGCGCATTTTCTGGGAACGTCAGGCACGGTGACATCTATAGCCGGATTGCATCTGGCGTTGCCTCGTTATCGCAGAGATCGTGTCGACGGCTTATGGTTGAGCATGAATGATGCGCGCGCAGTTACGAACAAGTTGCGCACCATGTCACTGAAGGAGCGTGCGAACGAGCCGTGCATAGGAGAAGAGCGAGCTGATCTCGTCGTTTGCGGATGCGCGATATTAGAAGCTTTGGCGCAGGAATGGCCTGTTGCGCGCGTAAGGGTTGCTGATCGGGGTTTGCGTGAGGGGCTGTTATCTGATCTTGCGAAAAAAGCGCGGCGTGAAAGAAAACGCCGCCGTAGAAGAACCAGAAGCGGTTAATGCGGTTTTGGGCCGAGACAGGTCGCAGTGTGGCAGAGCTCTTCCAATGGACAACTCGCGCATAAGGCAGCGTGATGACGACAATATTTTTGTCCGTTTCTTTTCATTAATTGATGATGCTGATCCAGATCTTCAGCTGTCCAGCTTTCGGGCAAAGCGGGTGCCAAAGTGTCGTATGCGGTTCTGAAATCCGCACCCTGTTGCACAAGCCCTAAACGGCATAAAACTCTCAAATGATGCGTATCAATAACGAGCGTTCGTTTTCGCAACGTGCTGAAATTGAGTGTGGCTGCTGCAATCTTACGACCAACACCCGGAAGGCTTTCCAACCAGAACAACGCTTCGTCTTGAGGTAGCGCTTCAAGGTTGTTGAGTGTGAGCGCGCCGTTTCGTGACGTAATCGTGTTGAGCGAAGATTTCAGCCGATCTGCTTTGATGTCTGCAAATGTAACGCGCTTGATAGTCTTTAGAATATGCGTGTACGGTGCATCTCGTACGGCTTCCCAGTCATTAAATTTAGATTGCAGGTTTCGAAACGCCGCTCGCGAGATTTGACTACGCGTTCTGCCGCCCAAAAACGCAAGCACAAATTGATTTAGCGGATCCGGAGCTGCATATGGCCCTTGTTCGCCGAAATGCTCCCGTAAACGGCAATTCATTTCTGCCAGTTGCTGCGTCCTCGGATCTGGATAAAGCCGGAATTGCATATCGGCATACTGAAGCGTAAAAAGGAACAAAACAAGAACAAAATTCGTAATACAGATTTCAATGGCTCATGCTGTTTCGAGCTGAAAAATTTTATCCTGCGGTGAGATGGGGATGTGTTGGGTGCGGGGAGAGGATTTGAACCTCTGACCTTCAGGTTATGAGCCTGACGAGCTACCGGGCTGCTCCACCCCGCGCCACCAAATATTCGCGGACAACGCGCGCGAACTATTATTGATCGATGCTAGAACATTGATCATTCGTCTTTTGCTGTTGGTCAGAAAAAGGCGAAGGCGGGATATAGCGAACGCGACGTGCGCCTGCAAGAGTGTTTGGACAAAAATTAGGCGCCTCATCCTCCGTCGGGCAAATCCGCGGCCGTCTCACGCACCAGCATGTCGACCACGGCGATAAAGGCCTCGCGGTCTTCCGCTCCTTCACTCTTGGCTTTTGTGAACACGTCAAGCTGCAGGCAGGCGCTGGTTCCGCGTTTCAGGATCGTGCGAGCGTGAGCGACCTCCTTCACACACCCCAGAGCCGTCGCATCTTCTGACACCATTTCGATGATTTCCTCAATGAGCGAGGCGAAAGGCATGCAATCTCCGCGTCCGAGGTCGATCATGGATTTCGTGCAGCCATATCTTTGCGCCCGCCAGCGATTTTCCGCGAGCATAATTCTTGGATAAATCCGCCAGCGGAGGTTTTTCTGACGAATGCGGGCAAGCATTCTCAAAATTGATTGGTAAAGAGCGGCAATGCACAGGGCGTCCTCAAGTCGCGTACACACATCCGTAATGCGCATTTCCAGCGTTGGGAATCGCGCCGACGGGCGCATGTCCCACCATAATTTTGATGCGTCCTCCATAACGCCGGCGCTGATAAGGCGATCAATCATACGGTTATATTCGGACCAGCTTTCATATCGATCTGGAACGCCGGTGCGCGGCATGGAATCGAAAATGCCAAGCCTCGCGCAACGCATATTCATGTCATGTCCGCCCCAAAATGGAGATGAGGTCGACAGCGCAAGAAGATGCGGGAGGAAATAGCGCGTCTGGTTCATCAGATCGATGCGGAGATCCCCATCTTCAATGCCAGCATGAACGTGCATGCCGCAGATCAGCATACGGCGGATAGCGCCGCCCATATCCTGATCCAGAAGATCATAACGCGGCGCTGCGGTATGTTTCTGGCGTCCCCACTGCGCAAAAGGGTGAGTGGACGCCGCCATCACCTGCATTCCATGCTTTTCAGCAGTGTTGATAATGACCGATCGCAGAGCCGTCAGGTGATGCCGGGCCTCGGAGATGTCTGCGCAGACCGGCGTCCCGATTTCCACCTGACATTTGAGAAACTCCGGCGTAACGCGTTCGCCAAGTTTTTCTTTGCAATCCGCCATAAAGTCGGGAGAGGGTTCTTCGACAAGATCGCGGGTCTGCGGATCGACCAGCAGATATTCTTCCTCTACGCCGAGCGTCAGGGCCGGGATCATGGCGCTTTCCTCATCGCGAATAAAAAGACTAGCGTTTTTTCATCACATGGCCAATGCCGTCGGCGAGAATATTCGCCATTCGTGCGCGTCCCTCTTTGGTGTCTATTGTGTCTTGTCGCACCTCAATCGTGAGATGACGAAGGCCGCGCGGACCGATATGACGGTCTACGGAATAATTAAAGATACGTGCGTCGTAAGGTTGATTATCGCCTATGGGCCAGCCTGTTTCCACATGCAGTCGATCCATAAGCCCCTGGGCTGAGGTCTCGTCTTCTCGCCATAATATCCCAATCGGCCAGGGACGCTCTTCTTTGGCGCCCATGAGCCTGTTTGTGAAACTATGAATGCTGACGACAAAGAGATCCTGGCGTTCTTCAGCATGGCGTTCAATCGAGTCCCCCAAACGTTTGTGATAAGGCGCATGAAAATGATCAATCCGCGCTTGCCGCTCGGTTGCTGACAACTTGTTGTTTCCGGGAATAGGAATTTGATCAGCGCAATCAGGGATCAGGTCAGGCGAGTCAGGGGCGCGGTTGGCGTCGACCACAAGACGGGAAAATCCGCATTTCAGAAGATTTTTTGCGCCGAGGCGTTTCGCGATTTCGGATGACAATTCGCTTGCGCCTATATCAAGTGCAATGTGTGTCGACAGAAGATCGCCAGGCAAGCCAAGGCATCGTAGGGCTGTCGGCGTTTCGTTCGATGCGTGATCGCAAAAAATAAAGAGAGCGGCGTCGCCATAACTTTCTTCGGTTGCAATCGCTATGTCGGGATAGGCGTTCATATCGACGAAGAGAACCATACGGCGACGGAGCCGACAAGTCTTGGCGTTTTCCCGCCGAATGGCGTAAGACAGGTCAAATTCTTGTAGGGAGTTGATGATCATGTTGCGTGTTTTCAAATCTGTTCTGTTGGCTTTTGTAGCTATGGTTTCTACGGCCTTCGCCGCCGATCTTGATGAAATCAAAGAACGAGGCGTGTTGCGGATCGCTGTTGCGCCTCTGTCTCCCTTCGTTATCAAGGATGATCAGGGCGCGCTGTCCGGTCTTGAGATAGAGGCGACCTCGGCGCTTGCAGCGGATATGGGGTTGACGGCGGAATATGTCGAGAAGCCGTTTTGCGAACTTGCCGAAGCGGTCCTTTCCGGTGAGGCGGACATGATTGCATCCGGCTTCTCCAATATGCCGGAAAGGCGCCGTCTGCTCGATTTTTCATTGCCTTATCATGATACGGAATATTTCGTAATCGTTGCAAGGTCAAAGGCCAAAAAGGCCAGAACCCTACGCGGATTAAACCGGAAAGACATCGCGATCGGATATCAGATCGGCGGCGTTTCCGGCATGGTTGCGAATGGCGAATTTCCCGGGGCGGACTTGCAGGGCTTTTCTTCCTTTACTGAAATTCTCGACGCGCTTGAGCGGGGCGCCCTTGACGGGGCTGTGTTGTTTGATCCCTATCTTGAGATGGCGGAAGACATGAAAGAGCATAAATACCGCGTCCCTCATGAGTTTGCATTGACGAGAACGATTGAAGCTTATGCGACGGACAAAAAGTCAGACGCTTTGCACGAAATTCTGAACGAGTGGGTAATCCGTCAGGACCTGTCGGGATATTGGGACAAGCTCGAAAAGAAATGGTTTTCGGACGCAAACGCAATCGAAAGCGCGCCGCCTGATCATGCTTGTGCGGCCGCGATGCCAGCGGGTTAAGCTTCCGCTTCCTTCCGCCGGAACACCAAGTTGAACGCTGCGACCGCGAGTACGGCAATTGTGCCGGCGGAGCGTTTGCTCCATAGCAGCGCAGCAAACAGCATTAACGGCAAAACCATGAGCGCGGCGAGCGGCCGGAAAGTGGAGCCGGTTCCGCCGTCGCCCATAAAGACCGCGATGACGCACATCACGAATATGAAGCTCGACAGATATCTGCCGAAAATGAGCGGCAAAAAACGCAAGCCTAACCCCCACAACAGGATCGGCACGGAAAAACTAAATTTGCCGAGCATAAGATAGACGGCGGCAAGCGCCATGATCGAATAGCCGATCCATCGTTGAACCTGCAGCCCCAGCCACACAACAACAGCCGGATCCTGGGCCAGGGGCGCATCAAGAATGCGCGGCGGCGTAAGATCGGCGACAGTCTCTTCATCACTCATAGCCTCAGTAAAACACGCGCAACGTTAGCTTATTATTACCAACTCCTTTTCCATACCGGTCATCAAATGACCGTCGCGCTCGTGGGCGTAAGTCTTTATCTCACGCCAGCCATGGCGCTTATAAAACCGTATTGCGTCATGATTTGAAGCGACGACCCGCAATCGTGCGCGCGAATGGTTTGCGCTTCGTATCTGATTTTCCAGGGCGTCCAGAAGAGCCAATCCCAACCCGGCATTGCGTTGAGACCGCTCGATCCAGAGATCGGAGATGAAGTCCTCGCGCGCAAGCCCGACGCCGACAATGTCATCGCCTTTCAGCGCCACATGCGCTTCTGCCCAACGGGCGGGATCCCCCGCGGGCGGCTCGCCATTCTTGGCGAGAAGGTCCGCATAGGTTTCAAATATGATCATGCGCACAAGTTCAATGATATCCGGAATATCGTCAGGAACAGCGCGCCTTATGGCGATATTCAATCGGCATTCTCCAACCTTGTCGGTCACCTAACACATCCCGGCGCAGCCCATGGCGGCCCGCGGATTTGCCGCAATTATGCGCTTCAGCTAGACTGAAAGTCGACATCATGATTGCGATAATCGGAAGTGAGAAGCAAATGACCGATGCACTTAAATTTTGCGTCATGGGCGAGAACGACGAAATCTATGACGTTTCGATTACGCGCCATGCGGAGAACAGCGCAAATCTGACCGCGCTGTGCAATTGCGACAAGGATCGCGCCGGCGATTTCTGCTCCCATCGCTTTGAAATTCTCGAGGGCGACACCTCCAACCTTGTTTCAAAAAATTTGGACGACATGCAAATCCTTCGCGGCTGGATCAGGGGCTCAGACGTCGAAGCGGCGATGAACGACCTTTCCCGCGCCAAATCCGACCTTAAAATTGCGCGCGAACGCTACGCCTATTGCCGCAACGTTCTCGCTAAACGCATGATGGACTAGCGCCCGGCCGCCGCCTTCGCCGTCTGATCGGTCCGGCGCCGGCGCAGAACGATCATGGCGAGGCCGGTGCCGAACAAAAGCGCCGCCCCGGGGACAGGGATCACCGTCAGCGCGTCTCCATTCACCGCGGCGACGATCAGGTCGATGGAGCCGAAACCGCTGCCGACTTCGGTTCCGGTGATCAAAAGCCCGAACACTTCTTCAAAAGGCAGAGCGCCGAACAAATCCTCCACGTCAAAACCAACCCCGACGAGATCAACATCATCGATAATCGTGTCAGGGCTGCCGAAAGGATTGTTGTCGAGCAAAAGCGCCAGGTCAAAACCGGTGTCGCCAAAAACGCCGGTATCGTCCGTGCCAAAATTGTTGGGTCCAGGCCCTGAGTTTAGGGCCAGCCCCGTGCCGATGATGATATTGCCGTCCGCATCGAGCGCCTGCACAAAGATTGAATCGTCCCCGAAAAGATCGAACAGAAAGAAATCATTGCCTTCGCCGTCCGCGCCGGAGACGCCCTGGTCGAAAAACAGCTCCACAAAGAGCGCGTTATCGACGCCGACCGAGAGATCGAGACCGAGCAGGCTGTCGCCGCCGTCAACTTCCGGCCGGTTGGCGCCGAAGACATTGCGAATCGTGTCGCCCACCGGCGGCGCCTCGCCGCCGGGCACGGTGATAATGTCGCCCACCCGCGAGGGGCCCTGCAGATTGGTGATGGTCTGACCGTTCGCCAGCGTGATTGAGGTGATCTGCGCCTCGCTCACAATATCCGGATCGTCATCGTCGCCGGTGTTGAACGAGATCGGCGGGCCGCCTTCCACGCCGCCGATTGGCCCGTCGTCAAAGATGATGTCTTCGGTCGGCGCCGGCGAGAGCGTGACGCCGTCAACGCTCACGGGCGTCGCCATAGCACAAGCGGGAAAAAGCGCGGCGACGCCGGCAAACGCAGTTTGAATTTTCATGACGGCCCTCTTCATTGCAAAAAATCCTGACGCCATCGTCATGACGCAGGGGGGCGCCGCCGTTCAACTCACGTTGCATGACATGTTGGTGAGGCGCGCGGTGGCCCGCGCGCAAAGCGCAATCGATGCGCTTACTGACGACAGTCCTGACGCAATCGCTTCAGTCTTTTGGCGTCGCGAAAGCGCGCGGCCGATCCGGCGAGCGTTCGCAACCGCCGGTCGTCCGGGGGCGGCGCCTCGCTTGCGGCGTCGGGGAACCGTTTGGCGACAGGGCAATTCTCACGGTCCCCAAGACACACCGGCAGGAACCGGCGCGGCGAAAACTCGCCGCAACAATAATAGTCTTTCGGAGAGACATCGGGTGTTCCGCGCCGCCGCGCCATCATCGCACAGGCAAACGGCATGGCGCGCCGAACGATGAATTGATGGGCGGCGTCGAGGCCCGGTTCGCCGAGTTCGCCTTGTGCTTCAACGGCGAGGGCGGCCGGTATCGCTCGCCGCGCGCGCCGCCGTTTCGGCCGGGGCGGGGTTTTGTTCGCTGTTTTTCGATGGGGCATGCTTCTCGTTCCGGAAAACAGGATGTTGCCGCCCGCGATTCTTGCGAACCCGGACGCGATAAGGATGGAGCGGTCGCGCAGGGCGCAAAACATCCATAGCAAACAGACAGGGACGCTTTGCGCCCTGCGCAGCGGCGTTCATCAGCATCGCCAATCGATCGCATTGCGGGACCTGCCAAAGTCATGCTGGGCCGCAGAGGTTTTCGCCTCCGCCTTGCCGCAAGGCTCAACTGCAACGACCGGCCGAGTGAGCCCCATGTCCGTTACGCCATGGACCTCCTCGCGCGCCGCGATCCGGATAACTGAGAAACGGGCTAGCTCAATTCCACTCCGTATCCGGACTGTAAAGCAGTATAAGGGCAAACGCGGCGGCGTTGATAAGTTTGCACCGAAAGCGGGTTTCGTGGAAGATTTTACGGTTATGCGGGTGAAGCAGGAGAGGAACTCGCCTCAATTATTCCCCTGGGTCTACTCCTGAGGAGGCGCTTCAGCGCCGGCGCGAACGGTGAATAAAAAATGCGCCTTGCTGGGGCGCCTCAGGATAAAGACAACGGACATGTCCCCCGTGCAGCGGCTTTGCGTTTACGGATCAGGGCGGAGCGGTTTAGCCGCCCACCACGCGATAAATCTCTGTACGGAGTTTATCCTCCGGCACGGTCGTCGGATCGTCCACGTAGATTTCCCAGACCGGCATGGCTTTGCCAAGGCCTTCGCGCTCAACATAGTCCCACAGCGCCTTGTGGCTCTGGTTAAGGTTGGCGTAGGGGCCCACATGGGTTCCGGAGACGACCTCGCCTGCGGGCATGGTCGCGGATTTGATCTCGCCGCTGGCTTTGCCCGCATCCTCGGCGCTGACGAAAACGCCGGCGCGGAATGTCATCGCGTCGCCCGACGGCATTTCCATATAAATGCTCGTCGGCATCGACAGCGGCGTGACGCCGTTCTCCGCATTGAAGGCGAAAACCGCGCCGAAGCCGGAGCCCATGGCCTCGGCAATGTCGTTCTTCGAAAACGACGCTTCGCGGTCGACATAAAGGTAGTGCTGCTCGGGCATCTCTTTGCGTTCAAAGTCCATGAGGTCTCTCCCGTGTTGGTTTGAGCGAGAGACTAGCGGGACGGGACGAGGAGAGGAAGGGCGCCGGGAAGAGCGAGGAAGAGTAGGGCGGATGGAGGCCGAAAAGGCCGATATCCGCCGCAACGCATTGGCATGACGGCGGATATCGCTGCGCTCCATCCGCCCTACGCTTGCTTACAGGTCTGCATACAACCCATCAACCGCTCATTCCCGCGAAAGCGGGAATCCATATTGCGGCGCCGACGTGGATTCCCGCTTTCTCGGGAATGAGCGGAGAGATAGCGGATGCCCTCAACCCGATCTCCCCGGCGAAAGCCGGGGTCCAGAGATGTTTGCGATACTAATGATTGTCAGCGGTTATTGCACTCAGGTTGCAGCTTCTTTCAAAAACACAGAAAGCCTTTGGGAGGAGACTTTTCTGGATTCCGGCTTTCGCCGGAAAGAACGGGCAGTGAGGTTTGCGCTATATACTCAATTCCGCATCCCCGACGAAAGCCGGGGTCCACAGGCCTGCCCTACGGGGCGCGAAAGCGTCTCATACTTGGTGGAAGAAAGCCGGATGAGCAGCTTGTAGGGCGGATGGAGGCCGATAAGGCCGATATCCGCCGCAACTCATGCGTGATGGCGGATATCGCTGCGCGCCATCCGTCCTACGCTTGCTGGCAGGTTAAGTCATACGACCAGCCCACTCTTCTAAAGTAATGCGCACTCTATTGTCTTCAATGTGTCTGCTCTTGAGAAATCTTTGTGCGCCAACTTGAAGTAAGGAGTCTTCTGAATGCTCTTTAAAAATTTTCTCTCTTGTGATTTCAAGTTTTTGTTCCGTGGAATCTGGTTCCAACCCCGAAAATACAAGAGTAAGCGCTTTGGTTTTATCATTATCGCCAATTACGCGTAGAGCCTCAAATATTCCACTTTTGAAAAGTTCAAAAGATTCGATTGATAAATAACAAAACTTCCAAGCTTCATCGCTTAAACTCGGTTCGGACAAGAAATCTTCGAGTTCGGAAAACGTGAGAATTTCTATCGCATTCGCACTTGCATTCTGTATTACTATCTCTCGAAAATATTCTCTACTGCATTCGAAATTTTCAGTTGCTCCTTCTAACAACAATTCGTCTCTCGTAAGTGTTTCGAGCACATTTTTCTCTAACTTAATAGCGTCATCTTTCGTCGCAACAGCATATGAAGTAGTTGATAAAGGATCGTATTCGCCTGGAACACCTGATCCGCGAGAATGCCTTTTTCGCCTATCGATGAGGTCCTTAGTTCGTCCAATATTGCAAACATCGCCAAGCGCAAACCTTTTAAGAACCATACGATATATAAAATGTACATCACTACTCGCATGAAGCGGCTTCGCGTACATTTCTTTTTTGATAGCGCTTGCCACTAAGCCGCCTTCCGCTTCCGTGTCGCTTTCTTCTTCACCGCCGCCTTCTTCTTAGCTGCCGCCTTCACCCCCAACATCGGCGCCAAAAACTGCCCCGTATAGCTCCGCGGTTGGGCGGCGACGTCCTCCGGCGTTCCCGCCGCCACGATCTCGCCGCCGCCGTCGCCGCCTTCCGGGCCGAGGTCCAAAATCCAGTCGGCCTGTTTGATGACGTCGAGATTGTGTTCGATGACGACGACGGTGTTGCCGTTGTCGGCCAGCTCCTGAATGACTTCCATCAGCTTACGGACGTCTTCGAAGTGGAGGCCGGTGGTCGGTTCATCGAGGATGTAGAGGGTGCGCCCCGTCGCGCGTTTGGAGAGTTCCTTTGAGAGTTTGACGCGCTGGGCCTCGCCGCCCGATAGCGTCGTCGCCTGTTGGCCGATCTTGATGTAGCTGAGGCCGACGCGGTTCAGCGTTTCCATCTTGTCGCGGATCGACGGCACGGCCTTGAAGAATTCGGCGCCTTCCTCGACCGTCATGTCGAGGACGTCGGCGATCGACTTGCCCTTGAACTTCACCTCCAGCGTTTCGCGGTTATAGCGCGCGCCCTTGCAGACGTCGCAGGTGACATAGACGTCGGGCAGAAAGTGCATCTCGATCTTGATGACGCCGTCGCCCTGGCAGGCTTCGCAGCGCCCGCCCTTGACGTTGAACGAAAACCGCCCCGGCTTGTAGCCGCGCGCCTTCGCTTCGGGCAGCCCCGCGAACCAGTCGCGGATCGGCGTGAAGGCGCCGGTATAGGTGGCCGGGTTCGAGCGCGGCGTGCGCCCGATGGGCGACTGGTCGATGTCGATCACCTTGTCGAAATGTTCGAGCCCGGAGATTTCCTTGTGCTCGGCGGGCGCGTCCTTAGAGTTATAAAGCCGGCGCGCGGCGGCTTTATATAATGTCTCAATCGTCAGCGTTGACTTGCCGCCGCCGGAAACGCCGGTGACGCAAGTGAGAAGGCCGACGGGAAACTCCGCCGTCACATTTTGCAGGTTGTTGGCGCTCGCGCCTTTGATCTTGATGACTTTGCGCTTGTTGAAGACGCGCCGTTCGGTCGGCACGGGCACTTCGCGCCGGCCCGCAAGATAATCGCCGGTGAGCGAACGTTTGGCTTTCTGGATTTGCGCGACCGAGCCTTGCGCGACGATCTCGCCGCCATGAACGCCGGCGCCCGGACCAATATCCACAACGTGGTCGGCCGTGCGGATTGCCTCTTCATCGTGTTCAACGACGATCACCGAATTGCCGAGATCGCGCAGGCGGGTGAGGGACTCAAGCAATCGCGCATTGTCGCGCTGATGCAAACCGATGGACGGCTCGTCCAGCACATAAAGAACGCCCGTCAGGCCCGATCCGATCTGCGAGGCGAGGCGGATGCGTTGCGACTCGCCGCCGGACAATGTGCCGGAGTTGCGCGACAGAGTCAGATAATCGAGCCCGACATTATTCAAGAAGTGCAGCCGTTCGCGGATCTCTTTTAAGATGCGCGCGGCGATTTCCATTTCCTTTTCTGAAAGCGCGTCTTCCAGCCCGTCGAACCATTCGCCGGCTTTTTTAATCGAGAACGCCGTTGCTTCAGAGATGTTCAGCCCGCCGATTTTCACGGCGAGCGCTTCAGGTTTCAGCCGCATGCCGTGGCAGGTCTCGCACGGCATGATCGACTGGAAGCGCGACAACTCCTCGCGCACCCAGCTTGAATCCGTTTCCCGCCAGCGCCGTTCCAGGTTCGGGATGACGCCTTCGAAGGGTTTGACCACTTCATATTTGCGCGCGCCGTCGGCGTAGATGAATTTGATCTCTTCATCATCGGTGCCGTACAGCACGACATGCCGGGCTTCCTCGTCGAGATCGTCCCAGGGCACGGTGACCTTGAACTTGTAGTGGCGCCCGAGGGCCTGCAGCGTCTGCGCGTAATAGGGGGAGGTGCCTTTCGACCAGGGTGCAATGGCGCCGTTGTTGAGGGCAAGCTCGCCGTCCGGCACGACAAGGTCTTCATCGAAGATCATCTCCGTGCCGAGCCCGTCGCAGGTCGGGCACGCGCCCGCCGGCGCGTTGAATGAGAACAGGCGCGGCTCGATTTCATCGATAGTGAAACCGGAAACAGGGCAAGCGAACTTTGCGGAAAAGATGATGCGTTCCGGCGCGCCCTCGTCCTTCGAGACGGCTCCGCTTCGCGAAGCCTCCTCAGGATGAGGACGCTTTTTTCGATTTGCCTCACCCTGAGGAGCGCTGCTTACAGCGCGTCTCGAAGGGTCCGCGCTTTCTGCAATTGCGATGCCGTCGGCGAGTTCGAGCGCAGTTTCAAACGAGTCCGCAAGACGAGATTGCAAACCGTCCTTTATGACGATGCGGTCTACAACGACTTCGATATCATGTTTGATCTTTTTGTTGAGCGCAGGAACATCGGCAATTTCGTAGAATGTTCCATCGACTTTGACGCGTTGAAAGCCGCGTTTTTGCAACTCGGCGAACTCCTTGCGGTATTCGCCTTTTCGCGCGCGCACAATCGGCGCCAGCAGATAGAAACGCGATCCTTCCGGTTCGTTCAACAAACGGTCGACCATTTCTGTGACGGTTTGCGATGTAATGGGTTCGCCTGTCGCCGGTGAGTATGGAACGCCGACGCGCGCCCATAACAAGCGCATATAGTCATAGATTTCCGTAACGGTGCCGACGGTTGAGCGCGGATTGCGAGATGTTGTTTTCTGTTCAATCGAAATTGCGGGGCTAAGTCCGTCTATTTGATCCACGTCCGGTTTTTGCATCAGTTCCAGAAACTGACGCGCATAGGCCGACAATGATTCAACATATCGGCGCTGACCTTCGGCGTAGACAGTATCGAATGCGAGAGAAGACTTTCCCGAACCGGACAGCCCCGTCATGACGATGAGTTTGTCGCGCGGCACTTCGAGCGTTACGTTTTTCAGATTATGTTCGCGCGCGCCAACGACGCGGATCGATTTCAGGCTCATTGTCTCTCTTTATGTATTGGTGCGAACGGGCAAGCACATTGCGATACGCAAGCGATCAGGTTTTGGTCTTTATATCGCCGTTGACAGCGAGAACAAGCTGTGAACATTTGGCGCGGGCTTGCGCTAATTCCTTGGGGATAACCAATCATTGAGCGCAAGACGAATCCAAGCGATTGCTTGGACAAACATAGATATTCCGGAGTGTTTTTCATGGCAGGCAGCGTCAACAAAGTCATTCTCGTCGGCAATCTCGGCGCCGATCCCGAAATCCGTCAAACAAAAGACGGCAAACCGATTGCAAACCTATCCGTTGCGACTTCAGAGAACTGGAAAGACCGCAATACCGGCGAGCGCCGTGAAAAAACGGAATGGCACCGTGTTGTTATTTTCAATGAAGGTCTGACGCGCATCGCAGAACAATATCTGCGCAAAGGGGCGAAAGTTTATCTTGAAGGGCAATTGCAAACGCGAAAATGGCAGGATCAGAACGGCAACGACAAATATACGACTGAAGTCGTGCTGCAGGGATTTAATTCCACATTGACGATGCTCGACTCGCGAAACGGCGGCGGCGGAAGTTTTGAACGCGGAAACGATGCGGGCGGAATGTCAGATCAAAGTCGTTCTTCCGGCAGTCAACGATATGAGTTAGACGACGACATTCCATTCTAAAAAAGTTTTTGCGCGAAAAAAACGCGAAAACGAATCAAAAAATGCAAAAAAGTGTGCATGCGGACGCTCAGCGTTGCGCATATACAATACTTTTTTAGTAAATTCCGTTATTGTACGTTTTTCGAATCATGATTCGGAGGTGAACATGGCGGTCAAAAGAAAAACGACCAAGAAAAAAGCAGCGAAGAAAAAAACTGCGAAGCGTAAAACGACTAAGCGGAAAACAGCAGCTAAGAAAACTGCCCGCAAAACGGTAAAGCGTAAAACGGCGAAGAAAAAAACCGCTAAGAAGAAAACAGCGAAGCGGAAAACAGCCAAACGCAAGACAACGGCCAAGCGCAAGACGGCTACGAAGCGGAAAACCGCTAAGAAAAAGACGACGAAGCGCAAAACAGCCAAGAAAAAAACAACAAAACGGAAAACCGCAAAGCGTAAAGCGCCCGCAAAGAAGAAAACAGCGAAGCGTAAGACGACAAAGCGGAAAACAACCCGTAAAAAACGCTAATCTTTCATTGCGGCGCGCCGCATGAAAGATTTTTTCGTTTTTGCGCCTCGCATTTCGGTGTTTTGAAGCGCTGAATGCACAAAGAGGAGCTTAATGCCGGCGCTTTTGAAAATCAGCCGGCGTATTTCGGGGGCGAAAACTCCGTCACACCACTTCCGAACATGTTGTTCGGCAATAAGAGTTCAAAAAATGAACTTACCAAAGCTCCGACGTCTCCACTTCTTGGAAACGTCGGGGCTTTTTGTTTTTCTGAACGGCGTATTTAATCGCAACAGAGATTTTGTGGCGGCCTGTACGAAAACAATTGCCATGCGTTTTTCTTTAGTCGGCTTTGCATTGATAGCGTCATCATGCGCAACGACGAGCGTCGCGTCTTCAGAGCATGCCGGATATGGATTTCTATCGCCGGACCCTGATCGCGAGCCTGTTTTGATCGGCGTTTATCAAAGCAAAAAAGAATGCAGCGCCGCCGTGCAAGCATGGATGTCGCGCCAGGTTGTCGGCAATCCCGTACGCGCCGAATGTTATCCGGTGGATAAGTCTTAGAAATCTTTCTTCCAGTTCGCTGACACCGTCTGGTCTCCTTCCTGACGGATTTCCGTTTCAACGGAGATGTTGTCGGTAATTTCATATTCCACTCGAACCGCGCCGGAATCGCCTTGCGCATCCTGCGTCGCAGAAACAAATAGACCGTCGGCGACATATTTTCCGACTGTAAGCGATCCGCCGCCGTTCTCTGGATCGACATCGAAATTCAGAAGATCAAGACCTGTCGCCTGCCTGATAGAGCCCGTAAGCCCGCCTGAACCGCCAAAGGGTCCAATGCCGCCAAGCGAAGCGAGCGCTTGCGCGGTTTGAAGGGACTCAAATGCGGTCAATGCGCTTGCAGGTTTGCCGAACAAAACAAGCGCGACCACATCTTCCTGCGGCAGGGTTGGCGTGGATGTCAGCTCAATCGACGGTTCTGCTGCGCGGCCGGAAACAACGATGCGCGCTGTCGTTCCATCATTGGTTTCATACTCAGCCTGGATATCGAGTGACGGATTGTTCGACGATAAACGATCAAATGCGATGCGCCCTGTCGTAATATCAAAGCGGCGACCCGAAAAATCGAGCGTGCCGCGGCGCAAGTTTATCGAACCAAGCACTATCGCGTCGCCTTCATCGCTGATTGCGCGCAAATTGGCGGCCCATTCGCTTTCAACGCCGCGTCCGCGCACAAAGATGCGATCGTCGGCGATAATCTTGATGTCAAAGGTCGCTGAGGACGGCGGGGGCGCATCACTTTGCGATTGTTCCGCGAGATCATCGACATTGACTACTTCAATGGCAACGAGCCCCGTGCTCTCCGGCGCTACAATTTCAGCATTGAGTTCGCGCAAGGTGATCTCGCCTTCCGCAGCGATAGCGTCGAGCGGCCCTTTCACGTCAATGCGCCCGTCTGCGCGGATCGAAGAAACGGGAAAGGCGGACACTTCGGCGTTCTTGAGTTCAACGAACAGATCCATGCGCGACGCGTCGCTTAAAGTCATATCGCCGCCGATGACAATGGTGTCTTCGCCAGTTTGTCCTGCGCCGCGCGCGCCGCCGGAGAAAGAAATTTTGCTTCCCGCAGGAGCGTAAGAGGCGTCCGCGCGCGTGCGAATACCCGCAATGGAGAGACCGGAGCGCAATTCCGTGTACGCGCCGTCGGTGATTTCAGCGACGCCGGAAAGTTCCGGCGCTGTCGTTGACCCGGCAATCTGAAAATCGACTGTGAGGAAACCCTCGAAAGTTTGCAGATCCGGCGGCAGAAAAGCCGTGAACGGCTCAATGGCCCCGTCATAGCGCACATAACCGTCCAACGGGCCTTCTGTGGAAAGCGACAGCGCATCATCTGATCGCGTGAGTGCAACAGGAAGCGCAAGACGCATGTCCAGCGCGTCCGTATCGGGCATGCTGGACAAGGTGAGACTGTCGCCGTTCCAGTTAAGATCGCCGCTGAGCGATGCTTCTTCTTCTGCGATGAGCGAACGAACGGCAAATGCGCCGCGCGCCGGTTCGGCTGCATCCGTATCGAGATCAACATTCAGGTTGATGCGGCTGTCGGTGTTGGGGACATTGATCTCAGTCAAATTAAAAGCGCCGCGCCACCGCGCCGATGAAAATGCGCCGTCAGCGTTAATCCGGCCGTTCCGTCCCCAGGAAAGGCGCATATTGTCAAAAATGATCTCGTCGCCGAGCGTAATAGTCCCTTCCTCGACAAGACCAAGCTGGTTTTCAGCAAAAAGCGCGTTCACCTGTCGCAATCGGATCGTGATATCATTTTGTGCGTCTATGGTTGTTGCAAGAAGAATGTTCTGGATATCGTCGCCGCCGCCCGGTGAGATTGCATCGGCCCGAAGGCTGGCGTTAATCGCTTCTGGCGATCCGTTTGCCGTGAAAAACAGGTTTTGGATCGTTGCATCATTTGCGCGCAGCGATGGCGAGGTGATGGAAAGTTCGGTTTGCTCGCCGTCGCGAGCGAAAACGCCTTTGGCGTTTACAGAGCCGACCAGCGACACGCCGGGCGCAGGTTGTGCGTTCTGGGCGCCGTTGTAGACAAGGTCGATCGCTCCGTTCCAGGTATCCGGATTGAATGCGCCGCTGCCGGTGAGTGAAAAACCTGGCCCCTGATAATCGAGAGATGGGACATTAATATCGCCGTTTACAGACGAACGCAGTTGCGCCGTAAATGCGCCGGAACCGTTCTTTGCGTTCGCCTTGATCTCGCCGACAGGCAAACGCGGCAGGCCGCTGAGCGATACGTTGGCGATCAATCCCGGCGCTGCGTTTTCGCCGATCGCAATCCTTGGCGTATCGGCCTCTGCAATAAGCGTGAAGGCGTCAACGCCGCCGCTCGCTTCTATGGTCGCCGACAGCGGTCCCGCCGGAGACACGGACGGGGCAAGCGTTGTGACAAAAGAAGGTGAGGCAGTAATGTCGCCTTCAAATCTGATCGCCGAATTGACGAATGAAAAAGCGCCTTCGCCTGCCGCGCGGAAGGCGTCGCCCGCGTTTACTGACAGAGCGCTCAGCTGCGCTTCATTGTCAAGATTGACGGAGAACCGCGCGTTGAGGGTTGTCGCTTGCGGCGGAAAGCTTTTGATTTTCTCTGCTGCAACTGTCGCTGATAATGCGCCGGCGAATTGTTTGCGCAAGTCAGAAGCGCCGTCTTCGATTGCGATTGCAACGCCGTCGCCTGTCGCGGAAAGCGTATAGCCGTAATCGTCAGCGCGCCGTTGCAGGCTCGCCGATGCTGCAATGGCGTCGCCGACAATCTCTTGTATTTCGGTCCGGTAATCGTCTGCAAAATCAAAGCTGAGCTCGCTTTTCATTTCATTGTCGCGCCCGCGCATATTGCGCCAGTCGATGGCGCCGGCAAGCTCGCCCGCCGCAGAGCTGATGCGATTGATTGTGAGAGCGCCGCCTTGTTCCCGATCCTCAAGGTCGAGATCAAAGGCGACAGGCGCGGCAAGTTCGGGGATGTCCGCGAGCGCGGCGCCGCTTGTGAAGCGCCCGGCTGCGTTCACGGCGACGGCGTTCTTCAGATCCGCCAGAAGGGTCGCCTCAACTGTTCCGTATGCGCCAATCGCAGCGTTTAATTCAATGGCGGCGTTGTCCGTCGGGCTGTCCGACTGGATCGAAGCCGTGATCGGTCCGCCAAGATCAGCGAGCGCAGCGATCAAGCCGTCTTCGTTTGCATTCAAAGTGACGTCGATCAATATGCTTTCAGCATCGGGCGAAACGCGCGCAGTCGCCGCAAGGGCGTCGGCGCCATTGCTGCTTTCCAGATTGAGTTGCATATCGACGGACTGTCCGCCCATGGCGACACGTCCGCCGCCATTGAGAACGGCGGAAACGCCCCCTAATTCGCTGCGAAAGTTCGCAATCCGGATTTCTTCTACCTGAATGTCCGGCAACGCTTTCGGCAGGCTGATGGAAAAGGGCTCGTCCGGCTCATCGTCGGCCTCCGGTTTTGACGGCGCCTCGCGCAGCAAAGTTGCATCTTCAATGATCAACGCGTCGACCCTGACGCTTCGATTGATGAGCGCCAGTGGACGCCATTTTAACTCAATACGCTCAACGCTCGCCCAGGTTCCTTGCGTATCGCTTAGTTTGATATCTTCAAGAATAATGCGGTGAGGGGGCGCGCCTTTGAAAGCGCCGATTTCGGCCTCGCCGCCCAGAGCGCCCGCGATGGCGGGCTCGGCTTGCGCGATGATAAAGTTACGGCCGGGCGCAGTATGAAACAGCGCAATCCATGCTGCGCCAATCAGGCCGAAAAAACCGGCGACGACAATACCTGTTATGATCAGTATGCGTTTCATCAGAAAGGTTGCCCCAATGCGATATAAATCTGCAGCGGCGCATCGGTCGGCCTCGGGTCCACCGGGAATGCAATATCAAATCGAACCGGGCCAATCGGGCTTAAATAGCGCGCGCCGACGCCGTATCCGACGAAAAACCGCTCATTGAAATCGAGAAAAGCCTTGGAACTGACAGAGCCGGCGTCAACGAACCCGGCGAGCTGAATATTTTTTGTGATCTTTCCGCGCAACTCGCTCCCGGCTGTAATGATGGAACGCCCGCCGATGGGGTCGTCTTCAGCATCAAGTGGTCCCGCTTCTTGAAAGCCGAAGCCGCGGATAGAACCGCCGCCGCCGGCGTAGAAGCGTTTATTCAGCGGCAGGCTGGTCAACGAGCTGCCAAAAGTTGCGCCGACCTCTGCGCGTCCAGCCAGGGTGAAACGGTCTTCCTCGCCGAAGAAAACGCGTGAACGGCCTGACAGGGTGAATTGGGTGAAGCTGTCCGTGCCCGTATAGGGCGTTGCCGTAAACCGGGCGCGAAAGCCTTTTGTCGGCTGCAACAGGTCGTCTTCTGAATTCCATGCCGCAGACAGCGGCGCGGAAACGAAAAAGGTGCGTTCTTCTTCGCCATTGGCTTCAATGTTTGAGGTTTCGAGGGCAAGCGCGCCGCGGGTTTCGAGTCTGTCGTCCAGCCAGAGTTTGGCGAGACCGCCGGAAAGACGAACGGAACGCGCGTCGAAAGCGTCTGTCGTTTCATTGGCGAAACCGAAATTCGCAAATGCAAAGCCAGGCAACTTAGGAAATGGTTTTTGTGCGGTGAAGTCGATGGACTGTTCAAAACGAGAGCCCCGCAATTCAATCCGCAGGTTCTCGCCGCGACCGAAGATATTGCGGTTTTCGAAAAACAAACGCCCGCCCGGTCCGACATCAGTGTCGAATGACACGCCAGCGCCAATCGTGCGTCGCTTGCGTTCTTCAAGTTCGACAATAATCGGCGCAGCGCCGTCTTCCTCCGGCGCACCGGGCGAAACCTCGATCGTGGAGAAAAGCCCGGATTCGCTCAAACGGTCGCGATAGGCGACGATCTTCGCGCGTTCATACTCCGCGTCCGGCTCCCAGGTTTTCAATTTGGCGATATAGTCTTCATCTGTTTTTGTGAGACCGGAAATCCGGATCTCACCGAAATGGGCTTTCGGGCCGCTTTCAAATTCAAAAACTGCGCTGGCGGTTCCCTTTTCAGGCTCCGCAATGGCGCGGCGCGCGGTAATTTTCGCCGCCGGGTACCCGCTGTCCCACAGATGATTGAGGAATTCCACCTGCACATTGCGCAAATCAGCGCCCGCGGCCGAGCCGTTGGGTTTGATCTTTGCGGTCTCAAGGGATGAAGGCCGACCCTCTCCGTCGTCCTTGTAGAGGATGTCGTATTCGGTGACGCGAAACGCAGCGCCGGGGGCGATATTGAAAATGACTTTCGGCTTGCCGTCTCCTTCGGGGCGCTCAATTTCAAATTCGACCGTGCCAGCGTAATAACCCGCCGCCGTCATGGCGGCGTCGAAGGCTTCCGCATCGCGTTTCGCCGCACGCCGCAACGCGGCGACAGTCGGATAATCGCGAAGTCCTTTTTTCAGATCGGACAGAATATTGAATTTTGGGGTCAGATCGCCTTTGGCGCCGCGAAACTCAACCTCATAGCTTTGCTGCGCCGTTGCGCTCGCGACAAGCGCCGTCATAGCCGCTGCACCGGCGGCGCAAAAACGACGCCAACAATGAAACACATGATTACGCACGCAAAAAGGCTTCCAGCGGTTTGTCTACAGGTTACGCGAGCAGGCAAAACCCGCATTGTTAAGCTTTTGCTTACCTTGTCATATTTTTCTTAATCATAAGCTTCAAATCCGCGTTTTTTAAGGCGACACGCTCGCGCGGCGCGACATCTCGAAGCGCCGCCATATCGACGAAGGGCGCTGTTCTGGATATGCGTTGCGGAACGCGCTAAGCGAAATAAGAACAGCAGATTGAGTAGGGAAAATTCCATGGCGCATCCCTTAAGCGGCGCAAATCTCTCCACGCTCGCAACGGTTGCAGGGCGCTCTGGGTTACCTTCGAAAATTACGCCGTCCATCGTCATCGCCCTGGCGGCGCTTGCCCGCTGGCCATTTTCGACCGGTGAGAAGCTGATCATGGAATCAAAGCTGCCGGCGCTGGAAGAAGCGCCTGCGCCGATTTTTATTCTCGGTCACTGGCGTTCCGGCACGACCCATCTTTACAACATTATGTGCCAGAGCGGGCGCTGGGGATATGTGCCGCCGGTCGCCACTGGACTGCCCCATGATCTTTTCGGGCTGGCGAAGGTGTTTGAACCGCTGCTTGAACGCGCGCTGCCTGAGCACCGCTATATCGATAATATTCCTGTGACCCCGGAAAGTCCGCAGGAAGATGAAATTGCGATTGCTAACATGTCGGAGGTTTCTTTTTATCACGGCATTTATTTTCCGCGCGCCTTCGCAGAGAACGTGCAACGCGGTCTTTTCTTCGACGGGTGTTCGCCTGCTGACATTCGCGGATGGCGTCGGCAGTTCACGTATTTTCTGCGCAAACTCTACAAGCATCAGGGAGAAAAGCCGCTTCTGATCAAAAACCCGGTGTACACAGCGCGCCTCGCCATGTTGCGCGAGATGTTTCCGGGCGCAAAGTTCATCCACATTCATCGCAATCCGTATGACGTATTTTTATCCATGCGGAATTTTTACCAGAAACTTCTGAAACAGTTTGCGCTTCAAAATTACGATCACGTCGATATCGATGAGGCAGTGTTGAGCGTTTACGATCGTATGATGCGCGCTTATGAAAAGGATGCGGCGGAAACGCCAGCTGAGCAGTTGGTGGAACTCAGTTATCGTGAACTTGACGAGGCGCCGATGGATGCGCTGGACCGGATCTATTCCGGTCTCGCTCTGGCCAACTTTGAAGAATCGAAACCGTCTTTCGAGAACTATCTTGCATCGGTAAAATCGTTTGAGAAAAACAAATTTGATTATGCCGACGCTGATGCGCAGAAAGTTGAGCGCCGGCTCGGCTATTTCATTGAAAAGTGGGGTTATCAGCGCCCCGGCGCCGAAGCGAAACCGGCGCAAGCCAACAGTGCTGCGTAAGTCAGCCCTTGTTGTTCTGTCAGGCGCGCTATTTTCCGCCTGTGCGGAAAACGCACCGCCGGTTTACGCTAACGATCAGTGTAGAAGACTTAATCTGATTGATGAGCAGACCGGTCAGACAATCATCGGCGCTGAAGATATCGCGTTCGATCCGCTGAACCAGCGCATAATAATATCCGCTTATGATCGCCGCGCCGCGGAGAAAGCGGCGAGAAAAAGCGCCGATGCGCCGGTCGAGGGCGGGGTCTATGAGGTTTCGCTCGATCCGCTTTTCAGCGGGGTTGAAGCGCTTGAAGTGACCTCGATCGTTGACCGCGGCGCGTTCGAAAACGGTCTGCGTCCCCATGGCGTCTCCGTAGATCGAAAGTCCGGCGCATTCGGCTTTATCAATCGGGCGTATAAACAAGAGGGAAGAAAATGGCGCCGTGAAAGCGAACTGGCGAGCGTCAGCATCAGCGGCAATCTCACCATCGCGCCTGCCCATTGTGCGGCCAATGATGTCGTTTTGAACGGCGCTTTCACCTGGACAACATACAATCACGCCTCATGCGAGGCGGGCGCGGCGTTTGAAGACATATTTAATCAGCGCAGAAGCGGATTTTTTCTGAATGGCGAACCGATTGCAGGCGATATCGGTTTCGCCAACGGCGTCGCGCTTGACGGCGACGCGCTTGTCGTGGCGGCAACGCGGGAGAAGGCCTTACATTTGTTCGAAGCTGACGCTGAAACGGCGACGCGCGTGAGGACAATTCAGCTCGGCGGCGCGCCGGACAATATTTCCCTCGACGGGAAAGGCAATGTGATCGCTGCGGTTCATCCATCCCTGATGCGCCTCGCGCTGAACCGTAAACTCGGCATTGGCCGCGCTCCATCAAAAATTCTTTCCATCAATCTTGATACGAATGAAAAGACTACTTTGTTTCACGACAAAAAAGGCGCCGCCTTCAGCGCGGCCACGGTTGGCATTGAAACCCGGCGAGGCCTGGTTCTCGGATCGGTCACAGACAACGGGCTCCTGGTTTGCGAGAAAGCGCCATGACGAAGCTTAATCTTGTCACCGGCGGCGCAGGGTTTGTCGGCAAAGAACTGGTGAAACAGCTGCGCGCGAAAGGCGAGCGTGTTCGCTCGTTTGACTTGGCGCCGCCATCTCATATCGATGACATTCAGGGCTCCATCACCGACAGCGCAGCTGTGATCGAGGCCATGGGCGAAGTCGATACGGTATTCCATCTTGCCGGCAACGCCCAGCTTTGGGCGAGGGACGAACGGGTCTTTGATGACATCAACCGCGCCGGGACGGCGGTTGTCATCGACGCTGCGATAAAAGCTGGCGTCAGAAAATTTGTCCACTGTTCAAGCCTGACGACGCTTGTCAGCAACAAAACGCCCGTGGGCTTCTCGAAGGCGGACGAGACGATTGAGCATTCGCCTGTAGATATGTTCGGCGCCTATCCTCGCTCGAAACGCGAAGCGGAAATCATTGTTCACGGCGCCGCTCGCAACGGGCTCGATACGGTCATTGTTCTTCCGACAGAGCCCCTCGGTCCGGGTGATGAGGCGTTGACGCCGCCGACAAAAATGATCCTTGATTTCGCCAATGGCGCCACGCCTGCCTATATAGATTGCATACTGAATTTTGTGCCTGTTCCAAGTCTGGCGCAGGGAATGATCGCGGCGGCTGAGAAGGGGCGCGCTGGCGAGCGCTATCTGCTCGGCGGGGAGAATACGCCGATGCGCGATCTCCTCGCGACGATTTCCGCTATTACAGGCGCGCCAGCGCCAAAGATGAAAATGCCGTACTGGGTTGCGCTCGGCGCCGGCGCGGTCGACACGAAAATTATCGCCGCCTTGACTGGCAAACCGCCGAAGGCGCCGCTTACCGGCGTGCGTCTTGCGGGCCGGAATGTCTCGTTTTCCAGCGCAAAGGCGGCGCGCGAGCTTGGCTGGCGCGCATCCCCTTATGAGCCTGCGCTTTATGAAGCGATTTCTTGGTTTGCCGACAAGGGTTGGCTGCAGAAAAAACTTCCCGACAGACCCGCGATCGCGCAAGATGGAAAATAGATACGATTTACGCCGTTTCAAAAGGAGAGGGCGCTATGGCGAATAATGCGTCTGTTGAACAATGGCTGGGCGGGCGATCATTTGCCGATTGGCGTACGGATTTTGATCGCAACGGCTATGTGATTTTTGAAAATATTCTTCCCGACGAAACGATTGAGGCGGTACGTGCTGCGCTTCGTCCTTATCTCGATGCGGATATTCACGGACGAAATGAATTTGAAGGCCGGCAGACGAACCGTGTTTATGCGCTGCTCGCGAAATCGCCTCTGTTTGCAGAACTGGCGATCCACCCGCTGGCGCTCGCCTTCGCCGAGGCTGATCTCGGCGCTGATTGCCTTTTGTCGGCATGCCTTGCGATTAATCTTCAACCCGGAGAAACGCCGCAGCCCTGGCACTTTGACGACAGTCATTACCGATGGCCGCGCCCGCGTCCGTCGCTCGGTGTCTCGACTTTCTGGTCAATCGATCCGACAACGGAAGAAAATGGCGCAACGGAAATTCTGCCCGGCAGTCACTTATGGCCGGATGAGATGATCGACGGCGCCGCAGCTGACGGGGATTTTGAAAAATCTGGAACTCGAAAGGGCGACCCCGGCGCGCGCGCAGACGCCGTTAAGGCGGTAATGCCCGCAGGTTCTTTTATGATTGCGAAAGGCACGTTGTGGCACCGCGGCGGCGCTAACCGGTCCGGCGCCCCGCGCCTGATCATTACGCCGCAATATTGCCCCGCCTGGACACGGCAGCTGGAGAACATGGCGATCGCAGTGCCGCCTGAAGTTGCCGCAACGCTGCCGCCGCGCGCCCAGGAGCTGATCGGCTATTCGATCTGTCAGCCCTTTATGGGGTATGTTGACGGACGTCACCCGAAACGCCGGCTAGAGGCGGCGGAGTAAGAAAGCTTCCATAAGATAGGTATGCGCTGGTAACGGATGTTTCTGCTTAATCACGGAACGTCGTATTTAGCTAAGCCTATGACACAGCTTTCAGTGCATGTTTTTAATAGGCGTGTCGCGCTTGTGTGTCCCGGTCTGGGTAGTGTCTCAGTTAGAAATTTAGCCTTTAAATCTATAGCGCCCGTTTCCGCAACGGGCGAACCTACCTGGCCCTAAGTTTTATCCGCTTGAATACGACCGGCCTTTCCATTGTCCGCCTTTGCCTTGGGCGTGGCGGACTGCGGAATGCACGGTCATCATTGTGTATAGCAGCGCGGCAAAGGGCAGGAGCAGCGCCTGCCATAATTCGCCGCCATAGAGCCGGAGTGTCGGCCAGTAGCTGTACGCCATAAGCCACCAGGCGATCAGCGCGATCAGCGACGCGGTCCAATGTCCGTGTGCAAATAAAGTGAGCGCTATCGCAGGCGCGGCGAGATAGGTGAGGATCATGCCGAGGATTGCGCCGAACAGCATCGACGGCGAGTAGTCGAGTTGCGCATAGGCCGTGCGCGCGACCATGTTCCAGACTGAACCTAGCGATCGGTTATCGCGAAGGCTGCGCGCCTCGTCCTCAGCAAGGCCGAGCCAGATGCGCCCGCCCGGCCGGGCGTCTTTGATCCGCCGGGCGAGGGTGCAGTCGTCGATCAGCGCATTGCGCATGGCGCTGACGCCGCCGACCGCTTCCAGCGCTTCGGCGCGCACCAGCATACAGCCCCCGGCGGCGGCTGCGGTGTTTCGGGTTGGATTATTTGATACGGAAAATGGGTAGAGTTTCTGAAAGAAATAAACAAAGGCGGGGATCAGCAAACCGCCCCAGAAGCCGCGCGCATCGAGTCTCGCCATGAGCGAGGCAAGGTCGAGCCGTTCATGAACGGCCTTTTGCACAAGCCGCCGCAAGGCGTCGGGGGAGAATACAATGTCTGCGTCGCATAAGAGCAGATAGTCAGCTTGCGCGGTTTTGGCGGCGGCGACGCCCTGATGTTGGGCCCACAATTTGCCCGTCCAGCCGTCCGGCAGGGGCGCGCCGTCGATGATGTCCACAACCCGATTAGACGCTGCTTTTTCTGCAGCCGCCCGCGCGCGCGCCGCAGTGTCGTCGGTCGAATTGTCATCGACGATGATGACTGAGAATGCGCCGGGATAAACCGCAGCCAGATGCGACTCAAGAACAGCCCCGATCGTCTCCGCTTCATTGCGCGCCGGAATGACGGCGACAATTCGCGGCCATTCGGTCGGGGCCGGCGACCAGGCGTCAAGGCGCTGGTTCGCGCGCCAGTATCCGTCGCGGAAGAAAATGAGACAGATCCAGATGAGCAGCGTGAGAAGAGAAATCCACAGAACCATGGCTAAGGCCCTTAACGCGGGGAGGCGCGCCCCGCCAGTCCAAAAACATGCTTTAATCAGCGGCAATCTGTTGCTTGGATTGGCAAGTGAAACGCGTATGGTGCCATCGCTATGACCGTGACCGCAAATGACAGCCCCGCAACAGGCGCCGCAGAAACGCCCTCCGGCAAGGGTGCGACTGACGAGAATTTTCCCGTCGGCTCATTTCTGCTGCCCAAACGCCTGCGTCCGCATGTGGCGACATTTTACGCCTTTGCCCGTGCTATAGACGATGTTGCCGATAACCCGGATCTGGCGCCGGATGAGAAAATCCGCCGGTTGCGCGGTTTCGATGCGACCCTGAAAGGGGAAGCCTCGTCTGTAGTCGGATATGAAAAAGCAGCTCGCCTGCGCCAAAGCCTCCTGGAGACCAATGTGTCGACCCAGCATGGGTCCGACCTTGTGGCGGCGTTCGTGCTTGATGCGGAGAAAAACCGGTATGCGAGTTGGGAGGAGCTTCTTGGGTATTGCGAGCTTTCAGCGAATCCGGTGGGCCGCTATTTGCTCGATCTCCACGGTGAAGACCGGGCCGGTTATGCTTATTCGGATGCGCTCTGCACTGTCCTGCAGATTGTGAACCATCTTCAGGATTGCGGCGATGATCGGCGAGCGCTCGACCGCGTCTATGTGATCGAGCCTTGGCTGGAGGCCGAAGGCGGCGCCGTTGAAGACCTCGATAAAGATCATTCGACGAAAGCGCTCGATACAGTCAAGCATCGCATGTTGGACGGATGCGATCGGCTGATGATCGATGCGCGACAATTGCCGGCGGCGTTGCAATCGAAAAGTCTGGCGATGGAGTCGGCGGTGATTGTGCGTCTTGCCGAGCGACTGATTGCATTACTACGAAGAGGCGACCCGCTCGCTTCGCGTGTGGCGCTGACAAAACTTGACTTCGCCTCCGCCGGCGTTCGCGGCGCGGCGGCCGGGTTTTTCCAGGCGGGCAGCGCGTCATGAGCATGACCGACATCACGATTGAGGATGCGCGCCGGCATGCCGCCGAAACCGTGCGCCGGTCGAAAACGTCGTTTGGGGCGGGGATGCGCATCCTTTCTCGCGAACGGCGTGAGGCAATGTACGCCATTTACGCCTTTTGCCGTGAAGTGGACGACATTGCCGATGAAGGTGGGTCTCTGGAAGAAAAGCGCCGCGGGCTGGGCGAATGGCGGCGCGAGATTGAGCGTGTTTACGCTGGCGCGCCGACAACGCCGACCGGACTTGCGCTTAAGGATGCGGTGCGCCGTTTTGATCTGCCAAGAGATGAATTTATTCTCGTCATTGAAGGCATGGAGATGGATGCATCCGGGCCGATTATCGCGCCGCCGCTTGATGGTTTGTTTGCATATACGCGCCGCGCCGCCGGGGCGGTCGGCAAGCTTTCCATGCCGACATTTGGCGCGCCGCCCGGAAAAGCGTCTGACGATTTTGCATTGTCGCTTGGCGATGCGTTGCAGATCACCAATATCTTGCGCGATGTAGAGGAAGATGCAGGCGAGGGCCGGCTCTATTTGCCAATCGAGCTTTTGCAGAAGCATGACTGTCCTTTATCGCCGCACAAAATTTCCCGTGCGGCCGGGCTGCCGAACGTGCGCGAGGACCTGGCTGAGATCGCACGGGGAAAATTCGCTGCTGCGCGCGCGGCGCTGAAGGATTTGGACTGGCGCGTTCTGCGCCCAGCGCTTTTGATGATGGGGGTCTATGAGCGCTATCTCGATAAGATGACGGCACGCGGCTGGGCGAACGGGCAATCGCGCGTGAAGCTCTCGAAAGTCGAAAAGCTGGCGATTGCGGGCCGTTGGTTCGTGGCGCCGAAACTGCAGCGCGACTAGAGCCGATGTCGCGCACGCATATTATCGGCGCCGGGCTTTCCGGTCTTGCCGCCGCGGTCAGGCTGACTGAAGCCGGCGCGCCGGTGACGCTCTATGACAGCGCCGGACAGGCGGGCGGGCGATGCCGATCGTTTTACGACAAGCGCCTTGAGCGCGACATCGACAACGGCAATCACCTCATCATGTCGGGGAACAAGTCGGCATTGTCTTTTGTCGAGCGCATTGGCGCCGTTGACCCGTTCATTGTTCCTGCTACGGCGCGCTACCCTTTTGTTGATGTGCGGACGAAAGAGCGTTGGACCGTAACGCTCAATGACGGCGTTTTTCCCACATGGATCTTCAATGCGGAGAAACGTGTTCCGAATACGGGCATAAGCGATTATCTGAAAGCCGCCGGCATCGCCTTTGCGAATGGGCGCAAAACCATCGACGATATCGTTGAGCGCGATAACCCGCTTTATGAAAATTTCTGGGAGCCTTTGACGCTCGCCGTCCTCAATACGACGCCGGCGAAAGGGTCGGCGAAGCTTCTATGGAGCGTTATTCGAGAGACGTTTCTGCTCGGCGGCAAGGCTTCGCGGCCGCTTGTCGCAAAACGCGGATTGGGTCCTGCCTTTATCGATCCTGCGGTTGATTATTTGCAGAAGAACGGCGCGATTTTAAGGCTTAACACCCGGTTGCGCAGCGCTTGGATGGAAGGCGGCGCTGTCGCCTCGCTCACCTTCGCCGATGAGACAGTGAATTTGGAAGAAGGCGACCAAGTCATTTTTGCTGTTCCTCCATCGCGATTGAAACAATTGCTTCCCGATGTTCATCCGCCTGAAGACGATGCGTCTATCTTGAACGTGCATTTTCGCCTCGCAAAACTGCCGCCGCACCAGCGCCCCGACGACAGCCCTTTTATCGCCATGGTCGGCAGTCTTGGTCAGTGGGCCTTTGTTCGGGATGATGTCGTCTCCGTCACCACCTCGGCGGCGGATGCGCTTGGCGCTGATGATGTTCCCAATGACAATGTTGTTGCAACCATATGGGAAGAAACGAAAATAGCCCTTGAACTTGAGGATGCTTCTTATGAAGCAGTGCGGGTCATTCGCGAAAAACGCGCAACGCCCGATCAGTCGCCCGCGGGCGTCCGGCGCCGGCTGAAGTCTGAAACAGCGTACAGAAACTTGTTTCTGGCCGGCGATCATACCGACACTAGCGTGCCCGCGACGATCGAGGGTTCGATCCGGTCGGGGGACAGAGCAGCGGGGCTCGTAAAGAAAAGCCTGGATCAAGGATAAAAGGGGACGTCAGTGAAAAAGCCTTCAAGTTTTTGTTTATTTGCCGCCGAAACGCCCATTTTCTTCCGCGTAACACGACTCTCATGGGGCCTTTGACTGGCGGTGGCTTTAATCGCTGTCATCTGCGGGCTGAAATCTGAAGCCGCCGTCGTTCGTAAGTCAGTCGGTGAAGAGAATATCCGTATCGGGATTTCCGGCGCTGATGCGGGCCGCGCCTATGAATTGGCGTATGCAGCCTGTCAGGATGGCGCGGCGGCCGTAATCAGCATTGGCGTCTCTGGCGGGCTCGATCCGGTGCTGGCGCCGGGCGATCTGGTGATCGGAAGCGCGATTATCGCCGAAGACGGCGGGCAATATGAGGCGGATCAGTATCTACTGAATTCACTTCTATCCGCTCATTCCCGCGCAAGCGGGAATCCAGCACTGCAAGACATGGAGCCTGCCGCCCTGGATCCCGGCTTTCGCCGGGAAAAACGGAGCAAGGAAGGCGCCCGGATAAAGCTCGGAACATTGTTTGGCTCGGACGCCATCATCTCGTCGCCCGCGCATAAGGCCGCGCTGTTCGCCAATCATGCAGCGATCGCGGTCGATATGGAGAGTCATGGAGCGGCGCGGGCGGCCAGCGAGGCAAATGTTCCGTTCATCGCTATTCGCGCCATCGCCGACCCGGCTGACCGTGCGCTTCCGAAAGCCGCACTCGGCGCCGTTGCGCCGGACGGGTCGACGCGTGTTCTGAAAACACTGTTCGACGCAATGAAAGCGCCGGCGCAATTCCCGGCGCTGATGCAGTTAGGATCGGATTCAAATAAGGCGTTGGCGACGCTGAGCGGCGCTTTGCCGGAGATTTTTGATCGGCTATTCGGCGCGCTTGATCGTTAAAGTGCGTAAGTCAACCTTATCTGTCATCACCGGGTTTATCCCGGCAATGACAATTAAGGATTTGCGCACTAAGCCGCTGCTTCTTTAGTCTTGTCGATCAGCGTCGTTGCTTTTTTGCGCGCTTTGGTTTCGGCTTTTTCCTGACGGATTTTCTCCATCTCGTCGGCGACGATCTGCTCATGAACATCGACGGCTTTGCGCGCTTTGGAAAGATCGATTTCCGGGGCCATTGGACCTTCGGTATCAATCTTGAACATGTTCGGAATACGGAACATTTTCAGCGGGTTTTTCACCGCATCCATGGCCGCTGTCGGCTCATAGCCGCAATGGGCCATGCAGTTTGAGCATTTCTCATATTTGCCGGTGCCGTAGGTTTCCCAGTCCGTCGTCTCCATCAACTCCTTGAAGGATGAAACATAACCCTCGCCTAGGAGGTAGCAGGGTTTTTGCCAACCGAAGACATTGCGCGTCGGCGAGCCCCAAGGCGTGCACTCATACTCTTCATTGCCGGCGAGAAAGTTCAGGAACAGCGATGAGTGAGACAAATTCCAGGACTTTCCACGCTCTTTGCCGATACGGTAGATGTCACGGAAGAGGTTCTTCGTCTTTTCGCGCGACAGAAAATGATCTTTGTCTTCGGCCCGTTCATAGGCGTAGCCTGGCGAGATCGAGATCCCCACGTCAAGCTCTGTCGCGAAGTCAAGATAATCGGCAACCTGCTTGGCGGTCATGTTGTCGAAAATCGTAGCATTAACGTTGACCTGAAAGCCTTTCGCCTGCGCCGCTTTAATGGCTTTGACAGCGATCTTGAAGGTGCCTTCCTGATCGACCGCCTTGTCATGTTCTTCCTCAAGTCCGTCGAGGTGGACGGAGAAAAAGAGAAACGGCGAAGGTTTGAAAAGATGCAGTTTCTTTTCGAGCAGCAAAGCGTTTGTGCAAAGCGAAACGAATTTTTTCCGCGCAACAATGCCTTCAACGATCTCGCCGATCTCTTTGTGGATCAAAGGTTCGCCGCCGGGAATAGCCACAACGGGCGCGCCGCATTCGTCTACGGCGTCAAAGCATTCCTGAGGGGTAAGGCGCTTGTTCAGGATCGGCGCCGGGTAATCGATCTTGCCGCAGCCCGGGCAGGCAAGATTGCAGCGGAACAGCGGTTCAAGAAACAGGACCAGCGGATATTTTTTCCGTCCAAGAATAGTTTGCTTGGCGACATAGGCGCCGACACGGACTTGCTGGTGTAGGGATACTGACATTATCGTCTCCGACCGTTTCTTTTTTATTTGGGTTAAGCGGCGCCGAGGGCCCAGGTTTCCATCGAGTCTTCAGACCGAGGCACATCTGCGAGTTCGCACGGCAGTTTGAAGTGAATATTCTCTTCAACGCCGTCGAGGGTCTCGACTTCGACCTCGCGGTAATTCTTGAGCCGTTCGATTGTGTCGCGGACCAAAGTTTCAGGCGCTGAAGCGCCGGCTGTCACGCCAACTGTCGCAACGCTGTCGGTGAGCCAGGCCGGATTGAACATGGAGGCGTCCTCGATGAGATAGCTGGGGATGCCGAAATTTTCCCCGATCTCACGCAGGCGATTGGAATTTGAAGAATTGTGCGCGCCGACGACGAGAAGCAGATCAACCTGTTTCGCCATGGCGATCACGGCGGTCTGACGGTTCTGAGTTGCGTAGCAGATATCGCGCGTGTCCGGTCCAATGATATTCGGGAAGCGTTCCTTAAGCGCGGCGATCACGTCCTTGGTGTCGTTTACAGACAACGTGGTCTGCGTGACGAATGCAACGCGGTCGGGATCAGCAACTTCGAGTTTTTCAACTTCGTCGACTTCGGACAATACGTGCACCGTGCCGGGGATCTGCCCAAGCGTGCCTTCAACTTCCGGATGGCCGATATGGCCAATCAGGACGATATCGTATCCTTTTGCCGCGTATCGGCGACCTTCTTTGTGAACTTTGGTGACAAGCGGACAGGTCGCATCAATGACGTCAAGCTCGCGAACAAGGGCGCCGTCTTCGACTTTTTTTGAAACGCCATGGGCGGAAAACACCGTAACGGCGCCGGTGGGGATTTCGTCGACCTCCTCAACGAAAATCGCGCCGCGCTCGCGTAACGTTTCCACGACGAATTTGTTATGAACAATTTCATGGCGGACATAGACCGGCGCGCCGTATTTCTCCAAAGCGCGTTCGACAATATCGATTGCTCGCTCAACGCCGGCGCAAAACCCGCGCGGTTGTGCGAGAACGACTTTCACCTTCGCTTGTTCTGCTGTCATGGCCCAAGGCCCCCTCTGAACGCGTTCGCCTATTACCCTTGGCCTTATTTCATGGGCCGCAAGTCTCGGCAACCGTGCGAAATATCACATCTGCAGGCGGTATAGCGTGAGTTTTGCTGCATTGCAAAATAGCCGCCGCCGGCGGTCGCGCCTTGGCCGTGGGAATAAGCTGGTGTAGCGTTTAAAAAGACTTAAGGGGATTTTTAAGAGGGGCAGTATGGCAAGGGGTTTTTCGGGCGGCGCTGAGGGCGCTTTCTGGCCAATGAAGCGGGTTGTTTCGGCGCTCAAAGCGCGTTTCGGCGATGTTGATTCTCTAGGCGAAGACGGGCCGCTGAAGATTTACGGCGTTCAGGACAACGGCGTGAATTTTGTTGTCGCCCTGGTCCAGTCGGAGCCGGGGTCCGAACATGTTTCCGAGCTTGGTTTTCTTGCGCGATTCGTAGGCTTTCCGGTGTCTGCAGAGGTTATGGAAAACCTCAATCGCAATCTGCACATATCCGTCGCGTCGATTGAGAATAATGATCTTTTTCTGATGGCTGGAATGGAAGTCATCGGTCCTTTCGACGAGAGCCAGTTCAATCTGATTTTGGAACAATGGCGCCGCGATCTGGCGATTTGCATTCACGGGCTTACTGACGAAGCGCCATCCATTGCAGCGGCGTTTCCGGCGGCGCGTCTTGAAGCGGCGCGCAAATTCGCTGTCAACATGGCGCCGCCGGGCGATGCAAAGAGCGATGTCGACATGCTGGCGACGTTTATGGGCGCTGGCGGTCCGACGCGCGTCGCATGCGGCGATTGCGGCGGGCGCGGTAAGCGCGGTCTGATCGTGCGCGCCTGCAAGACCTGCGAAGGCACGGGGATCGTACGGAAGGGGTGAGGCTGGATTTTTTCCTTCGAAGGACTTAATCCCCGCTCATTCTCACGCAAACGGGAAACCATTTTTAATGCATTGTCGGGCGTCGCCCGTCGTTTTTTCTCTGGCTGGGCCCCCGCTTTCAAGGGGGTGAGCGGAAAAAGGTTATGTCTGACTTCAAATCCACCATCACGGAAACCGCCGGGCTTGTTGAAGCAGCCCTTGATCAGTTCCTGCCGAGTTGTGACGGCCCGCTTGGGCGCGTGGCGGACGCCATGCGTTGGGGCGCGCTTGACGGCGGCAAACGATTGCGGCCGTTTCTTGTGATTGCTGCTGCGGATATGTTCGATTGTCCGCGAGAGCGCTCCATTCGGGTCGGCTGTGCGGTGGAGATGATCCACTGCTATTCTTTGATCCATGACGATCTGCCGGCGATGGATGATTCTGATCTGCGACGGGGCCGCCCGTCCGTGCACAAAAAGTTCGATGACGCGACCGCGATCCTTGCAGGCGATGCGCTGCTAACCCAGGCGTTTGAAGTTCTTGCCGAGGATGCGACCCATCCGGACGGCGCTGTGCGCTGCGCGTTGGCGCTGGAGCTGGCGCGCGCCAGCGGCAAAGCGGGCATGGTCGGCGGGCAGATGATCGACATTTATGCAGAGCAGAAAGAGTTCGATCTCGCCGGCATTGAAGAATTGCAGCGGTTGAAAACGGGCGCGCTCATTCGTTTCGGCGCGGTTGGCGGCGGCATTATCGGTGAGGGAACGCCGGACGATATCGCGGCGCTCTCAGCCTATGCGGAAGATTTGGGCCTCGCTTTCCAGATTGTCGACGACATTCTGGATGAAACCCAGGATGCCGAAACCCTTGGCAAGCCGGCAGGTCAGGACGCGGAGATGGACAAGGCGACTTTCATTAAATTGCTCGGCATGGACGGGGCCAAAGCGAAGGCCGGCGAACTCGTTGAGTCCTGCAAAGCGCATCTGGACCGGTTCGGCGAAAGGGCCGAGCCCTTGAAAGGCGCAGCAGACTTCGTTTTTGAGCGCAAAAACTAGCGGGGCTAAAGGCTTGCTCCTGCGCGGGTTGGCTTTGTTGCTATTGCCCTGCGCCCATATGCAAATACTGTTCTGTGATGGGAAAGCAGCGTTAAGCTCTCGCCAACAGGCGATGTCGCGGTTTAGGCTCTCTTTCTATGGCCGGATCGATAATACCGACGTCGCGAGAGGATCTCATCGCGATGGCTAGCGATGAGTTCGCAAGATTGCGCACTGAGCTCGATGATTGTCTTGAAACCCTGGCGGACGTGGATTGCATTGATGACTGGACGGTGAAAGAGCTTTTGGCTGTCCGGTTATGGTGGAGCAAAAGTGTCCTCGACTGGGTGGCGGACGGAAAGACCGGCAAGCAGTTCGCGTTGCCGTCTGATACATTCAGTTGGAAAGAAACACCGCAATTAAACGCGTCGATCATTAAAGACTCTCGCAATACCAAGATTGGAATAATCTGGCGCAGGCTTCAAAAGCAGTATGAGCGCCTTTTGACTGTGATCGACGATTTAACGGACCAGGAGTTGCTTGAAGTAGGCGCATTTCCCTGGGCGGGCCGTTATCCGATCAGCCGTTGGTTGTCGCTCAACACTGTCCGTCAGTACCGTACGGCAAGAAAACATGTGCGCGCCGCGAAGAGAAAAACGGGGCTGCTTTGATAAAAGAACTCTCAATGACATACTCAAAAGCAGTATCAAGTAAGGAAATCGACCATGCGTAAACTCACCAAAATCCTCCACACGGTCGCCGCCGGCGGTTTGATCGGCGGGCTTGCCTGTTATCTCCTCCTGCTGGGCTGGGGGCCTCAGGATACGCCGGTCGCTTTGGCGGACACGCGCCGATTGATCGCAGCGGTCAGCAACTGGGTGCTGTTGCCTTCGCTTGGCATTGCGCTGGTCTCAGGGCTGCTTGCCATGGTCGTGCATACGCCGTTTCTGGATAAGGGATGGGTCTGGATCAAAGCGCTGCTCGGCATTTTGATGTTCAAGGGCGTTCTTATTCTCGTGGTCGCTGAAGCAAACCGGGCTGCAAAAGTCTCTGCGCAGCTCGCCAATGGCGAGGAGGCGGGATCGCTCTTCACTTCCGCTCAGTATGCTGAAGGGTGGGCCATCGGCGCAGTGCTCGCGCTTTCAATCGCTAATGTGGTTCTCGGTGTCTGGCGTCCAAGGCTTATGCGGCCGACGCCGGCGAAATCTGCTGTCAAGCAAGAGAGCGCGGCGCCGCCGACGCGCCCAACGGTTGCCGCAGTGGATCATGCGGCTTGAGCAGAAATCCAGAGCATTTTGAGTTCACGACAGACCAAGCGTTTGTCCTTCGCGACGCCGCCTCTCGGCGGCTCCTCAGGATGAGAATTTCTAATCAAGTCAAACCGCTCTAATCTGTTCCGGTTTAAGCCGCCGCTTCCTTTTCCAGCCGATCAAGAAGCGCATCGACGCCGTTCGCGGCGACATAAGATGAAAACTCTTCCCGTTTCACCAACATGATGGAAACGCCGTTGACGATGATGTCGATCGCCTTGCGGTCGCCTGATTTCAATTGACGGACGCGCCAATCTACGAGGATCGGCGCATCGCCGTTGCGTTCAAATTCAGAGCGAACAATAACATCACGCCGGCCAATTTCGCGAGCTTCCCTGATATTGATCGGTTTGCCGACAATCTGATCGAATTGTTCCGCATAAAGTTTGGTGATGTATTCGGGGAATATTGCATCATAGCGCGCCTGCTGATCGTCATTGATGCTCTTGCGCGATTCGCCAAGCATGAACTTGCCGATGGTTTCCAGGGCAAGCCCGTCCGCCAACACTTGCTGGAACGCTTCGATTTTCGCCTCTTCGCTAGCGGCCTCATTCGTAAGCGCCTCGGTCGCCATGCCGGTCAGCTTTGTCGCGAAAGCAACAGCGCCGTCGATCCGTTCTTCCTGGCTGGCGGTTTTTGTCTCAGTAGGTTCGGCGTCCTGGGCGAGCGCGGGGGCGACGGAAGCGGCTGCGAGCAGGGCGGCCAGAATGCGAACGCGCGACATGAACATGCGATAAATCCTGTTGACGACTTTCGAGCAAACAAGGCTCAAAACGATGCTGAAAAATGAAAACGCGACACTCAATATGGAACGATTGGGACGTTTATCCAGCGCGATGACGGCGAAATCAGGGACAAATTCACGACACCGTGGGCTTTCGGCCACGCTCTAAGCGTTCCTGCTTGCCCCGATATCTGGGGAAATTTCTCTAACGCACTGAAAAAGCTATTCTTTAAAGTGCTTATGGTCAGGATGTCCAACCGGCCTGCCCAGGCGCCGTTCGGTGTAATTAAACGCCGCCGGCAGGACGATAAGCGTGCAAATCAGCGTAAACGCGATAGCGATAGATAGCAGTTCGCCCATTGAAGCGGTGCCGCGATGCGGGGACAACATCAACGAGCCGAAGCTTGCAACCGTCGTCAGCGCAGAAAAGAGAACCGCGCGCGGCGTCGATGTGCCGTAGACGCCGTCGCCGGCGGAGACCTGATCGTGGCGCAGCGCAAGGTGAATGCCTGAATCGACGCCGATCCCGATGAGAAGGGGCAGGACGATTACATTCGCGTAGTTGAACGGAATATCAAGGAGAACGCCGGTCGCGGCGGTGAGAACGCCTGCCAGCGCCAGCGGGAACAGCATTAGGAGAACGATCCGCACCCGGCCGAGCATCAGCGACAAAAACACCGCCACAACGCCGAAGGCGATCAGCGTCGCCTGCAGCATGGCGGCGGATATGATTTCGCCGGCTTTTTGCGACTGGTAGGCGCCGCCGGTGAGATCTGAAAATTCGCTTTCAACATTTTTTACGAAAGCCTTTAATTCGTTGTAATCGCGGACGTCTGCTTTCGGAATAATGTCGACGCGCCATTGTCCGTCATCGGAACGATAGCGACTGCTCAAAGAGAGCGGCAGGGCATCGATCTCGATAAAATCTGCGTTGAGTTGTGCGGCGAGACGATCGGTAAGCTGTGTCCAGTAAAGAAATATGTTGTGCTCCAGCGCTTCAATGGCGCCGTCGCTGTCTTGCGCAAGATCATCGAGCAAGGCGGAGAGGCGCGCTCCGGCGCCGTCGGAATATGCCGCATCAAGCCTTTTTTTGAGGGCGTCGACGCCTTCCGCTGCGGGCGGGCCGGCGAGGCTTCCCGGTTCAGCGTCGAAAGCGAATACGAGGGAGCCTGAGGCAATGTCGATAATGTCGAGCTTGGCTTCCTGATCGTCGGGCACGAAGTCAGGCAGTGAACGCGTCGCCCCCACACTGTCGAGGCGGCTCGCCGCTGCGGCGGTTTCTTCCGCCTCGGCTTCGGTAGCGACAAGCCGGCTCAGCCGATAGGGCGCCGTTTCTTCATCGTCAAAGAGCGCATTAAATCCGATAACAGAGGGCGCGTTTGGATTGCGCAATGACATCTGGTCGGCGTCAAAACGAACCTGCGGCATCAAGTTCAAGGCGCCGGCGCCGACAATGATTGTCGCGAAAGCAATCGGGCTTGCGACCCTGGAAAGCCCATTGAAGAACGCTCGAATTCCACCCTCGCGCTTGCGCGCCCGCGACAAAGGCAGGCGCTTCAGCGCTGCAGGCATGAAGGTCACTGAAACCAGAAACGCAATAATGACGCCTGCCCCTGCGATAACGCCAAGTTGCGCGATGCCGTTGAACTTGGTCGGCACGAAGGAGAGAAAAGCAAGCGCTGTCGTCGGCGCCGCAAGGGCGAGGGCGGGGCCGACTTCTCCCAATGCGCCTTTTAAGGCGTCTTCATTAGACTGACCGTCGACGCGCCGTTCCTGTACATGGAGGAGAAGGTGAATGGCGAAATCAAGCCCAAGCCCGATCAGCAATACCGTAAAAGCCACGGAAACGAGATTAAGCTCACCAATAAAGGCCGCGGCGAAAGCGGATGTGAGAACAAGCGTCACGAGTAATCCGGCGAGCGTTAGCGTCGCCATGGCGAGAGAGCGATAGCAAAGCAGCAGCAAAAACGTGACCAGGACCAGCGACAGGGCCATGGACAGGCCGATGCCCGTCGTTACCGCTTCCAGCTCTTCCACGCGCAGGGCGGGATCGCCGGTAATAAACGTTTCCACTCTGCCTGCGTAACGTTCATCTAACCCGGCGATGATCTCCCGAAGCGCTTCGATGCCCGCCTTGGCCGGTTGCAGCCGCGTGTAATCGAGTACGGGCGTTGCATAAATCAACCGCGTATGTGCGTCCTTGGCGCGCAGGTCTTCATCAAGGGCACCCATCCATGAAAACGGGCGCTCCTCGCCTTTAAGCGCTGCGTCGGCGACATTGGCGATTTCGTCGTAAAGCGCCTGAAGCGTTTCCTGACCAAGATCGGATTGTTCAGCGAGTGCGTCATTCTCTGCAAGGGTTGTGAAAAACGTGCCGAGCTCAGGGCTTTTGATCAGGGTTTCGATAAGCCCCGAAGCTTTCGACATTTGCGCCATGCGGGATTCGAGCTCGCCTTCGCTTAGATAGAGAAGGCCGTTCTCCGCGAAGAAATCCTCCTGCGCGGGCGCAAAGACAGAGTCGAATGCGTTCTTGTTGTCGGCGATCGCATCGCGCAAGTCGCTGGCATAAGCGTCCGCCTCATCGAGACTTGCCGCACGGACAATGACGATAATATCCGTTTTGATCTGAGGAAACGCTTCCCGCAGCGCCGATGCGCGTTGCTGGAACGGCAAGGACGGGTCAAGCATCGCGCTTGTATCGGTGTTCACTTTCAGATTGTTCGCCGCGTACCAGCCGGCTGCAGCCGCAAGACCCATAATCGCCAGCGTTAAGATGACGCCGCCGCGTCGGGCGAAATCCGCCCAGCCGATAAGCGCTGTTTCAATCAGCTTAAGCATGACGGCACGACCCCGGCGCGGATTGCAAATACATCGAAGCGTCCTGTCATAATCGGTTCGCGCCGCCTTGCAAATAAGGTCATGGACCCTGGCCGGCTTTGCTTTTGCGGCTCGGCTTGCCCTGCGAAAGGGGCTTCGCTAGTGCTGTGGCGATGAAAAACGCCAATTCCCACGCCAAAGATCTTTCGTTTCTTGACGGTCGCCGCGCTGCGATGACGGAAACTTTGAGGTCATGGTGCGCGATTAATTCCGGCAGCAGCAATTTGGACGGACTTGCGACAATGCACGGCGTCCTCGCCGACGCGTTCTCCACGCTTGACGCTGATATCGAGACCGTTCCCTCCGATCCGCGACCGGCGGTCACCCGCGAAGGCGAGAAAATCGAACAGCCGCTCGGCGACATGTTGCGGATCGTCAAGCGGCCGCAGGCGGCGGTCCGCGTATTGTTGACCGGGCATATGGATACGGTCTTTGCTGCGGACCATCCTTTCCAATCCGAGAAGATGATTGATGAGGATACGCTGAACGCTCCTGGCGCTGCGGACATGAAGGGCGGGCTTCTTGTCATGCTCAACGCGCTATTGGCGGTGGAGCATTCCACGCTCGCTGACAAGATCGGTTATGAAATCCTGATTAACGCAGACGAAGAGACAGGCTCTCACGGTTCAGCGCAGGCTTTGGTTGATGCTGCCAGCCGGGCGCATTTCGCTTGCATCTATGAACCGGCGCTCGCTGACGGAACGCTTGCTGGCGCGCGAAAAGGATCGGGGAATTTCTCCGCAATCATCCGGGGACGGAGCGCCCATGCGGGCCGCGAGCACCATCTCGGTCGCAACGCCATTGCCGCCGCCGCTGATTTTATCGCTGCGATCGACAAACTGACCGGCGCACGCGAAGGGCTGACAGTCAATGTGGCGCGGATCGATGGCGGCGGTCCTTACAACGTCGTCCCCGATCTGGCGGTGGTGCGGTTCAATGTGCGTCTTGAACAGCCGGACGATGCCGCGTGGTTTCAGAACGCCGTTGATCATGTCATTGACGAGATCAATGCGAGCGACGGCATTGACGCCGAACTTGCCGGCGGCTTTACCCGTCCGCCAAAACCGATGACGCCAAAGCTGCAGGCTTTTTTTGAAGCGTTGAGAACAACCGGCGCAGAATTGGGCATTGACATAAGCTGGGTATCCACCGGCGGTTGCTGCGACGGCAACAACATCGCGGCGGCCGGCATTCCGGTAATCGATACGCTTGGCGTGCGCGGGGCGCATATTCACTCTTCCATGGAATATGCAAAACTCGACAGCCTTGAAGAACGGGCGAAGCTGTCTGCGCTTTTACTGCTGAAAATCGCCGCCGGCGACCTGCCGAACCCCGGCTTTCTCGATCAAACGGAGAGCGTCTGATGGCGATCCCTTTCATGAGGCCGGTTCAGGCCGACGACCTCGACCAGATTTTTGAACTCGCCAAGCAATCCGGCGGCGGTATGACCAATCTGCCGGCGGATCTGGAAACGCTTCGCTCCCGGATCGAGTTTGCTGTTGAGAGTTTTACAAAGCAAGCAGAAGAGCCGTCCGGCGAAGTCTATATGCTCGTGCTGGAGGATGACGGCAAAGTGCTCGGCACGTCCGCAGTATTTTCCGCAATCGGCCTCGACCACGGCTTTGTTAATTACCGCATCAACAAAACGGTGCATGCATCGACGCAACTGAAAAAGCGCGTGGAGCGACGCATTTTGGTCCCGAGCCACGATTTCACCGGCTGCAGCGAAGTCGGATCGTTGTTCTTGTCGCCGGACGCGCGGGGCGGCGGTTTCGGCAAATATCTGGCAAAGGCGCGTTATCTGTTTATTGCCGAGCACCGCGATCTTGTCGCCGATCCGGTGTGTGCGGAGCTTCGCGGCTGGCGGGCCGAGACTGGCGAGCAGCCGTTCTGGGACGGGCTTGGGCGCCTCTTTTTCGATATGGAATTCGAGGCGGCGGATCTCGCCAACTCCTCGCTCGGCAATCAGTTCATTGCCGACATGATGCCGCGCCATCCCATCTATGTGGCTCTGCTGCCGGAGGCGGCGCGCGAATGTCTTGGTCGGCCCCATGACAGCGCCGCGCCGGCGTTCAATATGCTTTTGAAAGAGGGTTTCGCATTCCGCGGCTATATCGATGTTTTTGACGGCGGGCCATTGGTGGATGCGCCGATCGACGACATTAAAACCGTGCAGGAGAGCAAGGTGTTCTCTGCTAAACTGGGCAAGCCCGGCGAAAAAGCCGCGACTATGTTGATTTCTGCCGGAAGGCTCGCCAAGTACCGCGTTATTCGCAATTCGGCCCGGGCCGAAGATGATACGCTCATAATTGACGAACAGTCTGCGCAAACGCTCGGCGTTGCTGACGGCGATGCTGTTCGCGCGGTGGAATGGTGAGATGACAAACAAAATCCTGATCAACGGCGCGTGGCGCGACGGCGCTGGCGCTGCTTTTTCCAGTTTCGATCCGTCAACGGGCGAGGAAATCTGGAGCGGCGCCGCGGCGACGAAGGCGGATGTCGACGACGCCGTGCGCGCGGCCCGCGACGCGTTCGAGCCCTGGGCGCTGACCCCGCTTCAGGAGCGCATTGCGATTATGGAACGCTATCGCGATCTCATTAAGCGGGATGCGGAGGATCTGGCGCGGCTGATCTCTCGCGAGACCGGCAAGCCGTTTTGGGAAACGAAAACGGAAGCGGCGACCGTTTCCGGCAAGGTCGATATTTCAATCCGCGCCTATCACGACCGCACCGGCGAGAAAGAAACCCTGACCGGCGCAACGACCGGCATGCTCCGCCATAAGCCCCAGGGCGTGATGGCGGTGCTGGGTCCTTATAATTTTCCGGCGCATCTCGCGAACGGCCACATCGTGCCGGCGCTGATTGCGGGCAACACGGCCGTCTTCAAACCATCGGAAATGACGCCGGGCCCGGGCGCATTCATCATTGAACGGATGGTTGAGGCGGGCGTGCCGGAAGGCGTTGTCAATCTGGTGCAGGGCGGGCGCGAAACAGGCGAGGCGCTGACTGGCGCCGACATTGACGGGGTGCTTTTCACCGGGGGCGCCAGGACGGGGCTTGCCATCCACAAGATGTTCGCCGACCGGCTCGATGTCATTCTCGCGCTGGAGCTTGGGGGCAATAATCCGCTGATCTGGTGGGATACGGATGATATCGACGCTGCGGCCTTTACGGTCATACAGTCTGCATTTCTAACCGCCGGCCAACGCTGCACCTGCGCGCGCCGGCTGATTGTGCCTGAGGACGCCGCCGGCGACAAAGCTGTCGACGTGCTTGCAAAGTTGACCGACAGGCTCATTGTCGATGCGCCATTTGCGGACCCGCAACCCTTCATGGGGCCGGTGATCTCGCCGAAGATTGCCGACGGGCTGGAGCGCGCTTTTGACCAGATGGTCGAACGCGACGCCGAGCCGATCCGCAATCTTTCTGTGCGCGATGAAGGCGGCGCGTTCGTGACGCCCGGTATTCTCGACGTCACGCGCCTTGATAACATTCCTGATGAAGAACATTTCGGGCCGTTCCTGAAAATCTTCCGGGTCAAAGACTTTGACGCGGCCATTGAACGGGCGAATGCGACGAAATTCGGCCTATCCGCCGGCATCCTGACTGACGACAAGGCGAAGTGGGAGAAGTTCCTTGCCTTATCGCGCGCCGGCATTGTCAACTGGAACCGCCAGACGACCGGCGCCTCGGGCGCTGCGCCTTTCGGCGGGGTCGGCGCCTCCGGCAATCACCGTCCCAGCGCCTACTATGCAGCAGATTATTGCGCCTATCCGGTGGCGTCCATGGAAGGCGACGCGCTTCTTCCGATGGCGGATGATCAGGTTGGGGTGCGGTGACTCACTGCGAATACAATTTCGACGGGTTAATCGGGCCGACGCATAATTACGCGGGGCTTAGTTTTGGCAACCTCGCTTCGGCGACGAACGCCGGGGCGACATCGAACCCGAGGGAAGCGGCGCTGCAGGGCCTCGCTAAAATGCGCGAGTGCCTGGCGCTCGGGCTCAAGCAGGGCTTCCTGCCGCCGCAGGATCGCCCCGCTCTGAAAACGTTGTGGGCGTTGGGCTTTTCAGGAAGCGACAAAGCGATCATCGAAAAAGCCGGCGAGGCCGAACCGCAACTTCTCGCCAATTGCTATGCCGCCTCATCCATGTGGACGGCGAATGCGGCGACAGTCGCGCCGTCTTCCGATGCGGCGGACGGCAAGGTTCATTTCACGCCCGCCAATCTCGCCGCGAATTTTCATCGTTCGATTGAAGCAGAGACCACGGCGCGCGTACTCAAGCACATCTTTGCAGATCAACAGCACTTCATCCACCACGACCCATTGCCTGGCGGCGTGCACTTTGGCGATGAAGGCGCGGCGAACCATGGCCGGCTCTGCAAGGTACATGGCGACGCTGGCGTCCATCTATTCGTCTACGGACAGGACGGCGATCGATTTCCCGCCCGTCAGAAACAGCGTGCCAGTGAAGCCGTCGCGCGAAACCATCAACTTGACCCCGAGAAAACCATTTTCATTGAACAGTCAAAAGCCGCGCTCGACGCCGGGGCGTTTCACAATGATGTTGTCGGGGTCGCTAACGGAACGGTTCTTTTCCTGCACGAACACAGTTTCGCCGATCCGGAAGGCGCTTACGCGGAAATTCGCAAGGCTGCGCCTTTTGTCGAAATTATCGAAGCCCGCGCAGGCAAGGTCAGCCTGGAAGACTGCATCAAATCTTACCTCTTTAACTCGCAGCTTCTGACTTTGCCGGGCAATGAGACCGCGAAAGGGGAAATGGCGCTGTTGCTGCCGACGGAGGCTGAGGAGAACCCCAGCGTCAAAACTTTTGTCGAAGAGACGCTGTCACAGAACAATCCGATTAACCGCGTGATCTACAAGAATGTGCGCGAGTCCATGCGCAATGGCGGCGGTCCGGCGTGCCTGCGTTTGCGGGTCGTTTTATCCGAAGCGGAAGCCGCCGCTGCGAACCCTGCATTTATTCTTGATGCAGATAAAATCACTGCGCTTGAAGGTTGGGTAAACGCCCATTACCGCGACCGCATCGCGCCGGACGATCTGCGCGATCCCGCGCTGATGGAAGAAAGTTTCGCCGCGATGCAGGCGCTCACAGACCTGCTTGGCATGGGCGTATTTTATGATTTTCAGCGTTAGCAGCGCTATTACCGGCCGGCGCTTTCCGGCAACGGCATCACAACCTTGCGCTCGACCTCGCGCAGCGTGAAACTAGATTCCACTGTTGCAATATTTGGCATGCGAAGCATTGTTTCCGACAGGAACGTTTCATAAGCCGCGAGAGAGGGCACAACGACACGAATGAAGTAATCGAACTTACCTGTGACGAGGTAGCATTCCATAACCTCAGAACGGCTCTTAATCGCGGCCTCAAATTCGCGTAGGGTCTTATCGTCCTCGCGTTCCAGCTTGACGAGGATAATAACTGTGACGTTGACGCCAAGCGCCTCCCGGTCAATCTCCGTATGGTAACCTTTAATGATCCCGTCAGCCTCAAGACGGCGCAGCCGCCTGAGGCATGGCGTTGGCGATAATCCGACCTTGTCGGCAAGCTCGGCATTCGTCATGCGAGCATTTTCCTGGAGATAGCGAAGAATCTTGTGATCAATCTGATCCAGCTTCATGGGTGCCTTTCCTATAATAATGCAAGTATTTAGCATTATCTGCTAACCGTCAAGCGCTGGTTTTACGCTTTTGACCGAAAGCGCCTTGCGGACATCGCTATATATAAACCCATACAACAGACGCCAGCCGAGTTCTTCGAGCCGGCCATCTTGGAGGTTCAATCACAGCATGGAAAATGAGGATCTGGTCGTTGACGGATGGCAGCGCATTGTTCGCGCAAGGGATGCTGCAACCGGGCTTGATGCGATTATTTCTGTTCATGACACAACGCTCGGCCCGGCCTGCGGCGGTTGTCGTATCTATCCTTATTCGAGTTTCGCGGCGGGATTTGAAGACGTCAAAAAACTCTCTCGCGGCATGACTTACAAGAACGCCCTTGGAGGGATTCCATTCGGCGGCGGTAAGGCTGTGATTTTCGCCGATCCCAAAAAAGACAAAACGCCCGAAATGATTAAGTCGTTTGCGCGCGCTGTGGATGCGCTCGGCGGGCTCTATTATACGGCCGAAGATTCCGGCGTCACGGAACATGACATTGAGATCATGCAGAGCGTGACCCAATACGCCGCCGGTCTGAAACAGAAAGACAAAGGCGGCAATCCTTCGCCGTTTACAGCGCGCGGGGTCTGGCGCGGCATGCAGGCGGCGGCGAAGCGCAAACTTGGCGTCGATACGCTCAAAGACGTGCGCGTTTCCATTCTTGGGGTCGGTGCGGTCGGGATGGAACTGGCGCGGCTTGTTCACGAGGAGGGCGGCAGGCTTACAGTCGCGGACGTCAACGCAGACGCCGTGAAAGAGGCGCAGGACCGTTTCGGCGCCGTCGCTGTATCGCCTGAGGACGCCGCTGCGGCGGATGTCGATATCTTTGCGCCGTGCGCGCTCGGCGGATCGATCCACCCCGGCATGATTGATCAGCTCAAAGCCAAGATCGTCGCCGGCGCCGCGAATAATCAGTTGGCTGCGAATGAGATGGATCTCGCGCTGCATAAACGCGGCGTACTCTACGCTCCAGACTATGTGATCAATGCAGCCGGCGTCATCAGTGTTGGACTGGAAATTCAGAGCGTGTGGACCCATGAAAAGCTCACTGCCCGAATTGACCGTATCGGCGACACGCTGACGGAAATTTTCATGCGCGCAGATCGCGAAGCGCGCCCCACTGGCGAAATCGCTGACGCCATGGCGCTTGAGATCATTGCCCGCGGCAAACAGGCGGCGTAAACCAGCCGCATATTTCAGGTTTTAACATTGGCGCAATGATCGCGCCGAAACTGACATTCTGATGGAGACGACTATGGCCCATGAAGATCCTGTTGTTATCGCCGGCGCGGCGCGTACGCCGATCGGCAATTTCCTTGGCGCCTTCAACGGCGTGCCGTCGCCTGATCTTGGCGCGCGGTCGATCGAAGCGGCGCTGGAGCGCGGCGGCGTTGCGAAAGACGACGTAGACGAAGTATTGATGGGCTGCGTTCTCCCTGCCGGTCTCGGTCAGGCTCCAGCTCGTCAGGCGGCGCTGGGCGCAGGTCTTCCGATCAAGACCGCCTGCACGACCGTCAATAAAATGTGCGGCTCGGGCATGAAAACGGTGATGCAAGGTCACGACGCGATCCTCGCCGGCGCAAGCGACATTGTCGTCGCCGGCGGCATGGAATCCATGACGAACGCGCCGCATCTCCTGCCCTCAGGGCGCGGCGGCATCAAATACGGCCATGGCGTTGTTCAGGACCATATGGCGGTTGACGGCCTTGAAGACGCTTATGATCGCGGTAAGGCCATGGGCGTCTTCGCTGAAAAATGCGCTCGCGAGTGGCAGTTCAGCCGCGAGGAGCAGGATGAATATTCCATGCGTTCCGTCACCCGCGCGCAGGACGCCATCAAAAACGGTTCGTTCAAGGATGAAATTACGCCCTTCACCGTCAAGACGCGAAAGGGCGAGATCGTTGTCGAAGACGATGAAAAACCAGGGCTGGTTGATGCGAACAAAATCCCGAATTTGCGCGCCGCATTCGAAAAAGACGGGACGGTCACGGCGGGCAACGCCTCGGCGATTTCCGACGGCGCCGCCGCAACGGTGCTGATGCGCCAGTCCCTGGCGGAGAAAAAAGGCGCTAATGTCGTTGCCCGCATTCTGGCGCACTCGACCCATGCGCAGGAGCCGGAATGGTTTACGACCGCGCCGGTCGCCTCGATCAAGACTGTGCTCGAAAAAGCCGGCTGGTCAGCGGACGACGTTGATCTCTACGAAATCAACGAAGCGTTCTCCGTCGTGCCGCTTGCCGCCATGCGCGAGCACAAGCTGCCGGCGGAAAAGGTCAACATCCATGGCGGCGCCATCGCGCTGGGTCATCCTATCGGCGCCTCGGGCGCGCGGATCATCTGCACGCTGATCGGAGCACTGAAGGCTGCCGGCGGCAAAAAAGGCGTTGCGAGCCTCTGCATTGGCGGCGGCGAGGCGACAAGCGTGGCGCTGGAGTTGGTTTAGGGCATATTTTTATTGGCAAATGACTATATTTTATTCCAGATTGTATCGCGTCGCGATACAGATGGTTGACAATTGTATCATGAAATGATACAGATCTCATGATCCGGTCTTTAAAGGGCAAGATTGCCAAGGCTATTGCAGCAGGCGAAAAGCCGAAACGTTTTCCGCCTCATCTCATTCGGTCTGCTGAGAATAAGTTGGCCATGATTGAGGCGGCGGCGGTGCTCAGCGATTTAAAGTCGCCGCCCGGAAACAGGTTGCATGCGCTTAAAGGCGACAGAAAAGGTCAATATGCGATTTCGATCAATGATCAGTGGCGCGTATGCTTTGAATGGAAAAAAGGCGCTGCAGAAGAGGTTGAAATCGCCGACTACCATGATTGAGAACTGAATGATGTCGATGCTCAAATTTGCTGTCCACCCGGGACGAGTTTTGCATGAAGAATTTCTTCTTCCGCATGATATGTCTGCAGGTAAACTTGCAGCCCATATCGGCGTGCCGCGCACGCGCATCGAACGTCTTGTGAAAGAAGAAACTGCTATGAGCGTTGATACGGCGAAACGGTTGGCGGCGGCATTTAAGACAACGCCAAACTTCTGGATGAATTTGCAGGTTAATTATGACATTCAGATAAGAGACGCTGAGGGTGTTGAAAAAATCGCCCCTGTGGCGTCATTTGCCTAATACGCGAAGATAAATTGAAATGGAGATCAGGAATGCCTGATGCTGGCGGCGCAACGAATGCAGATAAGCTGACCTTCGACTGGACCGACCCGCTCAGTCTGGAAACGCAACTTTCCGACGATGAACGCATGATCTGCGATGCGGCGCGCGGCTATTGTCAGGACAAATTGGCGCCGCGTATTCTGATGGCGAACCGTGAAGAACGTTTTGATCGGGAGATCATGACCGAGCTTGGAGAGCAGGGGCTGCTCGGCGCAACGGTGGCGGAAGAGTATGGCGGCGGCGGCGCCAGTCATGTGGCCTATGGATTGATCGCCCGCGAGGTGGAGCGTATCGATTCTGGTTATCGCTCTGCGATGTCGGTGCAGTCCTCGCTTGTCATGTACCCGATTGAGGCGTTTGGAACGGAAGAGCAAAAGCAGAAATACCTGCCCAAACTGGCGACCGGCGAGTGGGTCGGCTGTTTCGGGCTGACGGAAGCGGACGGCGGCTCAGATCCCGGCGCCATGCGCACCCGCGCGACGCCCGTTGATGGGGGCTTTAAGCTCAACGGCTCGAAAATGTGGATCACCAATTCTCCCATCGCCGACTTAGCGGTCGTCTGGGCGAAACTTGCTAACGACGAAGGCAAGGACGAGATCCGCGGGTTTATCGTCGATCGCGATACAGAGGGTTTCACCACGCCGAAAATTGAGGGCAAGCTTTCCCTGCGTGCATCCGTCACCGGCGAGATCGCTCTTGATGACGCGCTCGTGCCGGCGGAGAACCTTTTGCCGAATGTGAAGGGCCTGCGCGGGCCGTTCTCGTGCCTCAACAAGGCGCGTTACGGCATTTCCTGGGGCGCGATGGGCGCCGCAGAATTCTGCTGGCGCGCTGCCCATGACTACGCCATGGACCGTGTTGTCTTTGGCAAGCCGATCGCCGGCACGCAATTGGTGCAGAAAAAACTCGCCGACATGCAGACCGAGATCGCGCTTGGCCTTCAGGGCGCACTGCAGCTCGGCCGTCTGCTCGATTCAGGCGCCTATGTGCCGGAAGCGATTTCCCTCATGAAGCGAAACAATTGCGGCAAGGCGCTGGATATCGCGCGAACTGCGCGCGACATCCACGGCGGCAACGGCATCTCCGATGAGTACCACGTGCTGCGCCACGCGGTGAATCTGGAGACTGTCAACACCTACGAAGGCACCCATGACATCCACGCGCTGATCCTTGGTCGTGCGATGACGGGGCTGCAGGCGTTTCAATAATCTACATAAATTAAGATCTTTTTTATTCGATCATAAAGATGTATAGATTTTGACTGTAAGTACATTCATTCGAGTTAAGGGGCCGGACCTTAAGCTTGAACTGAAGAAAGCGTAAGAAGGGGTTTACATGGTTCGCGTATTTGCAGCGCTCGCAGCGCTATTTTTATTGTTTCCTATTATCGGCGCTCACGCTCAACCCCCACTTGAAGTTTACGGACAGTTGCCAAACCTAAGGCTTGTTGCAATTTCCCCTAACGGGGAACGTATCGCTTTTGTGCGCGATACCGGCGATGGCGAATTCGTTTCTGCGCTTGATCTTAAAACCGGCAAAAGCTTTGGGGCTGTCGGCACCGCGAAGATCAAGGTGAGATCATTATATTTCGCATCTGACGATTACGTCATCTTCACAGCGTCTGACACAATAGGGCACCAGGCGCTGCGCGGTGAGATGGAGTTTTCCGTAGCATTCTCCTGGGATTTGAAGACAAACAGAAGAGTTCAGCTTTTAGACGGCAGCAAAGATCTTTACGGCTTTCAGTCAGGACTTGGCCGCGTCGTTGGGTTAGCGGCTGGTGAAAATGAAGTATTCATGCCCGCTTTCACAGGCGTGGATAGTGAAGCGCCTCCATATTCTCTAATGAAAGTCGATCTGAAAAGCGGGCGCGGCTCCATTCATTCTCGTGGAACGCCTCAGACTATTGATTGGTTTGTAGATAAAGACGGGGAGATCATCGCTCGTGAAGATTTCGATGATGATCGTAACCGTTATACGATCTGGGCCTATGAAGGCAAAGAAACGCGCCCTATCTATCAAGAGGAAGGCGCTTTTCGCTCAATTGGAGTCATTGGTGTCAAGAATGATAAGTCGGCTCTGATTGTTTCTGTAAGATTTAAGGGAGATGATTTTTCCTCATTGGCAGAGATGTCTTTCGACGGAAAAATTACAAAACGCATATACGCCCGCGATGATGCTGACGTTGAAGCTGTGTTGTCCGATCGCAACCGCTTTGTATACGGTGTTCGTTATTCTGGTCTAACACCGTCATATGAATTTTCAGATCCTGATCTTACTGAATTGATGTTGTCTCTGCCGCAACAATTCCCCAACGCGTCTGTAGCGCTTCAAGATGTTTCAGCAGACCTTAGTGATATTGTTATATTTGTTCAAGGCGGTGTGACAGCGCCTTCGTATCACGCAATTAATGTTCCCGATCGAAAATTCATCGGTCGTATCGGTTCCGCATACGATTCAATAACCAATAAAAATGTCGCAGAGGTTCTGACTATCGAATACGCTGCACGCGACGGCGAGAAAATTCCTGCGGTCGTTACTTTGCCGCTTGGCGTAGAGGATATGGCGGGGCGGCATCCAGGTATTATTTTGCCGCATGGCGGTCCAGAATCCTACGACTCTGTTCGCTTTGATTGGATGGCGCAATATTTTGCCAGTCGCGGATATGTTGTCATGCAGCCAAATTTCCGTGGGTCTGATGGATTTGGCGCTAGTTTCAGGCAGGCAGGGCATGGCGAATGGGGACGCGGTGTTATGCAGCATGATGTAACGGACGGCTTTCAAGCTCTCGTTGCGAGCAACATTATCGACCCAGATCGAACCTGTATTGCTGGCGCGAGCTACGGTGGGTATGCGGCGCTTGCAGGAGGCGCTTACACGCCTGACCTTTATGCTTGCATCGTCGCCATTGCTCCGGTTACTGATTTGCGTGTGATGTTGCGTTCTGAAAAACGGCAAAGCGGATCTGACAGTTGGGTCAACGATTACTGGGCGCGCCTTATTGGTGATCCGAAATCTGAAGAAGAGAAGTTAAAGTCGATTTCGCCGTCAGAATTTGCAAGTGATTTCACAGCGCCTGTTCTGCTTATTCATGGTGTTGATGATACAGTTGTGCCGATGCGCCAGAGTCAAATTATGAAATCTGCTCTGGATAAAGCCGGCAAGGATGTTACTTTTGTCAAATTAAAGGGAGAAGATCACTGGTTATCGACCAGTGAAACCCGATTGGAAACTCTGCGTGCTATGGATGAATTTATTTCTCAGCATATCGGCGGGGCAAACTAACAGTAAAATCTAACCATTTTGAGACGCAGATTACTGGCAACTTAAATTTAACAAGCGCCTCAAATTTTAGTATCCGGCTTGATCAATCAGGCCGAAAACTAAAATTGTCCCAACAGCGGCCGGGCACAGCCAACGGATGAGAAAGCGCCAGACTGCAAAAGCGCCGTCGCTCGACTGATGCAATTCATCGCGCATGAGCGCGCGGGGCAGGATCCAGCCGCCAAGAATGGCGGCAAGGAACGCGCCGACCGGCAGGAAGACATTGCCGGCGAGGAAATCGATCATCCCCGCGGCCCCGTCCACGTAGATCGCGCTGACGCCGATGACCCAGGCAATGACGCCCAGCACGAGACTGGTGCGGGCTTGTCCCCAGCCGAGCCATTCTTTCAGGATCGCCGCGGCGATCATCACCATACTGACCGATGTTGTGAGCGCCGCGATAAAGGCGAGAAAGAAGAACGCGCCGCCGACGAGATTGCCAGCCGGCATGTCCGAAAACACCGCCGGCAGCGCCGCAAAGATCAGCCCCATCCCAGCGGCAGGATCGAGCCCGAAAGCGAAGACTACGGGAAAAATCATCAGCCCGGCGATAATTGCGACCATCGTGTCGGTTGCGGCAATAACGCCGGCGTTTGCGGCGATATTCTCTTTGCGGTTGAGATACGCCCCGTATGTGATCATCGCGGCGGAACCGACGGCGATGGAATAAAACGCCTGACCGAGGGCGGCGAGGACGACCGAGGGCGTTAATTGATCGAAGCGCGGCTTGAATAACCATCCAATAGCCTCGCTGGCGGCCCCGGTCGTCAACGCGTATAGGGATAATCCGACCAGCAGCAGGAAGAAAATCGGCATCAGGAATGTGACGAGCCGCTCAATGCCGCCGCGTATCCCTTGCGCCACCACGGTTACGGTGATGGACAGGAATAGCGTGAACCAGAAGATCGGCCAGATCTCGCCGGAGTATAACAACAGGGGCGCATCGCCGGCGCGATTTGCAAACTCGCCCATAAACGCCATAAGCGAGAACGCCATAATCTGCCCGGCGACATTGCTATAGGTTGTCAGTACAAAGAAGCTCGCAATCGCGCCAACCAGTCCGATAACGCCCCAGAAGGGACCCCAGCCGGCGTCGCGCCCGAGCGCCGCGGTAGACCCCACGGCGGACAGGCGTTTTGATCGCCCGAAAGCGATTTCCGCCGCCAGTATCGGCCACGCAATGAGAGCGACGCAGAAGAGATAGACAAGCACGAACGCCGCGCCGCCATTCTGGCCGGCCTGAAACGGGAAGCGCCAAAGATTGCCAAGCCCGACGGCGACGCCAACCGAGGCCATTAGAAAGGAAAAGCGCGACGACCATCGCGGCGAGACGCCTTGTTCAGCATGCATGTCGGTCCCCTGATTTTTTTCGCAACATTGCCGGGTTTATTTCGGCAATCCAGCAAAATTTGCACTGTCTTTGGTCAGGGCCCGTCATCCGTCCGTTGAGCTGTGCCGTTTGGCCTTGCGCCATTGCTTTCTTCGGGTGATCCTGATGCGGCTGAAACATGTGCACATCTAGTCGGTCATGAAAAAAATTCTGTTTTTTGCGATAGCGGCCATTGGCGTTCTCGGGTTCCTGGTCAGCTGTGTTGGCGTGCCCGTTGGCGAAGCGCGCGTTTTCCAGCCCCAGCCTACTCCGGACAAGGCGCAATCAGCCGAAGAGATGGCAATTGAGTGGGAGGAGATCTTTGAGCGTCCTTCGAATTTCACCTTTACGAATAATATCAACAATGACCGCTCAACCATTCAGCTCACGAAAGAGGATTTTATCGCAGCGGAACTGCGCCATGGTTTCTGGGCTGATGGAGAGATCGCTGTTACGGAATTCGTGACTGACGATCCCAACCGTCCTCTCGTTTTGCATTGCGGCGGGAACGCGTCCGATCGTTACAGTTTTGGCGCTTTGTTTGGATTAAAAGTTATTCCTTATGCTGACCTGATCATCTTTGATTATCCAGGCTACGGCGATAGCCCTGGAAAGCCGAGCGCTGCGTCTTTCGAGCGAATGGTTGACAATTTGGCGGCGGAGCTGAAAGCACGACGGGGCAAAAGCGAGCGCCCTCTCATTTTGTGGGGATATTCTCTTGGCGGCTTTGTATGCGCCGAATTAATTGGCGCTTTTCCGGAAGCTGACGCCATTATCATTGAATCCAGCGCTAATGATGCGAAAAGCGCGGCGCCTCACCTGATCCCAAAAATACTGCGTCCATTTTTGCGCGTTCGGTTATCGCCGTCGCTTGCGTCTTACGACAATGTTGAAGCGCTGAAAAACTATAACGGGGACGTGCTGGTTCTTGCTGGCGCACAAGACGGCATACTGCCCGCTAGGTTAAGCCAGAATCTAACGGATGGCCTCGAAGCGAACGGCGTCGCTGTAACCTATTTTGAATTCGCAGACGGAAATCACGCGAACCTTCCGACGCTTGATGCGTATAAAAACGCGCTGCGCACTTTCTTCTCAAAATTTGAAGAAAGTGCGCCTGAATAGACAGCGCGGTTTTCGGTTACGGTCCAGGAAGCATTGCCTCCAGCGTCTCCAGCTGGTCAGCTTCCGCAGCGGGTTTGTCCCATCGGATGCGATTGATCCGCGGGAAGCGCATGGCGACGCCGGATTTGTGGCGCTTTGATCGATTTAGCCCTTCAAAAGCGACTTCGAGCACAAGCCCTTCGGTTTTGCCGAATTTCACCTGACGAACCGGGCCGAACCGGTCTGTCGTATTGTTGCGAACGAACCGATCGAGCTGCTTTAGTTCCTCATCGGTGAAACCGAAATAGGCTTTGCCCACCGGCACAATTTCATCGTCGCGCCAAACGCCGAAAGTGTAGTCGGAATAAAAGCTCGAGCGCCGGCCATGGCCGCGTTGCGCGTACATCATGACCGCGTCGATGAGATAGGGCTCGCGTTTCCATTTCCACCACTCTCCTTTTGGCCGGCCTGGCACGTATGGGGCGCCGAGACGCTTGATCATCAGCCCTTCGATAGCGTCGTCCGGCGGGTTCGCGCGTGCCGCGGCTAGGGCGTTTGCATCCGTAAACGGAACAAGGGGGGAAAGATCGAGGCGGCGCGGCGGCGCGATTTCAAAAAATGTTTCAAGCTTTTCACGGCGTGCGGCAAAGGGCAGGGGCCGCAAGTCCTCGCCATTAAGCGTCAGTACGTCATAAGCGCGAATGAACGCCGGGTGCGACGTCAGGAGTTTTTTTGTGACGGTCTTGCGGTTCAGTCTTTGTTGAAGGTCGCTGAAGGGAAGCGGCTGAAATCTATCCCTCTGCGGATCGTAAACCAGCAGCTCGCCGTCGATGGCGGCCTCAAAGTCGAGCGCGTCGATAATGTCCGGGAATGCTTTTCCGATATCGTCGCCGGTTCGGGAATAAAGCCGCCGCTCGCCGCTGTCGACGACGGCCTGAACACGGATGCCGTCCCATTTCCACTCCGCCGCATGGGTATCGGGCGCAATACCGGCGAGATCCTTGTCTTCGTCGATCGGATGAGCGAGCATCACCGGGCGAAACGGCGCGGCGCTCGCGTTTACAGGTTTTTCTGCAGCGCCTTCCAGCCAGGAGAAAAGATCAGTGTAAGGTGGTTCAAGCCCGTGCCAGAGTTCTTCGATTTCAGTAATGTCCTTGTCGCCGAAACGGGCGAGAGCGGTTTTGGCGAGGCGCGCTGATACGCCGATGCGCAATCCGCCAGTGACAAGCTTCAACAGCGCCCAGCGTCCGGGCTGGTCCAGCATATCGAGATAGTTGGCGACAATATTCGGCGCTTCGGCGCGTTTGGCTTCCTGCAGGCGTTCCACTACTTCCGCCAGCGGCGGGGTTCTGTTGGCGCCGCGCTTGTCCGGCCAGGTCAGGGAAATCGTTTCAGCAAGGTCCCCGACATAATTATAGGACAGCTCAAATAGGTCCGCATCCATGCGTTCAGCAATCAGGGAGCGGAGCATTGCCGGTTTGACGGAAGGAAAATCGAGATCGCGCGTGATGGCGGCGACGGCGTACCCACGATCCGGATCAGGGGTTGCCGAAAAATAATCTGTTAGCAATTGCAGCTTGCCGTTGCGCTGCGGCGTCAGGACTAGGCGGTCAAGGAGAGCGGCGAAGGCTTGCACTATTCGTTCTCATCTTCATAGCCGACGAGACGCAAAGGCCGCGCTTTCACGCCATTCAGTTCCGCCCATCGCATCAGCGCGTCGTCGCGGCCATGGGTGATCCAAAGCTCCTTAGGCTGAATGTCGTTGATGGTCTGAATAAGCTCGTCCCAGTCGGCGTGATCGGAGAGGATAAGCGGCAGTTCAACCCCGCGCTGGCGCGCCCGCTGGCGAATGCGCATCCACCCGGACGCAAAGACGGGCAGGGGATCAGCGAAGCGGCGGGCCCACTTGTCCTGTATGGCGGACGGTGGAGCGATCACGATCTTGCCGGCGAAATCCTGTTTGGCGCCTTTGCGCTCTATCGTCGCCGGCGCCAGCGGGCCAAGATCGACGCCGAAATCGCGATAGAGATCGCAGAGCTTCTGCATCGCGCCATGGATAAAAATGGGTTCGTCATAGCCCGCTTCACGAAGATGCATGATGACGCGCTGCGCTTTGCCCAGGGCGTAGGCGCCAACCACATGAGTGCGTTCCGGGAATTGGCGAACAGAGGCGAGCAGTTTCTCGATTTCCGCAGCCGTGTCGGGATGGCGAAAGACCGGCAGGGCGAACGTCGCTTCCGTGATGAACACATCGCACTCGACGACTTCAAACGGCGCGCATGTGGGGTCGCGTCTTCGTTTATAATCGCCCGCAGCAACAATTCGGACGCCGTCTTTTTCGATGATCGCCTGCGCTGAACCAAGCACGTGGCCGGCGGAAGCGAAACGGACGGATACGCCGTTGACAGACGTGATCTCGCCGTAAGCGGCGGGCTGGCGGCTTTGTGTAAAGTCTTCGCCATAGCGAGCGGCCATGATGGCGATCGTTTCCGGCGTCGCGAAAACGGCGCCGTGCCCGGCGCGCGCATGGTCTGCGTGTCCGTGGGTGATGACGGCGCGATCAACAGGGCGCACCGGGTCGATATAAAAATCACCGGGCGGGCAATAGAGGCCTTTGTCGGTGGGGTGGAGAAGGTCGTTGAACCGCATTTCATGCGGTTTTTATCGCTTTCAGAAGAACACGCAAAGAGCTTGCGTATTTTTGTTAGTTCAGTGATTTGCGCTTCTTGCCGCAGGCTCGAGCCGAATTACGCGCCTTAAATCTCTGCGCCGTTGTTTCATTGCGAAGGCGCAACCAAAAAAGCCAAGAATAAAGAGCGCCCATGTGGACGGCTCCGGGTTGGCGGCGACGGTCAGGCTGGCGCCGATCGCCGGTGCGCCGGCGATTTGCGTCGTGCCGGAAGGATCGATCAAATAGGTGCCGGTCAACCCGCTGGCGCTTGTGATATTAATTGTAAAATTGAGGTTGTCCGCGTCCAGTCCGGTAATGATGCCGCCATCGGTGCAACAACTCACCCAGTTGTAATTAAAGACCGCAACGCCCGGCGCCGTGATTGAAATCTCGCCGGCGTCATCGGCGAAGGCGACCGATGCGCCCGGGCCAAGGCCGGTAATCGTGCCGGACAGGTTGCCGCCTGTGCCGTCGCCGCGATCGTCGACAATAATGCCAAGCGATAAAACTCCGGTGTTTGTGTCGCGGTGAAAGTAAAAGTTCAGCCCGTTTGAATTGACTGGAAAGGTCGGAAAGTTTCGCCGGCCATAAAACTGCGCGCCCGTTTCCGCCGTTTCGAAGATATCGATCGCGCCGGAACCGAAGCCGTTGAAAAAAATTGTTTCTGCGCGCGCTCGGCCCTCATGGGCAAAGACGGCAAACAGAAGAATCGTTAAAATGCCAAAACGCAACTTCATACGTAAAGATCGCATTTCCGGGGTTAATTGCGTCTCAATGAAGATGGTTAACAGGAGCGCGCGACGTCGCATTTGACGCTGCAGCGCGCGGGCGTATCGTGACGCTATGGCCGACGGCGCTGTAACTACAAAAGCGGAACTACCGCCTATTTTTCAGGACTGGTTTGCATCGCGCGGCTGGAAAATCCGCGCTCATCAACAGGCGTGCCTGGATGCGGATGCGGCGGGGCTGTCACACTTGCTCATCGCCCCGACTGGCGGAGGGAAAACGCTCGCCGGTTTCCTGCCCAGCCTGACGGCGCTTGCCGGCCGCACGCCGCCCAAGGAAGGCCGGTTGCATACGCTTTATATTTCGCCGCTGAAGGCGCTGGCCGTCGATATAGCCCGTAACCTGCAGAGCCCGGTCGATGAAATGAAGCTCAATATTGCGATTGAAACCCGCACCGGCGACACGCCTCAATCGCGCCGCCAGCGCCAGAAATATGCGCCGCCGGATATTTTGCTGACAACGCCGGAGAGCCTGTCGCTGCTGATCGCGCAGGACGGCGCGGCGGATTATTTCAAAGGGCTGAACCGCATCATTCTCGACGAGCTTCACGCGCTGGTTCCGAACAAGCGCGGGCATTTGCTGTCGCTGGCGATTGCCCGGCTGCGCGCGCTGGCGCCGGGTCTTCGGCTCGCCGGATTATCGGCGACGGTCGCCGATGCGCGCCCGCTCGTCGACTATTTAACGCCGCAAAATGTTAAAGGCGCAAAGACGGCGAAACTGATCTGCGGCAAAAGTGGCGCGAAACCTGATGTCAATATTCTGTATTCGGAAAACCGTATCCCATGGTCTGGCCATTCCGGCCGGCATACATTTGAGGAAGTCTATCAGAAGATCCGCGATAGTCATTTGTGCCTTGTTTTCGTCAATACGCGCAGTCAGGCGGAGGCGACATTTTCAGCCCTTTGGCGCATCAATGACGATAATTTGCCGATTGCGCTCCATCACGGCAGCCTTGAAGTCGCCCAGCGGCGCAAGGTTGAGGCGGCGATGGCGAGCGGCAAGCTGCGCGCAGTCGTATGCACCTCAACCCTCGATCTCGGCATCGACTGGGGCGATGTGGATCTCGTCATTCAGATGGGCGCGCCCAAGGGCGTTTCGCGCCTGACGCAACGGATCGGCCGCGCCAACCACCGGATGACGGAGCCCTCCCGCGCGCTCATGGCGCCGGCGAACCGCATGGAGGTGCTGGAATGCATCGCCGCCAAACAGGCGATAGAGGAGGGCGTCCTCGACGGTGACCCGCCGCGAGCCGGCACGCTGGACGTGCTCGCCCAGCACATCGTCGGCATGGCGGTCGCGGCGCCGTTTGATCCGGATGATTTGTATAGGGAAGTTATCAGCGCCAGTCCGTATAAGGATATATCGCGGGCTATTTTCGAGGACGCGCTCGATTTCGCCGCGACCGGCGGTTACGCACTGAAAGCCTATGAGCGCTATCGCCGGATCGTGAAAACGCCTGAAGGGCGCTATCGCATTCGCGACAAGCGTGCAGCACAGAGCTATCGCATGAATGTCGGCACGATCGTCGAAGCGCCGGCGGTTAATATTCGCATGGCGTCATCGAAAGGTCCAAAGCGCCCCGGCCGAAAGCTTGGCGAAATGGAGGAATGGTTTTTTGAAACCATCGATCCGGGCGACGTCTTTTATTTCGCAGGAGAAACGCTGCGTTTTGAGCGGATGGAAGGGAACGATGCAGTCGTCACCCGCGCCGTCCACGAAGCGCCGCGCATTCCGAGTTGGGGCGGCAATAAATATGCGTGGTCGACGTATCTCGCCGACCGCGTTCGCAAGATGCTTTATGATCAGGACCGATGGGACGCGTATCCTGAACAGGTGCGCGACTGGCTGGCGAAACAAGCGGAGGTGGCGACCATCCCGTCGCCGGATGCGCTACTGATCGAAACTTTTCCCTATCGCGACCGGCATTTTCTGGTCTGTTATCCGTTCGACGGCTGGCCGGCGCAACAAACCCTTGGCGTATTGCTGACGCGCCGGCTTGAGCGACTTGGCAAACAGCCCATCGGTTTTGTGCCGACGGAGTATGCGCTCTCAATTTATGCGCGGCAGGACATGGCCGATGTCGATATGGAAGCGCTGTTCGATCAGGACATGCTGGGGGATGATCTTGAAACCTGGCTCGCCGAGGCCATCCTGATGAAGCGCACCTTCCGCAACTGCGCGGTCATTGCCGGGCTCATTGAGCGCAATCATCCGGGTCAGGAAAAGTCCGGCCGTCAGATCGCATTTTCCGCGGACCTTATTTACGACGTCCTGCGCGAGCACCAGCCCGATCATTTGTTGATGCGCGCCGCTTGGGACGACGCGGCCGGCGGATTTCTCGATCTCGGCCGGCTGCAAGGGCTTCTCGCCCGCGCGCAGGGGCGCATTGAACATTCCGCCCTCGACAGGGTCTCGCCGCTTGCGGTGCCGGTAATGCTTGAAATCGGCCGCGAAACGGTTGCCCGATCCGCCAGCGAAGAAGCCCTAAAAGCGATTTCGGAGGAAATTATCGAGACCGCCATGGGAGCGGATAAAGCCTAAATTTCCGATCAATAACAATATTCTGGCATTTACGATCCGCTAAGCATGTCGCTCTAGTCTCATTACAATCATAGATGGCGCGGGGCGAGGAGTCTCATGGATATCGCGGAAAACTCACGCGAAACATCGTCGGCTCAAGAGCCCCGGACAACACGCCCGGAAAGTCTCTGGCGACGCTATGCGATCGCATTGTGCGTTATTATCGCTTTGGCGTGCTGCACGTTTGCAGCGAAATATGTCGCCGCTGCGGGCGCCGACAATGACGCGGCGGCAATTAATATCAGCGGGCGTCAACGGATGTTGAGCCAGCGCATCCTCATCCTTGCTGACGAACACAGCGCAACGCAAAATGCGGCCAGCGCAGCTGAATTAAGAAGCGCTATTGATCTATTTGAGAACTCCAACGCCTTGCTGACAAGCCGGGGCGATCTGTCCACAGAGCTTCGTCAGCTTTATTTCGAGCCGCGCGAGACTGCGCTTGATGCGCAGAGCCGCGCATACGCGGAGAATGCCCGTCGCCTTCTCAGCAATCCCGATGATGGCGCGACTTTAAATGCGCTGCGAGAAGTGGGATCAGAGGCGCTTTTGAACAAACTCGATATGGCTGTCGCGGGGTTTGAAGCGCAATCAAAAGCGCGTATTGCTTTTCTGTCGACCTTAGAGAATATTTCACTCGCAGCGTTGCTGGTGACCATTCTGGTGGAGGTTATGTTCATTTTTCTGCCCGGTCATCGCACTGTCGTCGATGCGCTGGCGAAATTGCGTATCGCCCGCGACGAACTTGAAATTAAAAACAACGCGCTGCGGCAACAAAAAATTGAAATTGTCAATCATACCCGCGCCCTTCGCCTTGCGCTGGAAGAGAGCGAGAGCCTGCGCAAGGAGCAGGCCGAGTTCACATATTCCGTTTCCCACGATATGAAAGCGCCGGCGAACACGATCAAACTCTTGTTGAATGAAATCGCGTTCGGCATGGAAAAAGTCGATCAGGACACTGCAAACCTTCTCAAGCTTGCGCAAGGAACGATCGACCGGATGACCGGGCTTGTGGAAGATGTGCTTGTCTACTCGCGTACAGTCGGCCGGGATATTGAAATGTGTTCAATCTCCCTGCCTGATGTTATTGAGCAGATTACTGCAGACTTGCGAAGTGAAATTGAAACGTCCGGCGCGTCGATTCATGTCGGCCCGCTGCCTGTCGTTCGCGGCAATCCCATGCAAGTGCGGATGCTGCTGCAAAACCTGATTGCGAATGCCATCAAGTTCAGAAAAGCCGATACGACGCCGGAAATTCGCATCACATGTGAAAATAATGGCGAAGAGCGTGTCGTTCTGTCGGTGCGCGACAATGGCATCGGCATAGATCCTCAGAATCACGAGCGCATTTTCAGTCTTTTCGAACGCCTCCATGTGCGTACGGAGTATCCGGGATCAGGATTGGGCTTGACTTTGTGCAAGCGAATTATCGCTAATCACGGCGGCAATATTTCTGTGGAATCCAGTCTGGGCGAGGGTGCAGCGTTTAATCTTTCATTGGAAAGGGCGGCCTGATGCAAGAAGCAGTCGATAAAATAAATCGTGTCATGATTATCGATGACGACGAAGTTGATCAGATGGTTTATCAGCGGATCATCAAACGCTCTGACATGGTTGAAGAGTTCGTCGCCTTCACCTACGCGGAAGAAGCGCTGGAATATCTGAAATCAAACCCGAAAACCAACGTCGATGTCATTTTCCTTGACATCAATATGCCGCGAATGAACGGATTCGAGTTCCTGGAGCGCGCTGTCGAAGATCTGGGCGATCAGTTCACGTCAGCGGTCGTCATTATGCTGACGACATCGCTGGACCCGCGTGATGTTGAGCGTGCGCGACAATTCGAAGTCGTGAAAAAATATCTAGACAAGCCCCTGCAGATTGAAGACCTGAGAGAAGTTGCCGCATTACTGCGTGAATCAGCAGATAGTTCTTTTCTGAGGTCGGAGCAAAGCGACAGAGGCGCTGTCGCATAACGCCTTGGTCGCATAACCTAGCGCGCAAAAAACCTACGAACGCTATGCGTGATTTATTCGAAGGCTTCGCGTAAGGCGTCGAACTCGCTTTTGTCGTGATCGACGGGAATCACGATTCCGATCCGATCAGGTTTTTCACCGGGTCCATAAAGTTCGATTGCAATACTGGCTTCCAGGGCGTCCTGTTTCATCCGTTTTTCTGCGGCTGGGTAAACCTTCATTGGACCGACCATAAAAGACAGGAAGTTCTTGAACGGAAATTCGGTTCGCAACGCGCTGACTTGCGGGATTGTGAAAACCGGAAAAGCTTTGCGGAAATTCTCAGCGTCTTCTGCTAACGCCGTATCCAGACGGCAAGCGAGGATGGACTGCAAATTTTCCGGCTCGGTTTCATCGGGCGAATTCAAATAGACCGCCAGACTATCGCATCGTTTTCCGTCAATGCCGGCGTCGTTCCACTCTGTTTCGAACCGGTTCCAGCTTTCGCTGATCTTCGCATAAGACCCGAGATGCGTGGTGTAGGCGATCTCCACAGGCCCGTATGGTTGTTCTTCAAAAACAACGGATGAAAATCCGCCCAGATACGCCCAGAAACCGACAAGGCCGAGCACGACAAATAGAGTGAGCGCGCCGATCGCTTTGATGATTCCCATATCTTCGCCTTCCTTGCGATGCGGAGAATGTATCACACGTTCCATGGGCCGAGACTATTCCCGCCGGGGCGCTTCTCTTTTGCTGAAAACCATTACACAATTAGACGATGGTCAAAACGCCGCTCATCTCGATCAATGGCGAAACCTTAACGCCGGACCCGCTTGGCGCCGCCTACTGGCCGGCGCGCGAGACGCTGATTGTGTCCGATCTGCATTTTGAGAAGGGCTCCAGTTTCGCCATGCGCGGCGCACTGTTGCCGCCCTTCGATACGCGCACGACGCTCATGAGACTAGAAGCTCTGTGCCGGCGATATGAGCCCAAACGCGTTATCTCTCTTGGCGACGCTTTTCACGATCGCGGCGCGGAAGCGCGAATCGAACCGGAAAACGCAGAGCGACTTGAGGCGTTGACGCAAGCGGCCGACTGGCTTTGGATTCTCGGCAATCACGACCCGGAACCGCCAGCCCGGTTCGCCGGCGCAAGCATGGACGCGGTTGAAATCGGATCGCTGAGCTTCCAGCACGAGCCTTCGCCGGGAAAAGCGCCAGGAGAGATTGCTGGACACCTGCACCCTTGCGCGCGTGTGATCACGGAGGGGCGTTCTTTGCGCCGTCGCTGTTTTGCCGTCGGCGGCGGCAGGATGATCATGCCCGCCCTCGGTGCCTACACAGGCGGTCTTAACGTTCTGGATGAAGCTTTTGCGCCGCTTTTTGGCGGGCTCGTCGCCTGGGTCATAGGGGCGGAAGGGGTCTATCCGGTAGCGACCCGTCATCTCGCGGCGGATGGGGGCGGCCGCGTGTCGCACGCCTCTCGGTTCGCCAGACGATCTGCGTGAAGGGCGATTTGCTGCGCGCAGAATCGTATTGAATTGAATTGAAAGAAAATTCGGCGCGGGACAGCACGGTTGACACAGTATTTGTCGTCCCCTATCTCCCCCGTTCGATTATCATTACAGCCCTTTGCGAGACCCGACCAATGAAAGTCCGTTCTTCTCTTAAGTCGTTGAAAAAGCGTCATAAAGACTGCCGCGTGATTCGCCGCAAAGGCCGCGTCTATGTGATCAACAAGACGCAAGGCCGCTTCAAAGCGCGCCAGGGTTAACGCAAGCGCACGGTTTCGTCCTTGGAATTTAAAGGATTGCCGGTTAGGCTTTCGCGGATGCGGAAGCCTTTTTTGTTGATTCTCGGGCCCTTGCTGTGGGCGACTTCTGCGACTGCCGATCAAACCGATCCGCGGCTCGATCTCCTGTTTACAGAATTGCGCACCGGCGACGCCATTCGCGCCGACGAGAATGTGTCCCGCATTCTGGAGATTTGGTCGGACTCTTCGTCTGACACCGTTGATCTGCTCTTTGCCCGCGCCAAAGAGAGCGTCGATAACGACAACGCTGATCTTGCGCTCGCGCTGCTTGATCATGTGACCGGCTTGGCGCCGAACTTTGCGCAGGGTTTTGCGCTTCGTGGCGCTATTTTGATGCGTCTGGGTGAGCAAGACAAAGCGGTGCGTGATTTTTCCAGGGTGTTGGAGCTTGAACCGCGCCATTTTGAAGTGCGCGAAGCGCTCGCCAACATCTTGCTGGCTTCTGATGAGAAGCTGGAGGCCTATGAGATGTTCCAGAAGGCGCTTGAGTGGAACCCCCATGACGAAGACATTCGCCGGCGCGCCCGCGCATTAAGACGCGAACTTGACGGTCAGGAAATCTGACAACGCCCGGCGCGTTCTGAAATTCTTTTCCACAATTCCCCGATTGCTGCTTGCCAATTCTCGCCGCAGACGCTTTTGTCTTTGATCAGGTTTCAGAATTTAAAATCAGTGTAGGGAATAATTATATGGCGGATGGATCGGCAAACGTTGAGGGCGCAACAACGATTGCGGCGGATCGGTTACGGTCTTTTATTGAGCGTGTTGAGCGTCTGGAAGAAGAAAAAGCCGCCATCATGAATGATGTGAAAGAGATTTACGCTGAGGCGAAAGGCGAGGGATATGATGTTAAAATCCTTCGCCAGGTTGTGCGAATCAGAAAAATGGATCGCGCTGAGCGTCAGGAAGCTGAAGCATTGCTTGATTTATATCTGAGCGCGATCGGGGAATAAGAGTTAGTAGCTGGTGATTGGTGACAATGGCAAGATATAGAAGCGCGCCTTGGTGGCCATTCAGTCACTAATCGCTTGCTGTTAGCCAGCTAATCATCAACTCGCCCGCTTAATCTCCAGTTCATGCTCCCGGAGTTTTCTGTACAGCGTCGATCGGCCCATGCCGAGGCGCCGGGCGACTTCCGACATTTTACCTTCATAGGTGTCAATCGCGAGCGCAATGAGGTCTTTTTCGATCTCCTGGAGAGAGCGCAAATGCCCCTCCCGATCAAAAATATCGACTGCTTCTTCAGTCTGCTGACGCGTTTCGCGAACGCCGGGGTCAGTGTCCACGATTGTGCTTTCGATCTCAACTTCTGCGCTGATGAGCGGCGGACCGGCTTCGAAGCCGGCAGCGGCAAAGTCCTCAGACAGAAGCGGAAAATCTTCCGCTGACAGATAAGCCTGTTCGGCAAGAACAACGGCGCGGAAGATTGTATTTTCCAGCTGCCGCACGTTGCCCGGCCAGGTCTGCTTGCCGAGCACTTCGAGAACCTCATGGCGAACGCCGCGAACGTCTCTGCGTTCTTCTGCGTTATAGCGCTCGATGAAATGAGAAATCAGCGCCGGCACGTCATCGGCGCGGTCGCGCAGGGGCGGAACTTCAATTGGGAAGACGTTGAGACGGTAAAACAAATCTTCACGGAATGTGCCCGCCTCGACTTCCTTGGCGAGATCGCGATTGGTGGCGGAGATGACCCGAACGTCAACCTTGACAGGGCGTTTGGCGCCGATGGGGTCGACTTCATTTTCCTGCAGCACACGGAGAAGTTTAACCTGCATGTCCTGCGGCAGTTCGCCAACTTCGTCGAGGAAGATGGTGCCGCCATCGGCCTCCTGAAACTTGCCGATATGTTTTGCATTTGCGCCGGTGAACGATCCTTTTTCGTGGCCGAACAGAATGCTTTCAACGAGATTTTCCGGGATCGCCCCGCAGTTGACGGTGATGAAAGGCCGGCCTGCGCGATCCGATGACCCTTGAATGGCGCGCGCGATCATTTCCTTTCCCGTTCCGGACTCGCCGGTAATCAGAATAGGGATGGTTGAGGCGGCTGCGCGTTCGCCGAGTTTGACCACATGTTTTAACGCTCCGCTCGACCCGATAATATCGGCAAAGCCCATGGCGCCTTCGCGTTTGCGTTTTAGGCGCGAAACTTCCCCTTGCAAGGTGGCGACGCTCAGCGCGTTATTGATGGAAACAACGACACGCTCAGGCGAGGCTGGCTTGACGAAAAAGTCAGCCGCGCCCAGTTGCATGGCTTCCACAACCGTATCAATGCCCCCCTGTGCGGTCAGGACAATGACGGGCAGGTCCTCACGGAAGGATTTGGCGCGTCGCAGCGTTTCCATGCCGCCAAGTCCCGGCATTCTGAGGTCGAGCATGATCAGTCCAACCTCGTTGCCCTCCGGGCTGCGCAGCAGCGACAACGCCGCTTCTCCATTGTCGGCCTGCAGAACCGGATAACCGGCCTTTTCACAAACAGCGCGCATAAGGCGACGCTGGGTCGGGTCATCATCGACAATGAGTACGGTTTTCGCCATGTCAGGAACTTTCCTTACGGGTTAATTCATTGACGTTCTTATCGGCGATCGGAGTAAAGAACGGTTTAAAACCGTACCAAATCGAAACGGCTTTTTGACGGTATTTTATATTTAACAATTCGTTTACGAATGAAATATGCGCGCATCAATGTTGTATGTGTGCGTACAAGGCCCTGTTGCGCTTGAGGTCCCGTCGGCGTTAAGACGCGAATTGTAAACGAAAGCTTTCAAGATGACGAAATCCGAACAACCGAGCAAAAGCCGAAACTATACGCGCCCGCTGGCGGAACTGGGCGGCGTTCGGCCTGAAGCGCCTGAATGGTTTGAAAAGGCGATCGCAGCGCCCAGCGAAGAAAAAACGGTTACCGTCAACGGCGGCAAGGTGCGCTATTCAGCCTGGGGGCCGAAGGGCAAAGGGCGGGGCATTTTATTCGTCCATGGCGGCCGGGCGCACAGGAACTGGTGGCGTCCTTTTGCGCCTTTTTTTGCTGAAGACAGACGAGTTGCTGCGCTCGATCTTTCGGGCATGGGCGACTCAGACTGGCGCGAAAAATATTCGCTCGATGGCCTGGTTGATGAGCTCTTCTCAGTAATTGTGGATGCGGGCCTTTGCGATGCGGGCCGCCCTATCGTGATTGGTCACAGTTTCGGCGGCTGGGTCACGCTGGCGGCGGTTGAGCGAGAAGGCGAGCGTCTCGGCGGCGCTGTTGTAATCGACAGCCCGCTTGGGGTGCCGGACCCCTCAGAAGGCTATACGATTTCCCGCCCCAAAACCGACGAGGGCGAACCGGCACGCTCGCCCATCCGCATTTACGGCACGCTCGAAGAACCGCTTCAGCGGTTTCGCTTTCTGCCCGATCAGCCGGGTGAGAACCTTTATCTCGTTGATTATATTGCCCGTGAGGGGCTCCGTGAGGCAGAACATAACGGCGAGAAAGGCTGGACGTGGAAATTCGATCCACACAAGGTCAACAACTTCGAAATTCACTTTGAGCGTGATTTATTACGCGCCGCTCGTTGCCCGCTGGCCTTCATTTACGGCGAAAAATCCGCTTTTGCGACCGGCGATGCTCTTACGCATCTGAAGGAGCAAGCCAAAGGGCGCTCGCCGCTTTTGCTCATTCCGGACGCCCATCACCATTTGATGATGGATCAGCCCCTTGCGTTCATATCAGCTTTGCGCATGCTGCTGGCGTGCTGGCCTGTCCGGGTTGGCGGATAAGCGCGGGCTCACGCATAGAAGACTTGCCCAAAGCCTTGAAATCCGTCAAAAACTCGGAAAATCAAACTAAGGGGTGATGCATGACGGATGAAGCCATCCAACGCGCTCAAGACGCCGATGAACACCGGCGTTCATATCAGGCTATTATGAAGGCGTCCGCGGAAATCGGCGTTCCTTTCGCGCTCGCTTTGACTATGTTTTTCACCAATCTCGTGCTCGCGAACGGCATCTGGCTGGCGCTTTTTGCAGCGGTTGGCGTTTACGTTTTTGTCTATTTTGTCGTGAAAGCGTTTTTCTCGCACTAGGCGCAAACACGCTGATTGCCGCTCTGTCGGCGTTGCGGAGGCAGAATGAAAATTGCGGTTCTTAAGGAAACGCAGTCTGGTGAGACGCGCGTTGCCGCTTCGCCGGAGAGTGTGAAGAAGTTTGTCGGCCTTGGCGCTAACGTCAGCGTTCAGACCGGCGCCGGGGAAGAGGCTCGTTTTTCCGATCAGGCGTTCCAGGATGCTGGCGCCGAGATCAGCCCAAGCGCGGCAGACGCCGCCCAGGGCGCAGATCTGATTTTGAAGGTGCGCCCGCCGACGAAAGAAGAGATGCGGGTGCTGCCGAAGGGCGCCCGACTGGCCGCCATTCTGTCGCCGTTCAATGACCCCAAATCGGTGAAGTCATACGCGAAGATCGGCGTTGACGCGTTCGCCATGGACTTGATGCCGCGGATCACCCGCGCGCAGTCGATGGATGTCTTGTCATCGCAGTCCAATCTTGCCGGCTACAAGGCGGTGATCGATGCGGCTGCTTATTTCGGGAAGGCGATGCCGATGATGATGACGGCGGCGGGCACTATCGCGCCTGCGAAAGTTTTCGTCATGGGCGCCGGGGTCGCCGGACTGCAGGCGATTGCGACCGCACGCCGCCTGGGCGCGGTTGTCTCCGCAACCGATGTCCGTTTTGCCGCAAAAGAACAGGTGGAAAGTCTCGGCGCAACCTTCGTCACAGTTGATGAAGAGGCGATGAAGGAGGCGGAGACCGAAGGCGGCTACGCCAAGGAAATGTCTGAAGACTTCCAGAAACGTCAGCGCGAATATGTGGCTGAGCATCTGAAAAAGCAGGATATCGTCATTACAACGGCGCTGATACCGGGACGACCGGCGCCCAAACTCGTCACCGCCGATATGGCGCAGGGCATGAATTCTGGCGCAGTCATTGTCGATCTTGCAGCCGAGCAGGGCGGCAACGTGGAACTGACCCGCGCCGGAGAGGCGATCGAAATTGGCGGCGTTACCATTCTTGGTTTTTCCAATGTGGCCGGACGGCTTGCCGCGGATGCATCAAACCTGTTGGCGCGCAACATTTATAATTTTGTTTCCGCATTCTGGGATAAAGAAAAAGGCGAGTTCGCCGTCGACTGGGACGATGAAATCATCAAGGGGACGGCGCTGACCCGCGATAGCGCGGTCATTCATCCGCAATTTGCTGAAGAAGCCGAAGCGCAAGCAGAACCGCAAGCCGCTGAAGCGGAAGATGCGGATGCTGAGACAATAGATGACGATAAGGATGACGGCGCCTCGGATGCGCCGTCAGGGAGTTGATCCATGGCCGATCAGGATAAGGAAGAAGAAGCCCGCCAGACCGCAGAAGAGGTTGAACAGGCCGCGCAGGAGCTGAAAGAAGCTGCAGAGCGCGCGCGCGAATCTTCTGAAGCGCTCGAAGCGGCCTCCGATCAGGCGTCAGGCATCATCGGGCAACTGGCGGAAGTCGCTTCCGGCGGGGGGCCTTCTGAGTTCATTTTCCTTGCGACCATTTTCATCCTCGCAATTTTTGTCGGCTACTATGTTGTCTGGTCGGTGACGCCGGCGCTGCATACGCCGTTGATGTCAGTGACGAATGCGATCTCTTCCGTCGTTATTGTCGGGGCGTTGATCGCGCTCGGGGCGGATCTTGCCGGCTCAGCCGCCGGCGGCACCTCCAAGTTATTGGGTTTCGCCGCCGTGGCCCTTGCGAGCGTCAACATTTTCGGCGGGTTCATGGTCACCCAGCGAATGTTGGCGATGTATAAGAAGAAAGAGCGGTAGGCGGATCACATGGGTCAGAACCTTACAGCGCTTCTTTACGTCGCCTCAGGCATTTTGTTCATTCTGGCGTTGCGCGGACTATCTTCGCCGGAAACATCACGGGCGGGCAATCGCTTTGGCGTCATCGGCATGGGGATCGCCGTTGTCACAACCTTTTTTGTTCTTGAAAATAAGGGCTTTTCGACCTGGGCGCTGATCCTGCTTGCGGTCGCCGCAGGCGCGGCGCCGGGCGCCTATATCGCGCGCAAGATCCCGATGACGGCGATGCCGCAGCTTGTCGCAGCGTTTCACTCGCTGGTCGGTCTTGCGGCTGTGTTTATTGCCTGGGCGGCGTTTCTGGCGCCGCGCGCCTTCGGCATTGGCGCGCCGGGTGACATTCACTCCGGCTCGGTGCTTGAAATGTCGTTAGGCGCCGCTATCGGCGCGATTACATTTTCCGGTTCGGTCATCGCGTTCCTGAAGTTGAACGGCAACATGTCCGGCAAGCCGATCCTGTTGCCGTCGCGTCATGTGATCAATCTGGCGCTGGGGCTCGCGATCCTTCTGCTGATTGGCATGTTGATGACGTTTGAGCAGTCGACAACGACATTCCTGCTGCTGACGTTGTTCGCCTTTGTTCTGGGCTTTTTGATCATCATTCCAATCGGCGGCGCCGACATGCCGGTGGTTGTCTCGATGCTGAACTCCTATTCCGGATGGGCGATCGCCGGAATCGGCTTCACGCTGGAGAATATGGGCATGATTATCGCCGGCGCGATTATTGGCTCATCCGGAGCGATCCTCTCCTACATTATGTGTAAGGGCATGAACCGGTCTTTTGTTTCGGTCATTCTCGGCGGTTTCGGTGGCGAGGACGTCGCCGGCGGCGCTGGGGCCGGCGAAGATCGACCCGTCAAACAGGGCTCCGCCGATGATGCGGCGTTTGTGATGAAGAATGCGGGTAAAGTCATCATCGTGCCAGGCTACGGCATGGCGGTGGCGCAGGCTCAGCACGCGCTGAAAGAAATGTGCGACAAGCTGAAAGCCGAAGGCGTTGAGATCAAGTATGCGATCCATCCCGTGGCGGGGCGGATGCCTGGGCATATGAACGTCCTGCTCGCCGAAGCGCAGGTGCCCTATGACGAGGTGTTTGAGCTGGAGGACATAAACTCTGAATTTCGCACCACCGACGTTGCTTTCGTTATCGGCGCCAACGACGTTACTAATCCGGCGGCGAAAACAGACAAGCAGTCGCCGATCTACGGAATGCCGATCCTGGATGTTGAGAACGCCGGCACGGTCCTGTTCGTCAAGCGGGGAATGGCGTCAGGCTATGCCGGCGTCCAGAACGAGCTTTTCTTCAGGGACAATACGATGATGCTTTTTTCAGACGCGAAAAAAATGTGCGAGGAAATTGTAAAGGCGCTTTAGCGCTTCTTTACGACTTGAGCTTTTCAAAGGGAGGATTTGATCCATGAGACTGTTATTTATTGGCGCATCAGCGCTGGCGCTCGCGGCGTGCGGGCAGGGTGGAGATACGGCGAGCGGCGAAGAGGATGTCGTTGCTCTCGATACTGAGAAAAAAGCCGAAGCTGTGGAAACGGCGGAAAATTCAAAGCCGTCGCCCGGTCCGCAGGAGAAACTTGCTGCTGTGCTGGCGACGCAATCTGATGATGCAAAAGCCCGCTATGGCGCGCGCCATCCTGAAGAAACGTTGCTTTTCTTCGGCGTCAAGCCGGGCATGACCGTGGTCGATACGTTGCCAGGCGACCCGTGGTACTCAGGCATATTGTCTGAATATCTCGGGCCCGACGGCTTGGTTGTCGGCGCTGATTATTCCCACGACATGTGGACCTATTTTCAAGGTTTTGCAGATGAGGAATTTCTCAAAGCCAAGGAAGTCTGGACGACAACGTGGGTTGAAGAGATGGAGGCCAAGCGCGAGGAAGGCGAGGCGCCTTTCGCCGCTTTCCAGTACGGTTCCTTGCCTGCCGATATGGAAGGCAAAGCTGATGTCGTTTTGATGGTGCGCGCCGCCCATCACTTCAATCGGCTTGAGGACGAGGGCGAATTTTTCACTAGCGCCCTCGCTGACACAATGGCTGTTTTAAAACCTGGCGGCGTTCTCGGCATTGTTCAGCACCGTGCGCCTGAAGACGCCCCCGATGAATGGGCTACCGGCGATGCAGGCTATGTAAAACAAACCCAGATTATCGCCATGGCTGAAGCGGCCGGTTTTGAAATGGTCGACAGCTCCGAAATGAATGCAAATCCAAAAGATCAGCCTACGGAAGGGGACTTCGTATGGCGTCTGCCGCCGTCTCTCGGCACGAGCAGAGATAACGAGGAGCTTCGCGCCCAAATGATTGAAATTGGCGAATCTGATCGGATGACGTTGAAGTTCCGAAAGCCGGCTTGAATCTGATTGATATCAAATTGAGAGGCGCCGCCGGTTCTGTGCGGCGCCTTTTTTATTGTTTTCGGCGGCCGCGCATTCTGAAAGTGAACTCACGTTGGATGTGGAAACCAACCTGAACCTGATTACGATCGCCAAACTGCGATACGATTGGCGATTCCGCGAAGTCTCCCAACAACCTGTCATATTGAACGTATGGGTTTAACGACCAGCGTTTAGCGATGTTGATATAGGCCGTTGCGCTGCCGCCAAAACTCTGAAAACCGCGACCCGCGTCAAAGACCGGCAGGGCCCCTGGCGGCCCGCCAAGCGATGACCGGGCAGATTGTTCCGGCGTGATCGAAAAGAAGGCGTCCGCAAATCGTTCGCCGACCCAGGTGACGTTGCCGGCGGCGCCGAATGAAAACCTTCCTGTGCGGAACAAGAGAGCATTTGTGCGCGCATCAATGACAGTGCCGCGATGGCCAGTCTTAATTCCGTGACGAACGCGAATTTTTGAGTTGAAGCGTTTGAGAAACGTGGTCGAGACAAAGCCGCCAAATTCGAAAGTTGTGCCCACATCGCCGGTTCCGAACAGGGCGGGGTTCTCGTCTTGATCGCGGCGTCCGCGAATGCGCAGCGATGGACCAACCCGAAACCGTGAAAAACCCAGCAATGCGAGGTCGGCGCCGTCATCGTCAAGGAAAACGACATTGCGGAACTTCACATAAACCTGAGGGTCGGCGTCAAACTCGTAATCGTCGGACCCGAGATAATCCGGTTCATATACCGGTCCCACGCCAAGGCTGAGATTGGTCTCAGCAGGCACCAGAAAATTCAGCGAACCGAAAAAGCTGCGATTTTCATCTTCGGGCCCAAGCGTGATTTCAGTGCCTGTCGGGTCGACGCGGTCTTCGCGCTCTTCGCCGAAAAGCAGCGGACGCAGGCGCGGATCGTCAATCTGTTTACTGTCTTCGTCCTGCTGAACAGAAATACGCAACGCTTCTCGTTCGCGCTCTTGTTCCTGGCGAATTTTTTCCCGCCGCTCCTCTTCGGTTTCGCCGAAGATCATCGGGCTCAGATTCGGCTCGTCGGCATGTTGTTGCGCTAAGGCGCGCTCTGCCAGAAAACTTGCCGAGCAAATTGTCGCCGCGACGGCGGCTGTAAATATTCTGAAAGTCCCCAAACGCATACCTGACTTTCCCGTCCCCGTTATCGTAACGCCGGTTCCCTGACGGCGCTCCTACTCCCCGACCCTTATGGAAACGTCTTTATATAATGAAACGTACAAGAGTTAACCGGTTTTGTTCCCTGAACAGCAAAAAGCCCGTCAAGGACGGGCTTAGCAATCGGCAATTCAGATGTTTCAGGAGAAAAAAGCCAAATATATTTACGGCTTAGACTGTCTGACAGAAGCTATGAAAAGCAAGCGCATCAATCATTAAATTCCGATGATGCGCCATGTCCGGCGGCAAGGATGATTAGATCAACCCTTCGCGCTGCTGGCGTTTGCGAATCAGTTTGCGAGCGCGCCGAACAGCCTCAGCTTTTTGACGAGCGCGTTTTTCGGACGGCTTTTCATAAAACTTCCGGCGTTTCATTTCCCGGAAGGTGCCTTCGCGCTGCATTTTTTTCTTAAGCGCTTTAAGGGCTTGCTCGACATTGTTGTCGCGAACGAAGATCTGAACCAAGGCCTTTCCGCCTCCCTTTTAAATAAAAACGCCACGGGGCTAATGTGCGACCGCGACGCCTGACCAAAACCAACCCAGCGCGCTCCGTTTCATGCGAAGCCCTGAGGCAAAGGGGCCTATATCAGAGCTGTTACAGGAAGTCTATATGCTTCAAACAGCACTCAGATGGTTCAAGAGGCGACGGTTTGACGGACACGGACAGACATTCACAATACTCGGACGGGTTTGAAAACGCCCGCGAACGCATCCTGGCCGCGGCGCTGAAACTCGCCCCGTTTGACGGTTGGACATCGATCATGATCGATGCAGCGGCGCAATCTGTCGATGTTGACAAAGCGACGCTGTCAGCCGCGTTTCCGGGAGGGGTGTCGGACGTGTTGCGCTTCTGGTCCGAGACGCTTGACCGCACAATGGCCGAAACCGCTCTCACTGAGGATTTTCAGACGATGCGGATCCGCGACAAGATCACCGCTCTTGTGCGCGCGCGCCTTGATGCAATGTCGAGCGATAAGGAAGCGGCCAGACGCGCTGCGGCGCTTCTTGCAGCGCCTCCAAACGGACCGCTTGCGGCCCGGATGTCCTGGTCGACGGCGGATGCGGCCTGGCGCGCTCTGGATGATAAGTCGACGGATTTTAATTTTTACACCAAACGCGCAATTCTCACCGGCGTCCTGACTTCGACTTTCGCCCGTTGGCTCAGTGACGACAGTGAGGATCGCTCTGCGACGGACGCGTTTCTTGATGCTCGCATAGAAAATGTGATGCAGATCGAAAAAGCGAAGGCAAAGCTACGGAAAATCGGCATTAACCCAGCTGCGCCCGTCGGTTGGCTCGCAAAGTTGCGATATCCCCACAGCAATTAAAGCGTTTTTTCCCTAGCGCTCTTCCGCTCACACCGATTTTATTGGTCGGCGTGACGAAAACGCTTGTATTCATTTCTCATATCTCTATATCTGCGCGAATTCATGTATGCGAATCTTTGCAGATATGAATATTTTTAGATAAGCGCCAAACCGGAACCTGTCGGAAACCGTAGAGACAATATGCCAAGTCGTCAGATTGTTGCTAAAGAACTTGCCGATATCTTCCGCGTGATTGCGCACGCCGACCGTATCCGGCTCATCGAAGAGCTGCGCAGCGGAGAGAGCGACGTCAATTCGCTGGCCGAAGCGCTCGAGCTGCCGGGGTCGCGCGTATCGCAGCATTTATCGCTTCTTCGCGCCCACCGCCTTGTCGAGGATCGAAGGGAAGGGCGGCGTCACTTCTATCACTTGAGCCAGCCTGAAATAGCCGGCTGGATTGTCGAAGGCGTCGACTTCCTGCTTGGCCGGGCCGCCGGCGTTTCCGCATCTGAAATCAAATCCGCGCGCCGCCTCTGGGGCGAGCGCAAACCCGCAACTGCTGCATCAGGAGACTAAACCCATGCCACATTTCGCCGCCGGCGTTGTGAAATTCCAGAATGAAATCTATCCGCAGAAAAAAGATCTTTTTGAGAAACTGTCGAAAGGTCAGTCTCCGGAAGCGCTGTTCATCACCTGCTCGGATTCGCGCATTGAAACAGCGATGATCACCCAGACAGACCCAGGCGAGCTGTTTATTTGCCGAAACGCCGGCAACATTGTTCCCCCGCATACCAACCACACTGGCGGCATGACCGCCTCGATCGAATTCGCGGTGGCTGCGCTTAAGGTGCCCCATATTGTCGTGTGCGGTCACACTGAGTGCGGCGCCATGAAAGGGGCGATGAACAAAGACGGTCTTGATGCGCTGCCTCACGTTAAAGAATGGCTCAGCTATTCGGATGCTGCAGTGAGGATCGTTAACGAGCTTGGCTCCGGCAAAAATGACGACGAAAAAATGAAAATGCTCCTTGAGCAGAACGTCATTCTGCAAATTCAGCACTTGAAAACCCATCCTGCGGTTGCTGCGCGTCTCGCGGCCCGCGATCTCCAGATTCACGGCTGGGTCTACGACATTAAAACAGGCGACGTTGAAGCCTACAATGAACGAGCAGGTGAATTCGAACCAGTGAATGTGCGGTATTCGGAAGAGTTGGAAAAACTTCTCTCCTCCAAAGGATGCGCGGCGTAACCTGCTACACTCTCGGAGATTCATCCCATGACTGACATTACGACAAAAACGAAATTTATCGATACGTCGAATTTGAAGGGCGATATTTTTGGCGGCGTCACCGCCGGCGTTGTCGCCCTGCCGCTTGCCCTCGCATTCGGCGAAGCTTCCGGCGCCGGCCCGATCGCCGGTCTGTGGGGCGCGATATTTGTTGGATTCTTCGCCGCATTATTTGGCGGCACCGGCTCCCAGGTCTCAGGCCCCACAGGTCCGATGATCGTTGTTTTCGCCGGTGTTTTTGCCTCGCTATCCGGCGACCCAGCGCTGGTTTTCGCCGCGGTCATTCTAGCAGGGCTTTTGCAGATCTTGATGGGTGTTCTCAGGCTCGGGCAATATATCAAGCTTGTGCCTTATCCGGTTGTTTCCGGGTTTATGAGCGGGATTGGCGTTATCATTATTGCGCTGCAGGTCTCGCGCCTTTTCGGTCACGAACCTGACACGCCGGGAACGATCCCTGCGATCTCCGCAATTCCGGGCGCTGTCGCCGATCCGGTCTGGCCGGCGCTTGCTGTGGGCGCATTGTCGCTCGGCATTGTTTTCGCTTGGCCGAAATCCTGGGGCAAATGGCTGCCGGGTGCGCTTGCCGCATTGATTATTGGCACGTTGGTCAGTCTTGCGCTGCCTTTGCCGAACACTCTGGTTCTCGGCGACATTCCCCGTGAGCTTCCGGACCTGACAATCCCGAACATCACCGCCGGTTCATTCTGGATTATTCTTGAGGCTGCGATCCTTCTGGCGCTCCTTGGCGCCATTGATAGTTTGCTGACATCGCTTGTCGCTGACAACATGACTGGCACTCGTCACAACTCTAACCGTGAGCTTATGGGGCAGGGCGTCGGCAACACGATTGCCGGTCTCTTCGGCGCGATCCCCGGCGCCGGCGCAACGATGCGTACGGTCGTCAACATCCGGGCGGGCGGTTCGACGCGCATCTCCGGCATGACCCATGGCCTCTTGCTCTTTATGGTGGTGATTGCGCTTGCCCCGCTTGCCTCGCAAATTCCACATGCGGTTCTCGCCGGCATTCTTGTGAAGGTCGGTTACGACATCGTCGATTGGAGCTACATCCGCAACGCCCATCGCGGCCCGCGCTGGGACCTTGTGCTGATGGCGACGGTCCTTGGGCTGACAGTGTTTGTCGATCTTATCACTGCGGTAGGCGTCGGTGTTGTTCTCGCAGCGCTCGCCTTTGTGAAACAGATCGCGGATATCCAGATCAAGGCGTTGAACGCCGCTGAAGGCGCCGACGCAGCGATTGACGTCGGCCCGGAAGAGCGTGAACTGCTTGACGGCGCGCGCGGTAAAATTCTGCTCTTTGATTTTGCCGGCGGGCCTTTAAGCTTCGGCGCTGCGGCCGACCTTGGTCATCATTTCCGTGAGAAAGTTAAAGAGGGCGCAGGCGCGATCATTCTCGACTTCACTCGCGTGCCGCATATCGATCTTTCCGCAGCCCGCGCTGTTGAGACAATCGCCTGCGACGGCAAACGCGCAGGCAAGACTGTCTATGTGACCGGCATGAACAATAAGGTCAGCGATGTGCTTGCGGGTCTCAACGCCGACCACTGCATACCGGCGGAAACTCGTTTCTCGACGCGTATTGAAGCCATCCGCGAGGCGGTTCGCTTGATTGAAGCGTCTGAAAAGGACCGTAACAAAACTCGCGATGCGGACGGTGTGCCGGTTCCCGCCGAGTAACTCTTGAAAAAATGCAACTGATAAAGGCGGCCCCGGTAAAACGGGGCCGTTTTTTTTTACAGCAGCCGCGTTACATGCCCCATTTTGCGGCCGGGTCGGGCTTCGCGTTTGCCATAGAGGTGGATGCAGGCGCGCGAGGCTGTCGACCATCTGCTCCAGTCGTGAACTTCATCGCCGAGCAAGTTTTCCATGACGGCATCGGAATGGCGCACAGGGTCCGCCAGAGGCCAGCCCGCGACAGCGCGGATCTGTTGTTCGAATTGCGATGCGGCGCAGGCGTCGGCTGTCCAGTGTCCTGAGTTGTGAACACGCGGCGCGAACTCGTTGGCGACGATATCGCCATCGTCCAGGACAAAAAATTCAACTCCGATCACGCCGATATAATCAAGCGCCTCCAGGATTTGCACGGTCGCATCGGCTGCCTTCTGCGCTGTTTCCGGCGTCACAGCCGCCGGCGCCGCCGATGTTTTCAGAATGCCGTTCTGATGAATATTCTCCGCCGGATCATAAAGGCGGATCGTCCCGTCCGGACTTCGAGCGCCGATAATGGAAATCTCTTTTGAGAAAGGGACAAACCCCTCGAGTATCGACGGCGCTGCGCCCACTTCTTCCCAAGCAAACGCAATCGCCTTTTCATAGGAAGCATGCAGATCAATATCTTTATCGGTAATGCGCGTTTGCCCCTTGCCGTCATAGCCTAGGCGCCGGGTTTTCAAAATTGCCGGACGGCCGATCTTCTTAAGTCCCTCCTGCAGGGAGCCAAGATCTTCAACAGGGTGATAATCGGCTGTTCGCACCCCAAGACCGCGGATAAATTCTTTTTCAAAGAGCCGATCCTGGGCTTTTTCAAGCGCCATAGCTCCGGGCCGCACGACAGCGCCAGCGTCTTGCAGGATTGCAACAGCTTCCGCCGGTACGTTTTCAAATTCATAAGTGATGGCTTTGGTTTGTTCAGCGAGCATCCGTAGCGCTTTTTCGTCAGTATAGGCGGCCTGGATATAGTCCGCCGCCACCTCTCTCGCCGGCGCGCGTTCATCCGGACAAAGAACATGAACACGCAGGCCAAGTTGCGCCGCCGCAATCGCCAACATACGTCCAAGTTGTCCGCCGCCCAGAATGCCGATGGCGTCGCCGGGCGCCGCAGTTACGCAAGAAGCATCACCATCGCTCATTTTAAGATGTCCTGTTGTTCAGTCTTCTACGCTTTCAGCAACGCCGGCCGTCTGCTTGTCGCGCCAGTCTGTGAGCTGCTTGGCGACAGCCTGATCCGATACGCCTAAAATAGACGCCGCCAGCAACCCTGCATTCGTTGCGCCGGCTTCTCCGATAGCGACGGTGGCGACCGGCACGCCTGCAGGCATTTGCACAATCGAGAGAAGGCTGTCGAGACCGTTCAGCGCCCGCGATTTCACCGGCACGCCGATCACAGGCAGCACTGTCATCGAAGCAACCATGCCGGGCAGGTGCGCCGCGCCGCCGGCGCCGGCGATAATGACTTTGACGCCGCGGTCGGCGGCCATGCGCGCATAATCATACAGCCGGTCCGGCGTCCGGTGGGCGGATACGACTTTGGTCTCATAGTTGACGCCAAGCGTTTTCAGCGTTTCGGCGGCTTTGTTCATGACAGGCCAGTCGGAACGCGAGCCCATGATGATGCCGACATCGGGCGCAGAGGTCTCAGTCATGCCGCTTGTGCTCCTCTAACGGGAAAATACGGGCCTTACTCCAAGGCCAGCCCTGGCCGCAAGTTGCAATTTTTCGCAATTTTTGGGAAGCATGGTGAGAAGGAGACGCCGACCTTTACAGACGGGGGCGCGATGGTCGACGCCTCCTCACACCGGACGCGGGAGCCGGTCGCGCCGAAGGGGACTCGAAACGCGGCCGTTTCCGCAACTTGAAAATGGGCCGTTGCGACGCTTGTCACAAGGCGCAAGCGGTGAAGCGAGCGGGCAATGCGCCGAACGGTTTGACCATGTTTATCCTGTCGAACTTCATGGCTGCGCACGGATTAATTGTGGCGAGAATAAGTCTGGCGCAGGGTTTGAAGAGGGATGCAAATCGCTCCACATCCTCGCAGGAAATTATCGTTGTCCGATCGGATGAAGCTGTTTCATGAAAGTTGATAAATCATCAGGGTCAAATCAAACGGCGCCGGTTCGGCCGCGGGATGATTCTCAACCCGCAGCGCGGCCGGCGCCTGCGACTGCGCCCAGCGATGAAATCCTGTTGCTTGGCGTTCCGGATACGGAATTAACGCCGAAAGTTCGCAATGCATTGATGACGCTGTTGGAAGAAGTCAGGGCGCTGCGCGAGGAACTGCAGCGTTCGCGCACGCGCATTGACGAACTTGAAGCGCTGGCCGATCGCGATCCAACGCTCGATATTCTGAACCGGCGCGCTTTTGCTCGCGAACTCGATCGCGCACTTGGCATGATCGAGCGTTATGAGATGTCGGCAAGCCTCGTCTTCATCGATTTGAATGATCTGAAGACAATAAACGACTCAAACGGCCATGCGGCGGGCGATGCGGCCCTTGCGCATGTGGCGGCCGTGATTGCAGGGAATATCCGCCAAACGGATATTCTAGCCCGGCTTGGCGGCGATGAGTTCGCGCTTCTCCTGATGCAGGCCGACCAGCCGCTCGCAGTGACAAAAGCGTCTGCGCTTGCTGATATGATAGCCGCGACGCCGGTCGAGTGGAGCGGTGACGCGTTTGACATTTCGGTCTCCTGCGGCGCTGTCGAGATCAAGGCCGGCGCTTCTGCAGATGAGGTTATCGGATTAGCCGATGAAGCCATGTACAAAGCGAAGAGAGAGAAATAACTGACGGCGCTTCCGGCGCGCCTGGTCAGAATATTCTAGGCGATAATATCGGGCAGCATTGAGTCCTTGAGGTCCTGAATTTCGTCCTTGAGCTGCAATTTCTTTTTCTTCAGGCGAGCGATAGATATGCGCTCATAGGGCGCGCTTTCTTCTAGAGCGCGAATGGCCGCGTCAAGATCGCGATGCTCTTCCTCCAGCGTCGCCAGACGGATCGCCAGCGCCTCGTCATTGGCGCCCTGAAAATCTTCGTCATGGGCGGAGAACCTTTTGTTGGCGAACAACTCGGTTACAGTGCCGGTCTTGTTGTCGCCTGCGTCATCCGGCGGCTCATTCATGCTCACGCCTTCTTGCCCTGTTGAATTTGATGATGATGTTTTGCGCCCTTATCGGCCGCCAAAGATATTGTCGATTACATTATGAAGCAATCCGGTCGAAAAATCCTCTGCTTTTGAGAGGCCGGCAAGTCCAGCATAAAGCGCAAGATTTTTTCGCGCCCGCGAAGCGGCGCCGTCAGAACCCGCGATATCTTCCGCTGCAGTCAGGAAGCGCTCTGCGATCTGACCAAGCACGCCAAGCTCAACATATTCCGCTTCCAGCTCCAACGCTTTCACTTTTTCGCGCAGTCCGTGGACGCCCTGATAATCGTCTGTTGCCAGGAACAGTTTCATCGCTCGCCGAGCTTCTCTGAGGCTGCGGGTCGCGTCGGCATTCCAATGTGCGGTTCTGTCGAGAGCCAGACGCATGACCGGTTCCGGGATGAGCTTAAAGCGCTCGCCCGCCCAGCAACACCACAGAACAAGGCAAACATCTGCGCCGATCCTGTCCTGTAGTTGCAGCAGTGCGTCGCTGACCCCGGAACGGGCATAAACCGCGTTGGCCCAGTTCTTCACATTTTCCGGCGCATCCGCCGCGCCAACCTCTTCGCTCATTTGCCGTACTTTGTGATTCAAAATCTGTTAAGGCTAATTTTTTCCGTTGCTTAGAGAAAATATCATCATCCGAACCTAAAGAAATGTTGATGTCTTTCAGGCTCAATGAATCGCTTCTGGCGAGTGGCAAACATGCGCACGCCGTGCTTATATACGCAAGCATCCAAAAATAAGGAGGACGACCATGGCGTCAGATGCTCATATGGAATCGCTGGCAAAGCGGCACCAGGAGCTTGAGGCGGCGATTGCCGCTGAAATTAAACATCCCGCCTGTGACGAACTCCGGCTTGTAGAGCTGAAGCGTCAGAAGCTTAAAATCAAAGACAGATTGGAAGATCTTAAGCTTCAAGACGTGCCCAACTGAACGAAAACGGCGCTCAAACGCTGTCTCAACGAATCAACTCGGACGCGCGTTGCGCATAACAGCGATGCGCGTAAGGGCTTTTCCTGTTTTTTAGGAGCGTTTCTCGATGGCAGGTCGATCAGTCGTTATTACCGGCGCCGCGAGCGGCGTTGGCGCAGCCTGCGCGCGCCGCTTTGCGCGTGAAGGCGATCGCCTGATTCTTGCCGATACCGACGAAAGCGCCGGCAAAGGTCTTGTTGACGATATCCGCGATAGCGGCGGGACAGCCGAGTTTATTCAGGCGGATGTCTCAAACAGGCTGCATGTTCATAATATTGTCGCTGAAGCCCTTGATGCGAATGGGCGTCTTGATGTTCTTGCGCATACGGTTATGGAGCGATACTCCGCGCCGTTTCTGGAAACATCGGAAGAAGATTTCGATCGCATCAACGGCGCCAATGTGCGCGGCGCTTTTTTGATGAATCAGGCCGCGGCAAAACAGTTCCTCAAGCAGGCGGACGGCGCCAAAACAAGCGGCGTCATTGTCAATCTCGGATCAGTGGAAGGCGTTACCGCGGCGGCGGATCAAGTTGCTTTTGCGTCCTCACAGGGCGGTCTTCTGCAACTGACAAAAGCGATTGCGCTTGCTTTGTCGCAACATGAGATACGCGTTAATGCGGTCGGGGTCGGCGCGATTAAAGGCGAGCTCGACAGCGCGGCGCCTCAAAAGAGCGTCCGCGCGGCAACGCCGCTGAGACGGATCGGAGATCCGGAAGAGGTCGCTGAGGTTGTCTTTTTCCTTGCCAGTGAAGCCGCTTCCTACATCACAGGGCAAACGCTATTTGTCGACGGCGGAAGGCTGGCGCAATCGTCAAATGACATAAGCGCCGGCAAGAGCGCCTCAGAATAAATCTTAGGCCGCTATCCGCAACAAAGAGCTTTAATTTGCGCTGTCGTCTGAATTCGACAAGCTTGCAAAAACCTTATCAAGATCAACGCCGCCGCTTTTGTCTTCCTTCGGATCGGACGGTTCGTCCGTCTGCGCCTCGCCAGGAGCAGTTTCGTCGATCGGTTTCAAGCTGTCGCCCTCAGAGCCTGGAACAGGCTGCATTTTCGCCCTTTTCGCCGCTGCTTTGCGAACAACGGCATCGAGGTCGGTTTGCGAGCATAGTCCGAGACCGACCGGGTCCTGCGGCTGGATGTTTGACGAATTCCAATGCGTGCGGTCGCGGACCGACTGGATTGTCGTTTTTGTCGTGCCAAGCAATTTTGCAATTTGCGCGTCAGACACTTCCGGGTGGTTGCGGACCATCCATGCAATCGCATCCGGACGGTTCTGGCGTTTTGAGACCGGCGTATAGCGCGGACCTTTACGCGTTTTTTCCGCGACAATCGTTTTCGGCTTGGAAAGCTTCAGGCGATAGTTCTCATCATCCTGACCTTTCTCAATTTCTTCACGGGTCAATTGATGCGTCGTAATCGGGTCAATGCCGCGCACGCCGGCGTCGACATCGCCGTCCGCAATGCCTTTCACCTGCAGGGGATGCAAACCGCAGAATTCAGCGATCTGATCAAAGGTGAGCGAAGTGTTGTCGATAAGCCAGACAGCGGTTGCTTTCGGCATCAAGGGGCGGTCGGCCATGGAAGTCTCCAAATTCGTTTTTCATATAGCGCTCTTCGCCGGCGGCTCCGAAGATCGAAGGCCGCCGCGCTGTCCGCCGGAATGTCGGGGAAAGCGCTCACGCAATAGCGCAATAATTGAGCGATATAGACCCTTCCGGTGTCCGCGCCAAGCGGTGCTATTGAACTTTAAGCACAATTTTGCCTGCATGATCGCCAGCTTCCATACGCTTGTGCGCATCAGCCGCCTCCGCCAAAGAATATGTGCGGTCGATAACAGGCTTAAGCTTTCCGGCTTCAAGCAGTGGCCAGACATGTTCTCGCAACCCTTTGGCGAGACGAGCTTTTTCTACTGAAGAGCGCGCCTTCATGGTCGAACCGGAGAGGCGCAGCTGTTTGCGCATGATCGTCATCACATTCACTGTCGCTTCGGCGCCGCGTAGAAATGCGATGGAGACGTGGCGTCCCTTGAAATTCAGGCATTCCAGGTTTCGCGCAACGAAATCGCCGCCCGCCATGTCGAGAACAACATCAACGCCGCCGTCAGCAGCGATTTTTTCCTCCCACTTGTCTTCGTCGTAGCGATAAGCGGCGTCGACGCCGACTGCGCGGCACTGATCAAGTTTGGCATCGGAACTGGCCGTTGCGATGACGTTTGCGCCCGATGCTTTCGCCAGCATGATCGCTGTTGTCCCGATGCCGCTGGTCCCGCCATGGACAAGCAGGGTTTCGCCCGATTGAAGCCCCGCGTCGTCAAAGACATTTGCCCAGACGGTGAAGAAAGTTTCCGGGATTGCCGCGGCTTCTTCCATCGACAAGCCTTCGGGAACCGGCAGGCAGGAGCCGGCGTCCGTGACAGCGTATTCGCCATAGCCGCCGCCGGGCAGGAGGGCGCAGACTTTATCGCCGACTGACCAGGCTGTGACGCTATCGCCGACGGCTGCAATCTCGCCTGCGGCTTCGAGCCCCGGAATATCGGTGGCGCCGGGCGGGGGCGGGTAGAGGCCAAGCCGCTGCAACACCTCTGGACGGTTGACGCCAGCAGCATGAATGCGGATCAGGACTTCGTTGCCCGCAGGGCGCGGCAGCGGGCGATCGGCGAGCTTGAGCACATCCGGTCCGCCGGGCTCGGTAATTTCAATCACGCGCATAGTTTCAGGCAGGGACATTGCTGGCGCTCCTTTTTAATTTTGCTTTATTGAACCGACTGCCTGAAAATCGCAAATTGGCGCCGCCCTGCAAGAAAGAAAGGCCATTCCATGAATGACGACGAACTGAATGAAAAACCGGATATGACGCTTGGTTTTCTTGCTAAACAAGATTTATACGGATTATCCGTCGGCGACCTTGATGAGCGTATCGCCTCTATGAAAGCAGAGATAGAACGTTGTGAAACGGTCAAGAAAAAGCTGGGCGACCAAAAATCTGAAGCGGAGAAGCTTTTTAAGATTTAGATCGTTTGTAATTCTTATCCGTTATTGCCGGGAGCGAGCAGACGAGCGCCCCAATTCTCATCGCCGTTAACCTCACGGGCGCCGCAAACATAAGTCCTCTTTGTTGAGTTGCTCTCCCATGGTTCGCGGCTGTTCGATTTAAGAAAATTCCAAAGCGCAAGAGGCTGGACGGCTAAGTAATTTTCAAGCCGCGCCGCTTTCTTTGTCTGGTCAGTCGGTTGTGGCCAAAAACGTTCTTTGCATAAAAGCGTTTCAACAATTGACCGTGTCGGCGGGGTCATCTGAGCATTTGATCTTCTAGGATCGAACGAAATTACGGCGATCATTGGTTGCCGCTGTATGTTCCTATCGGGTCCGTTTATGACCAAGCGATTATTGTCGAAGTGCAGATAGCTCCCGAGAACAGCTTTCCATACCGGCGGTGACGCTGATCCGCATACGGTTCTTATATCTGTTTCGAGCGTGCGGGCGCGTTCTAGCGATAATGTATGGTTTCGTTTTTTCTCATTATCGGCCGACGCTACGCCGATAGCGACAACTGTAATCGCGTAATCACATATTTCAGAGGAGAACTCGCGAACGAATTCGCCTTTCAATATCGTATCGTACCGCCAATGATTTATACGATCGACCGACGAGTCGCTTGGCGTCAGCCACCGTACAAAATAATCATCGGAATTATTTTGCGCTTGCGCTTGAGCCAGCATCAAAAAGAGAAAGCATGAGAAGAGTACTGAAATACGAACCAAAATAAGCAACATAGCTCACCCCCGCTATGACCGACAGTTCTTGGAAAACGCTATTCAGTAAGCTCAATGCTGTCAATAAGAGGTTCGATGGAAGCTTCAGGCGGACGCGTCTGGTTGCTCTATAAAATCAACAGCCAAAACGACGATCGTGTTTACTTGAGCCTTATTAGCCAATCCGTCAGCAGGAAATGCTCACTCTTCCGGCAGTGGAATGTGTTCCGTCTCATCCGGAGGCAAAGAGAAAACGCTGTCTTTAAAATTTGCTTCAGAAGAATTGCGCCAGTCGGCTTTCGCCTGCTCCATACGCGCTTCAGAACTTGCAACAAAGTTCCACCAGATCAGTCGTTTGCCAAGCGGCGCGCCCCCTAGCAACATGACTTTGGCGTTTTTCTGCGCTTTGATGTCAGGCGCAGCGCCGGGTGTAAAAACCGCCATCTTTCCGTGTTCGAACGAAGCGCCGTCGATCTCGACTGACCCGTCCACAACATAAAGCGCGCGCTCCTCATAGGCGTCCGGCAGAGGGATGGCTGCGCCGCGCTCGGCTTCGACAGCGACATAGAAAATCGGCGAGAAAGTCGTTACCGGCGACGTCTCACCGAAAGCTTCTCCCGCGATCAGACGCATATGCGCGCCATCCTTTTTGATCAAAGGCAACGTATCTTTCGGGTGATGGTGAAAAGACGGGTCTGTTTCCGCGTCGCGTTCAGGCAACGCGACCCAGCTTTGAATGCCGTGCATGAATTGGCCACTGGCTCTCGGTTCCGCGTCAGTGCGTTCGGAGTGAGCAATGCCGCGGCCGGCCGTCATCCAGTTTACGTCTCCAGGGCGGATTATCTGATCACAGCCGAGACTGTCGCGATGGCGGATCTCGCCGTCAAAAAGATAGGTGACTGTGGCAAGGCCGATATGCGGATGCGGGCGCACATCAATGCCTGTGCCGGGCTCGAATTGCGCCGGCCCCATTTCATCAAAAAATATAAAAGGACCGATCATGCGGCGTTTGGCGTAGGGCAGGACGCGACCTACTGTGAACCCCCCGAGGTCGCGCCGGCGGGGTTCAATGGTGAGTTCTATCGTGCTCATGGGATGCTCTTTGTCGGGATGAAGATCAGGCGGACATTACCAGTTTTTCGGTCAGTGCGCGAATGTCAGGCTCGATTGACTTCAACGCGCGATCATCCTCAGGGCCAAGGCCGATAAACAGCTTATATCCTTCTTCAAGGCTGAAGATTTGCAGCACCACGCGGCGCACGTTGATATCGTCAAGGTCCGGGTTCGCCGCCTGGACAAGATAATAAATAAACCGTCCAATGGGCTGATAAAGCGATCTCACCAGCTGACGCGCTTCGTCGCTGGAGCCGGCGTAGCCCCACATCTGATAGAAGAAGCGATGCGAGGTTTGTGCGTTGCGTGCATAATAAGTGACGATGCTCAGAAGAATTTCCATAGGCGCTGCGGGTTCGTCGCCGATCTCGTCGAGGTGATCGTCGACATATTCCGCGAGGCGTTCCACGAGCGTTGCGTTCAACAAGGATTTTTTTGTTGGAAAATGATAATTAAGATTGCCGACCGCCATGCCGGCTTCTTCGGCGACTTTGCGCAGAGACAACCCTTCATGGCCTGAAGTAATGAAAACGCGCATGGAAGCGGCGAGAATTCGCTGAATGGTTTCTGAGGATTTGGCCGTTTTTCCAGTCGTAAGCGTCAGTGTGGGTCGTTGATCGCGGACCGAACGCAAGTCATCGATGGCAGCGGCCAATCTGTTTTCAGGCGATTTCGGCGCCTTCATTTTTGTCATGAAAAAAAATCCCCCCGGTTAGTTGACGGCGTCAAAACACCGTCTTAAACGCAATTCTTCTTTAGGGCGTATGTCCTAATTTTAAAAGACTGATCGAGAGGGCGTTGCGTAAAAATCGGTTACGAGTTTTAGATTCAGTCACAAGTTCGCAAATTTTAGCATAAAATATCGCGAATCCCGGCGTTGCGGTGATCTCCCCCTGCTGCGCGTCGGGCGGGCCGCGGCAGGGCAACCTGTCGCGGTCCACCTCATAACAATGTTATTCAGCGGCCATAGGTTCCGTTTCAAGCCAGCGATCAATGTCAGCGAGTGCGCGCCGCGAGAGTGCGGCCTTACGGGCGCGTCCCTTTTCTTTGCCCTTCAAGCGCCGCCCAGTCTCATCGGTGCGCGGGGTTTCGATCTCCGGGAAGAGACCGAAGTTCACATTCATCGGCTGAAAAGTCTGTTTTGGTCCGGCAATGTGTCCGCCCGTGATATGACCGAGCAAAGCGCCGAGGGCGGTCGTTGCGGGAGGCCGGCGCAATCCCGCGCCGCGAGCGGCGTCAGCGGCGAACCGGCCTGCAAGCAATCCTGTGGCCGCGCTTTCAAGATATCCCTCAACGCCTGTGATTTGTCCGGCGAAGCGGACCGCCGGGCGAGATTTCAGCTGCAACGCTTCATTCAGAAGAACCGGCGAGTTGATGAATGTATTGCGATGAATGCCGCCCAACCGCGCGAATTCGGCTTTTTGCAAACCCGGGATCATCCGGAAGATTTCGGTCTGTGCGCCGTATTTCAGTTTCGTCTGAAAGCCGACAATATTGTAGAGCGTGCCGAGGGCGTTATCCTGACGAAGTTGAACAACGGCGTGGGGCCGCTCGCCCGTGCGCGGGTTCGTCAGTCCGACCGGTTTCATGGGGCCGAAGCGAAGCGTATCCGGTCCACGATCGGCCATGACTTCAATCGGCAGGCAGCCCTCGAAATAGGGCGTTGATTTTTCCCATTCCTTGAACTCGGTTTTTTCGCCTTCAAGCAACGCATTAATGAAGGCGTCGTATTCGGCCTCATTCAATGGGCAGTTGATATAATCCGCGCCGTCGCCGCCGGGGCCCTTCTTGTCGTAACGTGATTGAAACCACGCAATGTCGAAATCAATGCTGTCGCGATAAACAATCGGCGCGATCGCATCGAAAAACGCGAGCGCGTCCTCGCCGGTGGCGGCGTGTATGGCTTCGGCAAGCCCTGTCGAGGTGAGGGGACCGGTGGCGATAATCGTATCGGCCCACTCTGTCGGCGGCAGCCCGCCGACCTCCTCACGCTCAAATGATACGAGGGGATGAGCCTCCAGCGCATTCGTAATCCCGTCTGCAAAGGCTTCCCTGTCAACGGCGAGGGCGCCGCCCGCGGGCACTTTAGAGGCGTCGGCTTCGCGCATGATCAAAGACCCGCAACGGCGCATTTCCTCATGCAGCAAACCGACGGCGTTGCCCTGCGCATCGTCGGAGCGAAACGAGTTGGAGCACACAAGTTCGGCGCATTTGCCCGTCTGGTGCGCGTCCGTGCCCCGGACCGGGCGCATTTCGTGGACAATAACGGGAATGTCGGCGCAAGCGGCCTGCCAGGCGGCTTCAGAGCCGGCAAGGCCTGCGCCGATGATATGAAGAGGTTTCACATTATTCATAAGCGGGCTTCTAACGCGTTGCGGGGCTGTTGCGAAGCCTGTAGCGTTTAACTTCATAAGTATGGCGGGGCGTACGGGGTAATGACGATAAGCATGTTCTCCATCATCGGAGAGGCGCTGCATTTTGGCGGGCGACGCCTCGGTTTGATTGCGCGCGTCGCCTGGTTGCCGGTGATCTTGTTGATGACCGCCAATATGGCGAGCGTCTTTGCATCGCTCTCCGTGATTGCCGGGCGTCCTTTCACCTTTGCCGACGTTTCGACATTCGTTCAGGCGCAACAATTGCTCGATCAGTACGCTGCGCGCGGCTGGAGTGAGAAGCCCGGCCAGATGGCTGCTGTCCTGGCAATCAGCGTTGTTGCGCAGATCATTCTTGTGTCGTCCTTCATGGCGCCGTTGACCCGGTACGCCGGTCTTGGCGAACGGCCGGCCGCAGGGATTTTTCGGATGCCGTTTGGCGCCGATCAGCTTCGATTTATTGTCGCCGGTCTCGCTGGCTTTTTATTTGTATCAGTTGTTGTCGTCGCGCCGATTGCCGGCGCCAGCTTTTTCGTCATGCAGCATATCGTGGATGCGATGTCGCAAACCATGGCCTCGTTCCCGAACGAAAATAGTCTTCATACGATTGAAATTGTTTCCGCTGGCGAGGGCATCATCGAGCGCGGGACCGCCTGGATTTATGATCTGGCGTTGCCTTTGGCGGCTGCGGCCCCGTTTGGATTTCTCGTCTGGCTTATCAGCTTTCTGCACTTTCATCCGCGCAATCGCGCTTATGCCGGCGCCGGCAATTTCTTGCTGCGGGGGCTGGCGACTTTGCTCATAAGCGCCGGTGTTGTCGGTTTCTTGTTCTATCTTTTTCGCGGCGCGGCGCTGGAAATGCTGGCCGCCCAGACAAGCGGCGCCGAACAACAATCGCTGGCGGGAACGCCGGTGAACGCGGTTTTGATTTTTGCAGTGCTCACCACGCTGTTGGTTGTGTATTTCCAACTTCGGTTGTTTCCGTATCCGGGCGTCGCCGTATGCCGCGGCAGCCTTGGTCTTGCGCCGGCGCTGCCGATCTCGCGCGGCTGGAACCTCTTTCGTCTTGCTGCAATCCTTGTTCTTGTCGCAGCTTCGCTGTTGCTGGTCACGGTCATGATTAATGTAATCGTGCTGCCGCTTTTGCTTTCGACAGTGAATATCTTGTTTCAGGCGACAGAGGTTTCTGTTCGTTTGGTCAACAGCGGCGCCTCGGACGAAAGGCTTCTTCCGGCTTTTGTCTGGGGATGGAACGTCATTCAGATCCTTATCAATCTGATATGGACGTTTTTCTCCTACGGTGTCATTGCGGCGCTATATGGTCGTCTCTACCGCGAAAGCGAAAGATTACGGTGATCGTAAACGTCCCATAATCGGCACGTTGCAATGCCAGTATCGCACTGGCTCACAAAAATCGGATGAATTCGCGGCCTAAGGGAGGAGCGTGCGGACGCCTTCTCCCGCATCAGTTGCGGCATGGAGGTTGCTCCCGACAGCCCTGAAAACATTAACGGCTTTCACGCTTACCATATTGATTTCGTTACATGCTTGTCAGCGCTGCAACAGCACGGCAAAGTAATTCGAGAGCAGGGCGCGGGAACAGCTCAGGACGGGCGGCGATCGGGAATATGGGATTTTCAGAACCAGTTGAAATTCAGTCAGGCGCGGATGCGTTCGTGCAATCGGCCCTCTTCGCTCGGACCTTTCGTGAGGGCATGGCGCTTGTGGAAGAGACAGCCGCCTATCTCGACGGCGAGGGGCGCATCAGTTCCAAAGAACTCAGCCGTGACGCAGCCATGGCCTATGCGGGCGCTTCAATGCGGTTGACCACGCAGCTCATGCAGATCGCATCGTGGTTGCTGGTGCTGCGCGCGGTGCGGGAAAATGAGATGGGCCTCGATGAAGCGGCGGAACCGAAATATCGGCTCGACGTCCTCGGCGAAGAAAGTGTCGACGAACGGATCGGCCTGCCGGAAAAACTGTTGCTGCTGATTGAAAATGCGCGGCAACTCTACGGTCGGATATCCCGTCTTGATGCGCATATTTTTTCAGTGGAGACGGCGGACGAGGGACAAAGCAACGTTGCTTTGCAACACCGCACGCTCGCTGAAGCCTTCGGTGCGAAGTCGAAAGCCTAAACCTGCTTCGTTCGAGATAAAGCTCGGCAAAACGCAGCGCCGGAAACGGCGCTTATTTTTTAAGGCCGAACGCGCCGAATTTCTGATTAAATTTCGAAACGCGACCGCGCTCCGTGAGCCGTTGCGGACCGCCTGTCCACGCCGGGTGGCTCAGAGGATCAATATCCAGGTTCAGCGTGGCGCCAGGCTCGCCATAGGTTGAGCGTGTCTCAAAAGATGAGCCGTCGGTCATGACAATCTTCACCGTGTGGTAGTCAGGATGAATGTCTTTTTTCATCGCTATAGAGCCTTATCGCCGTTTAAATATACGTTCTGCTGAACCGAACGCGGGGCTATACGCTCCCTTTGTTTGAACTTCAACCCCGCAAGGCAAGTTTTGGCGCTAGCCGGTTCCGGGCTGTAATGATATGACGGACAGGTAATATTGGCTGCCTGCAACTTGCGTCTTTACCGACAATAACTATGCGCCTGATCGCAATCCTGCTTATCCTTATTGGCGCTATCGCTGCGGCGATATTTGGCGTTCTGCGTTCATTCGGTCATTTCTCCGATATTTCCCGGGAATTTTCCGGACTTTGCACGCCGGTGACCGGGGTTGTCGGTCCGGAAGATATCTCGATTGACGCCGCCGGCGCCCGCGCTTTCATTTCATCGCTAGACCGGCGAGACCCGAACGCAAGAGGGGCCATTCACATGGTGGACCCCCAAGATCCGCTCGCCGACGGCGGCTGGCGCGATCTCACGGGCGGCGTGCCGGAGGCGTTTCGTCCGCTCGGTCTTGATTACTATGAAGACGAGGAGGCAAAGCGTCTGTTTGTCGTGAATGAAGCCAATAGCGGGGTTGAGCTTTTTGATGTCGGGGAAGACGGGTCTCTGACCCATATGGCGACGTTTCGCGAGCGCCGGTTAACCAGTCCCAACAATATTGCTGCGGTGGGAAGGCGCGCCTTTTACGTAACCAATGACCTAAAGCCGGGCCGCAATTCTCTCATGGGGGATGTGCATTTTTTAACGCGAGCGGCGTCGGGATATGCATTGTATTCGGACGGCGCCATCTGGCGTCTTGCCGCTGATAAGCTGCGTTTTGCAAACGGAATTGACATCAGCCCGGACGGGCGAACCGTTTATGTGGCGGAGTCGGCGGGCATGAGCTTGCGCATTTATAAACGCAATCCAGACACAGGCGCTTTGCGAGAGACCGAGAAGATTACACTGAATGCAACGCCTGCTAATCTGTCTGTGGATGAGGACGGCGTTTTATGGATCGGCGCCTTGCCGAAACCCTTGTCGGTGCCTTTGCATGAAGCAGACCCACGGCATTTATCGCCCTCACAGGCGTTTCGATTATCGCCCGGCGGCGATTTGGAGTCGGTCTATCTCGACGACGGATCGGAGATATCGGCCTCTACCGTTGCAGCGCATCTCAACGGCACGTTGATGATAGGCGCGCTGTTTGAGAATAAGTTTCTGCTCTGCGATTTGCCTGACGGTGCGGAATAGGCCACCAAAAGCAGGCTATGCAATATCACTCAACACGCGGGCGCGCCGCGTCAGTCGGCTTTGAAAGCGCTCTCATAGAAGGGCTGGCGCGTGACGGCGGTCTTTATGTGCCGGTCGCATGGCCGAGCATAGGCGCTGCCGAAATATCTGCGTTCAAGGGCAGGCCATACGCCGAGATTGCTGCGAAAGTTCTGTCTCTCTTCGCCGGCGATGCTTTTGATCAGGATGCGCTTCTTGAACATGCAAGAGGCGTATACGGATCGTTCAGCGATAAAGCTGTAGCGCCGCTTGTCAGGGTCGATGAAGAAGACTGGGTGTTGGAACTCTTTCACGGGCCGACGCTCGCCTTCAAGGATTTTGCAATGCAAATTCTTGGGCGTCTGTTTGATGATGTTCTGAAAAAACGGCAGGAGCGGCTGACGATTATCGCCGCCACTTCAGGCGACACAGGCGCGGCGGCGATACATGCGCTTGCGCCATGTCAGAATGTGAATGTCGTTGTCCTCCACCCGCATGGCGGCGTGACGGATGTGCAGCGCCGAATGATGACGACTGTTGACCAGGATAATGTGCTCAATGTCGCCGTTGCTGGCGATTTCGATCAATGCCAGTCAATTGTCAAAGATCTGTTTGCAGATGATCAATTTCGCCGGAAAGTTTGCCTGAGCGGCGTCAATTCAATCAATTGGGCCAGGCTTTCTGCGCAGACTGTCTACTACTTTTCTTCCATTGCCGTATTGGGTGAAGGCGAGGGACCAATCCATTTCGTTGTTCCAACGGGCAATTTTGGCGATGTCTACGCCGGTTATGCGGCGAAAAAGATGGGCGCGCCCGTCGGAACGCTAGGCGTTGCTGTAAATGCAAACGATATTTTGCATCGCGCCATAAAGACTGGCGCCTATGTTCCTGAAAATGTTGAGCGGACGCTGTCGCCTTCCATGGACATTCAGGTTGCAAGCAATTTCGAGCGCCTTCTGTTTGATCTCCACGACGGGGACGGTAAGGCGGTTCGTCGAGAAATGGAAAAATTTCGCACAGACCGCGCCTTACAGCTCGATGACGCCTTGCGCTCTAAGATTGATGGAGACTTCGTATCAGCCGCTGCTAGCGAAGAGGATACGCTGGCCCAAATGAAATCGGCCTACAAGCAACATGGCCGACTTATTGATCCGCACACCGCCGTTGCGCTTCACGCGGCGCAGCGATTTCGCGGTAGCGGAAAACTTAAAGGGCGCATAGTAACTTTATCGACAGCGCATGCCGCCAAATTCCCGGAAGCTGTGGCGCTTGCGACGGGCAAAACGCCTTCTTTGCCGCCGCGATGGTCGAACCTTTTCGATTTGCAGGAACATATGGAATACAGTCCCGCCGAGACCGAAGCCGTCAAGGCGCTTATTATAAAACGATTTGAGTAAGGTTATGCATGGTGAAATGACGACGCTTCCAAACGGCTTACGGGTTTATACGGACCCTATGCCAAGTCTTGAAACAGCGGCTATCGGCGTATGGGCCGGCGTCGGTTCGGTTGACGAACATGAAAGCGAACACGGCATAGCCCATCTCCTGGAGCATATGGCTTTTAAAGGCACGACAACAAGAAGCGCGCGGATGTTGGCCGAAGAAATTGAGGCTGTCGGCGGATACATGAACGCTGCGACAAGCCATCAGCGCACGGGATATTATGTTCGTCTTCTCAAAGACGATGTCGCGCTCGGGGTCGATATCCTGAGCGATATTTTGTTGAATCCGCTTTTTGATGAGCATGAGCTTCAGAAAGAAAAAGAAGTCATTGTGCAAGAGATTGGCGAGGCTGCCGATACGCCCGATGATGTTGTTTTTGAAATGCTGCAGTCAATTTCGTGGGGCGCTCACCCCCTGGCGCGGCCTATCCTCGGAACGCCTTCATCAGTGCGATCCCAGACGCCGGATAATTTGCGCAGGTTTATGAGGCGCGGCTATCGCGCCGGCGATCTTGTCGTGGCGGCCGCGGGCAAGATCGATCCTGACGCCTTTGTCATGCAAGTCGAAAAAGCGTTTGAAGGCGTGGAGACCGGCGCCAAGGACGCCGCTTCGTCCGCGCCCATTTTTCAGGGCGGGTCGCAACAAGACAGCCGCGATATTGAGCAGACCCATATCGCGATTGCTTTCCCGGGTGTTTCATCTGCGGATGATGATTTTTATGCGTCAAGAGTTTTTGCTGATGCTCTGGGCGGGGGCATGTCATCGCGGCTCTTTCAACGTATTCGTGAGGAGGCTGGCCTCGCTTATTCCGTTTACGCCTTTTCTGACAGTTACGACCATTGCGGTTTGGTCGGCGCCTATGCCGGCGCCGATGCGCAGGAAGCGCCGGCAATTGTCGCGGCCATCGCAGAGGAGATGGCAAAAATGACGATTGAGACAACAGATGAAGAGCTTGCGCGGACAAAAGCCATGCTTCGCGCGTCGTTAATGATGGGGCTTGAGAATCCGGCGGCGCGAATCGAGGGCGCTGCCGGCCAGATTTTTCGTTATGGCGCGGTGACGGCCCCGAAGGAGATCAGCGCTCGTATCGACGCCGTTGGGCCTGATGATATTCGCCGTTGCGCCGAGCGTGCTCTTGGCGGGCCTTGTGCGATCGCCATGGTTGGCCCGGGAAACCTTGAAAAAACAGCAAATTCGCTTTCCGTTTAGCAACTTGCGAGGGCGAGCAGGGCGGCTTAAACCGTTGCCGATAATTCATTACAGATCATAGGACTGGCCATGACTCATCGTTTGTTTATTTCAGCTATAGCCCTTGCCGCCATAGCGGGGTGTTCAGGCGGGGATTCCACGACATCGAATGAGACGGCGCCGGCTTCTCATGAGGAAATGTCAGCGGACAAAGAAGGCGCGGAGAGAGAAGCGGTTTTCGACGCGCCAACAGAGCCGCCAGTCGATAAATTCACTTACGCAAATTATCACGAGGTGAAAGTCACCCATGCTGAGTTCGACTTAGCTGCGAATTTCGACACGCGTGTTTTGTCGGGTGCGGCGCTAATCGATTTTGAGTATCTGGCCTCAGACGCAGAGAGCGTTGTTCTCGATACGAACGGCTTGGCGATTTCTTCTGTTGAAGCCTGGAATGACGGCGATTGGGAAGCGCTTGAGTTTTCTCTCGGCGCCGATGACCCGCAATTGGGATCGCCGCTCAAGATCATGCTTGACGGTCAGCCGGATCGTATCCGTATCGAATACAGCACGAGCCCGGACGCCGGCGGACTTCAGTGGCTTGAGCCTGCGCAGACGGCCGGCAAAGAACACCCGTTCATGTTCAGTCAATTCCAGCCGATCCTGGCGCGCAGTTTTGCCCCTCTTCAGGACACGCCAGCGGTGCGGATGACGTATACGGCAAAGATTAAGACCCCGCCGGAACTCATTGCTGTCATGGGCGCCGCGCAAGACCCGGACAGCGTGCGCGACGGCGACTATTTTTTTGAAATGCCCCAGCCGATCCCGTCTTACCTGATCGCTATTGCTATTGGCGATATCGAATTCAAGGCGATCAACGACCATATGGGCGTCTATGCGGAGGAGTATATTCTCGAGGCGTCTGCGGCTGAATTCGCCGACACCCCGCAAATGGAAGAGGCGATCGACGCGCTTTACGGACCTTATCTCTGGGGGCGATACGATATGATCGTGCTGCCGCCGAGCTTTCCTTTTGGCGGTATGGAAAATCCGCGGCTTTCGTTTTTAACCCCGACGCTGGTCGCCGGCGACAAGAGCCTGACAAACGTCGTCGCGCATGAACTGGCGCATTCATGGTCCGGCAACCTTGTCACCAACTCCACCTGGCGTGACGCCTGGTTGAATGAAGGGTTCACGTCTTATGTCGAGAACCGGGTAATGGAGGAACTCTACGGCGAGCGCCGCGCGGTCATGGAGCGTTCGCTCGATATGGAAAGCCTGAAGCGCGATATCGCCGAAGCGGCGCGTCCGGAACTGACGGCGCTAAAAATGCCTGCCGATATTGATCATCCTGATGATGCGTTCAGTCAGGTTTCCTATGCAGGCGGCATGTTTTTTCTGACGCTCCTTGAGGAGCGTTTCGGGCGCGACGCATTCGATGAATTTTTGCGAGGATACTTCGAGACCTTTGCTTTTGACTCCATAACGACGGAAGATTTTCTCGCATATTTCGAAGACAATCTGTGGGCTGCGGACCCGGATGCGATCACAAAAGCGGAGATTAACGCCTGGGTTTATGAGCCGGGGCTCCCTGCAACGGCGCCGGCGCCGAAATCGGATGCGTTCGAGATCGTGTCGCGCATTCAAAAAGACTGGCTGGACGGCGATATCAGCGCTGCCGAGATCAGCACCGGCGCATGGTCGACCCATGAATGGCTGCACTTTCTCAACGGCTTGCCGGGCGATCTTACAGCGGCGCAATTTGCTGAACTCGACACCGCATTTTCTCTTTCAGGCGCCCAGAACGCCGAAATCGCAAACGCCTGGTATCTGAAAACAATTGCTGGCGGGTATGAGGCGGCCAAGCCGGCGCTTCGGGAATTTTTGCTGCGCGTCGGGCGCGGTAAATTTATCTATCGCTTATATCAAACGCTCGTCGACAATAACGATTCTGAATGGGCCGCTGAAGTCTATGAGCAGGCGCGATCCGGATATCATCCAATCGCACAAACCCGCATTGACGCGATATTCGATGCTGCAGGCGTTGATTTTGGAGGCGGAGACGCGGCGGTTAAAACGCTTGATCAGGCCCGTGAAGAAGCGCTGGCAGGAATTGATATTGAAGCATGCGAAGCGGCGGGCGGGGTTGTTCGACCCGAAGGGCTCCTTGGTTTGCCGCGATGCGTGAAACCTTACAGCGACGCAGGAACCACATGCGTTGACGGCTCTGATTGCGAGGGGCGATGTCTCAGCGCTGACGGCGTAACCGATTACGAAGCGCGGCCGGGCGAGGCGAGAGGCTTATGTGAAGCCGATGACAGCCCATTCGGCTGTTTCGCTGAAATCAATCGGGGAACAGTCGGCGCGGCGCTTTGCGTTGATTAGGCTTTCTGAAAATCAAGGCGATAACGAACATTCCTTCGGGATTTGATAACAGCCTATTTACTCAAAAAGGCGAACCTCCCCTTTCGTTTATGTTTCGGGGAGACATTTCATGCAATTGCGTTGCTTCGTTGTGCTGGGCGCTTTTGCCGCCTCCGCCTGCACCGGCGTTTCGAAAGAGGAGTGCGTTACCGCCGACTGGGGCGCTATCGGATATGAAGACGGCGTTGCAGGTCGATCAGTTTCGTCAGTCTCGAACTGGCGATCCGTGTGCGCAAAAAAAGCGGGCGTCACAGTCGATATGGCGGCCTATCGCGCCGGGCGTGATGAAGGGCTGCGCCATTATTGCCGGGCGTCAAACGGTTATGCTGTCGGTTCGCGCGGCGGCGGTTATGCGGGCGTTTGTCCGGCTGATATCGAACAGCCCTTCCTTGCGGCCTATGAAGCCGGACATCATCTCTGGTCGCTTGAAAATGCAGTATCCTCAATCGCCGGGCGCATTCGCCAGGCCCAATATGATCTTCGTGATGTTGAGCACCGAATTGCGGAGACTGAAATCGCGCTTATTTCTCCCGGCCGCAGCGCAACGGACCGGGTGGCCCTCCTTGCTGAACTTAAGTATCTCGCAGAAGAGAGAGCCGGCATCGAGCGCAAACTTGATGCGCTCTCCTTTGATCAGGCGCGTGCGGAGGATGACCTTGCGCTTTATCGAGACGAGCTTGCCTATGACCGCGTCGGTTTGGAAGCGATTTCTCCCACAGAAGCGCGCTACTAATCTTATCCTCGTCGTCTTATGACGGCCGGAAAGACGACGCTCATTGTTGGGGCGGGCGGGCCGCTTGGTTTTGAAATGGCGAAAGCCGCCTGCGATCGCGGCGCCAGGGTAATTGCGACCTACCGATCGCATCGCGAAGGGCTCAGTGAACGCCTCTCAAGCATAGGCGCAGAACCGCGCCAGCTCGACCTTCACGATGATGATGCGCTTCGCAAAATTCTGGAAACTGCAGACCTCGCGCTATTCACGCCTATCCTGACCATCGCGCAACGCGCCGCGCCCTATCTCCGTTCCGGCGCAAGGGCGCTTTTTATGTCTTCCAATAATGTCGGCGTCGATCCTTCATCGTCTGTTTATGCGGCGCTTCGGCAGGCTGAAACGGATATCGCCGCAAAGACGAGCGCTGAAACAGTCATTTTGCGTCCAACCATGATCTATGGACATTCTGAGGACGGCAATCTTGCGCGGCTGATGAAAGTGATGCGCCGCTGGCCGATCATTCCTGTTCCCGGAAGCGGGCGCGCTTATCAGCAACCGGTATTTTATGCTGATCTTGCGCGCATTGCTGTGGACAGGGTCGCTGGGCCCGGCCGGGCCGCAGGCGTTTGCGCCGTCGCGGGGCCGACGCCGGTCACCACTCGCGCGCTTTACCATGCGGTTGCTGCTGCGGCCGGCCGCAAAATTATTGTCGCGCCAATCCCGCTTGCGCCCTTGAGGGCTGTTGTCGGCCTGGCGGAGCGGATTGGCATTGAACCGCCTTTGAGCAGAGCGCAGCTTGATCGCGCGGAAAGCGACCGATTGCCTGCAACCGAGCCAGTCATTTACGGTGAAACGTCTTTAGACAAGGGCCTGCAGAAGCTTGCGCACGCCCTCGACAATCCGTCTCTTGACGGTTGCGAACAGGGCGCCTAGCTGTAGCGCCAGTACAGGAGCCTTAGCCATGAGCGATAATCCCGCCTTTTCGACGATAAAATCCGACATTGAAGCCAACCCGGTCATGTTGTTCATGAAAGGCACGCCTCAATTTCCGCAGTGCGGATTTTCTTCCGTAGTCGTTCAAATTCTTGATTATCTCGGGGTGGATTACGGGTCGGCCAATGTGCTTGAATCGGACGACCTTCGTCAGGGCATTAAAGAGTTTTCCGATTGGCCCACGATCCCCCAACTTTACGTCAAGGGTGAGTTCGTCGGCGGTTGCGACATCATTCGAGAGATGTTTGAAAACGGCGAGTTGCGCGGGCTGTTGGAAAATAAGGGCGTGCCGGTCACAGCCAAACAGGCCTAGGCGCTATCGCTATTTCTGAGTGCGTTTGGGTTTTTCGGCCGGAGTGTCGCAAAACTCAAGCTTGCGCGGCGCCCGAGACAAAGCTTCAATCAACTGATCAGACGCTTCCATACGTAAACGTCTGAATACGGCGTCTGCTTTCGCACTTCGCGATTGAGACGTCGGCCCCAGTCGCAGGAACAGGTCCTGCGTCGTCACATCAAGTTTACTCATCGCCCGCCCCGGCTTGTCGTATGGTTATTTTTCTTGGTTAATCGAAAGAATGGTGATTCGAATTGATTAACAGAACGTTAACAAGAGCCTCTGCAGGTTGCGTTCGTTCCAGCGATGCGCAGTTTTGCGCCTTATCGGGGGCTGATCAATAAAGAGCGGATGTCAAAAGACACAGAGCATTTTGACGTTGTCGTTATAGGCGCAGGCATCTCAGGGATAAGCGCCGGGTATCATCTGCAAAAGCATTGTCCGGATCTGAGGTTTCAGATTCTTGAAGCCCGCGATGCAATCGGCGGCACCTGGGACTTGTTCCGCTATCCCGGCGTGCGTTCGGACAGCGATATGTTCACGCTGGGATACGGCTTTCGTCCTTGGGGGCAAGACAAGTCAATCGCGGATGGAGGCTCAATCCGAAATTATGTGCGTGAGACAGCGCTGCAGCATGGATTGGTCGACAAAATTCAGTTCAATACGCGGGTGACGTCAATGTCCTGGTCGACGCAAAAAGCGCTCTGGACAATTACAGCCGAACATAACGGACAGACCTACACAGCAACCTGCGCATTTATTTTCTCCTGCGCCGGATATTATCGGTATGCGAAAGGATACTCACCGGACTTCAAGGGGGCAAACAACTTCAAAGGCGACATCATTCATCCGCAAAACTGGCCGGAAGAGTATAATTATTCCGGCAAGCGCGTTGTTATCATCGGTTCCGGCGCAACGGCGGTTACGCTTGCTCCGGCCATGGCGGATAAAGCTGCGCATGTGACGCTGCTGCAACGGTCGCCGTCCTACTTTTTCTCAATGCCTTCAGAGAGTGCGCTCGCCCGGCGTCTTAACGCGATATTGCCAAAGCGGTTGGCGCATACGCTTATGCGTTGGCAGCGCATTTTATTCCAGTCAATTTCATTCAAGCTCATTCGCGCCAATCCGGATAAAGCTTCGGAAAAGCTGATTGACCTCGCACGCGAGAAGTTGCCGGAAGGTTTTGATGTAGAACGGCACTTTAAGCCGGCTTACAAACCATGGGATCAGCGCCTCTGTATTGTTCCCGATGATGATTTTTTTAACGCAGTCTCTTCGAGAGCAGTGTCGATCGTCACCGATCATATTGCCGAATTCGCCCCGAATGGAATTCTTTTGAGAAGCGGTGAAACGATCAAAGCCGATGCTATCGTGACTGCGACCGGGCTTATTGTTGAAAGTTTTGGCGGCGCTGACATCAAAGTCGATCACCACACTGTCAATTCAGGAAACTTGCTAACGTATAAGGGTTGCATGTTTGAGGGCGTGCCGAATTTTGTTTCTGTTTTTGGCTATACGAATGCGTCATGGACATTGCGGGCGGACTTGATCAATGCCTTTGCATGCAGACTGATCAATCACATGCGACGAAAGAAATATTCGTCTGTTGCGCCGATTAATACCGATACGGATCTTGAACGCGATCCATTTCTTGATTTCTCTTCAGGATATGTTGCGCGCGCCGCTGATGTTTTACCGAAACAGGGCGCACGCGCGCCATGGCGTCACCCGCAAGATTATCTTCAGGACATTTTTTCATTGCGATTTAATCGATTGGAAGACGGAGTTCTTGTATTTAGGAAAAGCGCAACAAAAACTGAAACTGCTGTGCCGTCGGTTGCAGAGACAGTCTCCTGATTACGATCAACTTCGTGCAAGGTAATTTTTTAGCGGCTCAAGGCTTTGTCGCTAATAGGTTGCAACTCGCTGATTATTGTGTGTCTGCTTGTTTTAAAAATGGTGCCCAGGGGCGGAATCGAACCACCGACACGCGGATTTTCAGTCCGCTGCTCTACCAACTGAGCTACCTGGGC
>JBCDDE010000005.1:0-365759 GCA_039180625.1 Pseudomonadota bacterium | reverse complement strand
GGCCGCTGCGCTGGAGGGGGAAGGCTATTCGCTCTGGTGGGATCGGCGCATTCAGTCCGGCTCGGAGTTTTCCAAGGATATTGAAGCCGAACTCGACGCGGCGAAGGCGGTGGTTGTGTGCTGGTCGGCGGCGGCCAATGAGTCCCGCTGGGTAAAGGATGAGGCGAGCGCCGGCGCGGAAGCGAGCAAACTGATGGCGGTCTCCCTCGACGGCGAACATCCGCCGATCGGTTTCCGGCAGTTTCACTGCGCGGACCTGTCGGCCTGGCGCGGCCGGACGGATGACGCAGCCTTTCAGGACTTTAACGCAGCCGTGCGTGTACGGATCACTGGCGAGGAGGCGCGCGCAACTTCGGATATTCCGTATGCCGATGCCCCAGTCAAAGGAGCCCCAATCCAGCGCGCCGGGGCGCTGGGCTTGATTGCATTGGCTGTCGCAGCAGTGTTGGCGGTAACGTACTTCATGCGCAGTACGCCAAATACGCCTGCAGAAACCAGTGTCGCCAAACCGACGGCGCAAGTTGTCGCTGCTCCGGAAAAATCCATCGCCGTTCTGCCCTTTGCGGATATGAGCCCAGGCGGCGATCAGGAATATTTCTCTGATGGCGTCGCCGAAGAGATTTTGAACGCGCTCGCAGGCCTTGAGGAATTGAGGGTGGCCGGGCGCACCTCCTCTTTTTCTTTCAAGGGGACAAATGAAGATTTGCGCGTGATCGGCGAAAGACTGAATGTCGCCCATGTGCTTGAAGGTTCGGTCCGCAAACAGGGCGACAAACTTCGCGTTACGGCGCAGCTCGTCAACACCGCAGACGGCTTTCGGATCTGGGCTGAAACATACGACCGGGAACTTGACGACATATTCGCCGTGCAGGATGAGATCAGCGCCATGGTTGTGGAAGCGCTCAAGCTGAAAATCGGCGTTGATGCGTTGCCGACGCATACTGTCATCAGCGCAGCCGCATATGACGATTATCTTCTTGGCATGTCTTACCTGCGCAAGCGTAATTTGGAGGCTTCAAAAACAGCAATCGATTATTTTGAGCGGGCGCTCGCCAAGGACGCCCGCAACGCCGACGCCTGGGCGGAACTCGCCCGGGCGCATTCTCTCGTGAACATTTATGGAAATGAATTTGGCGCTGGTGGAAATATCGAACGCGCGGGAGATGCTGTTGAAACAGCGCTTTCCATTGACCCGGACCATGTCGCCGCTCTTACCGTGAAAGGCTGGATCGAGCTTGTTTATAATCGCAACTTCGATGCGTCCCGGCGCGCATTGGTGCGAGCCCGATCGCTGCGGCCAAACGATTCAGAGGCGCAAAATTTCTACGCGGATTGGTATTATCGCATCGGGTATTTTGAAGAGGCGCGCATTCAGGAAGACCGGGCGCTCGAGCTTGATCCGTTTCTCATCGCCAACCACTTTGATCGCGCTTTCGTAGAACTTTTCGCCGGTGAGCTGGAGACCGCTGAAGTGCATGCGGAACGGGCGCTTGCTCAGTATCCAGATAATGCGGTCGGCATGTGGACAATGGCGCAAATTCTGGTGCGTCAAGGACGGCTTGACGAAGCGAAAACATTAAGTGAGCGATTTGCGACTATTGCCGGCAAGGAGAACGAACTCTCTCTGTGGGTGCAGACCGAAATCTTGCTTGCCGAAGGTCGTCCGAAAGAAGCGCGGGCGCTTGTGGAAGCCAATATCGGCGGCCCGGGGGATGGCGGCATGTCCTGGGGCGTGGCGGCGCAAATATATGCAAGCCTCGGCGACTTTGACAAAGCCGGCGCGATGCTCCAACTCGCTTGCGACACCAAAGACGATTTTGTCGTGTGGCCGATGCATGTGCGCACGCCCGACCAGGCGCCGGAGAGCGAGCCATGGCAGGCGGCGTGGCGCAAACACGGCATGCCGGAACTAGCGGCGCTGCGGCGCGATTTGCCGGCGTTTTCGGAAAACTAGCGATGGCCGATATTTTCATCTCATACGCCCGGGCCGATCGCGAAAGAATCGAAAAGCTTGCTGCAGCACTAGAAAGCGAAGGCTATTCGGTCTGGTGGGATCAGCGCATTCAATCAGGCTCGGAATTTTCAAAAGTTATCGAAGCTGAGATTGTGGCCGCGAAAGCTGTTATCGTTTGCTGGTCGCAGCATGCGAATGAGTCGCGCTGGGTGAAGGACGAAGCGTCATCCGCAGCGGAGGCAAACAAGCTGATCCCGGTTTCCATCGACGGCGTTCACGCGCCCATTGGTTTTCGCCAGTTTCATTGCGCTGACCTTTCTCGCTGGCATGGGAAAAAAAACGAGGCGGCGTTTCAGGACTTCAAGGGCGCGGTCAGGGCGCGCGTCACAAGCGAGGCGTCGCCAGCGGTTGCGCGAACTGCGAAGGCGGCAGGAACGAGCAAGCTCAATTTTACCGACCCGAAGATATTTGCCGGGCTTTCTTTAGCACTCTTTGCAGCGGCAGTTGTTGCTTTTCTATTGCGCACGGTCCCAGAGCCGGCGACGCAACACGCGCCCGTCTCGGCAGCAGTCTCGACACAAAGCGATCAGACGCCATCGATCAAATCCGTCGCTGTTTTGCCTTTCGCTGATATGAGTGAGAGCCAGGATCAGGGATTCTTTTCTGACGGTGTTGCAGAGGAAATTCTGAACACTCTTGCCAGCCTCGATGATTTACGGGTCGCCGGGCGCACATCGTCCTTTTCTTTTCGTGGCGATGACGTGGCGCCGGGCGTCATCGGAGAGACCTTGCGCGTCGCCCATCTTCTAGAGGGATCTGTCAGGACGGATGGTGATCGGGTTCGTATCACCGCAAAACTCATCAAAGTGGAAGATGGTTTTGAGATTTGGTCGCAAACTTTCGATCGCCCGAGCGGGGATATTTTTGCTGTCCAGGACGAAATTGCCCGCGCGGTCGCGGGGGAGCTTGAAATTCTCCTTTCAGATAAGCGCCAGTTCGCAGCGCCTATTACCGATGACAAAGACGCCTACCGGCTTTATCTCGAAGGGCGCGCCTTGATGCGTAAGCGTATCGGCGACAACCTTCCCAGAGCGATGGCTCTCTTTGAGCAAGCACTTGTGCGCGATCCGGATTTCGCTCATGCGGTTGCGGGGCTGGCTGTCGCTACTGAATTATCCATCGAATATACGCCGGCTGTTGATATCGAGGCGGCCGCCAGAAAATCTGTCGCGCTCGCCAAACAGTCCATCGCGCTGAATCCTGATCTGGCCGAACCATATTCTGTGTTGGGCATGAATCATATTAAAAGACGTGAATTTATCGCTGCGCGGCGAGAGTTCGATAAAGCGTTGCTGCGTCGCACGACTGAAGCAAATGTTCTTTATTGGGCGGCCTGGTCCAGAACCTGGACCGGCAACGCCAGCGACGCCGTTGCCCTTCACACTGAGGCGATTGAGACCGATCCAATTTCACCTACGTGGTTTGTCGGGGCCGCCATTGCCGAATTGCAACGCAGCAATATCGAAACGGCAGCCGCTTATGCCCAGCGTGCAGTAGATCTCGGCAATCCCTCCGGCAATTATGTCCTGGCGCGCATTGCGTCTGCAAGGGGCGATCACGAACAATCAGCGAAACTGCTGGTTGAGAGTTTTGCAAGTGGCGGGGCGGTGACGACATTTACAGACGACAAAGTAGATATTCTGGCGCGCGCAATAACAGGAAATACGGAAGCAACCGTTCAGGCAAAAGAAATCCTCAATGCATATTTCGCAGACGCAGATAGGGAGGTCGATCTATTCCCTATGCTGATTTCGATACTGATTAACGATCCAGCGGATTTCCTTGTCTTGGTCGAACGTCATCGGACAAGGTCAGATCAATATATTCTTTTTGAATTCTGGTGGCCGACTGGGCGCCATATTCGTCAGCACACGGCTTTTCAAGGATTCGCTAATCGGAATGGGCTTGTCGACTACTGGAATGAATTTGGCTGGCCGGATCTTTGCCGCCCGACCGGACCGCAAGATAGCGACTTTACCGCTTTCGAGTGTGATTAGATGGCCGATATTTTCATCTCATATGCCCGCGCCGACCGCGCCAAGATCGAGAAGCTGGCCGCCGCGCTGGAGGGGGAAGGCTATTCGGTCTGGTGGGATCGGCAGATCGTCGGCGGATCTGATTTTTCAGAAGAGATTGAACGCGAGTTGACGCAAGCGAAGGCGGTCATCGTCGCCTGGTCAGCGGAGTCGATCAAATCGCGCTGGGTCAAGGACGAGGCGGGCGCAGCAGCGGAGGTCGACAAGCTGGTCCCGATCTGTCTTGACGATTGCGGCGGCGCCCCGCTTGGCTTCAAGCAGTATCATTTTGTGAATTTCGCCGGCTGGAACAGCAAGCCCGACGCGCCGGCGTTTCAGGAATTAATCCGGGCGGTGGAAGCGCGCCTGACCGGCCAGGCGCCGCCCGCGCCCATAGAAACGCCGGTCGAGCGCATGCGCACCTTGCTCATCGCCGGCGCGATCGCCGCTGTCGCGGTCGCCGCGGGGTACTGGTTTTTGAACCGGTCAACGTCGCCGCAACCGGCTGACCCGCCGGCGCGGGCCGAGCTTGCGTCTTCCTCCCTTTCCGCGGCGTCTCGCCCGCTGGCGGCGCCGGTCTCGGCGAAATCCATTGCGGTCCTGCCTTTTGCCGATCGCAGCGAGCGAGGCGATCAGGCGTATTTTGCCGACGGTGTGGCGGAGGAGATCCTGAATGCGCTGATCGGCGTCGATGGGTTGCAGGTGGCGGGTCGAACCTCGTCTTTCGCGTATAAAGGCCGGAATATGGATATGCGTGAAATCGGCGAGGCTCTCGGCGTTGCGCATATCCTCGAAGGATCGGTGCGCAAGCAGGGCGAGCGGGTGCGCATCACGGCGCGACTTTCCCGCGCGTCAGACAGTATTTCTCTGTGGTCTGATAGTTTTGACGGAACGCTGGATAATGTCTTCGATCTTCAGATTTCAATCGCTGAAGCCATCGCCAAAGAAATGGATCTATTGCTGAACGTCAATGATGAAGCGCGCCGTATGCTGACATTGACCGAAAGCACAGAGGCCTATGATCTCTTTTTGCAGGGGCGCGAGCTTGTCAATCGCCTTTGGGGGGCGGACACGCTGCCGAATGCGGTGTCTCTGCTGGCGCGCGCAGTCGAGATTGATCCGGAATTTGCTGAAGCCTGGGCCATGCTTTCAAGCGCCAATTATCTCTTGCCGCAATATGTCAGCGTCGCCGACGAGGGGCCCTATATGGCGGCGGCGCAAGAAGCGGCGCAGCGCGCGCTGACGCTTGATCCGGACCTTGCGACGGCGCATCTGGCGCTTGGCAATCTCAGCGTCGTTCGCCACGATTACGCCGAGGGACGCAAATCCATTGACGAGGCGCTGCGGCTTGCGCCATCCGACGGCCGGCTGGTCTTTAGCGCCGCTTTCAACCGCATGGTGATCGGGCAAACGACACAAGCGAAAGAGTTGTGCGCGCGGGCGATGGACCTGAACCCGGCGAGCGGCGCCGTTATGCTGAATTGCGGCATCGCAGCCTTGTCGGCAGGCGATCTGGGAGAGGCCGAACGGCTTGCGCGTTTCAGCGTCGATCTTGGCTTTACCGGCGGCGCCTTCACGGTTGCGGAAATTCTGTCGATGAAGGGCAATTCAGAAGCCGCAATTGGCTATATGGAAGGGCGGCGCGACGCCCTCGTTGCGTTTGCAGAACAGTTCCGCGAGCCGGAGCTTTGGGATCTCGCCATGCGCGCTATCCACAAACGCGAACCGCAGGCCCGTTCGCTGCTTTCCGGTCTTATAGACGCCTATCGCGCGACGCCGGACGCGCGGATCGATACGGCGGTGGTTTCAACCTATCATGTGACGAACCGGCCGGAGACGTTCATGGATATTTTCGAAGCGCATCAGTTCGGCAATAGCGGTTTTGTCCTGTCGCGCATCTGGGACGATCGCCCTGAGTCTGTCGCCATCCGTCAGCACCCTGAGTTCAATGAATTCGCCCGGCGTATCGGTCTTGTCGATGCGTGGAACGAGTATGGCTGGCCTGATAAATGCAGACCGACGGGCAATGATGAGTTTGAATGCGACTAAGCCCAGAAGTCACATATTGAGCGGTTTACGGCCAGGCGCGCCTGCCTGCATATTCCTGCAACACACGATGCGATCCTTTGGCGGCGTGACGAAAACCTGAAACGGAAAACAGAATTTGAAAAAACGCTTCGAAAATTTTTCCTTTTATCTACGTGGAAATATCCTACCATGTTTTCCGGAGCGTTAGCGGCTGTGGCAAAGTCATTTTTTGCAAATATTGGGTTCGGGCCATACTGCAAGCCGGTGTTTGTGCTTGTCCTGGCTTTGGTCGCATGGGCGTCTCCTCATCTTGCATTCGCTCAATCGGACCCGTGCGCGCGCGCTGTGGCGGCGCCGAAGAACAAGCTCTCTGATGAGGAGGGCGCCGCTTGCGCGGAGGCGCTGGCGCTACTGGCGCCGCAGCAGCAAGTTGAGATTGTGGTGCATCTTTTGCGCCAGAACCCGTTTTTTGTTTCCAACAATGAGAAAATCATTCTTGCGGAGTCTCTGGGCGATGAGGCGGCGCGGCGGCTCAAATCTTTTGCGGCGATACGATACATCACGCGCGATAATGCCGATCAGACATTGGATAAATTGATCGAGCAGGGCCAGGCGGCGAACGATAAATTTTCGCTCGCCTATCTATATAAAGCCAAGGGCGATTATGTTGGTCAGAGCCGTGAATTTGACCGCTGGAAAATTCTGCTCGAGCGCGCGCACGCGCTCGCGACTGAAGAAGAGATCACCGGACTCATTCCGACCATCAGCTATGGCCTGGGGCGGATTGCATTGGCGCAGAAACGCTACAACGACGCCTTGCATATCTTCGATGAAACCCTTGTCGCTTTCGATAAGATCGGCGCCCATAAAAGTCGGACGCAGGCCTGTTACAACCTTTACCATGTAGCGAGCCTGCTGACGAAAGAACGTCCGGATATCGGCGCAACTGATCATCCGATAGCGGCCTTCTTTGAACGTAGCGATATTTCAAGCGGCTGCGTCGTCTTCGGCGTTGGGCTGGCGCTCAAATATGAGATGGATGACCCCCAGGCAGGCAGCCAGCATATGGCGGAAGCCACAGACATTTTCGAGCGCGAAGACTTAAACGGCGTATTGATGCGCGTTCATCATCTGCAATCTCGATGGGCGATTCACGAACTTGATTACGTTGAGGGCGTGCGGCTCGCTGAAAAAGGTCTGGAAGCTGCAGAACAGGCGCAAGATGACCGGGCCGTCTCAGAGATGCTCAGAAATATTGGGACGATCCACAGCGATCTGAAGAACTCGCAGTTGGCGATCGATTACTATCAACAGTCTTTTGACGTGATGGAGGCCTCAGGCCTTGAGGTGACGACTTACACCGCCGGCATCACGTATCTGAATATCGCGTCTGAATACGCATTGCTTGAAGACTGGCCGAGAGCGCTGGAACTCTATGAGCTTGCTGCTGAAAAACTCAATGCGCAAGCGACACGCACCCACCACCCGTTTTTATACTTCCATCATGCAATGGCGTTGCATGAGCTTGGCCGGAAAGATGAAGCGATGGCAATGGCGGAGGAGGCGGTGCAGTATTCTGAAGAATATAATCCGCCCGTGAAGCACGCCTCTACTCTGGCGTGGATCGCCGGGCGTTATCTCGACGCTGACGATCGGCCCGGCGCGCGGGCAAAACTTCAGCAGGCGAATGATACGCTTGAAGAGGCGAATTTGAGCCCGAACACGCTCGCTGCAGACGATGAATATAGCTATTGGCGATTAATGCTCGCTGAAAATATGAGCGATGCGATGATGGGTCTCGGGCTGGCGGAACAGGCTGTTCCATACCTCAAAGCGGCTGTTGAAATCAGCCAGTCGCAATTTAAGGCTGATAATGTCAAAGCATTGGCGAATATGGAGATGCAGTTCGATCTTCAGGAAAAAGAACGTGAACTGACGATTATGCGCCAGGAGAATGAGCTTGGCGCGCTCAAACTGCGCGCCTCGCGCGCGCGCAACATTGCATTTGGAATCGGCGCAGCCTTTGTTCTTCTGCTTTGCGGTTTGCTCTATCGCTCCTATCGGTCGAAAACGAAACTGGCTGAGATGAGAGAAATGCTGCTGCGCGAAGTTCAGCATCGCGCCAAAAACAATCTTCAGATTCTCTCCAGTCTGTTAAGGCTCGATGAAAGACGCGCCGAACTGAAGGGGGCTGAAGCGGCCGCGCAGGTTGACGCCGGCAATCGGGCCCGAACGATGGCGATCCTGCATGACCGCCTTTATGCACAGCAGGGAACTGCGCTCGTTGATTCCAATGTCATGCTTAATGATTTGCTGGCGCTGCTTGAGAAAAGCCTTGGTCCGGCGCATGTCAATCTGATTGGCGACATCGACGCAGTTAAACTCGATGCGGATACGGCGACGCCTTTAGGGCTGGTTGTCTGTGAGCTTGTCACCAATGCCTATAAACACGCGTTTGACGGAAGAAGCGGGGCTATTCGCGTCTCGTTCAAGGTTCGTGGGCGAACGGTTGACTTGACCGTCGAGGACACCGGCAAGGGGTTTGATCCTGCGGCGGCGGCAGGAAACTCCCTTGGCATTGGCCTCATCCATGATTTGTCCAATCAGCTGGGCGGATTGCTAAACGTCGAGTCCGGTCCGCAAGGAACAGTCTGGACGATTTCAGGAATCGCTTTTGAGGGACTGGTCGAAGCCTCAAAGGATAAGACAGAAGCAGGCCCCGCCCTTTTTGGCAGGCCTGCTGCGCCTGCTGAATAGCTGCTGGAGCAATTTCGCAAACACGCATTTTTCTGCTGCGTATGCGGCCTTCATGTTGGATCAGAATATATAGCGTCCCCCGCAAAGCGCCTGGCTTGGGCCGTCAAACGCTCGCGGGGGACATCATACGCGTTCCGCCAAGGAGAGAGGAGCGGGGGGCGCGTAAACCGGGGTGGGTGTTTATTCGTCGCCCGGACGCTGAATCACCTGGCCAACATTGTCGATAATCTGGCGCGCGTCGTAGGCGTTTGGGTTGCCGGCGGGCTTGTCCCCGCGGCGCCCTTCAATGATTGCGCCCACGGTGTAGCTGCGGCGTTCGCGCGTTGTCGCTGTCGTTGAAGCGAAGCCGCCGCGAAAGCCGCCGCCATAGAAAAATCCGCGACGCCCGAAGCCGCCGCCGCCGAAAGTCGAGCCATTGGTGACAAACCGGCGCATGGTTTCGGTGTTGGAGTCGAGAATAACGAAATAATCGTAGCCGTTCGCGAGTGAGATTTCCGCTGCGCGAAACAGCACGTAATTTTCAATCGTCGCCAGTTCAGTGGACGAATTGCCTTCGAACGTGATGCGATAACGGCCTGTGTCGAGGGCCTGGTCGGTGTAGCCTTCGCCGCGTTTGTCGGCAGGCTGGTAGGGGGTGACGCTCGCGCAGGCGGCCAGCAAGGCGAAGCCTGCGGCTGCGAGCGGCGCTTTAAACGCAGCGAGGGAGAAAGAGGGCGTGGGCATGAGTGAGACTCCTTCGGACAGTCGTCAAGTTGCTTCGATAAATATGATATCAGGTCTCGTCGGCAAAAAGCCAATAAACCTCTCTCACGAGCGCGTCAGGGGCTTGGTCGATAATGATGCTCATCATGGCCCTAGGTGAAATCTGCGGGAGCCCTGGGGCGAAACCGCAACTGTTGCGCGCAAATGCGACGAATGCCGGCGATTTGATGGATTTCCGCCCCGGCGCAGGGTTGCCGGCCCATCTCACACTGGCATAGTGCCGTTTGGGAAGAACGAAGCGGGGCAAGGGTTCACGCGGTCAACCGGCGAGCCTTCGCACAGCTCGGGGCAAAGAGAGTTAATCAACATGGCAGAATTTCAAACCTTCGGTCGCGCCGGATACTGGCGGGCGCTTACGGTCGGGCTTGCGGCTGGCGGTCTTATTTTCAGCGGATCGGCCCAGGCGCAAGATGACGACGATAAAAAAGACGACAAGAAAAAAGGTCCGCCGACGATTGAGAAAAAGACGGAGGACTTTGAAAAGTCCGAAGGGCTCTTTGAGATCTACACCGATCCGAAAAACGGTGACATCTATATTGAGATCGACGCTGACCAGCTCGAGCAGGAATTCGTCGCCTTCTCCTACACTGAAAACGGCGTTCTTGAGGCCGGACATTTCCGCGGCGCCTATCGCGACCAGCGGGTGATTTCCGTCGACCGTCATTTCGACCGCCTCGAATTTATCGAAGAATCGACCGCCTTCTATTTCGATGAAAGCCAGGCAATCGCCCGCGCCAGCGAAGCGAACATCTCGCCGGCTATTCTCGCCGCCACAAAGATCGCGGCGATCACGCCCGCGACGGAAGGCGAAGACGCAACGCCGGAGCGTTATCTCGTCAAGGCGAACAAGCTGTTCCTGACTGAGGCGCTGCACAAGGTCACCCCGTTCCCGAACCCGGATGCCGATCCGCGCGCCTTTAAGGTCGGCGGCATCGCGTCGGACCGCACAAAGTTCGACGAGATTCGGAACTATCCTCAGAATACAGACTTTATTGTCGACTATGTGTTTGAAAACAAGAACCCGCTGAACGGCGGCTCGGCGGCGGTGACCGATGCGCGCTCCGTGACGGTCAAGGTGCAGCACTCGCTGATCGCCATGCCTGACGATGCGTTCGAGCCGCGTATTGACGATTATCGTGTCGGTTATTTCTTCGATCAGGTGACGGACCTGACCACCGATGCAGCGGCGCCCTATCGCGACCTCATCAATCGCTGGCGGCTCGTCAAGCAAGATCCGGAAGCGGCGGTGTCCGATCCGGTTGAGCCGATCACTTGGTGGATTGAGAACACGACCCCGCGCGAATATCGCCAGACGATCCGCGACGCGGTGCTTGCCTGGAATTCCTCTTTCGAGAAAGCCGGCTTCTCCAACGCTGTCGTGGTTGAGGAGCAACCCGACGACGCCGACTGGGACGCCGGCGACATCCGCTACAACGTCCTGCGCTGGACATCATCGCCGATCCCGCCTTTCGGCGGCTATGGGCCGAGCTTCACCAATCCGCGTACCGGCGAGATCATCGGCGCGGACATCATGCTCGAATATTCCTTCATCACGAACCGGTCGATTTTCGCCGACGTGTTTGAGGGCGCTGCGCTGCCCTCCACAGAGGCGCATGCCCATGACGTTACATCCCACAGAAATCATCTTTGTACGTTTTCGGAGCACTTGAAAGCGGCGAACAGTTTCGGTCTTGCCGCGCTTCAGGCGACCGGCGCCAGTGATGAAGACATTGAAGCGCTGATCAAGGAATCGATCTATTATCTCATGCTCCATGAGGTTGGTCACACGCTTGGCCTGAACCACAACATGAAAGCCTCGACCCTTTACGGGCCGCGCGAAGTGCATGATGCGTCCGTAACGCAAGGCGCCCCCACCGGCTCGGTCATGGATTATCCGGCGGTCAACATTGCGCCGCCGGGGGTTGCCCAGGGCGACTATTACATGACGCGTCCGGGCCCGTATGATGACTGGGCGATCGAGTTCGGCTACCGCGCCGATCTTGACGGCGCCGCGCGCGAAGCGTTGCTCGCCCGGTCGACCGAGCCCGGCAATATTTTCGGCAATGACGCCGATGATATGCGCAGCCCCGGTTCCGGCATCGACCCGCGGGTGATGATCAACGACATGTCGACGGATCCCGTCGCGTATGGCGTCGACCGCATCATGCTGGTCAAGGAAACCCTGCCGAAGCTGCTCGAGAAATTCGATGACGAGAACAGCTGGCAAACGCTGGTGCGGGCCTATTTCTTCGCCACCGGTCAGCATGCGGTGATGGCGAATGTGATGTCGCGCCAGGTTGGCGGCGTCTATGTGGACCGCACCAAACCGGGCCAGGACGGCGGTCTCGATGCGCCGTATACGCCGGTGCCGCTGGAACGCCAGAAAGCGGCGATGGATGCGCTGTCTGAACACGTGTTTGCGGCGGATGCCTTCGATGCGCCGGAAGATTTGCTGCGCCACCTGCAGTCGCAACGCCGCGGCTTCAACTTCTTCGGCGCGACGGAGGATCCGAAAATCCACGCCCGCGCGCTTGGCATTCAGATGGGTGTTCTGGACCATCTGCTGCATCCGAATGTCATGCTGCGCATGACGGATACAGAGCTTTACGGCAACCGCTATTCCGCCGCCGATATGATCAGTAATCTGAATGATGCGATCTTCGGCGGGGATCTGCGCGGCTCGCCCAACGCGTTTCGCCGCAATCTTCAGACTGCTTATCTGCAACGTCTTGTCGCGATCGTTGACGATCCGTCCTACGATCCAACGGCGCGCGCCGCTGCGCTCGCCGGCGCGGAAAATGTGCGATCGCGCCTCGGTCTTCTGGAATTTGGCCTCTCAGCAGAAACCAGAGCGCATCGGTTACAGATCAAGCGCATTCTCCGCCGGGTCTAGGGAGCGCTACTGGCGTTATTGAACGCTTCGATGAGCTTGGGCGGCGGAATGGAAACATTCCGCCGTTCATCTTTTTGGCGTACGATCATTGACGCATATGACCCAAGACAAACCTTTCTGGAAAACGAAAACTCTCGCGGAAATGACGCGCGCGGAGTGGGAATCGCTTTGCGACGGCTGCGGGCGGTGCTGTCTTTATATTCTGCATAATGAAGAAACCGGCGATGTTTTTGAAACCGATGTCGCCTGCAAATTATTTAACGCCCGCGCGCGCCGCTGTACCGATTATGAAAATCGCACGCGGCGCGTGCCGGACTGTGTGCGCCTGACGCCGCAAAACGCCTGCGATCTGCACTGGATGCCGAAAACCTGCGCCTATCGCCGGCTCGCGAACGGAGAGGGCCTGCCGGACTGGCACCCGCTGATCACCGGCGATCCGGCGTCGGTCGCCCGCGCCGGCGTTGCGGTATCGCCTGATCTGGCTTCTGAAGATGAGATAGACGATGATCTTCTGGAGTCGCGGATTACAAAAGCACGGTAAAGAATAAGGCGCCCCTCGCCCAAAACTGCGCTACCGTTTCGGATGAGGGCGGAAACGTTCAGCGCAAAAAGGTTCACCTCTGAAACCGCCCCGAAATCACCCGTCAAAACGCCACCCCAATAAAGCGAGCTGACAGGGCGCATCGCCCCAATAACCGTAAATTCTTCGCTGAAAGCCGCATTTGGTGCAAACTTATCTACCCCCTTTCAGGGCGCCGTATGATGGCGCTCATGATGAACTCTGTATCAGGATCACCTCACGCTGAAAGCGACGACTGGGATGCGTTGTTTGCTGACATCAAGCAACTGGCGGCAGCGAAAGCGGCGCGCATGCTTGTTGAAGCCGACAACGCAGAGGCCGCTTTCGATGGTGATGCGCGCGTCTTACGCACGCTGATCGGCGCTGCGGAAATCATCGCACGCATCAGAAAACAGAACGGAAAGGAACCGCTTGCGAATGGCCAGACCGCACCGACGCGTGAACGAACCGAAGAGGAAATCGACGCTGTCTACCGAAGCGCCGTCCGCGCTGTCATGCGAAATGAAAACCGCGACTGCGGAGGAAATTCGGCGGCGGAACATTCTGAAGGCGATGGTTCAGGAGATGCTGGCCGCGGATGCGGTCAAGGAGTGGCGGACCCATGCGCTTGACCATCAAAGGCCTCCCGACGGCGATTGGACGACGTGGCTCATCCTCGGCGGGCGCGGCGCCGGAAAAACCCGCGCCGGCGCGGAATGGGTGCGAAATCTCGTCTGGGGCGTTGATCTGCGCTCTGCGAATGACAACGCCCCACAAGCTAGGGCCCCACAAGCTAGGCCCCCACAAGCCAAGGCCCGCGCCATCGCGCTGGTTGCTGAAACATACGCCGATGCGAGGGAAGTCATGATCGAAGGACCTTCCGGCATCCGCGCCATTGCGCCATCGCCGACAAGACCCGTCTATGAGGCCTCGCGCCGGCGCCTGGTTTGGCCCAATGGCGCGGTTGCCTATTGTTTCTCTGCGGAGGACCCGGACGGCGTTCGCGGCTATCAGTTCGACGCCGCCTGGAGCGATGAAATCGCAAAATGGCGATATGCCGAAGAAACCTGGTCAAACCTGCAATTTGCACTGCGCCTGGGCGAGCGCCCGCGCCAGATTGCGACGACGACGCCGCGCCCCTCGGCGTTGATCAAGCGGCTGTTGGCGGTGGAAACGACGGCGGTGACCCGCGCATCGAGTTACGCCAATCGGGCAAACCTTTCTGATGCGTTCTTCTCTGAAATCGCAGCCCTTTATGAAGGCACAGCCCTTGGCCGTCAGGAGCTAATGGGCGAACTGATTGAAGACGTCGCCGGCGCGCTTTGGTCATGGAGCATGATCGAGGCGGCTCGTTGCGAAGGGCATCCGCCCTTGTCGCGTGTTGTTGTTGCGGTCGATCCGCCGGCGACAAGCGGTCCGCAAGCTGATGAATGCGGAATTATTGTCGCCGGCGTCGATGAGGCGGGGACGGGCTATGTCCTTGCCGATCGTTCGGTCGGCGGCCTGTCGCCGAGCGGCTGGGCGGCGCGCGCCGTTGCAGCCTATGAAGAATTTCGGGCTGACCGCATCGTCGTCGAAGTCAATCAGGGCGGCGATATGGCGAAAGCCGTGATCGCGCAAGTTGACCCGGCTGCGCCCGTGCGCGGGGTTCATGCGCGCCGCGGCAAGCGGCTGCGCGCCGAACCGGTCGCTGCGCTCTACGAACAGGGCCGCGTCTTTCACGCGGCCGCTTTTCCTGAGCTTGAAACCCAGATGACGTCGTTCACTGGCGGCGATGGCCGGCGAGGGGGCGCATCGCCCGACCGGCTTGATGCGCTCGTCTGGGCTGTGACGGATTTAATGCTGAAACCTGCAGCCCCTCAGCCGGGCGTCAAGCGGGTCAATTAGGAATGATACTGATGTCTCAAAATACCCCCATCGGCCCTTCGGGCTGCTTCCCGCGTAAGCGGGGGAAGACCGCACAACGGTGTTTAGCAGATGGATTTTCCTCCCCCGTTTACGGGGGAGGTGTCCGCGAAGCGGACGGAGGGGGTGGCCCATGCCGCTAATTCCTTCCTTCCTCCGCACGCCGCCGGAAGCCAAAGCTTCCGCCGCCAAGGCGCTGATCTCCCTGCACCGGCTGGGTCGTCCGGCCTGGACGCCGCGCGATTACGCCTCCCTCGCTCGCGCCGGGTTTGAGCGCAATGTCATCGCCTATCGCTGCGTGCGCCTGGTGGCGGAAGCGGCGGCCTCCGCGCCGTTGCGCGTCGCCGAGGCTGGCGAGGCATTGTCCGCACACCCCGTGATCGACCTTCTCGCAAGGCCTAATCCGGAACAGTCCGGCGCAGAGTTGATGGAAAGCTTTTACGGCTATCTGCAAACCGCCGGTAACGCCTATCTGGAAGCCGCCAGCGTCGACGGGCCCCCGCGCGAGCTATACGCCCTGCGCCCGGACCGGATGAAAGCGCGACTTGGGTCCGGCGGCTGGCCGGAGGCGTGGGACTACACCGTCGGCGGGCGCACAGTCACATTCCGCGCCGGCGAGAACGGATTTTCGCCGATCCTGCATTTGAAGTTGTTTCATCCCACAAATGATCATTACGGGCTGTCGCCGCTGGAAGCGGCGCAAAGCTCGGTTGATATCCACAACGCCGCCTCGGCCTGGAACAAGGCGCTGCTCGACAACGCCGCCCGGCCCTCCGGCGCGCTTGTTTATAAAGGCCCGGAAGGGGCTGAAAATCTGTCAGCTGACCAGTTTGAGCGGCTCAAAACCGAACTTGAAGACGCCTATCAGGGTTCCGCCCATGCGGGCCGCCCGCTGGTTCTCGACGGCGGGCTGGAGTGGCGCTCCATGTCGCTAAGCCCTGCAGATATGGATTTTATTGAAGCAAAAAACGCCGCCGCACGGGAAATTGCGCTTGCCTTCGGCGTGCCGCCCATGCTGCTCGGCATTCCCGGCGACAATACGTATTCGAATTATCGCGAGGCGAATCTTGCGTTCTGGAAACAGACCGTCCTGCCGCTGGTGAAGAAAACAGCCGCCGCAATGACAGCCTGGCTGCGGCCTATATATCCGCAAGCGCGTGTCTTTTGTGAAACGACCGATATCGATGCTCTTTCCACAGAGCGTGACGCACTATGGGTCCGCATCTCCCGCGCTGATTTTCTCACCGATGACGAAAAGCGCGATGCCCTTGGCTTTGGGCCGCGCGACGCTTCCTCTGGCGCTGACGTCGGACTTGCTCGCCCCCAGCAGGAGGAAATGGAATGAGCGGCCCTATCCAAACTCTTTCCCTAAGGACGGCCGTCATCGAAGGATACGCCGCCCGGTTCGGCGCTGCTGATCTTAATGGCGATATCATAGCGCCCGGCGCTTTCAGGAAAACGCTCCGTAAGCGAAATGCGCCGGTGCGGATGCTCTATCAACATGACGCGGCCGCGCCGATTGGCCGGTGGACAGAGCTTTTTGAAACGCCGGACGGGCTATTTGCGCGCGGCGTATTGCTGCTCGACAGTCCGCGTGCGCGCGAATTGCATTCGCTGCTTGTCGGCGGCGCCATTGACGGGCTGTCCATCGGTTTTGAGACCGTGCGCGCGCGTAAGTGCGCCGGACGGCGAGGCCGTAATTCGGTTCAAAGTTCGGGCCGGAACATCGTCGAGCTGAATTTATGGGAAATCTCCATTGTAACCTTTCCCATGGCGCCGAATGCGCGGGTGCTCCGCGTCGGCGCCGCTGAACCTCTTTCTAAAGACTTGCTTCACGCTGTCCTCCCCCCGGCGCGAAGCGTGCGCGAGAATGACGTTTCCCCTCTCCCGTCACTCTCGCTCGACCGGCGGGCGCCGGGCCTCCCCCAGCCTGGCGCCCGTCATTTCGCCGACGCTCTCCGCCGTGCGACCTCTATTCTGTCAGTTTAAGGAGTATTTATTGATGACACTTGAAACCAAAGCCGGCGAGACCGGTGAAATCCGTAGCGCCATGCGTGATTTCCTGAACGCGTTTGAAGCGTTCAAGGAAACCAATGACGAGCGCCTTGATGCGCTTGAACAAAAGAACAGTGAGGATATCCTCCTCGTTGAGAAACTTGACCGTATCAATAAAGGGATTGATGAACAAAAAGCGCGCGTTGACGCGCTGGCGTTGAAATCGAACCGTCCCGGTCTCGGCCTGAACGAAGCGGTTCGCCCCGACGAACGCAAGGCCGCATTCCAGCGCTATATGCGCGTCGGCGACGCCGGCGCTGCGGCCGCTCTGGAAGAAAAATCGCTCAATGTCGGAAACGATCCTGAGGGCGGCTATCTTGCCCCGGAGCAAACCGAACGCATCATCACGCAAGCGGTGAAGGACATCTCGCCCATACGTCAGATTGCAAGTGTTCGTGAAATTGGCGCCAATGTGTTCCGTAAGCCGATTTCCAATGGCGACGGCGCCGCGGGCTGGGTCGGCGAAACCGGCGGCCGGGTGGAAACGACCGCGCCGACGATTGCCGCCATTGATTTCCCGACCATGGAGCTTTACGCCATGCCGGCGGCAAGCCAGACGTTGCTTGACGACTCCGTTGTCGACATCGAGCAATGGCTCGCCGATGAGGTGCAACAGGAATTTGCCGTTCAGGAAGGCGCCGCTTTTGTCAACGGCGACGGCGTCAATCAGCCGAACGGATTTCTGAACTACGCAATCACAGAAGAAAGCGGCCGCGCGAGCGGTGAGCTTGGTTATGTGGCGAGCGGCGCCGACGGCGCGTTCCCGGCGGCGGACCCGTCGGATGTGCTGCTGGATCTTATCTATGCGCCGAAACAGGCGTTTCGCGCCAATGGCCGTTTTGTGCTGAACCGTTCCGTTCTCGGACAGTTACGCAAATTCAAGGACGATAACGGCAATTATCTCTGGCAACCGTCAAATGCGGTCGGCGAACCGGCGCGGCTGATGGGCTATCCGGTGACAGAGTCCGAAGACATGCCCGATATCGCCAGCGGGTCGCATTCGATCGCCTTCGGTGATTTCCGCCGCGGTTACTTAATCGTCGACCGGGTTGGCGTGCGGGTGTTGCGCGATCCGTATTCGTCAAAGCCATTCGTTCTTTTCTACACGACGAAACGTGTCGGCGGCGGCGTTCAGGATTTCGACGCCATCAAGTTCCTGAAGTTTTCAGCAAGCTAATGAGTAGTGTCGCGTGCGTTCTTCCTCCCCCGCAAGCGGGGGAGGATAGCGGCAACCACCAATAGGCCAAATCACATGCCCCTCACTCTTCTTTCTCCCGCCGCGGCGGAACCGGTGACGCTTTCCGAGATGAAGAACCATCTTCGCCTGACGGACGCCGCCGAAGACGCCGTTGTCGCCTCTGCGCTGGCGGCGGCGACCCGCAGCGTCGAGGCGCGCGGCGGTCTCGCCTTGATGACGCAAGGCTGGCGCTTGACGCTGGATGCGCGGCCGGAAGAAACCTTGTTTCTGCCCATCGCGCCGGTGACAGCGATTGACGCAGTCACTGTTTCAGGCGTTGCTGTTGATCCGTCAGCGTATGAATTTGCGCCAGGATCGCCGGCCCGGTTTCGTCCCTCGCGTCCGTGGCCGGCGCCGCAGGAGCGCATTGGCGGCGTGACGATTGACTTCTCCGCCGGCTACGCCAGCGCGGGCGAAGCGCCGCCGCCTTTGCGTCAGGCGGTCAAACTCTTGGCCGCGCATTTCTTTGAAAATCGCGAAGCAGCGACCGAAACCCGGACCTTCTCCGTGCCCGCAACTGTCGATGCGCTGATCGCTCCGTTCAGGGAGGTTCGTTTATGATCGGGTCTTTAAGAGACAGGATCGAGCTGCTCACCGCCCTGCGCACGGAAGATGACGGCGGCGGCGCAAGCATTGCGTGGCTGCCGGGGCCGGAAGTCTGGGCGGAGATCGCGCAGCTCACAGCGGTGCGCGACGTCGCCGGCGACCGGTCGCGACGGCTGAAACGCATCGCCGCCACAATCCGGCATCGAAGCGATATCAGCCTTGGCCAGCAACTGCGTTTTGCCAATGACAATTATGAAATTGTTTCCATCGAAACCGATGACGGCCGCGCCCGCCGCCTGACTTTGATTTGCGAAGAGGCGCCGTTATGAGCGCCGCCGGATGGGACGTGCAGCGCGCGGTTTACGCTGCGCTTCGCGATGACGCCGCTATTCGCGCAGTGCTTGGCGATCCGCCGCGGCTTTACGATGATGCACCTTCGAGCGCGCCGTTTCCCTATCTCACCATCGGCGAAGCGCAGACGCGACCGCTTGAAGGCGTCGACGGCGCTGAAGAGCACACGCTGCGGCTTTACGCCTTCTCCCGATATGCGGGCCGGCGCGAAGTTAAAGCCATCCTCGCCGCCGTGCATGATGCGCTGCACGACGCGCCGCTCGTTCTCAATGATCATCACCTTGTCAGCCTGCGATATGTTTTCGCCGACGCTTTCCGCCGCCAGGACAGGGAAACTTATCAGGGCGCGATCCGGTTTCGCGCCGTGACACAGAGCCTTTAGGAGAATTCACGATGCCCGCCCAACGCGGTAAAGACTTATTGCTCAAAATCGGCGACGGCGCCGATCCTGAAAATTTTACGACGATCGGAGGCTTGCGCACCCGCACCCTGTCGCTGAACGCCCAAAGCGTCGACGTCACGCACGCCAACTCGACCGGCGGCTGGCGCGAATTGCTGGCGGGCGCCGGCGTCAAACAGGCGAGCGTCTCCGGCGCCGGCGTCTTTCTGAACGAGACGGCGGCGGAAATTGCGCGCGCAGCGTTCTTCAATGGCAATATCGTCAGTTGGCAAATTATTGTGCCGGGTTTTGGCGCCATCGAGGGCCCGTTCGCCATCGGCAATCTCGATTACGCCGGCGATTTCGACGCCGAAGCGACGGTGTCGCTGGCGCTCGAATCCGCTGGCGCGCTTGAATTTACGCCGGAGGCGGTGTGATGAACATCATACATTCTATCCCGCTTATCTCTTCCTCCGCTTGCGCGGGAAGTACCGGCGAAGCCGGGGATGGGGGTGCGCATGCGCCGGGTGTCGGTGCGTCAGGTGTGTCTCATACCCCCTCCGTCTCAGTCTTCGACACCTCCCCCGTAAACGGGGGAGGAGATCTTCTTCGCCGCCAAAGGGGGGCGTTATGAGCAGCGTCACCATCAATGGCGAGCGACACCCCCTCCGGCTTACCCTCGGCGCGCTTGCCGACATCGAAGCCGCGCTTGGCGGCGATATTGATGCGTTAACGGAACGTCTGGAGCGCCCGCGCGTGACCGATATCCTCCTCATCCTACATGCTCTTCTTGCCGGCGGCGGCGCTGCGCTCACGCTGGAGGCGCTGAAAGCGAGCGATGTCGATCTCGCTGAGGCGTCGGGCGCCATCGCGCAGGCATTTTCCGCCCTCGGCGCCGAGGCGCCGGGAAAGTCCCTTTCGGGGGAATTTGGGGAGGCGGGATGACAAAATGGCGAGACTGGTTCGCCTTTGCGGTCCTTCGCCTCGGCCTCGCGCCGGCAAGTTTCTGGGCGCTCACCGTCGCCGAATGGACCTGGCTTCTGGAGGCTTCGCTCGGGACGCCGGCAGAGGCGATGACCGCAGCGGGGCTCAATAATCTTCTCACTCAGTATCCGGATGGCAAATCATGATAGACAATATTAACCTGCGCATCGACGCCTCCGGGCTCTCCGCTGGCGTTGGCGAGGCGGGCGCAGAAATAGAACGCATCGCCCGTGAACAGATCGCCCCGGCGGCGCAAATCATCGAAGACGCGTTCGCGACCGCCGCCGGATCGATCCAGTCGAATTTGGCGCGCGCGGCGGAGCGCGGCGAGCTTTCGTTGAAAAAGCTCACCCGCGCGCTGACGCAGGACCTGAAGCGCTTTGCAATCGATTCCTTTGTGCGCAAGCCGGTGGAAAATCTGCTCACCAATCTTCTGGCCGCGCCCTTTGGCGGCGCCCGCGCAGGCGGCGGGCCGGTGGCGCCCGGCCAGTCTTTTCTGGTGGGCGAGCGCGGGCCGGAGCTGTTCACCCCCGGCGCGTCGGGACACATCACGCCGACTGGCGCTGCGCCGATGACCGTCAACATCACCCTGCCGGGCGTTACCGATGCGGAAAGTTTTCGCCGCTCCGAAACGCAAATCGCCGCGGCGCTTGCGCGCGCTGTCGGGCGGGGTCAGCGGAATTTGTAATGTCGACGCTATCGCATAATCCCCTTCGTCCCTTCGGGACACTTCCCCCGCAAGCGGGGGAAGACAATCCGTTGAAGCAATTCTCCCTCCCCCGTTTACGGGGGAGGTGGCCGCGTAGGGGTCGGAGGGGGCGTCACTCACGCCTATGCATCAGCTTCCCTTACCCCCTCCCGAAATTAAAGATTTCGACCTCCCCTCAAGGGGAGGTAGGGCGCACGACGCCACATCAAGGTTTGAATTTATGTCCTTCCACGACACCCTTTTTCCCGTCGACATCGCCTTAAACTCCGAAGGCGGACCATCCCGGCGCACTGATATTGTTGCGCTGGTCTCCGGCCATGAGGAGCGCAATTCGCCCTGGGCGGGCTCGCGCCGTCGGTTCAATGCGGGCTACGGCGTTAAATCCATGGCCGATATTGAAGACGTCATCGCCTTTTTCGAGGCGCGCCGCGGCCGGCTATACGGTTTTCGCTTTCGCGATCCGTTCGACTTCAAGAGCGGCAGGCTGGCCGATCCGCCCGGTGCGGACGATCAGTTAATCGGAACCGGCGACGGATCGGCGAGTGACTTTCAGCTTGTCAAAATATACGCCTCCGGCGGTGCGAGCTATACGCGAAATATCAAAAAGCCCGTAGCGGGCTCGGTGCTGGTCGCCATAGACGGCGCCGTGCAGACGCAAGGCGCTGACTTTACAGTCGATGACGCAGCAGGGATTGTCACGCTGACTACGCCGCCGGCGCCGGGCGCCAGCGTTACGGCCGGTTTTCTGTTCGATACGCCAGTCCGTTTTGATACGGATGAATTGCGGATCAGTCTCGCCGCTTTCAAAGCGGGGGACATTCCGTCGATTCCGCTGATCGAGGTGCTGGTCTGATGCGCGCGTTTGACCCCGCCTTTGCGGCCCATCTCCAATCCGGCGCGACGACGCTCGCAACCTGCTGGCGCATCACCCGCCGCGACGGCTTTGTGCTGGGGTTTACCGACCATGACCGCGCGCTGACATTTGACGGGACCAATTTTCTGCCCAACAGCGGCGCCAGCGGTTCGGCGCTCGCCTCCAGCGCAGATCTTTCTGTCGACAACAGCGATATCGAAGGTGCGCTCAGCGCCGATGCAATGTCTGCGGAGGATCTTGCCGCCGGCCGCTATGACGGAGCGAGCGTCGAGGTCTTTCGGGTGAACTGGACGACGCCGGCCGAACGCGCGCTCTTGAAAACCGGCGTCATCGGGGAGGTGTCGCGCGAAGGGAGCGCCTTCCGCGCGGAACTGCGCGGGCTCTCCGCCGCGCTCGATCAGCCGCACGGACGTGTGTTCGGACGGCTCTGCGATGTCAATCTCGGCTCCGCCCAATGCGGCGTCGATGTTGAGAATCCGGCCTACAGAACAACCGGCGCCGTGACGGCGCTGATCGATGATCAGCGTTTTATCGCGTCAGGTTTTTCCAGTTTCGACGACGATTGGTTCGCCCACGGCGTCTTGACGTGGCAGACCGGCGCCAACGCCGGCGCGGCTGCCCATATCAAAACGCAAGGCGCAAACGGCGCGGTCAGTCTGTGGCTGCCCGCCGGAAGCGCCATTGCCGCCGGCGATACGTTCGCGGCGAACGCGGGCTGCGACAAGCGGTTCGAAACCTGCCGCGCAAAATTTGCGAACGCCGTCAATTTCCGCGGCTTTCACCTGATGCCCGGCAACGACTTCGCGGTGTCCTACCCCTTGCGCGGCGAACCCAATGACGGAGGCAGACGTCGATGAGCGCTATTCCCTCATTTTCCTCAACAATATCCCGCATACAGATAATCGACGCCGCGCGCGGCTGGCTCGGCACCCCTTACGTGCATCAGGCGAGCGCCAAGGGCGCGGGCTGCGACTGTCTTGGTCTTGTCCGCGGCGTCTGGCGCGAGCTTTACGGCGGCGAGCCGGAAGCCCCGCCCGCCTATACGCCCGACTGGAATGAGCGCCTGTGGCGGGGCTCAGGCGGGCCTGAAGCCCTGCTCGACGCGGCCCGCCGGCACATGATCGAGCGAAAAGACGGGTTCGAGCCCGGCGACATTCTCGTTTTCCGCGTCGCTGCGGACGGGCCGGCGAAACATTGCGGCATTGCAACCGCGCCGGACCATTTCATTCACGCCTATGCGGGCCGCGAAGTCTTGGAAGGCTGGCTGTCGCGCTGGTGGCGCGACCGGCTCGTCGGAGTCTTTACTTTTCCGGGAGCGGAGTAATGGCGCAGCTCGTCCTTACCGCGGCGACAACCGCCGCAACCTCCGCGGCGCGCACGGGGCTGACCGCGTTCCTCGCCCGGACCGTCGCGACAACAGCGGCGTCCTTCGCCGCCGGCTATGCGAGCCGTCTTATTTTCGGGCCGGCCAAACGGCGCGTTGAAGGCCCGCGGCTGGAAAGCTTTACCGTGCAGGCGAGCCAGGAGGGCGCGCCGGTCCCGCGGGTCTACGGCCGCGCGCGCATCGCCGGACAGCTCATCTGGGCCGCGAACTTCAAGGAAAGCGTGTCCGAAACAACCGAGTCGACGGGCGGCAAGGGCGGACGCCCCTCGGCGCAAACAACGTTTACGGAGTACCTCTACTCGATCTCTTTCGCCGTCGGGCTCTGCGAAGGCGCAATCGACCGCGTAGCGCGCGTCTGGGCGGATGGCAAACCGTTCGATATTTCCGCGCACAATGTCCGCATCTATCGCGGCGACGGGGTGCAACAGCCCGACGCCCTGATTGAGTCGATCGAAGGCGCCGGCGCCGCGCCGGCGTTCCGCGGGCTTGCCTATATCGTCCTTGAAGACCTGCCGCTCAAAGATTTCGGCAACCGCATTCCGCAATTGTCGTTCGAGATTGAAAAGTCCCTGCGCAATGAAGACCCCGCCGCGCTGGAGAACACGCTCACCGCCGTCACCATGATCCCCGGCTCCGGGGAGTTCGTCTACGGAAAAACCAAGGTCCTGCGCGAGGTGGAGGAGGGCGTGACTCGGGCCGAAAATGTGCACAATACGTCCGGTGCAACCGATTTCACCGCCGCGCTCGATGCGCTGATCGAGACGGCGCCGAACCTCAAACACGTCTCGCTGGTGGTGTCGTGGTTCGGCGATTCAACAGATCTAGGCGCCTGCACGCTTCGTCCCGGTGTTGAAATCGCAGAGAAAGAAACGACGCCATACCCATGGCGCGCTGGCGGCGTCGGCCGCGACGGCGCCCATCTTGTGTCGTTACTGGACGGCGCCCCGGCCTATGGCGGCACGCCCGCGGACCGCGCGGTGATCGAGGCCATTGCAGCCTTAAAGGCGTGGGGTATCAGCGTAATGTTCCACCCTTTTATCCTGATGGATGCGCCGGGCTTCCCGTGGCGCGGTCGGATTGATGCGGGGACGGACGACCAGACCGCCGCGGCCGGCGCCGCCATGGCGTCGTTTTTCGGGACAGCGGGCCCAAGTGATTTTTTAAACAGCAGCGGCGAGGTGGACTACGCCGGTCCTGCGGAATGGTCGTTCCGGCGGATGATCCTGCACTACGCCCATCTCTGCGCGCTCGCCGGCGGGGTTGACGCTTTTCTGCTTGGCTCGGAGTTACGCGGCGTCACCACAACCCGCGACGGCGCCGGCGCCTATCCGGCGGTTGCGGCGCTGAAGACTTTGGCGGCGGACGTGCGCAGTGTTTTGGGGGGCGAAACGGAAATCTCCTACGCCGCCGACTGGTCGGAATATTTCGGCCACCAGCCGGCGGACGGGTCGGGGGATGTTTTCTTCCATCTCGATGATCTGTGGGCGGACAGCCATATCGATTTTATCGGGATTGATAATTACATGCCCCTGGCCGACTGGCGCGACGGGTTCGGCCACGCCGACGCGCTCGCCGGCGCCGCGGGGCCTTATGACCGCGCCTATCTGCAATCGAACATTCGCGGCGGCGAAGGCTATGACTGGTTCTATATATCGCCCGCCGACCGCGAGGCGCAGACGCGCACGCCTATCGCCGATGGAACGTACGGCGAGGACTGGGTCTTTCGCTATAAAGATCTCTGGAACTGGTGGGCGAACCCGCACCATGACCGTCCGGGCGGCGTGCGCGACGCATCGCCAACGGCGTGGTTTCCGCAGTCCAAGCCCATTGTCTTTACAGAGACGGGTTGCCCGGCGGTCGACAAGGGCGCGAACCAGCCGAACGTCTTCGTCGACGCTAAAAGCTCAGAAAGCGCGGTTCCCTATTTTTCAACCGGGCGGCGCGACGACATGGCCCAGCGCCGCTTCCTGGAGGCGCAAGGCGCCTTCTGGTCAGACGCGGTGAACAATCCGGTCTCGTCCGTCTATGGCGGGCTCATGGTCGATGCGGACCGGGCTTATGTCTACGCCTATGACGCGAGGCCATTCCCGGATTTTCCCGCAAGATCAGACGTCTGGGGCGATGCCCCGAACTGGGAGACGGGCCACTGGCTGAACGGCCGGCTCGGCCGCGCGCCGCTCGATTTGCTCGTGAAAGCGCTGGCGGCGGAGGCGGGTTTCGATGCGATCGACACGGCGGCGCTCGACGGCGTCGTCACCGGCTATCTCGTCGACCGGCCGCTTTCGGCGCGTGAAACCATTGATCCGCTAGCGGATGTTTTTCAGTTCGATATTGTTGAAAGCGACGGCGCGTTGCGATGCCAGCCGCGCCATGGCGCCCCGGTTGCAACCTTTAAGGCGCCTACGCTCGCCGCCCGCGATGACGGCGCGTTCTCGCTGAGCCTTGCCGATGAAAACGATCTGCCGGCCGCGTTCCGGCTGGGTTTTATCGATGAGGGCGCAGATTTTGCCGCCGCCGTCGTCGAGGCGCGCGATCCCGGGGCTCGTCCTAACCGTCAAGCCGGAATCGACATCGCCGCGGTCATCCCCGCCAATGAGGCGGAAGCGCGCGCCCGCTCGATCCTCGCCGACGCATCCGTCATGCGCGAGCAATTGTCATTTTCCCTGCCGCCTTCGGCGCTCGCGGTTGAGCCCGGCGATACGGTCGTCTTCGCTGATCTGGGCGCAGACCGACGCTACCGCGTCACTGAGATTGAGGACGGGGCCACGCGCGAGGTCAGCCTGACGCGGGTCTCACCCTCCGTATACGAAGCGCCGGTCGGACCGTCGGTGTTTTTACCGGCGCCGGCGGTTTCGGTCTTTGCTGCGCCGGCCTGGGAGCTTTTTGAACTGCCGCTGATCGGCGAGGCTGACCCGGCGGCACCGTATCTCGCGGCGTTCGCCGACCCGTGGCCGGGGGCTGTTGCGCTTTATCGTGGGCGCGGCGCGGCGACGCCTCAATTGAGCGGGCTGGCGTCCGCCCGCGCGGTCATGGGCCGGCTCGCCAGCGCCTTGCCGCCGGCGTCGTCCGGCCGCTGGGATGAGCGCAGTATCGATGTCGGCCTCTCTTTCGGGACGCTCTCCTCGCGCAGCGCAGAGGAAGTGTTCGCCGGCGCCAATCTTTTTGCTGTGGCGAGCGCAACCGGCGCGTGGGAAGTCGCGCAGTTCCGCGAGGCGGCGTTGCAGCCGGACGGGACATGGCGGTTATCGGGCCTTCTGCGCGGGCAGGCGGGAAGCGAAGCGGAAGCCATGGTCGGCGCGCCCGCCGGCGCGCGGTTCATCCTGATGACGCGGGCGGTGACGCAGGCCGCGTTCCCGGTCGATCTGCGCGATCTCGCGCTCGACTGGCAGGCGGGTCCGGAGACAGAAATTCCCGATACGGAGAACTTTACGAACAAAACACTGCAATTCTCTGCGCGCGGGCTGAAGCCCCTGTCGCCCGTGCGTTTGCGCGCGCGAAGAAACGGCGGCGACATTCTCTTCTCCTGGGTCCGCCGCACACGGATCGGCGGCGACACATGGGAAGGCGAGGTCCCCCTCGGCGAGCAGTCGGAACGCTACATCCTCCGGATCTTCGACGGCGAGACGGTTATCCGAGAGGCCGAAACAACCGCGCCCGGCTATGTTTACGCCGCCGCCGACATCGCAAGCGACTTCGGGCCGCAAGGCCCGGGCGGGACCGTCGCGTTCTCCGTGGCGCAGATTTCCGATGCGGTCGGCGAGGGAGCGGCGAAAAAAGAATCGATTGACCTTCAATAGACCCAATAAAATTCACGAATTGGCCACCTAGAAAAAGTACGTCTGAGCCGAGGCTGCAAGGTGTGAACGCGTGGAAGTAAAGAACCATTTACTCAATTTAATAGTCACCGCTATTTTCACATATTCATCAGCTTCCCACGCTGAACAAATATGCGAACGGATTGCTCACCTTGAAGATAAGGGTGAATTAAGCGACTATAAAATTGGTCTTTCACATGAAGTTCCAATTAACGTTGATCTCGATAGGGATGGCTCTTTAGAGACGCTCCAGCTTCATGGGCCTTTTGCTGAAGTCTCAGTGAATGAAGACCGCTCTGTCGCCCCTGAGTACAAGTCTGTTTATGCAAGGCAGGGCGGAGTGGTCGAAATAGATGGCGAACATTTCGGCGTTATCAGATCAACCGATATTCTGGCCATGATCTGGAGTTTCAAGAAGTCTGATCAAAACGCATTCGAGGGAGAACCCGTTTGCTTTTTCGATCGTGAATGGACGGAAACGGGATGCGGCCTTAACTATTCTGAAGACAAGTTCGAACGCGTTAAGTTCAAGCGCCCAGACCGTTTTCCGAATTTGAAAACCGACTCGTATAGACCACCCTTCTTGGACGATGTCTTTGAGTATCACAAAGGCGTTGCGGACTATGGTGACGGTCTCAAGGCTGATTTTGACAATGACGGTCGCGAAGAAAGTATCGGGACAATACTGATCAGCTTTCCCTCTCCTGACCCTCGTGTTCTCGAAATGCCGGTTGCGCTTGCAGCTGACGGAAAGGTGGCGCCAACATTCCAGAACGCGAGGTTGGTTCAGTTTTTGAGCCGTGAGAAGCGTAAGTTGCGGCAAGGTACTGACGACGCGGGACTCTTGCTGCCGAAAGAAAAAGCGGCGCATGTCGGCGTGTTGATCGAAGACCGGTTCGAGCCGGAAATGCTTATCTATGGAGGGCCGCACAAACCTTATCGACAGATCTACCAGTTGCAAGGTTCGTGGCCGTCTGTGCTGTGCAAGTCCAACTTTGAGTGGAGAACTGTTTACACGCTAGAGGACCAGCGTTGAGCTTCTGATTTCAAACCACCCTCCAATCCCCCGCAAAATCTTAACCTGTGACTCTTCAATTTTGGGCAAAATCACCCATATTCTGATCGAAACGGCGCGGAAGACGCTTTCCGCGCCGCTTTGAGTCAGGTTTTGGCGCAGCGTTTTGGAGGCTTACGAGTTGGCGAGAAACCCTTATGCGGTATTGGGTCTTGCGCCCACAGCGAGCGACGCGGACATCCGCGCCGCGTTCCGCAAGCTCGCCAAGCAATATCATCCAGACCGTAATCCCGATGACAAAAAGGCCGAAGAGAAATTCAAGGAAGTCTCCGCCGCGTTTGACGTCATTGGCGACGCGGATCGGCGCAAGAAATTCGATCGCGGCGAAATCGACGAGGAAGGCCGCGAGCGCGCGCATCCTTATGGTCAATGGGGCGGCGGCGCGGGAAGCGCCGGTGGTTACGCCCGTGGGCGCCCTGGCGGCGGCTTCGATACGGGCGGTCCGGGATCGGGCGCGTCCTTTGAGGATTTGAGCGATATTTTCTCCGACCTCTTTGGCGCCCGCGGCGGCCGCAATGGCGGGGCGCGCCCCGCACGCGGGCGCGACATGCGGTATCGGCTCGAAGTTGATTTCTTGGACGCTGTGCGCGGCGCTAAAAAACGCGTGACCATGCCGGACGGGCGCACGCTTGATCTCGCCATTCCGGCAGGACTTGAAGACGGTCAGTCCCTGCGCCTGAAAGGGCAGGGCGAGAAAGGACCCGGCGGCGCCGGCGATGTTTATGTGGATGTGCGCATCCGCCCGGACAAAGTCTTTGAGCGGCGCGGCGACGATATTCATGCGGAAGTGTCGATATCGCTGAAAGAAGCAGTGCTTGGCGGCAAGATCAAGGCCCCGACCATTGATGGTGACGTAACGCTGACGGTGCCGAAATATTCTAATTCAGGCACGGTCCTGCGCCTACGCGGGCGCGGCGTCGCGCGCGGCAAGAGCCCTGCCGGCGACCAATATGTCCGCCTCAAGATTGTCCTGCCGGAAGGCGGAGATAAAGAGCTTGAGGAGTTTGTAAAACATTGGAAAGGCGCAGAGGCGCGCAGCGCGGACGACCTTGCTGGCGTCTGAGCCTCACGCACTCTATAGTCGCGTTTTTTCGGCGCATGCCCCCTAGTTAGACGAATGTGGTTTCGATGGCGCTTAGCCCACGCAAACGAGAACAGCTGACGGCCTTTCTTTCCGGGCTGCCGACAGTGACGGCGGTTAAGCTTTTCGGCGCGCTGGAGATGGATCGCGCGGCTGGCCCCGGCGGTCTTCCGCATAATGATCTTCTGGACGATCTTCGTCGTCGTCTGCTCAGTCAGGGCGCGGTTCTGCCGGCGCGCCGTCACGATGCGCGGCGGATATTCTTCACCCCGTTTGAAGATTTCTTTGTCGGCGAGCGTCAGGGTCGCAAGCGCCCCGGCGTTATCCCGCGCACATCCCTCGGCCCCATATGGCGCATCATGATGCGCGAGACGGCGTTGTCGGAAGCGGCGTTTGCGGCGGCCGGTCTTGATGATGCTTTGCAGGCGGGACGCGAGACCCATGACCTGCAACGCGGATTATTCATCGCTGCCGAAGCCGGGCTGGGGCGTCTGTGCGATGCGGCGCTGGTGGAAGCGGGCATGCGCGAGCGCCTTGAGGAAGCGCTGGGCGACCCGGCGGCTTTTGCAGATATGCAGGAGCTGCGCCGTCTTCTCGGCGGCGTTGATTTTTTCAGGCAGCTGCAGCGGACAATCCCTTCCGGCGCGTCCCGCCTGTCTGAAGATCACAATTACGCCTTGCGCACGCAGTTTTTGTCGGCACACGAACAATCGCCTAAGCTGGCTGCGTTTCTGCTGCTGGCGCTAAAGGGGCGGCTCGAAAAACCATGGAACGCGTTGGGGCTTTACTATCATTTCGCGCGCAGTGCGGACGAACGACTTCATAACGCGCGCGATGCGGCGGCGGCTCTGCCGGAGGCGCTGTTTGAGGATTTGGAAGCGCTGGCGCGCGCGCTGGAGCGCGATTGCGCCGCCGGCGAAGCGTTCGATGCGGAAGCCTCCCGCTTGCGGGTCGCCTATTTTGCAGATTATGCGGACGGCCTCGCCAGTCAGGCGGCGAAGGCGGGCGATAATGTTTTGCTCAACCGGGTGGAGGCGTGCCGCGATGTGGCGGCGGAGGCGTTTGAACGGTTCTGCGAGCTTGGACTTGCGGCCTTGCGCGCAAGCCTGCCGGTGCGCGAGGCGGGCGGCTCTCGCTTGATGGCGCCGCGCCCGGATTATGCCTATCCGTTGAGCGCGCGGGTCGTGGAGAAGGCCGGCGAAGCGGCCGCGATGATTGCAGACGCGCCCGCTCTGGCGAAACGGCTCGGCGCTGCGGCCGATGTCGCCGGTACGATCGCGGGCGATGCGCGCGCCAGGCTCGACGGCTTCGCCAATGATCTGGTCACAGAAATTCGCGCTGCGGAAGGAGCCGAACGTAAAGCCGCCCGGCGCATGCTGGAAAGCGTTCTGACCATCGCCTCCCCGCTTCTGGGTGAAGATGAAAGAGGTCTTATCTCCGACCGGGCGTCGGCGGCGGCGATTACGGTTTGAAAGGCGCGGCGACAAAGCGGAGCATTTCACCCGTCGTGACAATTACGTGATTTGAATACGGCGCTAACGCCCAGCATAAGGCGGGCGTCAAGCATATGGAGACGACGGTGGCTGAAGCAAGCGCAATCAAGGTTAACTTTTCTTCCAGCGAAGGGCATGAACTGGCGGCGGCCCTGGAGCGCCCGGACGGCGAGCCGCGGGGTTATGCGCTTTTTGCCCATTGTTTTACCTGCTCCAAAGATATCAAAGCGGCGCGCGAGATCGCTCGAGGTCTGTGTGCGGAAGGGTTTGCCGTGTTGCGATTTGACTTCACCGGACTGGGCGGCTCTGAGGGAGATTTTGCGAACACGAATTTTTCTTCGAATGTGGCGGACCTTGTTGCGGCCGCCGATTATTTGCGTAGGGAGCATCAGCCGCCAGCGATTGTAATCGGCCACTCTCTGGGCGGGGCGGCCGCGCTCGTCGCCAGCGGACGCATACCGGAAGTGCGCGGCGTCGTCACCGTGAATGCGCCGGCGGATGCTGACCATGTGGCGTTGCAGATAGGCGCCCAGAAACAAGAGATCGAGAAAAGCGGTAAGGCGGAAGTCACGCTTGCCGGGCGTCCGTTCACCATCAAGGCGCAGTTTCTGAAAGATCTGGAAGCGCAAAACGTGTTGGGCGCGGTGGAAACGCTGCGCAAGCCGCTGCTGGTCATGCATACGCCGGTCGACCAGACCGTGGGCATCGAAAACGCAACGAAGATCTTTGTCGCCGCAAAACACCCTAAGAGTTTTGTCAGTCTGGACGGCGCCGATCATTTGCTCTCCAGGGCGAAAGACGCCCGTTATGCGGCGGGCGTGCTGGCCGCATGGGCGGCGCGATATCTTGACGGCGCGGCGTCGCCAGCGTCCGGCGCGGGCGTCGTCGCGCCCGAACCTGTCCCCGGCGGCGCGCGCGCAGTCGCCGTCGCTGCGGAAACTTTCGCCGCCTCGGTTTCAGCGGGCGGGCGCAATTTCATCATTGACGCAGATGTCGAGGACGGCGGCGGCGGGCTGGGTCCAAATCCGACGCGGGTGCTGGAATCAGCGCTCGCCGCCTGCGCCGTGATCACCATGCGCATGTACGCCAAACGCAAGGGCTGGCCTGTCGAGGATATCGATGTCGCCGTAAAACGTGCCGCCAACGAGGACTCGCACGCACCGCATGTGCTTGAAAAGGAGGTTCGCCTCAGCGGCGATCTGACCGCAGAACAGCGCGCCCGGATGCTGGAAATCGCGGATAAATGTCCGGTTCACCGCATCTTGAGCGATCGTGTTGAAATCAGGTCGGCGCTGGCCTGATTTTTAACAATTTTTAATGCCAAAAAGATCCTTTCCCCAACGCTTTCGCGTTCCTATTTGACGTATATGCGCGGTGGGGCGAATCCGTGTTGTAGATTGACCGAAACCATGGGTGAGAAAACAATGAAGACACTCCGTTCAAAGATTTTGATGGCGGGCGCGACGGCGATAGCTCTATCGGCGGCCAGCGCGGGGAACGCCCAGGCGCCGCGGCTGATGGCGCCGCCGCTTGCCGCCGACGGCACGCTCTCGTTTGCAGACCTTGTAGAAAGGGTCAGCCCGGCAGTGGTGAGCATTCTTGTTGAGCGCGAGGTGGAAGCCCCGGCGTTTCCAAGCCAGTTCGAAGAGTTTTTCAACTTCCGCTTCGGACAACCAAACCGCGGGCAGGGCGATCCGTTCGCCGAGCCGGGCGTGCGCCGGCTGGAAGCGCAAGGCTCCGGCTTTTTTATTGATAAAGACGGCCACATTGTCACGAATAACCATGTTATTGCCGATGCTGACAATGTGCGCGTGCGGCTGGCTGACGGCGCAGAGGTCGACGCTGAAGTTATCGGAACCGATCCGTTGACGGATCTTGCGGTTCTGAAAATCGAGCCGCCGAAAGGTCAGGCGTATGTAGAATTCGCCGATGACGTTTCCTTGCGCGTCGGCGATTGGGTCCTTGCTGTCGGCAACCCCTATGGCCTGAATGGCACCGTTACGAGCGGCATCGTTTCGGCTGTCGGTCGCGAAGGGTTTGGGCGAAGCGCTCAGTTTACTGACTTTATCCAAATTGACGCGCCGATCAATCGCGGCAATTCCGGCGGCCCGACCTTCGACCTGAAAGGCCGGGTTGTCGGCGTGAATACGGCGATTTATTCGACAACCGGCGGAAGCGTCGGCATTGGCTTTGCTATTCCGGCCAAGATCGCCAAGGAAACAGTGCGCCAATTGATTGCGAACGGCTCCGTCACACGCGGCTGGCTCGGGATCCAACTGCAAGAATTGACGACGGAGCTTGCTGCGGCGCTGGAGTTGAAAACTCAGTCCGGCGTACTGGTGGGCGAAGTGATCGACAATACGCCGGCAGCGAAAGCCGGCCTTCAGGACGGCGATCTCATCACGGAAATCGCAGGCGTTAAAGTGGACAGCCCCAACGCGCTGTCGCGACGTGTCGCCGCTTATTCGCCCGGCGATAAGGTGAAGGTAAAACTTGTCCGCGACGGAAAGCCAAAAACGCTGAATGTCACGCTTGGTTTGCGCAATGAAGATTCGCTTGCTGATAATGCGGGCGGCGGCGCCAATGATAACGCTGACCCTCTTTCAAGCGATGTCGGCCTTCGCGTCTCTGAACTTTCTGATGAGCTGCGCGAACAATTCCGTGTGCCGAACGATGTAAAAGGCGTGGTTGTCACGGGCGTGCGTCCTGGAAGTCCGGCGCAAGATGCGGGCCTGCGTCCAGGTGCGGTGATCCTTGAGATTGAAGGCGATGCGGTGGCGAACAAAAAAGATCTTACAGCTAAGATCGAAGCTGCGAAGAAATCCGGCAAGGAAGCGGTGTTGATGCGCATGCAGTTCGGGCCGAACCGCCAGTTTGCAGCGTTGACGCTTAAATAGGCGTCTTTGGTAAAGTGTTTCGACCGCGATATGGGATTTCAGATTCCATGTTGCGGTCGACATGTGTTTTAGATGAAGTCGCGGAAAGGTAGAACGGTTTATGCGGATTTTGCTGATTGAGGACGATGCTGAAGCCGCCGCCTATGCGGCGAAAGGGCTTCGTGAGGCAGGACATGTTGTTGAACACGCCCTTGACGGCGAAGCGGGCATAAACATGGCGGGCGCGGGCGACTATGACGCGTATATTATTGATCGCATGCTGCCGAAAGCCGATGGTTTAAGCGTTCTTGCGCGCCGCCGCGACGGCGGCGACGAAACGCCGGCTTTGTTCTTGTCAGCGCTTGGCGAGGTCGACGACCGGGTGTCCGGGTTGAAAGCGGGCGGCGACGATTATCTCGTGAAGCCCTATGCGTTGCAGGAGCTGCTTGCCCGGGTCGAGGCGCTCGGTCGGCGCCGCTCTGCACCTGCAGCCGGCGTCACAACGCGATATCAGGTCGCCGATCTTGAGCTTGATCTATTGTCCAGAACGGTTCGGCGCGCATCGCAAAAAATCGATCTTCAGCCGCGTGAATTTCGCTTGCTTGAGTATTTGATGCGTCATGCCGGACAGGTTGTGACCCGCACGATGCTTCTGGAGAATGTGTGGGAATATCATTTTGATCCGCAAACAAACGTTATTGACGTTCATATTTCCAGACTGCGCTCAAAAATTGACAAGGACTTTGACAAGCCCCTGTTGAAAACAGTCCGCGGCGCAGGCTACTCCATATCGGAGGACGACTGAGAGCGCGCGCAAGTGACCGAAGAGCCGGGCGCGTTCGTTTGAGGAGGGGGTCGGCATGGCCGCAACACAAGGGCTAGCGCGCCGTTCTGAAGGGCGGGCGCCGATCCTCCGAATTTTTCGCACGACCTCTTTTCGTTTCACTTTCTTCTTTGTTCTTCTGTTCACGCTTGCGGTCGGGGTTCTGGGCGCTTTTGTCTACCGCGCTTCTTTCGGCGCGGCATCCGGTCAAACCGATCAACAGATCAATGCGGAGCTGACAGCGCTCGCCGATCTCTTTGCCGAGAACGGTCCCGGCATGTTGACGCGGGTGATCCGTCAACGGACGGTCTGGCGGGATGATTCCATTTATATGTTGATCGGCGCCCCGTCCGGCGCTGTCCTTGCCGGCAATTTGACCGCCTTGCCGCCTGAGGCGCTGACGGCGGAGGGCGGCTTCTTCGACTTCAGTTATGAGCGCCCCTTGCTCGATGCGGCGGGCCGCGAAGCGGGCGTTGTGTCAAGGCCGGCGCGTGGGAAAGTGCTGCGCTTTCGCGCAACGCCGGATGCGGAACAATCCTTCCTTGTTGTTGTTGCGCGGGATGTGGCGTCGCGGGAGTTTCTACGCGAGCGTCTTGCCGGGTTGTTCCAGCGCATCCTTGCGGCCACGATTGTGCTTGGCATTGTTGTCGGCGTTTTGTTTTCTCGTTCCCTCCTCGCGCGGGTCGAGACGGTCAACAAAACCGCGCGCGCAATCAGGGCTGGCGATTTTTCCCGCCGCATTCCCCGCTCCGGCGCCAATGACGAGCTTGACCACCTGAGTGAAAACCTCAACTCGATGCTGGATCAGATCGAACGATTGATGACGGGCATGCGCGATGTCAGCGACAATATCGCCCATGATTTGCGCTCGCCTTTGACCCGGATCCGCAATCGCCTGACAGATGCCGCGAAAGCGGGGCCGGACGAACGCGACAACGCCTTGCAGGCGACGCTGGAAGATACGGATCGAATGCTGGCGACGTTTAATGCATTATTGTCGATCGCAAGGATTCGCTCTGGCGAGGGCGCCGGCGCTATGGCGCCAATTGATATTGTCGCCGTGGCGGAGGAGATGACCGAGCTCTATGAACCGGCGGCGCAGGACGCCGGTTTTTCCTTGACCTTGTCTTCAAAACCGACGCCGCTTGTCAAAGGCTCGCGTGAGCTTGTCTCGCAGGCGCTGGCCAACTTCCTCGATAACGCTTTGAAATATGCAGTAGGCGGAACGCGTATCGAAGTCTGCGCTGAGCCCGACGGCGCCAAAGGCGCGGTGCTAAGCGTCTCTGATGATGGGGAAGGGGTTGCGCCTGAAGACCGTGAGCGCGTTTTGGAGCGCTTTGTGCGGTTGGAAGAAAGCCGTTCAACGCCAGGCAGCGGGCTCGGCCTTAGTCTGGTCGCGGCGATAGCGCGCGCCCATGGCGCAGCCCTTGAGCTTAAGGATGGCCTTGAACGCCCTGACGGCGGCGTCGGACTATGCATTCTGCTGCGCTTTTCCGCTGCGGACTAGCGCCGTTTTCTGTGTGCCGACATTTAAAAATCCCTTTTAGAACCTCGACAATCGCGAAGTTTAGACTTGCGATCAGCAGCAAATCATCTGCTTTTAAAGAAAGACGGCGCTGCGTTTAGCGGACTGCCGCAAGCATAACGGAAAGAAGCAAAAAGGATAAAACCATGAGCAAAGCGGAATTTATCGCCAATGTTGCGAAATCCGGCGATCTCAGCAATGCGGAGGCAAAGCGCGTTGTCGAGCTTGTTTTTGGCGAAATCGAAGCGGGCTTGAAGCGCGCCAAGAAAGACGGAAAATTTACGATCGGCACTTTTGGAACATTTACAGTTTCCAAGCGCGCCGCGCGCAAAGGCCGTAATCCTCGCACGGGCGAAGAGATCAAGATCAAGGCGTCAAAATCGTTAAGGTTCCGGCCGTCTTCGTCGCTTAAGGGCGCGGCCGGCTGTTAAGCCGCGACATTCTTCTGACACCGAGGCCGCCGGGAAAACATCTCCGGCGGCTTTTTTATTCTTCGCATCAATCTTGCAGATATGCGTTCTTGGTCTGGTCCTGATGTGCGGCGCGTGGTCAAGTAAAATCCGTATGAACAACTCGGCGCCGTTGAAAGATCTCATCGTTAAGCCGCCTCAAGTTTATGAGGCTTCGGCGGTGTTGCGTCTGCGTGAGGCGTGGGGGGCGGTATGGAACGATTTTTCCGGAACGGAAAAAGCGCTCATTGAAGGGGGCGCGGGCGCTTCGCCCTATCTGCGCGGCTTGATGCGCCAGGACCCTGCGCTGGTTGCCGATCTCTTTAATCATCCGCCTGCTGTATTTGTTGAGCGCCTTTGTAAGAGTGTTGCGCTCGCAGGCGAAAGTTCCGATTATGACGCATCGTTAGGTCTGCTGCGCAGCGCCAAGAAAAAAGCGGCGCTTTCAATTGCGCTTGCCGATCTCGCCGGCGCAATCGACGAGATGGCGGTCGCGAGGCTTCTGTCAAATTTCGCCGATGCGTGTGTGAACGCTGCCCTGAAAATATCCGCGAAAAAATACGGCCTTGATAAAGAGACCGATGGCCTCTGCGTAATCGCGATGGGTAAACTTGGCGCGCAAGAGCTGAATTATTCAAGCGATATCGATCTGGTTATCATTTACGACGCCTCAAAAATGGGGATTGGCGATCGTCACGCGGCAAAGGATGCAGCAGTCCGAGTTGCAAAAGACACCGTGGCTGCGCTTCAAAATCAAACGGCGGACGGGTATGTATTCCGTACGGACCTTCGCCTGCGCCCAGACCCCGGGGTTTCCGCCTTGGCGGTTTCCGCCGCCGCCGCTGAGACATATTACGAATCCTACGGTCAAAATTGGGAGCGCATGGCGTATATCAAGGCGCGCGCCAACGCTGGCGATTGTGAGCTGGGAACAGACTTTCTTCATGCGCTGCGTCCATTCGTATGGCGGAAATATCTGGACTTTGCTGCAATCGAAGATGTCGTGGCCGTAAAGCGTCAAATCCAGTCAGCAAAAGGCGGAAGCGAGATCGAATTCGCCGGGCAGGATATCAAACTCGGACGCGGCGGCATACGTGAAGTTGAGTTTTTTGCGCAAACGCAACAGGTTATTTTGGGCGGCAGAAATGAAAACTTGCGCGTGCGGTCAACAACAGCCGCACTAAGCGCGTTGCACGCTGCGGGTGCGATCACAGACGCTCAGCTTACGGATATGACTGAAGCCTATGGGTTTCTTCGACGGACTGAGCATCGTTTGCAGATGATTAACGATGAACAGACACACAAACTTCCGACAGACGAAAAAGATATAGAGCGGCTCGCGGTTTTTGCCGGCGAAGACAGCGTCTCTCAGTTAAGGGAACGGCTGACAACAACGCTGAAAACAGTGCGCCGCCACTACGATGATCTCTTTCACGATGAGACGACGGAAATCGAACAACCGGGACCTCTGGTCTTTACGGGTGTGGAGAGTGACAGCGCCACGATTGAAACTCTGAGCGCGATGGGCTTTCGCCGCCCGAAGGAAATCAGCCGGGCCATTCGCAGGTGGCATGCGGGAAGCATTCGCGCCACGCGTTCCGAGCGCGCACGCAACATCCTGACTAGCTTGATGGCGCCGTTGCTGACGGCATTGTCCAAGTCTAACGATCCGGATGCGGCATTCTTTGCGTTTGGCGATTTTCTTGAGCGCCTGCCGGCCGGCGTTCAGGTTTTTGCGCTGCTCGCAAACAACATTAAACTCTTCGATAGTCTGATATCGTTAATGGTGATTTCGCCGTTTCTCGGCCGAGAGATGTCAAAGCGGGTAAACTATGTTGAGTCGCTGTTAGAGAACGGGCCCGATGCGCCGCCCCCTGAACTGTCAACATATAATCATGATTTAAAGTCGGTCTTGAGCGACGTTGAAAGCTATGAGAGCGCTCTTAATGCCGTGCGCCGTTGGGCCGGCGAAGCGAAGTTTGCGATCGCTGCGCGCCTGGCTGCCGGCGTCGGTAAAGCCGATGAGGCCGCTGCGCATTTTTCCGCGATTGCAGATGCGTGCATCCAGGAACTGACGCCGAGAGCGGAAAACGAACTAGCCGCCGGCGCGCCGCCCGCTGGCGGCGGCTTGGCGGTGCTTGCGCTTGGCCGGTTGGGTGCGCAGGAAATGACGGCTGCTTCCGATATTGATCTCATGTTTATTTATGATGTGGGGGCGATTCAGCCCGATAGCAGCGGTATCCTCGTCGATACGACATCTTATTACACGAGATTGGTCAGACGCATTGTTACGGCGCTTTCGGTCTCAACCGAAGAGGGCGCGCTTTATGATGTCGACATGCAGTTGCGGCCGTCCGGCGGCGCAGGCCCGGCCGCAGTCAGCTTTTCCGCCTTTCAGGAATATTATCGCCGCGACGCCTGGATCTGGGAATGCATGGCGTTGTCGCGGGCTCGCGTCGTCGCCGGCCCGGACGCGCTATGTCAGCGGATCGAACAGGAGATTGATGAGATCCTTCGCCGGCCGCGTGATCGCAAAACAACTGCTGATGCGGTAAATCAGATGCGCGCTCGGTTGCTCCGTGTAAAGCCCGCCGCCGGCGTCTGGGACGTCAAAAATATGCTTGGCGGGCTGACGGATGTCGCCTTTATTGCTCAGTTTCTTATTCTGACGACAGATTACGACGTTGACCGGGCCCCTTTGCAGACGCGCGCGGCTCTATCCTGGCTGGCCCGGAATGAAGCAATTGATCAGGCTGCGGCAGAGCGTCTTAGTTGTGCGCACCGCATCTATGACAGCATACTTCATATGGCCCGCGCCGGAACGGGCGGGGTTTTTATTCCGGAGGAAAGCGGCGAGGCGCTAAGCGGACGGATGGCGAGCCTTTGCGGCGCTGACGACCTTGGCGAGGCTGAGAAAAAACTTCGCAATTTGTATGAAAAGGTGGCGCAGGATTACCAACAAGTGTTAGGACGACTGCCGCAGGCGAATGAGTAGACTGAATGGCGTCGGCCTTTGACTTTCTTATTGCAGGCGATGATGCGCCAAGTTTGATTGCGGCGGCGGCGGCGGCGCGCGCTGGCGCATCTACGCTTATCGTGGCGCCTAAAAAGAATAAGCAAATTGCGCCGCCTTCGTTTCCTGATATTCCGAACTTTGTCTGGCGAAGGTTAAATTTACAGGATCATAATTTTTCACTCCAGCCAGTCAGTGCCCGGATTACGTTGCTTGATGACGGCGTTTCCGCCCAGAGTTTTCGAACGGATCGTGAAACGGCCGAAACGCTTCAGTACGATGATCCGGATGCTGCGGCGCTGTTGCCGGTTTTTTCAGATGAAATGCGCGCGCTTGGGGCCAGCGCCGACAAAATTAACGACAGCAATGCGGAAGGAGTTCCCGCAGCCCTTGCGGTTTTGTTTGACGATGACGGCCTCAGCGACCTGTCTGATCTTTCGAAATTGTCCGGCGCTGCCAATGAGGTTCTGGACGATTACCTGAATGGCGGTCCCGTAAGCTCTCATATTAGCACCCATGCGCTTTCCCTGGCAGGGCTTGGCGGCGAGGAAGCTGGTTCAGCGCAAATCTTTCCGGAGTTTTTTGACGACGCTGCATGGCGCGCCCGCACCGCGAAAGGCTCGCAGCCGCTCATGAAAATTCTGCATAAGATTTGCGCCGAAAGCGGCGTGGTCATGCAGGAAGGCATGGTTTCAGACATCTCTCCTGAAGGCGCTAAGGCCAATTCAGTTTCATTCGGCAATGATGAGAAAATTCGTATCAACCGTATTTTCTTCGCATCGCCGGATTCAGCCGCCGAAGCCGGCTATAGTCCAGGCGCTGCGAGACAGACCGCGTTTAACGGCGCCAGTGCGACGCTCCGATTGAGATTGCGCAAACCCATAGCCGCGCCGGCGGGAGATAAATCTGCAATCTTCCAGATTGTCGACGGAACTTGCGACTTGCGCGCCTCCCGGCATGCAGCGCTGACCGGGAAACTGCCTGAAAAGCCGCCAGTGCAATTTGAGTTTGTTGGCGACAACGAGATTGTGGCGCATACTGCTTATATTCCAAACAAGCTTTGCGATGAAGAAGGTTGGCGCGCCTGGACAGGGCAGGATCGTCAGCTGTTGATGCGCATCATGATGGACCGCTTGTCCAGCCGTCTTGACGATCTTGGCGCAAAAGTGCGCAAGCAGGAAATCGTAATCCAGACGACACGTGAGCCCATGCGAGACGTCTACGCTCGCGCGCGCAACATCTATATGCAATCCAAACGGCACAATGCGATTGCCGCTGCGGTGAAGCTTGTGGACAGGGCGCTCAATGACGGCTGAGGGCGCAGCAGTTGCGGGCGCTCCCTCGCGGATCGAAGGCGGGGTGGATGCGATCGTTGTCGGCGCAAGCGCTGACGGTCTTGTCGCGGCGGCTTATCTCGCGCGCGCCGGGTTGAAAACGGTCCTATTTGAAAATGCCGCAGATATTGGTTTGCCCGTCCGCCGACGCGCTTATGGCGGTGACAAGCACGGCGTTGACGCAGAGCATCTTGTTTTTACCCTTGACCCTCAAGTTATAGACGATCTTGAGCTGTACCGGCACGGCGTATCTTTCGCTGCGCGTCGTCTTGATACGGTCTATTTTTTCGACGATCACGAAGCGCTGCATGTGAGCGGCGATGTCCGAAATGCCGCGAATGATATTGACGACGACGATGAAGCGGCCGCGTTTACGACATTTCTGGAAGATGTGTTTGAAGCGTCGTCTTTTTTAAGGCCGCTATTTTCGGGCGCCGCAGGAAGAGATTTCAAAAAAGCGTTCAACACCGCCAGCCCGGCCCTGGCTCGTCGGTTAAACTGGATGATGACGGCCTCCGTTGATGACGTGATGGCGAGCTATCTTAGCGAGGGGCGGTTGCGAACGGCGATGACTGCGGAAACTGTCTTTCGCACATCCTCAGCGCCCCATGAGGCGATGAGTTTTGCCGGCCTCCTTGCAAAATGGTCAGGCGAGGTCGCGGGTCTGCAGGCGGCGTGCGGCGTTCCTGAAGGCGGCGTCACGGTCGTGATTGACGCGCTGCGCCGCGCAGCTCAAGCGGCGAATGTCGATATACGGGCCTCCAGCGCGGTGCGTCAGATTCTTATTGAAAAAGATCGGGCCGCCGGCGTCTCAATGGAAGGCGGCGGGCAGGTGCGTGCGCCGATAGTCGTGGCTGCGGGCGATGCGCGTCAGGTCTTTTTGTCGCTTGTCGGCCCCGGCGCGCTCGATGTCGCTTTTCAGCAGGATGTCGCGGCGATGACGCCGAAAACAGCTACGGCGCAACTGCATCTTGCCTTGCGCGGTTCGCCGCGCGATGAGGAGACACGCGCTAACATGGCGCGCCGGCTGGTGTTTGCCCCGCCGCTTGAGGCTTTGCGGGCAAGTTTCTCTAATGCGCGCCAGGGCGAGGTTTCCGATGGGCTCATTATCGAAGCGATTTTCCCGCAAGTCTTCGACCAGGAAGCTGTCAATTCGAAGATGCAAATCCTGTCGGTGATGGCGCACCCATTGCCGTTCGATGAAAACCCTGAGAAGGACCGCCAGGAAGAAATTCGCACTGCGATCCTGTCTGGTCTCGAAAAATTTGCACCATCCATCAGTAAGCGGATTGAAGCCGACCAACTGGTGCTGGCTAGTGATGCGCCGGCCGTCGGAGACGGACGAGCGTCAGCTTTCGCCGCCCGGCCCGGCGTCGTTCGCCAACTTGCGCTCGCGTCGCTTTGCGCATCGGGGGGGCGTATTGGCGGACTTTATTTTTGCGGTCCCGAATCTCAAATCGGCGCAGGGTTAAACGGCGCCGCCGGAAGAAATGCAGCGCGCGCAGCGTTGCAGAAATTTACCCGGGCCGGAGGCGCGCCATGATTTTTCCCGCAGACGACCAATTGCTTGAACAGCCCAGGCCGACGCCGCTATATGCTGCATGCGCGTCCTTCAGCGAAGCGAATGTCTGGACGTCGGTGAACGGTTTTGCCGCAGCGCGCATATTTTCATCGATCAAGGCGGAGTATGACGCAGCCCGAAACGGCGCGGCGATTGCTGATTTTGGGCCATTGTCGCGTTACGCCGTGCGCGGCCCGGATGCTGCCGTTTTCCTGTCCCGCGTTGCGAGCGTTCCTGCAGGCACGTTGACAAGCAGTGAAAGCGCCCGCGGTCTGATGCTGGACGATGACGGGCATGTCCTGGATCTTGTTGAAATATCGCGTCTTTCTGACGATCTGTTTTTGATGACGACATCCTCGTCGCAGGCGCGGCGCTTGCAACTTGCTGCGCGCGGGCTTGATGCGGTCGTTGAGAATATCAGCCGATCGGTTGCTGCAATTGCAGTGCTTGGCCCCGGCGCCTATGAGGCCCTAGCGGCGGCGGGACTGAAAACGTCGGGTGAGAATTCGGCTTCATCAACCGTTCTGCGCGGCGTGGAAACAGCCGCTCGTCCGTTGCAATTCGGCGCTGTTGCGGGCGCAGAATTAATTTTTCCGGCCGATGAAGCGCTGACAGTCTGGGAGCGTTTGTTGCGCAGGGGCAAGGTGACGCCAATCGGCCTTGACGCCATGGAGATCCTCCGTATCGAGAGCGGCGCCCCCAGGCCGGGCGCTGACTTTCTGGTGGGGCCAAACACAGACCAGCATAAGCGGTCTAGTCCGGTGGCGATTGGGCTGCCGCATCTGGCGCCGCTCGATAGCGGTTGGTTCAACGGTCGACGCGCGCTTCGATACGGCGCTCGAAAATCCGAAACCGTCCTGGTCGTTATCGCTGTTGACGCCGATGTCTGCCAGGCGGGGGCTGCAGTGCGTTCAGGCAATAAGGATATCGGCAGGATTACGAGTTGGGCATGGTCGCCGTCGCTTAAAAGGGCGATCGCATTCGCATCCGTCCCCGCTGGCGCAGCCGGTAAGGTCGATGGATGGACAGTTCAAGCCGGGCCGGACGGACAGGCGGCGGCGAGCCTGATGAAAACCGCTGAAGGCGCATTGGCGGCGGCGTTTCTGGCGGATCAACATTCTTCGACGGAATCTGCATCTATCGTTCGTTAAAGACGCATGCTGGAGGCAAGAACGGAGAAATTATGAGAAACTTAACCATGGCCGCTACGATCGGCCTGACACTTGTTGCGATGGGCGCGCCGGCGCTGGCTAACCACCCTGGAAAAGGCGCGCGCGGCGGAGGGTTTGATCGTCTTGATCTTAATGGCGACGGTGAGGTTACCGTCGATGAGTTGAACGAAAATCAGGCGATTTTGCTGCAAGAGGCCGATGCAAACGCAGACGGTGCGATAACCCGTGAGGAGATGCGGGCTTTCCGCAAGGCCAAGCGAGAGCAACTGCGCGCTGAGAGAAATCCGGACAAGAACGGCGACGGCGTTATTGACCGGCTTGAGTTCGATCAAGCTGCAGATGAACGTTTTAAACGGATGGACAAAAACGGCGACGGCGTCATCAGCGAGGATGAGCGTCGCCGCCGCGGACACAGAGGCGAGAGACGCGGCGAGTAAATGCGAACGCCTCCGGGCCTGGCGCCTGAAGGTAAGGTCAGGGGCGGCGGCAAAATCGGCGGCGTATTGAGATTTGGCTTTGGGATCGCACAGCGATGAAGTCTTGGTCGAACGCGCCGGGCGTGGGGATCGCGCCGCCGCCGCCGCGCTTGTTCTACGGCATACGGATAAAATTTACGCTGTTTGTTATCGAACGCTCCGCACCCGAGAAGCCGCTGAAGACGCAACGCAGGAAACTTTTTTACGCCTTTGGACAAATGCAAACAAATGGCGGCCGCAAGGCGCGAAACTGGAAACCTGGCTTTACAGGGTGGCGATGAATATTTGTCTTGATCAATTGCGTAAAAGAAAGCGCGAGGCCCCGGAGGAGGCTGCGCCGGAACAGATTGACCCGGCGGATCGGCCTGATCAGCGCCATTTCAATGCCGAGCGTCGCGCCCGCATTGATGATGCTATGGCGAAGCTGCCCGATCGCCAGAGAGCCGCAATCGCGCTTTGCCATTTTCAGGAGCTGTCAAACATTGAAGCGGCAAAGATTATGGATATCAGTGTGGATGCGCTGGAATCTTTACTGGCGCGAGGACGGCGAGCGCTTCGGGATCGCCTTTCCCCCTTGCGCGATGATCTCAGTGGACGGATGAGCGATGACACAAAATCCGCATAAGCCCGATAGTCTTGATCAGGACACGGTCGCAGCAGTAACGCATTGTTATCATGCTTATGGCGGCGATTTTGCGCGTTGGCCGGAAGAAGCGCGCAATGCTTTCTCTGCAATCGCAAAAGACGAGGCGTTTGCAGATGTCCGCAAAGAGGCTTTGTTGATTGACGCTGCGCTCGATGAAGATCTTGAAACTAAAGCCGACGAGGCCCTTCAGGATCGGATTCTCAATGACTTTTCTGCAAAAATGCAGCATCGTTCGCCAAGCCCCGACATTTTTTCTGTTTCGCTGTTTGATCGTATCGTGTCGGTGCTAGCGAAAATTAAGCCGCTTCCGGCCGCGGCGCTCGCCGGTATTGGCGCTATCGGGTTTGCTTACGGCGCGGTCGCTGGCGCCGGCGCCGGATGGGCGCCGGAATATGAAGCTTATGCATATCTCGGCGAAAACAACTTCGCGGACTTGACCGAAGATGGGGAGGCGTCATGGGTCGTGGATTGATGATCGCGCTTTTCGCCTCGCTCGGGCTTAATGTTTTTGCGATCGGCGTTCTAAGCGGCAAGATGTTTAGCGGACCTTCCGCGAGTGCTCCGCCCGTGGGAGTTACGGAAGGCTTGCCGCCGCCCAATCGAATTCTGCGTCATGCCGCTGCGTTGCCGCCTGAGAGCCGGAAACTCTTTCGCGATGCTTTTCGCGATGAGCTGCCTGCTCTGCGCGGCAATTATCGTGAGATGCGCCAGCTTCGCGCCGAGATGCGGGCATTGGCGGCGGCGGATGATTGGGACAGCGCCGCGATTGCGAAGAAAATGGCTGAGATCCGTGAAGTGCAGACCCGTCAGCAACAGGCTTTCGATGCGGCGTTGTTGGCAGGTTTAGAAGTGCTGCCGACCGAAGATCGTCAAATGCTTGCGCGACTGGCTGACCAGGATCGCGGTCGACGGGGACGCGACAGGCGAGAGCGTCGCCGGGAGCGTTTGCGCGATCGCTTCGGGCCGGAAAGACAATAAGCAGAACAACGCTCCCCATGGGTGACCGCGCCATCCAGCACTGTTACAAACAGCCTCTATGACGCATGTTCTGAATTCTGTTTTTGCCGATCGGCCGCAATCGATTTTTCCGACAATGTCGGCGCTCGCCAGGAAACATGATGCGATCAATCTTGGACAGGGGTTTCCTGACGAAGATGGCCCTGCCGAAATTCGCCAACTTGCCGCGCGTGCGATTGAGGAAGGGCCGAACCAATATGCGCCGGTTGAAGGCATTCCGGAACTGCGCGCTGCAATCGCGCGGGATAATAAACGTTTCTACGATCTTCAGATCGATCCTGACACGCAGACACTGGTCACATCTGGTGGGACAGAAGCTTTGGCGGCGGCGTTTCTAGGCTTCCTTTCGTCCGGCGATGAGGCAATTGTGTTGGCGCCGTTCTATGAGTGCTATGCGCCGCAAATTGAAGCGGCTGGCGCGCGCGTTAAGCCAGTCTCTTTAGTTCCGCCGACATGGCGCCTGACTGGCGAAGCCCTGGCCGCTGCAATTTCAGAGAAAACGCGCCTGATCGTAATCAATTCGCCGCATAACCCGCTTGGCAAAGTCATGAATCGGGGTGAACTCGAAGTCGTCGCAAACGCAGCCATCGCGCACGACCTCATCGTCGTGTGCGATGAAGTCTATGAACATCTGATTTTTGACGATCTTCCGCATGTTCCGCTGATGTCGTTGCCTGACATGTTCGATCGATGCGTTCGCATCGGTTCAGCCGGTAAGACATTCTCGCTGACCGGCTTCCGCATCGGCTATGCGACGGGACCGGAGCAACTCATTACAGGGATGATGAAGGCCCATCAGCATCTTGCCTATACAAGCCCCGCACCGCTGCAAAAGGCGACGGCTTCAGGCCTTGCCATGGGAGATGAGTATTACGCGTCATTTCGCGCCGACATGCAGATGAAGCGCGACCGAATGGCTGCGGGGTTGAAAAATGCAGGTTTTGACGTTCTTCCCTGCGAAGGAACATATTTTCTGACAGTTGATATTCGGTCTGTTGGTCGTGACGATGACGCAGAATTTTGTCGAGAGATTACGGAACACGCCCGTGTTGCCGCCGTGCCTATATCAGCCTTTTATCACCAGGACCAAAAGACGGCGCCTCGCCATTACGCACGGTTCTGCTTTTGCAAACGGCCTGCTGTTCTCGATGAAGCGGCTGAGCGATTGGGAAAGTATTTTTCATGACTGAAATAAGACTTCTAGCGGGTTTGCTGATCTCTATAGGAATGATTTTTTCTTCAGGCGCAACTGCAAAAGAGTTGACAGACAAAAAAATGGCGGATGACGCATTACAAAATATTCTCGAGCAGTATGACCTTGTCGGCGTCAGTCTGGCGGTCGCTTTGGGCGACGACGTAATTTACAAAGGCGCGTCAGGATGCGCGGTTATTGCTGATGCCGGAGCTGCAAAATGCGAGCGGGCTTTGAGGCCCGACACTAAAGTCCGGATTGCATCTGTGTCGAAGCTGCCATTGGCGATCGTAGCTCAAGAGCTTGCGCAGGAAGGGATGTTGGATCTTGATGCGAATATCGCCGATTATCTCGGCGTCGGTTTCCGTAATCCGCATTTCTCGAAAACCGCCATCACGACGCGCCATCTTCTGTCCCATACGTCGTCAATTCGCGATCAGGAGCCCTATTGGGTTCACGCGCCCGGCAAGATCGATGCGCTGCTTAAGCAAACACAGCCTTATGCGACAGCTGGCGACAATGCGGATTATGCGCCCGGCGCCTATTTTTCCTACGCGAACCTCAATTCGGGTCTTGCCGCCGGCGTCATGGAACGCGTCAGCGGAGAGCGGTTTGACAGGTTGATGGCGAAGCGACTGTTTGAGCCGGCAGGACTTGATGTGGGCTATAACTGGTCTGGCGTATCGCGAAAGGCGCGCAGGAAAGCCGCAACCCTCTATCGCTCAGTAGACGGCGAATGGGTCCCGCAAACCGATAACGAAGATATTCTCGCAGCAAAAGGCCCGTACTTTCTAAAAGAAGAAGGTGTTGGGACAGATGCCTATTTGGCTTCCTATAGTCCTGGCGACAACCCGACTTTGTTTTCTCCGCAGGGCGGCTTGCGCGCAAGTGCGGTTGACATGCTGTCACTGCTATCTCCTTTGCGGGAAAGCGATCAATTTGTAGAACCAGTTTGGCAGGCAAACGCAGACCGCACCAACGGGGACACGTTGAATGACGCCATTTTGGAGTATGGGCTCGGCGTCATGCGCATTAACGGCAATGAAGCTTTCATGCCAGAGCTGACAATGGTTGGGCACTCAGGTGAAGCGTATGGTCTTTTTAGCGGCGCCTGGCTGTTGCGAGCGGCGGACAATGCGTCATTGCAGAAGAGCGTGCGCATTGCATTCGCCATTACAGGCGCGCGCGATGCTTGGACGGCAGGTGCGCATCCGTCATTTTCTCCGCCAGAGGAGGCCATAATGCGGCTGGCCATGGGCGCAGCCGGCATCGGCGAGACAAAGAAACATGGGAAAGCCCATCATGACGATCCGCGCCCATTCGATAAGTCACGCGATGCGCAGGCCGACGTCGAGGCGGCCTTCGCGTTGGCGCAGGACAGCGGTAAAAATGTTCTTCTCGTTCTTGGCGCCAACTGGTGTCATGACAGCCGCGGGCTGGCCGGCAAGTTCGATAGGCCTGAACTCGCGAGCGTGATCGCCAAAGGCTATGAGCGTGTCTGGGTGGATGTCGGACAGCGTGACCGCAATCTTGATATTGCGCGCCAGTTCGGGATTTTCGAACTGCTCGGGACACCGACGATTTTAATTCTGTCTCCAGAGGGCGAGCTTCTTAATCGCGAAAGCGTTCATGACTGGAAGACAGCGGACTCCATCCCCTATGATGAAACATTGGCCTATTTTCAGCGCTTTGCAGCATCGCCTTTGAAGGATAAGCGCTAATGAAACCGGTGCGCGCAGCTGTCGTGCAGGCGGGCTCGGTCTTGTTCGACACGCCGGCGACGATGAACAAATTCGAACGGCTTGTCGGCGAGGCGTCACAGGGCGGAGCAGGGGTCGCTGTCTTTCCTGAAGCGTTTATCGGAGGGTATCCGAAGGGGCACCATTTCGGCGCGCCCGTGGGCTCTCGCTCTGACGATGGGCGTGACTGGTTCAAGCGATATTTCGAAGCGGCGATTGATGTTCCAGGTCCAGTGACTGAACATATTGCGGCGTTGGCGGCTGACCATCGGATTGATCTGGTTGTTGGCGTGATCGAGCGAGCCGGCGGCACTCTTTATTGCACGGCGCTTTTCTTCAGCGCTGCAAACGGTCTTATCGGCAGGCATCGAAAGCTTATGCCGACAGCGGCCGAGCGTATTGTCTGGGGGCAGGGCGACGGTTCAACTCTCAACGCTGTAGATCTTACGGCGGGACGCGCGGGCGGTCTGATCTGCTGGGAAAATTTCATGCCCATGGCGCGAATGAGCCAGTACGCCCAAGGCGTTGAACTTTATTGCGCGCCAACGGTGGACGACCGAGAAAGCTGGGGGGCGCTCATGCGCACAACGGCGTTGGAGGGGCGTTGCTTCGTTCTCTCTGCCAGTCAGTTTCTGCAACGGTCTGATGCGCCTGAAGATTACCATCCCGTACAAGGCGATGCGCCATATACAGTGCTCATCAATGGCGGGTCCATGATTGTCTCACCGCTCGGCAACGTTCTCGCGGGACCGGTTTTTGGCGAAGAAGCAATCCTCTACGCTGATCTTGATCCGGATGAAATTATCCGCGGAAAAATGGATTTTGATGTCGCCGGGCATTATGCGCGCGGCGACGTCTTTCAACTCGCGGTGGATCGGGCCGAGAAAAAGCCTCTGGCTTAGGCCTCCTTGCCGCCCTGTTCCGGCGTCCAGTAGGAAACGCAAGGGATCCTTGTCGTATCGCAGCGGTCCGCATATTTGCGGGCGATTTCTGTAACTTCATCGAACAGCCCGGCTTCGAGCGTGATCGGATCAAGGCCAAGTCCCAGCAAGCGCTGGTTTTCAACATCCAGATCGTTTTCAGCCGCTTCCTTACGCGGATTGTCGACATAGGCGATTTCGGCGCCGGTGATGTCGGCGATCATCTTTGCGAGATCGCGCACGCGATGGGTCTCAGTCATCTGATTCAGGATCTGCACGCGTTCCCCATGCTGCGGCGGGTTCTCGATTGCCAGCTGAATACATCGCACCGTATCCTGAATATGAATAAAGGCGCGCGTCTGACCGCCTGTCCCGTGGACGGTAAGAGGGTGCCCGACTGCGGATTGCATCAAAAACCGGTTGAGCACAGTGCCATAATCGCCGTCATAGTCGAAACGATTGATCAATCGCTCGTCCCTGCGCGTCTCTTCTGTTTGCGTGCCCCACACAATGCCTTGATGGAGATCGGTAATCTTGAGCCCGTCATTTTTATTATAAAAGGCAAACAGAAGTTGGTCCTGTGTTTTTGTCATGTGATAGATTGAGCCCGGATTGGCCGGATACAGAATTTCCTGCTTGATTTCCTGGCCGTCTTCAGTCTCAATCTTAACCGGCAGATAACCTTCCGGGATTTTCATGCCTGCAGTGCCGTATCCATAAACGCCCATGGTGCCGAGATGAACAAGGTGCGGATCGAGACCGGACTCGACAATCGCAGCCAGAATATTGCTGGTCGCATTGATGTTATTGTCCACCGTATACCGTTTGTGCCAGGAGGACTTCATCGAATAAGGCGCAGCGCGCTGTTCAGCGAAGTGGACAATCGCCTCCGGTTCGAACTTCTCCATCAGGTAAAGAAGACGCATGTAATTATGCGCAACATCGCAATTTTCAAACTTTATGTCTTTGCCGCTCACGTCTTTCCATGCGGCAAGACGAGTAGAGATCGGGCTGATCGGCGTTAGCGAATCAACTTCGAGTTCAACGTCAATTTTCCGGCGTGAAAGATTATCAATAATCATAACGTCATGGCCGCTGTTGGACAGGTGCAGCGTTGTTGGCCAGCCGCAAAACCCGTCGCCGCCAATCACCAGTATCTTCATTTCACACTCCAAATTCCTTGAAATAAGTGCGTGCTTCTAGCCGCCGCGCGCATCGAAATAAACCCACACCTTGGAAAAGCCTGCGCTCCGCGTAAGCGCTTGTGCTAGTTGTCAGTTTTTGTCAAAGCAGCGATAACCGCGCGCAGGCCAATGCGCCAATCCGGCGCGGCAAGGCCGAAATCGCGCTCAATTCGGGCGCAGTCCAGCACGGTGTTAAGGGGGCGGCTGGCTGGCGTGGGGTAGGCGGCGGTCGAAATTTTTTCGATGCCGGTTTTTAGGCCGGCGATCTCAAAAATCTTTTCAGCGAACGCCGCCCAGCTGACAGACGGGCGCCCCTGGAAATGATAGACGCCGTCGCCTGGCGCGCCGCGATGCTTTTTACCGGCGATTGTAAGAAGCGTCCTTGCGATGTCGCGCGCAGGCGTGGGCCCGCCGATCTGGTCGTCAACAATACTTAGCTGGTCGCGTTCGGCTCCAAGACGCAGCATTGTTTTTACGAAATTAGCGCCGAATTCGGAAAAGACCCATGACGTGCGCAATATGACGGCTTCGGAATTGAGGTCGAGAATTCCTTCCTCGCCGGCGCGCTTGGAGTCGCCGTAATGATTGAGCGGCGCTGTTTCGTCCTGCTCGCTATAGGCGTGTTCATCAGCGCCGTTAAAAACATAATCCGTAGAGATATGAATGAAGACGGCGCCCGCGTCTTTCGCAGCTCGCGCCAGTTCAACCGGCGCATCGGCGTTAAGGCGCTGCGCTGCGTCTCGTTCCTCTTCGGCTTTGTCGACAGCCGTATAGGCGGCGGCGTTAATGATGACGTCAGGCGAACGGCCTGCAATGGCTGTTGCGCCGGCGCCGGGCGTCAAGAGATTGCATTCCGCCGACCCGAGCGCAGTGACAGCCACGCTGCCGGCTTCTTCCTGAAGGCTGCGCGCGACCTGTCCGTCTTTGCCGAATAAAAGGATGTCCATGCCAATAAGGTAACACGCTGAATACGCAAATGACAGTTGTGATGCTTCTTTCCGTAAAGAAGACATGTGTGCCGCCTCATAGGTTGCGATGACGTTCGGCGGTCTGCGCGCTTGGGCGGGCGCCATGTCTGTATTCGGCCACGACTCGCGCCTCAAACAGGGCGCGACAATATTGTGATCGCATGCTGTCTGGCTGGTTTTCATACTCAGCAAGCAGACGTTTCACCTCAGCAATATGCGTTTTAAGCGTCGGAGGGTTTTTGATAGTCGCCAAAAAATCGTCATCATATTTCCAGGCTATGGCAAAGAAAGCGGCCGCAACAAACAGAACGATGCTAAGGAGTGCGCCAATGAAGTGGAGCGAGCAGCGCACCAGAAAAGCGCCTATTGCTTTAGCAAAAACGTTCACTTTTCAGCGGTCGTCAGCGACGCCGATGAGCTTACGCCTTGAAGGTTTGCAAAATGGAGGAGCTGAGAAGTGAAACTTCGAACCGGAACCTGCGCGATAGTTTGGCGGGCGGCGTCGCGCAAACAAAAATGGTGGAGCTTAACGGCGTTATATTGAACTCAGGGATCCAAGGCCGCGATTGCGGTCCGGGCGGTCAGCCCGCCCCGCGGAGACAATTGCGAAGGAATTTGTCGCGAGCAAAATAATGGTGGAGCCGAGGGGAATCGAACCCCTGACCTCTACAATGCCATTGTAGCGCTCTCCCAACTGAGCTACGGCCCCGAACCATGAAAACGCCGCCTTGGGGTGCGGCGAAAAAGATGGCGGAAACTAGCCCTCAGCCATGCTGTGCGCAAGCGGCAAATTAAAGGCGACGCTCGGCGGATGTGACGACCGTCGCCGCACCGGCTCAGCCCGGTCTGATTATCGTCTTAATCGTCGTCGTCGCCGGGCTTCACGATAGAAGAGACGTCGTCATCGTCATCATCGTCGTCGAGCAAGCCTGTATTGTCGTCGTCCTCATCGTCATCGTCGAGGTCGACATCGATATCGCCAAGATTGGCGAGTTCATCATCGTCGTCGTCCTCATCGTCGTTTTCTTCGTCGAGCGCAGCGGCGCGTTTCGAAGGCGCCGCTTTTTTCTCTTCGTCTGCGCTCTCAAGCGATGTTTCCTGTTCCGGCTTTTCCGCTTCGTCTTTCGGCTTGCCGTCGCTCTCTTCCTCCGCCCTGGTTTTCCTCGGTTTCAGGATCGACTCAGGCACGAACTCATGTTCGCATTTTGGACAATGTGCCGGGTCCTTGTTGAGATCGTAAAAACGTGCGCCGCATTCGGGACAATCGCGTTTGACGCCAAGCTCTGGTTTGCTCATGAGAATCGCCAATTGTTGGTTATTGTGTGAAAGCGACGGGTGTTGCCACGCGTTTTCGCCCCTGTCAAAGAGTTTACCGCGACTTATGCGCAATACTCGTCAAAGCCGGAAGATTTAAGAGGAAAAGCGTGGTTGGTATTTTAAGCGGTCCCATGCGGGCGCACCCTGTGGCCGGGCTTGCAGGCGCGGTAACGGCGCCGGGCGATAAATCGATTTCCCACAGAGCGTTGATTTTCACAGCCCTCGCCGATGGGGCGAGCATCATATCCGGGCTGCTGGATGGTGACGATATTTTGCGCACAGCCGCCGCCTTGCGTGCGCTGGGGGCGGAGATTGAGCGGGAAGGACCTCAGTGGCGTGTTCAGGGCGGCCCCTGGGCTGCTCCTGCGCAAGCGCTTTATTTGGGAAATTCCGGGACCGGAGCCCGGCTTTTAATGGGCGCGGTCGCCGGCGCCGGCGTGGCGGCGGCTTTCGACGGCGATGCGTCTCTGCGATCGCGGCCCATGGGGCGGGTTCTTGAGCCGCTGCGAATGATGGGCCTGTCGGCGACAGCGACTGACGGGCGTCTTCCAGTGACGATTGAGGCGGGTGCGCCTTTACAGTCCGTTCAGTGTAAGCTGGCGCGTCCTTCAGCGCAGGTGAAGTCGGCGATCCTGTTGGCGGCGCTTGGCGCTGAGGGCGTCACGCGCATTCATGAACCTGTCCTTTCACGCGATCACACCGAGCGCATGCTGGCGACGTTTGGGGTCGATATTGCCTACGAGGATGACGGCGCAGAAGGGCGATACATTTCTCTCGAAGGCGGGCAAAGATTGAAGCCGGCGGATGTGGTTGTTCCCGGCGATCCATCGTCAGCGTCTTTTGCTGTCGCGGCGGCTGCGATTACGCCGAATGCGGATATTCTGATCAGGAACGTGCTCATGAACCCGTTGAGGACAGGGTTTTTTGAAACCCTTCGCGAGATGGGCGCCGATATCGTTTATGAGAACGCGCGAGAGGATAACGGGGAACCTGTCGCTGATATTCGAGCGCGCCATTCCGTGCTGCATGGCGTATATGTTCCAGCCTCTCGCGCGCCGTCGATGATTGACGAGTTTCCGATCCTTAGTGTCGTTGCGGCCTTCGCCAATGGCGAAACCATAATGGAAGGGCTTGAGGAATTGCGCATCAAGGAAAGTGACCGGATTGCCGCCATGGAGGCAGGGCTTGCGGCCTGCGGCGTTGACGCTCAATCCGGAGAAGACTGGATGCGTGTTGCAGGACGGGGCAAGCCAGCGCCCGGCGGGGTGCGCGTCAGCGTCCATGGCGACCATCGCGTCGCCATGAGTTTTCTTGTTATGGGCGGGGCGAGCGAGAAACCGATAGAGATCGATGACGGCGCGATGATTGCGACCAGTTTTCCCGATTTCTCAGCGCTGATGGCCAAGCTGGGCGCTGACATCGTTGCTGCCTGAGAGATCAGCAAAGAGCTGAAATAAATCCGGCGCCAGGGTTGGTTCCAGCGCTGGATACGTCACGCGTTCAGCAGATTACAAGCATATCGTTAAGAGCCGACAACGCCGCCGTCTTTGCGACGGATAACTAGCGTTGCGTCCCGCGGAATGGTGCGTCCATTAAACGGCAGCGGAAAACTGGTGTCCGCCGGATCGCCATTGCCCGGATGCTGAATATTGGTGAAGCCTGTCCGGAAATCAGGCGTCACCGCCCAGCCGGTAATTTCATCGCCGGAAACGCCGGTTAGGAGACGCCGCGGCGCCGGCGAGCGAGCCTTGGAGGATGCGACGGCGCGATTGGCCTGCAGATAGTATGTCTGCAAACGGACGATTACCGGATGGGTTGCTGGAGGTGTTTTTCTTTGTCGTCAAAGTCGTCAGCCGAAACGTCAGAAGACGTTCCGGACATTATTTTGCCCATGGAGAGTGCTCTCTTTAAATTCATAGCGCGCAAACACGTTATGCAGTTCGTGTGACAGCAATGTTGCAGTAATGATTTTTCAAAAACTTTTTTAATCCACACTTTCTGTGTAATGATGATATCAAATATTTTGGTTTAGAAATGAATGTACGCATTCAGTACGCAAATTGCGTCGCCAGGTCTTCCCGCGCAGCAAGGTTGGCTTACAAGTCCGCGCGCCTTGCATCAGCCTGCCTGTTCCAGTTATGGACTTGATATGGAACGTTCTTTCGTTATTGCGCTCGACGGGCCGGCGGCTTCGGGCAAAGGCACGCTCGCGCGTCAGATTGCAGAGCACTACGCCTTCGCTTATCTGGATACGGGCACGCTCTATCGCGGTGTCGCCCGGCTTATGCTTGATCGTAATCTTGATCCCGCTGATGCGAGCGCAGCCGAGGCAATGGCGAAAGCATACGATCCGTCAATGATTGAGGGGGCCGACATTCGAACGCGTGAGGTTGGCGCAACGGCGTCAATCGTTGCGGGCATTGGCGGTGTTCGCGAAGCGTTGCTTCAGTTTCAGCGTCGGTTCGCAGAGAACCCGCCAGGCGGAGCGCCAGGCGCTGTTCTTGACGGCCGAGATATCGGCACGGTGATTTGTCCGGATGCCCCGGTGAAGTTCTTTGTTACGGCCAGTGCTGAAGAGCGCGCTCACCGGCGCTGGCTGGAATTGTCATCCGACAAACCAGACCTAACAGAATCAATGGTTTACGCTGATTTGCTGGAAAGAGACGCCCGCGACGCCGCCAGAGCCGATGCGCCGATGACGAGAAGCCCCGATGCAGAGTTGCTAGACACGACTCATTTGTCTATAGACGCGGCTTTCGCGGCGGCGCGCCGCGTGATTGACGGCGCTTACCGGCGTTGCGGCTAAGCCTTAGGCCAAGTTGCGATAATCCCATCCGGCCAAGTGAAATTTGTGTCCGTCCCCTCCGTGTTGCGCGCCGTATTTTTGAAACTCTCGGCAGAACCCGTCCACGCGGGCCCAATGAACGCACGTGTTGGAAAGACCGGCGGATCAAAACCGTCCGGCCCTATGCATACGGCAGAACGCTGAACTGAACTGGAAACGAACTTTACACGTGTCTCAAACTGAAACCCTTAACCCGTCCCGCGACGCTTTCGCGGAAATGCTCGAAGCCTCGTTAGTTGATCGACAAAATTTCGAAGAAACAGTCGTCACCGGACGCATCACTGCAATTGAAAAAGATGTTGCAGTTATTGACGTCGGCCTGAAAACTGAGGGCCGCGTTCCGCTTAAAGAATTCTCACAACCCGGCAAGCCGGCCGATCTTTCAATTGGCGATGAAGTCGAAGTCTATGTTGAGCGCGTTGAAAATGCGCTCGGCGAGGCTGTCATCAGCCGTGAAAAAGCGCGCCGCGAAGAGGCCTGGGATCGTCTGGAAAAAATCTTCGATAAAGGCGAGCGCGTCGACGGCGAAATCTTCAACCGTGTTAAAGGCGGCTTCACTGTCGACCTTGGCGGCGCTGTCGCTTTCCTCCCTGGTTCGCAAGTCGATATACGCCCTGTGCGCGACGCGGGCCCTTTGATGAATATTCCGCAGCCGTTCCGTATCTTGAAGATGGATAAGCGCCGCGGCAATATTGTTGTTTCACGCCGGTCTATCCTTGAGGAGGATCGAGCCGAGCATCGCCAGGAAGTCGTCAAGGAACTGACTGAAGGCGATGAGCGCGAAGGCGTTGTCAAGAATATCACCGATTATGGCGCATTCGTTGAACTCGCTCCCGGCGTTGACGGGCTTCTACATGTTACCGACATGTCGTGGAGCCGGGTCAATCATCCTTCAGAAGTGTTGGGCGTCAACGACACCGTCCGGGTCAAGATCATCAAGATCAATCCGGAAACGCACCGTATCTCGCTCGGGATCAAGCAGCTTACGCCTGATCCGTGGGAAGGCGTTGCTGCGAAATATCCGGTCGGCGCCAAATTCAACGGCAAAGTCACAAACATCACCGATTACGGCGCGTTTGTGGAACTGGAAGACGGCATCGAAGGCCTTGTCCACGTTTCGGAAATGAGCTGGGTGAAGAAAAACGTCCATCCGGGCAAAATTGTTTCGACCTCTCAGGAAGTCGAAGTCATGGTGCTCGAAGTCGACGAATCCAAGCGCCGGATTTCGCTGGGCCTCAAACAATGCCTCGACAATCCGTGGGAGCGTTTCGCTGAGCAGTTCCCGCTTGGCTCCGTCATTGAGGGCGAGATTAAGAATATCACTGAATTTGGTCTGTTCGTTGGACTTAATGAAGAGATGGACGGTATGGTTCACCTTTCTGACCTTGACTGGAATCGGTCCGGCGAGGAGGCGATCCAGGATTACGAAAAAGGCCAGATGGTCAAAGCGAAAATCCTTGACGTGGATGCGGAAAAAGAACGCATCTCGCTTGGAGTCAAGCAAGTCGGCAACGATCCGATGGAAGCGATCGGAGAACTGTCGCGCGGCAGCGATGTGACCTGCACCGTAACCGCTATCGAAAGCGGCGGCATCGAAGTGCAGCTCTCGGGCGATGACGGTCCAAAAGCCTTCATCCGCAAATCGGACCTTTCGAAAGAGCGCTCTGAGCAACGTCCCGAACGGTTCGCCGTCGGCGACAAGATCGATGCGCGCATCACGTCGATTGATTCCAAAACGCGCCGCATCAATGTCTCAATCAAGGCGCGTGAAATTGCTGAAGAAAAAGACGCTGTCGAGCAGTTTGGCTCCGCAGACTCAGGCGCTTCGCTCGGCGATATTCTAGGCGCAGCGCTGAAAGAAGGCGAAGGCAAAGAATAAATCCTTCCCTATACAGAATAGAAAACCCCCGAGGGCCATGTCCTCGGGGGTTTTTTGTAACAAAGTCATAGCGCCAGAGGCTCTCGTTTACAGATTATTCGTTTTCCGGAGCCTCGTCCTCATCCTCTTCATCAGGCGCGTCACAGGCGACAATGACGCGCGCCCATTCGGCCTCCGTGAGAGGGAGCGCCTTGGGTTCGCCGGCGCTATTTGTATCAATACGGCCCCTGTCTTTGGCCGCAGCGATTCGTTCGCCCGTATCGGGATGCGTTCGCAACCAGTTCGGCAAATCGCGTCGTTTTTTTCTGGCGCTTTTATTGTCGTCTTTATTCTCCGCAGACACATAGCCTGTGATTGCTTCAAAGGCGCGAGCAAGCGCAGCAGGATCAAGGTCTGAGGCTTCCATAATCTCATAAGCGGCGTCGTCAGCAGCGGCTTCCTGTTCGCGATTATGCTGTAGTTGCGCAAGTTGACCGCCAATCAGCACGGCTTGTTGGGCAAGCCCTGAACCGCCGGTTACGATTTCCAGCAGAACCCCAAGCCCGGCGTTGCGATAAAACGCCCGCAAGCCGTCACGGCCGCGGACATGGCCGAGTTCATGGGCCATCACCGCTAAAAAAGCTTCCTGATCTTCGCCAACAGCCGCAAGCAAGCCTGATGTGGCCATAACCTGGCCGCCAGGCAGGGCGAAAGCATTAGGCGCCTTGGTGCGCACAAACTCAAATTCAATGGGAAAGCCGACATCGCCTTTTTCAGCCATGTCTTTAATCACCGGGCGAATGAGCTGCAGTGACTCCTCTGTCGCGCAGGTGCGAAACACAGTCTGAATTTGCGCGGCCATATTCGAGCCAATTCGCGTTTCGAACCCTTTCGGCGTTGCGCGCGCCATCGGTTCAGAAGCTGCGGGGATGCCGATGAACAGAATGCCGGCGACGATGGCGGCCGCGAGGATCATCAGGGCGATAGCGCCGCCCATCCGTTTGACGGTGACGGCGCGCCCATGCAGCACGGGCGACCAACGTTCCAGCGCCTCAAACGCCGCCCGCGGAAGAACGAGAACGGCGTCGTCATAGTTTTTTGCGCCAAGCCGACATTCTTCTGCGCCGCTATCCAGTTTCTCAATATCCCTGTAAGGCCAGACAAACGCGCCGGCGCTCACATCGACAAACACACCGCCTTGTTCAAAGGTCGCTACAGCCGGTGCGGCAACGGCGCTCTCGCCGTCAAAGTAGCGCCCTTCGAATGTTTCAGGCGCGCGCGCCATCAGAAGTTCGACACCAGATCGAGGCCGTCAGCTAGGCCTTCGCCCTGGCTCGGGGCCTGATCCTCATTCTGTTTAATGGCGGCGAAATCAATCTCACCTTCGAGCGACATACGATTGGCGATCCGTTTCCAGACCCGCATCTGGATAGCCATGTAGCCAAAGCCAAGCGTGACGATCAGGAGGAGAACGTTGGTGATTGCAAGCTCGATAATATCCATTGTGCTGATGCGAGAGGATAACCGCACGCCGCCGACTTCGAGGCTTTTGATAATCCGCCTTATCATAACGGCTTCATGCCAGGCGACCGCAACCGCAATGATCAAAACCAGCGGGATCATAGAGGCGTAGAGCCGGGCAATGAATTCAATGTCCTGGGTTGCGGCGGGGTCGAAATTATCGCCGCCCATGGATGAGATGAACCAGAAGATCCAGACGCCATAGGCGACGATCCCGCCGACCCAGGCAACGGCAAAGCTGGCGTATACAGGCTCCTTCATCGCATCTTCATTCGGCGCGAAGGAAAACTTTGCGCTGCCAAAATAGGCGTGATCCCACATCTTTCTGGAAAGCCGCAGGCGCGCTTCCGGGCCGAACCACCCAAGAGTAATGGCGGACAGCAATCCATAGCCAAAAGCGGCGAACCCGTAACCGACGGCGGACCCGGTCTGCGCGAAGCGCATGCCGCGAAAGCGCGTGCGTGAGAGATGATATCTCCGGGCGAGAAAGATGGCGATGCCGATTATAACAAACAGCGCCAGATACATGGGGATGATTACGATCGCCAGAAATTCCGGGCCGAGCAAAAGCTGGGCAGCGAGGAGAGCGCCAACAAACGGGACCATAAGGGTGAAGATCGCAATCAGGAAACCGATGAACAGCTCCATGCCGCGGCCTGTATATTCAAGGCTGTCCTTGCCGACATAGGTGTCGGCCCAGAGCCGCCGGCGAAAATGCGTTCGCCCCCAAAACCGGAAGATGGTGAGGGTGAATATATTGAGGATCGTGGTGTAAAACCCGATCCAAAGCATCGACAGAATTCTGGACTGATTGCTTACAGGCAGGTCAACGCCGCGTTCTGCGCTTCCTGCCGGTTCGATGGTTGCTTCGCTCATGCCGCCCCTTTTTGCACTTATATCCCCGAATGGAAGGTATTTAGCCTTGAATGGCGTTGTCAATTCAATCAATTACCGCCGCGTTAACGAATATGGTTTGCTGATTTGCCTGAACTGCCAGAAGTCGAAACAGTCCGCCGCGGGCTCGCGCCCGTGATGGATGGCGCTGTTTTTGAATCGGTGACGCTTCGTCGAAAAGACCTGCGATTTCCACTGCCTGAAGCTTTTTCCAGCCGTTTGGCCGGCGCCAAAGTTGAAGCCATGGGCCGGCGCGGCAAATATCTGACGGCGCAGTTGTCTTCCGGCGAAACCCTCATCATGCATCTCGGGATGTCCGGTCGGTTTATTATCGAGGCGGACGCCAACAAAGCGTCAAAACCGGGCGCTTTTTTTCACCAAACCGGCGCTAATGCGGGCAAGACTAAGCCAAACGCGCACAATCACGTAATTTTCAATATGACGGGTCCTCGAAAGACCCGCGGGCGCATCATTTACAATGATCCGCGCCGTTTCGGGTTCATGGATCTGGCGCCGTCAATCGATATCGAAAACTGCAGGCATTTTAAGGCGATGGGGCCTGAACCGTTAGAGAATTCATTCTCGCCTCCTGTCCTTGCGGCGGCGCTGTCCGGCCGCAAAACTTCTATTAAAGCTGCGCTCCTGGATCAGCGGATTGTTGCCGGCATCGGAAATATTTACGCCTGCGAGGCGCTTTATCGGGCGCGTCTGTCGCCGCGCCGCAGGGCTGGAACAGTCGGCGCCGTGCGGGCTGAACGCCTGCATCGCGCGATTGTGGATGTTTTGAATGACGCCATTGACGCTGGCGGATCAACGTTGCGCGATTTCGCCGGCGCGGATGGAGCGCTCGGGTATTTCCAGCACAGATTTGACGTTTATGACCGGGCGGGTCAGCCTTGCGGGCGCTGTCAGGCGCCACTAAAAAAGCTTGTGCAAAGCGGGCGATCGACCTTTTTTTGCAGCGCCTGCCAACGCTGAAAAATCTAGTAAAAGCTGTGCTGACTTTGTGTTGACGAGGCCGGGAGCGGTGGGTATAAGCCCGCCTTCGCGCTGAAACGGCGCGAGTTTTTGATATTTGCAACCTTTGAAGAAGAAAACGCATCCATGGCCAACACCTCATCTGCAAAAAAAATGGTCAGAAAAATTACGCGACGAACAGCGGTTAATAAATCGCGCCGTTCACGCGTTCGGACCTATTTGCGCCGTGTGGAGGAAGCCATCTCTTCAGGCGATAAGGCGGTGGCCGCAGATGCGTTAAAAGCGGCTCAGCCTGAGCTTCATCGCGCTGTGTCCCGAGGGGTTTTCCACAAGAAAACGATTGCCCGCAAGTTATCGCGTTTGTCCGCGCGTATTAAAACGCTCTCTGCATAAATACGTTGTGCGCGTTTAGTTTGCGTACCGAGTAATTTACAACGCAATTAAATCTCTCGCGGCGTGCGTTACGTCTGCGCCTTTAATGTTATCTCTAATATTGCCCTTGCGTTTTTTGGCGCCGCACAAATCTGATTGATTGTTATTTCACTTGTTCAGCTGTTGTGCCTTGATCTCTTGGGTGCGCTGCATCGCCTAAGATTTTGATTTGGTTGAAGAGTGTCTTTAAAGTGTAAAAAAGTTTCTTGTTAGAGGCGAATCATCCTTGACCAAGACAATCTAAATTCACTATGATTTCTTTATCGTCAAGTTGTGACGTGCACGGAATATTCCGTATAAAACTAAATTTTTTGTGTGTTGCGTATTTTGTAGGCGCCTTTCAGGTTGGGGTGTCTTAAGTCTGTGTCGAAAGAAAATAACAAAGGGGCTTGGAATGGTTTGGGGCAATTCTTCCTGTATAATATTTAGACAGATTTTTGCCATCCATATCGGGCTTAGTCGAATTTAGTCGAACTTGCACACAAGGCGGCGTTTAGGCTTTGGCGCTGGCGTCGTTGATTTCTTTTATTAATTGAATTTGCTGCGTAACCTGGTCGTTGCGCCATGTAGGCTTGCGCCTTTTATTCACAACACAAAACATTCATTGGGCGGATAAAAAAATGAAGAATACAGGAGACGGCGAAAGCGCCGATATGGCGGCTTTTGAAAAATATTTAGCTGCGCTGCGGGGGCGCGTTGGCGAGGCGAAATATAAATCATGGTTTCTTGACCTTGGTCTTGCCGAGCGCACGACTGACAGCGTGACATTGTCAACGCCTTCAGAATCCAAGCGCGACATGATCGACAATCGGTATATGCCGATTTTGAAAGAGGTGTGGCGGCGTGAAATTGGACCGGTTGAGCGTATGCGACTTACCGTTCGCGCCACGCTTATGGCGAATGCGGCAAAGATTAGCGCGCAGGAAGCACGTCGCGCGCAGACTGTTCAATCAGCAAGCGCCAGCTCAAAAAGTAAGGCTGCAGATCCGCTTGCGGCTCTCTCCGCGCCGCTCGACGCCCGTCGGACCTTTGCGACCCTCGCTGTCGGCGACTCCAATCGTATCGCTTCCGCTGCAGTGCGTCAGGCGCTCTCAAACACGACCCCGACGGAAATTACCTATCTTTATGGCGACAGCGGCGTTGGAAAAACGCATATGTTGCATGCGGTCTGTCACGAAGGTCAGCGGCTCTACGGAGAAGGCGCATGTCTCTACGTAACGTACCGAAATCTGATTAACGCCTGCGTCAGCGCTGCTTTGTCCAACAACACACAGGCGCTGCATGCTGCGTTTCTCGGTCATCAAATTGTCGCCATTGACGACATCCATTTTCTTGACGGCAAAGACCGTACGCAAGAGGAGCTTCTTATCGTGATTGACGCATTGCTCGACAGTGGAAAAGCCGTTGTATTAGCTGGCGATTTGCCGCCCGCCAAACTCGCAGACGCTGGCATCAAAAAGCGTCTGGCTGATCGTCTTGCGGGCGGGCTCTGTGCGCCGGTCCATCCCGCAGACGAAGAAATGCGTCTTGATATTCTTAAAAAGCGTTTTGCTTCCAGTTCAGCAAAATGTCAGATTACGGATGAAGCTCTCGAATTCATCGCCCACCACTTCGGGCAGAGCACGCGAGAGGCGATCGGCGCTTTGAACCAGATCCTGCTCATCTATCGCGATGAAGCGGAAGTCGTTGGCCTGGATGGGGCAAAGGTCATTCTCAAATCTCGTCTTGAAGACCAGCGAAGCCGGCGCATCGTCAATATGGAAGATGCGATCAGCGCCGGCGCTGAGGCCTTCGGTTTGACGGAGGCGGATATCCTTGGCCGCGCACAGCCTCAACGCATCGTGCGCGCGCGTCATGCGATCGTCTGGTGCGCGCGCGAAGTCCTGGCGGAATCGTTTCCCCGCATCGGAAAAGCCTTGAACCGCGATCACACGACCGTCATGAGTTCCTATCGCCGAGCGCAGGCGCTCATTGAGCGTGACAAGTCTTTTCAGGACGGCGTAAAGCGAATTCGCGAAGCCCTCGAAAGTTAATGCGAACCTATTCCTAAAGGTCTGAAAAAGAACGCTGAATTTTACAGGCGCCGGCGCGGGAAATCCGCGCCGGCGCTAGCTTTTACAGCGTGTTTTCGGGTATACTCCCCTGACTGTTCAGAGCGGTGATTCCTCATGCGCCGGCGCCGTTGTTTCAGGGCGGCGTTAGAGCGCAAAGCGCGAGAAGATCCGCGGCATCCAAGAGAGCGAGACGCGATGAAAGTAACGATTGAAAGGTCCGCGCTATCCAAAGCGTTGGGGCATGTGCAAAGCGTTGTGGAGCGACGTAACACGATCCCCATCTTGTCTAATGTTTTGCTTCATGCGTCGGGCGGCGTTCTGACGCTGACGGCGACGGATCTTGATATCGAGGTTTCTGAGGATGCGCCCGCCGATGTGGCGGACGAGGGGGCGACAACGGTTTCGGCGCTGACGTTTTTTGAGATCGTAAAGCGTCTGCCGGACGGCGCCCAGGTTCGTTTGGAGCTTTCTGGCTCGGAAGGCCGTCTGCAGGTTTCTTCCGGGCGTTCTCAATTCGCGCTTGCAGTCTTGCCTGACGATGATTTTCCAAGCCTTGCAGACAACGATCTCGACACCCGGTTCGCGATGCCGACCGAGGACTTGAAAAGACTTTTGCAAAAAACGCGCTTCGCCATGTCCCAGGAAGAAACCCGATATTATTTGAACGGCGTCTACCTGCACGCTGAAACAGATGGCGATGCGCCGCTTCTTCGGGCTGCGGCGACAGATGGCCACCGTCTCGCCCGGCTTGATGCGCCTTTGCCGGACGGCGCCGGCAAGATGCCTGGCGTTATTGTCCCACGCAAAGCCATTGCCGAATTGTCAAGACTTCTGGAGGACGCGGAGGAGAATGTCGACATCGCTGTTTCTCCGGCAAAAATCCGGTTTGGCTTCGGTCCGGGACGTTTAACCTCGAAACTGATCGACGGTTCTTTTCCTGACTATGAGCGGGTCATTCCGAAAGGCAACAGCAATACGCTCCGTGTCGAGACCAAAGATTTCGCGCAGGCTGTGGACCGTGTCTCCACTGTTTCCGCAGACCGCACCCGTTCCGTGAAGCTGGCGCTCGAAGCCGATAGCCTGCGGTTAACGGTAAATAATCCGGAAGCGGGATCTGCGCTGGAGGAGCTTTCAGTTGACTATGGCGGCGATGCGCTCGAAATCGGCTTTAACGCACGCTATTTGCTTGATGTGGCGCAGCAAATTGACGGTGAAACGGCGACGTTCCGATTGGCGGATCCGTCCTCGCCTACCGTTATTGTCGATGAAGAAGACGTGCGCGCGCTTTATGTTCTGATGCCGCTCCGCGTTTAAATTTATCGCATGCGTATTCGCCTCATTGGCGGCGGCGGAAGAAGACAGAAGCATAAGGAAATAGTTGTTGAGCGAAGCTGCACTTAGAAACAGTGTTGAAGTCTCTCCGGAATTGCCTGGGGCAGACAACTTACGCTCGCGTCTGACGCGTCTTATCCTTACAGATTTTCGTTCATATGCGCATGCCGATATCAGGTTTGACGGTCGTCCTGCGGCGATTGCGGGTTCAAACGGCGCCGGCAAGACAAATCTCCTAGAAGCCATATCGCTGTTCGGTCCGGGCCGCGGGCTTCGGCGCGCGCGATTGAATGAGTTGCCGCGGATCGAGGGCGCGGGCGGTTGGGCGGTGTCGGCGAGGTTGTCCGACGGCGAAGATGAGCGTCGTTTTGGCGTTGGCGCGGAAGCGCAGCGGCCTGAGCGCCGCGTTTGCCGGCTTGACGACAGGCCGGCAAGCGGGCCTGGCGTTTTTGTCGATTGTCTGCGCTTCATATGGTTGACGCCGGCGCAAGACCGTTTGTTCATGGAAGGCCCCGGCGAGCGGCGTCGCTTTCTCGATCGCATGACGCTCGCCCACGATCCGTCACACGCAAAAAACGCAGCGCATTACGAGGACGCCATGCGTCAGCGTCAGCGCCTTCTGGATGAAGGGGCTCGGGATAATGAATGGTTGTCTGGCCTTGAGCGCCAGATGGCCGAGGCCGGTGTCGCTATTGCTGCGGCTCGCTGCGCTATGGTCGAGCGTCTTGTGGCTTTTGATGTTGGGTCCGCGTCGCTTGCGTTTCCCTCTGCTGATCTCGCCCTGGAGGGAGAGATTGAGGCGATGCTTGCAGACGCGAAGCCGATGGAAGTTGAAGACCGCTTCACCGAACAGCTTGGACGCGCCCGTCGCCGCGACGCCGAAGCGGGGCGCGCCTTGACCGGGCCGCACAGAAGCGATCTTGTTGTTGGGCACCGTGAGAAGGGAACACCTGCACGTTTGTGTTCCACAGGCGAACAAAAAGCGCTCTTGATTGGTCTCGTTCTTGCCGGCGCCGGCGCGTTGCGCAGAAGCGAAGGGGCCGGAGCGCCTTTAATTCTTTTACTCGATGAGATTGCCGCCCACCTTGATCCCGACCGGCGCGCAGCGCTCTTTGATATCATTGAAGATCTAAATTTCCAGACCTTTATGACGGGTACCGACAGAGCGCTCTTTTCCGCATGGGGTGAGCGTGCGCAGCATTTTGACGCCCGAGGCGGCGCTCTCGTTGAAACAATTCCTAACTAAAAGAAGAAAGCATCAATTCATGGCGAACAACGCCGCACCGAACGAACCTCAGAGCAATAATACGTCTTCCGCGGCCGGCGCAGGCGGCGATGACGGCTACGGCGCCGATTCCATCAAAGTCCTGAAGGGGCTCGACGCCGTGCGCAAACGGCCGGGCATGTATATTGGCGACACCGATGACGGATCAGGCCTGCACCATATGGTGTATGAAGTCGTGGATAACGCTATCGACGAAGCGTTGGCTGGCTATTGCGACACTGTATCGGTCATATTGAATGCCGACGGATCTGCGACGGTTACCGACAACGGACGCGGCATTCCGACGGCGATGCACCCGGAGGAGGGCGTATCCGCCGCGCAAGTCATTATGACCCAGCTCCATGCGGGCGGCAAATTCGACCAGAATTCCTATAAAGTCTCTGGCGGGCTGCATGGGGTCGGCGTTTCTGTCGTAAACGCCTTGTCCGAATGGCTTGAGCTCAAAATCCGGCGGAACGGCAAAGAACATTCCATGCGATTTCAGATGGGCGAACCGGACGCAGATCTTAAAATTATCGGCGACGCAGTTGAGACAGGGACGGAAGTGACGTTCTTGCCTTCCGACCAGATATTTACAGGCACGGAGTTTGATTTCGACACGTTGGAGCATCGCTTGCGGGAGCTCGCGTTTCTGAATTCCGGCGTCAAAATTCAGCTTACGGATAAGCGTCATGTCGAGGCGCGGACCGAAGAGATGTTCTATGACGGCGGGCTGGAGGCTTTTGTCCGTTTCCTTGACGCCTCAAAGTCGGCGCTGATTGACGCGCCGATTGCGTTTTCAACGGAGCGTGACGGCGTGACTGTGGATGTCGCGATGTGGTGGAACGACGGATATCACGAAAAAGTTCTGTGCTTTACCAATAATATCCCGCAGCGCGACGGCGGCACTCACCTGGCGGGTTTCCGCGGTGCGCTCACGCGCATCATCAATAATTATGCGCAAACCTCAGGCATAGCGAAAAAAGAAAAAGTTTCTCTGACTGGGGATGACGCACGTGAAGGGCTGACATGTGTGCTGTCGGTTAAGGTGCCAGACCCTAAATTTTCATCCCAGACCAAAGACAAGCTTGTTTCGTCGGAAGTTCGCCCGATCGTCGAAAGCGCGGTCAACGAAAAGCTCGGGGAATGGTTTGAAGAAAATCCTTCGATCGCGAAGACAATAATCCAGAAAATTGTTGAGGCCGCCGCTGCGCGTGAGGCGGCGCGCAAAGCTCGGGATTTGACCCGGCGCAAGTCTGCGCTTGATGTGGCGTCCCTGCCGGGAAAACTGGCCGATTGTCAGGAGCGCGATCCCGCCAAATCAGAAATCTTTATCGTTGAGGGCGATTCCGCCGGCGGGTCGGCAAAGCAGGCGCGAAACCGAGAAAATCAGGCTGTTCTGCCCCTTCGCGGCAAGATATTAAACGTTGAAAGAGCGCGATTTGACAAAATGTTGTCCAGTCAGGAAATCGGCACACTGATTACTGCGCTTGGCGCAGGGATTGGTAGAAATGATTTTGACCCTGATAAGCTGCGCTATCACAAGATAGTCATTATGACTGACGCCGATGTGGACGGCGCGCACATCCGAACCTTGCTGCTGACTTTCTTTTTTCGTCAAATGCCTGAGCTAATCAGGCGGGGACATCTTTATATCGCTCAGCCTCCGCTCTATAAGGTTTCTCGCGGGAAATCAGAGCAATATCTGCTCGACGACAAGGCGCTCCTTGATTATCTTTATGCTGAAGGCCAGGCTGACGGCGCTTTGCAGCTTGGCGATGGCGAGACGATTGTTGGCGCTGATCTTGCGGCGGTCATTACTCAGGCGCGCAAGGTTGAGGATATTCTGGCCGAATTCCCTCAGCGCTTGTCGCGCGATGTTTTGGTTCAGGCCGCTCTGGCCAGGGCTTTGCTTGAGGCTGGCGACGATGGCGAAGATAGCGCAGCGCGAATTGCGGACCGTCTTAATACGCTTGCTGAGGAATATGAGCGCGGCTGGCGCGGCAATATCGACGGCGAAGGCGGTTATATCTTTACGCGCGAAGTGCGCGGAGTTGAGGAGCAACGGGAATTAACGCGCGATGTCTTGCTCAGCGCTGATGCGCGCCGTTTACAATTTGAGATGGAAGATTTAATTCCTGTCTTTGAAAATCCAGCAAATTGGACCCGTAAATCTGCAACGCAGGTTCTTTACGGGCCGGCGGGTCTCCTGAAGGCGGTGCGGAGCGCAGGGGAGGAAGGTGTTTCCGTTCAACGCTATAAAGGATTGGGTGAAATGAACCCCGACCAGCTTTGGGAAACAACGCTTGATGAAAACGCTCGCGTTCTCCTCCAAGTGAAGATTAAAGAGGCAGATGACGCAGATGATATTTTCTCGCGGCTGATGGGAAATATTGTTGAGCCGCGTCGTGAGTTTATTCAGGATAATGCGCTTTCCGCAGAGCTTGATTTTTAAGATTTGTAAATTGCTGTTTGCGGAAGTGTTTATCTTTCATCGCTGCCGTAACGTGAAACAGCATTTCCCTTCTCTTTAAGCATGCTTGGAATAGAGTCTGGACCGGTGAGCTGTGCAATTCCAGCAACAACGATTACCGCGCCTTTTTCGGTTTCAAGTATAGAATTGATGTCGTTGACCCAGTCCTGATTGCGCTGAACGGTTAGCCGTTCATAAACGCTCGGGGCGTTGTTGCGCATGGGCGCGTTCATGGTGTCGTCGACAAAAGCAGTGTCGCCTGCTTGCCAGGCGCGAAAGGTCTCATCAAACCGATCCGTACGCTGACGCCAGTCGCGTAAAGTTATGATCAGAAAATCTTTTTCTTGTTCTTCGCCGAGTTCTGTGAAAAGCGAAAACTGATCTTCGATGGTATTTAAATACCGTATTTCTTTGCCAAGCGTTTTGGCTTCATTAAGGAGCGCTTTTTCAAAGCCTGCTCCAGGATCAAATCCCCGTCTAACCAGATATTGAACGCTTAAAGATAAAGCCGCACGCCAGGGTTTTAATGCGTTTATGCCGGCAAACGGCAATCCGACTTCCTGTGCGACAGAACGCAGGCGTTCGAGGTCATCGGCTGCGAGCATGCTGTCTAATGCTGTGCCTGGCGGATTGAAGCCATCTGTCATCATAATGCCGATTGCTTTTGATCTTGCGTCGGGAGAATCTCCGTCCGCATCAAAGTAGACAATTCGGCTTTTGGCGAGGGCAGCGTCAAAGGCGGGCGTGCGCCAGCTTGCGCCTTCAGGCAGAACAGGAAAAGATCCAATCAGAAAAATTTCAGTATCATTATCAACTATCCGCCACATGGCGGGGGAGGCGCGTTCGCTCACCTCCGGCGTCTCTTCTGTGAGGGCGTGTTTTGCGCTGGCAAGAAAAGCGATAGCGGCGGACGCTGCGAGTAGAAGAAGTTTGTTCATAGCTCCAAATGTGTTTGCTTGTGGTATGATAGGGGTTAGTCGACGCCAGGTGAACTCAATCGGCATTATATTCTCGACGAAATGCCAGATAGCGTCAGATCGTTAAGCCATATGGTGTTGGTCTTGTGCGAAGCTGTGCTTTAGCGTACATGCCGCAATCAGTTTTGGCACCCGTAGCTCAGCTGGATAGAGCGCTGCCCTCCGAAGGCAGAGGCCAGAGGTTCGAATCCTCTCGGGTGCGCCAATTTTCCGGATAAGAACAATACCTTAGCAAAAGATACTCTTTGGAATTTAGTGCTTACGCGGTGCTTACGTGGGCGTTTCGCTTAGGCAAGCGGCTTGCTCCCGCGTGCTGAAACGGTCGCCGATTTGTTGATGCATGACCCGGCTGTTGAATTCGAATCTCACTTGCTCAACCGCTTGCGAAATCGTTGCTGGTGAGAGATCGAGTATGCGGACGCGAAATACGACCACCGACAGTTCTACTACCAATCGGTGGACCATGCGAGACGAAGATGCAAACTAATTCTTTGCTGTGCGCTACGCTGATCATTTTTACAGTTCCTAGAAGTTGGCGTGTTCGAAGGCCGCGCCGGATCTGTTTCCGCATACATCTTCCAGGTTGATGTGTGACGAGACCTGCACATTGCAATCTCGCCATGGGTTTTTTGGCCGAACGATGATGCTTCGGCCGTCCAGATCAATATCGGAGAGCAGTATTGGTCCGTTTCGATCGGTGATCAGCAGATTGTTCGTCACCCCCAGAAAATCGAGCGATTTGATCGTACGTATACAGAGTGGATTACGAGAACCGATCTGCGGCAGGTTCCAGGTCCAGTCGCCGGGATTAATGGGATCGTATTGCGGTGAGCCTACGACAAAGGGAAACAGCACGTCTCGCCCGAGCGAGTCGCCATTTGCGTCCCGCATCGCACCGCACAGCCGGACGCGGTAGCTGCTATTTTGATGGAGAGGTCGACCCATCGATTTGTTCGCCGCCAACCCGGCTTTGACGCGCCCGGGATGAAACAAAACGGTTAGCACGCGCTGGTCAGGCGTCCAAAGGCCATCGATCATATCGACGATCGCGTCTTCAATCAGATCGCCATCTTCTGTCTCCAACCGAACAAAATCGAGCGCGCGCTCCATATCCATTGGGCGGTTGAAGACGATGTGAAAGCGGAGGATGTTTTCAGGCCAGATTGCACAATTTGGATAAACTACTGCCTCCGGCTTTGCGCCGTCCGTCTCAGGGCGATCGGTTTTTGTCGTCATTGTCATTTGATGAGATCGGCGTGACCTTCGTCAGTCTTCATGAGGCCGTGAAATGGCCGGATGTATTGCTGCTGGAATTCGCTATCTTCCGGATACTGATAGTTTGGAAAGTCATATTCGTTTATGAAATCTGAAAGCCTGAAAAACGCGCCCTTGCGCACCGACATCAGTTCAAGCCCGCCGCTTGCCGGGTCTCGGCGAAGCGTCAGCAAAAATTGTCCATCCTGATCGACCATGCCCGCCAGATTGGTAAGAGGCAGTTGCACCGCGGAGGGTCCAGCCGTTGTCTCGAACGGAACTTGGACCGGGGAGGACAGGCTTGGGGCTTTGCTGGCGGCGGCGATGGCGTCAAGCGGTATCAGGTCCGCCGATTTCGCCGCATTTGCGACAATCACCCAATCTGAGGTTTGACCTTGATGCTCGATCTGGAACGGGATGATGTCGAGCGGGGTGTTGCCAAAGCCAAGCTCAGCGATGGTTTTGGCGCGTATCACCGCCCCATCCTCAAGCGTGTCGAGTGGGACCGTGACAAGGGGCGTGCAGGTGTAGGCGCCAAGAAGATGTGGCCTGTCATTCAGGCGCACAATAGACATCGCCCGGATGGGCGCCCGCGTCTCTATTTGATTGTGAACTGTATGATACATCTCGATCTGGGTGGCGGCGACAGCTTCCTCAAACGGATATGCAAATTTGTAGAGCGTTGAGGAAAAATCCGCGTTCGCAACGCCTGCAACGAAAAGGCTGCTCTCATGAAAAGTCATATCGGTGACAAGGAGACTACGCGCCGGCGTCCGGTTCCATAATTGCGCATTTGGCGCGGAATCCGGCAAAGCCGTCGAGTCTTCGACCAATGAAGCCGGGTCGATCAAATTTGTTGCGCCATTTGTGGCGATGATTGCGAGCCGCGTCGGCGCATCGGGCCCGCGCCCCGCACGATAAGCGATGACAGCGAGGCCTTTCGACGCCTGAAACACGAAGGCGGCGGGCTTTACGACACTTCGGTCAATACCTTCAGCCCGCGCGATGACCCCATCGAGATCACGCACATTGAAAGAGGCGCTGGGTGCGGCTTCCGCTTTGGGAAGCGCTAGCGCATGGAGCATGCCGCGTTTCCAATCGGCGATGATCAGTCGATCGTCCGGCGCGAAAATCATCCGGCTCACCGAGCCCACCTTGTTGTTTCCTTGAGAGAATACCGGTTTTGCAGCCAAGAATGCGGTTGTTGCGGTTGCCGTTGCCAAAAAGTCCCGTCTGTTCATCTTGAGTTTCTCCTTGTTTGTTGTGTTGTCATAGCAGCCCCTATTTGCATATTGGCCGTGCAATCCAAACCAGTTTAAATGTAAAGAGCGACTTTTATTGCTTGATGCCCAGCGTAAACTCCCTTGACTCGTACCAGCGAGCGCGCCTTAAAATGATGCGCTCAAATTTACAGAAAACCTGCGCCCCAAAATATCATAATATTGAGGCAGCGTATTCAGGCCCGCCGCCAGCGCAGCGCGAGGCGCAATTCTGTCTGAGATGTTTTCAATCGCAATAGTGGCGAAGATATTATTTCTCAGCGCATAGCGCGTTGTCAGATCAAAAGTTGTGATAGGGCGTATCGATACTTCCGGTATGTCAAACTGACGTGTCGTTTGCACGGCTCCGCGACGATGAATGAATGCCGACAATTCCAACCGATCTGCTTCTAGGCCAACAGAGAGAAGAGATCGGTGTCGTGGAAAATCACTAAGACCAAGTTCGTTAACAACCGTTCCGTCCAGAGATGTTGTGCGTGCTGCCAAAGTATAAGTGTGCAGTCCGCTGAACCAAACGCGATTGATAAAGCTGAGGTTTTCAGGCTCAAACGCATAGCGCGCTTCTAAATCAATGCCGCGCCAGAAAAAACCGCCTGTATTTTGTAAAATTGAGTCAATCGACACAATTTGTTCTGTAGAAGGATTGCGTTGTATAAGCGGGGCGCCGGTTATAGGATTTAATCCGCAAGTGGTGTTTGAAAAATCTAAACTGGCGAAACACGCATCCAGCGCTCCATCGGCGGCGCTAATCATATTATCGACATTATATTGCTGCCAGTGAACGGCGAGGCTAAAGTCGCCTGGAATCATACTGTTCCATGGCGCCGATGCTGCTATTACGCTGGCTCTTGCGCTCTCTACCTCTTCTGCATCAAGATTGATGTTTCCAAAGGTAATCGTTTGCGCAATGAACTGGGTTTGAGAAAAATTTTCGCCTACCGAGAGCGGATTTTGCGAATCGCAATTCTCTGTATAGCGAGTATCATCCGTCGCGCAAGGGTCGGTGAAAAAACGGCCGACCCGTTCGCCAATGAGAAAAAGTTCTGTCAGGTTGGGCGGTCTTTCCCCAAAGCTATATCCGCCTGCGACAGTAATTCCTCGAATGGGGCGCCATTCAAGCGCGCTTTCAAAATTGTGAACTGTGCCGATTTTTGATGATAGCGTCGCCCGGTAATTGAGAAAAAGTTCGGCATCGCCCAAAAAAGCATTGTCCTGAAGGAGGGGAGCGGTAACGGCTGCGTGGAACTCCGCAATATTGATGGCGCCGTCAAAGTTATTGCCCTGTATTGCGCCCAAAGCTTGCGCTGCCTGTTCGGCGTCATTGCGATCTTCAATTGCCATCCTGCGCAGGCTGACGCCTGAATTGACGTTAAGCGCCTCAAAGGGCCCTGCATCAAATCTTATCGTAACATCACCCGCTAGTTCGTGTTCACGGGCGCTTAATTGGCGCGTAAGCGCCGTTGCGCGAATAAAACTGGCTGCATTTTGTGAAATGCCGCCTCGTTCGAACAGATCGACAGCGACGCATCCGGGCGCTACAGCGCAGGCGACTGGATCGAGCGCTAGGAGAAGATTGTTGCGATCGACATAGTTCTTTTGCTCCGTATAGCTTGTATTTCGCCCGTATCGATAAAACGCCTGGCCGCGAAACTCGTTCGAAATATTGAAATCGGCGCCAATGATTGCCTCATTGAACCGTCTGCTCGATGATCTTTGACGCGGACCAATTTCGATAAAACGCCTTGAAACGACTACAGACTGCGCCGTTGGCCCGTATTGTTCTTGTATAAAAGTAAGCACGCCCGCAGGCACGGTTGGGTTCGTCAACGATATCGGAACGGCGTCGCCCGTGAGCGGGTCATTGCCCTGGAGGCTTGTCGTTGGAAGGGCGGCAATTTGGGATTCGATGCGCGATACGCCAATATGTCCCTCAGCAAAAAGGCTTATCGAAGATGTCAGATCAATATTCGCATCGATAAGGCCGATTGTGCGATTAACAGGAATGATAGTTTGCGCGTCTTCGAATGCGTTATAAAGTTGGTTAAGGCGCGCTTCGTAAGGCTCAACATTTCCAGTGCCGTCAAGAACGGTAAAGCCTGTTACGAGAAACGAAGGAATATAGTTTCCGTCGGCAGTCAGAACTCCGGTTAACTCTCCATTGGGCGTAATATCGCTTCCGCCAAAACCTGGCAGATACTCGCCGATAGCCGGCGAGGCCTGCCTGCCGTTCAGCGCGAAACCGTAAGGAACTGCGGTGACGCTGCGGTCGGCGCCGGTAAGCCCGTTTTGCCTCACATGATTAACGCCAAGCGTAATATTTCCGCCGATAGCTTTAAAGTCACGGCCGCCTAAGACGTGTACAGAGAACTCTTCTGCGTCGCCGCGTTGTGTTATTCCATATTGAGCTCCAGCTGTAACGCCGTCGACATTTGAACGTGTCACGAAATTGATTGCGCCTGCTGCGGCTTCGGGTCCGAATTTGGCCGCGCCGAATTGCGGCGATACCTCGATCCGTTCCAGGAAAGGCTCCGCAAGCGTATTCAAATCAAATCCTGTAACGGTCCCGTTTCCGCCCAACGTATTCGTACGGCGGCGCCCATTTATCAGGACAAGCGTGCGTTCAGGTCCAAACCCTCGCAAGTCCGCAAGGTTTAACCCCGCAGCAGCGCCTAGAAAACTCGTATTGGCGGCGGAAATGCCTGCTACGGATTGCGGCAGCTCATAGATCGTCTCCGCAACATTAACCGCCGCCAGATTATCAAGCGTTTGGCGATCAAATGAAAAGAGGTTTCTGGATGTCGCGTCTGACAGGGCGGCGGTGGCAGACGCAGTGACGACAATCGTGTCTATGAGCGCAACAGGGGCAGGCGCTGGCGCCGGTGTTGAAACATATGACGCGAGCATCGGCTGAACGTTTGCGCGCTTGGTAATTGCATATGTTGTTGCATTAATTCGATTAAGTTGCAGATCAACGTCGCCAAGCGTTTTCTCGAGTTGGTGCTCAGACACAGATGAAGAGGAAGTGGATGAAATAAATTTTCCATCAATCAGTCTGTTGTCGAAAATGAGAGAAATACCGAGACGTCGCGCAAATTCAACCAGCGCGTCTTCCAGCGGTATTGCAAAAGAGGCTTGTTGCAGAGCAGGAAGCTGATTGACGTTGGCGTCACCTGCGCTGTCGCCGGCGGAAGCGTTTCCGATCGCGGCGCTCAAGACAAGGGGCAATGAGAATAAATTACGCATACTGATTAAAGTTCTTATCGTTCAGAAGTAGACAGAAGCACCGCTGAGGGGGTTTCCCTCGCTTCAAGAGAGAAAGCGACTGACAATGCGCTTATGATTGTCTCCTGGTCTGATACGTCAAACTCCCCAGTCACCGGCAGCGTGGCGAGCTTGGGATCGCCAAGTATGATCGGCTGGCTGAAATAACGATTTAAATCTTCAATAACTTCGCCGAGGGGCCGTTTCGCGTATCGTGTTTTTCCCTCCCGCCAGGCGAGGGCAGTGTTCGGATTAAAAGCTTCCACTGCGCTTGCGCGGCCTTGCGTATCAACATTCAGCTTTTGCCCGGCCATAAGCGTGATACGCTCTCCTGCAGCGGGCGTAACGTCTACGGCGCCGGAAACAACGCTGACGATTGTGCCGGTTTTAAGCGAAAGCACATTAAAAACAGTGCCTGTAACGACAATATCGGCGTGACGGGTTTTCACAACGAAAGGGCGCGTAGGATTTCTCTCAACATCGAATAGCGCTTCACCAGAATTAAATTGCGCAAGGCGTTCTTTGTTTCTGTAAGTTATTTCGAGTTTTGTTTTTGTATTTAGCTGAACTGAGCTGCCGTCACTTAGAATCTGCTCGGCGCGCTCTCCGTAAGCGGTCGCAAGAAGCTGCGGCTGAGGGGCTCTAAATGTTATTGTGAGCAATAGTACGCCAGCAAGAAGCGCCACCAGGCCTGCCGCAATAGACGCCCATGGCGTTGAAACAGCTTCTTGGCGTTCTGCTTGCGCATGAAGTTCAGCTTCAAAATGATCTGCCAATAGCGTCTCGCTTGCATAATCTAGACTGTGCGCGGCCTCTTCATAAGCGGCATAGGCTGTTCGATTTTCAGGGCTTTGCGCAAGCCAGTTCTGTAGTGCGACTTTTTCTGACTTCGTTATTTCGCCGGATAAAGAGCGCGCTGCCCAGGCGGCGGCCTCTTGTTCGTGCTGATTGGATACGTTCATAACAATGTGCCTGTGCTTATCGTATTCCCTGCCGTCTTTTCGCATCTGGAAAAGGAACGATAGTGGAAGTTCCTTGTTTTGTTGCGCTTAAGGCGGCGCGAAGGGTCTTCAGCGCCGTGATCATATATTTCTCGATGCTGCTTACAGAAACGCCGAGCTTCTCGGCTATCTCACGATAGCTTAAGCCCTCAAAGCGGTTCATAATAAACGCGCGGCGTATATTTTCCGGTAACGTCTCAATTGCATTGATCGATATTTCGACATCGTCGCGCGCTAGTGTTGCGCGTTCCGGCGACGGATCATCGGATGGCAGATTTTCAAGCGGATTGTCGTTTTCTGTTTCAGTCGTGAAAGCAGTATGGCGAGTGACATACCGTTTACGCGCTTTGAATTCATTGACTGTCAAATTGGCTGCAGTTTTGAAAAGAAGCGCTTGCGCATTTTCGACCTTGTTTTTGTGCGCATATCGCCAAATGCGCAAATAGGCGTCCTGCGCGATGTCTAAAGCGGCATCCCTTTCGCCAAGCTTATTGGTGAGCCAGCCGATCAGCATTTTGTTGTGCTTTTGGAAAACACGCTCCAGCTCTTTCAGCTGTTTTGCGATCTCAGTCTCACTGAGCGCTGGCGTGAATTTATTATTGTCACTCATTCCCATAATCCTAAGATCGCTGCACCGGTGAAAGCCGTGCAGACGCCCGTCGATCTGACAACGGCCCGTCTTCCTCATGTGCGGCGCACATTTTTTTGAGGGGTTTGGTTTGGCCGCTGTCCTATAGACAGGACATTATGGTTGAGCCCTGTGATGTCCTTCCGGTACTTAGGTCGGGACGTTCCCGCGTCCCGACCATTTTTATAAATAAACCCTCTTTTTTATGTGATGCAAGGTCCGTGAGCAGCGCTGTTGCCTGAAGACCACAGCCTTCAAATTGATTGTCGTAGGCGCTGAGGAGGGCTGCGCGCCTGAATGTCGTAGTCCTGAAGGGGTTCTGCATTCGACTGGCGACCGCCGGCCGCGTGCGCGACGGGGCTTTCTTCCTTAATCGATATTAACAGAGGGCATTCGATGAATTTTCGCACCAAGAAAGAACCGCGCCGCGGCTTGCTGATGCAGGCCTCGGTTTTCGCGCTTGCGTCAACGGGTTTTATGTTTTCAGCCGCTGCGGCGCAGGACGCTGAAGTTGAAACGATTGATCCGCGGGAAGAAGTAGAGGACTCAGAATCCACAGACACGATTGTGGTTACTGGATCGAGGATCCGCCGCGAGGTCGACACGACCATCGATGTGACGACAATAGACTCAATCGAGATTCAAAACCGTGGGTTTGTGAACGCCATTGAAGCGGTCGAGCAGCTTCCGTTAACAGGTATTGGCGTTAACAATCAGGGTGCAAACGTTCAGCGCGGCGATAACAGTGCTTTTCCTGACCTTTTGAATCTGGGCACGCAGCGAACCCTTAGCCTGGTTAATGGAAGACGATTTGTCGGCGCTAATCAGGCGACAGTTTTTGTGCCCGGAAACGCCAATGGCGTTCAGGTTGATCTGACGGTCATTAATCCAGCCCTGATTGATCGAACAGAAGTGCAAACGGTTGGCAGCGGTCCGATTTACGGCGCCGATGCTGTGGCCGGCGTTGTCAACATCATCCTGAAAGACGATTATGAAGGGGCCGAATTCACCTTGCAGGGCGGTTTGACCCAGGAGGGAGACGGTGGGAATTACCGTGCGACCGGTGTTTGGGGAAAGAACTTTTTTGACGGCCGCGCTAACTTAACTCTCTCAGCTGAATATCTGAATCAGGATCTTATTTCATCCAATCTTGGCGGCGACCGGGTCGACGACCAGGGATTGGATATTTTCCAAAACCCGCTTGCCGCAGCGCCTGGAACGCCAACATCCATCCGTTTGCCTGGCGTAACAAATCCACTGATTCCAACAGGCGGTTTGTTAACCAGCGCGCTTCAGCTGGGCGCTGGAACGGCGACGCCTTTCTTTCCGTCGTCTCCGGTTGCAAACTTCACCTCAGCGACGTTCAATCCGAACAACCTGTCGCCGTTTGACTTTGCGCAGACCGCAGAAGGGCAAGCCATCAATCCGTTATTGTTTGTCGGCACATTTGCGCCTTCAGGCACGTTTGTAACGGTGCCAAACCCGGATGCCGCGACGGCGTCTTTCCTGCCTCGCTTGGCTGTGCCTTTGCAGTTTGGCGCGAATGGCGATCTCACCCCATTCAACATTGGAAATATCCTGCCGCCTAATCCGGCTGAACAAAACAGGGTCATTGGCGGCGACGGTTTTCCAAATGATACGTTCACAAATATTCAATCAGCTCAAGAGCGCATTTCTTTCAATATGCTGGGCAGATATGATTTCAGCGACAACCTTCGCATTAAACAAGAGTTCCTTTTCTCTGACATCAGCAACGACTCCATTGGCAATCCGCCGACAAATAGCGCCGCCGGCGATTTTACCGGAGGCACACTGTCTGTTCCGATCTTCGTCGACCAGAACCCGCTTTTGACGGCAAATTCACTGGCGACAATCAATAGTCTTGCCGGGCAAGGTTTGACATTCGGTGATATTGGCGGTGAGCGTGTTCTGTTTTTGAGCCGTTCTTTGCGTGACATCACCGGCCCGAACAATAGCGGCAACGATCAACGCACATACCGCACGGCGACGACGCTTGAGGGCGAGTTCGACACATTCGATCGCAGCTTTTTCTGGGATGTCTCGTTTATTTACGGCCTGTCTACGAGCGATAACTTTGCCGAAGACATATTGGATGTGGAATTCGCACTCGCTGCGGATGTCGTCGATGACGGCAACGGCAACGCGGTATGTCGCCAACAGACCTTGGATGCGCCTGAACCTATTGGCGTGCGCAATCCTGGCGTTGCTTTCATCAACTCCGGGTTGCCGGCGCCGGTTACGCCAACACAGGCGCAAATTGACGCCTGTGTGCCGCTTAATCTGTTCGGCTTTGGTGCGCCCTCGCAAGCTGCGATCGATTACGTCACCGGCAGCAACCTTTCCACCAACAAGTCGCAGCAATTCTACGGTGCTGCTTCGTTTGGCGGTGAGATTGTGGAACTTCCAGCGGGTCCATTACAGTTCAATTCGCAATTTGAATGGCGCCGCGAGACGAACGAGTTCACTCCGGGTCCGGTATTCTCCACCGGCACGGGACGCAACACCTTGGGCCAGGCCTCGCAGGGCGCGTTGCGCTTCTTTGAAGGCGGCACTGAGTTCATAGCGCCGATTTTTGGCGATGACTTCTCGACATTCGCCATGAACAGACTTGAACTAAACGGCGCCGTTCGCGTGGTGAACCGCTCCATATCGAGTGAACTTAATCCACTTGCTGAGGATGCCGAGCCGACGACCAATGTTACCTTCACCGGCGGCGGTCGGTGGTCGCCTTTTGAAGGGATCACTTTCCGCGGCAATCGCACGCGCGCCGTGCGTTCGGCCTCTGTCGTTGAGCTTGTCGGCGCCGGCGTTACCGGGTTTACCGGCGGCGGGGACAGCGATTTTGCCTGCGACGTCGACAATATTGACGGCGGTCCTGCTGGCGGGATTCGTCGGTCTAACTGCGAAGCGTTCGTTCAGTCGCTTGGATTGCCGCTCAGCTTCCTGGATGATTTTAATATTCCAGGCGGTACGGCACGGCCAGCGGCCGGTGCATCCAACCCATTCCTGGAAAACGAGATTGCTGATAACTGGACGGTCGGCGTCGTTTTGCAACCGTCGTTCATTCCCGGACTGACCATTGAGTCCGATTATTTTGCGGTTGATCTTGACGGCACGATTGCACTGACATTCCAGGTGAACGCCTGTTACGACGACCCGGCGTTCCCGGACACGCAAGTTGGCGGCTTCCCGGCTTGTGATCTCGGCATTCCGAATATTGAAGATCCGAATAATCCGGGATCGTTCATCGTGCCCACAATCAATCCAATCACCGGCAATCCAGTGCCTGCTGTCGCGAATCCAGGCATCCCGGCGGCGCAACAGGCGCCAGGTAATCTCGCCTTCATTTTCTTCCCGACCATTAATGTTGGCCGAACGGAAATCCGTTCGCTCAATAATACAATCAATTATCAGTTTGACCTCGCGGACGCGCTTGGCGCTCGCGCTGAAAAATGGGGATCAATCGCGGCGCAGGGCACTGTTTATTTCGTCGACCGCTTTGATGTGTTCCCATCCGGAACAACCGCTAATCCAAGCGCAGGCGAACCGGCCAATCCGAAGTTTCAGACCCGGTTCGATCTGACGCACCAGATTGGCGACCTGACGCATACGCTGCAATGGTTTCGGACAAGCTCAACGGTCAATAACGTGCTGATCGACGAGGCAGACATACCTGAACAGGCTGACACCTTTGTGCGTCCTGATTTCAACACCTTCAATTACAATGTTCGCTATGACTTCACGGAGAACGTTACGGGTCGTTTGATCGTCAATAATTTGACGAATGCAAAAGTCAGTGATCTGCTTGGCACTGGTGACGGCGGCGTGCTGGACACAGTCGGGCGCCGGTTCATTTTCTCTGTTACGGCTAAATTCTAATGGGCTAGCAGCCTTACACGACTAGCGCCTTACACGAAAAGACAAGCCCCGTTCGCACGAACGGGGCTTGTCGCATTTTGAAAGTGCGTTGAGGGAAAATGGCAAGCCTAATCAGAAATATAAAAAAGCCGCAAAAGCCAGATTGGCCCCTACGGCTGAGATCGAACTGTGTGCGAATGAATTTGATAGAAAGACGCAAGTCTTTCTAATGTTGAACAACCGGTTTATTTTCGCCTAATCAACTTTTAAATTTGAAGCCGCAGTTTTGCCGCGCTGCTCCGCAACCTCGAAAGACACTTTTTGTCCTTCATTCAGTCCTTGAAGGCCTGCGGCCTGAACTGCCGTGATGTGGACAAACACATCCTTTCCGCCTTCATCCGGTTCGATGAAGCCATATCCCTTGGTTGCGTTAAACCACTTCACTGTGCCTGACGCCATCTCGAAAGCTCCTTATTCTGGCGACGCCGGTCCCGCAACGGCCCGGCAACTCGCAACAATGTCTTGGAGTCTCCAGGGCTTGGCCGTGGGCAAGTCTCATTAAGGTCGGCCAAAACAAAGTCGCGATTCCAATTAAACGGCCCTGAACTGAGGCGTCAAGCGCAAAGCTGTGCGCTCATCCATTACAATTTTTATGACTTTCAAGAACTCTTAGCGGGACTCTTTGTAAGTCATGCGCGCACGTCCTTCATTGACAACTTCATTGTCAAACACATCGGGTTTCAATTCTGTATCATTACGAAGAAAAACGGCGCTTTCGCGTTTATTGACGATCCGGTTGCCGGTAATGCGAAGCGAAAGCGCCTGCCCGCCGCGGCTGGTGTCGTAGTTGACGAAAGCCCAATTCTCGCTGTCGGCTGATTGAATCAAAGTGCTGTTGGCGATTGTGACGTCGCCGCCTTTTGAAGCGTCGACAGAATAACTGGTCTGGCCGTCTGCGTCATCCAGGGTCGTTCCTTCGATGAAGGTTACGTCTGCGAGCGATTTTACGTGATGGCCAATCCGTGTGCCGATAAAATTACTATCGCGAATTTCAAGTTGCGCAGCCCTGACAACATAAATCCCGTGCGATTGCCCGTCGCCATATCCGCTGCGCAGAAAGTCAGATCGGCTGATCTGTATGAGGCCCGCCGGATCGCCTGTGGCTAAAACGCCGTTTTCATTGTCTTCAAAACGGCAGTCGGCAATAAATAAGTTCGCGCCGTCATGACGAATTCCAGCGCCGTTTTTGTCTGGCGATGTTGCGCCGCGAAAGACAATGTTCTTGACCCGCAAAGAGGCGCCGGGGAGGGGGTTGAGCAGCCCTTTTGCGACAGCGCTCTTCGGGGTCAGAACGACGCGGCCTTCCCCGATAAGTGTGACCGTCTTGGGAATTTTGAGGTCTGCGACCGCGTAGCTTCCCGGTTCGAGAATAATCACGTCTCCCTGTTTAGCTGATTTTATCGCCCGTCCCAATTTGCCGGCGGTGTCGACACGGATATCGGCCAGTGCGGGGCCGGCTGTCAGCATTATTGCCGCGACAGCGATGATCAGTCGGACCATATTAATTCTCCAAGGTCTGCCTTGCGCCGTCTCGCAAGGCTTCTGCCAGTCTTACGGGCGGCAAAGCGCCTGAAAAGCCCACCCGCTCGTTAACGATATAAGTCGGTACGCCTGTGACGCCCGCCTGGCGAAATGCTTCCGCTTCGGCGAGAATTTCATTCTTAGACTTCGGATTAGCAAAATCCCGCTGCGCGTTTTCGACATCGAGCCCGGCAGTCTCGGCAATCGTGAGCAATACGGCTTCATCGCCGATATCATCGCCATCATTCCAATAGCGGCTGTAAAGCTCTTCTGCGAGCCGTTCCTGGGCGCCGTCATAATGGGCAAGGCGAATGAGCTGATGCGCTTTTGCAGTATTCGGCAACCATTTCGGTCCCATCGGATCGAACTGAAACCCGGCGCCGGCGGCCGCGGCTTTTATCGACAGCGCCATTTGCTCGCGCTGAGAGGTATCCGGGAATTTTTTGTCATAATGGGCGAGGCGGTCCATGCCGCCCGGCGGCGTATTCGGATTGAGCATATAGGCGCGAATGCGCGGCAGCACCTGGTAGTCCTGGCTGATCTTGTCGCGCGCGTGTTGGAAAGCCTTCAGGCCCACATAGCACCAGGGGCATACCGGATCAGACACAATATCTACGAGGAGGCGTTGGCGCGCCGGACTGGCTTTTTCATGAGCGCTCATGAGCCAAAGCCTTTCAGGCGTTTGTGCGTGTCGGTAATGTCCGGGTACTCCCGGCGGACCTCTTCATCAAGCGCTTCCTCAAGGGGGCGAAGCTCATCATGCAGCGCGTAAAGGTCTTTGTACGCCGCAATAGCCCCTGGACTGGCTTCGGCAATGGCTGCTGCGCGCGTTGCGGTTTCTTCGTCCAATTGATCTTTATTGCCGAACGCGCTGTTGGCGAGGCCCCAACGTTCAGCATCGGCGCCGGAAAATGTTGCGGCGGTGTAAGATAATTCTTTGGCGCGCCTTGCGCCAACAGCGCGTGCAAGGTTCTGGCTCATGCCCCAGCTGGGACGCAGCCCCCACTTGGCGTGCGTATCGCCGAACTTCGTATCGGCGGTTGTCAGGATAAAGTCACATTGCAATGCGAGCTCCAAAGCGCCCGTAAAACAAAAGCCGTGGACTTTCGCGATGACAGGCTTTTGCGATAACCGCAAAGCGTCGGCGGCGGCGAATGCTGTCTCACCAAAAATATCATCGACTTTTCCAGCAGCGAACGTTGCAGATTGCAGCAATTTTAAATCGACGCCCGCGGAAAAAGCGCGCCCTTCGCCTTCCAGAACAATGCAGCCGCAATCGGTATTCTCATTGGCTTCATTGATCGTATCTATCAATCCTAGCAATAAGTCTGGCGTGAAAGCGTTCAAGGCGTCCGGGCGATTCAGCGTAATCCCCGCAACTCCGTTTTCTATGTGAATTTTTACAAGCGATGTGTCCACCATGGGGCTCTTTTACGCGTTTTCACGCAGCGGCGATACCATCGCCGTCAAAAGTCTCAGACCGTGGATGATGCTTTATAGCGTAAGCGTACCTGCAAAATATCAGCAGATACTGTATTGGAGATTCCTGAAGGCTTTAGCGCCTAAATCCCTACCGCCCATGCCGTATCGGCCGGCGTATTGCCAGCCAAAACATCCTGCCAGGCCTCGTTTACCGCTTCAGCGCCCGTAGCTTCTTTTATTGAAAGCCAGGACCGACTTTTCAGCGCCGCCTGATGCCAGAACATTTGCGCGCGTTTTTGAAATTCGCCCGGGCCCCAGTCCTTATTGCGTTTTTGAATATGCCCTGGGGCAAAAAACATGGCGCTTCGATCGGCGATAAAGTTCGGCCCCATTTTATTTGATTCATAGTGAGTCACGCCAACATTAGACGTGTACTTCATATTATCGCCTAACAGTTTATGCAGGCTATTTAATACATCGCCATTGCCGGACATATCGACAATGACGCTCGGAATGTCGCCTTTCATGGTTCCAATGTCATCGTAGACAAGGACATCCTCGTAGACATCAAGTTCTTCTACCGCACTCTTGTTGCGCGGCGACGTCAGGCCGATAAGGCGCGGCGGCGCCTCGTCAGATCGAATTGCATAGGCAACGCCGATCGCCGTTTTGGATGAGGCGCTGGGAACGATGATCTGATCCGCGCCAAACCAGTCATTGTCTTTCAGGAAATCATAAAGACAAAACGAGGTTGCATAGAGCGGAAACAACACCATCCGTTCATTGTCCATATCGCCGTCGTATCCAAACTCGCGTGTCAGGCGATTATAGCCGTTATAGACAGGCGGCAATTCCCGTCGGCGCGGCGCAATGTCGACAAAATGCGTATCATTAATCTTGCCCGGCGCCATTATGAGATGGCTGGCCATAGGCCAATAGCCGTAAAGGCGTTCGCCGACTGCAATATCCGGATGATTTGATTGCTCGACATCCGCAAACCCCCATACCGGGATGATCCCCCAGCTTTCGTCTTCGACGGGAAAGAACTTCCAGTAACCGATGCGCTCGCCAACGACGCCATAGGTGACGTTGTTTGCGGTGACGGCGAAACGGTCGACTTTCGCCAGGATTTCTCCCTCGCCGAGCGCTTTCAGATCGCGTTCAACAAGCCGCGACTGGGCAAGGTCAGTTTTCTGCACCTGATATTCTGCAATCGTTGTCATAGCGATTTCCTGGTTGAGGGCTGCTCATGGCGTAATCCTGACTTGGCGCGATTGCAATATTATCCGTCAGTCGCTGCATCTTCTGCTCCATCTCAAAACGCGGGGTCGCGATATGGGCGGCGCGCGCCAAAGAACAGGTTAAAAGTGTCTCGCCTGTCGGCCTGAAGCCGATTTTGCGCAAGACCCGCCCCGACGCCGGATTATCGACGAAATGTCCGGCGGCAATTTTCTGCGCATTGAGGATCTCAAAGCCGAAATAGACAACGGCGCGGGCAATGTTGGTCGCGACGCCGGCGCCGCGATAGTCGGCGCCAACCCAGTATCCAAGCTCATAGACACCCTGTTTTGAGCTGCGTCTTAAGCCAACGCAGGCGATGATTTCGCTGTTACGGCAAGCGGCAAAACGATGTTCATCGCCTTTTTGTTCTTCATCCGTGGCAAGACGAACAAACGCCTCGGCGTCATCCAGCGTGTAAGGATACGGTACGCGTGAAGTGAATTTAGCCAGTGAATAATCATTCACTAGTTCAGCGAAGCGCTGCGCATCTTCTATTTCTATCGGACGTAAAACCAGATCTTTTACCGATATGACAGTCATAAGGCTCTCCAAAAAGAAAAAGGGAAGGCGCCAGGGCCTTCCCTTGAATTCTTGCTGGAGGCCCTTGGCGCGTTCAGCGCCAGGGCGTCTGCCCGGCGCTAATCTGAATCCGTAAGAATTGACACATAGGTGCGTTTGTTCGATTTCGTCGCGAATGCAACGCGCCCGCCAGAAGTGGCGAACAGCGTATGGTCGCGGCCGATGCCGACATTTGCGCCCGGATGATATTTTGTCCCGCGCTGACGGACGATAATATTGCCTGGAACGACAATCTCTCCGCCGAATTTTTTCACGCCGAGACGTCTGCCTGCGGAGTCGCGACCGTTTCTTGACGAGCCGCCTGCCTTTTTATGAGCCATCTCTTACTCCTCTTCACCAGCGGCGAGTTTTTTCGCCTGATCAACCCAGCCTTCGCGCTCAATGCGTCCTTTGAACGAAAGCTTTTCGTCGAATTCTTCTATTTCAGCCGGTCCCCAGGCTGCAATCTGTGCAAAACTGGTTACGCCTGCCTCGTTTAGCTTCTTTTCAAGCACAGGTCCAACGCCGGACAACTTTTTAAGATCGTCGGCGCCGTTAGTAGAAGACGTTTCCGCCTTCGGGGCTTGGGCTTTGGGTTCTTTTTTCTTCGCGGGGCTTGCCGCCGCTTTCTTTGACGGTTTCGCGCCGTTGGTCAGAATTTCTGTGACCTTAAGGAGCGTATAGTGCTGGCGGTGACCGGCTTTGCGTCGATAATTTTGTCGACGGCGTTTTTTGAAAACGATGATCTTTTTATCGCGGGCGTGCTCAACGATCTCCGCCGCAACCGCCGCGCCGTCAACGAGCGGTTCGCCGACAGTGACGTCGCCGCCGTCGCCAACCATCAAGACGCTATTAAGCGTGACGATTTCACCGGCGTCGCCTGCAAGACGCTCTACTTTTAGGGTATCGTTTTCAGAAACGCGGTATTGTTTACCGCCTGTCTTTACGACAGCGTACATATCGACCTCTTTCGGCGCGTTCATGCGCCAGCGTCCTTTTTTACCCCGGCTTCATATGTCCGGTTTTTTCGATGAGCGCCGGGAATTAGCGGCGAGACGCCAAAAGGTCAAGCCGCTTTTGAAGCCTGTCGGGCCGGATCCGGCCAGGTCAGAATGAAAACAGCGCCGCGTTCTTCGGGCGCCCGCGGCTCGAGCTTAATGGAACCGCCGACCTCATCCATCACCTTTTTGACGAAGGCGAGGCCCATGCCGCTGCCGGAATTAGCATCTCTTATTTTAAGCTGTTGAAATATCTGGAATATTTTCTCTGAAAAGCGTGGGTCGATGCCCGGGCCGTCATCGCAAATCCTGAATTCAGCGCCATTGCCGATTGCATGAGCAGAAATGGTGATAGTACCGCTGTCGCGATCATGGTGCTTGATCGAGTTATCTAGAAGGTTTCGAAAGACGAGCTCAACAAGCACACGCTCGGCTTGGAGCTTCGGCATGGCGCCGTCAAAACGAAGCGTAAAGTTCTCAGTTTGAACCAGAGCAAAGGCATCCTCGATAGCGTTTGTGGTGTCGATTGTTTCCGTTGGGCCATCGAATTCCAGGCGCGAAAAGGCAAGAATATCGTCCAGTAATTTTTCCATTCGGCCGACGCGTTGGGTCAGCAGGGTCAGATGCCCTTTTGTGTCTTCACTAAAGTGATCGGCCAGATCCTCCTCCAGCCAGCCGACGATATTCGCAATGCCGCGCAATGGCGCGCGCAGATCATGGGAGGCGACCCGGGCGAATTGTTCAAGCTCCAGGTTGGACCGCGCCAATGCGGCGGCCTTGGCGCTTAACGCTTCTTCGGCCTCCTTGCGTTCATGGATATCCATGATCGAGCCGATCATCCTTTTCGGTTCGCCATTGTCGTCCCAAATCGCCTGGCCGGACCCAAGGAACCAGCGATAGCCTTTAGTGCGATGGCGTAAGCGATATTCGATTTGGAAAGGGATACGATCCTGAAAGTGCGCTTCGACCGCTTGATGAAGCTGCACATGATCGTCAGGATGCAGAAGTTCCAGAAATTTTGAAAAATTAGGCTCAAAGGCGTAGGGTTCATAACCAAGAAGTTCGAACTGTCGCGGCGTCCAATATTCCTTATTGCCTTTGATATCTATCCAGTCCCAGATGCCGACGCTTGATCCGGCCGCAGCTGTAGAGAAACGCAGCTCACTCTCTTTCAGTGCATTCTGCGCTTGTTGCCAGTCGGTCACGTCAATGGCTGCAACAATGACGTAGCGTTGTCCCGTGGTCGGATCAATTATGGGAACCTTGTCTGTACGCACCCAACCGCGCACGCCAGACGAAGGCGCATATTCTTCAATAATGCCGGTCATCGCAACGCCGCTGTTAATGACAGCAAGATCGTCCTTTAGATATTTATCAGCGATTTCAGGAAATAGTTCAGCCGTATTCCGCCCCTCAGCTTCGGCAACGCTAACGCCCATGGACTCCGCTGCGGCGCGATTAAGACGAACAATGGTGTTGGCGTCATCTTTGATCCACAAGCGAACCGGTACATTCTCAAAAAGAAGATCAAAATCGCGGGTTTTTGAATCCAACGCCATATTCGCAACGGCGCGGTCAGGTTGGCTTCCATAAACTCGCGGCGTTTCGATCTCGGGATGCGTTTTTCCCATGAGCGTTGTTACAAAGGCTCCTGAAGCGGTTAATGCAGCGCATATCAGGAAGAAGAGAATTGTGTCGCCTGACCAAATCTCCTGGGCGAACATCGCGGACAAAAGCGCCGTTCCGACGCTTGCCAGAGCGACAACGCACAGGCTTGTCAACGCAAACTTCCTGTTCTGCACAGGCGTGCGGCGGGGTTGTTCCTTGGTCGGTCTCGCATCAGGCATAAGCGATCAGGCGCAAAACAATGAGAGTTGGCGTCTCTTGGATAAGTTGCGCTATACAACCGCCAGTATGTTTACATAAAATTAAACACACTCGGCCGAATATTGCCTAGCTTAAGGTATTTCGCCGGAGGACCGGATGCTGAACGAAGTGATTCTTATCGATGATGATGAGGTCGACAACGAAACCCATGCCAGGGTTTTGAAGAAGTCGGGTGTCGTTAAGAATGTCCGGGTCTTTCAATATGCGGAACAAGCGCTTGAGTATTTGCGTGAGAACGACGATGCGAAAGCGGATTTGATCCTTCTCGATATTAACATGCCGCGAATGAACGGCTTTGAATTTTTGACAGCCTACGCTTCGCTCGGCGCCATGAAGAGCGATCGGCCGGTTGTAATCATGTTGACGACGTCGTCGCACCCTGGCGATCGAGCGCTGGCCGAGAATACGCCCGGTCTCACAGACTTCTTGCAAAAGCCCCTTACGCCGCCAGTTTTCGCTTCGATCGTGACAGAGAATTTCGGCCTGAAGGGCAAAGCGCCGGCTGCATAATTTTGCTTTTGCGGGGGAGCGCCCACCGCGCCTAAGGCATATGCTCATCGTACGTTTTTGTTGGGCTTCATGCAGCCTGAAATACCCCGGTCTTCCTTTTCCTTCACGCCATGCTAAGAACCTTTCTTAACGGAGAGGTGCCGGAGTGGTCGAACGGGGCGGTCTCGAAAACCGTTGTGCGGGCAACCGTACCGAGGGTTCGAATCCCTCTCTCTCCGCCAGACCTTGAGGCATTGATATTATTTCCACTTTTGAGACTCTCCGTTAAAGCGTAGTGGAAAGAAAATCGTCGTTATTACCTCTGCGCCGTGTCAGGCGTGTCCGGTCATGTTGTGACTAGAAAGGACTCTCCCAATCTTTATTGGATGCGAGATGTCCTGAAGCATACGCGCTTTTTGTCCGTGTAGAGAATGGTTTGCGCTGACAGGTTTGGAAGTCCTTGCGCAAAACTAGACTAAAAATCGCCGCCCTAAGGGCTGCTGAGTATAACGGATGGTTCGAAACCATACTGAGCAAAGCAGCTGATCCTTAATTGCAGATGTCGTCTCTCACTGGTGAGGATAAAGATGCGCCTGTCATCGAACAGTGCCGGCGTACAATCCGTGACAGCAAATGCAGTAGCAATCCTGAGCCAGGCTTTATCGATGATTCAGTTTGCAAGGTCGTGCAATGTAGCCAGCGATCAACCTTCGATGGGCAGCGTTTGCGAGATTGGAATTTTCTGAGCTTTAAAAAGGGGCTTGAATATCAAGTCTTTTCTGGAAATTAACAGCGCGGTACGCTTTCCATGATGAAAGTAGTAATGTTTGTCTATGTCGCGATCAGAAAATCCGATATCAATCTCATATTCGAGAATCGTGCCGCTTCTGGATCAGGCGAGCGCAGCAGGCCTCGATGTCGAAGGCCTCTTACGATCCGTCGACCTCATCGATCAAGGCGACGGCGGCGCGCGTCCGTCTCACATATCGCTTGCGGACTATTATCGACTGCAGAACCGTCTCGCTGTTTTGTTCGGCGACGAAACGCTGCACGTGTCGTCGCGTCAGTTGCTGCCGGGCAGCACGGATTTCGTTCTCAAGAACACAGGCGGATGCGCCAATCTCTATGAGGTCATGGGGGCGATCGCAAAGTCGTATAACTTGCTTCATGGCGGCGAGTATAACTTCGTCGTAAAAAGAAGAAGTTCTGTCGAATATGTGATTGATGACCAGCGTTTTCCGTATGCGGTTCAACATAATCAGGAATTCATCTATTTCTCGATCGAATGCGTGCTGATTTTTTTGCATTGCCTTTTGAATTGCGTTTCACAGAACGCTGCGTCTTCGATTTCAATGCTGCATATCAGGCGGCCTTCACCCGGCGGGGACTGCAGCCATCTCGGCTACTGGGCCGCGCCGATCAAGTTCGGCGCCCAAAAGTACAAAGTTGTTTTTGATCGCGCCGACGCGCTTCGCGATATCGATATTGCGTCCAGTAAAAATCTGACGGCGAACGCCGTCTATCAGAAAATCATTGAAACGGTGGCCGGGCGAAACGCCGGGCAGGGCGGATCAAGGTCCGCTGAGTCGCTTGTGCGCGACGCCTTGATGCGCGGCGTTGTGGAGCAAACCGATGTCGCCGCGCAAATGGGGGTGAGTGTGGCGACGCTGCGAAGAAGGTTGGCGGCGGAAGGCGTTTTGTTCCGCGACTTGCGCCGCGACGTGCTCAACGAAACGGCGAAGAGGCTTCTCAAGGACGACCGTTCCGTGGCGGAAGTCTCCGAACGGCTTGGCTTTTCGGAATTTCGCGCCTTCAACCGCGCCTTTAAGGACTGGAACGGCGAAACCCCCGCCGCTTACCTCAAACGCGCATCCGGGCATGCGCGCTGAGTGAGCATTATGGCTCTCTGATGTAATTATTTGAGCGAAATTGTTCACACAAATTGAGCCAAGGCGTCATGTCGCCGGGCTTGAGCGCCAATTATCCTATCCAAAAATAATTTGCGTTGGGAGGATATTGAGATGCCGTTTCAAGGGAAGAAATCCGCCGTCTTTCGCACGGAGCTGCTCGCCGTCTGCTCCATGCTGGCGCTGGCGGCGCCGGCCGGACCGGCTTTTGCGCAAGACGGCGCGTTTGCGGACGGGGAGGATGCGACCGATACGATTGTCGTCACCGCCCGCCGGCGCAATGAAAGCCTGCAGGACGTGCCGATCGCGGTTTCCGCGTTCACCGGCGAGACCCTCGAAGACATCGGCGTCATCGACCTGACTGACATCGAAGCGATTACGCCGAACGTTACGTTTGAAACGTCCCGCGGCACAAACACGACGATCACAGCGTTTATCCGCGGCGTCGGGCAACAAGACCCGGTGGCCGGTTTTGAAGCCGGGGTCGGCATTTATATCGATGATATTTACCTCAACCGTCCGCAGGCGGCGCTTCTCGACGTTTATGATATTGAACGCATTGAGGTGCTGCGCGGACCGCAAGGCACGCTTTACGGCCGCAACACCATCGGCGGCGCGCTGAAATACGTGACCCGCCGGCTCTCCGATGACCCCGAAGCGCGCATTCGTCTTACCGGCGGGACGTTCGGTCAGTTTGACGCTGTCGGCGGCTTCGGATTGCCGGTGCTGACCGACAGCGCGATCGGCGATCTGAAGGTTGGCGGGACAATCGGCTATTTCCGCCGCAACGGGTTCGGCGACAATCTCGTTCTCGATGGCGTTGAAAACTATCAGAAAGACATTCTCGCCGGGCGCCTTTCTGCGGAATGGGACCCGACCGACGCATTTTCAATTCGCATCGCCGGCGACTGGACCGATGACAATTCCAACCCCCGTCAGGGCCATCGCTTGCTCGACTTTCCGGGCTTTCCCGTGCTGGACGATGTTTTCGACACGCGCGCCGGTCTCAACGATCCGGAGCAAAGCGTTGTCTCCCGGGGCGTCTCCGCCATCGCCGAGTGGCGCGTTACGGATCGCGTGACGCTGAAAAACATCATCGGCTATCGCGATGATGAAAGCCGTTCGCCGATCGACTTTGACTCACTGCCGCTTGTCGATCTCGATGTGCCGGTCATCTACAAAAATGATCAGTTCAGCGAGGAATTTCAGGTGCTTTACGAAGGCGAGCGCCTGAACGGGCTTGTCGGATTTTACTATTTGAACGCAGACGCATCGAACGAGTTTGACGTCTTGCTTGGAACGTCGACACCGATTTTCGCCTTCCTCGGGCTCATTCCGCCGGATACGACGGTCTTCAATTCGTTCACGTCCGGTGACGTCAATACGGACACATGGTCGATCTTCGGCAATTTCACCTTCGATCTGACCGATACGATCAGCATCGAATTCGGCGGTCGTTATACGGATGATGAACGAACCGCCGTCATACAGCGGCTCGCACTCGACGGATCGTCGCCGTCCTTCGGCGGCCCCGTGCCGCCGATCGAAATCCCGTTATTCTCCACAACGCCGCTTTTTGCAGCGCAAGAACGGTTTACCGAGTTTGACCCCCGCGCCAGCATCACCTGGGCGCCGACAGATGAGGTGAGCCTCTATTTCTCTTACGCGGAAGGCTTCAAGGGCGGCGGTTTTGACCCGCGCTGCGCGACGACGGCGGCGCCGGATCTGGACGAAGACGGCGTCGGCTTTTCCACCAATTTTATCCCTGACCCGGATGACGAATTTGAATTCTGTCTCTTCCAGCCGGAAGAAATCCAGACCTTTGAAGTCGGCGCAAAAACCCTCGCCTTCGACGGCCGTCTGGTCGCCAATCTCGCGGCGTTCTACAGCGACTATTCCGACGTGCAGATCCCGGGCTCCATCGGCGTCGACGCTGACGGCGACGGCGTTTCGGAAAACTTCGCCGGCGTTACGACGAACGCGGCGGAGGCGACGCTCTTTGGCCTGGAACTCGACGGCTATGCCCGCCTCGCGGAAGACTTATTCGCCGGCGGCGACAGCGTAACCTATAATTTCGCGCTCGGTTACATCAACGCAGAATTCGATGAATTCATCGGGGCGACGGGAGACGATATTTCCGATCTCGCCGTCTTCCAGAATACGCCGTCCATCACCGCCTACAGCATGCTGACCTACGAAAAACCGTTCAACGTTCTAAGCTGGAGCGGAGACATGCGTTTGTTCGCGTCGGCCTCTTATCGCAGCGAGACGAACCAGTTCAATTTCGAATCGCCGATCGATCAGCCGGATTTCGTGCTCTTCAATGCGGGCCTCGGATGGACGTCGAGCGAGGGCCGCCTCAAACTCAGCCTACACGGCACGAACCTCCTTGATAAGGAATATATTGTCGCCGGTTATGACTTCGTGACCTCGCAACCCGCCTTCGCGAATTCGCCGTTGGGAACAACGGGTGTATTGACAGGTTTTTTCGGAAATCCGAGGCAGGTCTTCGGCACAGTCGAAGTTGCCTTTTAAGCGATAATGAAAAGCGGCGCTGTGATCTCGCCAATGACGGGATCGCAGCGCCGACAGGGCGGCGGAATTAATCATGAAGAAAATTTTGCTTGGCGTTGTCGCCATTCTCATACTGGGTGCGGGCGCGTTTGGCGTGGTTTTGTACACAGCCTCACGCGGGCAAGGGGCCGGCGAGCTTGAAGCGGTATACATGCAGGCGAGCGATCGCATGGTCGAGATCGCCGGCGCGCGCGTTCGGGTTCGAGAGGAGGGGTCGCCGTCGAACCCGCCGGTTCTGCTCATACACGGATTCACGCACAGTCTTGAGACATGGGACGCGTGGGCGCTGGCGTTGCGCGACGACTATCGCGTCATCCGATACGACCTTCTTGGTCACGGTTTGACCGGACCCGATCCGCAAAAGCGGTATGCGCCCGAAGAACGCGCGGCCTTCATCGGCGCCGTGCTGGACGCTCTTGAAATCAACAAAACGGCGATTGCGGGCAACTCCCTGGGGGGGCTGGCGGCATGGCGATTTGCTTCGGCGTATCCGGAGCGGGTCTCGGCGCTGGCGCTGATATCGCCAGGCGCGTTGCCGCTAAACGGGGTCGGCGATGAGCCGGCCCCGATCCCGGCGCCGATGAAAGCCTATTTGTTGACGGCGCCTGAGGCCGGCGTGCGCGCCAGCGCGCAATTGATCTATGGGGATGATGCAAAAATTACGGAAGAACGGCTTCAAACCATGCGCGACATGATGCGCCGCGAGGGCAACGGGGCCGCCATGATTGAATCGCTGAAGGAGTTCACGCTGCCGGACCCTTCTGAAGCGCTCGCCGCAATCGCGGCGCCGACGCTAATCCTCTGGGGGGCGGAAGACATCATTATTCCCGTCGCGCAAGGACGTGAAATCGCTGCGATGATGCCGAACGCGGAACTGATCGAATATCCCGGCGTCGGACATGCGGCGCAGGAAGAAGCGCCGATGACAAGCGTTGCTGACTTCAAAGACTTTCTCAGCAAACAAACGGCGCTGACAGAACTGAGCGCCAACTAAATGAGCGATGCGGCGCCGTCGAAGGCGTACCGCGCCTATGTGCTGTTCATCCTTGTCGTCGTTTACACGTTCAATTTCATTGACCGGCAGATTGTCGGCATCCTCGCCGTGCCGATCAAGGAAGACCTGCTGCTGTCCGATACGCAGTTGAGCCTGATGGGCGGGCTCGCCTTTGCGCTCTTCTACACGTTTCTCGGCATTCCGATCGCGATGCTGGCGGACAGGTCATCGCGCGTCTGGATTATGACCGCAGCGCTCGCGGTCTGGAGCGCCATGACCGCGCTTTGCGGGGCGGCGCAGAATTTTACGCAACTTTTTCTGGCGCGGCTCGGCGTCGGCGTCGGCGAAGCGGGGGGCGTCGCGCCGGCCTATTCCCTGATTTCTGATTACTTCCCGCCCAATGAACGCGCCCGCGCGCTCAGCGTTTATTCTTTCGGCATCCCATTGGGATCCGCGCTCGGCATTTTGCTCGGCGGCGTCTTGACCAGTTACCTTGGCTGGCGGGAGGCGTTCGTCATTGTCGGTCTCGCCGGGCTCGCAATTGCGCCGGTCTTTCGCGCGACCATGCGAGAGCCGAAGCGCGGGGCGTTTGAAGCGGGCGCGCCGGCGCAGCCGGCGAAAATCTCCGAGGTCGTGAATACGCTCGTTGCAAAGCCGAGCTTCTGGGGGCTGTCGTTGGGCGCGGCGAGTTCATCGATGATGGGCTACGGTCTCATTTTCTGGCTGCCGTCCTTCTTTGTCCGGAGCTTCGGAGAAGCGCTGCCGGGGTTTTTCAGCTGGATGCCGGCTGCGTTGGTGCCTGCGGCGCCGTCAGCCTTGCTCTATGCGTCCTATTTTTACGCAACCATTTTATTGCTTGGCGGCGTTGCCGGCATTTGGCTTGGCGGCGCCATGGCGGACAAATACGGGCCGGAGCGAAAAGCGGCCTACGCCCTTGTGCCGGCCTTCGCATTTATAGCGACGCTTCCCTTTTTCGTTATCGGGGTATTGGCGACGTCCTTATGGGTGGCTTTTCCGGCGTTTCTGGCTTTGCAGGCGCTGAGCCTCGTCTGGCTGGGACCGGTCCTGTCGGCGTTCCAACATCTTGTCCCGCCGAACATGCGCGCGACCGCGTCTGCGGTTTTTCTCTTCATCAACAATCTGATCGGAATCGGGCTCGGCAATCTCGCCATCGGCCTGCTCTCCGACGGGCTGAATGCGCAGTTCGGCGATGAATCGCTCCGATACGCCATTCTGTCAGGAACCGTTTTTTACGTTATCGCGGCGCTGTTGTTTATTTTCACGGCGCCCCGCTTGAAGAAAGACTGGGCGACATGAGCCAGATATTTTTGAGCGCCGTAGAATAAGATTGCGGTCATCGTGCATGGCTCAAGGCGCCTCATCTTCGTTGCTGGAAAAGCGCTGCAAACAGCGGTGCATTTGCAGCGCCTGCTATAGCGGTTCCAAGAGAAAAAACTGCATGACTATCTTTTATTTTTATCAATATACAGATTAATTATGCTCTGGCGTCAGGATAAATTCTTTTTAGGAGGCAGTCTATTTAGCCGGAAAATGTAAAAGACGATCAGCGCCGCCCACCCTGCAATGATTGCGATTGGAGCGGCGATGACGCCGCTTGGAGCTAACGCCGCGGCAAGGATCGCGATGTTTGTGACGGCCGAGGCGCATTGCGCGACCAGAACATAGCCCGCCCGGCCAATGGCGAGCACAGCCGATTCAAGGATCACAGAGGCGATCCGCCATAACTGACTAAAAGCCATGAGCCCGATAAGCACGCCGGCGGGCGCGAAAGCTGAGCCGCCCACGATAGTTGCAAGCTGGTTTCCGAACAGAAAATAAAGAACCGTAAACGGCGTTGCGACTAACATGGCGAATGCAGCGGAACGAACCGCGACGGCGCGCATCGGACGCAGGCCGCGTTCTGCGTAAATCTTTGAAAGCTCCGGATAGGTGGCTTGATTGAGCATGTTCGCAGGTTGCGCTATCAAGTTTGACATGTTCACGGCCAATTTCAGGAAGCCCGATGCGGCGCTGCCCAAAACAGCGCCTACGATAAGTAACGGAAGCTGGGCCTGGACTTGATCGACGGTGCTGGAGAGATTGGTTTTGATCATGAAAGGCAGCCATTCTCTGGAGGCCTTGGCGTCGCCTCGTCTGCCCGGCATGAGCCTGCGTTTTGTAAGCTCTCGCCAACCGAGAGCCCATAACACGGCGCCGTCCAGAACTATGCTGGCAATCCAGACGATCAGAAACTCTGTCAGCCCGCCGCCAATCCTCCATAAGATGAGGGCGCCCACAAGTCGGACAATCGGGGTCAGCGTCAATTGCCAACTTAAAATAGTAAAGCGATTGAAAAGCTGTAAAACGCCGGTTGGCGTCGCCGCGATTAAAAACGGCGTCGCAAGGCAATAGGCGAGAATGTGCGATCGGGCCTCAGCCGGCCATCCCATCAGGTTTGCTACAATGCCCAGAAAGCCAACGGCAATGAAAACGGAGCCGACGGCGCTCAATAGATCAAGTTTCACTGTGAACCGGATAAGTGTGCGAAACGTTGTTTCATCGCCGTTTGCGATCAAAGGCGTTCCAAAACGGATGACAGCTTGCCAGGATTGAAAGCGCGCAACGCGTGCAATGAGGAGAACATAGGCATGGGCCAGAACAAGATAGCCCATCTGCTCCGGGCCCAGGGAACGGGCGGCGATGCCGAGATAGGCGAGGCTCAACAAGCCTCCGACCGCTTTTCCGCCAATCAGCTTGCGCGAGTTGCGAAAGATCCGGCCCGCCGCCTGTTTTGTTGCGCCTGAATGCGACTTTTCCGCTCGTTTATTCGCGTCGTCTTTCATGGAGTGGCTGGCTGGGTTTGGCTGAAATAGCGTTATAATGTGCGAATGCGGAAGGTTTATTCGAAAAGGCGCATATATGGCGCGCTTGCATGTGTGCGGGGACGGCTCCAAATCTTCTGTTTCGCAGGATGCGTTTGCCGTCTATAGCTAATCGCTTCTTGTATGCAATCATAGAAAAATCGGTTCGCGCCATGCTCAACCGCGAGGATATTGGCCGGCCAAGAGGAAAAAGAGTATGAAAGCCGTTTTATTGAGTGCAGGCCAGGGCTCGCGCCTTTTGCCGCTCACGAATGATTTGCCCAAATGTTTGTTGCCAGTTGGAAATCATACCGTTTTGGAGCGACAGCTTGAGACGCTCGATGCTGCATCGGCTTTCGACGAGATTGTCGTTGTTACAGGGTTCCATGCGCAAAAGGTTGAAGAGAGCATTGAGCGCATGACGTCTTTATCGACGCCAGTGCGTACTCTTTTCAATCCATTTTACAAAGTGGCCGACAATCTTGCGTCATGCTGGATGGCCAGAGAATTCATGATGGAAGATTTTCTTATCGTGAACGGCGATTCACTATTTGAGCCGTCGGTATTGTCTTGCGTTCTTCAGGGCGCCAAAGCGCCGATCAATCTGACGATCAACTTCAAAAGCAATTTTGACAGCGACGACATGAAAGTAACGCTTGATGGCGATAAAGTTCTCTCTGTCGGCAAGACAATTCCGCTGCCGTCAACCCACGCGGAATCAATCGGCCTCGTTCTTTTCACGAAAGAGGGCGGCGCGTCTTTCCGCAACACCCTTGATGCGAGCATGCGTGATAACACTGGGGTCAATGCCTGGTATCTCCAGATTATTGATCGTCTCGCCAAGGACGGTCTGGTGGGCGCGATTGATATCGGCGAGCGCGAATGGGGCGAGATTGATTATCCTTCAGATCTTGAGGAGGTGCGCCGGCTCGTTTCAGGTTGGGACCGCCCCCGGGTCGTCGCCTAAGTGTTCTGAAAGCGCGCGTTCTCTGAAGATTTTTTTGACCAGCGCAATATCTTCAGGTTTGTCGACATCTATTGCGGCTTCCGCAAATGGGACAGGAATAAGCTCCGCCTGCACGCCCGTTTTTCGGGCAATCCGTTTTAAGGCGGCGTCTTTCGTAAGGGCTCCGGCAAGATAGGACAGGCCCGTCAACAAGCCTATCTCTGCAGCCATTTTGATGGGGCGCTTCCTGTTCATTTCCATTTTGCGCCAGAATTCGACAAGCGGCAGCGCCGCTTTTCCTTGAAAGTAAAACATGTTTGCGCCGGAAAAGGAGAAATCCTTCAGCCTAATGAATGTTCTTTGCGTGTCCGGATAAGCTTGATTATAGGCGTTCTCTGTCACGCATGCGGCGGCTGCAGGAACATTCGCCTGGTTTGCGCCCTCAAGAAAAACGGAAATCATATGGTGCGACAACAATGGATGATCGCATGTTGTTACAAACAACTCGCCCGCATCGGGCGCTCTCTTGATTGCAGCAGCGATAGAGCCGGCCGGTGAGTTGGCCGCGCTGGAAAAAGCGCACGGGATAATCCGATTTGCGCTCTCAAGCAGCGGCGCAAACGCCGGTCTGACATCATCCGGGGCGGAGACCAGAATTCGTTTTACAGAATGCGTTTTCTGCAGCGCTTCCAATACGTGCTGGATAAGCGGCAGGTTCTCAATTTCAATTAATGCTTTGTGAGGGGCGCCTAAGTCTGCAAGCGGATCATCTGCGTTTGGGCGTCTGCCCGCAAGAATGAGCGCTGTTAATGGCGCGGGTGGGCGCGATGGTTCGTTCATTCTGTTGTTTTTAGCGTTGGCCAACATTGCTGTAGCGATACGATGAGTTTTGCGCTTGCGTCATGACTGATGGGGTGTGAGACGTCCAATTTCGGCGGGCCTGGCCAGCCGGGATCTTCATATGACCCGTCCTCGAATTTCTGCTCGGCGGAATAACGGGGGATTACATGAAAGTGCGGCTCCGGGTCCTTCATCATCAGCATAAGGTAATTTATTTTGTCATACGGACGAAATGCTTTCAGCGCCTTCTCAATATCAGCGACGACAATCGCCATTTCGCTGAAAGCGGCAGGCGGCAGCCCTGAGAATGCGGTTGTCTGAGATTTTGCAGCGAGAATTAGGGAGGCAAGGGTCGGCTGTTTCGGTCTCAACAGAACACACCACCACTCATAATCGGCAATCAGCGTTTCGGGATAACCGAAAGCTTCCATGGTTTTTGTCGCTGTCGGCGCGTTCATAATTTATTTCTCATTGTTTCATTGCGCCCGTCTTAGCTCACAGTAGGGGCCGTTTAAAAGTCAGTGTCTGGACGGTTGCAAGCTTTTTCGCGGCCGGGTCCAACTCGCGTATATCCGACACAATCGACCAGGCGTCAGCCTCGCGTGTTATGGCAATACGATTATACCGCGCCGAGCGATAGCGTCCCTCTGCGCGCGGGTGAGAAGCGGACCCGCCGCCCAAAACCGGCGCATTTCCGGTCGGCGTCGCCACCTCGTTGACAAGCGATACGTGCGCATGGCCGTGAAGCACAAGCTCGACCCCGGCGCGGGAGATCGCCTGCTGAAGAGTGCGCCGATCTCGCAGCGCTTTGCGCTCTGAAACGACTTGATCGTTCAACGGATGATGCAGCAACAAAATACGAAACTGACCGTGCTTTCCTGCGCTCTCAAGGCTTGCTTCTATTCTGTCAATCTGGGCCTGGCCGAGGGCGCCGCTGGCCAGGCCAGGCGCCGTCGGAGGGGAGGAATTTGCAGCAATTACAGCAATAGAAGCGCTATTATCCGTTTTTGAGCCGTATGTTTGCACATACGGGAAATCGCTGGCGTCCTGCGGCGCGCGGAGGGTGGAGTCGTCGCGGCGACGCCCGATCATATGCCTCTGCAAAAGACCGATCGTGTCGTCCCACGGCGCGGCAACATAGGTATCGTGATTGCCCGGCGCATAAGCCGTGTCGACCTCACTGAGCCACTGCTCCAGCCAGCGTTCAGCGTCTCGAAACTCTTCCGGGAGGGCAATGTTGACGATGTCGCCTGTAATCAGGGCGGCGGCCGGCTTGTCCTTACGTATCTCAGCAGCCACCGCCTCAAGCGCGCTCAACTTATGACGGTCTTTCCGTTTCCTGCGCCAGGATAGGTAGCCCAGAAGGCGCTTGTTCATAAGCGTCGTCCAGTCTGGTTTCGCAAGGATCGGCAGGTGGAGATCGGTAAGGTGCGCAAAGACAGCGTCCGCCGCGCGAGCATAGTTTCCCATCGATTGGAAACTGTCACATTTTCGATGGTGAGTCACTGACGCACTTGTTTGGTTTAGAGCATATGAATATTATGTGACCGTCAGGCGTCGATTTTGTGACTTTCGGGCGCTGCTTTCGATGAACCAATTTTTTGCGGTGCTTGTAGGGGCATAATGAGAACTCACTTAGCTTTAGTGCGGGAAGGTGACCGGCTGGCCGGTTTGCCGGTCGGCGTCGGCGAAACGACTTTGTTCTCGCTCACAGGGCGCGAGCGTCTAAAATTGCTGTTTCGGCGTCTCGGCGCCGCCATTGTTGAAGATGCATCAGCGATCGAAAGCAGCGACGACGTGTTAATCGTCAATGCCGACTACGTCATTGAAGAACGTGTTTTGACAGAGTTCGCTAAGGTTCGTCAGGCTGTTCTGGTTGCGGAAAATGAGTTGGGCGACAGGGTCGTCATCGCCGCTGTATGCGAACCGGCTGTGGCGAGTGATGTCGCTGCGATGGTTGAGCGTGAAGCGCTGGCGGATGAGATTCCGGCAGGCTTTTTGTCTGTGCTGAATGTCAACCAGATTGCCGGAAACTTTAATGAGCGGTTGCGAAAGCGTGAAGAAGCTTTTGTGCGGAAAGTTTCGCCGCAGTCCAGAAACGCGATCGAAAGACGATTGTTCAAAGGCTCCTATAAGGGGGCTACTGATTTTGTAACAAAATTCGTGCTGCCGGAGCCGGCGTTTCACGTAACGCGGATTGCGGCGGCCCTTCGGCTCAGTCCCAATTTTATCACATCCATCAGTTTGCTTTTGGTGATTGCAGCGACGGTTCTTTTTCTGCGTGGGGAATTCATTGCCGGCGTCATTGCCGGATGGCTCATGTGTTTCCTTGATACTGTTGACGGAAAGCTGGCGCGCGTAACGCTGCAATCGTCAAAATTCGGCAATCTTTTCGACCATGGCATCGATCTTATTCATCCGCCGTTTTGGTATGCGGCGTGGGCCTTTGGCGCCGCCGCTACTGCGACAGCTGCAACGTCGGAAGCGATCTGGACTGCCTTGTGGGTCGTCAATATCGGTTATGTCGTAGGGCGCTTGATCGAAGGTTATTTCATTCGGCGCCACAAGATTGAAATCCACATATGGCGTCCTGTCGATTACTGGTTCCGTCATGTCACCGCCAGGCGAAATCCAAACCTTGTCATGCTGACGATTGCCGCGTTCGCAGGCGCTCCCGCGGTCGGCCTTTTTGCGGTGGCGCTCTGGACTGTCATATCGATCGTTTTTCATTTCAGTCGCGGCGTTGCGGCTGCGCAAGAGGTGCGCGGATCAAGCAGGCCGCAACCGATACACTCGTGGTTGGCTGAGTAAGCTGGTTCGTGATTAGCAATTAATAAAAGGCGCAAAGTAGTAGTTTCGATATGGCTTCAGTTGGCTTGATCATAAATGAAAAGAGTGAACGCGCTGCGTCTCTTTTGAGCGACCTTCTCTACATCACAAAACGATTTTCTAATGTGTGTACAGAGGTTCTTGACGGTGTCTCCAGGCTTGGTGGTGCGCTTGACAAGATGAACAAGCGCGAGGTCGACACTCTGATTGTCGCTGGCGGCGATGGAACGCTGCAGGCCGTTTTTACAGACGCCATAAACAACAGCCGCTTTGGCAGAATGCCCGGTTATGTGGCGCTGCCCTGCGGCATGACCAACGTGATCGCAAATGATTGTGGTTTGTCCGGCACCCCGACGCGTTCTCTGGATAATTTTCTGTGGCGCCGCCAAAAGGGTGAGGTGAGACCGCTGAGCCGGCCTTTGCTTACGGTTCAGCCTGAAGGCGAACGCCCCGTATACGGATTTTTCATGGGGGCTGGCGTTTTTTGTTCCGCTGTTGATTTCAGCAGATCCCATGTCCAATCCAAGGGCGCCAAACGCTCACTGGCGCTCGGCATGAGCGTTGGGGGATACATTGCTCGCCTTGCCGTCAATCCGTCAAAGACGATATCGCCGGTTGGCATTGAAATGCTCGACATTGACGGCGCGCCGTCCTTGGATTCAGAAAGCCGATTGCGGACAATTTATCTGGCCACCACGCTCACGCGTCTTGGCGGCGGCATATATCCTTTCTGGGGCAAAGGGGATGGAGCGATGGCGACGACGCTTGTCGACTATCCGTCCGAAAAATTCCTGCGCGCAGCAATTTCTGTTGTGCGCGGGAAAAGTCGACCCTGGTTCGAAGGCTCGGGCTATCGAAGTTGGCGCAGCAATGGGCAGACTTTGCGTTTTGACGGCTCATACGTATTCGACGGTGAATTTTTCACGGCTGAGCGCTCACGACCTTTGTCGATTAAAACGTCCCATAGCGCCCAGTTCCTGAACTGAATCCCGTAGCGGGCTATTCCGAAAAGAGCCGTTGTTTTGTTTCGGAGACAGGAATGGAAATTTCTCATCAGTCTCTGCTCGCTGACAGGTATGATTATCTTAAGGAAAAACTACAGGAGCCGTGCTCGCCGCCGGCTTTGTTCTTAGCCGAGGCGTTGCGCGAAAAATTCCCCGGAGCCGCCATCCTGCTATACGGATCGGCAGGCAGCGTCATGAGCGATGCTCCAGCTACGGATGTTCTTTTCGATTTTTATGTCGTCGCGCCATCCTATAAGGCTGCGTATCGCTCGCCTATTTTGCGATGGGCGAATGCGATGTTGCCCCCAAACGTCTTTTATCTTACCCGTCCGTCGCCGGAGGGAATGTTGCGCGCTAAGTACGCAGTCATTTCGCTTCGCGCTTTTAAGCGCCGGTTGAGCGCTCGCGCATTTCATTCCTATTTCTGGGGACGGTTCGCACAACCTTTCAAAGTTGTCTCGGGAACTGCTGATGAAGTTAACGCGATGGCAAGGCTGGCGGCGAACGCCATTGATGTTTTCGTTGAGCGATCCGCTCCGCTTGCGCATCTTGATGGAATGACTGCTGAAGACGCAATCAAGGCGATATGGCGCGCCGGGTTATCGGCGTCATACCGGGCGGAGTTGCGTGCTGAAAAACCAGGCAGGGCTGCGGAATTGCTCGCGTCTTATGGCGATTGGCCCCAACATGTAACGATACTGGACCAACATAAGACGTCCCGTCCCGACGATCGGCTGAGATGGCGCGCGCGTCAAGGCTGGCGCGTTCGAAGTGCGCTGGGCGGCGTTCTATCAATACTCCGTCTGCTGAAGGCGACTTTTACTTTCAGGGGCGGTGTTGATTACATCGTATGGAAAATTCAAAGACATGCAGGCGTTGTCGTGCCTGTTAAAAATTGGGAACGGCGATACCCCTTTCTGGCGGCTCCGCTTCTCGCTGCTCGATATTACCGCTTGCGTCGTCAGGACCGGCGCCGTGCGAATACCGGTTAAACGAGGCTGAAACGTCTTTGATTAGGCCTGCGGATTATACCCCATTGAATGGGCTCTCGTGCTTTGCCCGATATCTTTAAGCGCATCCGCTGTTGGAAGCGCTGCGCCTTGTTTTAGGTTTTGTTTTCGGAAGGGCAATTGCGCACGAGCCAGTTTGAGAAACAGGAACGTACAGGCGGCTGCGAAAATAAGATAAACGAGCCAGATGCTCGCATAGGGCGAAAGCGCGCCGCTCCTGATGGCTCCCGTCGCCCATTCGTCAAAAAGTTCATAATAGGCAATCAAACCGATAAGCGCCAAAACAGGACGCGCCGTAGAAGCTGATCGTTTTTGGGATACGCCAGCCGCAATAGCCAGAAAAGGCAATGCCAGATAGGTCAGGAAATGAATAAGCCGCCAGTGGTATTCTGCGCGGTAGGCTGACCAGTCAGGGTTTGAGGATGCGCCCGCATTATTGAGAAACCGCCATAGTTCTATAAGCGTCAACTCGCGTTCCTGGCCCCCTCTGTTTCGAAAGGGTTGGCGTTGCGATAAGGGGATATCAAGATCAAGCGTGTCGGAATTCAAAACCCTAACTTGCGTATCATCGGGCGCAATAAAGATCTGGCGCGTATCCTTCAGTTGAAGAACGATATTTGAGTTATCCGGCGTTGCGTTAATCGTACCGTTCTGTGCGCTGATAATGCGCTTTGCGCCATCCGTTTCCTTCAGCTCTACGAATATGCCGCGAACAGTGCGGGCCGCCGAATTAACCGTTTCGAACCGAAGGTTCACATTATCTGAGAGCTTTACAAACTCGCCTTGCGGGATTTTCATCGCCAGCACGTTATTGACGATGTCATGCTCAATTTTTCGAAACTGATAACGTGCAAAAGGTTGGGCGAAACCGACAAGCGCAAAATCGGTCGCCATCAATAGCGCTATAATCAGCCAGACAGGGCGCAAGAGCCGGCTAAAAGACACGCCGCTGGCCAGAACGGCGTCCAGCTCGCTGTTTTGCGAGAGCTTTCTGAAAGTGAACAGCACAGAAAGGAATGCGCCGATCGGCAAGGCCAGCCCGATGTAATGCGGGAAGAGGTTGACCAACATCTGCCAGACTTTGTCTGCCGGTCCGTGCTCCGCGATCACGAAGTCAAACAAGCGCAGCATGCGCTCCAGGATAAGAACCATGGCGGCAAGACCGACGGTGATTAAAAGATTTCCGCCGATCGAGCGCAGAATATAACGGTCTAGAAGCGCCATCGCAGCAGCTTATAGGTTCCGCTTGCGCGTTCATACAAAAATCAACCGGAAATCATGATGATCATCCAGTTGTCAGCGCTGACCCTGAGGCGTCGGCGCGGCTGGCTGGCGTTTCTTGAAGTTCGCTTATTTAAGAACGCCGCGATAGGAGACCTCGCCATTGGCGAGAGGCGGAAGCGGGTCCGAAAGCGTCCACCGAATATGGGTGATTTCGTCATCTTTGGCCGGACGTACGACCCCGTCTTCAACAACGGTGAGACGTCCGCGCGCGACATAGGTCTGTCCCCCGTCTGCTGAAAAGGAGACATTAGCGCCGGCGCCGGCGACCGAGCCTTCCACGTAAGAAACTTCGCCAGGCACCGGCATGACGAGAATCAGGTTCTCTGCGCTTTCATCGTCTTCATTTTTAAAGCGTAGCGAATAAATCACTTCCTCACCTGGGGCGACCGTTTCAGCCACAATACGGCGGATTTGCGGGCCGCTGGCGCCGCCGGCGACTGCAACTTCCTTTTCGACATGCTGCGTGGCGACAACCTGTGCATCCGCAGCGCCTGCAGTCAACGTAGCTAAAGTTGCAAGAATAAGCTGACGGCGCATAACAATCTCCGAATGTTTAAACAGCAATGCTCAACTAGCGCGTTTTGAGTTAAAGTCTGGTTAAGGATCAAATTGGGATTTGTTAGCCATGGCGAACTTTGGATCGCTTCATAAATCCGCAAAATCCAGTTCTTAATTGTTTCTGCGCGTGATTAAAATTTTCTGTGTTTGTGTTTCAATATAGTACGCTTAAAGAAAATATTAACACTGATCACTTTGTGAAATCTTTACGGTAATCCCCTAAAAATACGGTCATCTTTAATCGGTGTAGGGGAATTACACGATGTCTTTATGGAGTAACCGTTGGCGTTCGGCGGCGATTGCAGCGAGCGCAGTTTTCACAGCCATGGTCCCGGGCGGGGCGATGGCGCAATTGACAGACGCTGGCACGTCTGTCGCCAACACGTTTACGCTTGACTATCAGGTCAGCGGTGTCGCGCAAACGCAAATTACCAATGACGGCGTTGGCGGCAATGCGGCGCCGACAACCTTCACTGTCGACCGTGTTGTTGACCTGCTGGTTCAAAGCCAGGGCGATCTCAATGTCTCGCCGGGCGCAAACGGACAAGAGCTTGTCTTTCAGGTTCGCAACGACGGTAACGATCGTCAGGCGTATTCATTCGAGCTTAGCGACCTGGCGACAGACGGTTTTGACGCCGCTCTGACGGTTCGCTTTTATACTGACGCCGGTAATGACGGCGTCTTCACGCCGGGCGTAGACGACGCCGGCGCAGGCACAGCCTACACGTCCGGTTCGGGCGCGCCAACAACAGACGTCAATCCAGACGAGACGCTCTGGGTCATTGTCTCAGGAAACATCCCGCTTTCGGCGACAGACGGTCAGTTCGATGATGTCATCTTGTTAGCCGATACGTTGGATCCGTCGGCTGCGAACGGATTTATCAACGAGCCGTCGACAACGCCTGGCGCGCAAACCGACCCGGAAACGGGATCGAACAACATAGACGGCGTTGCTCAGAACGTATTGGCTGACGGCACAGGCACAGCCGCTTCTGACGCGGACGGCGACGGCGCTTTCTCGGCGACGGCGCGGTACAATGTCGTCACCGCCAATCTGACGGCGTCAAAGACTGTGGCTGTCATTGCGACCGATGCGTCAACGACGGGTTTTGACTGTGCAACCGACCCTGTTCTCGCTGGCGATCAGTTCGCTGTTCCCGGCGCTTGTATTGAATATCTGATTACAGTCGCAAACGACGCCGGCGCCGCTGTTGCGGCGACCGATATCGATATTGACGATCTGCTGCCTGATGAGATCGCGTTTCTGGATGCTGTTTCAGCCGGCTTCACGACGGCGGGCACGCTGACAGAACCGGCGCTGACATGCACGTCGTCGTGCCAGGTGTCGTTGACGGGCGCATCGCTTGATCCGGGTGATACAGGAACCATCACCATTCGGGCGACAGTTCGGTAAAGGCGTTCATCATTCCCCGGCGCCTTTGAGCCGCCGCACCGCTGATCACGGTGCGGCGGCGTTCGCGCAAGTAAGGGGCATGATTTTTTAGGGTCGGAGGGGCCCAATTTAGTGGCGTATCGAGTAAGCATAGGGCGTAGACTGATTGCTTTTGCGACTTTTGTCGCGGCAGTTTCGCTCGTCCTCGTGCACGCTTCCAACGCTGCTGAACTCGGCGCAACGGTCACGAATGTGGCCTCGCTTAGTCATGGTCCTCCAGGCGGACGGATCAATGCCGATACGCCGCCAGCCTCTTTCATTATTGAAGCGGCGCGGACGCCTTCAACGGTGCAATTCTTTCGCTTTTCACCGAATGCGCCGGACGCTCAACTCACAACGCTGAACGGCTCGGAGTTTTCGCAAACGGTTGGACCGGATGGCGCGCCAGTGTTTCAGCCAATTGATCCGCCGTCGATCGCCGGCGGCGCCCCGATTGATGTTGCCTCGCCCGTGCCGCTGACGCCGGCGGAAAACTATTTCGGCGGCGAGGTCATATTCGTCCAGGTCGAAGACGCCGGCCAGAATGGCGATCCTGATCAAGTTGAAACCATCACCGCACGAATTGTTTCTGAAACCGGCGATGAAATTCTCATCATGGTGTTCGAGACCGGCCCTGATACGGGCGTCTTCTTCGGATATTTCGAAAGTTCGCGCCAGCCGACATCCCAGCTCGACGATACGCTGACGATTGCTCAGGGGCAGGCGATTACAGCGACTTATCAGGATCCGTTTGACGCATCGGAAATCTCAACGGACGTGGCCGGCGTCGATCCTTTTGGCCAGTTGTTCAATAGCGTGACCGGCGAATTGATAGACGGCGTTGAGGTCACAATTGTTGACGCGGCGACTGGTCAGCCGGCGCCGGTCTTCGGCATTGACGGCGTATCGGCATATCCTTCTACGCTCGTTACGGGATCTTCGGTAACAGATGCGAGCGGGCTCATCTACGATCTGCAACCGGGCGAGTTTGTTTTTCCGATCATGTTTCCGGGCGAGTACCGTTTAGTCGTCACGCCGCCAGCCGGCCTGTCTGCCCCATCGAGCGCCTCCCAGTCCCAGTTGGACTCATTGCCCGGCGGACCATTTGTAATCACGCCGGCTTCGTTCTTGAATGCGTTTGCTCTGGACGGCACCGGCGATGTGAATTTTGATGTGCCGCTTGACCCCGACACCACTCTCGTTCTGACAAAAGAAGCCTCAGCAGAAACAGGCGCGATTGGCGATTTCATCCGTTATGAGATCAATATTGACAATAGCGGCGATGGAAACGCGCTCTTGCGCGTGCAGGACGAGCTTCCGGTTGGCTTTCGTTACCAGCGTGGATCGGCGCGCCGGGACGGCGAAGAGATCGACGATCCGGTTATTTCTCCTGACGGTGAAACCCTCAATTTTGAGGCTGGCGTTTTACCGGCGGGAGAAAGCGCAAGCCTGACTTATGTCGTAGAGATCGGCGCCGGAACGCCCAACGGTGAGGCGGTTAACCGCGCATTTGTGCTCGGTCCTGGAACAGGATTGCTCTCGAACACGGGCAGCGCCCGAATATTTGTCGAGGAAGATTTCTTCCGTTCGAACCTCACGATTGTTGGCCGCGTTGTTGCGGATGCGTGCAATCCAGAAACGCCATGGCCGCGTGAGATTACTGACGGCGAGGGCGTTGAGAATGTGCGCCTCTATCTGGAGACCGGCGCCTATGTGACCACAGACGAATTCGGTCTGTTTCACTTCGAGGATGTCGACGCCAAGCGTCATGTTGTGCAGGTGGATACGGCCTCATTGCCTGAAGGGTATGAGCCTGTCGTTTGCGAGGAAAGCACGCGCTACGCCGGCAGCGCTATCTCGCAATTTGTTGACGCGCAGGGCGGCGCGGTCTGGCGGACGAACTTTTATCTGCGCAAGACCGAGCGCGCGATTGCGCTGGAGGCGGCTGCAAAGGCCGCCCAGGCGCCTGAAGCGTTCAACGATGCGTTGGAATACAAGGAATTCGACAACACCTGGCTGCAGAAACAGAATGATTCAACGCAGTGGCTCTATCCGGCGGAAGGTCGAACGCCGTCAACGCGCGCTATCCATGTGGGTATCAAACACGCAAATTTCACGCGTGTGACATTGCTTCTCAATGGATCAATCGTACCCGGAACAAATTTTGCCGGCCGTGAAGTCAATTTGCTTCGCACAGTCGCTGTCTCCCGCTGGCGCGGCGTCGATCTTGTCGACGGCGAGAATGAGTTGGTGGCTATTATTCGCGACCAGCAGGATAAGGAAGTCGATCGCATTACGCGAAAAATCGTCTTTGTGACAGAAAAGGCAAGGGCGACTTATCTGCCCGAACAGTCCCGTCTTGTTGCGGACGGTCGTACGCCGCCAGTTGTTGCGGTGCGCTTGACCGACGGCGCGGGGCGTCCGGTGCGCGCTGGCGAACTGATTTCTGTTAGAATCGAGCCGCCATATCGCGCGCGCGACCTTGAACGCCTTGAAGACGATCTTCCGTTAACTGCGCCGCTGTCTGCGTTATCGCCTGCAACAATCGGTCCTGATGGAATTGCATTGATTGAGCTTGAGCCGACCTTGCAGACCGGCTCGGCGAAAATATCCGTACTGCTTGATGGTCAGCGTGAAGAAGAGATCATGGCTGTTCTTCAGCCGGAGTTGCGCGAGTGGATTGTCGTCGGTCTCGCCGAGGGCGGTCTGTCCTATGAACGCGATACGCGCACGGATGCGCGCGACTTGCTGCGAGACGGCCGGATCGCTGTCTTTGCAAAAGGCGCAGTGAAGGGCGACTGGTTGGTGACGGCAGCCGTCGACACTGACAATAGTCGAGGCGACACTGACGACGAACTATTTGACGATGTCGATCCGGATTCAAGGTTCCCTATTTTCGGCGACCGCTCCACCCAGCAGTTTGAAGCCCAAAGCCGATTTCCGGCATATTTGAAAGTGGAAAAAGGCGCCTTTCAGACGACTTTCGGCGACTATGATTCAGGTTTGACGGATGTTGAACTTGGAAAATATGCACGCCGCCTGACCGGCTTGCAGACGGTTTATGAGGGAGAGCGTTTCCGGTTCCGCGGGTTTGGCGCAGAAACCAATCAGGACTTTGTGCGCGACGAGCTGGCTGCAGACGGCACGTCCGGGCCGTTCCAATTGAGTGCTGCGCCGGTGGTTCGCAACGCCGAAGCGATCGCTATCGAGACGCGCAATCGTTTCCGTCCGGATGAAGTCCTAAACGTCACGCCGCTGGTTCGTTATCTTGATTACGACATTGATTTTCAGACCGGGCGGTTGATCCTGCGCTTGCCTGTTCCGGCTGCGCCGGACGAAACAAGCTTTAACGTGCTCGTTGTTGAGTACGAGACAGCTGCGCCGGTAGAACGCAGTCTTGTCGGCGGCGGGCGCGGCGCGTTCAGGTTTGCAGACGGCCGGGGTGAAGTCGGCGCAACTGTCATTCATGAAGCCGGAGAGCCTGGAGCGCCGGATGTTTCGAATACGCTGGCCGCTGCTGATCTGCGCTACGATATTACGGAGACGACCCGGTTTCGGGCTGAATTCGGTCGAACGCAGCGCAGCGAAAACGGCGATGAAACTCATAGCGACGCGATTCTTGCAGAGGTGGAACACGTCTCTGATCGCGCAACGGGACGCCTTTATTATGATGAGCGCGAGGCTGGTTTCGGTCTCGGACAGCAAAGCTCCGGCGTTGCAGGGATTCGGCGTTACGGCGGCGAGGCGCGGCTTCAGCTCTCCGAGTTCTATGCCGATAAAAATGGCGCGCAAGGCGAGCGCGCTGTAGAGGCGGCGGGCTATGAGGAAGAAAACCTGATTACAGGCGCGCGCCGTTTTGTCGCTAGCCTCAAATTGCGCCATGACGGCGCATTCACGACGGCGGCCGCGGGCGTGCGCCGGGTTGTTGAAGAGACGGCTGACGGCGTGAAACGCCGTGCGTTGCTTGTCACATCCGAGACGCGTCAGCATTTTGAGAAGATTGGCCTGACCTTGCGCGCTTCGCGCGATCAGCCGATTGGCGCCAATGAGGGCATTCAGTTTCCCAAGCGCACCGTCTACGGATTTGAACAGACGCTGTTCAAAACTGTGCGCCTTGATGTGAGTCACGAGATTCAGGAAAGCGCAGCCGTCAACAGCGCCAATACAATTGTTGGCCTATCGGCGGAACCGTGGTCGGGCGCGCGCCTCACCGTCGGCGCCGACCGCATCACGCAAGACACCGGGAATCGTCTCGGCGCGACTTTTGGCGTCGATCAACAGGTTCAGATCAGCAAACGCTGGTCGGCTTCTTTCGGCGTCAGCCGGCGGCAGGAATTGGGCGGCGAAGGGGAGATCAGTCTCGTCGACGATATTGTCGCTGATGATCCGATTTCGCCGCTGGAGAACAATGAAGACTTCACGTCGGTATTCATAGGCGCGGGTTATCGAAGCGAAACCTCGCAGGGCTCTGCACGATTTGAAATGCGCAAGTCATTGGCTTCAACACGCTACACCGGCGTGCTCTCCGCCGCTCGCGAGGTGACCGAGGCGCTGTCTTACGCTGGCGCTTTGCGAATTGAACAGAACGATAACAACAATGCTGCCGATGAACGCCGTATCGACGCGCGCCTCGGGCTTGCCTGGCGGCCGCGCGCTGAAGGGATCATTATTTTTGATCGGTTTGATATCAACCAAAATGTTATCGACGGCGAACTGACAAGTTGGAGAGCGGTCAACAATCTTGGCCTGAACGCCATGCTCGACGAACGCTGGCAAGTGTCGCTGAACCACGGAATCAAATATTCGCAGTTAAATACCGGCGGCGATGTTTTTTCTGGCGTAACGCAACTTGTCGGGGTGGAAACGCGGTATGACATCACCGAGCAAATCGACTTCGGCGCGCATATTATGGCGCTCTACTCCCATAACTCGAATACGCTCGACTATGCGTTTGGGCCGTCAATCGGTTTCAATCCGGCGGATAATGTCTGGCTCAGCGCCGGTTGGAATATTGAAGGCTTTGTTGACGATGATTTTTCCGCTGCGGAATATGCGCGTCGCGGCCCATTCGTTCGTCTGCGTATTAAATTCGACCAGAATACGGCTAAAGGATTGCTCTCGGAAATTTCACCGCGATAACGGCGCCCACTCGCCGATTCGAGGAAAACGCATGTTGCATTCGGGCTGGGGCGCGTTATGCCTTTGGGCATGACAAAACCTTCTCTTTTCCCTGACGATGCGCACGCCGAGCGCTTGCGCCAGTCTTTCACCAAGTTTGAACGTGATGCGGAAGCTGATCCCCTGGCGAACCCCGTTCAGGCGTTGGCTTCAAAGGTGTTTCTGGAACTGGAGGCGGGCGTTCTCTCGCTGGCGGATATCAACGGAGCGGCGCATGCGCTTGAGCGTGATGCGTTTGCCGACCGCACGCGCGGATTTCATCATCGTCGGGAGCCGGCTTTCGTCACTGAAAGACTTGAACAACTTGCAAAGGGAACCTTCGAAACCTTCCAGGCGCGTTTGGAGAAGACGCCTGTCGGCATCGTTTTTACAGCGCATCCGACATTCGCATTGACAAACGAGCGCCGGGATTTGGCGGCGAGGTATCCGGGCCCGGACGGCGATATGGCTCAATGGCGTGCGCAGCTGGAAATGTCAGCGCCGGGCGCGCCTGAAAATATAAGCCTCGAAGAAGAGCATGAAGATGCGCTCGCCGCTCTTTCCCATGCGCAAAATGGCGTGCGCGTTTTGAATAAAACCATCCTTGAAGTGGCGCGAAAGGCGTATCCTGACCAGTGGAAGCAACTCGCGCCTGCGCCGATCAGTCTTGCCAGCTGGGTTGGGTATGATCTCGATGGACGCACCGACATTCATTGGGGGCAGTCGATCACAATCCGTTTGAAGGAAAAAGCCCTTCAACTGAACCGATACGGTGAGGCTCTTGACGACCTTATCAATAAGGGACCAGTCACGGACCTTGCTGAGATGGCCAGCGCCATTAAAAAAGCCGCGCAGGCGACGTTAGCGCACGCTGAAGCTTTCTCTGGAGATCTGTCTGATCAAAATACGGTCGTTGCGGCGGCAAACGCGCTCACTGACGACAAAGCGCACCGTCTTGTCACGCTTGCGCCGCTCATTGAGCGTCTCGGTCAAGCGATCGATGCCGAAACAAATGACGACATCGCAGAAGCGTTGCTGCTCTTGCGTGCGGAGATGCGCGCGTTCGGGCTTGGCGTTTCGCGTATTCACCTCCGGGTCAACGCTGCTCAGGTTCGCTCCGCCCTGAAGTCCGATTTGCAGCTTGATCCGGATAAAGATTTTTTTGGCCGATCAGCGCTCAATGTGGCTTCCAGCAAAGCAAAAATTGCAAATGCGCGCGCTGTAAATTTTGGTTCTGTTTTTTTGGAGCAAATGACAGCGCGTCGTCAGTTTATGCTCTGTGCGCAAATCCTGAAGCACATTGATGCAGATCAGCCGATCCGGTTTTTGATCGCAGAATGTGAAGCCCCGGCGACCGTGATGGGCGCAATTTATCTTGCTCGTCTTTATGGCGTTGAAGAAAAGCTCGATATTTCGCCGCTTTTTGAAACCCCTCAAGCGCTTGAGGGAGGCGGGCGGTTTATCGAGCGATTGCTCGATGAGCCGGAATATGTCGCCTACGTTAAACGGCGTCGGCGAATGTCGATACAAATTGGCTATTCCGACTCCGGACGGTTTATGGGGCAGGCGGCTGCGTCATTGTCAGCAGAACGTTTGCAGGTGTTGTTTGCGCGCGCGTTGGGTGCGGCAAAACTGAATGATGTTGAGGCGCTTGTCTTCAATACCCACGGGGAATCCATGGGGCGCGGCGCTTATCCCGGCGGCTATGCTGAGCGCATGGCCCACTGCACAACGCCATGGGTGCGATCTCGTTTTGCCTATGAGGGCGTGCCGTTGATTTGCGAATTCAGCTTTCAGGGCGGTGAGGGATACCTGCACTTTCAGAACCAAAACTTGGCGGAAAATACAGTTGCTTCTCTCTGGTCCTTGTCCGTAGACACCCCGGCGCCCGACTTTGAAGATCGGTTTTACAAGGACATTAATTTTTCATGGGACTTTTATCGCAGTCTCAAATCCTGGCAGGAATCTCTATACGCGCGCAACGATTATCGAGATGTAATTTTCTCTTTCGCGCAACATCTTCTCTACAAAACCGGGTCACGCAAAACAAAGCGCCCGCGTCAGGGGGGCGGCGCGCCGGAAATCAGGTCAATCCGGGCGATCCCTCATAATGCGATCCTCCAGCAGATGGCCGTACCGGTGAATGTGTCTGGCGGCATAGGCGCGGCCGGCGGCCGTGAGGTTGACCGGTTTGTTCAGCATGTTGAGCATTCTGCGCGTATGCGTGCGCTTTTGGCCATGACAGGACATGCGCGGTCAATGACTGGCGTTACGATTCTGCGGGCTTATGCAGGGCTTTATTCGCCGTCTTACTGGTCTTCGCTTGCCGGCATGACGCGGCGCACGTCGGCGTCAGAGGTCTATGAAAGCGTTTTGCAGGTCCTGCAGCAGGAGAGAGCAAGCTATGCTCTTTCAACGCTCGCAGATTTTCTGGCGCGCGATATCCGCGCTTACGATGCAATCAGGGATAAGACTGGTCAAAACAAAAACGCATCCGCGTCTGGCCGCGTGCCTGATCTTGGCGTGCTGCACGCTTTGCGGCAGGCGCTGATTGCCCGCGCCGCATCGCTGGCCGCACAGGCGCCCGCCTTCTCGCGCCGGCATGATGTGGACCGTTCCGATATCATAGAGTTGACGCTCAATTTACAGCTTGAAGAAGCAGCGTCATTCATGGTGCGGATATTCCCGAAAGAGAGCCCGACAGGTGATTTGATGACCAGCCTTAAAGAGCCTGTCGATGGGGATGAGCGCCATGGCGGCGCCTATCCGGAGATTCATCGAACGATTATCGAGCCTTTGTTGCAGATCAACAGCACATTAAAGGTTCTGACGTCTGCAATCGCCAATCATTACGGCGCTTTTGGATAAAAGAGAGAGTAGCCTCTAAAAATCTGCAGGCAGAACGTAATCGCCGTCATCGGCATAGGGGCCGGTCATGACGATGCGATCGTCGTCGCGCCACTCAATCTCGAGATCGCCCCCATCAAGCGTAATCGTCGCTTTTCGGTCGGTCAGGCGCCGGCGATGCGCACAGACAAGTGCGGCGCATGCGGCCGTGCCGCAGGCATTTGTGATCCCCGCGCCGCGTTCCCATACGCGCAGACGAATTGCAGTGCGGCTCAAGGCCTGCGCCACAGAAACATTGACCCTTTCAGGAAATAAAGGATGGTTTTCGACTAAGGGTCCGAAACGGTCAATCGCCTGCGCTTCGGCGTCATCGACAAAAAAGACGCAATGCGGATTGCCGACATTCACAGCTGACGGCCCCCACAAAACCGGATTGTCAATCGGGCCAAGCTTGACATCGATATAACGCGTATCATCCATTTGTTCAGCAAGGGGAATATCTTTCCATCCGAATTTCGGCTCGCCCATGTCTACGGCAATTTTGTCATCGCTTGCGCGCCAGGCGTTCAGCTTTTCTGAAGCCGTTGCGAAGGCAATATCGTCGGCGCCGCTTTCCGTCATTAACAAATGCGCCACGCAGCGCGCCGCGTTCCCGCAGGCCCCGACCTCTGAGCCGTCTGCATTCCAAACGCCCATATAAGTCTCGCCGTTCTGTTCTTCGATAGTGATCACCTGGTCGCAGCCTGGACCCGTTTTCGGGTCAGCGATGCGACAGGCGTTTTCCGCATCCATGACGCCGTCACGCGTCCTCAGATCAAAAACCGCGAAAGTGTTTCCCAGCCCGTTCATTTTTTTGTACGGCGCGCCGGCAAGGTCTGACATCGGCAAACAGCTCCTGTTACGCAGAACTTAAATGCGCTATTTCGCGCTGCTCGCTTCTAGAGCGTCTTCGCGTTTTTTCAAAGCCGCCTTGCTGATGACGTGATCTGTTTTCTCCCAATAGTAGGGACGGGTCATGATCTGCCAGAGCGCTTTGTAGGCGGCTACAGATGTCAGCGTCCAATAGGCGGGCGCGGTCAGACCGGCGATCGATAGCCCGCCCCAACCCCGCTTGAGAGGCGCAATCACAGTGAGCATAACAAAGAAGAAATTACCGATCGTCAGCGCAAATATGTTCAGCCACAAAAGCGGGCCCGGAAAAGCTGCCGAAATAACGTCGGTTCCCGTGAACAGCCAGGTTATGAAAACAGCCCATAAAATGGGATTGATCAGCGCGCTCAAAACATTGCCAGCAATAAACAATTGCACGCTTAGAAGTCCGAACCAGCCAGTTGTGGATACGATCCGCCAGGGCTGGCGCATATGCACAAGCCAGGTTTGCAGATAGCCTTTCATCCATCGCGAGCGTTGTCGGATCCAGTTTCCAACCTGGCAATTGGCTTCTTCGAACGTGGTGGAGTCCAGAATTTCCACCTGATAGCCAAGCTTTGATAAACGCAGGCCGAGATCAGCGTCTTCAGTGACATTAAAAGGGTCCCAGCCGCCAGCTTCCATAAGAACATCGGAGCGCAGAAAATTTGATGTGCCGCCCAGGGGAATTGGCGCGCCAAGGCGTTGCAGCGCCGGCAACAGCCAGTCAAACCAGAGCGAATATTCCAGAGTGAACTGGCGCGTCAGCCAGTTGTCGTCGCGATTATAGTAATTCAACCGAGCCTGGACGCACGCCAGTTTGTCGTCGCCCGCGGCGAACGCCGCCGCCGCCTTCAGAAGTTGATCGGGCTCTGGCTGGTCTTCCGCATCATAAATGACAATAAGGTCGCCGCGGGCGAAGTGCATTCCAAAATTACACGCTTTGGGTTTTGTCTTCGGGCCGCCGGTTGGAACAATAATGATATCGTAAAAGCCATCTGCGGAAAATTGCTCAGCTTCCCGCCTCGTCTCAGCGTCGTCTTCTTCAAGCAGAATTTTGATATCCAGTTTTTCTGCTGGGTACTCGATAGCGCGCATCGCCTGGTTGAGAGCGGGCAACGCTTTGGCGTCACGATAAAGAGGCAAAAGAATGGTGATGACAGGAAGCGCGCCACTGCTAATGGGGGGCGGCGGACTCAGTGCAGGCGCGCCTTTCGCCAATAAGAAAGCGCGAAAGATCATAGATGAGATAAAATAGGCGGTTACGCCTGCATTCAGTATAATGATTGTCAGAAGAGGCGCCTTCCAAAGCGCAGCGAAGATGCAAATGATGACAAGAGAGACCAGAAGAAGCTGGGCAAGGGATAGGACGCCAGAGGCGGAATCCTGCGGAGCATTCAGGCGTAAATCATCAACTGAGGCGTCAAGCGCGTCCGACGAAAATCTTTTACGGAGGTGGCGATGATACGCCCGGCTTGATACAAACCGGTGCGACCGTAACGGGAAAGGTTTGCCGCTTCTGACGCCGACATCAGCCGGCGTGATTCTGGCGCTATCGCATAAATCTTCGCGTTTCCAGTGGTCAACCCAGCGCCAGGGCGCTTTTCCGTTTCGAATGTAAGCGCGTAATTTTGAAAAGGATTGGAGCGTGCGGTCTGGCGGCGGCGCTTCCTCAGAAGGCGGACTTTCATTTAAAGGCTCGGCGTCGAACATTTAAAACCGTGTCCAAAGACCGAGAAAAACGGTGCGGCCGAGTTCAAGATTGCGCCCCGCAACTTCTTCGGTGAGGCCAAGCTGAAGACCCCATCGTTTTTGCGGCCGATAAACGATAGAGGGCTGCGCTTTTACGACATCAAAATCAGCGCCGCCCGGATCGGCGTTGCCGAGCGATACGGCGGAGAAGATATCGAGAAGAAAAAGCCAGTTCTCAGACGGTTCAACGCCGAATGTTGTTTGATTGCGAATTTGGTCCGCAGAGTCGCTGAACCGCCGCAAATAACCTGTTTCAAAACCAATGAAGATTTTAGGGTCCGCAGCGCGTATGGTGCGCCCGTAAAGTCCGGCAACTTCAAGATCGACGCCGTCGCTTGCAAGTTCGGGGCGCACCCCGGATTGGAATTCAGACGGCGCCGTTCCCATAATTCTCACAGCGCCAACATCGCTGTTGCGCTGAAAAATCTGATATTGAAGAAAGCCTCCGTACTCTGAGACGCCCGAGACCGTCTCGGTGACGCCTCCTCTTGTCAGCCAACTTGATCCGTAGACGACTTTTCCGCCGATAGTAAAGCGGTCCGCTAGTCCCCACTCAAAATACGTATTTGACTCCAGTCTTTGAAAGTCGCCGGATGGCGCCGTATCGGTGGCGTCCAGATCGGCGCGGAAATAATCCGCGCGCGAGATAATCAGGAACGTATCGGGAGCGCCCCATGGAGAGGCGTGCGCGCTGGCGCTTATGACAAGCGCAATCGACATAATAGTCAGTGCGCCACGAAGACGTGGCCCAACCAAATTTCCCCAAGCGCCCAACGCCGTAATCCCCTTCTATCAGGGAAATCTATGCGATAACGGGCAAACGGCCTATAGGTTCCAAAGGTTGCGATCTCAAAGAAAGCAACAACCTAAGGTTGATTTGAAGTTATGCCGCCAGCTTGCGGATCACGTAATGCAGAATGCCGCCATGGCGGAAGTAATCAAGCTCATCGGCAGTATCGATCCGCACAAGAAGGTCGACATCCTTCACATCGCCATTGGCGAATTTGATTTTCGCCGCAACGGAGGCGCGCGGCTCGATATCGTCGAGATTGCAGACCGTGACTTCCTCATCGCCGGTGAGGCCGAGGCCTTCCCAGCTGTCGCCGTCTTTGAACTGCAGGGGCAGAACGCCCATGCCGATAAGGTTCGAGCGGTGGATGCGTTCAAAAGAACCGGCGATGACGGCGCGCACGCCCAAGAGGATCGTGCCTTTCGCCGCCCAGTCGCGCGACGAGCCAGTGCCGTATTGTTCGCCGGCGAGAACGACAAGGGGCGTGCCTTCTTCCTTGTATTTCATGGCGGCGTCATAGATCGCCATTTCCTCGCCGGTGGGCGCGTGTTTGGTGACGCCGCCTTCCGTGCCGGGCAGCATCTGGTTCTTGATGCGGATATTGGCGAAGGTGCCGCGCATCATCACGTCGTGATTGCCGCGGCGCGAGCCGTAGGAGTTGAACTCCGACACCGGAACCTGATGCGACTTTAGATATTTGCCGGCGGGGCTGTCCTCGGCGATGGCGCCGGCCGGGGAGATGTGGTCAGTGGTGATGGACTCGCCGAAAAGCGCGAGCACGCGCGCCTCATCGATCGGTTTCACCGCTTCTGGCTCTTTGGTCATGCCCTCGAAATAGGGCGGGTTCGCCACATAGGTCGACGGCGGCCACTGATAGGTTTCCGCATCGCTGACATCGATCGACTGCCATTTCTCATCGCCTTTAAAGACGTCGGCGTAACGCGTCGCGAACATTTTCGCTGTGACATGCTCGCGCACGACCTCGGCGATGTCTTTCGACGACGGCCAAATGTCCTTCAGATAAACGTCGTTGCCGGCGTTATCCTGCCCAAGAGGATGAGTTGTCAGATCCACATGCATTGAGCCAGCCAGCGCGTAGGCGACGACCAGCGGCGGGGAGGCGAGGTAGTTGGCGCGCACGTCCGGCGAGATGCGGCCTTCGAAGTTGCGGTTGCCGGAAAGCACTGAGCAGGCGACGAGATCATTGTCGTTGATCGACTGGGAAATTGGTTCTGGCAGCGGTCCCGAATTGCCGATGCAGGTGGTGCAGCCGTAACCGACGAGATTAAATCCCAGGGCGTCCAAATCATCCTGCAGCCCGGCCTTGTTAAGATAGTCCGTGACGACCTGACTGCCTGGGGCAAGCGATGTTTTCACCCACGGTTTGACTTTCAACCCTTTTTCGCGCGCGTTCTTTGCAAGCAATCCGGCGGCGATCAGGATCGCGGGGTTCGAAGTGTTCGTACACGATGTAATGGCGGCGATCACAACAGAGCCGTCATGAATATGATAATCCGAACCGTCGACGGCGTATTGCGGAACATTTAGAGATTGCAACTGCGCGGCCATATCGGCGCCTTCGCCGACAAAACGCGCTTCGCCGGCGGTCTCGGCTGGCTTGTCAGCGGCGATCCCGCCGCCCTTGATCGTCTTGACGTCTTTCTGGAACTGGCTCGCGGCGTTTTTAAGATCGATCCGGTCCTGCGGGCGTTTGGGCCCTGCGAGCGACGGCGTCACAGAGGCGAGATCAAGCTCCAGCGTATCGGTAAAGACAGGGTCTGGCGTATCGGAGTCGCGCCACATGCCCTGTTCCTTGGCGTAAGCTTCGACCAGCGCGATGCGGTCTTCGCTGCGGCCGGTCGCTTTCAGATAGCGCAGCGCTTCGGCGTCGACCGGAAAGAAGCCGCAGGTCGCGCCGTATTCCGGCGCCATATTGGCGATGGTCGCCTGGTCTTCCAGCGAAAGATTGTCGAGGCCCGGTCCGTAAAATTCTACGAACTTGCCGACAACGCCTTTCTTGCGCAGCATTTCGACAACCATCAGCACAAGGTCGGTGGCGGTGGCGCCTTCGGGCAGCTTGCCGGTCATTTTAAAGCCGATCACTTCCGGGATCAGCATCGAGACCGGCTGGCCGAGCATCGCCGCTTCCGCTTCAATGCCGCCGACGCCCCAGCCGAGAACGGCGAGCCCGTTGACCATGGTCGTGTGGCTGTCGGTGCCGACCAGCGTGTCCGGATAGGCGTATGTTTCCCCCTTATGCTCTGCGGTCCAGACCGTTTGAGCCAGATATTCCAGATTGACCTGGTGACAGATGCCGGTGCCCGGCGGGACGACGCGGAAATTGTCGAACGCGCCCTGACCCCATTTCAGGAACTGGTAGCGCTCGCCGTTGCGTTCGTATTCGCGGTCGACATTTTTCTGAAACGCGTTCGGGCCGCCGAAATAGTCGACCATGACCGAATGGTCGATAACGAGATCAACGGGCGCCAGCGGGTTGATCTTTTCCGGATCCTCGCCGAGCGACTTCATCGCGTCGCGCATGGCGGCGAGATCGACGACGGCCGGCACGCCGGTGAAGTCCTGCATCAAGACGCGCGCCGGGCGATACGCGATCTCACGGGTCGACTTGCCGGTCTTCAGCCATTCGGCGAACGCCTTAATGTCGTCGACCGTAACGGAACGGTCGTCTTCAAACCGCAGCAAATTCTCCAGGAGCACTTTCAGCGAAAAGGGAAGCCGTGAAACGTCGCCAATCGTCTTTTCTGCTTCCGCCAAGCTGTAATAGGCGTAGTTTTTACCGCCGGCGGCAAGCGTCTTTTTAGTCTTCAGCGAATCGCGTCCCGGGATCATGGATCTCTCCCATCCGTATGAAAGTTATAGAAATTCCGGGCCGTTATGGCCCATGGCGCCCAGCCATGCAATTGATGAGCTGCCATGCTCGCGACAAAATGTGATGTATGCTAGGCAACGCCAAGAGATGTGAAGAGGAGAGCTGTCGTTCCATGCCCGCCAAGTCGTTTTTTGCCCCGATCGCTGTCGTTTTTGCCGCAGCCCTGCTCCCTCATGTCAGCGCTGTCGCCCAGGAACCAAAGGCCGTCGCAACATATAAAGACTGGAGCGTTTTCGTGCGCGATGTTGAGAGCGATAAAGTATGCTTCGCAGCAACGGAAGCGACCGATAAGTCGCCGAAATCAGTTAACCATGGGGATGTATTTTTTCTTGTTGCAAGCTGGGCTTCAGGCGCAGCGACAGAGCAGCCAAGCCTGATGACGGGATATGCGCTCGACGCCAAACCGGAGCCGACGGTTCGCGTCGGTGCGGACAAGTGGGAACTCTATTCGTCCGAAAACGAAGCGTTTGTCGAATCGAATGAAGAAGAAAAACGTCTTTTGCGCGCCATGCGCCGCGGCGCCGACATGCGCGTGAGTGCGGTCTCGAAACGCGGTACGGCGACTAATTACATCGTCTCTTTGCGCGGCGTCACAGCGGCGCTGGACCGCGTCCAAAAAGAATGCGGCTAACGTAGTCTTCCTTACATTGGCGGAACGTATTTTTCGCGCATGGTGACCAGTTCTTCTGCAATTGTCGGGTGCAGCGCAACTGTATGATCAAACTCGCTCTTGGTGATTCCGGCTTTGACGGCGATAGCAAGGCATTGGACCATCTCCGCTGCGTCTGCGCCGACGATATGACAGCCAAGCACACGATCCGTTTCTGCATCAACAACCAGTTTCATGAGGACGCGCTCTTCTGAACCGGTGAGCATATTCTTCATGGCCCGGAAATTTGTCTTATAGACATCGACATTGTCGAAATTCTGCCGCGCGCGATATTCGTCATAACCAACTGAGCCGACCGGAGGTTGGGAGAACACCGCTTTGGGGATGTAGGTGTAATCCATCTTGGATGGATTGTTGTTGAATTCCGTTTCCGCAAATGCGGCGCCTTCACGGATAGCGACGGGCGTCAGATTAATGCGATTGGTCACATCGCCCACCGCCCAGATGTTATCGGCGCTTGTGCGGGAATAAGCGTCAACGACAACGGCGCCTTTCTTGTCGAGTTCGACGCCGGCCTTTTCCAGCCCCAACCCTTTCGTGCACGGTTCGCGTCCAATGGCCCAGAAAACGAGATCCGTGTCGAGGCGTCCGCCATTTGAGAGATGCACCCGGCGATTGCCGCCGCCAAGATCTTCGATGCTTTCAAAGACCGTCTGCGTAATAACGCGAATGCCCTGCCGTTTCATTTCGGCGTGCACCTGCACGGAAATGTCCGTATCGAAATATCGCAAGATGTCCTCCCCGCGATAAACAAGACAGACTTCAGCGCCCAATCCTCTAAATATGCATGCAAACTCAACCGCAATATAACCGCCGCCGGCGATGACGACGTGTTTGGGCAATTTTTCCAGGTGAAAGGCCTCGTTCGAGGTTACGCCGAGGTCGGCGCCCGCCGTGTTGGTGTCGATGAAGGGAGCGCCGCCTGTTGCGATGAGAATTTTTTCGGCTGTTACAGTTCGATCCTCAGCCTCCAGATAAACCGTATGCTTATCTTTAAGGGTCGCTCGTGATTGTATGATTTCCGCGCCCGCGTTTTTAAGATTGCGAATATAGATGCCGTTCAGGCGATCGATCTCGTCATCCTTGTTCTGGATGAGCCTGGTCCAGTCAAACGCAACATTCTCTGCAGACCACCCATAGCCTTTCGCGTTTTCAAAAGCGTGACCGTATTCGCTGGCGTAAACCATGAATTTTTTCGGTACGCAGCCGCGGATAACGCAGGTGCCGCCGACGCGGTACTCTTCGGCGACGCCGACGCGCGCGCCATATTGCGCGGCGAGTCTTGAGGCGCGCACGCCGCCTGAGCCTGCGCCGATTGTAAAAAGGTCGTAATCAAAATCCGTCATGAACTGTCTCGCTTATGATGGCAAAAACCCGATGCCGGTCTCAAAACGCTTATCGTTGAAGGCGAGCACCTGAACTTTGAAGGTGCGCAGAAACTCCTGGTAAATGGCCTCATGAACAGGGTCGAGGGCGCCTTTATATTCCAGCGGGGCGTGCAAAACAGGCTGTTGCGCGACGAATATGTCGAAACTATCGCCTGTGACCTCAATGGCGATGGATGTTCGAAGCCATAAAGAGCCGGAGTCCTCAAAATTCTTTATGGTCAGAGCGACGCCGAACTGGACCGGTTCAAGCGCGATAACTTGACGATGAGCGTATGAAAAAGCCTGATCTCCGTAGTCCTTACGCGGATCGAAGTCACCGACGGGCGGCACCGCTTTGACACAGTTTTGGGTGCAGCCAATGTAATCCGGAAAGCCTTTGACGATGGCGTCAGCAAGTCCCTTGCAGCGAATAAGATTTTCAAAAGCGGCGGCGCCGTAATTCTTGATCGCTTCTTGCAGCGCCGTGAAGCGTGTCTCAGCGGGGGAAGGGGGTGTCTCGTTGGATTGCGGATCGCTCATATCAGCTCGCGTTTGTCTTGCAGATTTCGCCGCAAGCTAACCGCTGTGACGGCGGAGCGCAAAGGCTTCCGCTGCGCATCGCAATCACGGTTTCAGGAGTCGACGCTGACGCCCTCTTCGTCTCCAAAAATAACCACATCCGCCATATTGCAGAAGAGGCCTGTTTCAACCACGCCGGCGATCGCGTTGAGTTTTGCATCGAGCGCTGCGGGCGCGGTAATCCGCTCCAGCGAGCAGTCGAGAATGAGATTGCCCCCATCAGAACGGAAGGGGACGCCCTGGAGCGTGCGCAACTGTAGATTGGGATCCTGATAGCCGCTCTCGTCAAGCGCGGCCCGGATCGCCTTAATCGTCAGCGCCCATGCGAAAGGTTCAATTTCAACCGGCAGCGGAAAACCGCCGAGGGCGGGAACGCGTTTTGACTTGTCCGCAATGACGATAAATTTTTCAGCGGCGCTGGCGACGATCTTTTCTCGCAGAAGAGCGCCGCCGCCGCCTTTTATAAGATTGCGGTCCGGATCGGCTTCATCGGCGCCGTCGATCGCCAAGTCGATGCGCGTGGTTTCATCCGGCGTAATGATGTCAACGCCGGCGGCGGCGGCGAGCCGTTCAGTTTCTTCAGACGTTGGAACGCCCTTGAAAGACCAGCCGGCTGCGATTTTATCGCGCAATCCGTCAATAAAAAAGCGCGCGGTTGAGCCTGTGCCAATCCCCAGCGTCATGCCGCGCTCTACATAGTCCAGCGCTTTTGTCGCCGCCTGCTTCTTGCCCGCGTCAAGCTTTGCGCTCATTCTGTGTCCTCTTTGTTTTCGTGAGCGGCGCGGAACCTCGCCGCCCACCCCTTGATCGCCGCCTGACGACCGCGCGCGACGGCGAGATCATCCGCATCGACATTTTTTGTAATAACAGACCCTGAACCGATATAGGCCCCGTCGCCGATGGTGACGGGCGCCACCAACGACGTGTTTGAGCCGACAAAGGCGCGCTTGCCAATGGTCGTTTTATGTTTTCCGTATCCGTCATAATTGCATGTAATCGTTCCAGCGCCGATGTTCGCCTCTGCGCCGATTTCCGCATCACCGATATAGGAAAGGTGACTGACTTTTGCGTTGTCGCCAATCGAGGCTTTTTTGACTTCAACGAAATTGCCGATCTTTGCGCCTTCGCCGAGTTCGGCGCCGGGACGCAGGCGCGCAAAAGGGCCGACTTGCGCGCCGGCGCGCACGCGGGCGCCCTCAAGATGCGAAAAAGCATGGATGACGACATTGTTTTCTATAGTCACGCCTTTGCCGAAGATAACATTCGGCGCGATCGAAACGTCTGCGCCGATTTGCGTATCGTGTGAGAAATAAACGCTTTCCGGGTCGGCGAGCGTTGCTCCGTTCTCCATTACGGCGGCGCGGATGCGATTTTGAAAAACCTGCTCGGCAACGGCAAGTTCGTTACGGGCGTTGACGCCGATAACTTCGTCCGTCTGTGTTTCGACAACGGCGCATTTGCGTCCGTCTGCACGCGCTAACGCAACAAGATCGGTCAGATAGTATTCGCCTTTTGCGTTTTCATTTGTGATATCGCCAAGGCGCTCGCGCAGGAAGTTTGCTTCAATCGCCATGACCCCGGAGTTGCACAGGCCTATTTCCAGTTCCGCCGGACTGGCCTCGCGCGCCTCGACGATGGCTTCGAGCGCGCCGCCGGGCGCACACTTCAGTCGGCCATAGGCGCCAGGGTCGGCAGGCGTAAATCCGAGCACGGCCGTCGCAGCGCCGTTCTTTATTTCAGCAGTCAGCAAACGCAGAGTTTCCGGCCGGACAAGCGGCGTGTCCGCATAAAGAACAATGACTGCGCCCTCGAAATCGACAAGTGCGGGCAGCGCCTGTTTGACGGCGTCGCCGGTGCCTTGGGGCGGCGCCTGTATGGCGACGCTGACTGTCTCATCTTGCCCCTTTGCATAGGCGCCGACTTCCGGCGCTTGCTCGCCAATAACAACACACAAACGTTGCGGGGTGAGGGTCCGGGCTGCGTCCATAACGTGGCCGAGCATGGCGCGCCCGCCGATCTCATGCAGGACTTTCGCTTTTGCCGACTGCATGCGCGAGCCGTGTCCGGCGGCAAGGATTACGGCGGCGACGGGAAGATCGGACATATATTCAGTGCTCATTTAGACGGCGGGATGATGCTTGTGTCGGCGCTGGCAATACCATATTCAGCGCGCGCGTGGCGAGCGTCGCCTATGGTCTGATTCGCTCGCAGCGGCGCTTGCAGCAAGTGAAAGCGGATTGATGAACGCATCAATGGATCAAAAACTGACGCTGATTTTCGATCTGGACGGCACTTTGGTGGATACCGCTGAAGACCTCGCTGCTTCTCTCAATGCCGCCCTGCAAGACGCCGGCATGGCGAGCGTCGATCCTTCCGCGGTTCGCAGTCTTGTCGGCTTCGGCGCCAGGCGCATGCTGCGCCGAGGGTATGAGCTGTCGGCGGGCAGGGATGCTGACGCAACTGAAATTGAGCGCGGGCTGACGGTTTTTCTGGACCATTACTCGGATAATATTGCGGTTCATTCGCGCCCCTTCGACGGTGCGCTTGCGATGATTGAACGCGCCCGCAAGGGTGGGGCCGCGGCTGCGATTTGCACCAACAAGCGTGAAGCGCTTGCGCGCAAGCTGCTGGAAACGCTGGGAATTGCGGATATTTTTGACACCATCGTGGGCGCCGATACGGCGGTTGCAGCAAAGCCTGATCCGGCGCCGGTGCTTTTGTGCACGGAAAGAACCGGCGCTGAACGGGCTGTTTTTTTTGGAGACAGCGACACGGACATAAAGGCGGCCAAAGCCGCCGGTATTCCATCAATGATCGCCCGGTTCGGATATGGTCCGGTGAGCGATACCGAATCTGTGCACGCCTGCTTCGATACCTACGAAGAAGCGGCGCAAATTCTTGTCCGGGACTTTTGAAACGCCGCTACTGGGCTTCGATGCCAGCGCTTCGGGTCGGCATGCCGTTTATCATATCGCTGCGAAGGTCGGTCCGCGCCGACCGCATGGTTGAAACAAAACCTTCTTCTTTCATTTCAACTTCGACGTCGAAGCCGCGCTTCCGCCAGAAATCCTGGATGCGTTTTGCAAGGTGTCCCGCACCGTCACTATTACAAAGATCAGCCATTAAAATCTCGCTGCTGTTTCCATAGAACGGCGACAGATTATAAGAAAGACTTATTTTTTCAAGCGGTCTCTGAAATTTTTTATACGTATCAGTTTACCATTTTTCCCTGATTTTCTATTGTTGCGGCGCAACAAGCCTACCAATGTGCGATTGTAAGTTTGAAATTATCAGATAAACTAATAATTCAACTGGCGAGAGGGTCACGATGAATGATCAGGGCTCGATTGGAGAGCGCATCCGGAGCGCGAGAAAAGCGAAAGGCTTCAGCCAGGCGGACCTCGCAAGGCGCATCGGCGTCAGCCAACCCGCCATCGCCACATGGGAAAGCGGCGTTCACGATCCGAGGCGGCTGGTTCTGGCAAAGCTCGCTGACGCTTTGTCAACGCCGTTGGAATGGCTTGCGGCGGGGGCCCGCTCGCGGCAGGAGAGCGACAAACATGCCGCCGCCGCGTATCTGCGTCGGCCCCTGCAGCATGTCCCGCTCATCAGTTTGTCTTCTGCAGTGCTGCTTGCCGGCGAGCGCGAGCCGGATCCGCATGCGGTCGCAGAGGATTATATTCCCGTGACGGCCGGTGAGACCCACATGTTTGCGGTGTTTGCGGATGATCCCGCCATTGATCTTGCGTTTCCAAGCGGCTCGCTCGTGGTCATTGATTATGCCGATCGCGCGCCGCAGGACGGCGCTTATTGCCTGGCGGTGGTTTCCGGAAAGCCGGTGCTGCGGCGGTGGCGTCAAACCCCGGATCGTCTTGAAACCTACGCCTCATCAGGCAAGAGCGAAACGACGCTGATCGATGGGGAGGCGAGCATCGTCGGCTGCGCGCGCGTTTCAATCCGTTTCCATTGAGCGCTTACGCCGCGCGCGTACTGTCCTGTTGAAAACGGGCGATTGCAGACGGCAGGCCCGAATGCGCAACCTGAAACTCAGAAGCCGCGTTCTTGATAAGCGCGATTAGCTCGGCGATATCGCGCTTGGCTTTCGCTGCGTCCTCAACTTTGGCGCAGGCCTCGCCCAGCCGGGCTGCGCCGACATTCACGCTCATGGACTTAAGAGCGTGTGCGGCCTTTGCTATTGTCGCCGCATCATTCGTCTGCGTACTATTGGCGAGCGTCAAAAGCGCGGCTTTGGAATGTTCTTCAAACAATGTCAGTGCACGGACAGGCAAATTGCTGCCGCTGCTTTGCATCGCTCTAAGCTGGTGAAGCACAGCATCGTCGAACGGTGAATCGCCTTTGTCGTCGGCAGGCGCTGTCGTGTTGATGTCGGTGTCAGCCGCCAGAGCGGCGGCGTTATCGACGCGATCGCTATTGCGGGCAACGATTTTAGCGGCCTTGATTTCTGTCGCACCCTGCTGGGAGGGTTTCATGTATTTGGTCATGACTTCAGCGAGCGCGCCGATTGTGAACGGTTTCGTCAAATAGTCGTTCATGCCGGCGGTGCGCCAGCTTTCTTCAACATCCGCCACATGGGCGGTCAACGCCACAATGGGCGTCTGTTTGCGCCCGCGTTTCTTTTCAAGTCTTCTGATGGCGCGCGTCGCTTCGAAGCCGTCCATCTCGGGCATTGAGCAATCCATCAGGATCAAAGCGAAATCATTTTGCGCCGCATTGCGAACGGCCTCCCGTCCGTCGGCCACAAGAACCGGCGTCAGATTAAGATTTTCAAGCGCTTCGCGCACAACTTCGCGGTTCACGATGCTGTCGTCGGCAGCGAGAATGCGCTGACCGGAAAAGACAATCTCTGATGCGGGAATGTCGTCTTCCGTGCTTACCGCGACCTTGCCTCTCAGCTTGCGGTCGAAGACGCGTCGAAGCTGTTGCATAACGTCATGACGCGACAGCGGGGAAATCAACAGGTCTTCAGCAACGCCAGTTTCGAGCAGGCGATCGGGCGCCGCATCGCCAAGTTCGCTGATGCAGATCCGCGCGGGCACCCATTGGGTCGGCTCGCCTTCAAGTGAATGTTTTAGCCGGTCCAGAAAATGCGGTGTGCCGAAGATCATATCGGCGTTGATGACGTGCGCGCCGATAGCGCCCTCGCTGTCGATGATCTGCGGCGTGACGCCGGTTTCCGAAAGATATTTCGCCAGCATGCGCGGCGTTGCAGCGCCGTCGATTGCGATGATGGCGCGTTTTTCCTGGGGTGTTTCCGGACGTTGAACGGGGGGCGCAATGATTTTCGCAGGGAAGCTGAAGTGGAAGCGCGAGCCTTTGTTTTCTCTGCTGGAAACGCCAATCGTTCCGTTCATCGCCTCAACAAGGCGTCGGCTGATTGCAAGCCCCAGCCCTGTGCCGCCGAATTTACGGGTTGTCGTCTGGTCCGCCTGAGAGAAGGCTTCGAAGATTGCGGACTGCTTTTCATCGGAAATGCCGACGCCAGTGTCGCTGACAGCAAACTCGATGATTGACTTCTCATTATCCGTCGTCAGACATCCGGCGGTGACAGTGACGTGACCGGACTCGGTGAATTTCAGAGCATTATTGACGAGATTGGAGATGATCTGGCTGATGCGGACAGGATCGCCTTCGATGATTTCAGGCACTTCCGGCGCGACATACGCAGCCAGATCAATGCCCTTGTTGGCCGCGCGCTCCCAGAACAAACTGACGACGTCGTCAAGAATTTCTGCAGGGCGCACGGCAATCATCTCAAGATCGAGACGTCCGGCCTCAATTTTGGAAAAGTCCAGAATGTCATTAATAATTGCGAGAAGGCTTTTGCCCGATTTTGCAATAACGTCGGCATAGCGTTTTTGCCGCGGCGGCAATTGGCTTTGATTGAGAAGATCGGCCATCACCATCATGCCGTTCATCGGTGTACGAATTTCATGGCTCATGGTGGCTAGGAATTCCGACTTGGCGAGATTGGCGGCCTCCGCCACTTCTTTTGCCGTCTGCAATTCCTGGGTCCTGCGCTGAACGATTTTTTTCAAGTCTCGTTGGTGCGCGCGCAGTTTTTCATCACGCTCCTGCAGTTGGCCAAGCATGTCGTTGAAGGCATCCACGAGCTGACCGGTTTCATCATTGACGCCTGGCACCAGCGCGCGCCGGGAGAAATCCCCGGACTCGCGAACGCGTCCCATGACGGTGGCGAGGCTAAGAATAGGATCAGTGATAGAGCGTTGCATCTTCAATGCGATCAGAAGCCCGATGCCTGCAGCGAAAATGGCGGCGACCAGTGCGTCATAGACAAGAACGCCGATCCGGTTGTGCAAGGCTCCGGCGTCGGCGTGAATCGTCAGCTCGCCGACCTGAACGCCGCCGCTGACAACCGGCGCGCGCACGATGCGGCCGCGATTGGAAAAGGAAGGAAATTTTTTAAAAACCCCCTCATTCCTCTCAGCCTCGCGAACAGAAACGTCGCTGCCCAGTTGCGCGAGCAGCGCGCCGTCAACGCCGGTGACGCGAACATATTCCGTCGAAGGAATTCTCGATATGCCGCGCAACGCATTCAACGTTTCGCGTTCATCGCCTGCGGCCACATGATTGGCGATTGCAGAGGCGAAAACATTCGCCGTCGCGTCAAGCTCGGCAAGTTTGCCGTCCTGATACTGGGTGACCTCGCGCCAGACCGATGAGACGGTGACGATCGTGACGACGCCGAATATGGTCACGACGACAAGGCCGGTCAGGCGGGTGCGAAGAGATGTTTTTCGTTTACTCAATGCCGCTATCTGTATTTTAGATGATTAATACAGGTTAAGATTTGGATTTTGCCGGGAATTGTTTGAGATTTGATTGCGCTAAATGCGTAGATGAAACTTTTTAACAATTTTATGCGTATTATTTGCTCGATTGTATGAGCTCAGATCGATTGAACCAGGATGTGTTAATGCCAGCCGACGCCAAAATTTTATTGGTGGACGACGATCCGATCATGCGTGAGCTGGCCGGTGAGAAATTATGCGCAGCCGGGTATCAGGTCGAAACTGCGGAGAACGGCGCCGAGGCGCTGGAAAAACTGCGCACTGCCGGCGCCGACCTTGTCATCTCCGATATCGAAATGCCGGTTATGGACGGTTTTGATCTGACACGGAATATTCGCTCTGATCGGACGATCGCCGAGACGCCTATTATTGTGATTACCGCCAGCGACCATGCGGAAGCTGTGGACCGCGTTTTTGCAGAAGGCGCAACGTCGTTCCTGGCAAAACCAATCAACTGGACGCTCTTTACGCAGGCGGTGAAGTTCATCCTGCGCGCCAGCTTTGACCAGAAGAACCTCCGCATTGCGCGCGATCAGGCCGAGGCGGGCGCGAAATTTAAAGATGCGCTGATGTCGGTGATGAGCCATGAATTAAGAACGCCGCTCAACGCGATCATCGGTTTCGGCCAGCTCCTTGGTGAACAATTCGGAGCGCGCGGCGATATGCAGCATAAAGAGTATGCTGAGTATATCGTCGATGGCGGGCGGCGATTGCTCAACACCGTTTCTGACATGCTGCTCGCATCCGATGCGCGCTCTGGGCCGATTTCGATTACGGAAACCGACACAACGATTGCGGAGCTTGTTGATGCGGCGCGCCAGTTGGTCACCCACGCCAGCGGCGCTTCGGATGCAAAATACGCAATCAAGCTTCAGGACCCTGACCTTGAGATTTGTTGCGATCGGGCGTTGATGTCGCGAGCGTTGTCGAAGCTTATCGACAACGCGATCAAATTCTGTCCGCGCGGAGTTAAAATCACCATTGGCTCAGCGCTGACAAAGAACGGCGAGCTTGCAATTCTCATTAAGGACGATGGACCGGGCATCAATCCGGCGATCCTTGATGAAATCAGCGCACCTTTTGAACAGTCGGATATGTCGCTGCGTCGCTCCAAGGAAGGGCTCGGGCTTGGCTTGCCCATGACGAAAGCCATCGCCGCAGCGCATCAGGCGCAGTTCCGATTGAACTCCGATATTGGCGAGGGCGCGCGCGCGCTCATCGTGCTTCCGGCTGAGCGGGTGCGAAAGCGTGACGGCGCTGCGCAAAGCGCCGCCTGATTTTGTCTGAGCGTTGTCTGGCGCAGCGCTGTCAGATCGTCTCTCAACATTCAAGTTGAAAATTACGCACTGACGTTAAGGCGTCATTTACCGTGTTTGTTCAGACTAATATGCCGATGCTGCGGTTGCGAAGAGTGCATGTTGCAATCCAGTAACGCTCAGCGTCGTTGTTATAGTGTTGCAGTGTTCCATGCTGGACCATGTCTTTTGGTTCGTTAAAAGTAGCATTCCCAGCGCATAGCGAGCGCAACAACAAAACACGCCTCCCGGGAGGGGCATGACAGGGGCCATCAATGAATTCTCCGAAATCCTCCAAAGTATTTGTAAATTCTCTTCTGGCGGGCGCCGCTGTTGTCGCGCTCAGCGTCAGCGCTGCGGCTGCTCAAGCGCCTGAAGACCAGATTATTGTTACCGCCACCAAGCGCCCGCAAACGCTGCAGGAAGTGCCTGTCGCCGTTAGCGTTGTCGACGCCGAGACGATTGAGCGCGCGCAGATTAACGACCTGATCGACCTTCAGGCTTCTGTGCCCTCCCTGCGCGTGACGCAGCTTCAGAATTCATCGCAGACCAACTTTGTCATCCGCGGCTTCGGCAACGGCGCCAATAACCCGGGCATTGAAAGCGCCGTCGGCGTTTTCATCGACGGCGTGTTCCGCTCGCGTTCCGCATCATCGATCCTCGATTTGCCGACGCTTGAGCGTGTCGAAGTTCTCCGCGGCCCGCAATCGACTTTGTTCGGCAAGAACGTGTCGGTCGGCGCGATCTCTATCTCCACCCGCAAACCCGAATATGAGGTTGGCGGGTCGGTTGAAGTTTCCTACGGCAATCTCAATCAGGTGCTGGCGAAGGGAACGATCACGGGCCCGATTTCCGACACGGTTGCCTTTCGGATTTCAGGAAGTCTGAACAATCGCGACGGCCAATACACCAATCTCGTCACCGGTCAGGACAATATCAATGAACGCGATCGCTGGTCGGTTCGCGGTCAGCTCCTCTGGGAGCCGACAGATACAATGTCATGGCGTTTGATCGGCGAATACAACCGCATTGACGAAGTCTGCTGCGGCGCCGTGCAACTTGTTAACGGCCCAGCGACCCAGTTGATCGGCGCGCCGGCGCCGTTTGGTCTCGGCGCCGTGATCACGCCTGTCCAGGATCTGGACGCGCGTGAAGTCGCTCTCGACCAGGAGCCTTCAAACCTCCTTATCGGCCGCGGCGGCTCGCTTCACGGTGATTGGGATCTGGGTCCGGTTCAGCTGACATCGATCACAAGCTACCGTCAGCAGATCGACGAAAATGTCACGGATGTTGACTTCTCAGGTCTGGATCTGGCGACGAACCCGCTGGATCTCGACACCCGAACCTTCACTCAGGAATTGCGTATCGCCGGCGAAACTGAAACCGGCATCGGCATTTTCAACTGGTTGGCCGGCGGTTTCTATTTCGATGACGATGTCTCGTTTGACCGTGATGTTGTCTTCGGATCGGAAATTCGTCCGTTCATCGACGGATTGCTCGCGGCTGCCGGATCTGACGTTTTAACCGGCATTGAAGGCAGCTCTCAGCTCGCATTCGCGTTGACCACGGACCCGGCGACGGCGCTTTTCCCGACGCTCGGCCCCATTGCGCCAATTCCTTTCTTCGGCGCATTCCAGCCAGGGCAGGGTGTTTTTGGCGAGTATGAACTCGACAACCGGTCATTTTCGCTTTTCGGCCAGTTTGATTGGGAAATCACAGACCGGCTGACCATCACCGGCGGTATTTCCTATATCAATGACCGCAAGATCGCGTCGGGCCTCAGCACCTTGACCGATGCCGCATCAAATCTGGACCTGACGGCCGCCGGACAATCCTTCCTGGCGGCGACAGCGTTGGGCACGGCGATCGGCACGCCTTTCAACCCTGCCGATCCGACCGCTTTCTTCACTGCGGCCGGCACTCTGGCGGCAACAGACCCAATGACATTTGCAGCCGCTCAGGCCGGCGCATTGGCCTTTGCTACGGACCCCGCGAACGCGGCGCTCAACCCGCTGCTGCCGCTCTCGGCTGTTCAATTCTTCAACCCGCAGGTCAACTTCCCGCAGCCCGGCGCGCCGCGTGAAGCGGGCAACACGCTGAGCGACGACGGTTTCAGCCGTGATACGGATCTCAGCTACACTGCGCGTATTGCATATGACGTGACGGATTGGCTGAATGTCTACTTCAACTACGGCACCGGCTTTAAAGCCTCCGCCGTCAGCCTGACATCAGACTCAACGCCGCCGCAGCTTCTGCCGGACGGCACTGTGTTCGGTCGTTTCGCATCGCCGGAAGAAGTGCGCGCATTCGAAGTCGGCTTTAAAACGGCTTTTGACGGCGGCTTCATCAACATTGCCCTGTTCGATCAGGAAGTATCGAACTTCCAGTCGAATATCTTCACCGGCACCGGCTTCATCATCGCCAATGCTGATGTTCAGGGCGTTCAGGGTTTTGAGGTCGATGCGGCTTATAGCCCGATTGATCCGCTCTACCTGACCTTCGGCATCACCTATCTCGATCCGGAATTTGAGTCATTCCCGGTTGCGCCCTGTATTACGCTTGGACTGGGTGCGGAAATTATTCCACCGGAATGCGCAGCCGGCGCAGAATTCTTCGACGCTTCCGGCGAACGCCCGGCCGGCATTCATCCGGTCAGTCTTTCCACATCCGCCACATACACGCATGATTTCGCCAATGGCGCAGTTGGTTCGGCGCGTATCGAGTATCTCTATGAGAGCCCGACGCAGGTTGTAGACAACGTGCCGCGCTCAATTGCCGAACGCGAAGTCAGCCTGATCAATGCAAATATTTCCTATGCACTGGAGAACGGTTTCGGCATCAACCTATGGGGCCGCAACCTTCTGGACGACGATTATCTCCTGAGCGGATTTCCTACTGTTGCTCAATCGGGCAGCTTCTCCGGTTACGTCAATACGCAACGCACGTATGGCGTATCCATCCGTAAGGATTTCTAACGCGGGGCGCGCTAGAGGGGACTTGAAACGGGCGGCCTTTGGCCGCCCGTTTTTTATGATTAATTCAGATTCACCAAGGCGCTTTAGCGATTGGCAAGGATGGTTTGCTTTTCTCTAATCCGACAATCGGCAGGGATAGGGCGCTATGGGATTTGGAAACAGGAAACCTGAGGCTGTTGCGGTGGGCGCCGGGCGGCTGGCTTCTATTGCAGGCTCGTCATCGACACAGACCGTCGCCGGCTTAGCGGAAACCCCAAAGCCCAAACCCGCCAGCCTGGAGCCGGACCCGTCGCGCATACGCCCGCGGCAAATAGAAGAAACGCCGGAAGCGCGAAAACGCCGCCTTGCCGCCAAGACCATCAATTTTACCGCCACCATACTTGCGCGCCTGGTGATCATTGGCGCTGCAGGATTTTACATGTGGAGCGAGTATCAATTAACCCGCCAGGTCCATCGAGGGATCATGTTTGGCGTCTTCGCGATGGTCGGCGATCTTGGACGCGTGATCCTGAAGGCGAGCGAACCAGGCACAAAATAAGCTCTGACGGCCTTTTCCCGCGGTTGGAGGCCGTTCGCGGCACAATCGATGTTTGCGGCGAAGTCGCCTTTTTGTGAGGCGAAGTGTGCGGCCCAGCCATTGTTGCGCCCGCCTGTTTCCCTATTTTTGTCATCTGACGACTTTACGGATTCCAATCCGGAGAGAGAATGATGACTGTTATATCTGTTACGCTAATTACTTTTATTGCTTTAAACGCGCTTATCGGCCTGTCGGGCCTCCTGACGCCGCGCCGCCGCCGTTAGCGTTTTAGTCCCTGCAGCGGCCGCCAATTCGCTAAAAGGCTCTTTCGTCGCACGATCGGGCCATGGCTTTCATGATGCGGGAAGCGCACAGTTACTGTCGAGCTAGAGCGAGATTAATGTGCGCCTGTGAAATCAGAATTGATCGCCCCATCGCGGTTGCGGGAAAAGTCCGCCATTCCTGACTGCCAAATTCCTGACGCGCTTGCCCCCATCCTCGGCGCGCATATGGAAGCCGATGGTCTGAGCGATATTGAGCGCATCATGCTCGCCTGTGACGGCACATTCACGTTCCAGCTTGAAGCGTTTATGCGCGAGCCCGTTGAAGTCGACATCCTTGATTACGAGCTTCGACCAGCCGGCGAAAAACCTGCCGCCATTCTTGACGCTGAGGCGGGCGCGTCCATGTGGGAGCGCAAAGTGCTGCTGCGCGGCGCCAAAACCGGAACCCCGTTTGTTTTTGCACATAGTTTTATTGACGTTGATCGGCTGCCCGCCGCTCTCGCGCGCGACCTTGAAGCATCTCCTGCGGGCATCGGCAGGCTTTTTGTCGACTATCGCTTATCCATCTATCGCGAGCTTGTCGGTTATTTCTTTGAGGACGGTTCCAATTACGCGCCGTTTTTTCCAGACCGGGAACAATTGTCATTTCTGGCCCGTGTTTACCGGGTGACGTTTCATGGCAGACCGGTCATGTTGATCACAGAGAAAATGCCGCGCGATCTCTTTTCAACGTCCGTGACTATCTAATCATACCCTTCGGATCGCTGCGGCTATGGCAAGTCCTCAGCCGGCCAGCAATGAAAGTCCACCCAGCGGCGTAATGGCGCCAACAATGCGCGGCGCGCCAAGAGCAAGCGCATGCAAAGATGCGCCGAAAAGAAATGCTCCAAGCGCAAACGCCCATCCTGCGCGTCGAAAACGGGAAGGGCCCAGCGCGCATGAAAAAGCGGCGACAGCGTGGCTCAGCCCATAGAGGGTCGCAGTGTTCCGCCAGTCCGCGGCGCTTTCGCTGAACGTTCCATCGAGCATATGCGCTGCAAAAGCGCCCAGGCCAACCGTCAGAAAACCGATCCCGCCGGCAAAAATCGCAAGATAATTTGAGGACCGATCAGACTGACTGTCGCGATTCTCAACCACGATATAACTCCTATGGCGTTTCGTGAAATTATCGCACAACAGCGTCAATTCTCATCATAGAGCCGATTACTTATGACGCGATTCAGCAAACGGCTCTAGGTTCCGGCTGCAGCATGCCCACGAACCGGAGTTGAGGAAAGGGAACCGTCAACCGGCGATCCCTTAAGCTTCGCTTGCAACTGCTGCAAGAGGCCCTGGCAACGGAAATGGAATTTCGTGGCATATACGGCAAGTTTTTCTTACTTGCGTCGCCTCGCTGCAACTTGTGATATGCTTTATACGGACAATCTTTATTGGTACAGCGGGCATGCGTTTGACGAAAACGGGACGGTCAAAACATGACTGGTTCAGGCGGCGTGCGCATGGCGGCGTATTTGAATGTTGTGTTAAGTAGTTAGGGTACAACACCGGCAAGTGCACCGGTGTTGTACTGCTTAGCGTCGAAAGTCTCAGCTTTGTTTTGTGTTGAAATTGCAAGCTTCCATAAAGTCGGCGAACGTTTTCTTATCCGGAGCCGGCATGTTGTATTCACCGCCGCCGCGTCGTTTGGCTTCTATTAATACGCTCTCTCCGCGTACTGCCGCATTGTAGAGCCGCCTACTTGTCTTCTGATCGGATGAAGCGATTACTTTGTGCCGACGTAAATAGATCCACTTGCCGCTGGAAGGTTCTTCATCAGCAACAGTATATGTTACTTCAATGCCGGTTTGTGGTCCGGCTTTGTTAAAAGCAGCTTCAATATCTGCAGGCTCCAGTGCTGCTGCAAAAAGCAACTTCCCATCGCTGCAACGGAACCCAATATCCTGACCGTTGCTTGTTTTTGACATCAATGCAGCGCCCCAAGCCTCGCCGTTATTCTTCTTCATTTCACTCATTTTCCACGACGACTCTGCGGCAAGAGTAGGAGTGACAACACACATAGCTATAGTTATTGCAGCCGCGCCGCGGGATAATGAAAACGCCTTACGATTGACCATGATAGTCCCCTTTTCTCAACTAAAAGCTAATATCGTTTGTGCGCCGAGTATTCTCAAGTGACTTGCAAAAGAGTTCATCGTGTAGATCTTTCTACTCATCGCAAAGTCTGATCAGAATTCGCCTATCGCCTGAAGCGACCCCGCCTTGGGCCTCTGTTCGGAGCGTGAAACGCCGGATCTTTTTTGGCGATCCATTTTGCAAATTTCTCAATGGCCGGGTGCGCGCGCAGCGCATCGATTGAATTATACTGTCGTGCGAGGTCAGCTTCTGTGAATGTCGCGTGAATTGTCCGGTGGCAGATTTCATGAAGCCGGACCGTGGGCCCGTTCTTGCCGCCCTTTAGCTTTGGCGTGAGGTGATGAACGCTCTGCCTGGCGTGAGCCGGGATGGGGCGATCACATAATGGGCAAATCGGGTCAGAAATCATCAGGCGCCATTCAACTGGCTTTTAAGAGTATGGCGCAAGCGCGGCGATGCCCGATGTCTTAAAGTGAAGTTAGAATCTTCGACTGAACGCCTTGAAAGCGCCCGCCGGCGTCCTACTTCTAACATATACCGCATAGGCGATAAGCCGAAGCAACGCTCAGAGGGGAGATTCGAGCATGCTGGGTTCTGCATTCATATTAGCGATTATCGTTTTGGGCGTTTTAGGCCTCTACGGATATTTTTCTCTGCCTGACAGATGACGTCGGCTCGAGTTGAGTTGAAGCTGCGAGCTTTTGCGTCCATGCGTGATCGAAGGCCAGCCCGGCTTCCGCGCCGCTTTGCCATTTTACGTTTGCAACGATGAAACCGGCAAACGCAGGTGAATCGATCAAAAGCGCGCCGACAAGATGAGCGCGGGCTGGAAATCGCAGTCGCAACCCATCAGGAGAGAGATCGACAATGTGCGCAAGACGATCTTCATGTTCCTCACAGACGACAAGGGCGGGGTGCTCAACCGCGATGCGCTTGCGCGACCGCGCATCAAGTTCATCGAGCAGGCTGGATGCCGGCGCTTGTCGGCGATAGGGCGCCGCAACACGCAACAAGCGCGCGGTGGCGCGTCTTTGCAGGGACTCAAATTCTTCCTGCGCTTCCCGCCCGGTTCGCTTGCGCAAATGCCCCGTCATCATCGCATGATCCCCTTACGGCGCTCCGCCGCATTGTGTGTTGATCATACATCCTGAAACGGCATGCCTTACTGGAGGTTTTGCCGGACCGATAAATTTTTAGTCTTTTCCCTAACCCTAAATTTCATCAAGGGCGTCGGCCAGTTCATCCAGTTGCGCTTTGATAGCGTCGAGCTCAGCCCGGATCATCAAAAGCGCGCCCGTTGTCTCCGCATATTCCAATTCGCCAATTTCCGCGCGACGGTCGTTTAACGCGTCTGCGGTTTTGTCCAGTTCCTCTCTCGCTTCACGGAAGGCCATGCCGCTTACTTTCGAAACTGCAATTCGCGCTGCGCCGAAAGCCATCCTGGCGATGAGTTGACCGCCGGGCGCGTCGTGTAAATCGTCCTTTGCATCCTCTATGTCGCCAATGGCTTCAGCGATATCGCCGCGCGCTTCCATCAGGTCATTTTGAAGATCATCAATATCCTCTGCGTCCATATCGATCAGGTCTTGCAGAAGCTCCTCATGATCGCCGATGTGGAAATTGTGAGCGCTGGCGCTGCCCGGCAGGAAGGCGACAAGCGCGAGAATAAAAGCGCCTGCGCCGGCAAGAAGAGCGTTGCGAAGGGCTGCGCGCGGGTTCTTCAAATGAGCGGTGCGAACAGAAAACATAGGTTATCTCCTTCATCGGGCGCAGCCGCGAGGCCGGCAAAATCTCATCCTTATGAGATGCAGAATGGCGAAGCGGGCGCCATTCCGCCATCCCTGTTGCGGCGGAATGCTCCGGTCTTGCGTTAAGCGCCCTTTTTTCTTGACGCTAGGGCGCCTGTGTCATACACCCCGCGTCCTTGGCGAAGCGCGTCGCCATGACCCAAGCGGGTGTAGCTCAGTTGGTTAGAGCGCCGGCCTGTCACGCCGGAGGTCGCGGGTTCGAGTCCCGTCACTCGCGCCATTTATCGATAGTCTGGCAAAATCAAAAAATTACAGTCTGACACATCTGCCGGTCACGCGATAAAGCATCGCAAAGCAGGACAGACCCACTCAAATTGACACGCTCAATATGAACACATCGTCAAATGATCGCGTTCTCATTATCGGCGCCGGCCATGCGGGCGGGCAGTGCGCGGTCAGTCTGAGACAAAAAGGATGGAAGGGCGATATTGTCATCGTCGGCGATGAGCCTTTTCCGCCGTATCAGCGTCCGCCATTGTCGAAAGCGTATCTCGCCGGCGCGCTTGATCGCGATCGTCTGCTGTTAAGGCCGGAGGCGTTTTATGAGCAAAACAATATTCGCCTTATCAAAGACAAGCGCGCCATATCGATCGACCGGGATCATCAGAATGTAACGCTCACTGATGATCAAGTTATTGATTACGCGTATCTTGTGCTTGCGACAGGCGCGCGCGTACGCAAGCTGAAATGTCCTGGCGCAGAGCTTTCCGGTGTCGGATATGTGCATTCGATTGCCGATGTGGATGCGCTTCAGAAACGATTTCATGAAGGCGCTGCCATTGTCATTGTCGGCGCTGGCTATATCGGGCTTGAGGTTGCCGCGGTAGCGGCGCGACGCGGTCTGCAAGCAACTGTGATTGAATTGTCAGAACGCGTTTTGTCACGGGTTGCCGGCAAAATCGTATCGACTTTCTTTGAAGAGCTGCATCGCAGCGAAGGCGTTGACCTGCGGCTCAACGAAAGTGTGGCTGCGTTTCAAGGCGAGGGCGCGGTGCAATCGGTCAGTCTGACTGGAGGCGGGACGATGGCCTGCGATATGGCGGTTATCGGTATTGGCGTAACGCCGAATGACGAGCTTGCCGGGGCGTCGGGGCTGGCTATTGGCGACGGCGTCATTGTCGATGAATTCGCGCGCACGCAAGACCCGAATATATATGCGATTGGCGACTGTACGCGCCATCCCAGCGCTTATTTCGGGGACGCCTTGCGCCTTGAGTCGGTTCATAATGCGCTTGAGCAGGCGAAAACAGCCGCCGCCGCCATATGCGGCGCGCCTGAACCCTATCGTCAGGTTCCCTGGTTCTGGTCCGATCAGTATGACGTGAAATTACAGACGGTCGGCGTGTGCGCCGGTCGCTATGAAAGCGAGATCGTGCGCGGCGATGTGAGCGAAAACTCGTTTTCGGTTTTCTATATGAATGCCGATAAGCTGATCGGTGTTGATTCTGTCAACGCCGCCAAAGATCACATGGTCGCCCGCAAACTGCTTGCGGGCGAGATTCCGGCGACGGCTGAACAGTTTGCCGATCCGGCTTTCGATTTGAAGTCGCTGCTTTAGGTTGAGGTTGCGCTTCCGGCGGAGCCGAGTTCGTTTCCGCCGATCATGAAAAAAGCGACGGCGCCGCTTAGAGCGGCGAGGATCGCGCCGACGATAGCGGCGTTTCGAAAACCGGCGACAAGTTCCTGTGGGCCGGAAGCCGCATTGATGAGCACAAGGCCAAGAAGCGCTGTTGCGACCAGTCCAGCCGTTCGTGAAATGGCGTTGTTCACACCGGAGGCGACGCCGACATGATCGTCGTCGACCGTGTTCATGACCGCGGCGGTCAGCGGCGCGACACTGGCGGCCATGCCGGTCGCCATGATCATCAGCGCCGGGAGAATATCCGTCCAGTAACTGAAGCTGTCGAACGGCGTGCGTGCAAAAAGAATAAATCCTGCTGCGACACAGAGCGGTCCGAAAGTGAGCATGCGTTTAACGCCAACCGTTTCGCTCAAACCGCCCGCCCTGCGCGACAGCAGTCCCATAATCAACGGAAAAGGCAGTATCGCAGCGCCGGCGGCGGTCGCGGAGAAGCCGAATGACTGGATCAGCATATATGGCAGGAGGACAATTAATCCGCCAAGCGCCGTATAAAGAAGAAATGTCAAAAGTGAAATGCCGGAAAAGCTCATATTTGCGAATAGCGAAAGAGGCATCATGGCGCGGTTGCGTTTGCGATATTCGAGGATCAGAAAAAGCGCAGCAAGCATAAGGCCTGCGGCGAACGCCGCCATGACAGAAGGAGCGAATACGCCTTTTTGGGGAAAGGCCGTGAGCGCCCATATGAGAGCGATCAGGGAAAACGTGACCGCAGCCGCCCCAAGCCAGTCCAACGGTGCGCGCTCTGTTTTGTCTTCCCGGCTTTCCTCGATGGCGACGGTCCCGACCCAGAACGCGCCGATTGCCGGCGGCAGAACGATGAAAAAAGCCCATCGCCAACTGGCGACGTCGACCAGCCATCCGCCGATCACCGGCGCTGCTGCGCCGGCGATCGCGCCGGCGGCCGCCCAGGCGCCGACGGCCTTGCCGCGCGCTTCGCCAGAAAATCCGTCTGCGATGATGGCAAGACTGTTTGGCGCAAGAAGAGCGGCGCCGACGCCCTGAAGCGCGCGCGCCGCAAACAGGAGTTCCAAAGAGGGCGCCGCCGCACAGATGAGCGTTGCAACCGTGAACAGAATGAGGCCGCCAAGAAAGATCCGCTTACGTCCATAATGGTCGCCCAGCGCGCCACCCATCAGGACAAAAGCGCCGACGGGCAGAAGATAGGCGTTGACGATCCACTGGGCGCCTGCCGAATTCGTTTCAAAAGCGAGCTGCATGGCCGGCAGAGCGACATTGATGATGGAGCCAACAACAAAAGCGAGGCTGGAGCCGAGAATGGCGGCGATTAACGTGCCGCGTTGGTTGGCGCAGGCGCCGGATTTGTCATGGGCGCCCACGCTTTCATCGCAAGGGGGCGCCAGTGCGGTCGCCATGGAATTTTCCTCTCTGCTTTAAAGCGATGCGCAGTCGCGATCCGGAAAGTGAAGCATCGTCTCGCTAGCGATACTGCCGGCGCGCTCATCCAATCCTTCGTCATAAAGTTACAATGCGTCGATTTCTTCCAGCGTTTTATGCACGAGCTGCACGCAGACCGAACCTTCGCCGACCGCCGATGCGACGCGTTTCACCGAGCCGGAGCGAATGTCGCCGACAGCGAAAACGCGCGGGCAACTTGTCTCGCCAAGATAGGGTTTGCGATCGAGCGGCCAATCGAATTTTGCAAGCGTGTTTTCACATAGATCGGCGCCGGTTTTAATGAAGCCCTTCTCATCAAGCGCGATCTGACTGCTCAGGAAATCGCTGGCCGGCCGTGCGCCGATGAAAATAAACAAATGCTCCGCATCAAGATTACGAGTCTTATCGGTTTGATTGTTCCATATGGAAATATGCTCCATGCCGCAATCTCCGCCATGGAGACTTCTGGCTTCCGTATGGTTCAGAACATCAATGTTTTGCGTCCGGTCGATGCGGCGGATCAGATAGTCCGACATGGAATGCGCAAGACTTTCGCCGCGGATCAGGATCGATACCCGTTTTGCGCGGTTCGCAAGATAGATTGCGGCCTGGCCCGCGGAGTTGCCGCCGCCGATAATCGCAACGTCTTTGTTGCGGCATAACATGGCCTGGATATGACTTGCACCATAATGGACATTAGAGCCTTCGAAGCGGTCAAGTCCTTCCATATTCGGTTGGCGATAGATCGCGCCGGTTGCGATCACGACGGCGCGCGCCCGGATGCGCTGTCCGTTTTCAAGACCAATCGTGTGCCACGCGTCACCGCACTCGAAAGATGCGGCTTCGCGCGCGATCGCGACTTCGGCGCCGAATTTCTGCGCCTGCAGAAACCCGCGTCCAGTGAGGGCCTGACCTGAAATGCCGGTCGGAAAACCGAGATAGTTTTCAATTCGCGACGATGAACCGGCTTGTCCGCCCACCGCGCATTTTTCAAGCGCGACCACGGATAACCCCTCGGAGGCGGCGTATACGGCCGCGGCAAGACCCGCGGGACCGGCGCCGACAACGGCAAGTTCAAACTCCGCACCGTCCTCCAGCTCTGCTGACATGCCAAGGCAGTCCGCCACTTCCTTTGTGGTCGGCGCTTGGAGCCGCTGCGGACCGCAGATGACTAAGGGCAGGGTCGCTCCGTCGATCTCAAGTTTTTCACGCGCGCTGCGATGGTCCTCACTGTGAGGATCGATCACGTCATGCGGAACGCCGTTGCGCGACAGGAATTCCCGTAACTTGGCTGTTTTCGGTTCATTTGCGCTGCCAACGAGATAGACATCGCCGAAATGCTGAGTGATCATTCGCATACGGCGTAAAATAAAGCTTAGCAGAATTTTCTCGCCAAGTTCCGCTTCTAGGGCGAGCAGATCGCGCACCTGGCCAGGCTTGACGACAATGGCGCGCAGCGCTCCTTTCGCCCGGCCGGCGACCAACGCTCCGCGTCCGGACATGGTGACGATTTCTCCGCCGTAGTGACCGCGCCCATGGGTAACAATTACTTCTTCGCCAAGGGCGTCCTGGCGCACAATCTCAAGTTCGCCCTCCAGCACAAGGTAATAGCACGCGTCACGCTGGCCGACGCTCCAAAGAATGGCGCCGTCATCAAATGACTTTTCTTCTCCATAACCGCGAACCACATCGATTTCTGCTTCGGAAAGTTCAGGATTAAGCTCGTGGTCGCGGTTTTCCGTGCCTGCCGCCCATGGCGGGGCTTCTTTGTTTGCAGTGGTCGATGCGGTCGTGTCTGACATGATTTTCCCTGAGGCTCGATGGATCTTGAACCTTCTTACACGCGGTAACGAAGATCCGTCGAGCGTCGGTTAGGCGAGGGAGAATTTTGGCGCCGGTCCGCGCGCAAGGGTGAAGAGCGTTGCAAGACTTGCAGCCGCAATCGGCCAGGCGATAGCGGGCGTCGCCGTCGATCCGCCGATAAAAGGCAGGATCGGCGCAAACCAGACCGCCAGAAGCAACCATGACGCACGCATGTTCATGTCTTTGACGTAAACAGCGGCAATGATAACCGCCACATTGACGATGATATAATCATAAACAAAGAAGTACGGGCTGACGACTGCGCTCGCGACAAGCGCATAAGCGATCAGCAATGGGCGCGGCGCGTGCTTTGCAATCGCGAATAAGCCAGCCGTCGCGATCGCGAGCAAAGGTCCGTAAAGGACAAGCGCCGGCGGCGAGGGCAAACCGGCCGCTTTGATCGCATCAGAAAGCGTGATCCGACCGGGGTGTCCGCCGGACTGGTAGTAAGCGGCGTGAACGCCTTCAAAGAGCGACGCGAAAAAATCGCGCCACATCTCGAAACCGAATACAATTGCTGAGAGGACAATCATAAGAACGCTGGTCGCTATTGCCGCCGCAATTGCTTTCCAGGCGCGCGTTGCAATCAGGAACGGGATCACCATCAGCCCGTAGGTTGGCTTCAGGGTCAAAATGCCGAAGCAGACGCCGGCAAGAACCGGTTTTTTGGTCGCGCTCGCCAATCCGCCAGCCAGCAGGCACGCGAAAAACGCGCTGATCTGACCGACATAGAGAGCGGCGAAACTGGCCGGGCTCAGAACGCCAAGAACGCCAAAAAGCGCGCCGCCGCCTGTCCGGCGAAATAATCCGTAAACAAGGCCGGCGCCTGCAAACGCGAAAGCGAGCTTCATGACGCCCGGCGTCAGGAGGCCGAAAGGCGCCAGAAAAAATAGCATGGGCGGCGGATAGAGCCACAAAAGTGTGGTTTCGGCGCCAACAGCGTCCTGAAAAACAACTGGATCGTAAAGATTGCCGTTAAGACCCGTCGCTGCCGCGCGGGCGGCCGCAAAGAACGCCGCATAATCCTGCCCGCTGACGTCCGGCAAAAAGAGCCGCGGAAAATGCATTGCAAACCAGACGGTTAGAATGGCTGTTGCAGCAAGGCCCAACCGCAGCCGCTGATCGTGAACGGCGGCGAGAGCGCTTTTTTCGAGCTGTTGAGAGAACGGCGCAGTCATTTTCGGGCCCTTCCGGCGCCGGTTAAGAATCAGATAACCAAATCGAAATCTGATTTTCACCGTTAATCCTTTACAGTGCTTTGCCGTGACCGGGGAAAACAACAAAAAATTTCGCTCTTCCGCGACAGTCCTTTGGGCGGCGGCCGTTTGTTCGTGTCTTGCAGCTGCGAGCTGCAGCCGCGAAGGCGGCGATCATGGGCACAAAGCCCATCAGGATGCGCCAAAGAATGCAGCCGAACGGGTTGCGCTCAAACGGGCCCGTCTTGCCGACGCGTCAACGGGACGGGTTTTGTTTATCGAGAAGGGCTGCGTCGTTTGCCATGCGGTGAACGAGGTCGGAGGAAGCGCGGCAACGCCGCTTGACGCCCATGTCGCAAATTCAGCGGGCGACCCGCTTGAGTTCGCAGCGCGCATGTGGCGCGGCGCGCCGGCGATGATCGCCTTGCAGCGGGCTGAACTCGGATATTCCATTGATCTGACCGCCGAAGAGATCGCCGATCTCGCCGCTTTCGCGATGGATCGGCGCGAACAGTCCCGGATATCGAGCGACGCATTGCCGGCGCCGTTGCGTGAAAGCCTGCTTGATGCGCCGCTCTGGGAGATGGACGACTGGGACCACATTCTCGGCCTCAGTAAAGAGGGGGTCGGTGAAAGCGAAGTCGAAGAGCGCGTCGACCCAACTGAATAGTGAGCTGAACCGCTCTGTCAGGGCTTTCGCGCCTGAACCGTGCGCGCTAAACGGTCGCCAATAAACAATATCGGAGCGCGTCATGCATAAATCATTGTCACTCATGGTAATCGCCGGCTTGGCGGCGGCCTGTTCGCAGGAGCCGTCGGCCGAGACGACGGCCGGGCCCGACGCATCTGAAACTGCGCAGCCGGCGGCAAAGGCTGAGCTGGGTGATTGGGGCTTTGATCTCGCCGCGCGCGACACAAGCGTTGATCCGGGCGATGATTTTTTCCAATACGCGGGCGGCGCCTGGATCAGGGAAACGGAGATACCGTCTGACAAAAGCCGATACGGCGCATTCAACGTGCTTATCGACCGGGTCGATGAGCGCATCCGGGCGTTGATCGAAGAGATTGCGGACGGCGATCACGCAGACGGATCGCTCGAACAAAAAATCGCCGATTACTACAACAGCTATATGGACACAGAGGCGATCGAGGCGGCCGGCCTTGATCCGCTTGCTGAAGAATTAGCTGCCATTGCGGCGATTGAGACGCGTGAGGACCTTTTGACCGCGCTCGCCAGAACGCGTTTTTCCGGATCGCGCAGTCCTTTCGGTCTTGGCGTCGGCGTCGACCGGAAAAATCCGGACCGCTATCTCGTAGGGCTTGGCGTCGGCGGGCTTGGACTGCCGGACCGCGATTATTATCTCGTCGACAGCGATCGTTTTACGAATATTCGCGTCGCTTATGAGGCCCATATTGCCGATATGCTGTCGCTTGCTGAGATTGACGGCGCCGCAGAAAAAGCATCCGCCATTCTAGCGCTTGAAACGCGTATCGCCGAACATCACTGGCCGCGTGCCGATCGGCGCGACCGCGACAAGACATATAATCCCTATACGGTCGGTGCGCTTGCGGAAGAGTTCTCAAATTTTGACTGGCCTCGTTATATTGAGGAATCCGGCTACGGCGACATTGAGGACCTGAATGTTTCTCAACCAAGCAGTCTTGCGCCCATAGCCGGCGTTATCAGGGAAACGCCGATTGAGACATGGCGCGCATATCTTTCGTATCATCTGCTCGCGAACCATGCAGCCTTCCTGCCGCGGGCCTTTGATGAAGAAGCGTTTGAGTTCTACGGCAAGACCCTTCGCGGCCAGCCTGAGCAGCAGCCTCGCTGGAAGCGCGGCGTGCAGCAGGTTGCGGGCCGCGGCAATACGCTCGGCGAAGCGATGGGCCGGATTTATGTCGACAAATATTTTCCGCCGGAAGCCAAAGCGCAGATGGACGACCTTGTTGAAAATCTGCGTGATGCGCTTCGTGCGCGGATTGAAAATCTCGACTGGATGGGCGAGGCGACGAAAGAAGAAGCCTACGCGAAACTGTCCACATTCGATCCGCGCATTGGCTATCCCGATAAATGGAAAGACTATTCCGCGCTTGATCTGGAAGAGGGGGACCTGATCGGCAATGTTCGACGCGTCCGTGAGTTTTACTTCAACCGCAGCCGCGACCGGCTGGATCAGCCGACTGACAAGATCGAATGGCGTCGCAACACGCCGCAAACGGTGAACGCGTCCTATAACTCCCAGTTCAACCAGATCACGTTCCCGGCGGGCATTCTGCAGCCGCCCTTTTTTGATCCAAACGCTGATCCCGCCGTCAATTACGGCGCTATCGGCGCGGTGATCGGCCATGAGATGGGGCATGGTTTTGATGATCAGGGCTCGAAATCGGATGCGAACGGCGTGCAGCGAAACTGGTGGACAGACGAGGATCGCGCACGCTTTGAGGAGCGCGCCAACAAACTTGCCGACCAATATGACGCCTACCAGCCTGTCCCTGACAATTTCGTCGACGGACGCTTTACGCTGGGCGAGAACATCGGCGATCTCGGCGGGCTTTCCATGGCGTATTACGCTTACAAGCTTTCCCTGAAAGGGGAGGAGGCTCCGGTGCTTGACGGGCTGACCGGCGATCAACGGTTTTTCCTCGCTTGGGCGCAGGTCTGGCGGTCAAAAATCCGCGAACAGGCGCTTCTGGCGCAGTTGAAATCAGACCCGCATGCGCCAGCGCGGTACCGCGTGAACGGCGTCGTTCGCAACATGGACGCCTGGTATGAAGCTTTCGAAGTGGCGCCGGGGGATGATCTTTATCTCACGCCCGAAGATCGCGTCTCAATCTGGTAAAAGGGAGCGGCGCCGGCCCGATTTCGGAGCCCGCGACGCGGAAACGCGTTGCTTTTGGCGCTGCGCCTTTCTAGGGTCCCGCTGATTTGGCGGATTGCTGTCAAACCTCTGTTTTCGCGTCTTGTTTAAGGAGATTTCCTGTTGGCGAGTGCTGATTTTCTACTCGACTGGCTCCCGATCCTTGTCTTTCTCGGCATTGCGATTTTCTTCGCTGTCGCTTTCCTTCTTATTCCTTCGGTGATTGCGCCGGCGGATGCCGATCCTGAGAAGGTCTCGACTTATGAGTGCGGGTTCAACGCCTTCGATGATTCGCGAATGAAATTTGACGTGCAATTTTACATCGTTGCGATCCTCTTCATCATTGTCGATCTCGATGTGGCGTTTCTCTTTCCCTGGGCGGTGACGCTGTTCAATCCGGAACTGGGCGCTGATCGCGGTTTCCAGATTTTCGCTTTCTGGTCGATGTTTGTGTTCCTTGCCGTGTTTGCGATCGGCTTTCTTTACGAATGGAAGAAAGGGGCCCTCGAATGGCGATAGACACCTCGAAGCTAAGCTACGGAACCGCAGCGCGCGTCGGGGCTGAGGGATATGATCCGCAGGCGAAGGACCCGTTTTTCGGTGAGCTTTCCGATCAGCTCGCAGACCGCGGCTTTTTCACCGCGCCCGCCGATGCCTTGATTAATTGGGCCCGCACCGGCTCCCTCATGTGGATGACCTTCGGCCTTGCTTGCTGCGCGGTGGAGATGATGCAGGCGTCAATGCCCCGCTATGATGTCGAGCGGTTTGGATTTGCGCCGCGCGCCTCCCCGCGCCAGTCGGACGTGATGATTGTCGCCGGCACGCTCACCAACAAAATGGCCCCGGCGCTGCGCAAGGTCTACGACCAGATGCCGAACCCGCGATATGTGATCTCCATGGGAAGCTGCGCCAATGGCGGCGGCTACTACCATTATTCTTATGCAGTGGTGCGCGGCTGCGATCGTGTCGTGCCGGTCGATATCTATGTGCCTGGCTGCCCGCCGACTGCAGAAGCGTTGGTATACGGGATCCTGCAATTGCAGAAGAAAATACGGCGTGAAGGCTCGATTGTGAGGTGAAAATCTGGCTATCGGTTTTTCTTTTCTGCATTCCCTCCTTCGTAGTCGTCGTAATAAACGAGTTGTATTGGGGCGGCAATTTCTGGGTGTTTCTCGCGTCTTGGTTTTGGGCGGTGAATGGCTCGGTTTACTTGATTAAGTGGTTAAAAAAGCCCGGTGAGAAACAAGGGTCAACGAAATGACTGAAGAACTTAAAGACCTTGGCGAACATATCGCTGCGCAAATCGACGCCGACGTCAAAAGTTGGCGCGTTGAATTCAGCGAACTCACCGTTGACGCCCGCGCTGACCGGATCGGGCCGATCCTGAAGTTCCTGCGCGACGATCCGCTGTGCAAATTCGCGGTGCTGATCGATCTTTGCGGGGTTGATTATCCGGGCCGGGCAAAACGCTTCGATGTCGTCTATCATCTCCTGTCACTGCACAACAATGCGCGCATCCGCGTCAAGGCGCAGGTTGGTGAGGAAGAAACCATTCCGTCAATTACGGACGTCTACCCGGCTGCCGACTGGTTCGAGCGCGAAACGTTTGACATGTACGGAATTGTGTTTTCCGGTCACCCGGATTTGCGCCGTATCCTGACGGACTATAATTTCGAAGGGTATCCACTGCGAAAGGATTTCCCGCTCACCGGCCATGTGGAAGTGCGCTATGACGATGAACAAAAGCGCGTCGTTTACGAGCCGGTCAATCTCGTCCAGGAGTACCGCAGCTTCGATTATATGAGCCCATGGGAAGGCGCGGAATATATCCTGCCCGGCGATGAGAAGGCGGAAGAGAAGAGTGAGTAGTGCGTTGTTCGCAGTGCTTTGGGAAAATGAGGATAAGCCGTTAGTGCAAAACAGCGTTTCATATCGCGACTTGAAGGTCTGGCAAAAGGCAATGGATCTTGCCGAAGTCGTTTATGAGGGCACACGATCCTTTCCCAAGGAAGAAACCTACGGGCTGACATCGCAGATGCGGCGTAGCGCTGTATCGGTTCCTGCGAATATTGCTGAAGGCTACGGGCGGGACAGTGACGGGGCGTTCGTGCAGTTTCTCCGGATGTCGCAAGGCTCATTAAAGGAGTTGGAAACGCATGCCATTCTTGCAGGCCGGCTTGGCTTCATGACGCCGGACACGACCTCTTTGACGTTGGAAAGAGCGGACGAAATCGGGCGCATGTTGCGCGGCCTGATTTCTTCGGTGCAGCAAAGAACAGTAAAATGAAAGTCTCTATAATCTACGCACTACAAACTAAGTTCTACGAACACTGCGCGGAGCGCAATTATGGCTGACGGCACGAAAGTCATCGAAGTCGAAGATTCAACCTCTGACGCCACGTCGGAACGTCCGTTTACGATCAATTTCGGCCCCCAGCACCCGGCGGCTCATGGCGTTTTGCGACTGGTGCTGGAGCTTGACGGCGAGGTTGTAGAGCGCGTCGATCCGCATATCGGACTGCTTCATCGCGGCACCGAAAAGCTGATTGAACACAAGACCTATCTCCAGGCGATCCCGTATTTCGACCGGCTCGACTATGTGGCGCCGATGAACCAGGAGCATGCTTTCTGTCTTGCGGCGGAAAAATTGCTAGGGCTGGAAGTTCCCAAACGCGCGCAACACATCCGCGTACTTTATTCCGAAATCGGCCGTATTCTCTCGCACCTTCTCAATATCACGACGCAGGCGCTGGACGTAGGCGCGCTGACGCCGCCGCTCTGGGGATTTGAAGAGCGCGAAAAGCTGATGGTGTTTTACGAACGCGCTTGCGGATCGCGCATGCATGCGGCGTATTTCCGGGTCGGCGGGGTCCATCAGGATTTGCCGCCTGCGCTGATCGACGATCTCGACGGCTGGTGCGATCAGTTCCCTGAGAAACTTGACGATATCGAAACGCTGATTACGGATAATCGTATTTTCAAGCAGCGCAACGTAGATATTGGCGTTGTCAGTCAGGAAGAGGCGCTCGCCTGGGGGTTCTCCGGCGTGATGGTGCGCGGTTCCGGCATGGCGTGGGATTTGCGCCGCGCACAGCCTTATGAATCCTATGCGGAATATGACTTCAAAATTCCGGTCGGTAAGAACGGCGATTGCTATGACCGCTATCTGTGCCGCGTTCTGGAAATGCGCGAGTCGGTCAAAATCATGAAGCAGGCGATCGCGAAACTGCGTGAGACGCCGGGTCCTGTGATGACAACGGACGGTAAGGTCGCGCCGCCGAAGCGGGACAAGATGAAGGGCTCAATGGAAGCGCTCATCCATCATTTTAAACTCTATACGGAAGGCTTCCATGTCCCCGCCGGCGAAGTCTATGCCGCGGTCGAGGCGCCGAAGGGCGAGTTCGGCGTTTATCTTGTTGCGGACGGCTCGAACCGGCCCTATCGCTGCAAGATCCGCGCGCCCGGCTATCCGCATCTTCAGGCTATGGACTGGATGAACCGCGGGCACCTTTTGGCGGATGTATCAGCGATTTTGGGGAGCCTGGATATCGTGTTTGGGGAAATTGATCGGTGACATGCGATATCCTCATCCTGAGGTGCGAGGCCGATAGGCCGAGCCTCGAAGGATGGCGGCGGGCTCGGTGATTGCGTCCATCCTTCGAGGCTTTTGCTTTGCAAAAGCGCCTCAGGATGAGGGCTGGAGGTGACGAAATGGAACGACAAGCTTTCGTCTATATTCTTCGTTGCTCTGATGATTCCTATTATGTTGGCTCACACCGCGGGAGCGTTGTTGAAGACCGTGTTAACGCACACAATGAAGGAGTTTATCCGGACGCTTACACGTTCACGCGACGTCCGGTGGAATGCGTCTGGTCAGGTTGCTTCCCAACCATCAAAGAAGCTGTAGCTTTTGAACGCCAACTCAAAGGTTGGAGCCGAAAGAAAAAAGAAGCTGTGATCAACGGCGACTGGGAAGCGTTGCCAAGCTTGTCAAAACGGCCAAGCGTTCAACAAAAACTCCAGGCCTCATCCTGAGGTGCAAACGCGTAGCGTTTGCCTCGAAGGATGGCCGCAAGCGCTGTGCTCGTTTCACATCCTTCGAGGCAATTCCTTCGGAATTGCACCTCAGGATGAGGTCTCGTAAATAAAGACATGACTAAACAGGAACGCGGCGACTTTTGTTTCGGCTTTGCACGCGAAAGCGACGGGGCCATTGCGTTTCAATGCAGTGACGATGCGGAACGCTGGCCGTGGCTAAGGCTGCATCCGGCGCATAACATCGCCATTCAGTCGACGAATTATTTTTCACTCACGGGCGTGTCTTTGTTTGCGCAATCGCTTAGCGGCGAACAATGGTCGGCGCTGACAAGCTTCAGCTGGCGGGTTCACAATCGCGGCGAGGGCGCAAAGCATCCGGTGGGCGGGCGAGCAACGCAGGAGGCTGACGGCATCAGCTATCAATGCGCTTTCCAGGATGGGGACGGCGCGCCCGTCTATGATGTCGCCGGCGCCGGCGTCGTCTTCCGCAATCGCGACTTTGAAAGCTGGCGCGCAAAGGCGAAAGCGGAGATTGCCGCGCTGGCGCCCGCTGATCGTTTTGAATTCGCTGCGCCCGGTGATGTCGGCGTTGAAACACATGTGGAAGTCTATGTTTCGCCAGTTGTTGAAGATCCAATCGCTGAAGATGAAGCCGGGCCATATGTCGATGCGCTCGTGACGCTTGAGAACGGGTTTCGTCCGGCGCACCCCTATCACGGCGGCTCCGGCGATCATGTCAATTCAGGCCATCTCTGCGATGCGGTTCAACAGGGCGCCCGCTTGCTGGGCCGCTCATCATATCCGTCCGCCGGCGAGGCGACTTTCACCCGCTATGTTGAACTTGACCGGCCTTTTCGTCTGACATGCGCAAGCCAAACGGCGCAAAAGCTCGTTTTCGAAATTTCGCAAGGGCCCTATAAGTGCGCGACGATCTCGGTGAGTTATGATGACTGACGACACGCTTGTCCCCTCCGTTGTCTGCGGCACCCACGGACGCCAGCCGCAGACCTTCGTTTGCGCGCACATCATCCAGTCCGTCAAAGAGGGTGAGCCGAAGGGGTTCTGGTGGTCCCGCAGCGAGGACGGGATATGGGACGCGATTTGCGACGATTGCAATAATCTGAGCCAGGCCGAGTTCGATGCGCTTGGCCCCGAAAATATTAAAATCATTTGCCTTGGCTGTTTCGAAGATGCGGCCGCTCTGAACGAAGTGGAAATCACCTAGCCGCCCGCTTTCCGCTCCGCGCTGTTTTCAGAGCCGCTTTGCTGCCCGGTCTGTCGCCCGCATGCGGCGAATCCTATGGCTGAAAAATCACCGCAAACGCGAAAATCGGCCTGAATCCCGCTTTTGGTGCATACTTATCCGCCTCCTTCGATCCGGCCCTATGATGCCTGGCGTCGGTCCTGTTCGGCTGTCAGGCTCTTTGACATTGTGAAAATTCAAGGTTGCGCGCTGGCGGTTGCCGCCCGGCTGTCGGCGCGCAGGAAGAAGAGAACGGCGACGCCGTGTCGCCGGGCGAACGCCCTTTCGTTTTGCGGCCAATCCGCTATGTCTTGCGGCCAAATTCATTCTCGTTTCAGGAGATCCGCCCATGGGCCAGCGCCGCCCCGCCAAAGACCAGCCCAAGTCCTTTCAATGGACGCCGGAGAACCAGACCTGGTGTGAGGCGCAGATGAAGAAATATCCGAGCGGTCGGCAGGCGTCCTGTGTGATCCCTTTTTTGTGGCGCGGACAGAAGCAGGACGGATGGGTCTCGATCCCGATGATGGAAGCGATCGCGCAGCAGCTCGATATGCCTTACATCCGCGTTTACGAGGTTGCGACCTTCTATACAATGTTCAACCTCGCCCCGGTGGGCGAATTTCACGTTCAGCTTTGCGGCACCACGCCGTGCATGCTGCGCGGCGCACAGGACTTACGCGAAGTCTGCAAGGACGTGATCGGTCCGGAGATGAAAGTCTCGGACGATGGAAAATTCACCTGGCTTGAGGTGGAGTGCCTCGGCGCATGCTGCAACGCGCCGATGGCGCAAATTTCGACCAATGACGGCGATCATTATTACGAAGATCTGACGACGGAAAACTTCAAAGACTTGCTGGAAAATTTGCGCGCCGGCAAAAAAGTCGAGCCGGGCCCGCAGCGTGCTGACCGTCATTCATCGGAGCCTGTTGAAGAGCGCAAAACGCTAAACGATCCTGCGCTTTATGACGGCTCGGCGGCGAAGCCTCTCAAGAAAATTCCAAATTCTGAGCCTGCGGATGCGGCGCCCGCGTGAAAACCGCTCGATTTCATAAAACGTTTTTTCTTGGCGCCCTGACAATATGCGCTGCTCTGTTCGGGGCATCGGCTTGCGCTCAGGACAACTCCAAACGCATTGCGCTCACCTATGACGACGCGCCCCGGGGTAACGGCCCGTTTTTCACCGGCGAAGAACGAACGGCAGAGTTCATTGCGGCGCTGGAAAGAGCTGACTTGGAACAGGCGGCAATTTTCGTTACGACGCAAAACCTGAAAACGGACGCCGATCGCGATCGCATCGCCGCCTACGCGGCGGCCGGTCACGTCATTGCGAACCATTCCCACACCCACCCTTGGGCGAACCGCACTGATGTTGCTGATTACATCGCCGATATCGACAAGGCGGAAGCCTTGCTTGAAGGGTTTGAAAACCGCCGTTCCTGGTTTCGCTTTCCGTTTCTTGACGAAGGCCGGGAGCGGGGCAAACGCGATGCGCTCCGCGAAGCGCTCGCCGAACGCGATCTCCTCAGCGGTTATGTCACCGTCGACACCTATGACTGGCATATGGAAGCGCTGGTTCAGCGCGCCGTGCGCGACGGTTATTGCGTTAACCGCGAGGCATTAGGCGAGGTCTATGTGGACATGTTTGTCGACGCGGCGGAGCATTATCACGCAATGGCGCTGGAAACGCTTGGCCGCGCGCCGGCGCAGGTGCTGCTGCTCCACGAAAACGATGTCGGCGCAATGTTCGCCGACGACCTCGTCGCAGGTCTCCGCGATGCCGGGTGGGAGATCATAACCGCCGACGAGGCCTACGCCGATCCGCTGGCGGTGCAATTGCCCGACACAACATTTTCCGGCAAGGGGCGCATCGCCGCTTTCGCTAAAGAGGCTGACTTGCCCAATAACCGCATCGACCATCCCGCCAGCGACGAGGCGCCGATTGCTGTGCGTTTTGCGGTGGCGCAGGCATTCCATGAGTGTGAGGCGGAGTGATGGACGTCAATCGCGATAAAAAGCGTGACGCCGTTCGGGCATTAATACAGCTTGCGCTGTGGGAGGCGGTGTTTTTGTTTGCCGTCGTTGGCTGGTTTTTGCACAGCGCCAACGTCGTTCATCTCGTCTTCGGAATTGCCGCGTCCACTATTTTGTTTGGCCCGTTGTTTGTGCGGTGGTTTCGTGACCACGGGCGGTATTTTTCAATGAAAAACGGTAATCATGATTGAAAGACGGACCCGCACGCTTGCGCATTGTCGCAGTTTTATTCTCATTCGATCACCGCTAGTAAGGTCGCGCTATGCTTGAAGACAAAGACAGAATTTTCACCAATCTCTACGGTCTCCATGACTGGCGATTGGAAGAGGCGAAAAAGCGCGGCGCCTGGAACGGCACGGCGGATTTGATCCGTATGGGCCATGACTGGATTATCCAGCAGGTCAAGGATTCCGGATTGCGCGGACGCGGCGGCGCCGGTTTCCCGACGGGCCTCAAATGGTCATTCATGCCGAAGGAAGTGGGAGAGCGCCCGCATTATCTTGTCGTTAATGCGGACGAATCCGAACCTGGCACCTGCAAGGACCGGGAGATGATGCGCCACGATCCGCATCTCTTTATCGAAGGTTGCCTGATCGCCTCCTACGCCATGAAAGCTCATGCCTGTTATATCTATATTCGCGGCGAATATGTTGATGAACGGAACAATTTGCAGGCCGCGATTGACGAAGCCTACGAGGCCGGGCTGCTCGGCAAAAACGCTGCCGGGTCGGGCTGGGACTTCGATCTCTACGTCGCCCATGGCGCCGGCGCCTATATCTGCGGCGAGGAAACTGCGCTGCTTGAAAGCCTTGAAGGCAAGAAAGGCCAGCCGCGTCTGAAGCCGCCATTCCCGGCGGGCGCCGGCCTATATGGCTGCCCGACAACAGTGAACAATGTTGAATCGATCGCCGTCGTGCCGACGATCCTGCGCCGCGGCGCACAGTGGTTTACGAAATTCGGGCGCGACAATAATCACGGCACCAAGGTTTTCTGCGTCTCAGGGCATGTGAACCGTCCGTGCAATGTTGAAGAGGCGATGTCGATCCCGCTGAAAACGTTGATTAATGAGCATTGCGGCGGCGTCACCGGCGGCTGGGAAAACCTCAAAGCGGTTATTCCGGGCGGGTCGTCCGTACCCCTCCTGCCGCGCGAGATTTGTGACGACGTCCTGATGGACTTTGACGCGCTGCGCGACGTGAAATCCGGTCTGGGCACAGCGGCGGTGATTGTCATGGACAAGTCAACCGACATCGTCAAAGCGATCAGCCGCATTTCATATTTTTACAAACATGAATCCTGCGGTCAGTGCACGCCGTGCCGTGAGGGCACAGGCTGGATGTGGCGCGTGCTTGAGCGGATGGCGGAAGGCAATTCGACTACGGAAGAAATTGATAAGCTTCTCGATGTCGCCGGACAGGTGGAAGGCCACACGATCTGCGCGCTCGGCGATGCGGCCGCGTGGCCGGTGCAGGGGCTGATCCGTCATTTCCGCGGCGAAATCGAAGAACGCATCAACACCTATCGCGCCGACCGCGGCGGCGTTTCCATGGCCGGCGTTGCTGCCGAATAACACATAAACTTTATTGCAAGTCGCCAGTTGCGTTTCATCGTGAATCGCAAAAAGCCTTGTATTGCAGCGAATCTCGTGATTTCACTGCATGCCCGCCTTCACTGATTCGCAAAGGAATAATCAATGGCTGTGAAACGGAAGACTACAAAAAAGAAAGCGCCTGCACGCAAAACGGCTGCTAAGAAGACAACGCGTAAGGCGCCGGCCAAGCGCAAGACAACCACGAAAAAAGCGCCTGCAAAGAAAACTGCAGCAAAGAAGAAGACAACAAAGAAAGCGCTGCCCGACACGCTGACCTATAAGCACCTTGCAGCGGAGCTTGCTGAAGATCATGAGCTTCCGAAGAAGCAGGTTGAAGAATTGCTCAACGATTATGTCGATCGCATGGGCGGCTACCTGAAGAAAGGAAAGCGCCTTCGCATTTCCGGTCTCGGCATTCTCCAGGTTCGCCACCGCGCAGCTCGCTGGGGCCGCAACCCGGCGACCGGAGAGAAAATTCGCATCAAGGCGTCCAAGAAAGTCGCTTTTCGCGTTGCAAAAGACCTGAAAGAACGCGTTCTTTAAGGACAATGAAGTATTAAACCGGGCTTTCGGTAGGTACCGTAAGCCCGGTTTTTTTATGTCTGGCGGAACAGTCCGGGGTTGCTGCGGAAAACTCAGCTATCGTTTAACGCGATAAAACCCAATTATCTGTCGCGTATTCTCTGAATTTGCGTCATGCGCTGCTTTTTTTCGAGCATCGGTTCCGTCATCATTGGTCCGGCACGGATATGTTTTTGCAGTCTGCGCGCAGATTGGCGTTTGGCGTGTTTGCGTTGCAGGCACAGGAGATGAGGCGGAAATCTTGTATTGTGAGTACTGAGTCAAAGTCGTCAGGCGAAAATGATCCGTTCGCCGAAATCGAGGCGCGTCTTGAAAAACTCTCAACCGGGTTGGACGCTGTCGCGAGCCGCCTTGAGATCATGCAGGAAGAGGCTCAGCGCAGCGCCACCCAACTGCACAGGCTCGGTCTGAATCAGGAAAGCGCCAAGCTTGCCGGTCAGAGGCGCGATGCGCTCTTGAAAGAGATCGGCGAGGCGCTGGGCCAGATCAACGAAGTTCTCGCCGCATCGGCAAAATCCGACTGATCGGCAAAGAGCGGCCGCGGCGCACCGCCCACTGGCGCGGCAACAGAAAGGCGTCTAAAGATCGCCGTTAAATATGAGTTTTAATGACGAAAGGGGCCCTCGATGAGCGATATGCGCGCCATCAAGGTCAACGACCGTGAGATTGAAGTCGCTTCAAATTTGACGCTTCTTCAGGCTTGTGAAGCGGCGGGCGAAGAGATTCCGCGCTTTTGTTACCATGAGCGTCTCTCCGTCGCCGGCAATTGCCGTATGTGTCTGATTGAGGTCAAAGGCGGGCCGCCGAAACCGGTTGCCTCCTGCGCGCAAAATGTGCGCGACTTGCGCCCCGGCCCGGACGGCGCGCCGCCGGAGCTGTTCACTAATACGCCGATGGTGAAGAAGGCGCGCGAAGGGGTGATGGAGTTCCTGCTGATCAATCACCCGCTCGATTGCCCGATCTGCGACCAGGGCGGAGAGTGCGACCTGCAGGACCAGGCCATGGCCTATGGCCGCGACGGCTCGCGTTATCTTGAAAACAAACGCGCCGTTGAAGAAAAACATATGGGCCCATTGATCAAAACGATCATGACCCGGTGCATCCAGTGCACGCGCTGCGTCCGCTTTGCAACAGAGATTGCCGGCGTCGACGATTTGGGCCTCGTTAATCGCGGCGAAGATGCGGAAATTACAACCTATCTTGAGAAAACCGTAGAAAGCGAACTCACCGGCAACCTGATCGATGTGTGTCCGGTCGGCGCGCTGACGTCAAAGCCGTATGCGTTTAACGCGCGGCCATGGGAGTTGCGCAAAACGCAGACTGTCGATGTTATGGACGCTGTCGGCTCCAACATCCGCGTTGACGCGCGCGGGCGAGAAGTGCTCCGCATCCTGCCGGTTGTCCATGAAGACATTAATGAAGAATGGATCGCCGATAAGTCCCGCTTCATCTGGGATGGATTGAAACGCCAGCGGCTAGACAAGCCGTACATTCGCGTCGACGGCAAGTTGAAAGCCGCGAGCTGGACGGACGCGCTGGCTTTGGCGGGCGAAAAGCTGAAAACAACGTCTGCGGATAGAACCGCGGCTTTCGTCGGCGACCTCGCGCCGGCTGAAGCGATTAAAGCGCTCAGGGATTTGATGGACGCGCTCGGGGTTTCCAATCTCGATTGTCGTCAGGACAATGCAAAAATTGGCGGCGGCGATCGGCGCTCTTACCTCTTCAATACCGGCATTGCCGGACTGGAAGAGGCGGACGCCATCGTGCTGATCGGAACCAATCCGCGGATTGAGGCGCCGATGGTCAACGCGCGCATCCGCAAAGCATGGCTTGAAAAGCTTGATCTCAAGATCGGCGTTATCGGCGAACAGGCAAAGCTGAGCTATGATTATGATTATCTCGGCGCAGGGCCGGAAACGCTTTCCGCGCTGGCGAAAGGTGAGGGCGCTTTTGCGCAAAGCCTGAAAGACGCGCGGCGCCCGGCCATTATTGTCGGCATGGGCGCGCTCACGCGCAAAGACGGCGATGCTATTCTCACTGAAGCCGCGAAGCTTGCCAAAGCTGTTGGCGCCGTCAAAGAAGGCTGGAACGGCTTTAATGTGCTCCACACCGCCGCGGCGCGTGTCGCTGCGCTGGATCTTGGTTTCCTGCCGGGCGAGGGCGGGCGAAACTTCGAGGCCATTCTCGACGGCTGCGAAAAGCGCGAGATCGATGTCGTTTATAATCTTGGCTGCGATGAGTTCGATCCGAAACGCCTCGCCGGCGCTTTCGTGATCTATCAGGGCCACCATGGCGATGTGGGCGCGCGCCACGCTGACATCATTCTTCCGGGCGCTGCGTATACGGAACAGTCCGGTGTCTATGTGAATACCGAGGGCCGGGCGCAGATGACGGCGCGGGCGCTCTTTGCGCCGGGCGATGCGCGCGAGGATTGGTCGATTATTCGCGCTTTGTCAGAGCGCGCCGGCAAGACGCTGCCCTATGACGATCTCTTCGCGTTGCGTCAGGCGATGTTCGAACAGACGCCGACGCTTGCGCGGATCGATCAGATCGGCGGCGAGGAAACGCCGTTTGACCTCACGCAAGTGGGTGAGGCGGGCGACCTTGATGCGGCGGCGTTCCAGTCCGCCGTGAAGGATTATTATCTGACAAATCCGGTTGCGCGCGCTTCCAAAACCATGGCGGAATGCTCTGCTGCGATGTCGGGCGCTTCGCGTGTTGCGGCGGAGTAACCCCCGCCCTCTTACGCGGGAGGACGAAGCCCGGCTCATTGAACAGCTTCGCGCCAATATCGCGTTTGAACACATCGCCGTTTCGGTTCTGGTGGGCGCGGGCGTCGCGGGCGCGCTTTCCTTTGTGGCGAATATTGCGCTTGATGCGGGGCTGGGCGGTTCTGTAAGCATTCTGCTCGCAACGGCGTTCGTCAGAGCCCTGATCACCATGTTTCTCGTTTTTCTGATCGGTTTTTTTGCCGGCGTCGCAGTGATGACGCCGCTCTTCCGGGCGATGGAAAAAGCAAAGCGCCGCTCAATTCCCCCTTATGTGGCTGCCGCGTTTGCGATCGCGCTGGTTGCGCTGTTTCTCGCCGGCGCTTTCCCCGGCGGTTCAGCGCCGGGTCCCGCCGGCTGGGTCGCCTCCCTCGCCGGCGCGGGCGCGATGGTGTTCGTCTTTGCACAGCGTATCCGATCGCTGTGGGCGGCGGCCGACCGGGCGGAGACGCAGGATCAGTCATCGCCGCAGGCGCTGCATTAACAGTTAAACTTTAAATCGTCTGTCTTGCGACAAACAGCGCGCTCCCTGCGGCGGGCTGCGTGGCGCCGGGCCGGCTACAGTGCTACTTCTGTGGTGTAGAATTAATACGGGAGGCGATCATGAGAACTTTATTTTTTGCCGGCGCGGGTGCAGCGGCGCTCTTGACCGGCGCAGCGTTGGCTGACGACGACGTTACCGAAACATTGGACCTTACCGGTTTTGACAAGATCGATATTGCCGGCGTGATGGAGCTTGATGTCACTGTCGGCGAAGACTACGCGATCGAAATGCAGGGCCCTGCGGACGAGATTGAGCGGGTCGAGGCCTCTGTCAAAGATGGCGTCTTAAAGCTGAAACAGCGCGACAGGAAGAAAAAAGGCTTCGGCTGGGGCGGTAACCGCGAAGGCATCGACGTGACAATTTCGTTGCCGTCGTTAACGGCGCTTGAGATATCCGGCGTTGTCGACGGCGATATCCGAAATGTTGATACGGAAAGTTTTGAACTTGATGTTTCCGGCGTCGGCGACATCGATATTGCCGGCGTTTGCGGGAATTTCGATGCGGATGTATCCGGCGTCGGCGACCTGGACGCCAAGGCGCTTGAGTGTCGCGACGTTGAAATCGACGTTTCGGGCGTCGGGGATGCAACCGTCTATGCGAGTGAAGCGGTGGACGCATCTGTCTCCGGCATGGGCGAGATCGACATTTACGGCTCGCCGGATCGGGTTGAAAAAAACAAGTCCTTGTTCGCGGACATCACTGTTCACTAAGGTCAGGGAGCGGCGATTGATGGTGCGGTTTGCTGTTTTCGCGTCCTTGCTTGCGCTCGCCACAGGGGCGCAAGCACAGCAGGCGCCGACCGTCCTGACGGCGGAACATGCGCAAGCCATCATCGATGGGTGCAAGGCATACGCCTCTGAAAACGGCCGGAGTCACGCCGTTGCCGTCTATGATGCAGGCGCCAATCCGGTCGCCTTCCTGCGCATGACCGGCAATGGCGCCGGCGCAGGGGCGTTCGCTATGGAAAAAGCGAAAGCGGTCGCCATGTGGCGTTTTCCAACGAGCGGCATGGAAGAGGCTGTAAAAACCACCCCAGGCTTTGCTGACGCGCCGGGCGTGGTCACGGTTGCGGGCGGCGTGCCGATTTTCACCGCCGACGGGAAAATCTTTCTCGGCGCCGCCGCCGCTTCCGGCGAGCCGCCTCAGGAAGATGTCGCTTGCGTGGAAGCGGGGATTGAAGCGGCCGGCCTCGCCTCTCAGCGCGCTCGCAATTAACAGGCGAGGCGGCCCCGCCTGGCGGCCGGGGCAATATGCGTCCTCCCCTGCGCCAGCCGCCAGCATCCCCGCGACGGATCGCCCGCAAATTCAACGTGAAAACCCCGTGACGGGCGGTTCATTCCGCATTATGACGCGGGGGTTATGGAACAGATCTGGACCAATCTCGTCACGCGCCCGGCGGATCTGCCCGGCTGGTGGCTCACCTCCGTAATCGCCGGCTCGCTCGCGATCCTGTTGACGCTGCTGCTGGCGCAGGCGTTCCTGATGTATTTCGACCGTAAGGTCTGGGCCGCCGTCCAGATGCGCAAAGGACCCAACGTAGTCGGCCCGTTCGGACTGCTGCAGTCTTTCGCCGATCTCCTGAAATTCGTCTTCAAGGAAATCGTCATCCCCGCCGGCGCGAACAAGACGGTGTTCATCCTCGCGCCGGTGATCACCTTCGTGCTGGCGCTGGTCGGCTGGGCGGTGATCCCCGTGGCGCCGGGGCTCGTGGTTTCCGACATCAATGTCGGCATTCTCTATCTCTTCGCGATTTCATCGCTTGGCGTTTACGGCGTCATCATGGGCGGCTGGGCGTCGAACTCGAAATATCCGTTTCTGGGCTCGCTGCGGTCGGCGGCGCAGATGGTCTCCTACGAAGTCTCGCTCGGTTTCGTGATTATCTCGGTGCTGCTGGTTGTCGGATCGGTGAACCTTTCTGAGATTGTCGAAAGCCAGAGCCGCGGCGCCGGCGCGCTGAACTGGCATTTCATTCCGCTGTTCCCGATGTTTGTCGTCTTCTTCATTTCTGCTCTTGCAGAAACCAACCGGCCGCCCTTCGATCTGCCGGAAGCGGAGTCCGAACTCGTCGCCGGCTATCAGGTGGAATATTCCTCGACGTTGTTCCTCCTCTTTATGATCGGTGAACTTGCGAACATCGTCCTGATGTGCGCCATGCTGACGATCCTCTTTTTCGGCGGCTGGCACTCGCCGATCCCGCTTGATATTCTAAACGCCGGTCCAATGCCGGTCCTCTGGTTCATCGGCAAGATCGTGTTTTTCTTCTTCCTCTTTGCCATGGTGAAGGCAATTGTGCCGCGCTATCGCTATGATCAGCTGATGCGCATCGGCTGGAAGATCTTTTTGCCGCTGTCTTTGTCATGGGTGGTTCTGGTTGCCGGCGTTTTGATCATGTTCCCTGATCTTGCCGCGCATTTCCAAAGCTGGAGAAATTAAATGTCCCGCGTTGTTCAGGCGATAAAAGGCTTTGCGCTGCTCGACTTCCTGAAGGCGTTCGCGCTTGCCATGAAATATTATTTCCAGCCGAAAGCGACGCTGAACTACCCGTTCGAGAAGGGCCCCCTGTCGCCGCGCTTCCGCGGCGAACACGCCCTTCGCCGCTATCCGAACGGCGAGGAACGATGTATTGCCTGCAAGCTCTGCGAAGCAGTGTGCCCGGCCCAGGCGATCACCATCGAGGCCGAACCGCGCGACGACGGCTCGCGCCGCACCACCCGCTACGATATCGACATGACGAAATGCATCTATTGCGGCTTCTGTCAGGAAGCCTGTCCGGTCGATGCGATTGTCGAGGGACCGAATTTCGAATTCGCCACCGAAACCCGCGAAGAGCTGTTCTACGACAAGGACCGCCTGCTCGCGAATGGCGACCGCTGGGAACGCGAGATCGCCCGTAACCTGGAGCTGGACGCGCCGTATCGGTAGGGGCGTCGTTATTCCAGCCGCTTGTCCTTGCCGTACCTCCTTATCGAATGGAAATTGGCGCGACTATCCAAGTAGTGCCGTGACTGTCCTGCTTCAGAAACGCTTCGGCTTTTAATTGCTTTGCAAGGTCCCGAATTAATGTGGACCCATTTCCCGAGGTTGTCCGGTTTGCATTCTTGTCGCCGACGCCGTCATCGCTCACGCTCAATGTCGATCCTGCCTTACCCGGATGGAAAGACACGTGCACCGAGCCGCCTTTTTGGCGGAAGGCGTGTTTGTAAGCGTTCATGAGCGCCTCACAGACGATCAAACCGACGGGCGTCGCGGCATCGGCGCTTATGCTGGAGACACTGCAGTCGACATCAGCGCTTACTCCGTCTGGGGCCAGGGCTTCTGTGATATGGTTGACCAGCGTTGACAGGAAAGGCCTCGCGTCCAGTTCGCTCTTTCCCTCGACCGCGTGTAGATGTTGATAAACGAGACCCATAGCGAAAAGCCGCTGACTTATCCCGCTCGATTTGTTGGCTCGGGCTAAGCTCGACGCCATTTGAAGAGTGTTTTTTGTTCGATGATGTTCTTCGGCAACCAGCGTTTCTCTCATTGTTGCAAGGCGTCGCGAGTTACGCCACGCTAGGATTGCGAGCGCTGAGATGACCGCCAGGCCGGCGGCGCTTAAGGATGCGATAACGGCTTGTAGCCGCCGCCGCGCCAGCGCGCTGTCAGCAAGGGCAAGCTGGGTTTCCTGCAACGCAATCGCCTGGTCTTTTGACCGGATCTCGAAAAGCGTTTCGGTATCCACCACCGCTTTTACCTTCTCGGCTTCCAGCCAGTCCGCGTGACTGTCCAGGGCGTACTCGGCGTATCGCAGCGCCTCTGCAGGATCTCCCATTGCGCGCATCACAGAAGCCATGCTGCGCGCATAGGAAACCGCCCAATAGCGATCGGCGCCGCCGAGGTTTTTCGAAAGGTCCTCATTCGGATCAAGTTCAAGCACGCTCGCGGCTTTGCTAAGGGCGGCTTCTGCGCCGAACGTATCTTGACGTTCTAATGACCGTTCGGCCATCCAGAGCAGGATGTTTGCGGTTTGCATGTCGCCGGCATATTGCTCACTAAGCTCAGCAGCTTCTGCGGCTAACGCATAGGCGCGATCTGTTTCGCCAAGAGCGTTCAGCGATTTGGCCATCCAGAACTTGTCGTAAGAAACGCTCCATTGGTTTCCGAGCCGTTCGTTAATCTCTAACGCCTGCTCGTAATAGGGAATCGCTTCTTCGTGTCGCCCAAGATCTGTTAGAGCTGATCCGGCATTTTGTAAAAGCACTGCATAATTAGCGCTAGAAGATTTTGGCGAATTATTGAGCTGTTCCAATCCAAGAACATATTGATCAAGCGCCGCCTCATAATCTCCAAGGTCATAGAGCACGTTGCCGGTGGCGATGAGCGCGATCACTGCAAGGTTGGGTTGGTTGTGCTCCGTATAGAATTGAAAAAGCTCCCGGCTCTTGGATAGCGCCGCTACAGTATCGCCGCGCTTTTCGAGTAAGTTGGACTCAAGTTGAATGATATCGCGTTGGAGCCTGGGGAACGACAGCGTCTTGTGAAAGCCGCGTAGAGCGTCAACATGCATTTCCACATCGTCGAGCCTGCCCAGCACCATTACCGCTTCCGCCAGCACGGCGGTGGCGAAAGCTTCCGCCAACAAGTCTCCGGCTTGATTTGCGCGATCAATAATGGCGTCCGCATTCGCAAGCGCTTCGCTATTTGGCTTTAGTACAAGTTGTGTCAGTTCAATGGCGTCGACTTTGAGCAAAGCCGCCTCGTCGAAACCGGTCTTATCAAGGCCCTCAAGTTCGCCGCGACTGAACAAGCTGAACCCCGCCATCATCGCGTTCAGATGATGCAGACGCATCTCTGAGTTAGCAGCTTCCAGCGTTCGATAGCACTGTTCGATGCGGTTTGCCCTATCTTGCCTAGGCACGTTGTCGGGAAAGCACGGCGAAGCTTTCAATTCCGCCAATTGAGGCAATGCGGCTTCAGCGTGCGCCGCCGCTGGCGTGATTATCAAAAAAATCAGCAGTGACAGGCGGAAATACATCTTCTGAGCTTAGCTGATATTGGGTTTTTCACAATATTTGGGCATCGCGTCTTTTGGCCATATTCGCTTTGCCCGCGTTTATTTGTGAGCTTGGTTGAAGTCGCTGTTCTGGCGGAAGCGCGCGGTTGAATAAAGGATGAGAGAGGTATGCATAGCTCGGTGAGGGGACCAGACTGTGTCAATCAGGAAAGTAAAATCCCACACTTGCGGCGTTGCGCGCACAAACTTTTTAAATGATGTTTTTATGAAGCTATACCAAATCCCAGCGACCGCTTTACATTCCGATACAAAAAACGCCGGCTGTTCAGCCGGCGTTTTCCGTCTCAAAATATCCGTATAAAACTTACTTCGCCTGTTCGAGGTTGTCGTTTTCGACCCAGCCGACATTGCCGTTTTCGTCTTCGATTTCCCACCACATGCCTTCTTTGCCGCCGAGCGGGTAGACGACCATGCCGGGCTCCAACTCGCGCACGACGCTGGAGGAGCCGGAGGGGGAGCGGCGCATATCGACAATCTTCCGGACCCGGAAGGTTTCTGTCGGCGCAGCCGCGAGCCCGCCGTCGGCCCCGCCGAGCTGGCCGACGATCTGGCGGTAGGCGTCCATAAAGGCGTAGGTGACGACCTTGCCGACTTCAGTGTCTTCATAGCCGCCGCCGACTGCGCCGCCGAACCCGGCGAACCCGCCGCCGCCGAAGCTGATGTCTTTCTTCGAGGCTGTGCCTTCGGCGAAGGCGACGCCCTCGGTCGTGCGCGTATTCATGACTTCCAGCACCGTCTGCGCTTCAACGCGCTTGGAGCGGATGCCGCCGACCACGCCGCCAAGCCGCCCGCCAATCGCGCGGCCCGCAAGCCCCGCCACGGCGCCGGAGCCGCCAGCGTTTTTATCGGTGTTCACCACATCGGCGATCAGCGTGAAGTCAGCCGCCTTGATCTGGCCGCCGCCCACATTCGACCGGCGCTGCAGGTCGCCGTCCGCGCTCAGGGCCTGTTCGGTGCGCGTCGCCTGCAGCCCGCGGCCGCGATTGACGATCTGGAAGCAACCCGAGCGCTGGACGAAGACCTTGATCAGCTTGTCGGGCTCGCCGAGCTGATAATAGCGCCAGCCGCGATATTCGTTGCCGTTGACGATGGAAATGGTGCCGATCGGCTGGGCGCAGCGCGGCATGTCGAGGTCCTTAGTGGAACCGCGCTCGTAATCGACGCGCTTTTGGGCTGCAGCGCCTGAAGCGGCGCACAAAAAGACGGCGGCCGCGCTGACGGCGGCGAAGTGGGTTTTCATTTGTCTCTCCCCTTGGTTAAAAAGTCCCGGTAACCGGGCGTTAACCATACCGAAGATTGCGGCACGGCGACAAGGGGCGCGGCGGCGTCGCCGGCGCGGTATTGAACTTGGTTTTGCCGAACTCGCAAGACCCATGAAAAAGCAAAGGAGATCAAATGTTTGACGAAAAACTCATGCAAGTGGCGAACAAACTCGTAGAGCATTGCCGCAATCACACCGAAAGGCAGGGGCTGGACGAGCTCTATGCGCAGGACGCGGTTTCGGTTGAAGCGGCGGATATGGGCGAGGGCCGGGAAGTAAAGGGCGTTGACGCGATCAAGGCCAAGCATGACTGGTGGGACAACGCTTTTGAAGTGCACAGCGGCTCGGTTGAAGGGCCTTACGCGCATGGGCCGAACCAGTTCGGCGCCATATTCGAGCTGGATGCGACCAATAAGGAAACGGGCGAGCGCAGCGAGATGAAGGAATTCGGCGTCTACACGGTTGAAGGCGGCAAGATCACGCGCGAGGAATTTTTCTACCGCGCAGAATAACGGAACCGGCGTGACCGCCCGCCGCAGTTGATGGGTCAATCCGCCCTGCGGGCGCCGGCGTATCCTTTCTTGTTTGCAGGACAGAGAGGTGCGTTATGCCGGCGGAAATGTTGCGATGGGCGAGCGCCCTTCTTATGGCTCCTGTCGCCGTGGCGGCCTCGGCATGCGCAACCCGGCCGGTCACGCCTTCCTCCATCAGCGAAAGCCGGTCTTTCGTTGTGGAGCGCGACCTTGTCGGCAAGTCGGTCGGCCGCGGCGTTTTTAAAAGCCTTGTCGGCCCTGATCGCGCCTTTACCGCCTATCTTGACGGCAGCTGGGACGGTCAGACGCTGACGCTGGTTGAAGATTTCGAATTCGACGACGGCGAAAAAGACCGCAAAACATGGCGGCTGACGAGACAGGCCGACGGAACCTTCGTCGGCACGCGCGAAGATGTTGTCGGCGAAGCGCGCGGATACCATGACGGCGACGCCTTCCGCCTGGAATATCTGGTGGATTTCCCCAAGGACGGGGGCGGCGCGACTCGCGTGGGCTTTCGCGACGTGCTAATCCTCCGCGAGGATGGCGCAATCTTCAACAAGGCGACAGTGGGCTGGCGGGGATTGCGCGTCGGCGGCGTCGAGCTTGTGATTGAACGCCGATAGGGTCGGCGTCTTGCGCCCCGAAACGGCTCTCATCGGCGCCTGAATTGCAGGAGACGTCCCGGATCAGGACAAGGGCGTCGGTATGAGTGGTCAGTTTAATAAAATGTTCAAGGGCGGGGGCTCGCGCGGTGACGAACGCGCGCCGGAAAACAAATCTGCGGCGGAGGAAACGCATCCGCCTCGCCAGTCAGCAGCCGATGAAGCGGCGGTTTCAATCGAGCGGGGCCAGCAGGGCGCGCCCGTCTCCATGCCGGCGCCGCCTTCATCCATGGATTCATATTTCGGCGCCGGATGCATCATCGAAGGCAAAGTGACCTGTAAGGGCCCGATCCGTCTCGGCGGCCAGGTTACGGGCGATGTCACCAGCGATGATGAAATTACCGTCGATGAAACAGCGGAAGTGTCGGCCAATCTCTATGCGGCTCGCGCCTCCGTCAGTGGGCGGATCAATGGCAATGTGACGGCGACGTCACGGCTTATGCTTGCAGCCTCCGCGCGCATTGAAGGCGACATTCGCACGCCGAGCCTTGCGATTGCCGAGGGCGCGCAGATCCGCGGCCGGGTTGAGGTCGCGCCAAATACGTCAGCGCCGCCCGCATCGGTTCGACCGGCGCCGGCTTCCGCCGATGTGAATGTTGGCATGTCCGCCATGGGCCGCGCGAAAACCAAAACGCGAGATGGCGTGATCCAAGATGCGCCTGCGTCAAACGCACAGCCTACAAATGCGCCGCCGGCCTTTCTTTCGGGCGAGGGCGATAAGACCTCGATCCCGCCGGCGCGCCCGCTTCGTCTTGATGAGGATGATTAATTCACGCCTAGCTTGGCGTCGTTACTTTTTGCCGTGCATGATCTGCATCGCGATTTCAATCGCGCGGTCCCATGAAAGACCATTCTGCTGGTCAGAATAAAGCGGATGATCGCATTCCTGCAGCATGACAGTTGGGCGCAGGCCCGCCGCGCCCCAGTCAACATCGCAGGAAAGATATTCAATGGGTTCATCATCTGTGCGCCGATTATAAGGCGGCATCCAGACGCCAAGCCAGCCGAAGCTGCCTTCGCCCGTCTGGTCGTCACTGAAACTGTCCCGATAGCGTTCGAAGCTCTCTTTGGACTGACTGACCCAAACGCCCCAGGTAAACGGCTCGTCAGCGCCATCAATGGGTATATCAAGCGTTGTACGGATAAAATAGGCGGTTTCGCCATCCGGAATATGCATCGGCGGTGCGATTGTGCAAAGATCTTCCGTAAGCGTCACGGCCCGGGCGATTTCTGCTTCCGGAACGGAATAATATTCGCCCGGTTTGTTGTAACCGAAGGACGGCGAACCGCGATGGATCTCTCCGCATGCAGTGCATTTGAATTCGAATGTCTTCGGATTTGAGCCCAGGCCGAACAATTCCATCAGAAGCCCCGATCGTTTTCCTGCCAGAGTAGAAAACAGGAGTTAAGGCAACCACAACACAGCGCCGTTTGCAGTCTTGAAAACTGCTTACTCCTTCAGCGGCTCGAGCTGGCTTTGCGCCTTTTTAGTCAATCCCGACCGCACAATTTTATAAGATTCGATAATGCGCGCACGCAACTCGTCCCTATCCGTATCAAATGGCAACAGCACCCAGGAGCGGTGGAAATAGGGCGCCTTTTCGCCGACGCCTGCCTCGATCAGCATCTCAGCGGTCTCGATGGAATCAGTCTTCACCGAAACGCCGGGCGTCATCGCCCCGATACAGGCGAACATCTTGCCGCCGACCTTCCACGCGTCATGCCCGGGACTGTCAGGCGGGCTCATCTTAGCCCACGGGTCGGAAACTTCCGCGCCCGGAAGTTTCTTGCAGATTGCGTTGATTGAGCGGCGGGACATGTACAGAGAATACACGACCCTACACGCCGGCGAAAGCAGGCCTCCAATCTCTCCTCCGCCTCCCCAGCGCTAAACGAAGGGCGCCGGCGAGCTTAAAAATAAGCCTAGAGATCGTCGTAAAGGTCGTCCCAGCCAGGATTTTCTTTCTCGATCAATTCCAGTTTCCACGCCCGCTTCCACTCCTTGATTTGACGCTCCCGCGTGAGCGAGCCTTCTCGCGAGGAATGGGTTTCAAACCACACGAGCGTCTTCACGCCGTATTTTGTGGTGAATCCAGGGAAGATTTCTTCCTTATGTTCCCATATCCGCTTTTTCAGATCGTCGCTTGAGCCGGTATAGAGAGTGCCATTCTTTTTGCTGGCGAGGATGTAGACGAAGAAATATTTCACAAAGTCAGAACCGTCTTCCGAATTAGAGCTGGGCCCTTATATTTCCGCCCGGTCTCCCCGACGAAAGTCGGGGTCCAGGGATGTTTGCGACATTGATGGCTGCAAAAAATTTATGCGCCGGCTGCAGCGCCCGTCAAACAGGAAAAAGTCTTCGGGAGGAGACATTCCTGGATGCCGGCTTCCGCCGGCAAGGACAGAGTTAGAGGTTTACGGCTAAATCCTCCGCCGATTTCCCCGACGAAAGTCGTGGTCCAGAAATGTTTGCCATTCCAAAGGTTGTGCCGTTTAGAAAGCGAAGCTTGCTGACGTTCTTTGTCTGCTCATTTTTCTCGGGGAAGCAACATCTCTGGATACCGGCTTTCGCCGGTAAGAACGGAGTAGAGAGTTTTTGCGCTAAATTCTCCACCCGTGTCCCCGGCGAACGCCGGGGCCCAGAAGCGGCGGATATTGCTTATCTGGGTGCGCTCTACGCTTGCTTTGTTGGCTGCGCTTGATGCGCCCTATGATAACATTTACAGACGCGCCGTTTCTTAAACAGGAGAGCGTCATGGCCAAATACCGCGATCACGAAAACCTCCCTTGCTTTCGAGCCGTCGTCTAAACGGCGCAGGGGGTTCATTGGGGTTGGGGCCCCAATGAACGTCCGAGACAAACGTCAAACGGGGCTACCGCACAATTCGCGGCGGCGAAGTCGAGCTCAATGAAAAGCTCGGCCGTAATGATCTGTGCCCGTGCGAAAGCGGACGCAGATTTCAAGAAATGCTGCATGAAGTCGGGCCGTAGACGCGCGCCAACCGTGGAGAGTATTTTTAGGTAGGTTTCCAAGATTGGTAGGGCGGGTGGAGCGAAGCGATACCCGCCGCACCGGAGCTGCGCAGCATTCACGGTGGCGGGTATCGCTTCGCTCCATCCGCCCTACGGTCGCGACTTGTCACCTTCGCGCTATATTGAGAGTTCAAAGTATTTTCTTAATTATCAAATTATAAAATCGGGTGAAGAGCACCTGAAAGAAATAAAAATGCCCGAATGTGACTCAAATGAGCCTGGCAATCTGCCAGTCGAGCCAACAAATCCATGTACGGATGACTGGCTGAGGGCAATCTACGCACAGCTTCATGGTGGAATTCAATCGAACGAGCGGCTACTTACACAGTTCGGAACGCTCGCGCTAGGATTTGTCTCAGCGTTATTATCCTTTGTTGTTGCCAATTATGACGCGTTTGCAGAATTGAACAAAGGCCAAAAGATACTTTTCTTTGTTATCATAGCGATTGTCTCCATATTCTCTATTGTCGAATTGGACAACTTTGCAATACGCATACGGGATGGCTTTAAAAGGCTTGTCAAGCTTGAGGAATGTGTCGGTTTTTACGAAAAAAGATGTCTGGTCCCGGGCGATTGGTTCGACTCGAAATACCGATTAGCTGGAGAGCGACGCCCACGAACGTTTTGGACATTCTTCTATCTTTTTTTGGCAATTGTAATGTTGTCGATTATGGCGACAGGGTATTTTGTCGCTGAGAATTCAAGCGCCTCTATTTCTCAACCGGGAGAAGACCAAGGCAATCGTGCTATAACGAATTATATAGAATTCAAGGGGGCAAAGAATTTCTCAAAGACAATATCACCCACTGCCAACCCCTCCAAACCGAAGCCGACGGCAGGGGCTTTCGACGTGTCGAAGTATTGCTCGACCTTGGGCGCGTCTGTCGTATTTCTACACGATGCTCAACAGGATGTGACCATTGAGATCGACTGCGATCGCGCGAATGTAATTTTGCCTAAAAACGCTGAAGTGATCGCTCACTGACAAGCCAAACACTCGTCATAATCCGTCTTCGCCGCGGCCTGCATCATCTGCTCTTCCGCTGACAGATCGGACTTGTCGTCATTCGCAACGCCGCCCTTGTCGCCGCCGGCGTAGGAGGCGCGCTGGATCGATTTCGAGCGGCAGTAGTAGAGCGATTTCACGCCTTTCTCCCATGCGCTCCAGTGCAGCATGTGGAGGTCCCATTTGTCGATGTCGCCGGGGAGGAAGACGTTCACCGACTGGCCCTGGCAGATGTAGGGCGAGCGGTCGGCGGCGAGTTCGATGACCCAGCGCTGGTCGAGTTCGAAGGCGGTTTTGAAGACGTCTTTTTCGTCCTGGCTGAGGCAGCTTAAGTGCTGGACGGAGCCTTCATGTTCGAGGATCGAGGCCCAGGTCTCGTCCGTGTTCTGCTCTTTTTCGTCGAGCAGTTTTTCAAGCGCGCGGTTCTTGACCGTGAAGGAGCCGGACAGCGTCTTGTGGGTGTAGACGTTCGCCGGAATCGGCTCGATGCAAGGGGACGCTCCGCCGCAGATGATGGAGATTGAGGCGGTCGGCGCAATCGCCATTTTGTGGCTGAAGCGTTGTTTGATGCCGCGCTCTTCGGCGTCCGGGCAGGCGCCTTTTTCCTCGGCGAGTTTCACCGACGCGGCGTCCGCGCCCATGCGGATATGTTTGAAGAGGCGCGTGTTCCACGACTTCGCCATGGCGCTTTCGAACGGTATGTTCATCGACTGCAGGAAGGAGTGGAAGCCCATGAGCCCGAGGCCGACAGAGCGCTCGCGCATGGCAGAGTATTTCGCCTTCGCCATGGAGGAGGGCGCATTGTCGATAAAATCCTGTAAGACATTGTCGAGGAAGCGCATGACGTCTTCGACAAAACGTTCGTCGTCTTTCCACTCCCAATATTTGTCGGCGTTGATCGAGGAGAGGCAGCAGACGGCGGTGCGCTCCTCGCCGAGATGGTCCGTGCCCGTATGAAGCATGATCTCCGAGCAGAGGTTCGAGGTTGAGACTTTCAGGCCCAGATCGCGCTGGTGCTTCGCCATCTGGCGGTTCACCGTGTCGGAGAAGAGGAGATAGGGCTCGCCGGTCGCAAGACGGATCTCGAGGATCTTCTGCCACAGCTTGCGGGCGTTGACGGTGCGCAGGACTTCGCCGGTCTTCGGGCTTTTGAGGCCGAATTCTTCGTCCTTCGCGACCGCTTCCATGAAGGCGTCGGTGATGTTGATGCCGTGATGGAGGTTCAAGGACTTGCGGTTGAAGTCGCCGGAAGGTTTGCGGATTTCGAGAAACTCCTCGATTTCCGGGTGATGCACGTCAAGATAGCAGGCGGCCGACCCGCGGCGAAGCGAACCCTGGCTGATCGCCAGCGTCAGCGAATCCATCACGCGAATGAACGGGATGATGCCTGATGTTGCGCCGGCGTGTTTCACCTTTTCGCCGATCGAGCGGACATTGCCCCAATAAGTGCCGATGCCGCCGCCGTTGGAGGCCAGCGCCACATTCTCGTTCCAGGTGCCGACAATATCGTCGAGCGAGTCGCCGACGCCGTTCAGAAAGCATGAGATCGGCAGGCCCCGCTTGGCCCCGCCGTTGGAGAGGACCGGGGTCGCCGGCATGAACCAGAGCTTCGAGATATAGTCGTAGATGCGCTGGGCGTGATCGGCGTCGTCGCCATAGGTGCGCGCGACGCGGGCGAACATGTCCTGAAAAGATTCGCCGGGGAGGAGATAACGGTCCTCCATGGTTTTCTTGCCGAAATCAGTGAGAAGGGCATCGCGAGACTGGTCAATCTCAATGTCGCGCACGACTTTTAACGCCGGTTTCCCGCCCTTGATAACAGGTTCGATAACAGGTTCAGCGACGTCTGCGCGAACTTCGCGCGCTTCAAATTCTTTTGCGGCTTCAGACAACGACATTGCTCTCCCGATCCCTTCTTTTTTTCGTTTCCCTCAAAAAAAGCGCGCAAGAATGTTAGCGCCGGTTGCACCTTTGGCGCGCAGACCGGCGTCGGTTCTGCTATTCTTTTATTGAGTTGTCGGCGCCCCGCGTCGACACAACATATAGTGATAGAGCTTGGGCTGACCGTCAATATGAAGTTATCAGGTGGGCAAAAGTTTTTCGTTAATGAGGTCTTAATGAGGCGTACTGAATGCGCATATAAGATTAACGGATGGAAATTTTTCCAAGTCTTTCGGGGCCTCGTTTCGTCTCCGGCCTATTTCCTGTCGCGCTCAATTTTTTTTGAAAAAGCATCAACGCGGAAGCTTTTCGGCGCTGCCTGAAAGCTGATTCTGGCGCTGTCCGGCGCCGAATCGAAGAGACGATCTGACGAATCGGCGCCTCTTGAGCGGGCTTCTTCGACGGTCTGATCGAAAGACGGCGCATGAACAGGCGGCGGCGATATGTCAGCCGCTCCAAACCGGCGCATGATGTCCGCAGGGGCCGGCGCGCGGCTTGCGGAAAGGGCGGCGGTAACTGCGGAAAAAGCCGCCGCCTCGCCGCGCTGGCGGGTTTTGGCAATCATGGAAGCCCCAAAAAGGCCAGCAGTCAGAATGCCTGCAAAAAGATAGAGCGCGCCGCCGGTGATGATCGCCCACAGGGCGGCCGGATATGCGGCAATCGCGGGCGGTTCAAGGCTGACCCCGGCGCCGGCGGCGAGGCCGACTGCGCAGGCCGCAACAACGGCAATGACAAAAACGACGGCGCCGTTTTGCGGCTTTCCTGAGCGGGCGCTATTTTGGACGTCGCTGCGGGCGCCGTCTTGTTTTCCGCGGGCGAGATATTCAGCAAAGGCCGTTTTTGCGTCCGCCTCGGCGGGGCCGGTCATGGCGCGGTCGGCGAAATCAAGCCCGCGCAAGAAAGCGTTCGCTTCAATTGCGGCTCTGCCTTCTTTTTTTGCATCGCTATCTTCAAGGGTGCGCAGCTGCGCGGCAATATCGCCGCCAAGCACGGCGGCGCCGTCTCGGATGCGTTTGACGCCGAGCCGGCCGGTCGCCAGCGCGATCACAATGACATAGAGGGCTGCAAATGCGCCGGCGCCGCCGATCATGGCGAAAAGGGCGCTAAGGGCTTTGCTGTCGCCTGGCGCTGCGCCGCCGGGTCCGGTCAGGAAAAACCAGACAGCCGCGCCCAGCCAGACCAGGCTGATCAACAAGCGCACCGCCTGCGCTGTGACGGTAATCTTCGCCTGCGCGTTTGCTTCGATTTGCTCTGCAAGGCGTTGTTTTTGGGCTGTCACGCCGGTCGCGTCGAACAGCGCTTTTGCGCGGGGCTCGCTTTCTGCGGGGCGCGCGCCGAAATATCGATCGGCCGGGTCGCCAGGCGCTGTGAACTGGATTGCGCGAGCGTCAGCCCGCTCTTCCTTGCCGGAAAATTTCGCCCGCAGGGTGTCGTAATAATCGCCGGTCTTTTCTCTCTTGGCCAAGTCTACCCCGCTTTCCCCCGAAGCCGCTGTCCTTCCGGCCGCGCCTCACGGAAGACAGGATAGAACAAAAAGTGCGGCGCGTTAATCCTTTGCGGATAACCGGTTTTGCGGCAAATCAGGGGGATGCAGGTCGCAGGCCGGTTTGCAAGGCCGATTTATTTGTCCAGCGCCCAAGGGTGGCCGGTGCGAGGCGCGAGCACGAGATCAGTTTCGCGGATCATGTATTCATCGCGGTCGTCGCGGTAAATGTCGTCGCGAGCCAGCTTGTCCTCGGTAATGGTTTTTTCAACAGCGCCGAAAAGTTGCGCGCCGATTTGATCGTGCTGGTCAATGCCCTTGGCTTCAGCCGCCTTGCTCAACGTCTCGCGAAGTTTGAGCGTTGCCGCCAGCGGCTCCTGAAACCAATGACGGAACCAAGGAGTTGGTAGAGATTATCCCGCCGCTTCATTGAGCGCGCTTTTTTGCAGCAGGGGGCGGGCGCGGTGTCTCGATAAACGCCGCGCCCAACATAAAAGAAGAGAGCCATGCGCCGCTGCGTAAAACTGCGCAGCGGCGTTGCCTTATTCAGTCCTGTTGAGATACTGGCTTCACGATGACAATTCCATTCTCACAGCTTCTTTCCTCCGCGTCTTTCAAAGACGACGTCCTGCGCGTCGATATCAGCGAGGACTGGATGCAGGGGCGCACCACCTATGGCGGGCTTTCGGCTGCGCTTTGCCTTGAGACGGCCCTTCGCGCATTTGAGGACTTGCCGCCCCTCAGAAGCGCAAATGTTTCTTTCATTGGTCCGGCGGGCGGTGCGGTTGAGGGGCGAGCGAAAGAGCTGCGCCGCGGGAAGTCGGTCAGTTTTGTTGAAGCTGACCTGACAGGCGAGGCCAGTCTTGCAACGCGCTGCACGTTCGCCTTCGGAGCAGCGCGCGAGTCGATGTTCAACGAAACATGGACGCCGCCGCCGTCAGGCCTTCCGGGTCCTGAGGATTGTGAAGTCTTTATTCCGAAAGGTCTGGGGCCGAATTTTGCAACGCACTTTGACACAGGCCTCGCGAAAGGCGCCCGGCCCGGCGCAGGCTCCAAAGAACATGATCACTATATATGGGTGCGTCATACTGATGACGTAACAGGGCCGGTCGCGCTTCTTGCGTTGGCGGATATGCCGCCGCCCGCCGTGATGCCCATGTTCCCGGTCTTCAAACCGATCAGCTCAATGACCTGGATGCTCAATATCTTGAGTGATGCGCCGCGAACCCGCGACGGCTGGTGGCTGTTGCAATCGCGGGCCGAGAATGCGTCCAACGGTTACTCCAGTCAGGACATGCTTATCTGGAACCGGGACATGGAGCTTGTGGTCGCCGGCCGGCAAAGCGTTGCGATTTTTCTGTGAGACGGCTTTGTCAGGTTACCCTTGTCGTTAAGGACTATGATGAGGCGATCGACTGGTTTCGGCGCTGCCTGCAATTTGAACTGACAAAGGATGTCGCTCTTGGCGCTGGCAAACGCTGGGTTGTTGTCTCTCCCGGCGGCGACGGTGCGGAAATTGTGCTCGCCAAAGCCGCAGACGATCAGCAGCAAGAGGCGATCGGGCGTCAGACGGGCGGGCGTGTCGGATTTTTTCTTCAGACGGATGATTTTGACCGCGACTATGACGCGTTTCGTAAAGCCGGCGTGACATTTTTGGAGCGCCCGCGTACTGAACCATACGGCAAAGTCGTTCAGTTTGCAGACCTTTACGAAAATAAATGGGATCTGATTGAGATAACGCCGGCAAGTTGAAGTAAAAAGATCCGACCCGCCCCATGCGTCGTCAATGGGGGAGAGAACGTCGCACTTTCCGGGGCGGATCTTCATCCGAATCCGACGCTATGAACGCCTCAACGGATACGACAAACGTACACGCTTGGCTTTTTCTGGCAACGCGCCAGCCTTCACGAGAAGGTGATGACAATTCTATGTATCGGGGAATGCTTCTGCTTTTTCTGCGATAGCGAGCCATTCGTCTTCAGTCTCGGCAAGAAGTTTTTCCGCCTTCTCAAGGGCGTTGGCGCGTTCTTTGAAGCGATCCGGGTCTGTTTTATACAATGAAGGATCATCGAGCGCAGAACGATGCTCCGTAATCGCCTTTTCAAGTTCGGCGATTTTTTCAGGTAATGTTTCGAGTGCGTATTTTTCTTTGTAGCTCAGTTTTTGCTTTGTTTTTTGCGGCGGCACTTTTTGTGGTTTTGATTTTTGTTTTTTCTCAGCACGGGCCTTGGTTTCAAGGCCGGGCTCGCTGCCTCGCTGGGACGCCATGTCGTCATATCCGCCGGGATATCTGCGCCAGCCGCCTGGCTTCTCGGGTATGGTGGTGATGACGCTTGTCGCCAGACGATCGATAAAACTGCGATCATGACTGATCAGTAAAACAGCGCCTTCATAGGCGGACAGCATATCTTCAAGAAGATCGAGCGTTTCGAGATCGAGATCATTGGTGGGCTCATCAAGCGCAAGCAGGTTTGACGGGTATGCGAGCGCGGCGGCGAGCGCGAGGCGTCCCTGTTCGCCGCCTGACAGCGAAGAGACCGGCGCGCGCCATTGCTCGGGCGCAAATAAAAAATCCTGAAGATAAGCGGCGACGTGTTTCTTGGCGCCGTTGATTGTGACCCAGTCGCCGCGCCCGTCGGCGATGGCATCCGCCAGTCGCATCTCCGGTTTTAAAGCGGCGCGGCGTTGGTCAAGCGTCACCAGTTCGACATTGGCGCCCATGGCCGCCTCGCCGCTGTCGGGCGGCAATCGCCCGATCAGCATATTGAGCAGTGTCGTTTTCCCGGCGCCGTTGGCCGCGACAATGCCGACTTTTTCACCGCGCGTGATTTCGACTGAGAAATTCTGCACAATGATGTTGTCGCCAAAGGCTTTCGATATCTTTTTGGCTGTAATGACGCGCTTGCCGGAAGCGCCGGCCTGTGAAGCGGCGAAGGCGACATCGCCCGTCGGCCCTCTGGCTTCGCGCAGCGTTTTGCGCATGGCTTTCAGTTCGGCGAGACGGCGTACATTGCGTTTGCGTCTCGCCGTCACGCCATAGCGAACCCAGTCTTCTTCAGCGGCGATCTTCCGGGAAAGCTTATGGCGCTCCAGCTTTTCCTCTTCCAACAATTTATCCCGCCACTCTTCGAATGCGCTGAAACCGCGATCAAGGGTGCGTGTTGCGCCCCGATCTATCCAGACCGTTTTGGTCGTCAGGCGCTCCAGAAAGCGACGATCGTGGCTGATGACGACGATAGCCCCTGTAAATTGCGAGAGCGTGTTCTCCAGCCAGGCGATCGCTGCGATATCGAGGTGGTTGGTGGGTTCATCGAGAAGCAAAACGTCAGGGTTCTGCGCAAAGGCGGCGGCGATGGCGACGCGTTTGGCTTCCCCGCCTGACAGTTTTGCAAGATCGGCGTTCACGTCGACGCCGGCGTCCTCAAGCGTGCGGGCCGCAAGGTGCTTTGCGTCAGGATTATCGAGCGCGGCGGCGGCGAATGCCAACGGCGTATCAAAGCCTGCAAAGTCGGTCTCCTGCGCCAGGTACACAATCCGTGCGGAGGGATGGGCAAAGCGGTCGCCGTTGTCGGGTTCAACAAGCCCGGCGGCCATTTTCAGCAGTGTCGACTTGCCGGCGCCGTTCCGGCCGACAAGGGCGATCCGGTCTTTTTCCCCGACGCTCAATTCGGCGCCCTCAAACAGCGGCGTTGAGCCAAATGTCAGGTTAATGTCGGTGAGAGATAGGGTCAGCGCGCTCATGGCCGCCTTTTAGCGCCCGTCTTATTTCAAAAGCAAAACCTCGCTATGCCCCAATGCGATAAATCTTGCGGCGACATTAACGATTTGGTGCGCATCGCGTGACAGGCTGGGCGTTTGTCACGGAGCGCGCAACACGATCATGGCCAGAACGCCCCATCCGCTTCGCATTTATCTTGCCGATGTCGATGAATCGGTGAGCGATTTCGGCGCGCGGGTGGGCGCTTCGCGGCAAAGTCTCTACCGCATCATGAGCGGCGGCCAGACGCCCAAACCCGCGCTTGCAAGACGCATCGTCGAGGCGACCGGCGGCGTGGTCACATTTGATGCGCTCTTTGGCGGTCCGGGCAAGGGATCAGCCAAGTTTCTCAGCATCGCCGGCGGTCAGGATGCGCCTGAACTTGATAGAGATCGCTTGAAAATTGCGATTTCTATTGTCGTTAATCATGTCACGCCCGAAGCAAGCGATCCGCCCCCGGATGACGCCGTGGAAATCGCGGCTGAAGCTGCGGCCAACACTCATGCCGCTCTTGCGCCCGTTACGACCCGTCAGGGGGCTGCTCGTCTGAGGCAAGCTCTGCGGCCAGTGCTTGAAGAAATCCTGCAAGAGTTCTCGGACCCGCCGCCGACGGCGCATTCCCTTGACGGCGCAGCTGATCTGGCGACGCAACTTTATTATCAATCCTGGCGCCTGGACCCGCCGGCCTAAGGCGTCCGTTCGGATCTCCGCCGAGGCGCGCCTCAGCGGCTCGCCGTTTGGCGACGCGCCACATATTGCGTCCTATGCGCGCCGCATATGCGTCTTCTGAATTGTCCAACTCGCATTCTCCCCGGGTTTATCGATCATTTCGCGTTATGAGGGAAATTCCCTCTGGCGCTCGCCCCGATTCGCGCTAAGGTTGCATTGTCTATTGTCTACCACATCTAACCTGAAGGGGCATAAAAATGTCGAAAGACCTCCGTAAAGAGCAAATTCTATTGTTACGTTTTGAGAAGCAAATTGCGGGCCTTGCGGCAATTCTTGCTGCCGGGGGCGCGGCAGCGAAAACAGTCGATGGCAAGATCCATGCATCTGAGGCGTCGGTTGCATACGCTGAAGTTGAGGCGGCGCTTGTCAATCTTGCCAATGTGACAGCGGATGCGCATGACGCGCTGAACGCAAAGGCAAACAGCGCAGGCGCCCACCTCTTGGAGACTGCGGGAGGGATACCGAAAAGTTCGGTTTCATCGACGGTCGCATCGATACTTGGGATTGGATAACTGTTGCATTTTACGGCGTCTGCGTTTCAGGCACCGTAATTTTATCATATCATTCGCGTTCGGAACAAATCTTTACAGCCGCCAGACTGTTGGCGGTTAGTTGGGTGTTTTCAGTTCAGCTATGGATGTTGCTGGACGGTCGCGCTTTGACGATTGCCTTTGTCGGGCTTGATACGGCGCTGGCCGCCGCTTTCCTGAACATGTCGCGGGGGCGCTGGTTCCCGGTTCCGCTCTTTTTTCTATATGCATTCGTGATGCTGTTTTACCTATACAGCCTGATTGTCGAGCAGAGCGCTTTCTGGATGGCCGCATGCGTAAACAGGACATTCGATGCGGCGGTTGCTTATGTTGCGGCATGCTCATGGTATCGCATTCGGCGCCGTCGGCTGTCTCAAACAGCAACGTTCAAAGCGCGCGAATAAAGTCAGCAATATCCTGATGCGCTTCTCGAGCTTCCTGAAGATCCCAATCGGCATGGAAGCCTTGATACATGCCGTCAAAAATTTGCAGGCGTGCGTCAACGCCGGCGCGTCTTGCGTGCTGGGACAGCCTTGCGGCGTCGCCCAAAAACACTTCTCGCGAGCCTGCCTGAATTAACATTCGCGGCAGTTTCTCAAAGTCTCCGTATATCGGCGACACGGCTTCGTCATCGAGCGGGTGGTCGGGCGCATAAAAGCGAAACAGGCTGCGCGCATAAGCGCCGTGAGACGATTTGATCAACGGATCGCGTCCGTCGAGGGCGATATGCGTATCGCTGGCGCCGGTTCCGTCTATGCAGGGCGACAAAAGCACAACGCTCTCAGGAAGCGGATGGCCTTCTTCGCGCCAGCGCATCAACGCCGCAAGCGCAACCGCGCAGCCGGTTGATTCTGCAAACAGAATAATTTTCCTGCCGCTATGCTCCGTGCACAATGCGCGGTATGCCTGATCTGCTTCATCGATTTGCGTTGGAAAGACCGCTTCCGGCAATAGAGAACAGTCCGGACCAAACGCGTCGCATCCGCTTAAATGACAGCTTGGCAGAACGCTCCCTGCACGAACTTCTGCGCCGCCGGCGACAAATCCGCCTCCGTGCACAAACAGAATTAAAGGCGAGGGGTCCGTGCTCGCATTGTCGGCGCTGTCCGTCTCCATATAAACGCCGTCAACGCCGCCAAAATTTGTCGCCGAGAAGCGAAACTGAAAATCAATTTTGTCCAGCGACTTGCGCCATTCTTCATTCGCAAGGCGGCGCGCGAAGCCGCGCGTCACCGGATTGCGCCACATATCGAGCGTCGGCAGCGGTTTTAACGATGCAATGCGCTTACGGGCGTCGTCGCTGATTGCGCCGCCGGTTTTTCGCAGAAAAAGCGCCATGACCTGCCTTTGTTTCTTACCGCCGCGCCGGAACGGCATCTTGCCGCCGGCGCAGACACAATGCCGGCAATAGGGGAACATCCCGTTAATGCGCGTTTTAGAATTGGCCCGGATCGGGACACATTAAGCGTCGTTGGACGATGAAGATTTTAATTCGCGCCCGGCGCCAAAAGCCGCTGCGCTGAACAAGGCCCGGGCGAGATGACGGGAAATTTACGTCTTTGTCGCAATGTTCAACACAAGCGCGCCTTGAAAATTACGGTGCGCACAGAGTGAAGAATCCGAATACTGTCTCAACCCAATCAACCGTCGGAACACCGGATCATGGCGAGTATCTATGATTTAAAGCCGAAATTTCAGGCGCTGCTGCGTCCTCTTTGCCGCTGGATTGCATCTGCGGGCGGCACGGCCAACCAGGTCACGATCCTGGCGCTGTTGCTCTCTTTGGCTTTCGGATCTGAAATTTTGGCGACGGACGGTTCGCGGCTGCTTTTGTTGGCGCTTCCGCTCGTGCTGTTCGTTCGGATGGCGCTGAACGCTATCGACGGCATGTTGGCGCGCGAATTTTCCCAGCAATCAAAACTGGGCGCAATCCTTAACGAGGTTTCTGACCTGGCCTCGGATGCGGCGCTCTATCTTCCGTTTGCGTTGTTTTTTGATGGGCCGGGCGCAGCGCTTTTAATCGGCGCCGTTGTTATGGGGCTCATTGCTGAAGCGACCGGCATGGTCGCGGTTCAGATCGGCGCCTCGCGTCGCTATGACGGGCCTTTCGGGAAGAGCGACCGCGCTTTCTTCTTTGGCGTCTTGGCGCTTTTGCTTGGACTTGGCGCGGCTCCGGGCGTCTGGACATCGGTCATACTCGGTTTTGCCGTTCTGGCCGGGGGGCTCACCGTATTCAACCGCGCCCGCGCCGCTTTGCTGGAGGCGCGCGATGCTTGACGGCGAAATATCTGTTCGGGTGCTGTGGGCGATCGGCGCGATCTACGCCTTATTGATTGTCTCGAGTGGAATTGTCGCAATACTGAAAAGACGCTCGCCCGGCGAGGGCGCGCAAGAGCTTGCGCGGCGGGTTGGCTCCTGGTGGTTCATGATCACTATTTTCACGTTGGCGATCCTCACCAACCGAATAGTGTCAACCGTGTTCCTGGCACTTGTCGCCTTTATGGCGCTGAAAGAATATCTGTCACTGATCCCGACGCGCCGGGTTGATCGCATTATTTTGCTCTTTGCCTACTGGTCGATCCCGCTGCAGTTCTACTTTGCTCATAATGATCGATACGGATTATTTTTAACATTCATACCTGTCTGGGTGTTTCTTTTTATTCCAATGGCGATGACGTTGATGGGCAAAACCGAGGGCTTTCTGCGCGCCGTGGGAACGGTGAGCTGGGGCATGATGATTACAGTGTTTGCTTTGTCGCATACGGCGATGTTGCTGGCGGTGCCGGCTGGCGAGGCTGGGCCCGCCGGCGGGGCCGGGCTGCTCTTGTTTCTTGTTGCGCTTACCCAATTTAACGATGTTGCGCAGTTCACATGGGGAAAGTTGTTCGGTAGGCGGAAGATCATCCCCCGTGTCAGCCCGAAAAAAACATGGGAGGGCTTTCTCGGCGGTGTCGTTTCCACATCGGCGCTTGCTGCGCTGGCGGGGCCTTATCTGACGCCAATGCCCCATCATTATGCAGCGCTTGCCGGGGTGATGATCGCAATCGCCGGATTTCTTGGCGATGTCACGATCTCCGCGTTCAAGCGTGATCTTGGCGTAAAGGATTCAGGCGGGCTCATACCCGGACATGGAGGCATCCTCGACAGGGTCGACAGCCTGACCTATGCGGCGCCAGTGTTTTATCATGCGGTTCATTATTTCTTTTTCAGCGGGCGGCTCGCATGACGCGCTGGGCTCGGTTGATCTTTTTTGCCGTCATTGTGCGTCCAGTGCTGCTTTTATTGCTTGGAATGAGCGTGCGCGGCCGGGAGCATTTGCCGACGCAGGGGCCTGCCGTCATTGCCGCCAATCACAACTCTCATCTTGATACGCTGACATTGCTGGCGATGTTTCCGCTCAAAGATCTGCCGAGGCTACGTCCGGCTGCGGCGGCGGATTACTTCCTCCAGAATAAATGGCTTGCCTGGTTCGCCGTGAATATCATCGGCATTATTCCGTTAGAGCGCGGCGTCATTAAGAAAAATCCGTTAGCGGATCTTGAAGCGGCCCTCGATCGCGGCGATATCCTCATCCTTTTTCCGGAAGGCTCTCGCGGCGAGCCGGAAGAGCGTGCGAACTTCAAACGCGGCGTCGCCTATCTGGCGAAAGCGCGTCCTGATGTTCCTGTGCATCCTGTCTTTATGCATGGGCTTGGCAAAGCGTTGCCCAAGGGCAGTTTTATTCTGGTGCCTTTCAATTGCGACGTGATCGCCGGCGCTTCATTTACATGGAACGGCGATGTCAAAGAGTTCATGGAGACGCTTGAGGCGCGGATGAATGCGCTTGCTGAAAGCGGTCATTTTGCGCCATGGGACTGAACGACAAGCGCCTCTGGATGTCGGCGGTCTTTTTTTGGGGATTTGCCGAAGCGACGCTTTTTTTCATTGTGCCCGACGTGGCGCTCACAGCGAGCCTTCTTTTTTTCGGCCTTGGGTTTGCGTTTCGTCTGGCTGGTTTGGCGGCGCTTGGGGCGCTTGCCGGCGGCGTTCTCATGTATGTTGCGGGCGCCTCGGATATCGATGCGGCCCGTGCGGCGGTAGGCGGCGTGCCGCTTGTCGGTCCGGATCTTTTTGGCCGCGTGCAGCATGAAATCGCCGGCGCCTGGCCGGTCAATCTCGCGATAGGCGCGGTTTCGGGCGCGCCCTACAAACTTTATGCGGTGGAGGCCGGCGCGGCCGGAATTGATCCTCTCGGTTTTGCTGTCGTGTCCGTTACAGCAAGATTTCTGCGTTTCTCTCTCGCGATCTCTATTGCTGCAGGCGGTTTCTGGCTCGCCCGTCGATTGCGGCTCGGCGCATTCTGTGGGCCAGGTTTGGCGATAATTTGGGGCCTCATTTATACCGTTTACGCTGCAATTCGCCTGACCGCGTGAACAAATCGTAGGGTTTCAAAGCTTTTTCCGGATTTGGAGCCCGGCGCGGTGTGGGCTAGGATCCGCCGCGACTTGTCCTTTCTGATGATGGAGAACTCCTTTGCGTTTAAAGTTTCTTTTCGCTGCTTCTTCGGCGGCGCTATTGCTGGCGGCTTGCGGGCCGCGTGAGCCGGGCGAACCGGAAGAGGTTCCTCAAACCCCTGGCGATGATGAAAATGCGACCGCCGCCGCCGAACCGTCTGAGCCTGCGCCGGAAGCGGCCGAGCGAACCGATCGCGCCGCGCAACGGGAGAAGCTCGCTTCGGAAAACCTTGCAAAGTCAGCAAAATTTCTGGCTGAGAATGCCAAAACGGACGGCGTGAAGGTGACCGAAAGCGGTCTTCAGTATTTGGTTGTCGAAGAGGGGCCGGATAACGGCGCCACGCCGGTGTCGACCGATCGGGTCAGCGTGCATTATGTGGGAACATTGTCTGACGGCGTTGAATTTGACTCCTCCCGCGCGCGAGGGGCTGCGGCGACCTTCCGCTTAAACCAGGTGATCCCCGGATGGACTGAGGGCGTTCAGCTGATGAGCGAAGGCGATAAGTATCGCTTCTTTATTCCGCCTGAACTTGGGTACGGGAAGTCAGGCACGCCTGGCGGACCAATCGGCCCGAACGAGGCCCTGATTTTTGACGTCGAACTGATCAAAGTTGAAAGCCCGGAGCGTAACTTGCAAACCGCCAATGATTTCCTCGCTGAGAACAAGAAAAAAGCGAATGTGAAAGTAACCGACAGCGGCCTTCAGTATGAAGTCATTACGGAAGGCAAGGAAGACGGCGCTTCGCCGAGTGCGGAAGATACGGTGAAAGTTCATTACGCCGGTACGCTCGTCAACGGGACAGAATTTGATTCTTCCTATGCCCGCGGCGAGCCGATTGAGTTTCCGCTTAATCGCGTCATTGCGGGCTGGACGGAAGGCGTTCAGCTGATGAGCGAGGGTGACAAATTCAGGTTTTTTATCCCCCCCGAACTTGCCTATGGCGAACGCGGCAAAGGACCGATTGGCCCTAACGAAGCGCTGGTCTTTGAGGTTGAGTTGATTGAGGTGAAGGACGCCGGCGCTGAATAAGCGCGCGATGTAATCGTCTTCACAAAGAGCGAGTTTTTAGAGCCCCGGCGCAAGGCGCGTTGGGGCTTTTTCGCATCAACGACGATTTTCATCTTTAATAGTTGTTAACCAATCCCCTTTACCGGCAATTTGCTGGCGCAGGGCCAGGAAAACAGGGGACTTTTCGTTATGAGGAAAGCAACTAAAAAAGTCGGCCGCCCGGCCGCAAAGAAAACGACAGCCAAACGTAAAACGGCTGGTCGTAAAACAACGGCAAAGAAGAAAACGACAGCGCGTAAAAAACTGAAAGTTACGCGTAAGCCGGCGGCGAAAAAAGCAGGCCGCAAAGTCGTGAAGAAGACTGTCAAGAAAAAGACGGCTGCAAAGAAAAAGACGGCGAAAAAGACAACCGCCAAGCGCAAAGTCGCAAAGAAAACGACAGCCAAGAAAAAACCAGTTGCGCGCAAGCCGGCTAAGAAGACGACAGCCAAGCGCCGCACGGTTCGCCGGAAGGCCGCTTAAAAGACTTCTATACAGACGATCCAGCCAGGGCTCGTTCCGCAGAATATTCAATCTGCGAAACGGGCCCGGTTTTTATTTGCGCGCTATATATTGCTGCATGATGCGCGACGCAGTGTTGAAGTTGCCCTGATATTTGGGGTGCGGGCGCTTCAAACAAAACGGGCCTCAATTCGCAAAGTCTGGAATCAAGGCCCATTCGTCAGAATTAATCTTCAAGAAGACTGCGCCTTAGAGGGTCCGCGCGAGCGAACTATTTTTCAAAGACAGGCAAGTCCTCAGATGTCTCGGTGTCGAGCGCCATGAGCCGGCTCTGGTCGAGCAGCTGAAGCTGCCTGATTTGGTAAGGCGGCTCATAGCCTTTTGCGGCCAGTGCTGAAAAGTCAGGCGCAACGGTCATTGTCCGCTGACCGGCCTCCAGCCATTCTGCGCCATAAGTCAGCATGGCGCCTTCCGGTTCGCTTTTGCCGCGGCTGGCGAATATCCAGGCGCGCACTTCATAGCGTCCCGCTTCTTTGACGCGGACATTGACGGAAAGCTCATTGCCCGCCGCCTTGACGGAGCGAATTTGAGCGCTTTGCAGGCCGACTGCGATTGGCAATTCGACATCCCGGTAGAGCGGCGTTTCGCCTTCGGTTTCGCGATAGCGGATTGCAACCCGCCACAACTCGCCAGGCGAAACAGAAATCTTGCCTGGAAGCTTGCCGGCGATTTCCAGAGCGCCGCCATTCTGCGTTGCTTGCAGCGCAAAGCGCTGACCGTCAGGACCAAGAAGAACCGCCGTTGCTTCCGCGCGCTGTTTCCGCGAGGCGCCCGAAAGCGACGTTCGGACGACCAGACCGTCACTCTCGAAATAGTGCTGCCGCTCGCTCTCAGCGAGAAATTCTCTCTGGCTGTTCCTGTCGAAGACATGAACCATGTAGACCTGTCCGGCGCCAAGATTTTGCTGGCTTCGCAATGTCAGACGGCCTTGCCCGAGGGCTGTCGGCGTCTCAAAAGCGATCGTATTTTCGAACAAATCAGGATGGCTTGCTCTCAGCGCCGCCTGGTCCGCCACAAGCGCGCCGGAGCGTTCGATAGAAACGGGTTCGCTGCGACCGCTGCTCAGCAACAAATCCGAGGTGCGCAAGTTCGCGCCTGTCTTATCAGGCAGCGCGCCGTTGCTTTGAACCGGTGTCAGGCGAATGACAGCGCCTGGCGCCTGCGTGACGATTTCAACGCCCTTGGCAAGCTCTGCGCCGGAAACGCGCTGATAATAGCTGCGGCTTGTCGCGACAGCGCGCGCTTCGCCTAACTGCAATGTCTGACCGGGATCGAGCGGTTGCGAAAACGCAACTTTATCCCGGTTTTCATTTGCCAGCGGTGTTGATTGCGCCGATGCGACAGCGCTGAAAGTCGCTGCGGTCGCAAGCGAGGCGGCGCCAAGAATGGTTTTTTTAAAGATGAATGTCATGTCCGGCCCCTACAGATCGTTGCGCAAAATGACGTCGAGATTGAAGCACTGACGCCGGCTTTGATTATGGCTCAACGGTTCGCGCCCGCGCGTGCGGGAGGTGTCGTAGAACCATAATTGCCCGGCGGCGTTTTGCGATGAGCACTCCAGAAAACCGTCAGAGCAGCTGTTGAGCCAGGCTTGTGTGATCTCAAGGCCGACATTCAGGGAATAGCCTCCGCAATAGCTGTCGCCGTCCCATACGGCGGTCTCAACGTCGGTGCCGACAATGTTCCAGAAACCGCGGGGCAGACCGGGCCGACCGCTGGTGCCGAGCAGCCAGGTGCTGTTGTAATACGCCATCCATGAAACCTGCTGCATGCGGACGGCGTCATTTTGATAGCCGAGCAGCCATCCCAATGCGGATTCAAACACATTCCCCTGCATCACCGCATCAGCAAGCGGCGTGCCCGCGCTTGAAGCGGCCACCGCATCCACCCATCGGACATTGTTGATAATCGTCGGGTAGCGGCTGTCCCATGTCGGATTTGATAAAATCCAGCGCATGACATTGCCGCCATTGGAATGGGTGACGACGACCAGATCATTTATCCCGCGACTGGTGATAAAGTTATAAAGTTGACCGGCAAGGCAACCCGCCGCTGCGCTGTTCCACATATATTGGGTGAAATCGCAATTGACGACGAGCAGGTTATTCCCGTTGGGCAGCCCCTGGCGCACAGATTCCACAAATCCTGATTGCCAGTAATCGTTATAGGCGTCGTCTTGTTCTCCTGTCCCGTGGACAAGGGCGACCCCTGTTGTCTGCGCGAGGGCGTTTGCTGAAAACAAACAGCAAAACGCGGCCGCAACTATTCTTAGACAGTGCTTCATGGTTCCTCCGGTGATGTTTTTGATTATGTACTGTACACGAATAATATGACTGATCGTAATGCGTAGGCGCCAAAACAAGCGGGCGCTGATCGTCATGCCGTCATATTGATTCGAACAAGACGTAGCATAAGCTGCAACGCCGCTCTATTCAAAAACCCGCCGACAGAAATTTTGTGATCCATCATTGATGTGACAGAGAGTTTACATTTCGCGTCTGCACAATTTTGTCGGATTGCGACGTGAAGCAATCAACATTGATTATAAATACGTATAAAGATTATTTAGAATTTTGGCATTGATGAGTTTTTCTATGGCGAGCCCAAATTTCCATCGATCGCTTGGTTTGAAAAACAGACGCTGCGGTCGCCTCCAATAATTTTGACTTGAAAAGCATATAAAGATATCTTTATATGCTGCCAGAGGTGTTTATGACGGATTTTTATCCCGGTCGTCAGGACCGGATCGCTGCACTTAAAGACGCGCTGTCTCGCCGGATTCTGGCGCTTGACGGAGCGGCGGGCACCTTCATTCAGCAATATGAACTGGACGAAGCCGGATATCGCGGCGACCGTTTTGCCGACTGGTCCTGCGATATAAAGGGCAACAATGATATTCTGATCCTGTCCCGCCCGGATATCGTTCGCGACATGCACAACGCTTATCTCGAAGCCGGCGCCGACATTATCGAGACGAATACATTTTCCGCCACCACGATTGCGCAGGGCGATTACGCCATGGAGGATCTGGCCTTCGAACTGAATGTCGAAGGCGCGCGTCTGGCCAGAGCCGCTGCAGATGCTGTCGCGACACAAGACAAGCCGCGTTTTGTCGCCGGCGCGATCGGCCCGACAAACCGAACCGCGTCGATTTCTCCTGATGTCAACGACCCCGGCAAGCGAAACACAGACTTTGACGACCTGCGCAAATCATATGGAGACGCGGCGCGCGGCCTGCTCGAGGGCGGCGCAGACGCAATCCTGATCGAAACGATTTTCGATACGCTGAACGCCAAAGCGGCGGTATACGCCGTGCAGGAATTATTTGAGGATTTAGGTTTTGACGTGCCGGTAATGTTGTCCGTCACGATTACCGATCAGTCCGGCCGTACGTTGTCCGGCCAGACGCCCGAAGCGTTCTGGAATGCGGTGCGTCACGCCAAACCGCTTTCTGTAGGCGTCAACTGCGCCTTGGGGCCGGATCTGATGCGCCCTTACGTGGAAGAACTTTCGACAATCGCCGATTGTTTCGTTTCCGCATATCCCAACGCCGGTTTGCCAAACGCGTTCGGAGGCTATGATGAGACGCCTGAATCCATGACGCAGCATATCGCGGAATGGGCTGAGAGCGGCATGTTGAACATTGTCGGCGGCTGCTGCGGCACAACGCCTGCTCACATTAAGGCGTTTGCTGATGCGGTTGCGGATATGTCTCCGCGCCAGCCTTCTGAACGCCCTCAAGCCATGCGCCTGTCCGGCCTCGAAGCATTTACCGCCGCCTGAAACTCAGCTCTGGAAAATCGGCTGCAAAGCGGCAACCGCATTTAGAAGTTCCTGCGCATCCTGCGATTCCGTGTCGTCGCCATAACCCCAATCCTCGTTTGGCCCGAGATATTGAACGATTAATCCGTCCCGGCGTGATACGGCGGAGACGTCGCGGTAATTGACTCCGTAACGCGCCTCACTTTGCGGCTCGAACCATCCGATCTGGCCGCGCACCGGGGCCAGCGCGTCATCTCCCCAAAGCTGTTTAGCGCCGTAGCCTGTGCAATTGACAATCACAGGTTCTCGCAGGGCGAGGACGGACGCCAGATCAGGAAAGTCTTTTCGCACCATCCGTCCGCCGCGAAGGAGGAAATCCCGGGTCAATCGATCAGCGTAACTTGCAACATTGAAAGTCATGCGAGAGCCGCCTCTCGCGCTAGCGACAGGAAAGGGGAGAGTCTCGACATCAATATCTGACCATCGGGGAATAATATCGCGCAGCCGGCGGCCAAGATGCGCATACTCGCGAGAAGGCTGTATGCGCGGGCCTCGCTCCGCATCGCGAAGCGCATAATGCGGCAGGAATTCAACTGGCGTTCCCGCAGTCCCGATATAATGCTGATGAACACGGTAAGAGCGTCGCGCCCATGTCTCCCAGCGGCTTGCGAACGCGTCGTCCGCCGCATCGTCGAGCGCAATGCGGCTGCTTGGCGACCAGACCCCGCTGGCGCGGGCCGAACGTGTTTCGGCTGGAAAGTCCTTGGCGTAGATCGTGGCCGAGACGCCGCTCTCAATGAGACGCAAGGCTGTTGTTAATCCCATGACGCCCGCGCCGATGACGGCGACAGCGCCCGGCGCCTCTGCGAGAGCCAGCGCCGCAGCCTCCTGCGCGCACCCCCAGGAAAGGGACCAGCCTGAACCGCCATGGCCGTAATTATGGACAACGCGCTTGCCGCCAAAAGCTTCTGCTTCCAGTCGTGGGCCGGCGGTCCGGAAAGGACGCGTGCACACCGTAATGCGCATCAATCGCCCTGAAGAAAAATCAAGCGGCGCCAGCGACGCGCGGTTTTGGAACGACGGCGCTTTTGATGTCAGCGGCAGCGCGCAACCCGCGAGGCCGGCGGAGGAGGCCGCCGTTAAGAATGCGCGCCGATCTATTTTCATTGGGAGCCTGCTGAAAATACGGATGACAATTTTATTGCTTGCGCTGCGGCGCCTGTAAACTGCAAAGCAGGATTTCCTTTGCGCGCCATTCTTTGTAGCTTAGCCTTATGTCGACCATCGCCCCACAAATCGAATGGATATCGCGTCTCGTCGCCCATGACACGACGTCGTTCAAATCCAACCTGAACTTGATCGAAGATGTGGAAGCCTATCTTGGCGGGCTGGGGATCGAAACGCGCCGCGTGACAAATGATGACAGCTCCAAGACCAATCTTTACGCCGTCGTGGGGCCGCAGGTTGAAGGCGGCGTTGTGCTCTCAGGGCATACCGATGTTGTGCCGGTCGAGGGGCAGGATTGGGATACCGATCCCTGGGTTGTTACAGAGAAAGAAGGAAAGCTGTTCGGACGCGGCACCGCCGATATGAAAAGCTTCTCCGCGATCGGGCTCTCCCTCGTGCCCGAAATGCTGGCGGCCGAACTGAAGCGCCCCATAATCTTTGCGCTATCCTATGACGAAGAAATCGGATGCCTTGGCGCGCCGAGAATGATTGCAGAAATTGCCCGCGAGACGCCGTCGCCGTCCGCAGTTATTGTCGGCGAGCCGACCTCCATGAAAGTCATTGACGGCCATAAGGGCATTGCGTCTTTTCGTGTTACCGTAACCGGATATACAACCCATTCGAGCCAGACCGACCGGGGCGTCTCCGCAGTCGAAGCGGCTGCGCGTTTGATCGCAAAAGTTGCCGACATGCGTCAGGCCCGCGCCCGCGATGCGGATCCGCAAAGCCCGTTTGAACCGCCATACTCGACTATGACTGTCAATGTTGTTCGCGGCGGCACGCAGCTGAATATCATGGCGGGCGAGGCCGTATTTGAGTGGGATTTGCGCGTTATCCCCGGCGATTCTATGTCCGATATCATTGATGAGTTTACTGACTTTGCGCGCGGCCTTGAAGCTGAGATGCGCGCCAAGGCGCCAGGGTGCAGGATCCTCATTGAGCAGATGACAAATGCGCCGGCGTTATCGCCTGCCGACGATAATCCTGCCGCCGATCTTGCCAAGGCAATCACCGGACACAACTCAACTGACGTTGTCGCTTATGCGGCTGAAGCGGGCCAGTTTCAGGAAGCCGGCTTTTCAACGGTGATTTGCGGGCCGGGTTCCATCGATCAGGCGCACCAGCCCAATGAGTTTATTGCGCTTGATCAAGTCGCGGAAGGCGCGCTCTTCCTCAGAAAGTTGATTGCCCGGCTTGCAAACTAAGGCGCTTTTTTACCTTTCTTGCCGAAACGTCAATTTTTCGCCGGTCAATTCGTTACCAAACTTCCGTTTCAAGACAATGCTAAACGGCGTAAACAGAGTATGAGCGCGCCCGACTGCGCTTTCAATTTACCCTGTCTTTACTTGGTTCTGCGAGGTTGCGCGTAGTGGGGCGCAGGTAAAGTAAAGAGGCGGGCGTAGCGTGAAAAAAGTTACTCATTGCAGGGCATGCGGATCAAAAGCGTTAACACCCGCCTTGCGAGCGCCAGGCGCCGAGGCGGGGTTCTTTTCCACGCCGCAGTTAAAAGACGCATACGTACTTTGTGATCCATCACGCCATGCGCGCGCCTGCGGGCTCTTGCAGTCGGCAACTGTAGACGAATTTGAGTCCGACGCGCCATCAGCCCGGTACGCATCCAATCGCGACCATCTGCGCGCGATGGCGGTCGAAACGCTGGAAATGATCTCCGGGCGCGACTGCGCGGCGCTGGATATCGGCTGCAATGACGGCTCGTTACTCTCTTACTATCCGCGGTGGGTGGAGCGTTTCGGAGTAGACCCTTCCGATGTCGTAGATGAAATTGGCGCCTGGGCATGGACAGCGAAAGATGCGTTTCCCTCAAACGATCTTGACGCTGCATTCGGTGAAAAAAAATTCGATATCATCACCGTTGCGTCTACTTTTGAATATGTGAACGATCCGCGCAAATTTCTTGCAGCTGTCAAGGCGCGACTTTCAGCGGATGGCGTTTTTGCGCTGGAAACGCTTTATTCGCCGATGGTGCTGACGCGCAACGCTATTGATGTCTTTCAGACTGGCGTCACTGCGTTGTATTCTCTTTCTGTGCTGGAATGGTTGATCCGTTCTGAAGGGATGAAAGTCGTTAAAGGCGCCCTTACGGCAAAAGAAGGGGGCTCAATTCGTCTCTTTATTACGCATGCCGCCAATCCTGAGTTTGATTTTGACCCGTGGAATGAACAATTAGCGCGCCTTTGGGATGAAGAGAACGCGCTTGCGATGCGCGCTCTGCAACCGTATCAATCCTTTGAAGAGCGCGCGCGCCATATTCGCCACGACTTTTCCGTGATGCTCGGCAAGATTGCCGGACGCAGCGAGAGTGTGCATATGCTGGGCGCTGACGCGCAGGCTCAAGCCATGCTGAAATGGATGGGGAACGCGTCGAAACGCATCAGCGCTGTTGTCGACACCCATCGTGCGCGCGATGAAGATACTTTGCCGGGCTCGCGTCTACCAATTATTTCAGAAACCGACGCACGGGCGGCGGAGCCGGATTATTTCATTGCGCCGGCTCGTTATAAAAGAGAAATTCTTGAACGTTGGCGAGAGAGTATCTTACTGGGCGCCAAAATTATTTTCGCGACGCCAACGCCGCATATCGTGACCGCTGCAAATTACGCAAGCGAATACGGAAAGACGATTGCAAGCGGCGACACCGTGGGCGGATCTGAGAGCCTGCGCTCGCTTCTGGCCGCCGCCGGCGGGCCGCGCCTGATTGCGGAAAATAAAGAGATAAAGTCCGCCTGACAGCCGTTTCGCGGTCAGTCGTAGCCGAATGTCAGGCTGGCGAAGACAGTTCGGTATTCTGCTTTCGGATGATCAATCGGCTCGCCCCAGACAACATCAACTTTCCATTGACCCTCTTTGATCAGAGGCAACAAAGCTTCACCGGCTTCATCGGTTGTGACGTTGATTTCGGATATCGTTCCGTCCGTAAGACTCTCGAGGTCGACGATCAAGCCCGGCGCCGGCGCGCCATTATATAGGACGCGAATGGGCATCGCTTCATTGCCGCGCAGACTGCGCGGATGAACGAGGGGAACGATTTCAAGCGTATGACCGAGCGGCTTGGTGACGTCTGTTTCGATATCGCCAACTTGAATGAGGGCTTTTGCCCGGCGTGAATAGAACTCCCGCCCCTGACGCGATTGCAGGTTTTGCTTTTCGCGATGGTCGCGAATTGTCGTCAGTCCCTCTTCTTCAACATACAGATTGAACTTTTTCGCTTTGAGCGTGATGAACGCGTCATTGCTTTCCAGCGCGATTATGTGCGTCCCCGCAGTCTTTGTTTCCACGTCAAACATCGCGCCATTTAAGTCGATAGAGGCGCGTGTTTTGGCTGTCATGTCGGCTCGGTCATCGCCGAGAATATGGAGCACTGTTTCTATTCGTCCTGAACGAACGGCCCATGGCTGTTTTTCACCCGAATGGCCAACCAGCAGCGCGATTGATGTTTGCTCGGGGGTTTCACTGTTTGTCTGCGGCGCGAGCCAGAAATCATGCGCATTCGCAACTGCAACAAATAGCGGCGCCGCCACGAATAGGATTGCGAGAAAAATAAAACGACCCATGGTCTGTCCCTATAGTGAAGTGTCTCTGCATATTTATACGTCGTCGACATCGATCAGGATGGGGTTCGGGAAAAAAAATCGCAACCGAAGATGCGTTTGTTTCGTTCCTAAAGGTGCGCGGGCTGCAAAGACCGCCAAAGCTTTAAACGCAACACCCGAGAGAGAGGACCTGCAATGAATTGGAAAAGCTTGCTTTTCGCCGCGGCGAGCGTCGCAGCCGGCGCAATGGCTGCGCCTGTCTGGGCGTCAAGCCATATGGATGCGCCGTCAATTACCTTGGATGACGCTGCCAATACGACGGATGTTTATGCATTCATCACAGAAGACGAGGACGGTCAGCAATATTTGACAACTGCGCTGTCGGTTTATCCGCATCAGGAACCCGGCATTGGGCCGAACATCTATCGTTTTGACGATGATGTTCTTTACTCGATCCATATTGCTATGGGAGAGCGCGATATTGCCCGCGGCCGCCCTTCCATCACCTATGATTTCCGCTTTGATACAGACTTTGTGAACAAGCAGACGATCCGTCAGGCGTTTCTGGGGCCAATCGATGCGCCGGCGCCTGGAACTTTTGCAGCGAATCAAAATCTGCGTCAGACCTATTCTGTCACCCGAACGAAGCGCGTCATCCGCAACGGGCGCATACGCGGGGAAAAAACTGTCTTGGCTGAACACGTTATCGTGCCGCCGAATAATCAGGGTCTGGTGACCCCGTTCTACAACCAGGGAAATTTCGGCGACAACCCGGCAAAGGAAGGCGTCGCATCAGAGGCGGCGCTGGATGTCTACACCCGTTCCGGCATTGCGGAAATCGATGACGGTCACCGCGTATTCGCCGGTCAGCGCGATGACGGTTTTTATGCTGACATTCAGTCTATTTTCGATCTCGATTTCAGCTTTGGCGTATCGACGGGAACGCCTACGAAACCTTTTGACAGCCAGGGCGGTTATAATGTTCATACGATTGTTCTGAACATTCCCCTTGAAGAACTGGATAGAGCCGACATTGCCGGCGTCTATGCAACGACGGCGCGCCGGCCTGATTTCGGGTTGCCGCAGCGGCGCAACCCGCCGCGCTCTGAGTTTTATCAAGTGGCCCGTCAAGGCAACCCGCTGTTCAATGAAGGGCTCGTGCCGTTGCGGTTCAAAGACAGCTACAACCAGTCATCGCCCCGCGAAGATGAACGCCTGCGAGAGTTCGCCGCGACGCCTGAACTTGTGCAGCTTTTGAATCTGACCCCTTTAATCCCGGGTCTTCTTGAGCAGATCTTTATTCCGGATCTCATCAAGGTCGACCTGACGACCGGGCCTGTGCCGCTTGCGGGCGAGGCCAGCTTTAGCTCGCGTTCGGTCTTTGGCGGCGATGTCGTGCAAAGCGAGGCGCAGGACCCCTTCGGGAATGGCGGCTTTATTCCGGCCGGCTGGCCGAACGGGCGCCGTTTTGGCGACGATGTTGTCGATATCGCCCTCATCGCATTGGGCGCTGCCGGCGCCGGTCCTGATTTCAGCGGTTTCGCCGGCGACCGGGTCGACGAAAACGACATCACTTTCAACCAGGTGTTCCCCTATGCGGCGACGCCGCTTAACGGGCGAAATCATCCGTAACGCGGGTCGTCAAGAAACTACAGTGTTGCGTCGGGAAGCGGGCCCTTCTGGGTCCGTTTTCTTTTGAGGCGCTCGCATGAACGCAATTTATGTCGAGATGAAACGGCGTTTGTCCGCATCAAGAACAACGGCGGTCAGAACGCCGGTGTGGTAAGCCATCGTGTCAACGCAAATGCGCCAGCTTTTATTTATCGGGCGTCTGTCCGCTTGGTGTCCGTGCACAACGGTTAGATCCGGACGTTCGTCCGGCTGGGTGTCGTGAAAGCGCCCGCGGATCCATAGAAGATCTTCTTCTTTTTGATCTTCCAGTGTAACGCCCGGTCGAACGCCGGCATGAACGAAAAAGTAATCGCCCTCCCGGTGGGTCAATGCGAGGCTGCGTAGAAACGTTTCATGGTCTTCGGGCATTTTTTCTCTGAGCGTTGCGGCAAGCTCGGAGCCGGATTTGAGGCCGCAGATAACGCCATAGCTGCGCATTGTTTCTTCACCGCCCCATTCCAGCCAGGTGTCGACTGTGTCGGGATCGTCCAGAAATCTGAGCATCGCGGCTTCATGGTTGCCCTTTAAAAAAACGGCGTCGGGATCAGTTTTGCTGATCTCGATGAGCCGGTCGATAACGCCGCGCGAGTCTGGACCGCGATCCACATAATCGCCCAGAAAAATCAGTCGGCGCTGAGGCGCGTCTCTGGCGTCCGAGTCAATTTTCCGCAACAACAGGTTAAGTTCATCGATACAGCCGTGAATATCCCCAATGGCGTACAGCCGCACGCCTTCCGGGGTTTTTGCGCCGCTGCTTGTGCGTCTGAACAATTTCACAATGCGAACACCTCTTTTTCTTGAGATAGCCTTGGCCTTGCGGCGGTTTCAAGCGTAAGCCAGAAGTATTGTAATAAAGCTGTCAGCGTTTCGGTGCAGAAGCCGCTTCGAATTGAAAGGCCTAGATGGGAGAGGGTGACCGATGAGCGTGCTTGTGACCGGCGGCGCCGGCTATATCGGCTCGCACATGCTGCTGGCGCTTCTCGATGCGGGCGAGCGGACGGTCGCGCTGGACAACCTTTCTACAGGCGTGCGGTGGCTTGCGCCAGCGGGCGCGCCTTTTGTGGAAGCTGACGTCGGCGATCAGAAAGCCCTGTCACGAGTGCTCTGCGAGCATGGGGTGAAAGAAGTCATTCACTTCGCAGGGTCCATCCTGGTGCCTGAATCAATACGTCATCCGCTCAGTTATTACGCGAACAATACCGCCAACACATTGATGCTGCTGTGCGCATGCGTAGAAGCGAAAGTTGAGCGGTTTATCTTTTCTTCGACGGCGTCAGTCTACGGCACGCCCGACCGTGTGCCGATATCTGAACAGGCGCCGGTCAATTCCATCACGCCTTATGGGGCGTCGATGGCGATGAGCGAGCGTATTCTTCAGGACGCTGCTGCAGCGCATGGGCTGTCCTACGCCATCCTGCGCTACTTCAATGTGGCGGGCGCCGATCCGGAAGGGCGCGCAGGGGAGGTTGGCAAGCCGACCCATCTTGTCAAAGCGGCGGCGCAAATTGCTGTCGGCGTGCGGAAGGAGAAATTACAGATCTTCGGGGGCGACTATCCGACACCGGACGGCACGGCGATCCGGGATTACGTTCATGTCACGGATCTTGCGCAGGGGCATTTGCGGGCGCTGGAAAGGCTGCGTCAAGGCGGCGATTCCGTAACGCTGAACTGCGGCTATGGCCGCGGCTATTCTGTTTACGAAGTGATGGAGGCGTTTGAGCGCGTGAACGGGGAAGCAATGCCTCATGACATGGCGCCGCGGCGGCTTGGCGATCCTGCGCAGTTGATCGCGGACAACGCCGCCATGCGCACCGTCCTTGATTGGCGTCCACGCTACGATGATCTCGATTTCATCGTTGAAACCGCCATGGACTGGGAGCGACGCCTGATATCGCGAGATAAAGATGGAAAAGGGACGATATAAAATGACGTTTCGTTCCATCTTGGGAAAGACGGTTTTTTTCTCGCTTTTGACTTTCGTGACGTATCTGACAGTGGCGCCCAATCCGCCTGACTCTGGTTCCGGGATGGCGGCAACACGCATGATCGCAGAAGCACTGTTCGGCAGTGCGGAGTATGCCGACAAGGTCGCTCACTTTGCCGCTTATCTCGCGCTGGGATGCTCGGCGATGCTGGCTGATTTATTCCCTCGCCGGTCCTGGGCCGCGCCATTGGCGCTCGCGCTTTACGGAGCGGCGCTTGAAGGCGTGCAGTATTTTGTCGACACCCGTGCGGCCGACGGATTTGACGCAATGGCCAACGCGCTTGGCGCCGTGGCAGGATATGCGGGGTTTGCAATTATTCTTTCCGCAGCGGGCGCAGGTCGAAGGGCTTCGACGGAATAGCGGTTAAAGATTTTGCGAGAATAGACGGCGGAGCGATGCGCCCCGCCGCTGATTGATCCGAGCCCGTACTTAAACAAGCGATGCGTAGGTGTAGGCGGCGGGTGCAAAGGCCGCTGCGATCACGCACACAACCGATACAAGCGAAACAAGTTTTGTCATTTTGGGTCTCTCCTTTTTATAGACAGGAGATAGGCGCCCGCTGATCCGCGGTGAAGAGGCGCGCCTGTCAGCTCATCGCAGCGGAAACCCATTCTGACGCATTCTCTGAGGTGAGAACGCGCACACTGTAAAACTTGCTCTTCTCTGGCGAACATGGCCCACTGCTCTCAATGATCACGACAGGGAAGGATAAGGCTCATGGAAGGATTGCTGGCGCTGGACAACTGGTTCACGCTTTTCATGCTGATCCTGCTGCAGGCGGTGCTCGGGTTCGACAATCTGCTCTATATCTCGATCGAAGCGGGCAAGACCCCGGAGGATAAGCAGCGATTTGTGCGCCGTATGGGCATTGGTTTGGCGATCTTGTTCCGTCTGGTGCTGATGTTTGTCGTTTTGGGGTTAATCACAAGTCTGACCGAGCCGCTGTTCGATATCGTCTGGAGCGGCGTGTTCGAAGCGTCATTTACATTCCATGCGCTTGTTTCAATCCTCGGCGGCGGCTTTATCATGTACACCGCTGTTAAGGAGATTATGCATCTGCTTGCAGTCGATCATGTTGAGAAGCTGGACAACACGCGGAAGAAATCCGTCGTCAGTGCGATTGTGCTGATCGTTTTTATGAACCTGATCTTTTCTTTCGACTCGCTTCTTTCGGCGATTGCGCTGACGCAAGTTGTCTGGGTGATCGCCGCTGCGATTATCATCAGCGGGATCATGATGATTGTGCTGGCCGATCAAGTGTCAGTATTTTTGAAGAAAAATCGGATGTTTGAAGTCATCGGCCTCTTCATCTTGTTCATCGTCGGCATTTTGCTGGTTTCAGAGGGCGGGCATCTTGCTCATATGGAACTCTTCACCTTTAAAGTCGAAGCCATGTCCAAGGCGAGCTTCTATTTCGTCATTTTCGTGATGGTGATCGTGTCAGTGGTGCAGACCCGTTACCGCAACAAACTGGAAGCCTTGCGGGCCGCCGAGCGAGGCAGCTCTCACGGAGCGTCAACAGAAGCTGAAAGTGTTGCGCCGTCTTCGTGAAGCCGGCGCGTCAGATTGGCGAGCGGTGGTCCAAGACGCAGCGCCTATTCCAACGGGCGAAAGATCAGTGTCAGCACAACGCCGATGACGCCGATCACGCCCCAAAGCGGCAGCCCGAAAACGGTTTTCAAGGCCTGGGATACGCCGCCTGGGGCATTCTCGATGACCGCCTTGGCGTCAAGACCGAAAAGGCCGAATATATCGGCTGTCGAGCGCATTATCGGCTTGCCGGCTTCCAGAGACGAGACGCCGTCGGCGCCCAAAAGCGCTACGGCGAGCGCAACCAATACCCATGCTACAAAACGAAACGCCGCCATTTCAGGCCCCCTCGCCAATTTACTAACTTCGATCAGACACTAGCGCCGGCTTCAGCCTCCTGCAATCTTCTCGCCGCAAACCGCTGTCAGCCGAAAACCGCCCTTGCGCAGCCGCAGCGCGTCGCTATAACCGGCGGCCTTTAATAAAGGACAGGTGGCCGAGTGGTCGAAGGCGCACGCCTGGAACGCGTGTAGGCGGGCAACCGTCTCGAGGGTTCGAATCCCTCTCTGTCCGCCACTATCTTGCTCTTCAGCTTTTGGCGTATCTGCGCCGAAAGTCCGAAAAAGCGCGGTAGGGCTCAGTCTGGCGACCGAGGCGCGATGTTCTCCTTCCTGACGAACCCGGACTGGGAAACGGACGGCGCCGCATGGCCGCACCGCGCGTCGAGCCGTTTCGTGGATGCTGGCGATTACCGCTGGCACGTGCAGCGCATGGGGAAGGGGCCGACGCTGGCGCTCATTCACGGCACGGGCGCGGCGACCCATTCCTGGGCCGGCCTTGCGCCCTTGCTTGCGCAATCCTTTGATGTCGTCGCCTTCGATCTGCCCGGACACGGGTTTACGCAGTCAAAGCGCTGGTCGCCGCCGTCCCTGCGCCATGTCGCCAAAGAAGTCGGCCTGTTGCTGGATGCACTGGACGCGGCGCCGGATCTTGTCGTCGGCCATTCTGCAGGCGCTGCGATTATGATCCGCATGGCGACGGATAAATTGATTGCGCCTTCCACCGCGGTCAGCATCAACGGCGCGCTTTCGCCCTTTGGCGGCGCGGCGGCGGTTATATTCCCGGCGATGGCGAAGCTGCTTTATTATAATCCGTTCGCGGCCCTCGCCTTTGCGCAAGGCGCGCGCAGCGAAAAGCGGGTGGAACGTCTTGTGGAGCAGACCGGTTCCACCGTTCCCGATGAATATGTTCAGTGCTACCGCGCCTTGATGCGCCGGCCAGGCCATGTCGCCGGCGCGCTTGGCATGATGGCCCACTGGGATTTGGCAGAGATGGATCAGCGCCTCGCCGCGTTGACGTTTCCTTGCATGTTTGTTGCGGGCGCGGGAGACAAAGCCGTGCCGCCCGGCGAATCGGAACGTGTCGCGGCGCTCGCACCCCGGGGGCGCAGCGCCGTCTTGCCCGATCTCGGCCATCTGGCGCATGAGGAAGCGCCGGCGGTGATCGCGCAGATTATCGCCGAGGTCGCATCCAGCGCCGACATTCGCTAAGGGTGACGGCGTTATGAAGCTTCCGGAGAATCACGCCCAGCGCTACGACCTCAGCAACGAGGTCCATGCGCGCCCGCCGGAACCGTTGACAGCGCCGGTCAAACTCTCCTGCATCGCAATGACGACCGACTGGCCCTATCGCGATGAAGACCGCGATGTTGTCATTGCGCTGACAAAACAATACGGCGCGACGCCGCCGGCGCCGGGCGCCAAACATTTCAGCGTTGATCTCAAAGAGTTTCGCCTGATCTGGGAGCGCCATACGGAATTCACGCGCTACACCTTCATCACGCCCTGCGGCGAAACCGAACCGTTCGCCGATCCTGCAATCGATGCTGCGCCTGCGGCATGGATCGAAAAACTTCCCGGCAAACTGATTGCCGCGGCGCATGCGGCGCTCATTACCGAGGACTATAATATCGACGATGTTGCTGTCGCTTCGGACCGGCATTTTTCAGGCAATACGGTTATCGGGTCGAAGATTACCGGCGGCGCTGCGATTGCGTTGACGGATTTTCGCATCCATGCGGACGGGTTTGGGCGCTTTCTTGTCTACAACCGGTCGATGACGCCGTGGCATGCGGGACGCATTGTGCAGCGTCTTTTGGAAATCGAGACCTATCGCATTATGGCGCTGCTTTCCTTGCCGGTCGCGCAAAGTCTTTCGCCTATGCTCTCGACCTGGGAGGCGGAGCTTTCCGAAATTACGAAATCCATGACGCAGACCAATGATGCGGAAGAGCCGGAACTGCTGGACCGCCTGACCCATCTGCAGGCGGCCATCGAAAAGAATTACACCGATACGCAGTTCCGCTTTAACGCCGGCGCCGCGTATTACGCGCTGGTGCAGCGGCGCAATGACGAGCTGCGCGAAGATCGCATCGTCGGCATGCAGACCTTCAGCGAGTTCACCGAACGCCGCCTGGCGCCGGCGATGAACACATGTCAGGCGGCTTCGACGCGCCTTGAGGCCCTGTCGGAACGGGTCGACCGCGCCGCGCAGCTCTTATCGACACGGGTCGACATGTCGCTTGAAAAACAAAACCAGGCTGTTCTTGAAAGCATGAACCGCCGCGCCGAATTGCAGCTTCGCCTGCAGCAAACAGTCGAAGGGCTCTCCATCGCCGCGATCACCTATTACATCGTCGGGGTGATCGGCTATTTCGCCGGCGGGCTTGAGCGGCTTGGGCTCGCTGTCGATGCAAAGCTTGTGATGGGGCTCAGCGCGCCAATCGTTTTAGGGCTGTCCGCTCTCGGTGTCTGGCGGGCGCGCAAGATGCTGGATGCGCATCGCCCCCAGTCAAAAGCTGATCGGTCAGCGCAAAGCCGGCACAAGCTCATCGACGATTTTTGCCGACGAGATGACGCCCGGAAGACCCGCGCCCGGATGCGTCCCGGCGCCAACGAGGTAAAGCCCTTTGACTTCCTCGCTGCGGTTATGGGGGCGGAACCAGGCGCTCTGAAATAGCTTCGGCTCCATCCCGAAGCCCGCGCCGAGCCGTGATGAGAGGCGATCCCTGAAATTGAGCGGCGTGAGGAAATGCGAAACGCTGATCGCTTCGCGCAGCCCCGGCAACACTGTCTCTTCCAGCCGTTCAGCGACTTTCTCGCGATAGGTCTCGCCGAATGTCGCCCAGTCCACGCCTGATTCAAGGTTAGGAACGGGGCTCAGCACATAAAAGGTCTCGCAGCCGTCCGGCGCCAGCGAAGGGTCCGCCGCTGTCGGGCGATGAAGATAGAGACTGAAGTCTTCAGACTGCCGATAATTTTTGAAGATATCGTCAAGCAGGCCTTTATATCGCGGGCCCAGCACCATCGTGTGGTGGCCAACCGTTTCGAACTTCCGGTTGGTTCCGAAATACCAGACGAAAAGCCCCATGGAGAATTTGCTGCGTTCGATCTTTTGATCCGTCCAGCGGCGGCGTTTGCGCTGTTTGAGAAGTTGACCGTAAGTCACGGCAGGGTCGGCGTTTGAGACAACAATATCGGCCGGCAGGCGTTCACCGGATTTCAATTCAACGCCGACGACACTGTCGCCTTCCGTCAGAATTTGCGCGACCGGCGCGTTATATCGCAATTTGCCGCCTTGGCGCTCAATGAGATTGGTAAGGCCTTTCACAATGGCGCCGGTTCCGCCGACGGCGTAGTGAACGCCGAATTTGCTCTCCAGATGCGCGATAAGACAGTAATAAGCGGTTGTCGTGAACGGATTGCCGCCGATGAGCAGCGGATGAAAACTGAAAACGATCCGCAGTTTTGGGTCGTTAAAATATTGAGAGACTTTACTATAGACCGTCTGGTGGCCGCCGAGACGAACGAGGTCGAACAGTGTTTTTGCGGTAAATGTCAGGCTGTGAAACGGCTGGTCTGCAAGCTCTTCAAAAGCTGTTTTATAGATGTCGCCGCTTGCTTCCATGAAGCGGTCATAGCCGTCGACTTCCTCAGGGCTGAACTTCGCGACTTCGGCGCGCATGGCGTCGCGGTCGCCGGAATATCGAAAGCTTGACCCGTCATCGAAACGAATGACGTAAAAAGGATCGCAGGGGCGCAGCGTGACGTCTTCATGGAAGTCGGCGCCGCAGGCCGCCCAGAGGTCTTCAAAGATAAACGGCGCGGTAATGATCGTGGGGCCGGCGTCGAAAGTGTAGCCTTCGAGATTGTAGGTGTAAGCGCGCCCGCCCGGGCCATCGAGCGCTTCAAGCAGTTCGACGTCGTAGCCCTTTGCAGCCAGGCGCGCCGCCGCGGCGAGGCCGCCAAAACCGGCGCCGATAACAATAGCGCGTTGCATACGCGTCTGCTTCATGGCGAGCGCTCTTTTCTCGACGGTCGATCTTCCGTCGATGGCAATTTGTCTATTTGATTTGACAATAGTCGCTATCCACTGAAATGTACAACCGGGAGTTCCGCTCTGGCGATGAACAAAACAATCCTTTTAACGCTCGGTCGTCTGCCCAAGGGGCTGGAACTGGCGCGCGCGCTTCACGGCGCTGGCGTGAGGGTTATCGTCGCCGATCCCTTCGGGACGCATCTTGCGAAACCGTCCCGCGCTGTTGCGAAATCCTTCGTCGTGACCGCGCCGAACAGCGATCTTGAAGCGTATCTGGATGAGCTTGAACGGATCGTGCGCGAAGAGCATGTCGATCTTGTCATTCCTGTTTCAGAGGAAGCGCTCTACGTCCTGATGCTCGCCGAACGCATCGGCGCTGAACGGATTTTTTCCGATGACGCGGAAAAGGTTCTGAAGTTGCACGATAAGCTTCAGTTCCAGATGCTTGTCGCGGACGCGGGTCTTGAGGGGCCGCTGACAATGCGCGCTGACGATCCGGCGGTTTCTTCAGTAACGGCGGAAACCGACTGGGTTCTGAAGCCCAGGCTGGGATGCTCCGGCGGCGGACTTATGTTTGGTTCCAGGGGTGCGGTTCCGCCAGCGGAAAAAACCGACCCTCAGAACGTTTTACAGCGCCGTATTCGAGGTCGGGAGATAAGTTCGCTCACTGTCGCCAGAAGCGGAAACGTTCTTGGGACGGCGCTTTATGAGGGACGGCTTTTTTCCGGCACGGTCGCTGTATCCTTCCAGCGCATTAGGGACGCATATCCAACAGAGCAATGGATCGCTGATTTCGTTCGGGCAGTCGATTATACCGGCTTCATAGCGTTTGATTTCATTGTTGATGAAGGGGGACGTCCCTGGCCGATTGAGTGCAACCCGCGCCTGACGAGCGGTGTTCATTTTATGGAGCATGCGTCGCTCGCCGCCGCAGTGCTTGGCGATAGCGGCGCTGACAAGATTGGTTTCAAGGACGCGCATTCTTTGCAGGAGGGCCATACGAGCCTACTCAAAGCCTACGCCGCAGCGGGCCGGCCGAAAGAGTTTCTGCGCAGAATGAAAATGGTCTTTACGACCGGCGATGTTCTTTGGTCATGGCGCGATCCATGGCCGTTTTTATTGATGACGCCGATGTCCTGGCCTGTCCTGAACAGCGTTATTTTTGAAGGCGACACATTCGGCGAAGCGGCGACACGCGACATTGAATGGCGCGGCGCGCGAGCTGGCGTCGCTGAGAAGAGCCGTGACAACAAAACTGCGCCTGTCTCGCGCGTACGGTTTTCTAAGGAGAGGTTTCAGGATGAAGCCGCGCCCTTACGCTGATCTCTTTCGCCGGCCGCGTCGTCAGGCGCGCAGCCGGACGAATCTGCGCGTCATCCGTAATCTCAATATCGAAATTTCTGATCAGGCGAGCCAGAATATAGACGCTTTCGATCATGGCGAAACCCGCGCCGACGCAGGTGTGCGGCCCTGCGCCGAACGGGATATAGGCGTCTTTGTTAAGCGCCCCGTCGCCGCCGGTCATGAACCGGTCTGCATTGAACTCGTTGGGCGCACGCCAGTACATGCGGTGCCGGTGCAGCGTCCAGGGCGAGATCATGATCAGCGCGCCTTTGCGAAAGCGAAATTTTCCGATTCGCCCGCGCTGAAGCGCAACGCGGGGCAGAAAAGTCAGCGGCGGATAAAGGCGCATGGTTTCCTGAAAGAAGCTCCTTGTCAGGAGGAGTTTCTTTACAGCGGCGAAATCAATCGGGCCGGCGCCGCTGACGGCGTCGACTTCCGCGCGCAGGCGTTTGGCAAGGTCCGGCCTTTTCGCCAGAATATAGAACGCCCAGGTGAGCGCGCTCGCCGTCGTTTCATGGCCAGCGAGAAAAAAGACGCCGAGCTGATCGATCAGTTCGTCTCTGGAGAACCCTTTGCCGGTGTCCGCGTCGCGCGCGGCGATCACGGCGCTCGCGATATCGTTGAAGCCGGCGTCGGGCGCAAGATGGGTGTCGATGAGCGCGCCGATCTGCTTGCGAATGCGCTGACAGGCGTCGAGGACCCTCGCGTCCTGGTCGACCTTCCGCCAGGCGGGATCGACAATGAGGCGCCAGACTTTCACCTGTCCGACGCCGCGCTCGAATGTGGTGAAATCTTCAAAGACTTCCCGCGCCGCATGCGAGGTCAGGGGCGCGGAGAAGACCGTGCGGCATATAATGTCGGCCGTCAGATGGCTCATGGCGAGGTCGAGCGAAAAAGCTTCATCCTTGGCCGAAGCGTCGGAGAGACGGCGCTCACAGGCCTCGACCGCCGGCTCCATCGCTGCAAAGGCGCGTTCAAGACGCATCATGGAGAACGCAGGCTCGATCATCGCGCGCTGCCGGCGCCATTTCGCGCCGTCAGAAACAAAAATCGAATCGCCGATCAACGCTTCGAGGGCGCCGACCATCAGGTCGCTTTTCGGAAACAGCGTTCCGTCATCGGACAAAATTTCCTTGACCAGCGGCGGGGCGTTGAAGAGTTTGATCGAGCGCCGCGAATAGCCAAGCTCGCATGCCTCGGCCTGATAGGCCGCCGCCGGCAGGAGGCTCAGAAGATCGCCGTCGCCGAGTTTGATCGTCCGGATCAGCGATGCGATGGGCGGCGCCGGTCTGGGGTGCGGCGGAATATAGACGTCAGTGTTTTCACTCATCGCAACACGCAGGCGGCGGGTCGCAAGGGGGGCGCGCGATGATCCCGGTTCATGATTTTTTCATCGCCCTGGTTGCGCTTCATATTGTCGCCGGTCTTCCCGGCCTGATCAGTTTCTGGGCGCCGATCTTCGCCAAAAAAGGCGGCGCCGGGCATCGATTTTGGGGGCGAATCTTCACCGCCAGCATGCTCCTTACAGGATGCATTGCGATCATGATGTCAACAACAACATTGATCGCGCCCCTGCCGACGCACCCGCATCTCCACGACCATCCAATTTTTTCCCAGGCGGCGCAAATCCGCGGGATTTTCGGATGGATGATGCTGTATCTTGCGCTGCTGACGATCAACCTCGCCTGGTACGGATGGCGCGCGGTGCGTCACCGCGCCGATCACGCCCGCAATCGCGGACCGGTCAATCTTGCATTGCAGGGCTTGCTCGGCGTCGCAGCGGTGAATTGCGCGATCCAGGGCGCATTGATCGGACAGCCGATGATGATCGGCATATCGTTTGTCGGCGTCGCCGCCGTTGGAACAAATCTGTGGTTTATCCTGCGGCCGGAACCGGCCTTTTATGAATGGCGCCTTGAACATATCAAAGCGATCGTCGGCGCCGGCATTTCCGTTTACACAGCGTTCCTTGCTTTCGGCGCGGTCAGGCTGGCGCCGCAACTGGCGCTTGCGCCCGGTCTCTGGGCGGCGCCGATGATTGTCGGGCTCTCTTTGATCTTCTACCATCGCCGGGTTGTGCGGCTGCGTTACGGAAAGTCGGAGGGCGCCGTCGTCGAAGCCGTAAAATCGTTATGGCGACGCTCGCATGGAACATACGCAAAGGAATAGTCAGCGCTTATTTATGAATGTAAACAGCACATATGAGAACGATCTCGCGGCATGCCGTCAGGCCATCCGAAAAGGATCGAAGAGTTTTCACGCGGCCTCGCTTATTCTTCCCAAGTCAGTGCGGGAAGGCGCTTATGCGCTTTACGCCTTCTGTCGGTACTCGGACGATATCATAGATCTTGGCGGCGGTGACGCGCAGGCGATTGCCAAACTGCAAGAACGTCTCGCGGGCGCTTATGCCAATGCGCCTGAAGACTCGCCCGTTGACCGGGCCTTCGCCTGGGTGGTGCGCGCGTACGCTATTCCGAAGACACTACCGGCCGCCCTGATCGAAGGACTCGCCTGGGATACGGACGGTCGGCGCTATGAGACGATTGAAGATCTCCATGATTACTGCGCGCGCGTTGCGGGATCTGTCGGTGCGATGATGGCGGTGCTGATGGGCGCGCGGGAGAAGGATGCGATTGCCCGCGCCTGCGATCTCGGCGTCGCCATGCAGCTGACCAATATCGCCCGCGATGTTGGTGAAGACGCGCGCGCAGGGCGCGTATACCTGCCGCTGCAATGGCTCTGTGACGCGGAAATCGATGTGGAACGCTTCCTCGCGGCGCCCGCCTTCACGCCCGCGCTCGGGCGTGTGGTCAAACGCTTGCTTGACGAAGCGGCGCATTACTATGAACGCGGTCTTGCGGGCGTTGATTTTCTGCCCATGCGTTGCCGCGCCGGCATTGTCGCCGCCGCCGACATCTATGGCGAGATCGGGCGGCGCGTTGCCGAGAATGGATATGATTCGATTTCAAGGCGCGCCGTCGTGCCGACCCGGCGCAAGCTCACTCTTTTGGCGAGCGCGATTGCCGGCCCCAACTTCGCCTATGCCCCTTCCGGCGATGCGCCTTTGCCGGCGAACGCCTTTCTCGTCGACGCCGTGGAACCTGCAAGGGGCATGTTGACTGAGAATACGGCCAGCTCGGCTGAGCAGGTGCTTAACTTGATGATGCGTCTGGAGCGACGCGATCGTGCCGACGCCCCGTCTGTCTGACAGGTTTTGCGCGGAGACGCAGCATGTCGAATATATTTCTGATCGAATTATTAATCGTCTACGGACTGATCCTCGCCTGGGCGTTCTGGGAATTTCGCAAGACCAGCGCCCTACATAAGAAAACCGAAGCGGAAGAGCGCAAGAAAAGCGGTGAAGATGCCGCCCCGACAAATGAAAATTAAAGGCGCGGCATCCGGAAGGGCAGCATCGCCTTGACGACGGGCGAGCGAAGGCGCGCGCCGGAAAATGTTTCATGCATGCCGAGGCGCGGCGCGCCGAAAAGCTCGGTCTCGATCATCGAACGGCTGTAAAAAGGCGTGTCCTCAAGTGTCCTGACAATGCGCGCCGTATCTTCGCGATCAGCGCGAGTGCGCCTTGCGATACGCCAGATTTTTGTGTCGGGCAGGACCGCGCCGGGCGGCGGCGCAAAGTCCTCGATGCTTCCGTCCGGTGCGAATTTGAGCGCCAGCGACTGCGCGTCGCCGGTCCATAAGTCGGTGTTGTAAAGGATCGCTGTTCCCCCGTCAGGCAAGCCTGTGCGCGACCAGTCCCAGTATCTGAAAGCCTGTTCGAGCGGTTCTTCGCCGGTATTCGTATCGAGATATCCGTGTCCGGACCATCGAAGCGCCGGTTTTTCAAAGTCGACATCCACCCTCGCCGAGGGCGCGATCGGGCACCAGCGATGCCGGCCGGCCTTGTCGATCGTGAAGGTCTGATCATTCAAAAACGCCGGCGTCACGCGCACGCGCCCGCGAAGAGAAGAGGGGATCGGCGCCGTCGTCTCATTGATATGAATAACAAGCGCGCCGTCGTCCCATGCGAGGTGACTCGGTCCGATCCGGAACGTCTCGCGTTCAATCGAAACCGCATTCTTTTTACGCTCCGTCATCGCCCAGCGGTTTTTATCCGGACCGTAGAGCGCAACATTCAGCGCGCAGTGATCGAAGGGATCGCGCGCCTTCGACCATGCGTAGTAAGGCGAAAAGACGCTGCCGATAAAAGCGATCAGCGTGACGCCGCAGGCGCCGTCGTCGCTGATCGCGTCCACATACCACCAGGCGTAACCGCCGGGCGCGACGCTCACATCGAAGCGCAGTCCGCCTTGATCGCTTCCGCCGCCGCCTTGCCCGAGAGGGCCGCCATCGGCACGCCCGGGCCCGGATGCACCCCGCCTCCCGCGAGATAAAGGCCCTTCAAACGCGTTTTCACTCCCGGCCGCTGAAAGGACGCGCGCCATCCGTGATTCGCCATGCCGTAAAGCGCGCCCCGGCTGCCCGGAAACATCACCGCAAAATCGGCGGGGCTCGTCGCGGTCACGGTTCCCGGCTTCGGTTTGAGCGTCAGGCCGCAGGTTTTGAGATGTTGCGACATGTTCTCGTGACATTGTTTAAGCTCCCTTTCGCCATAGGCGACGGTCTCAACAACGGGCGGCGCGTTGATGAGACAGAACAGGCGCTCAGTATCGCCGCGTGCGTTGTCACTCAGTCGATCTGGCGCAAATATATAGGTGGTCGGAATATCGGGAGCGCGCCGGTCTTTGAAGACGGCGTCAAACTCGGCCTCGTAATCGTCGGAAAAGAAAACATTGTGCACCGATAGGTCAAGCCCTGCGCGCTTGGCGCGCATGGTCCATGTGACGGCGGATTGAGATAGAGCGCCGTCCCGATGCAGGTAGGCGGCCCCATGTGCTTCGGCGCCGAGAAGACCATCAGCCACTGCGCCGGGATCGCCGTTAAAAACGACAATATCAGCTTCAACTGTTTCGCCGTTCGCCAAGGCGACGCCGGCGACTTTATCGCCGTGCGTCAGAATTTTCTCCACATGCGTTCCATAGCGGAAACGCGCGCCATGCGCTGAGGCGGCGCCGGCGAGGGCGTTCGCGACCGCCTGCATGCCGCCTTCGGCGATCCAGACGCCGTCCTGTTCCACATGGGCGATCAACATCAACGTCGCCGGCGCGGCGAAAGGCGAGCACCCGCAATAAGTCGCGTAGCGTCCGAACAACTGGCGCAGGCGCGGTTCGCGAAATTGTTTCGCCAGCGCGCCCCATAATGACTGGAAGGGATTAACGCGAAGCAATGCGAACGGGTTACGCTGACGCATGAGACTTGCAAACCCAGGCTTGGGCGCACGCATGAACGGGTCCCGCAGCGTTTCGTATATCCGCCGCGTACGCTCGCAAAAGGCGAGATAATTGCGTGCGTCTTCAGCGCCGGAAAAATCGCCGATCGCATCCGCTGAACGCATCTCGTCTGCATAAAGATCAAGTTGTGCGCCATCGCGCCAAAAGTGGCGCGCGATAACATCGAGCTTCGTCAATCGAACAGAATCGCTAAAGGCTTTGCCTGTCGCCTCGAAAATTTCATCGAACACCCAACGCATGGTGAAGACGGTCGGCCCTGCGTCTATCAAGCCGCCGCTGACATTGATCTGACGGATTTTGCCGCCCGGCGCGCCCGCGCGTTCAAAGACGCTGACGTCAAAATCGCGCGCGAGAAGCGCAGCGGCGCTAAGCCCGCCGGCCCCGGCGCCGATGACGGCGACGCGCGGGCTAGACGTCACGGGAACACCGCATTGTTTTTGGAGGCCAAAGCGTCAACATTGTTTGACATATAACACTGACAAGTTAAACTGACACAAGAGGAGCGTTGCATGAATGCTGATGCATTGATCGAGCGCGCCATTGAGCGCGCTGTCGCCGCCTCGGAAGGGCCGAACGCCCCGCCGAAGCTTGGGGCTGCGATCCGCCATGCGGTGTTTCCCGGCGGCGCGCGCGTGCGCCCGCAGCTTTGTCTCGCTGTCGCGCATGCTTGCTCTGAAAATGACGATTTGACGCTTGCCGCCGGCGCCGGCGCGGCGATTGAGCTTTTGCATTGCGCGTCGCTTGTCCATGACGATCTGCCCTGTTTTGACGCCGCGGACCTGCGGCGCGGAAAGGCGTCGGTGCATGTCGCCTATGGCGAGCCGCTGGCGGTGCTCGCCGGTGATGCGCTGATAGTGATGGCGTTTGAAGCAGTGGCGAGGGAATGCGACGGACTGCCCCGCAGAATGTGCGATATTCTGAAAATCCTTAGCCGCGCTGTCGGCGCTCGAGACGGTATCGTTGCGGGTCAGGCCTGGGAAAGCGAGCCTGAAATAAACTTAAGCGCATATCACCGATCAAAAACCGGCGCCTTGTTCGTTGCCGCCGCCGCATCGGGCGCTGCATCGGTAGGCGCTGACCAGGCGCCTTGGCGCGCGCTTGGCGAACGTTTGGGCGAAGCCTACCAGATTGCAGACGATATACGCGATTTTGTTCTGGATGAATCTGTTCTCGGCAAGCCTTCAGGTCAGGATGCGGCTAACGCCCGTCCTAATGCTGTCGATTCGCTTGGGCTGGACGGCGCATTGGAACAACTGAACGCGCTGGTGAACGACGCCGCCGACGCGGTGCCGGAAGGCTGCGCCGGGGCTGATCCTTTACGCGCTCTTGTGTTCGCGCAAGCAAAACGGCTGACGCCGAAACATCTTGCGAACGCCGCTTCATGATCGCGCGTTACATTTTACGACTTTAAAATGATGGGGATGGTGTATCGATTCCGAGATTGGCGGAATCGTCTATTCTCTGATCCCTCATTTCAGCGATGGGCTGCGTCTTTTCCATTAACGCGCCCGATCGCCCAGCATCGCGCGCGCAGGATTTTCGACATCACGGCCGGATTTGTCTATTCGCAAATTCTTTATGCGTGCGTGGATCTGGGCGTTTTTCCAGCGCTTCAAAAAGGCTCGATGACAACCGACGAACTTGCGTCAAAGATTGCCTTCCCCAACGCTGGAACAGAACGACTGGCGCGCGCCGCGGTGTCGTTATCTCTGCTTGAGCGGCGAGGCGACAAATACGCGCTCGGTCCCCATGGCGCCGCATTGCTAGGCAATCCATCCGTGTTTGCGATGGTCAGGCATCACGCAACGCTCTATGCGGATTTGGCTGATCCTGTCGGATTATTGCGTGAGCGATCAAAACAAACAGCGCTTGCGCAGTACTGGAATTATGATGCGGGCGGTTCGGCTGATTACTCCGGGTTAATGGCGCAAACACAGGCTTTCATAGCTGCAGAAGTCTTGAGTGTTTACGATTTCGGCAAACACCGCAGCTTGACAGATATCGGCGGCGGCGCCGGCGCATTTTTATGTGCTGTTAAAAAGCAATATCCGTCACTTGAAGCGACACTCTGCGATTTGCCGAATGTTGTTCCCTTGGCGCAGCGCCGATTTATTGAATCGGGTATTGAGGCTGAAGCTGTTGAATGTAATTTTCTCCAACAGTCATTACCGAAAGGTTCGGATGTTATCACATTGGTCCGTGTGCTTCATGATCATGACGATCATGCGGCGCTCGCATTGCTGAAAGCGATTCGTGAGGCCTTGCCCGAGGGCGGAACGTTGTTGATTGCAGAACCTCTGGCTGAAACGCCTGGCGCTGAGCCTGTCGGGGACGCGTATTTCGGCATGTATCTGTGGGCGATGGGTTCGGGGCGCCCCCGCTCACTCAAGGAAATTCGCCAATTTCTCGCGCAAGCCGGTTTCGCACATGCAAAAGAAGTCAAAACACAGCGGCCTATTCTTGCGAGAATTATCGCTGCGTCCTGATGTTTTGATTGTCAATATAGATTGACACTTCTGTTTGTCTATTTACAATGACACGTTATGGAAATCTCTTCCATCGACCAGGGCGCCAATTCAAGCGCCGCCATGTCCGCCGGGCGTAAGCCCGAAGCAGACGGTGAAATTCTCAACTCAAAGTTACTCGAAACGAAGGCAGTTGTTTTTGAAGGCGACAAGAAAGCAAAACTTCGGCGTCTTGAATTAGAGTCGCGGGATTCCGCTGACCTTGTGATTGACGTCGAATGGAGCGGCGTCAGCACCGGAACAGAAAGATTGCTTTGGTCAGGCAAAATGCCGCCTTTTCCCGGCATGGGGTATCCGTTGGTGCCTGGATATGAAGCGGTCGGCCGTGTGCTGCATGCTGAAGAAGATACTGCTCTCATCGGAGCGCGCGTTTTTGTTCCTGGCGCAAGTTGCTATAAAAACGCACACGGATTATTTGGCGCTTCCGCATCACGTATTGTGACGTCGGCTGAACGCGTTGTTGCGGTTGATTTTGACAACCCCAAGGAAGCAGTGTTGCTGGCGCTCGCGGCGACGGCGTATCACGCAATCGCCGGCGGTGCGCCGCCGGACTTGATCGTTGGTCACGGCGTGCTTGGTCGCCTGCTTGTTCGCATCACGATGGCGCTTGGCGAAACCCCGCCGAATGTCTGGGAGATCAACCCCGAACGCGCTGACGGCGATGGATATGTCGTAGTCGAGCCTGAATATGACGGGCGCAGCGATTATAGTTCAATTTATGATGTTAGCGGCGACGCTGGCGTTCTTGATTCGCTGATTGCGCACATGCGGCCGGGCGGTGAGATTACGCTTGCTGGATTTTATACTGATCGTCCGTCGTTTGCTTTCCCTCCAGCCTTTATGAAAGAGGCGCGTTTGCGCGTCGCGGCTGAATGGACCCGGACTGACCTGGACGCTGTTCTTAAGTTGATAATGTCCGGCGCCTTATCGCTGGATGGCCTGATCACACACACACATGACGCGTCCCGTGCGGAAGAAGCATACGGCGCGGCGTTCGAAGACCCCTCATGCCTGAAAATGGTGCTTGACTGGAGAAATGTTTAATGGCGCCCTTTGACGACAAACAAAAACCGTCAAAAACCGACGCCGCAGCCATTGACGCTGCGCTGCGCGATGAAGCCGCGCAGGAGCCGGACCCGGTCTCGACAGCGCCCACGACCAAAGAAACGCAGATCATCGCGATCTACGGCAAGGGCGGCATCGGCAAGAGTTTCACGCTCGCCAATCTCTCCTACATGATGGCGCAGCAGGGCAAGAAAGTGTTGCTCATCGGTTGCGACCCGAAAAGCGATACGACGTCGCTTCTTTTCGGCGGGCGCGCCTGTCCGACCATCATCGAGACCTCGACGAAGAAAAAACTCGCCGGTGAGGAAGTCGCCATCGGCGATGTCTGCTTCAAGCGCGACGGCGTTTTCGCCATGGAGCTTGGCGGGCCGGAGGTCGGTCGCGGCTGCGGCGGACGCGGCATCATTCACGGTTTTGAGCTTTTAGAAAAACTCGGGTTCCACGACTGGGACTTCGATTACGTCCTGCTCGATTTTCTCGGCGACGTTGTCTGCGGCGGCTTCGGCCTGCCGATCGCGCGGGACATGTGCCAGAAGGTGATCGTTGTCGGCTCGAACGACCTGCAATCGCTTTACGTCGCCAATAATGTTTGCTCGGCGGTTGAATATTTCCGCAAGCTCGGCGGCAATGTCGGCGTCGCCGGCATGGTCATCAACAAGGACGACGGCACGGGCGAAGCGCACAATTTTGCCAAGGCCGTCGGCATTCCGGTGCTATCGGCGATCCCCGCCGACGAGGACATCCGCCGCAAGAGCGCCAATTACCAGATCGTCGGCAAGCCCGGCGAGCGCTGGGGGGAGATGTTCGAAGAGCTCGCCTCCAACGTTGCGACCGCGCCGCCGATGCATCCTGAACCGCTAAGCCAAGACGATCTCTTAAATCTCTTTTCCGCTGAAGAAACCGGCGCCGATTTCAAGCTTGAGCCGGCGACCATCGCCGACATGCGCGGCAAGAATTCGGTCGAAAAGCCGTCTCTTGAAGTTGTTTACGAGGAAACCTGAAACGCCCATGACAGAGCTCATCAACACAATCGGCGACAATGATACGCGCGAGGCCGTCTACGATGACGCTGGCGCAGCGCCGGTTGCGTTGGGCGAGGCGTTTGCAGAGGAAGAGACAGGCTCGACCTCAGGCGGCTGCCATGGCGGCGCCGAAGAAATGCGCAAGGCGGCGGAAGCGGCCGGCCAGTCGGAAATTCTCGATCAATACGCAAAAGACTATCCGCAAGGGCCGCACGATCAGCCGCAATCCATGTGCCCGGCTTTCGGGTCGTTGCGCGTCGGGCTCCGCATGAAGCGCACGGCGACCATCCTCTCCGGCTCCGCCTGCTGCGTATACGGATTGACCTTCACGTCGCATTTTTACGGCGCCAAGCGGTCGGTCGGCTATGTGCCGTTCAATTCCGAAACGCTTGTCACCGGCAAGCTTTTTGAAGACATCAAGGAAGCGGTGGAAGAAACCGCCGATCCTGAAAAATACGACGCGATCGTCGTCACGAATTTGTGCGTGCCGACCGCGTCCGGCGTGCCGCTGCGGCTCCTGCCGAAAAACATCAACGGCGTGCGCATCATCGGCATCGACGTGCCGGGCTTCGGCGTGCCGACCCATGCGGAGGCAAAAGACATCCTTGCCGGCGCGATGCTGAACTATGCGCGCCTGGAAGCGGAGGAGGGCGCCGTTCAAAGACCCGGGCAAGCTCCCGCAGGCGTCGCAGACGATCTTCCGAAAATCACCTTATTGGGCGAGATGTTTCCGGCTGACCCCATCGGCATCGATCAGATGCTGAAACCCATGGGGCTCGCCGCCGGCGCCGTCGCGCCGACGCGCGAATGGCGCGAGCTTTACGGCGCGCTCGATTGCGCTGCGGTTGCGGCAATCCATCCGTTTTATACGGCTTCAATCCGCGAGTTCGAAAGCGCCGGGCGGCCTGTTGTCGGCTCCGCGCCGGTGGGCGTCGATGGAACGGCGCGATGGCTCACAGCGATCGGCGAAGCCTGCGGCGTCGCGTCCTCGAAAATTGATGCGGCCAAAAACGCCTTCCTGCCGGCGATTGCCGGCGCGCTTGGCGCAGCGCCGGTCAAAGGCCGCGTGACACTCTCCGGATACGAAGGGTCGGAGCTGCTCGTTGCGCGCCTGCTCGTCGAATCCGGCGCCGATGTTCGTTATGTGGGAACCGCCTGTCCGCGCACGCCTTGGTCGGACCCGGATCGCGAATGGCTTGAAGCCAAGGGCGTGCAGATTCAATATCGCGCGTCGCTCGAACAGGATCTCGCGGCGTTTGAAGAATTCAAACCCGACCTCGCCATCGGTACGACGCCGGTCGTCCAAAAAGCCAAAGAGGCGGCGACGCCGGCGCTCTACTTCACCAATCTCATTTCCGCGCGGCCCCTGATGGGTCCGGCGGGCGCCGGTTCCCTGGCGCAGGTCGTGAGCGCCGCCATCGCGAGCAAGCCGCGCTTCGACGCCATGCGGGCGTTCTTCGAAGGGGTCGGCGAGGGCGACAAGACCGGCGTTTGGGAAGATGCGCCGGTCGTCAATGTGGACTTCCGCAAGAAACAGAAACGCAAGCTTGAAATTCAGGCAAAGCGCGATGCGAATCTGGAGGCGCCGGTCGGATGCTGATCCAGGATCACGATAGAGCTGGCGGTTATTGGGGCTCGGTTTACGTCTTTACCGCGATCAAGGGCCTGCAGGTCGTGATCGACGGACCCGTCGGCTGCGAAAACCTGCCTGTCACGTCCGTTCTTCATTATACGGACGCTTTGCCGCCTCATGAGCTGCCGATTGTCGTCACCGGCCTTGGCGAAGAAGAACTCGGCCAGCATGGCACGGAAGCCGCCATGAAGCGCGCGCGAGGCGCGCTCGATCCGGAATTGCCGGCGGTGGTTGTCACCGGCTCTATTGCGGAAATGATCGGCGGCGGCGTGACGCCGGAAGGCGCAAACATTCAGCGCTTTCTGCCGCGCACCATCGATGAGGACCAATGGCAAAGCGCCGACCGCGCGCTGTTGTGGCTTTGGACGGAATACGGCCAGACCAAGGGCCGCGATCCGAAGCCGAAGAAGCGCAAAGAAGGCGAGAAGCCGAAGGTCAACATTATCGGGCCGACTTACGGCATGTTCAACATGCCGTCGGACCTTCACGAAATCCGCCGCCTTGTCGAAGGGCTCGGCGCAGAGGTCAACATGGTCTTCCCGCTCGGCAGCCACATCGCCGACGTGCGCCGGCTGATCGACGCGGACGTCAATGTCTGCATGTATCGCGAGTTCGGCCGGTCGCTTTGCGAAGCGCTCGGCAAGCCTTACCTGCAGGCGCCGATCGGGCTGCATTCCACGACAAAATTCCTGCGCAAGCTGGGCGAACTGACCGGGCTCGACCCAGAACCGTTCATCGAAAAAGAAAAACACACGACGATCAAACCGCTCTGGGATCTCTGGCGGTCGGTGACGCAGGACTTCTTCGGCACCGCGAATTTCGGCATTGTCGCGAACGAAACCTACGCGCGCGGCGTGCGCAATTTCCTTGAAAACGATCTCGGTCTTCCCTGCAGCTTTTCCATCGCCCGCGCCGCCGGTCGCAAACCCAACAATGACGCCGTGCGCGAAGCCATCGCGGCGGGCGCGCCTTTCGTCGTTTTCGGCAGCTTTAACGAGCGCATGTATCTGCAGGAGGCAGGCGCGCGCTCCTGTTACATACCGGCGTCATTCCCGGGCGCGGTGATCCGGCGCTGCACGGGCACGCCGTTCATGGGCTACGCCGGCGCGTCTTACATCGTGCAGGAATATTGCAACGGCCTCTTCGACGCGCTCTTTCATATTCTGCCGTTGGGCGCCGATCTCGACAAAACCGAAGCGACGCCGTCGCGCATGGCGCGGCAGTTGCCCTGGGACGAAGAGGCCAGCCGCGCGCTCGACAAGGTCGTTGAAACCTATCCCGTGCTGACGCGCATCTCAGCGGCCAAGCGCCTGCGCGATCATGCGGAGGCGGCGGCGCGGAAAGCTGACGAAAACACGGTGACGGCGGCGCGCATTGCAGCGAGTTGCGAAGCGCTAAGCGAAACACAGGCCGCGTAATACGCGCGCTTAACAGGAGGCGAAAAGATGGCCCAGGCAGTATTTACCGAAGAGCGAGAAATTGGCAATGGTGGGCGTACTGAATATCGGCTTTATCTCATTGCATTTTACCCGTTCTGTCTCATCGCCGCATGTATTGCGCGTATCTTGCCCAAAGGGCGTGGGCAGACCTCTCGCAAAATGGTTTTCCGGGATGCTGCCGATATGGCGCACAGCATTATTCCCTGGGTTTTCTCCGGGCGATGAAAATTCGAGTTTTGGCGGACATTCTGTCTGTTGAAAGCCCAAGGTCGCAGGGCATGGCATGCGACGAAGACCGAAGGTCAAAAATAAAGGAGGTAACATATGGCCAGTGACACGCCGGTTAGGTCTGAGTCGTTGTCTGGACTGACGCCGGCTGAGGCACAAGAGTTTCATAAAATGTTTATGATGAGCTTTATTGTCTTTACACTGATAGCAACGGTCGCCCATTTCCTTGTTTGGATTTGGCGCCCATGGATCGGATAGGAGAGAGATCATGTGGAAAGTTTGGCTGATCTTTGATCCGCGCCGTGCGCTTGTCGGCTTGTTCATCTTTTTGTTCACGTTGGCAATTCTGATTCATTTCATTCTTCTAAGCTCACCGCGCTATAATTGGCTCGGCACATCGGCGACTACGACGTCGATGATGATCGAAGCCGATGAAGCGATCAGGGAAGCTTAAAGCACCAACTGTCGACGGCGCGAGCTTTCGCGCCGTCGACTCCTGACAGACGCCGCTAAAGTGCGCCTGCCAAACCGCGCCTAACGAGCATTAAACGAGGAAAATCAAATGGCGTTACTGAGTTTTGAAAGAAAATATCGCGTCCGTGGCGGGACGTTGATCGGCGGCGATCTTTTCGATTTTTGGCTAGGTCCATACTATGTCGGGTTTTTCGGCATCACGACGATCTTTTTCGCCGCCCTTGGCACAGCGCTCATCTTTTTCGGGGCGGCGCTCGGCGACACTTGGAACCCCTGGCTGATCAGCATCGATCCGCCCGATGTCAGCTACGGCCTGGCGCTTGCGCCGCTGACAGAAGGCGGTCTCTGGCAGATCATCACTTTCTGCGCGATCGGCGCCTTCGGCTCCTGGGCGCTCAGAGAAGTCGAAATCTGTCGCAAACTGGGCATGGGATACCATGTGCCGATTGCCTTCGGCGTGGCGATCTTCGCCTATGTGACGCTTGTCGTCATTCGCCCCATGCTGATGGGCGCCTGGGGATACGGATTTCCCTACGGCATTATGAGCCATCTCGACTGGGTGTCGAACACCGGATATCAGTACGGGAACTTTCATTATAATCCGGCCCATATGGTCGCGATTACTTTCTTTTTTACGACAACATTAGCGCTGGCGTTGCATGGCGGCGCCGTTCTTTCCGCAACCAATCCTGGCCGCGGCAAAGAGGTCAAGGCGCCAGAACATGAAAATGCGTTTTTCCGTGATTTCATGGGGTATTCTGTAGGCACCCTTGGCATCCACAGAGTAGGGCTGTTCCTGGCGTTGTCCGCCGGGTTCTGGAGCGCGGTGTGTATTGTCATCAGCGGGCCGTTCTACGAAGGCTCCTGGGTTGAATGGTGGGAGCCGTGGAGGAACCTGCCGATTTGGAACAGAAACGGATAAGGACAAAGTACGATGGCTGATTATCAGAACATTCTTACGCAGGTTCAGGTCCGTGGGCATTATGATCCTGGCGTTGAGCTGCCAAAAGGGGACTGGTCTCGCGATCACATCAATGTATTCAGCTCTCTTCTCGGCAAGATTGGCGATGCTCAGATCGGGCCCGTTTATCTTGGCTGGACAGGTGTTGCATCGCTAGTATTCGGGTTTTTCGCAATTGAAATTATCGGCCTGAATATGTGGGCAAGCGTCGGCTGGGATCCGCTGAAATTTGTCGGTCAGCTTCCATGGTTGTCGCTCGATCCGCCGCTGCCGGAGCATGGGCTTAATCCTTTTCCGCCGCTGAATGAAGGCGGCTGGTGGCTGATGGCCGGGTTTTTTCTAACGGCGTCTATCATTCTATGGTGGATACGGAGTTATCGCCGCGCCATTCAGTTGAAAATGGGAACTCATATCTGCTGGGCTTTCGCCGCTGCGATCTGGCTTTATCTCGTCCTTGGTTTTATTCGGCCGCTGGCGATGGGGTCCTGGAGTGAAGCGGTGCCGTTCGGCATTTTCCCACACCTTGATTGGACGAATAATTTCTCGCTGATCTATGGCAATCTTTTCTACAATCCGTTTCACATGCTTTCGATCGTGTTCCTCTACGGTTCCGCGCTTTTGTTCGCTATGCACGGGGCAACGATCCTGGCGGTCGGGCGCTATGGCGGCGAGCGTGAAATCGAACAGATTTACGATCGCGGGACAGCATCCGAAAGAGCTGGTTTGTTCTGGCGATGGACCATGGGCTTTAACGCTTCCATGGAATCCATTCACCGCTGGGCCTGGTGGTTTGCGATCCTGTGCCCGATCACCGGCGGCATTGGCATTCTGTTGACGGGGACGGTTGTTGACAACTGGTTCTTGTGGGGAGCAGAGAACGGCTTCGCGCGGTTCTGAATCTTTCGATAAAATAGAAGCAAGCTCTTTGACCCGCTCCGGTTTATGACCGGTGCGGGTTTTCTGCTTTAGCGCATCGTGGCGATGATCGGCGGGACCGGTTAGAGTGGTTTAATGGAAGGCGAACAACAAACACCGCGCCATCGAAAACGCATCATGCTGCTCGGCGCGACCGGTACGATCGGGCGGGTGACGGCGCGCGCATTATTGGACCGCGGTCATGAGGTTATTTGTTTTATTCGATCACAGTCTAGCGCTGGCGAGAGTGAGACGCCTGAAGACGTGAAGGCGCATCTAAACGGCGCTATTATCCGTGTCGGGAGTGTTCTTGAATCAGCGTCTCTGAAAGAACATGGCTTTTGCGGCGAACAATTTGATGTGCTTGTCTCCTGCCTTGCGTCCAGGACCGGCGAGCCGAAAGATGCGTGGGCAGTCGATTATCAAGCGCATGCGCACGCGCTTGGCGTCGCCAAAGACGCAGGCGCCAGGCATATGGTTTTGCTATCGGCAATCTGCGTGCAGAAGCCGAAACTTGCTTTTCAACAAGCGAAACTCGCATTCGAAAAAGAACTGATCGAATCAGGCCTGACTTATTCCATTGTCAGGCCAACGGCATTTTTCAAATCGCTTTCCGGCCAGGTCGAACGCGTCAAGGCGGGCAAGCCTTATCTGATGTTCGGCGACGGAGAACTGACTGCCTGCAAACCGATCAGCGATAATGATCTTGGCTCATACATCGCCGATTGTCTTGACGATGCGAGCCTTCACAACCGTGTTCTCCCGATCGGCGGTCCGGGCGATGCGATAACGCCGAAAGAGCAGGGAGAATATTTGTTCTCTCTACTCGGCCTGGAGCCGAAGTTCCGAAAAGTCCCGCCCGCCATGTTGCTTGGTATTGCCGGCGTTTTATCTGTGCTCGCCCGCCTTTATCCGCCGCTCGCCGCCAAAGCCGAATATGCGCGCATCGGCCATTATTATGCGACGGAGTCGATGCTGGTCTGGGATGAGGAGCGGCAGAAGTACAGCGCCGACCTGACGCCGTCGACCGGAAGTGACACGCTGTTTACGCATTATAAAAGCTTGATGTCAGATTGAGGAGGCATCCTCTTCCGAAGGACCAAAATCCAATCAAATTTTGCGAAGGTTCTGTTTGTTGCTTGCGACAGATTTCTCCTTTACCCGTCAATCTTTCATACTCAGTAAAATTAGACCGGCCATATAATAAGCCGAACAGACACTATTTCTACTATCGTTCAGAACTGTTCGCGTAAGGAGGTTGTAGAGCGCCTTTTGCCCAATCTGCTATAAGATCGTAGTATTTGTCTGTGACGCGAACAGAGTCTCGCGTGCCGTCTGGCATTTGCTCGTATTCCCACATTCCATGATCTGTGTTTGGAAAGATAAATATACTGATGTTTTGCCCTTCGTTTCTCAGTGTCTGAAGTCGGTCCAGGGTCTTCGAAATGGGAGCCTCACGATCATCTTCGGCGAGAACCCAAAGCTGAGGCACGTTGACATCGCGGAGAACATCCATCGGCTTAATTGACCAGTCGATGTTCAGCCGGTCGAACATTGGAATTCCGCTATTGCGCAGTTCATCTGTAGAAATGCCGAGGATGACACCACTGAAACCGCCGCGAATAAGCGGAAACCACTCTTCATTGCCATATCGCTCTCGCAGTTCGTCGAGATCTTCTAGACCGTCTTGGTATCCAGAAACGGCAAGGCGAGCAGTTATGTCTGTAATCTCTTTTGCTTTAGCGACGACGTCATCATCGTATCCCGCCTCTCGCAGCTCTAATGCGACCTGCGCCGCATCTTCCTCCAATATATCGACGACTAAGCCGTAACCTATTCCAATGAAGTCGGCTTCTGATCGTTCGGCGGCGAGGGGCGCAATCCAGCCTCCCTGGCTAAAACCGAGCAGACCAAATCGTCCAAAGCGTTGTCCTGCGAGTCGCTTTGCCTCTTGGGAAGCAGCGGCCAAATCGTCGGCAAGGTGAGGAAAATTTTGTGAGTAGACGCCTGATGATCTGCCTGTTCCACGTTTATCATAAACAAAAACCGAGACGCCCCGGCCAACCAGTTGATAGGGATAGCTCGCAGCTTCTATCCACCCAACTTCTTCGGAGCCATGGGCCAAAACCACAAGTGGCGTCTCGGCTCCGGCGTCTAAGGGTTCAAGTAATTGCCCGGCAAGCGCAGCGCCAGCTGCGTCGAACCTGGTATCGGTAATCTGAAGAGAGCGCTGTTCCCAGATTATTGAACCGTCAATCCGAACAGCACCATCACCACACTCAACTATAGCTTTATCGCTGATTTTGCCCCAGCGACCATCATGAAAAGAGTAACGAAAAGCACCATCGCGCCGAGTGATCGCTACAAAGGATTCGGTTGGTCCATAAACACCCACGTCGCAAGAGCCGGGGGTGAAGCCTGCTGTTTTGAGAGGTTTCTTCTCGTTACTACCTGAACATGCGGCCAAGCCGGTTATGAGAATGCTAAAAACAAGCAACAGCCGCATGTTGTTATTCCCAGAGAACGATCTGCTTCAGTTGGCGGTTTGATCGGATCTTGAGCCAGAGATAAGGCAAGGCAATTTAGGCATACGAAAGAGCTATCTTTGATGAATTACTGTCTGCTCAGCAGGTTCTTTTTTGGGAATATATTCACCCGTTTAAGCAAAGCAAACTTGCACCGGTCTTTGGATATTTGATTTTACAAACGTCATGTCTGCTAAGCGCCACGCGCCCGTCAGGATGGCCAATTTCAATTGCTAGCTTTACGCGCATTAAGACAGCTAACGCGATACTAATTTAAGAAGCCCCGCTTCCGTCCAAAATTCCCCTCAAGCCACCTGCCGCGCCAAGGCGCATTGCGACCAGATTTCAGAGAGCGCCGAGACGAGTTGCTCAATGTCCGCATCCGTGTGCACCGGCGACGGTGTAATGCGCAGGCGTTCGGTGCCCTTCGGCACAGTCGGATAGTTGATCGGCTGAACATATATGCCGTGGTTCGCCATCAGCCAGTCGGAAATCCATTTGCATTTGACCGGGTCACAGACCATCACCGGCACAATGTGGCTGGGGTTATCGAGGGTCGGAATGCCGATCGCCGCAAGCTTCTGACGCACTTTCGCAACGCGGTCGCGCTGGGCCAGGCGCTCCTCGTCGCTCTCTTTCAGGTGCTGGATGGAAGCGCGCGCGCCGGCCGCGACCGCCGGGGGCAGGGCGGTGGTGAAGATAAAGCCGGAGGCGAAACTGCGTACGAAATCGCAAAGGTCCGTGGAGGCGGCAATATAGCCGCCGAGAACGCCGAATGCCTTGCCGAGTGTGCCTTCAATGACCGTCAGGCGGTCCATCAATCCTTCGCGCTCGGCGATGCCGCCGCCGCGGGGACCGTAGAGCCCAACTGCATGCACTTCATCGAGATAAGTCATGGCGCCGTATTTGTCGGCGATGTCGCAGAATTCAGCGATCGGTGCGATGTCGCCGTCCATGGAGTAGACGGACTCAAAGGCGATCAGTTTTGGCGCATCGGGATCATCCGCAAGGATCATGCGTTCGAGGTCTTCCGGATCGTTGTGCTCGAAAATGCGCTTTTGCGCTTTTGAATGGCGGATGCCCTCAATCATCGAGGCGTGATTGAGGCAATCGGAGTAAACGATGCAGCCGGGAATGCGCGAGGCGAGCGTGCCGAGCGCCGCCCAGTTGGAGACGTAGCCGGACGTGAAGATGAGCGCCGATTCCTTGCCGTGGAGATCGGCAAGCTCACGCTCAAGCAGCACATGATAATGGTTCGTCCCGGAAATGTTGCGCGTGCCGCCTGCACCGGCGCCGCATTTCTCGATCGCTTCATGCATGGCGCCAGTCACTTTCTCGTGCTGGCCCATGCCGAGATAATCGTTGGAGCACCAGACAGTAACGTTATCGGGCCCGATCTCCCCGTGATTATCAGCACAAGGAAAAGACCCGGCCTTTCGTTCGATATCGGCAAAGACCCGATAGTTCCCCTCTTCGCGAAGCTGATCGAGTTCCTGACGGAAAAAGCGTTGGTAGTTCATCGTTGTCTCCATTCAGATGAAGCTGTTTTTGTTGTTACAGGGTTCGGCGTTGCAGATTTCGGCATTACAGGCTTCGGTTGCCGCATCGCCCATTTCCAGAGGGCTGCATCGGTCTGAAAAGCGGATAGAGGCAGGACGAGCGCCCAGTGTTCGAGAACGGCGAGGGCCGCCAGCGCCCCGATCATGATCAGGCCGGCGGATGCGAAATCGCCGAGCGGCGCGCTTGCGGCCTGATATATAATGGCGGCGGCGGCGGAAGTGACGAGCGTGAGCGCGATCGGTGCGAAGGTCGACAGGGAGCGCTTCTGAAAATACGTTTTCAGATAACCGAGATGAGCCGGCAGGAAACCGTCGGCGATGTTCGGCGCGCCGAAGAAGACAACAAGCTTGGCGCTGATCCGCATGCCCCATAACAGGAAGAACGTCCATGCCGCGATCTGGTTCGCCGCGCCCCAGCTCATGATCAGGATGAGGCCGGCGTGAATGGCGATGACCAGCTCATGGTGGATCACGGTCTTTGTCGAGACCACGAAGCGCGGCCAGGCGGCGAGCCCCGGCGGGCAGGGGCTTTTACGCGGCCCGCTGATATAGCCGAAGAGGAACATCACCTCATGCCACGCCCAGAGCGCGACGCCGGCGGCGAAGCCGGCATAAGCGGCGGCGAGGCCAGTTTCTTCGCGCAGCGTCATCAGCGCGACTGTTGCGCCGGCGAGCAACACTGTCGCGCCAAGCGCGGTCCATTTAAACGTGCGTCGCGGCAGACCGACCAGCCACAGGATCGCGCCGGTGCCGAACCACCAGAGCAATGCTGCAAAGACAATGGGCTGAAGGATGTCGGCCATGAAAGCGCTACCAGACGGGTTCCAGACGCGTGCTTTCTGGCAGCGCGTTGGTTTTCGGTTTCATCATGAAGAGGCGCAGGAACGCCCCGCCGATTGCAAGACCGTGCTTCGCCCGGCTGAACAGGGCGCCGATCCCCTTGCCTTTGAGATCTTCGAGCGCATCGGCCGAAGCGCGCAGGCGATCCAGGGTCTTGTAAAAGTCCGGATTGTCGAGATCGAGTTCGACCGGAAAGACCTGGCGCGAGATTTCCGTTGTCAGGCGGAAAACGTGCTTGTCGTATTCGGTCGGATCAAGTTGCAGGGCTTTATGAAACGCCGGCCGGCGATGGTCGCGAATATACATGGTTGCAAAAACCGCAAGCAGGAAAAACCGGATCCAGAGTTTGTTCGCGCCGGAAAGAAGCTTCGGATCTGCGCGCATGAGCAGGGCGAACGCCTCGCCGTGACGGAACTCGTCATTGCACCACTGTTCAAACCATTTGAAAATCGGATGAAAGCGCAACTCCGGATGACGTTCCAGCTGGCGATAGATCGTGATGTAGCGCGCGTAGCCGATCTTTTCCGACAGATAAACGCTGTAGAAAATGAACTTCGGTTTGAAGAACGTGTATTTCTTGGTCTTCGTCAGAAAGCCGAGATCGACGCCAATGCCGAAATCTTTCAGAACGTGATTGATAAAGCCGGCGTGACGGGCTTCGTCGCGGCTCATATATTTAAAGAGCGCCTTGATGTCAGGGTTTTTCACCTGTTTGGCGATTTCTTTGTAAAGAACGCAGCCGGAGAATTCCGCTGTCAGTGAACTCACGAGAAAGTCGACAAATTCTGCGCGCAGGTCCGGAGATAATGTATGAAGAATGTTGTCAAATTCGTCCGTACGCTTGAAATGACCCTTGTTCGGATCACTCGCCAGTTCCGCGATCAGCGCGTCCCACTCCTCACGCACCAGAGAGACATCAATCGCGTCCATGGCGTCGATGTCGGTCGTGTAAAAGCGCGGGCTGAGAACGGTGTCTTCGAGCGCGTCTTTGTTAGTGTTGAATGCGTTTGCGATGTCATCATTAGCATATGCAGGCATAGGCGCAGAGGTGAGGGCTTGAGCAGTCATTTCAATCTCCCGGGCGAAAAGCTGACTTCATAAAGTTCCGTCAGTTCAAAGAATGATTTGAGTTTGGTCCAGAGTTTTTGAAGCGCATGGGCGCGAATAATTGTCGCCTGGCGGCGGATCGTGACGCTTTCGCCGAATGGAACCTGGACGGCGGCGCCGTGGACCACAACGCGGTCGCCAACGGTAGGCTGGACATCGCCATCAAGCTCAACGTGCGCTTCGAGCGTCTCCATGGTGTGATGAACCCTGATTGTGCAAGGCGCAGTAAACTTTTTACGCGTCATCGTTATTTCTTTCGCTAGGCAGAAGCTGGATGAAGTCGCTTTCATTCGCATCGCCAAATGCTTCGAGTCCGACAGTTTCGCCAGTGACGGTGTCGATGATGAGAATGCGACCTGCTTCAGTGCGCGCCAATTGGAAAGGCGCTTCGGGACCGGCTGCGCCCGCGATTTTTCTCTTATAGGCGACAGCACGCATTGCAGTGCGTACGAAGCCGCCCGTTTCTGGCGGAAAAGTGTGAACCTGTGCGCCGTCTTCATGAGCGTAAACCCCGACGCCGCCATCGGGTTCATCTTTAAACAGGAGCATGGCGCTTTCAATAATCTGCGCCTCCGGCGTCTGCTGCACGCCGATATTGCCGATGCGTGCGATAGCGACGATGACCAGACTTGCAGCAACCAAAGCGCCGACTCCAAAAAGGAGAGGAGGCGGTATGCGATCTGGCTCGTGGGACATTTTTTAGTCTCCCTCAGGCTGCTGCAACGGCATCGCCGGCGATATGCGGCGGTGTTGGATTTGTTTCATCGCCAAGCGTCACTTTCACAGATGAAGGCGCTTGCGCTTTAATGGCGCGGCAAAGAATTTGCGCGATATCATCCGCATTCGGCAGGGCGCGCAGCATCGGCTCCGGCGTTGAATATCGCCATGGCCGTGCGTGCGGCCATAAATGCAAATAGCCGATACGAACGTCATCGCTTGTCGACAGCGCAATAGAGCCGGCCTTTTGTCCGTGAGACTTCAGGGCTGCGGCCTCGATTATCTTGAATGGGATGTTCACATACTTTCGGATTGCAGCGCCATAACGCATGACCACGCGTTTGTTTGTGATTGTAAATATTGTCGCTCGCGCCATCGTCCAACCTAAAGTCATCAGAAGACCAGTGCTAACAATAAAGCCCGCGAGTGAGGCGCCGGCCACACTGGCCATTTCACTTGCTGTACCGTCACGCGCAGCGATTGCAGCGAGGCGCCAAAGTGTGAAGAGCGCAAAGTAGAGTGCGATGAAACGAATATGCAGCGCGTGAATAGTAAGGATAAAACCGTTCGGCTTACCCTGCCAAAGAATGCGCTCGCCAGCGGGGAGCGCCTCAGGCAATCCGGGAACGGGTTCCGGATTGCCGTCCTCTTCATCGTGAAAAAGCGCCATTATATAAAACTCTCCGTACGCGTATGGTGTGCGTATAGCTTTCCGCCGCCGTAATAGGCGGAGACTTTGTCTTCTTCCAGGCGCGTAATGCTGTCAGGCGATGCCGTTTTCGGGGCATCGACGAAGTGTTCGGCAAAAATAGCATCGACATCGACTCGCTTGCGGCGCCCGTTAATTTTCGCAAACGGCACTGGAAGAAGCACACGGGTTGAAACGCCATCCATTCCCACATCCACTTCAAGGTAGCGAATGATAGCTTCAGAGCGATCGACCCATACGTCGACTATGGTCCCGGCGGGTTTGCCGTCGCCGCCATAGACTGTCATGCCGACCGGATTGGGGCTGTCTTTCGCGACATAGATGCGGCCGTCGACACGAAGCGGCGCGATACGCTGACGACCGTCGTCTGTGAGGTCTTCAACGTCTTCGCGCTCTGCAAAAGAGCCTGGGCCGACGCTGGCTTTCATAGGATCGCCGTTGGGCTGATACGGAGCGCCGGGCCAGACAGCGGTGCGCGCCATGGCGTGATTGCGCTCATCGCGTTTGCCGTGCGGCACGCTGACTGTCCCGCGGTTATGGGGCAGGGTGAAGGTCTTTTTCGGCGCGTACCAGAAGACGCCCTCGTCTTCGAGTTTGCCGTCGGTGTCCCGCTCCAGCGGATAGCCTTCGCGCCGATCTTCACGCCGAAGATAAAAAATCAGCCCAAAGAAAAAGAGCGTGAATAACCATAAGGAAATATCCGCAAGGTCGATTCCATTTACAAATTCGCCGCCAAAAATCATGTTTCTTCTCCTTTGGCTTTGGGTCAGCCGGGGAACGCAGCCAGACCAAATTTCTCTTCAGACGGTGGGATCGCCGCAGGCGCGTAGCGCGCCAGCGGTCCGATTGCGGCGAGGGCCGCAAACAAAAGCAAAATTTCAATGTGATAGACTACGCTGTAACCGATGGCTGGATTGCCTAGCGCAGGGCCGAAAGCGCCGTTCGCGGCAAGCGTGCCGACGGCGTCGCGCAGCGCGCCGCCAAGCGCGATGGCGCCGCCGGCGGCGGTCGCCTGCACCGCGCCCCAGGCGCCGAGCGCAATGCCGCTGTCGTTCAGTTTCGCCAGCGCCATGACGGATGTCAGCGTACAGACGGAAAAGAGCCCGCCGCCGAAACCGATAAGCGCCGTTCCAATGCGAAAGAGCGTTGCGGAGCCTAAAGGTTCTGCGAAGATGACGGCGGAGAATGCGAAGACGCCAATCAGTGCGCCAAGGCCCGCCAGGCGGTGAGGCTCGCCCCCATGCATCAGGCGCCGACCGGCGAGCGCAAAGCCGGCGAGCGTCCCGCCGGCGAAGATGGCCGTCAGCATGGTCGTGTCGCTGACCGAAAGCCCGAGGATCTCTCCGCCATAGGGTTCAAGCAAAACGTCCTGCATGGAAAATGCCGCCGCGCCGAGACCCACGGCGATGAGAAGGCGCTTCGCGCGCGGCTCGCTGATCAGCTTTTTCCAGGCGTCGCTGAAAGCCGGACGGTTGCGCTGCGGATCGGTCAGCGCCGGATCGCGCGCCTCCTGTTTCCAGAGCGCGATCATGTTGAGCGCCATGGTGACGACGGCGGCGCCCTGAATGACTTTGATCAGCTTCAGTTGCGTGAAGTCGGCGAGTAAAACGCCGAAGACGAGAGCGCTCGCCCCCATGCCGACAAGCAGCATCACGTATAATAAAGCAACGACCCGGGGCCGGCTGTCTTCGGGTGCGATATCGGTTGCAAGCGCAAGGCCGGCTGTCTGAGTCGTATGCAGGCCTGCGCCAATCAGGAGAAAGGCGAGCGCCGCGCCGGCCTGGCCGACCCAGACCGGGCCGTTGACAGCATCACCCGATAGAATGAGCAGCGCGAACGGCATGATCGCGAGCCCGCTGAACTGCAGCAGCGATCCGAACCAGATATAGGGGCCGCGCCGCCAGCCGAGCATGGAACGGTGCGTGTCCGACTTGTGCCCGATCAGCGCGCGCAAGGGTGCAAAGACCAGCGGCAGCGAGACCATCAGCGCCACAAGCCAGGCGAAAACGCCAAGCTCGACGATCATGACCCGGTTGATCGTCCCGGTCAGGAGCGTCAGCGCCATGCCGACCGAAATCTGGAACAGCGAAAGCCGCAACAGACGCCCAAGCGGCAGCGTGTCGCTCGCCGCGTCGGCGAAGGGCAGGAACTTCGTCCCGACCCCGGTCCAGAGGTCCGCCCATTTGGCCTTATGCGCGCGCGGATCCGTCATGCGGCGGCAAGCTCCATGGCGTTGGAGATGTAAAAGCCGGACTTGACCCGCTGCGCTTGTTTTACGCGCCACGCATCAAGTGGGGGAGAATCAGCGATGCGGGCGCGCAGGCGACGTTCTGCAACGGGTTGAATAGCCGGTGCGCGATCGCCTTGAGGGAAAAACTTGCCGAGCCCGTGCATCACGCTGAGCAGCGGCGTTTGCGGCGCGAAAGTGAAGAGGACCGAATGCGCCGTGCGCGCGGCGAAACCTTCCAGCACGCGCACAATATCGGCGGCGTCATAATGGATGAGGGAGTCCATCGCGACCACATAGTCGAACGCGCCCAGCGCCGAATCGAACATATCGCCGGACTTGAATTCGATGGAGCCGCGATAGTCGGCGCTGCGATAACGTTCACGCGCAAGATCAAGCAGGCTCGTCGACAGATCGACAGCAATAACGTCTGCGCCGCGCTTGGCCGCTTCAATTGAAAGCTGCCCCGCGCCGCAGCCGGCGTCGAGAATGCGACGCCCGCTCAAATCTTCCGGCAGCCAGTCGAGCAACGTTGCGCGCATCGCGTCGCGGCCGGCGCGCACCGTCGCGCGCACGCCGCTGACCGGCGCATCAGACGTCAGCTTCGCCCAGGCGTCGGCGGCGGTCCGGTCGAAATAGGTTTCGAGCTCGCCGCGGCGTTCAATATAGGTCGTCGAATGCATCGATCAGTCAAATCCCAGAAAGTCAAAAATTTCGCGGTCCTTCATCGGCGTCGCTTCCACCGGCTCGGCGCCGTCCCACAGTCCTTGCGCCAGACGCAGATATTCCTCGCGCACAGCTTCCAGCTCAGGCGAGGTTTCCATTTCAAAGAGCGTTGATTTCTTCAGGCGCGAGCGGCGGATGACGTCGAGGTCGGGGAAATGCGCAAGACGGCGCATGCCGGTTTCATTATTGTAGCGGTCAATCTCGTCCGTCGCTGCGGAGCGGTTTGCGATGACGCCGCCGAGGCGCACGTCATAGTTTTTCGCTTTCGCCTGGATCGCGGAAATGATCCGGTTCATGGCAAAGATGGAGTCGAAGTCGTTGGCGGTGACAATGAGGCCGCGCTCCGCATGCTGCAGCGGCGATGCGAAGCCGCCGCAGACAACATCGCCGAGGACGTCGAAGATCACGACGTCGGTGTCTTCAAGCAGATGGTGCTCTTTTAAGAGTTTCACTGTCTGCCCGACGACATAGCCGCCGCAGCCCGTGCCGGCCGGCGGACCGCCGGCTTCTACACACATGACGCCGTTATAGCCTTCGAAAACAAAGTCTTCGGTGCGCAGCTCTTCCGTATGGAACTCAACCGATTCCAGAACGTCGATGACCGTCGGCATGAGGCGCTTTGTCAGGGTGAACGTTGAGTCGTGTTTCGGGTCGCAACCGATCTGCAACACGCGCTTGCCGAGATGAGAGAAGGCGGCGGAGAGGTTCGACGAGGTGGTCGACTTGCCGATCCCGCCCTTGCCGTAGACGGCGAAGACTTTCGCCGTTTCGATTTCCATCGACGGATCGAGCTGCACCTGCACGCTGCCTTCGCCGTCTGGCGGGGCGGTGTCAACGGCGGCGCCGGGTCTGTCGAGTTCAAGTAGCGTCATTCGATCTTCTCCAGTTCGTTACGCGACGGCGGCGCTGGACGGCGTCACGCCTTCAATGCGGTCTTCAAGGTCTTCGCCTGCGCGGCGCAGCGCCTCCAGCGTTTCATCGTCCGGCGACCAGTATTGCCGGTCGGATGCTTCAAGGAGGCGGTTTGCGACTTTTGCGCAGGATTTCGGGTTAAGCTCCGCGAGCCGATTACGGAGCTCCGTATCAAGAACAAAGGTTTCAGTAATGCGCTGGTAGATCCATGGATCAACCTGGCCTGTCGTCGCCGACCAACCCATCGTGTTCGTCACATGGGCCTCGATCTGACGCACGCCTTCATAGCCGTGACGCAGCATGCCTTCGTACCATTTCGGGTTCAGCGTGCGCGTGCGCGCTTCGAGCGCCACCTGCTCGGAAAGCGTGCGCACAGCATTGCCGCCGCGGGTCTGGTCGCCAATATAAACGGGCGCGTCTTGCCCGCGCGCGCGTTTCACCGCCCGGCCGATGCCGCCGAGCGTATCGAAGTAATGATCGATAGTAGTGAGCCCGAGTTCAACCGACTCAAGGTTCTGATAGGCGAGATCGACGTCTTCGAGGATGCTACCCAGCAATGCCGATTGCTGCGCCGGCTCGCCCGACGCGCCATAGGCGAAGCATTTGCGCGTGGCGTAGGCGTCGGCGAGTTCGTCTTCGTCATTCCAGCATCCGGCTTCAACCAGTTGATTGACGTTCGCGCCATAGGCGCCGTCAGCGTTGGAAAAGACGCGAAGGGCTGCTGTTTCGAAATCGCAGCCATGCTGCTCCTGATAGCGGAGCGCATGTTTGCGAATGAAGTTCTGTTCCAGCGGTTCGTCCGCCTGCGCAGCGGCAAGCGCGGCTTCCGCGAGCATGCGCGTTTGCAGGGGCAGGAGATCGCGGAATATGCCGGAAAGCGTTGCGACCACGTCAATGCGCGGACGGCCCAGCTCTTCGAGTGAAACAAGATCAGCGCCAGCGAGCCGGCCATAGCTGTCGAAGCGAGGCTTGGCGCCGATCAGCGCCAGCGCCTGGGAAACCTGCGCGCCTTCGCTCTTGAGATTGTCCGTACCCCAAAGAACAATGGCGACGGTTTCCGGCAGCGCGCCTGTCTCTTCTTTGTGGCGCGTCAGCAGCCGGTCCGCCTGACGCGCGCCGTCGGCGACGGCGTAGGCGCTGGGCAGGCGGAAAGGATCGAACCCGTGAATATTGCGTCCCGTGGGCAGCACGCTTGGGTCACGGATGAGATCGCCGCCGGCGACGGGTTTGACGAAGCCGCCGCTGAGCGCATGAACGAGGCTTGGAATTTCTGAATCGTGCTGAAGTGCAGCGTTCGTTTCGGCAAGCTGCGTCAGCGCGTCAAGCTGATCGCGGACGCCGGCTTTGAGCGCGATTTCCTTCGGCGAAGCGCCTGAAGCGATGGCCTCGATGCTTTCGCGCGACAAGGACGCTGCAACTGGTTGCGCCGCCAGCATGTCAATGCGCTCTTCGTCGCTTAGTGCTTCGCCGGCGACGTGAAGCCCGTTCGGGATCAACGCGTCCTCAACCTCAGTAAGTTTTGCACGCAACCGCTCGATGTCTTTTTCGCTGTCGGCGGTCCAGATCGGCTCGGTTTCGGCAAGTTCCAGCTGCACCGCCTGCGCCTGAATGAATTCAACGAGGTCATTGCGTTCTTCTGCGCCCGGCGCGGCGGCGCGCCAGCGGTTCAGCAGCGCTTTCAATTCGGAAAGTTCTTTATAGAGACCGGCGTTCGTGACAGACGGTGTCAGATAGCTGATCGTCGTCGCCGCCGAGCGGCGCTTGGCGATGGTTGCTTCGGACGGATTGTTCGCAGCGTAGAAGTAGAAGTTTGGTAAGTCGCCGATCAAATAATCGGACCAGCACTCTTCCGACATGCCCGCATGCTTGCCGGGCATAAATTCGAGCGCGCCATGGGTGCCGAAATGCAGGATCGCGTCGGCGTCGAAGTCGTCTTTAATGTAGCGGTAGAAAGCGGCGAAGGCGTGGGTCGGCGCAAAGCCCTTCTCAAAAAGAAGCCGCATCGGGTCGCCCTCGTAACCGAAGGCGGGCTGCACGCCGACAAAGACATTGCCGAACTCAGCGCCGAGAATCTGGATGGAGCGTCCGTCGGTATTGTGCCGTCCGGGCGCCGGGCCCCATTGGGCTTCGATGTCGGCGAGGCGTTTTTCGCTGCGGATATAATCGTCAACCGCAACGCGCGCGCAGACATTGGCGTCGGCGCCCGCAAGCTCCGCATTGCCGCCGAGAATGGCGGCGCGAAGAGCTTCTGCGTTTTCAGGGACATCGACCGTATAGCCGTCGCGGGCGAGGCCTTTCAGCGTGTTATGCAGCGACTCAAAAACACCGAGATGCGCTGCGGTGCCGACGCCGCCCCCATTGGGCGGGAAATTGAAGATCGAAATCGCGAGCTTGCGGTCGGCCGCCTTAGTTTTCCGAAGGCGGATCAGTTTTTCAACGCGCGCCGCCAGCATGTCCGCCCGTTCGGAGTCGGCTTGCATGCGCTTGCCGTCATTCGCATTGGCGGCGCGGCCACCGAAAACGATGGGCCCGGTCGCGCCGTCGAGTTCGGGGATTGCGACCATCATCGTCGCTTCCACCGGCGTCAGGCCGCGATCGTTTGCGCGCCATTCGTCGAGCGACTGAAACTCCAGCCCTTGCGCGGAGAGATAGGGGATGTCGAGTTTCGCCAGCATCTCCGCCGCGGCGCCGGCGTCGTTGTAAGCGGGCCCGCCGACGAGCGAGAAGCCGGTGAGCGAGACCAGCGCGTCGATAACCGGCGCGCCGTCTTTCATGAAGTATTTTTCAATGGCGGGCCGCGAGTCGAGCCCGCTGGCGAAAGCGGGAATGACGCGAAGCCCGCGCGCCTCCAGCGCCGCGATGACGCCGTCATAATGCCCGGCGTCTCCCGAAAGCACATAAGAGCGCATAATAAGAAGACCGACCGCCGGCTTTTTGCTTTTCGCGAGCGGCAGCCTCATCGCGCTTTCCGCGACAGGGTCCTTCATGCGCGGGTGATAGACGCCAACTTCCGGGTATTCCGCAGGCGCCGCCGGATTGAGCGTTCCGCGCAAATGTTCGCGCGGGCCGCTCGCGTAGCGGTCGACAAGATAGCGCACGAGGTTGGCGATATTGTCTTCGGAGCCGGCGAGCCAATATTGAAGGGTCAGAAAGTAGGCGCGCACGTCCTGCGCCGTGCCCGGAATAAATTTCAGGAGCTTCGGCACGCGGCGCAGCATCTTGATCTGGCTGGCGCCGGCTTTCGCTTTGTCTTTCGATCCGCGCAAGCGCTTCAGCATCGCAATCGGGCCGGAGGTCGGCTTGTCCATGCGGAAACGGTCAAGGCGCGTCAGCTTCACGACATCTGCGGCGGCGAGACAGCCGACCATCGCGTCGCAATGCTCGCGACGGGCTTCCAACGCCGGCAGCACCGCCTTGATGTGGTCTTCCAGGAACAGCATGGAGGCGACAACGAAATCGGCCTCGGCGATGGCGCCCTTGCAGGTCTCCAGCGATGCGGGGTCGCGGCTCCAGTCCGAGGCGGCGTGGAAAGAGAGTTCAAGACCGGGCAGGTCTTTTTTCAGCGCGCAGCGCGCGCGATCGACCGCGCCGGACAAATGACTGTCCAGAGAGATCAGCGCCACACGGACCGTTGGCGCGGTGTTTTTGTTCGGCCTAGCGGCCATAATGCGCCTTTGCGTCGTATAAAGTATCTATACTGATAAGATCGATCTGCTTTTCAGCGGCGTAGCTTTCGGTGTTGCGCCGGGCCTTGCCGCGCACGAAGAAGGGAATTTTCTTCAGTTCTTTTTCGGCGGCTGCATCCCAGCGGATGATATTGTCGCCTTCGGGCTCGACTTCAGGCTCCGGCGCCTGTTCCTGCGTCGAAGCGCCCACATCCTTGCTTCCATGCCCGCCGAGATGCGAGGCGCCGGCTTCGTCGTTGAATTCGAAATCGTCGCGGAACATGTGGAGCAGGTGCTCTTCGAGGCCCATGACCAGCGGGTGCACCCACGTATCGAAGAGAACATTCGCGCCTTCGAATCCCATCTGCGGGGAGTAGCGTGCAGGGAAGTCCTGCACATGCACTGGTGCGGAAATAACGGCGCAGGGAATGCCGAGGCGCTTGGCGATGTGCCGTTCCATCTGCGTGCCGAGGACGAGTTCCGGCTGCGCTTTCTCGATGGCTTCTTCAACGGCGAGATAATCATCGGTGATGAGCGGCTCGACATCGTATAGCTTCGCCGCTGCGCGAATGTCGCGCGCGAATTCGCGGTTGTAGCAGCCAAGGCCGACGACTTCGAAGCCGAGTTCTTCTGCTGCGACGCGCGCTGACGCAACGGCGTGGGTCGCATCGCCGAAGATGAAAACGCGTTTGCCGGTGAGGTAGGTCGAATCGATTGACCGCGACCACCAGCCCATATTGCCCATGTCTTCGATGTCAGACGCATCAAGCCCTGCAAGCGCAGCGACTTCCTTTATGAAGTCTTGCGTCGCGCCGACGCCGATGGGGACGGTCTTGGTGAAGGGTTGTTTGAGTTCCCGCTCCAACCAGCGCACGGCCGTGTCGGCGATTTCTGGATAAAGCGACACATTGAAATCTGCCGCGCTGATTCGGGTAATGTCCGCGGCGGTCGCATTCATCGGCGCGACGACATTGACGTCAACGCCGAGATCGTGAAGCAGACCTGTGATTTCTTTCACATCATCGCGGTGGCGGAAACCGAGCGCGGTGGGCCCAAGAACATTGCAGGAAGGCCGGCCGATTTTTGCCGACAGCTTTTCTGCGCTCCGGTCAACAAGCGCGCGGGTCAGCCGATAGAATGTTTCCGCCGCGCCCCAGTTTTCCTTGCGCGTGTAGGAGGGAAGCTCCAGCGGCACGACAGGGACGGGCAGAGCGAGCGCCTTGGCGAGACCGCCGGGATCGTCCTGAATAAGTTCCGCCGTGCATGACGCGCCCACCAGCATCGCGTTGGGCTTGAACCGTTCGTGCGCGTCTTTCGCGGCGCGTTTGAAAATCTCCGCCGTGTCGGAGCCGAGGTCGCGCGCCTCGAACGTCGTATAAGTCACCGGCGGGCGCGCATTGCGCCGCTCGATCATGGTGAAGAGAAGGTCCGCGTAGGTGTCGCCTTGGGGTGCGTGCAGAACGTAATGCACGTCTTTCATCGCCGTTGCGACGCGCATGGCGCCGACATGGGGCGGGCCTTCATATGTCCAGACCGCTAACTGCATCAGACAGCGAGCCTCATGCGTCGGTTCAAGGGGCGGGCGAAAAGCTCAGCGAGGTCGCCCGCCTGCTCAAAGCCCTGAATGGGCGTGAAGACAAGTTCGATCGCCCATTTGGTCGTGAGACCCTCGGCTTCAAGCGGGTTCGCGAGCCCTAATCCGCATACGGAGATATCCGGCCGCTCGGCGCGGCAGCGATCAAGCTGTTTGTCGACATCCTGACCTTCGCTCAAAGAAACGCCGGCGGGCAAAAGCGCCAGTTCCTCCGCCAGGTGATCCTTGTGCAGATAGGGTGTGCCGACTTCGGTCAGGCTCATGCCGATTTCGCGCGACAGGAACCGGGCGAGGGGAATCTCAAGCTGCGAGTCCGGGAAGAAAAAGACCGACTTGCCGCCGAGCGCTTTGCGATGGCGCTCCAGCGCCTTTTCCGCCCGGGCGCGCGGCATTTCGATGACGCTGTTGAAGGTCGCGTCATCGACGCCGAATGCGTCGGCGGCGGCTTTCAGCCACTGGCTCGTTCCTTCCGCGCCAAGCGGGAAGGGCGCTGACAATCGTTGCGCGCCGCGCTCTTCCAGAAGGCGCGCCGTATCGTTGAGGAACGGCTGCGCCAGCAACATTTTGGTGTCCGGTCCGACCGGCGGAAGGTTGTCAGCGTCGCCGCTTGGGAAAAACCGGACGTTTTTCAGGCCAAGCTGATCGAACAGCCGTTTGAACTGATCTTCAACAACATCGGCCAAGGCGCCGGCGATCAAGAGCGACGGTTCGGATGATTCGTCGCGGGGGAGTTCCGGAACAAGAGAAGCAAGGCAGGCGTCTTCACCTTGGGTGAAGGTCGTTTCAATGCCGCTGCCGGAATAATTCAGAATGCGCACTTTCGACGCGTAGGTTTTTGAAAGGCGCTGCGCGGCGCGGGAAAGATCAAGCTTGATGACTTCCGACGGACACGACCCGACAAGGAAAAGAAGCTTGATGTCAGGGCGGCGCGCGAGCAGCCGCTGCACCGTCTTATCGAGTTCTTCGTTCGCGTCGGCGAGGCCGGCGAGGTCGCGCTCTTCGATAATGGCGGTGGCGAATCGCGGCTCGGCGAAGATCATGACGCCCGCCGCCGACTGCATCAGATGCGCGCAGGTGCGCGAGCCGACGATCAGGAAAAACGCGTCCTGCATTTTCCGATGCAGCCAGACAATGCCCGTAAGGCCGCAGAAAACTTCGCGTTGTCCGCGTTCACGCAAGATCGGAGCGGGCGCTTGCGCCGTATTGCAACCGCTATCCAGCAGCACGGTCATGCGCGCGCCTCCGTTGGTATCGGCGCCGGCGTTTCAAGGCGTGCTTTGCGCAGTTTCCAGAGATATTGCCCGGCGTTAACGACGTAGGCGCCATAAGCGGCGAGCGCGATCAGCATCTGCGCTTGCGGGCTTCCCAGCTTGAAAAGAACGGCGCCGAGATAGGCCGTGTGCAGCGCTAGCACGATCATCGACAGCGCATCTTCCCAGAAAAATGCAGGCGCAAACAGATATTGTCCGTAAACGTCTTTTTCCCAGATCGCGCCGGTGATCATGATCGCGTAAAGCGCAAGCGTTTTGACGATCACAGAGACAGTGGCGACGACAAAACCGTCGCCGGTCGCGAGATAAGAAACGACCAGCCAAAAACTGATAAGAAAAATCAGAAACTGAACAGGCGCGAGCACAGCCTGCACCGTGGTCCACGGCGATGCGTCCCGGCGCTGTCTTTGTTCTCTTGTGTATAGCGGAGCGCTCAAGCGGCCTCTCTTCGGTCTCGGGTTTGCTGCAACGCCTGTCTGGCAAGCTTTCGCTAGAATGTGCTGAACAAGTGTCAACTTGAGTTTACGTCAAATTTAATTGACATTCCAGCGCAAATGAACAAATTTGTTTTTTGAAAAAAGATTCCAATTCCGTGCGGAAAACGGTTAGGCTTAGAAATTACACGTATGAACATGGATAGAATTTGATTACGCGACTGCAGCATCGCGTCACTGATGTAAGAAGTCGTCAGTATGCGCCTAGTCGCTTGAAGTGTTTGGAGCAGGGGCGATAAAGTTAGATGCTTTGTAATGTTGTAACATTATCGCGTCTGTCCTTTATCCTAAGGCTGTAAAGTACAAAGACAGAAAGACACAGAACTTCATGTCACCCGGTAAATAATCGAATATGCAGGTTTTGGCCGCATCGTTCGTAGAAAGTGGGAGATGAGACAATCAGGGCAGGGTTTGCGATCAAGAACTGAAAATAATCAGACGCGCGATAGCGCGATATCAGCGTTTTTAAGTTTAGGGGAACGGTTGAAGGCATTGGCTGAGCGAAGCCAGGCAGAGCCGCCACAAAAATTCGACACCCAGTACGCAACGGGCGCGAGCGCCTTGTTCAACACTATTGAGGGTGAGATCATCCCGCGATTAATGCTCGCGCACCGCGGGGCTTTATCAGGGGCTGAGCCTGAAAAATTATCCGGAGAAAAGTTAACTGAGCAGGATCATCAGGAGTTTCTGCAATATATTCTCCATGGAAGCGCGACATCCGCCCGTCAACACGCCGAAATGCTTTTAAAGCGGGGCGTGCCGCGGGAAGATCTTCTCCTGGGCCTGTTAGCTGAGGCCGCACGGAAGCTGGGAGAAATGTGGGAGCAAGATCTGTGCGATTTTACTGAAGTGACGATTGGCTTATGCCGGCTACATGAAATCGTGCGAAAAAATTCCCCAGATAAGCAACATTCAATCCCGCAATCTTCTTCAGCCAGCCCGCGCATCTTGCTGGCGACAGCGTGCGGCGATCAGCACGTATTTGGCGTAGTTATTGTGGCTGATTTTTTTCGTCGAGCGGGCTGGCGCGTTTCAAGTGAGCCCGGCGCAACAGAAGCAGAGCTCGTTGAAATACTGGCGGAGCGTCATTTCGATGTTCTGGGGCTTTCCGCCGCTTGCGGCGTTATTGCCGATGATATCGCAGGCGAGATTAAGAACTTGCGCTCTGCCTCCTCTAATAAAGATCTCAAAGTTTTAGTGGGCGGCAGATTATTTTTGGAAGATTCTGAACTTATCGAGAAGGTTGGCGCTGACGCTTTTGCCGGCGACGCCAGGAGTGCAACAGAGATTGGACAAAATTTGCTTGCAGCAGTTTCAGCACACTGCTAACCGCGCAGGTTTATTGAGACATCAGTGATTTTAATATGGACGCGCAGGCATCTTCCGATGAACGACTGGTTTCGTTTAAGAGTCCAAAACGGTTTCTCGCCGGCCTTGACCCTGCGATAGCTGCAAAGGTTGTCGCATCGGCCGCGGATGTGGCGCTGATTGTTGACGACGGCATTATCAAAGATATCGCACTAGGAAATTATGATCTGTCCAAGGAGGGTTACGGCGCGTCTTGGCGCGGCAAGAAGTGGATTGAAACAGTAACCATCGAAAGCCGCCCAAAGATAGAAGAGTTATTGAAAACAACAGCAAAGGCGTCGCCGCACTGGCGTCAGGTCAATCATCCTTCGGCGAGCGGCGCTGATATTCCAATTCGGTATACGGCTGTCAAAACTGGTCCTAAAGGCAGACTTGTTGCGCTTGGTCGAGATTTGCGTTCCGTTTCCGCTCTGCAGCAAAGGTTAGTCGAGGCGCATCAGGGTTTGGAACGCGATTATGACCGTTTGCGCGACGCCGAAGCCCAATATCAGACCCTTTTTCATACTGTGGCGGAGCCGGTTTTGATCGTCGATGCGGAAACTTATGAGATAGAGGATGCAAATCCCGCTGCCGACCGGCATTTTTCAGCTTTGCCGCATTCTCTGATTGGCGCTTCATTGTTCGATCCCTTTGAGAAAAAAGCCAAGAGGGCCATTGAAGTGGCTGTCGCTGATGCGTTGGCTAACGGATCGGCAATCAGCAATCTGCTGCGCTCGCGCAATGATGGCGCTTGGAAATTGTCCGTTTCCCCTTTCCGGCAGGATGATGAAACCCACTTGATTGTGCGCGTTCTTGCAGAAGGCGCTCGCGACTCAGCGGCAAGCGCAGAATTGATGGGCGTTTTGGAAAACATACCGGATGGGCTCGTTGTCGCCAGTCAGGAGCTTTTCATTGCCCATGTGAATAAGGCTTTCTCTGACATGACGCGTCTTTCCGGCAATCGTCAGGCAATTGGTCGTCGGCTAGATGATTTCCTCGGACGTTCCGGCACTGATGTGAATGTTCTCATGTCGAGCATGAGAAACCACGGGTTTGTAAGAAACTTTGCGACAGTTTTACGTGATCAATTCGGCGCTGAAGAACGTGTTGAAGTTTCCGCCGTTGCTGCGCCAGTGGGTGACGGAGAGGTTTACGGATTCTCAATTCGAAATGTCGCGCGCCGCTTGGAAGCAGGCCCGCGGATTGGTGAGGAGTTGCCGAGTTCTGTGGATCAATTGACAGGCCTTGTCGGGAAGGTTTCCCTTAAAGAAATCGTCCGTGAATCAACAGATTTGATTGAAAAACTTTGTATTGAAGCTGCGCTCGAAATTACTGAAGATAATCGCGCTTCGGCTGCTGAAATGCTGGGCTTGAGTCGTCAGGGGTTGTACTCGAAATTGAAACGGTTTGGGTTTGATGAGTGATGAATATCAAGGCGCAACGGTAGCCGGATATCGCTAGGCGTCTGGGCGGAAATCTAACAGCCTACTGATAATATCTTTCAGAATGTGCGAAAAGGCTGCCGAACACTTTTGCGCCGCTCTCATTGTGATCGCGCAAAAAGGCTCTAAATCGTTTCGATTAATGTCAACTTGGATTGACACTTTGGATAGTCCGGAATAATTTACGCCTTGTGTCTAATACACCCTTAGCGCTGCAACAAAAGACGTGGCCGTCGCCGGCGACGGTGGCCGAGCTATTGAAGCCGGTGACGTGGTTTGCGCCCATGTGGGCGTTCATGTGCGGGGTTGTCTCGTCCGGCCAACCTATTGGCGAACGGTGGGTTTTCTTCGTTGGCGGCGTGTTGCTGGCGGGCCCGCTCGTCTGCGCGGCGAGCCAGGCGGCGAATGACTGGTTCGACCGCCATGTGGACGCCATCAACGAGCCGGACCGCCCCATCCCGTCCGGCCGCATGCCGGGACGCTGGGGACTCTACATAGCAATTTTCTGGTCAGGCCTGTCGCTGGCGCTGGGTGCGGCGCTTGGACTCTGGGCGTTTGCGGCGACCGTGCTCGCGGTCGTTCTCGCCTGGATCTATTCGGCCCCGCCCTTGCGGCTGAAAATGAACGGCTGGTACGGAAACGCCGCAGTCGGTTTGTCCTATGAAGGCATCGCCTGGTTCACGGGCGCCGCCGTCATGCTCGGCGCCATGCCCGGCTGGCCAATCGTCGCGCTAGCGCTTCTTTATTCGATCGGCGCCCACGGCATTATGACACTCAACGACTTCAAGGCGATTGAAGGCGACACGCAGATGGGCGTGCGCACCTTGCCGGTCCAACTTGGTCCGGAACGGGCGGCGCGGCTCGCCTGTATCGTCATGGCCGCGCCGCAGCTTGCCGTGATCGCCGGGCTCGCGCTCGTTGGTCAGCCGATTCATGCGTTGATCATCAGCATACTGCTCGCCGTGCAGTTCTATTGCATGGCGGAAATGCTGAAGGATCCGCGCGGCAAGGCGCCCTGGTACAACGCCACCGGCGTTTCTCTTTACGTGCTGGGCATGCTGGTTGCGGCCTTTGCTGTCAGATCTTTATCAGGAGCCGCGTTATGAAAGCGGACGCCCCCTATCTCGGATGGTTCGGCGTATTCAGGTTAGGCCTCGTGCAAACGGCGCTCGGCGCCATTGTCGTTCTGACGACGTCGACGCTGAACCGCGTGATGGTCGTTGAACTCGCGCTGCCGGCGGTGCTGCCGGGCGCGCTCGTCGGCTGGCATTATGCGGTGCAGATGTCGCGGCCGCGCTGGGGCTACGGCTCGGATATGGGCGGCGCGCGCACCCCCTGGATCATCGGCGGCATGGCGACGCTGGGGCTTGGCGCTATCGCCGCCGCGGGCGCGACCGCCTTGATGGAAAGCGCTGTCATGACCGGCGTCATCGCCGCGTTTGTCGCCTTTTTCGTGATCGGCGTCGGCGTCGGCGCGGCGGGGACGAACCTTCTGGCGCTGCTGGCGACCAGAACCGCGCCTTCGCGCAAGGCCGCCGCTGCGGCGATCGTCTGGATCATGATGATTTTCGGTTTTGTGCTGACCGCCGGCGTCGCCGGGCAGATGCTCGATCCGTTTACGATGACGCGGCTCTTTATCGTGACCTGCGCGGTGTCGGCGTTCGCCGTCGCGCTGGCGAGCATGGCTGTCTGGAACATAGAAAAAGGCGCCGCCGCATCGCCGCCCCAATCCCAAAAAGCAGATGCGCCGAAGACGCCGTTTCGCGAAGCGATTGCCGAAATCTGGAACGAGAGCCAGGCGCGGCGCTTTACGGTTTTCGTTTTTGTTTCGATGCTCGCCTACAGCGCACAGGATTTGATCCTCGAACCGTTCGCCGGGCTGATCTACGGCTACACGCCCGGCGAATCGACCAAGCTCGCCGGGGTGCAAAACGGCGGCGTGCTGCTGGGCATGATCGCGACCGCTATTGTCGGCACGACCATCGGCAAATCGCGCGCCGGCTTTATGCGGGTCTGGACCATGGGCGGGTGCGTTGCGTCCGCCGCGTCGCTGATCGCGCTCTCTGTCGGCGCCATGGTTGGAACAAGCTGGCCGCTGCAGCTCAACGTCTTCACGCTCGGCCTCTCCAACGGCGCTTTCGCTGTCGCCGCGATCGGTTCGATGATGACGCTGGCGAGCGCAGGACGGGAAGGGCGCGAAGGCACGCGCATGGGCGTCTGGGGCGCTTCGCAGGCGATCGCCTTTGGCCTTGGCGGTTTTCTGGGGGCCGCGGCGATTGACGCAACGCGCGTCATCTTTGCCGATGTCTCTTCGGCGTTCGCTTTTGTCTTTGGGTTTGAAGGACTGATGTTCCTTCTCGCCGCCGTGCTCGCCGCCCGGGTCGGGCGCACGAGCGCCGACGATATGAAACTGCCCGCCATGCCGACAGGCGATGCGCTGCCCGCCGAATAAGGAGAGGTTCAATGGCCTTTGACGCAACTGGAAAGACGGAGACCTTTGACGCCGTTGTCGTCGGCGGCGGGCCGGCGGGCGCAACCGCGGCGCATGACCTTGGGCAAGCCGGCAAGTCCGTTATGTTACTCGACAAGGCGGGACGCATCAAACCCTGCGGCGGCGCTGTCCCGCCTCGGCTTATCCGCGATTTTGACATTCCTGATTCGCAGATCGTCGCTGAAGCTTATTCGGCGCGCATGGTCTCGCCCACGAACAAAGAAGTCGACATGCCGATTAATGGCGGCTCGGTTGGCATGGTCGACCGTGAACATTTCGACGAATTTCTACGCGCGCGGGCCGCATCCGCCGGCGCGGAGCGGCGGGACGGGACATTCGTTCGTATTGAGCGGGACAACGACGGCTGCGCTGTTGTTTGCTACCGCCCGAAAGGCGCTGCGAAAGATGCCCCGCTGACAAAAGTTCGTGCACGCACAATTATCGGCGCCGACGGCGCCAAGTCGCAGGTGGCGATGCAGGAAATCAAACACGCTGACAAGAAAAAATGCGTTTTCGCCTATCATGAAATTATCCAGTCTCCGAAAGACGGTTTCGACGGATCTCGCTGCGACATCTATTATCAGGGCAAGCTGTCGCCAGACTTTTACGCCTGGGTGTTCCCGCATGGAGAAACGACCAGCGTCGGCGTCGGCAGCGCGCATAAAGGCTTTTCCCTGCGCGGCGCTGTCGCTGCGCTAAGAGCGGATAGAGGCCTTGCCGGCGCGGACACGATCAGAACGGAAGGCGCGCCGATCCCTTTAAAGCCTCTTAAGAAGTGGGATAACGGCAAGGACATCATTCTCGCCGGCGACGCCGCCGGCTGCGTCGCGCCGGCTTCGGGGGAGGGCATCTATTACGGCATGCTCGGTGGACGTACCGCCGCCGAAGCGGTCTGTGAGTTGTTGGAAACGGGCGACGCCAAAGCGCTCGCCCGCGCGCGCAAGCGCTACCTGAATGAGCACGGGAAAGTCTTTTTCATTCTCGGGATCATGCAGCATTTCTGGTATCGCAACGACAAGCGGCGCGAACGCTTCGTCAATATCTGTCGCGACGAAGACGTGCAGCGGCTGACCTGGGAAGCCTATATGAACAAGCGCCTCGTCAAGGCGAACCACGCCGCCCATGCGCGCATCTTCTTTAAAGATCTCGCGCATCTTGTCGGCGTCGTGTCGCCGCAGCGCTAACAAGGCTTATGGGCTGGGCGTTGCGCAATCCGGTTGTCGTTGCGATTCTGGCGGCGCTCATCGTCGCGATCATCGGCGGCGCCGTGACCGATGTCGGCCCTTGGTACCGGAATCTCGAAAAGCCGTCCTTCAATCCGCCTGACTGGCTGTTCGCGCCAGCCTGGACAGTGATCTACGCGCTTGCGGTGATCGCCGCCGTCACCGGCTGGCGCAGGACGCGAACAAGCGCTGAACGCGCCTTGCTGATATCGCTCTTTTTTGTCAATGCGGTGCTCAACGTGTTGTGGAGCGCATTGTTTTTCACCGTGAAACGACCGGACTGGGCGCTCGCCGAGGTTGCGACCCTGTGGCTGTCGGTCCTGGCGTTGATTGTTTTTTTCTTACGCTTTTCAAAAATCTCGGCGCTTGCGCTTGCGCCTTATCTCCTCTGGGTCGCGTTTGCGGGCTATCTCAATCTTGCGATTGTCAAACTCAACGGACCGTTTGGCTAAACCATGTTCGAGATCGCGCCCTGGATGATCGATGCGATTTTGCTGCTCATTGTTGCTGAGTTTTTTTATTTGCGATCATGGCTTGTTAAAATGAATGCAAAGCGTTTTGTAACGCCTTTATTCTTATTTCTATTATCGGGCGGGCTTTTAATGTTTGCTATTCGACTCGCTCTTTCAAATGCAAACATGGTTCTGATTTCTCTAGATTTGCTCTTGGCTTTTATCTGCCATATCGCCACCCTTTTGACAGCGGCGAAAGAGTTTCTTCCAGACCAGAAGATTTTCAAATAGAGCGGTGAAACAAAGCACAAAGGCGGCAGGCCGCGACTGCTCATTCTTATTTTTAATCAGTGTGCTGTTGATTAGAGTGAGGTTTCGATGACCAGAACCTGCATCACGCGCCGCCAAATCTTCGAAGCGATGCTTTCCGGTCTGCCTTTAGCTTGAAGCTCGCCGCGGATAATTCGGTCTGGCGCAGACGCCGAAGTCTCTGCGAAAACAGCATACCATGTCTCAATCGGTTCCAGCGTATCTTCCTGATCTGCGACTGCAATCGGCCCGCCATATCGCGAAGCCAGCGCAGGCACAACAAGCTCAGCCTCATTGGCCTGTGCAATTGCAGTTATAATGCTTGTTGTTTTTTTGTGGTCCAGCAATTGCGGAATAAAAACGGCGTATGCATTGGATGACAGCCGTTCTGCATTGTCAGCAGATATAAGTGCGCGAATGCGCGCTTCGCCGTCAGTTAAAACGGTCATTAGCTGATTGGTTCGCGCCATCCACCGCCCGGTATGCAGAGCGGGATCCATATCTGTGACGATACCTGAAAACGGCGCGACCACTTTTAGCGTCTGCGCTTCAGCTTCGAGACCGGCTAGTTGTTTTTGCAGGCGGATCAATTCGCGCTGCAGAATTATTTTTTGATCGAGCGCATCTGCGTCAACGGCAATCCTGTCGAGACGCGCGCGGGCCAGTTTGATACGCTTTATTGTTTGTCCAAGTTCAAAATTCAGATCAGGTGAGACAAACTCTATAAGAATATCACCCTTTTCTACGCGATCGCCGGGCTGAGCATGAATCTTGTCGACTTGCGCTGCGCGCGCCGGATAGAGCGAAATCTGGTTTTGCGCTTCCATGACAGCGGGCATGCGGATCGTTGTCTGCCAGGGGACTATTGCTCCTAAAAAAGTCACAGCAACCATAGCCGCCGGCCAGGCGATGCGGCCGCGTTCTAAGATGTCGTTGCGTCTTTGAAACCAGATACGCATCTCGTTCAGAATCGGGATCGCGATGAACCAACCGATTTCAACGATAAACAAGGCAATGCCAAGGGCTTTAAAAAATATCGCGTGGACAAGAAGCGCAATCCCCAGAAACAAGAAAAATCGATAGATCCAGGTCGCCCATGCAAAACTGATCAGTGTGCGACGACGTGCTTTTGTCATGGCTTCAGGAGCTGGATCATTCAATCCAAAGAGCATTTCCCGCATCGCCCAGCGGCCAAGAGCGAAAGATCGCGATTGCAGATTTGAAACGCCGATAAGGTCTGATAGAAAATGATATCCGTCAAATCGCATCAGCGGATTAATATTGACGGCGATGCTCATGACCCAGCTTGTTGTGGCGACAACAAAGGCAACACTGCGCCATGGGCCATCCGGTAGAAAAACCCATAGCAATGTGGCGAAAACCGCAATTGTCAATTCCGCAGCAACGCCGGCGCCGGTAATAACAAGGCGTTTTTTGCGCGACGTGAGTTTCCAGCTATCGGTGGTGTCCGTAAAAAGCACAGGGAACATCACAAGAAACGCAACACCCATCGTGGCGACACGACCGCCATAACGGGTCGTCGCATAGGCGTGACCGAGTTCGTGGCAAACCTTCACGGCCATTAGCGCAAAAAAATAAAGCGCAAGACCTTTAATGTTGAAGAAATGTAGGAATGTGGAGGTAAATGCATCCCACTGCCGGGAAGTAAGATAAAGGCCAAAAACGCCAACAGCCAAAACGAAAACCCACCAGCGCTTGTCGAAAAAAAAGTCAGTTAAATGCACAGTGCGCTTCAGGAAAGCGTGGGGACGAACGAGCGGAATACGAATAAAAAGGTAATTGTGAACAATCGATTCCAAAAAGGATTTCTTGCCAGCGTCGGCTTGGGCAACAAAACTTTCTGCGTTGTTTCCGGGCGGATCGCGCATCAAGGAATTGGCGAGCAAAAAACGAAGTAGAATTTCGACATCTTCCAAGGAAATGCCGTCAACTGAGGAGATAACGTCGGCTACGGTTTGGCTTTTCCAGGCGTGCAAAATGCGTACGGCGCTCTCGTCAATCTGAAAATAGCGGTGGCGCAAAGGGTCAAAGATCAACCAACGGCGCGCACCATTTGACTCTTTTGCGCCCTCCATGATTTGAAGGTCTTCGCGCAGAGCCGGCAAGTGTGCTTCAAGGTCTAAACTTTCACCGCTCACGGATCACCAGCCCGTCATCTGACGTAAAAATGACAATGGTCGGCGCAAAACTGCATAAGCGAGCGGAGCTTTATCGCCATGGATTTGCGCTGTACCCTGAACGCCAATGCGTGGCGGCGCATAGTTTTCATCGACGATAATCGCTGAAAGCTGATAGGCGAGAATATTGCGCTTGTCAGTTTGAGCTTGATAGCTGGCTTCGGTCAGTTTTGCTTCGATCGGGCGCAACGGATCGGAATCAAGGAATATTTTCACCCGCGCGCCCTCTTTAAGAACGAGGCTTTCTTTCACAGGCAAGTCGATAGCAAAACGGATTCTGTTCGGGTCGGCTAGCTGCATAATCGCCTCGCCAGCGGCGACAGGACGGCCGACCCAGTCGCGCCTGTCGGAGTAGACCGCGAGCCCCTGTCGCTCCGCTGTAAGAACTGTTTTTGCCAGCAAGTCAGCAGCGTATTCCTTTTCTGCACGCGCAAGATCAAGTTCAGCTTTGGCGATTGCAATCTCGCGTTTGGCCTCTGCATTATTAATGCCGCCTTGTGAGGCGCGCGCAAAGCGGGCCAATGCAACAGCCTCTTCTTCGGCAGCAATTTCAAATGCATTGCGTCTTTCGATGTCTTCAAATGCAATTAGCGGATCATCCGGACCGACTTTGGCGTTCTGATCAACCAAAATTTCTCTAACGACACCGTCAAACGGCGCTGCGACAATAAAAGGGTCAAGCGATGAGACTTCCGCTGGCGCTAAAGCGGTGATTGAAACCGGCCAGGCGCCGACAAGAAATAATGCAAAAACTGCAATGAAAAGCCTTTTGCGCGTTGCGAGACGCGATCGAATACTGCGACGAGAGCCTTTGATCGCACGCCATGCATGAGCATAGAGACGAGCGAAACGATCTGCTGTCGCATCTTCGTGGTTTTGCCAGGGCGTTTCTTTTACAGCAATATAACCGCCGACAATGTCAGCGCCATCTCTTAGAGGTGTCCACAAAAATTCTGTGAAGGGATAGGTTTTTGCTTCTTCATCCGTATCGTCGCAATAGGCCGGCAACGAAAAATGATGTTGCTTGTCAAGACCGACATCTTCAGCAAGGCGCGCTGTGAGCTTTTCAATCCAGCGAATCATCGGCGCGTCCCGATCAACGGCAGCGATGCTTGAAGCTGCTGTTACGAAAAGTGCGCCGCCCTTGACCTTCCGTTTTAAAACGAAAGCCTGTCGAAATGGGAGAAATCGCCGTGCCGTATTGCAAAGATGTGTGAAAAGCGCGTCTTCGCGATCAATGCTGCGAACAGTATCTTCGAAAGCGAGTAATGCGGCTGCAGAAAGTTGTTCACTAGGTCGATAAGCGGTCGATCCGGGTTTCGAATTCGCAAATTTTCGGTCCGCGCGGGCGGCGCGGTCCGTTTTTTTGTCACCTAAAATCCGAGAAGGCATTGGACTACCGCATTGCCCGGTTGAACTCGGCCGATCCGCTCATGCCGGGCAGTACGAAACCCGGCGTTTCATCGAAATGCGCAATAATCGGGACTGTGCGGCTGACGGCGTCAACTTCAGCGCCGATTCTTGTGACTTTAGCTTTGTGGCGTGTTCCGGTTTCATCAATCGTGAAGGAAAAAGGGACTTCCGGTTTCAGCCATAAGAGCCAATTTGAGGGTACGATTAAGCGCAATTCCAGCGTTTCGCTTCCTACAATTTTCATAAGTGAGGCGTTGCCGCCTGGTGTTTCGTGAGCGTTGACGGCAAGTTCAGCAACGAAACCATTATAGGGTGCGCGAATATCGCAGCTTTTGATTCTGGCGCTCATCGCGCGCGCGCGAGCGCGGGCTTGCTCCATTTCCGCTTGTGAAAGATCAACCTCGAACTGACCAATGGCGCCGTTAGTCTTCATCTCAAGATTGCTTTCATGGCGAGCTTTTGCCGCGCGATAAGCAGCGCCTGCCGCCTGCGCTTCCGCCTTTGGCGCATCGCAGTCAAAACTGATCAGAAGATCGCCCTTTTGGAACGCTTCACCAGTGCGAACCGGCGTCTTAGCGACGCGTGCAAGAAGATCTGCGCTGATAACTGCTTCCTGTTCGGCTTTTACGACGCCGCGCACCTCTTCAAGCGTTTGATCAGGAGACGCCGTTTGCGCAAGCGCCGACCCGCTGGCAAGAAACAGTGTTATAATGATTGCGCTTATGATGAGGCGTATCGACATTATTCTATAGCGGCAATATGAGTTTCGTCGACGGGTGTTTCGCTCACCGGTTCGGCATTGGCGATCGTTTCACCGCGCTCGTCCCACTGCGTCTTCAACAGGTCCGATAGTTCTCCAACGCTCAAGTCGGACCGGACATCGACCCCAAAGGGGTCTAGCCCCATTGATGAGTGAATATTTGCGAAAGCATTGTGCAGGTCTGCAAGCGCTATATCATATTTCGCTTCTGCTACAATTTCATTCATCTTTTCACGGATCAGTGTCTGACGACTGACGCGCTTGGCGCTGAATCCGGCGTCAATCTGGTCAAGAATTTTGTCTTGTACGTCGTGATACGAGCGCATGGTGTCGACGCGCCGTTTAGCCAATTCAAAGCGCGTGCGGCTGACATGCACTTGGGTGACAACAGCCATTGTGAGCGCTAAAGCGCGTTGATCAAGAAGCGCCGCTTCGGCTTTAATTGTTTTTTTCCTTGCAGGATAGCGGAATGCTTCGACCAGATTCCAGCTCGCTCTTGTGCCCCATCCCACCCAGTTATTATTAAACAGGAAATCGTTGCTGTCATAGTTGAAACCGCCATAGGCGCGCAGGCTCGGCAGCAAATCGAGAAGCGCCGCCTTGGCCTCTTTGTCATTGATGCGTTGTTGATAGGAAATTTCCCGAAGCTCCGGCCGGCTTCGCAGCGCGATATCAACCATATCGTCCGGCGCCATGGCAAAGTCGATTTCCGACTGGTCTCGATCAGGTAAAACAAGTTCGAACGGCTCGCCGGGATCAATATTCATTAATGCCGCGAGCTGCTGTTTGGACACGCTCAATTCGCGCTGCAAGTCCTGAATTTCTTCTTTGATTGTGAGGAGTTCGCGCTGATATGTCAGAGCAGAAAGCGGCGGCGTTTTGCGTTGTTCGTAAGCGCGGTCAGAAGACGCGAGCGCTTCTATGATATCGCTTTCCAAAATCGTTAGCTTACCGATTAAACGTTCAGCGCTGACGGCGCGCCAATAGGCTGTGCGGACATCTTCAACTATTCGGCTGACAACTTTACGGCGCCGCTCCTGAGCGATAAGCACTTCATCGGCTTTTTGTTTGGCGCGCACGTAAGAGAGACCGAAATCAAGCACATCCCAGCTGACTGTCAAATCCTGCGTGAAAAAGTTACGCTCCGCTGATGTTGATGCGACGAGAGTTTGGGCGCCAATTTCGCGAGGCGCAAGAATTTGACTGGAACTGGCGCCGCTGAAATTGTTCCGACCCGTATAGCCGGCGTTAGCAACAAGCTGGGGCAGAAGGTCGTACTGCGCGAGCTTTAGCTCACGTGTGCGCAGCGCTTCATCAAATAGCTCGACTTTGTAATCAAGGTTGTATTTAAGGGCGCGAGCTGTGGCTTCGTAAATCGAGATAGGGCCGCTGATTGCTTCTTGTTCGGCAGTGAACGCGCTTTGTCGTTCAAGGCTTTGCGCTTCAATCTCATCGGCCGAAAAAGGCTTTGGCGTTACAACACAACCTGCTAGAGCCGCTGTGGAAACGCACAGTAAGATAAGTCTTTTCATGACAGCCCTCTCATTTATGGCGTCCTTAATTTGATTAACCATCTTATGGTTGTAATTTCGTTAGTGCGGCTTTTAGCGATCATTAACTTTCAATAGATCGGACACGCCGCGTTCGCTTTTGCTGAAGCTGTTGACTGTTTTCTCAATTGCGTCAGAGAAGCTGAGGCCAAAAGCACGGCCGGCGGTATTGCGATCTCGGATTTCGCCCGTCGGCGTATCAATCTCAACGATACGCGTAATATATCCGCCACCTTCTCTCAGCGCGGTTATTTTCAGCGTTACCGTTTCAACATTGGCCGGGCGGTCAATGACAAACAGTCCGTCTGGAGAGTATGATATCCATTCTGGCAATGCGCGACCGTCGCCGAGGGTTGCGCGAAATTCCTTGATGCCGCGCGACTTTGTTTCATCGATTGTGTCATAAGCTTCCACATACAATACACGGTCGCGAATGAACGTATCGATCACAAATTGGCCGGTCTCAGAGGATGGATCGCTGCTAGCTGCGCCAGTGATGAATGTACGCGATGAAAAGCCTTCTGCGCCCTCTACGCCGCCAGTATCATCACTACGGCCAAACCGGTCGTTGACGCGATTGATCAATTCGCGAATGCGATCTTCTGTGTAAACAGAGAAACCGCCGACGCCGGGCAATCCGTTCAAAGAGGAGGCGTCGTTTACTGCTGAGAGAACAGCGCCATCGGCATTAATCGGGCTAAGTCCGCCAAGGTTGCGGAGGCTGTTGGCGGCGCCAAGAATTACGCCGTCAGTTGAGATCACGCTGAAACGCCCCTGGATAGCGCTGTCAATATCGCCGCTGTCTGCGCCTCCGCGTCCGTCCAAATTGCGTCCGCTTTCACCAAACTCAATCAACGTCTGAATATCCGCTCCGGCGGCGCCGATTGTTAGCGTAAACGTCGCTGTTGCTTCGCCGCCGTCGGCGTCAGCAGCGGTGATTGTGATGTCAAATGGACCGTCCAGCGAGACGCCAGACGCTGGCTCTCCCGTGATAAGTCCGGTTACGGGATCAATCGATAATCCCTCAGGAAGCCCCTCCGCTGTGAAAGTAAGCGTGTCGCCATCCGCGTCGACAAAGAAAGTCGAGGCGTCGATCTCGATCTCTTCGCCTTCAGTGCCGATCTGATCCGCAGGCGCAACGGCAATGCGAGGCGCATCCGGTTGCGGCGTCACATCAATAGTGACAGTCGCCGTTGTTACGCCGCCGTCGCCATCAATAGCGGTATAGCTGAAGCTTGTCTGTCCATTCGCATCCGGCGCGGGTGTAAAGGTGAGCGTGCCGTCAGGATTAACGACAACAGTGCCGCCGCCATCGAGCGTGACTGCATCTCTAGGTGCGACATCAATGCCGTTTATGGCTGTCACTGTGAGCGTATCGCCGTCTGGGTCTATATCATTTGTTGTCGGATCAAAGGTGACGGGAGTGTCTTCTTGCGCTGCGATAGAATCTGTGACGCCTTCCGGCAGCGTATTCGTCACAGTCCAGACGAATGTGACTGAGGCTGCATCGCCTGCGTTATCCGTTGCGGTGACTATTGGCGTGTAAGGTCCGTCAGCGCTTGCGCCGGGGGCAATTTCACCTGAAATAACGCCTGTCGCGGGATTAATGGTCAAGCCAGGCGGCAGACCTTCGGCAGTATAGACGATTGGGTCATTGTCGCTGTCATTGAAGAAGTCAGCAAAGCCAATAGAAACGGCCTCGCCGTCATCATTGGCGAGATCTTCAGGTTCTCCGGCTGCGCTTGGCGGAATATTTTCTATGTTCCATGTGAAAGCGGTTGAAACGGCGTCTCCGTCGCCGTCGGTCGCGGTAATCGTAATGCTAAATGGACCTGAGGCGGAGGCGTCGTTCGGAATGGTTCCAGAAATTACGCCAGTCGCTGGATCAATGGACAAACCGGCGGGCAGTCCTTCTGCGGAGAACAGTAGTCCGTCATTGTCCGGATCATTGAAAAAGTTGGAAATATCAAGCGACACCATATCGCCGTCTGTGTTGGTCTGGTCAGGCGCATCGCCAACCAGCACGGGCGCTGGGTTGGCGACATTCCAGATGAAAGCGTCAACAATTTCATTGGTTCCGTCGCTTGCTGTGATCGTTACGCTGTAAGGGCCGCCTTGAGATGCGCTTGAATCAATCGCGCCGCTAATAACCCCAGTCATTGTGTCGATCGTCAGCCCTGGTGGCAGGCCGTCCGCGGTGAATGTCAGCGGATCGCCGTCAGGGTCATTGAAATTGCCTGAAACATCAACATCAGCAATCACTTCTCCGTCGGAGCCGTTTTGGTTGGCGATCTGCTCAACCAGTCCTGGATTTAAGTTGTTGACGGAGAAGACGAAAGTGTCGCTCGCAGAACCGCCTTCACCGTCATCAAGCGTAACGGTCACAACATAAGGCTCCGCAGCGGAAGCATCTGACGTCAGGGCGCCGGAGATGACGCCCGTAGCGGGATTAATCGTCAGTCCCGGCGGCAGTCCGGTTGCGCTAAATGTTGATGCGTCACCATCAATATCTGTGAAGAACGGAGAGACATCGACCGTAAACGGATCGCCGTCATTGGCGGTCTGATTCGGAATTTGTCCGTTGACGGTCGGGGCCGGGTTGGCGACATTCCAGACAAAAGTATCGGTGGCCTGTGCGCCGTCAGCGTCTGTCGCTGTGACAGAAACTGTAAACGGCCCCGTTTGCGAAGCGCTGGATGTAATGGCGCCGGAAATAACCCCTGTCGCCGGATCGATGGAAAGTCCTGGCGGCAAGTCTGTTGCTGAGAAAGTCAACGGGTCGCCGTCAGGATCATTAAACGCCAACGATGCGTCAAGCGGTGTGATGGTTTCGCCGTCATTATTGTTTTGATCGGGAGTGGGCGTTACCACTGGCGCAGGATTTTCAGACGAGATGATAAATGTTTCGCTTGCAGTTCCGCCTTCGCCGTCATCTACGGTGATCGTTACTGAAATTGGACCGCTCGCGGATGCATCCAGCGGCGCAGTCCCGGTGATTACTCCGGTATCCGGATCAATCGTCAAATATGGCGGCAGCCCGGCAGCGACGAATGTGAGATCGTCTCCGTCCGGATCGACAAAACCGACGCTTGTATCAATGCTGACCGGGGCGCTGTCGTTGATCTGCGCGTCCGGGATCGTTCCGGCAATTGGCCCCGGGTTGGAAACATCATACGCGGCTGTAACGCTTACGGTTTCGCCCGAAGGATCAGTTGCTGTGACAGTGACCGCATAGGATCCGTCTCCGCCAGGTCCGCCGACGGATGTGGATGCATCGAGCGTTCCTGTAATTTCACCGGTGTCTGGATCAATCGACAGCCCGGGCGGCAGGCCATTGGCGGAATAGGCGAGGGTGTCGCCGTCTACATCGTCAAAGAGCGCTGCTGTCGCGATTGGCGTGATGGTTTCGCCATCTTCGAAGTCCTGGTCTGACAGCGCGGCGACCGCGGTTGGCGCATCATTCACACCGCCAATGTCCAGGGTTACTGTGGCTGTTGACGAGGCGCCGTCAGCGTCAGTGATGGTGTAAGTGAAACTGTCGGCGCCGTTTTGGTTTGCGCCTGGTGCAAAAGTGAGCGAGCCGTCGGCGTTAAGGGTGATGCTTGCGCCGGAAGGCAGGGTGACGGAACCGCCGACAGCAATCGCACCGCCGTCAATTGCCGTAATGGTCAAGTCGTCTCCATCGGGATCATTATCATTGGCGCGAGGATCAAACGTTGCTTCGGCATCTTCCGCCACAACGACTGTCCCGTCATTATTTGCCGTAGGCCCGGGGTTGGCGATATTATAAATAAAGCTCGTTGTTACGGTCTCGCCGGATGGGTCTTCCGCTGTCACCATGACCGTGTACGGACCGCCGGCAGAAGCCGAGCTGTCCAGCGTTCCGCTGATGACCCCTGTGTCTGGGTCAATTGTCAGACCAGGCGGCAAGTCAGTTGCGCTATAGCGCAATGTGTCGCCGTCATCATCTGTAAAGAGCGCGGCGACATTGATGTCGGCGGGCGTATCGCCGTCATTGGCGTTCTGTGTTGGAATGCTGACGCCTGTAAGTTCAGGCGCATCGTTTACCGGATTGACGGTGAGTGTAATCTGCGCAGGCGCGGAACGTTCTCCGTCAACATCGGAAACAGTATAGTTGATCGGCGTCACCGCGCCATTGAAATTCTCTTCCGGCGTGAAGGTGATCTGACCAAATGTTGCACTCATCGGGTCAGTGTCAATTGACCAGACGCCTTCTCCGGCGACAACTAGTGATTCGCCCGGATTGGCTGTGCCGACAATCTGGACGCTTGCCGGATCAAGCGCATTGTCCGGGTCGCTGTCATTTGCGAGGATATCTACCGTTATTGGCGTGTCTTCGTCAGTTGCCGCGCTGTCATTTTCGGCGCGCGGCGCGTCATTTACAGAGGTCACATCGTTGAATGAAAGATCCGCCGTATCGGTTCCGCCGTTGCCGTCGCTAATAGTGTACGTCGCAGTCGGAACAGGACCGAAATAATCGGCGTCCGGCATAAACGTGAAGTCGCCATTGGCAGCAATGGTCAATGTGCCGACGCCGGGAATGACCGCGGTGTCGCCGGCGTTAAATGTTCCGCTCACGCCAGCGATAACAAAGCTTTCGACTTCAAGCATGTCCCCATCGACATCATTGTCATTATCAAGAACATTGCCGTTTGCAGGTGAGTCCTCTGCAGTGGAAATAGGGCCGTCGTCTGTAGCAACGGGAGCGTCATTAATGTTCGCGATATCTAAAAAGCTGAGTTCGCCTGTCTCTGAGCCGCCATTGCCGTCGATAACTGTGTAGGTTGCTGTTGGAACTGGACCGAAATAGTCGGCATCTGGCGTGAATGTATAATCGCCATTTGCATTAATTGTCAGTGTGCCAACGCCAGAGATCAAAGCGGTATCGCCGGCATTAAATATTCCCGCAACGCCGTCAATCGTAAATGTGGACACTGAAATGCCGTCGCCGTCAGGATCGCTGTCGTTGGTGAGGACATTGCCTGTAGTGTCTGCGTCCTCAGTCGTTACGACAGGACCTTCGTCATTGACATTTGGGTCGTCATTGACGTTTGTAATGGCGGCGAATGACAGTTCCGCCGTGTCTGACCCGCCATTGCCGTCTATGATCGTATATGTTGCTGTCGGCACAGGGCCGAAGTAGTCGGCGTCCGGCGTGAAGGTGAAGTCGCCATTAGCGGCGATGGTCAATGTGCCAACGCCGGGAATGGTCGCTGTATCACCGGCGTTAAACGTACCTGCGGCGCCGGATATGATGAAGGTCGACATGGTCAGGCCATCGCCGTCCGCGTCATTGTCATTGGCGAGCACGTTGCCGCTTGAATCGGTATCCTCCATCGTCGCAACAGGCCCATCGTCATTCGCGATAGGATCGTCATTGACATTCGTAATGGAGGCGAAAGACAGTTCAGCCGTGTCTGACCCGCCATTGCCGTCTATGATCGTGTACGTTGCTGTCGGCACAGGACCGAAATAATCGGCGTCTGGCGTAAACGTAAAGTCACCATTAGCGGCGATGGTCAATGTGCCCACGCCGACTATCGTCGCCGTGTCCCCTGCGTTAAATGTGCCTGAAACGCCGTCAACCGTGAAAGTTGAGACTGTGACGCTGTCGCCGTCCGGGTCGCTGTCATTTGTCAGCACGTTGCCGATTGAATCGGCATCCTCGGTTGTCGCAATTGGCCCATCATTGTCAGCAACAGGATCATCATTGACATTTGCGACAGCGGCAAAAGACAATTCCGCCATATCTGTCCCGCCATTGCCGTCTATGATCGTGTACGTCGCTGTCGGCACAGGTCCGAAATAATCAGCGTCTGGCGTAAACGTAAAGTCGCCATTGGCTGCAATGGTCAATGTGCCAATGCCGGGAATAGTCGCCGTATCGCCGGCGTTAAATGTGCCCATGACGCCCGATATGGTAAAGGTCGACACGGTCAGGTCGTCGCCGTCCGCATCATCGTCATTGGTAAGGACGTTGCCGGTTGAATCGGTATCCTCTGTTGTCGCAACAGGCCCGTCATCAGTAGCAACTGGGTCGTCATTAATGTTGACAATATCCGCAAAGCTAAGCTGGCCTGTCGCAGAGCCGCCATTGCCGTCCGCTACGGTATAGGTTGCGGTAGGAACCGAGCCGAAGTAGTCGTCGTCCGGAGTGAAAGTAAAATCGCCATTCGCTTCTATGGCGAGTGTGCCGACGCCGGTAATTGTTGCTGTGTCGCCTGCGTTGAATATTCCTGCAACGCCGTCAATCGTGAATGTCGAGACCGAAATGCCATCGCCGTCCGGATCACTGTCATTGGCGAGGACATTGCCGGTTGAATCCATGTCTTCCGTCGTCGCAATCGGGCCTTCATCATTAACATTCGGATCGTCATTGATGTTCGCAATGGCATCAAAAGTGAGATCCGCTGTATCTGAGCCGCCGTTGCCGTCAATGACTGTATAGGTTGCAGTAGGCACAGCGCCAAAATAGTTTTCGTCCGGCGTGAAGGTGAAATCACCGTTGGCGGCGATAGTCAGCTCGCCAATACCGGGAATGGTCGCCGTATCGCCGGCGTTAAATGTGCCCATAACCCCTGCGACAGTGAAAGTCGAAACGGTCAGGTCATCACCTTCTGCGTCGGTGTCGTTTGTGAGAACGTTTCCTGTTGCGTCCGTATCTTCTGTTGTTGCGAGGGGCCCATCATCAGCCGCGACAGGATCGTCATTCACAGGATTGATGCTGATAATATGAACGCCCGGCTGATCGTCCGAACCGGTTTCATTATCTGTCACCGAATATTGGAAACTGTCGAAAGCGGACTCAGCGCCATTATGATTATAAGTGATCAGATTGTTGTCGAGATCTTGCTGAGTGAAAGTGTCGCCGACATTCAGTTGCACCCCGTTGCGGAACAGCGTGCCGTTTGTTGGAGTCGCCGTGACTGTGAATTCAATTTCGTCAGTCGGATTATCCGGATCGGACGCGCTCAACTCTGAAGACGAGATAATATTGCCGGTGGAACCTTCATCAGCGCTGGATCCATTATCGATAATGGTGGGTTCGTCATTAACGCGCGCAACACTGACCGATGTTGACTGGGTGTTCGAGTCCGCTTCGCCGTCATTAACGAAAATGTCGATATTGCGCGTTGTTGTCGCTGGATTGTCGCTGGTGCTGGAGAACGTCACCGCGACAATAGCTGCTTCATAGTTTTCAATTGTGGCAGGACCAGAGAAGGCGATGATGATTTCTCCGCCCGTATTCGTAATTGTATAGCTGATCCCATTGACGGCGCCTGTAGCGGCGTCCGATCCGTTCACAAGAAGCTGGTCGCCAGCAAACGCGTTCGTCAGGCGAACTTCTGCCGACTGCAAAATATTGCCGTCGCTGTCGGAGATAAAGAAGTCATTATCGACCAGACCGGCGGGCACGCCATTTTCAGTATAGGATGTGTCGAAGTCGTCGTCGTTCAAGCCGGGTCCGTCAAGATCAAGCACTGGCGGCACGGCGTAATCCGCAGTAACAACGCCAGGATTTGAGCGTTCCGGCGCCAGTGGGTCATCGTCAGCGACACTATAAAGGATAGGGGTTGGATCGCCTTCAAAATTGAGCTCGGGCGTGAACGTAATTTGTCCCTGATTAGGCCCGGGCAGCGTGTTCACCGTCCATGTGCCCTCGCCAGCGACAATGAGCGTTGTTGTTAGAGAACTATTATTCGGATTGATAATTCTGACAGTGGCGGGATTTGGCGTATCGCCGGCGGTGTCGTTGTTGAGAACGTCGATTGACACCGAATCGCCGACAGGAATCCCCGTGACAGTATCGTCGGCAGCGATGGGCGCGAACGGCGGGTAGTCCGTAAACACCGTTCCCTCTGTTGAAACATTGCCGTCATTGTCTGCAACCGTATAGGTGATCGGACTTGGGTCGGCTGTAAAACCTATATTCGGATCAAAAGTAATCACGCCCGTAGTCGGATTTACGGTCCACGTGCCTTCGCCTGCGACGACAAGCGTGCGGCCGTCGGCTGAAACGCCTGCCGTGGTAATGCGAACCGTTGTCGGGTCGATCGTCCCGTCTGGGTCTGTGTCGTTGGCCACAACATCGATTACAGCGTCGTCGCCGAGATTAGCGACTTGCACAGCATCGTTATTGGCTGTCGGCGCCTGAACGGCATAATCGATAGTCACACTGGCCGGGCCTGAGCGTGCGCCTTCAACATCTGCAACCGTATAGTTGATCGGCGCCGGATCAGCGGTGAAACCGGCGATCGGCGTGAAGGTGATGGCGCCGGTTGTTCCATCGACGCTCCACGTCCCCTGACCGGCGACAAACAGAGAATCGCCAGGACTTGCCGTACCGACAATTTGCACCGTAGCAGGATCAATCGCGCTATCGACATCTGAGTCATTTGACAAAACGTCGACGGTCACAGGATTGTTGGTGACAGCGTCTGTGACTGTATCAGCGACGGTTGTAGGCGCATCATTCGTTGGCGTGATCGAGATCGTCGCTTGTGCTGCGTTACCGGAAATGTTGTTTGAGTCGGTGATGGCGACGTCAATGCTGCGCGGCGTTAAATCCGGATTGTCCGAACTATTGCTGAATGTGATCGCCTGTAAGGCTGCTTGATATTCTGCAGCAGTGCCGGTTCCTGAGATTGAGACAGTGATTTCATTGCCGTTTGTCGCAAGAGTGTAGGAGAGCGATCCAATCGATCCGCTCGCCGCGGTTGAACCGTTCACCAGCAATTGGTCACTGGCGGTGGCGTTTGTCAGCGTAACCAGCGCTGCGGTATAAGGTTCGGTTCCGCCTGTGATAGAGACGCTATTATCAACGACGGCAACCGATGACCCGCCTTCTGTGAAAGTTCCTGCGTAGTCAGCGCCTGTCGCCGTGTTGTCCGCGCTGTCGAGATCAAGCTGCGGCAGGGAGATTGTCACCGGGTTGCTGAAGACAAACTCGCCGTCGCCGTCATGGGTATACACACGCCCTGACGCGATCGACTCATAAAGAATATTAAAGCTTTGCTGATCAGCAAAGTTGAACGTAATTGCCGCCGTATCCCGGTTGGCGCCAAGCCCGTTCGCTCCAGTGTCCTGTACGGTACCGGAGGCCTCAACCTGCCCCTCGGCAGTGACGATTGCGAGGTCGGTCGGGTTATTGATCGTATACGATAGAAATCCGAGATCCTGACGGCCGGTGACGCGTTCGATAAACGCGCCGGGCGAACCGGTAGTTGTGCTGAAGCCGTCAATATCGCTGATGGTTATGTCAGCGGCGCCGCTTGTCGCCGCGCCGTCTGACGTGCGGAAAAACGACCATTCAATTTCCAACACGCCGGCGGCCGTTGTTTGAAACGCAATATCATCGCCAATCCGGCCAAAGACTGGCGCAACGCCGTCAACAACCGTCAACACCACGTCGACGTCAATGCCGCCGAGGTCGCCACCGCGCGCATACGTGGCGGTGGTGCGCCCTTGTGCGTCCGTGCCGATTTGGACGTTGATGCCTGTCACATCGATCGTCAAAGGCGCCAGAATGCTCTGATAGTCAGCGGCTTCGATGACGAGGTTGTTATTGGTAACGCCTGCAGAAAACTCGAGCGTCCAGTTAGCGTCGAACGAAGCCGCGCCTGTATTGTCCGTAGAGGCGGCGATATCGGCGCCGGTGGCTGCGGCCAGAGCGAGCGTTGCGTCTCTGCCGATGTCGCCGTCCGCAAAGTTGCAGCCATAGAGAAAAATATCGCCGGTTGATGATAGCGCGCTTCCTATAAGCGCCAGATCGTCGGCATATTCACCGGTGATCGTATCGTTATTGAGGCGCGTATTGCCCAGGCGCAACTCGCCTTCGCGTCCATGAGAAAGGATATGAACAGCGTCAACATCATCGTAGGCTGCCAAGATTTCGGCAATCTGTTCCACCCCATCTCTGGCGGGATCGAGAAAATAGACTTCTGCAGTGGAACTGATGCCGGAAAGAAGATCCTGCGCGTTTGACACCGACCCGTCGATAAAAACGATTTCGGTCGGTGTTTGCGCATTCTCCAGGGTGTAGGCGACGTCTCCGATAAAATCATATGTGCGATGGTTGGAATTGTCGGCTTCGATGGAAGGCTCAGACGCAGGCGCTGAATCACTGTTGATGCTTCCGATAGCGCCGTCGACCTGATCCAGCGCGACGAGATCAGCAGCTGCATCTGACACCGATGCGACAAAAGCTGCGTCCAGCAAATAGCGCGGTTCAAGCGCAAGGTAAGAGACGGCCTGCGCGTCTTGGCGCTTTGGCTTTTCGGATGACCTGCGGTTAAAGACAGTTGCTAATGCCGGCATCGTAATCTCCTGATATTCAGGACAATGTAGAGGCTCGATATTAAGAGCGCGCTAAGGATAAATTTCCTTCGCGAAGGCTGTCTTAAGACCCGTATTTTTTGGATTCAAAAGCCTCGAACTTTTTCAATACTATTCAACAATTCATTTCTGTGATGCGTGAAATTCCACAAAAAAATGTACAGATAGTTTTAAAGTCTCTAAAATTTTCATGAATGCTCAAGTGAGTTTTACGCTCAAGGTCCCGAGTTGATGCGGGCGATTATGCTGATGGTTTTGACGTTGATTGCGAGATATAAAAGAATGCGCTGCAAGACGTGTAATCTGTCCGCTCTCATATAGGAATGATCAAGAGATGCCGATTGCTTACGGATTGTGGCGTTATGGTCGCGACGATCTGGGTCAGATGCAAACAATGGTCGCCGCAGCGCGCGAGCTTGGCATTGATCATTTTGATACGGCTGATGTTTATGGATACCCGGAAGTCGGGGCCGCGGAACGGCTTCTTGGCGCGCTCCGCGATAAAGCGCCGTCGTTGTTGGAGGGGGCGGAGATTGCGACCAAAGCCGGCGTTGATATTGGAACGCCGTATAATGCGTCCCGCGCTTATATTGAGAAAGCTATCGATGCCTCGCTCGAGCGGTTGCAAACCAATTGTATTGATCTTTTCTATATTCATCGGCCTGATATGTTGGCCCATCCGGCAGAAACAGCAGCTGCGTTGGATGCAATTATCGCATCCGGCAAGGCCAAATCGCTTGGCGTTTCAAACTATGCGCCTGAACAGATAAAATCGCTAAACGCATTCTTGCAAACGCCGCTTAGCGCGCACCAGGTTGAGTTTTCGACGCTGCATGTTAATCCGGCGGCTGATGGCGTTTTTGACCAGGCGATGGCGAATGACATGCGTGTTTACGCATGGTCGCCGCTCGGCGGCGGCCGCCTTTTTACCGATGGGGATACGCAATCAAAACGCGTTCGCTATGTACTGAGTGATATCGCTGAGCGATATGAATGCTCACCCATGGCTGCGGCGCTGGCTTTTGTGATGACGCACCCGGCAGGCGTTCGTCCTATTCTCGGCACAAGCAATCCGTCACGATTGAAAGACGCTGTTTCGGCGGAAAACATCAGACTTGACCGAAAAGACTGGTACGCTCTTTATCAAGCGTCGACTGGAGAGAAATTGCCGTGACCGGAAGTGATGAAGGGGCGGGGCCGCCTCTTGTTATTTTTCATAACGCTCAAGAACAGGCGCGCCGGCTTGCAGATATTGTCTGCATGCAGTTGCGCGCTGCAATCACGGAGCGCGGACAAGCCAGTCTTGCCCTTTCCGGCGGGTCAACGCCCGCTGCGCTTTATGGCGAACTCTGCCAACGCGATCTGGAGTGGAAAAATATTCGCATTACGTTGGTTGATGAGCGTTGGGTTGCGCCTGGCGAAGAGGGCTCCAATGAAACTTTTGTGCGGGGCGCGCTTTTGCGCGGCGCTGCTGCTGAAGCTCACTTCGTTGGTTTATGGTCAGACGCGCCGCGCCCAGCCGATGGATTGGCTGAAGCCCATGTCCGGCTTGGCGCTATAGGCGAAGAGTTTGATGTTGTGGTTCTTGGTATGGGTAATGACGGTCATACGGCTTCGTGGTTCCCTCATGCGGAGGGGTTGCAGGCGGCGCTCGCAGAGGATGGAACAAGGCTGGCTGCGATAAAAGCGCGCCCAAGCATCGTGACCGGCGATCACCTGGATCGTATGACGTTAACGCTTGGCGCTATTGAGAAAAGCCAATTTATTTGTTTGCTGACAACCGGCGATACGAAACGCGCCGCTTATGAGCTCGCCCGGCGGGAGGGGCCTGTTGACGACATGCCGGTTCGGGCCATTCTTCGCAAACGGCAAGATCTTTGGGCGTGCTGGGCCCCTTAAGGAGAAGGTATGGCGGGATTAAATGAAACGCTGTCGCGGGTAACCGATCGTATTCGCGAGCGCAGCAATAAAACGCGCGCGGCGTATCTAAGGCAGATGCGTCGGGCCAGCGCCGAGGGGCCTCATCGTTCAAGCGTATCCTGTGGCAATCTCGCCCATGCCGCCGCCGCCTGTTCGATTGCCGACAAAAAGAAACTGGCAAAGGGAGACGGCCCCAATCTGGCGATTGTCTCCGCCTATAATGACATGCTGTCAGCCCATCAGCCGCTTGGGGCTTATCCGGGCATCATCAAAGAGACGCTTTCTGAGATCGGGGCCACGGCGCAAATTGCCGGCGGCGTACCCGCCATGTGCGACGGGGTTACGCAAGGTCAGCCCGGCATGGATTTGTCCCTGTTTTCTCGCGATGTCATCGCCATGGCGACGGCGGTATCGCTCTCTCATAACGTATTTGATGCGGCGCTAATGCTTGGCGTTTGCGATAAGATTGTACCCGGATTATTTATCGGCGCCGCGCGATTTGGACACTTGCCAATCATGTTTTTGCCGGCGGGGCCCATGGCGTCAGGCTTGCCCAATGATGAAAAAGCGCGAGTGCGTCAACTTTATGCTGAAGGGAAAGTCGATCGAAACGCTCTGCTGGAGGCGGAAAGCGAAAGCTATCACTCGCCGGGAACATGCACCTTTTATGGTACGGCAAACTCCAACCAGATGATGATGGAGGTGATGGGCCTGCATGCGCCGGGCTCGGCTTTCGTTAATCCGGGAACGCCGCTGCGCTCGGCCATTGTGCGTGAAACAGCACGTTGTGTCGCTTCAACAACAGCGTTAGGCGACAACTATATCCCATTCTGCGAAGTCATTGACGAGCGCGCCATTGTAAACGCCATTGTCGGACTTCATGCGACGGGCGGGTCAACAAATCACACTATCCATCTGATCGCGATGGCGCGTGCGGTCGGCGTTCTTATCGACTGGGATGATTTTTCTTCTCTATCTGATGTGACCCCACTGCTTTGTCGGATTTATCCAAATGGCAGTGCTGATGTGAACCATTTCCATGCGGCTGGCGGACTGGGGTTTGTCATCCGCGAGTTGCTTGGCGCCGGCCTCTTGCACGGAGGCGTCAAAACCGCGGTAGGTGAGGGCCTGGAACGATTTGCAAGCGAACCTTACTTGGCAGATGGCGCTCTTTCGTGGCGTCCGGCGCCGGAAGCTTCAGGCGATGAAGACATATTACGCGCTGTTGCCGACCCCGTCTCCCAGACTGGCGGTTTGCAGCTTCTTAAAGGGAATATTGGGCGGGCGGTGATCAAGGTTTCCGCCGTGAAACCTGAACGCCGCGCTGTAAGGGCGCCGGCGATTGTTTTTAATAGCCAGAAAGAGCTGATGGACCGGTTTAAGGCAGGTGAGCTTAATCGAGATTTCGTTGCTGTTGTGCCCTTCCAGGGACCAAAGGCGAACGGCATGCCGGAGCTTCACAAATTGACGCCGCCGCTTGGCGTTCTTCAAGATAAAGGGTTTAAAGTTGCGTTGGTGACGGATGGGCGCATGTCCGGGGCGAGCGGCAAAGTGCCTGCCGCTATACACTTAACGCCGGAGGCGCTTGACGGCGGCGTCATTGGCAAGATTCAAGATGGGGACATTGTTGATCTTGATGCTGAGCAGGGCTTACTCAGCGTTGATGTCGATGACGCCACTCTAGCGGCGCGCCAAACGGCAAAACATGACCTCTCAGCTGACCGATGGGCTTCGGGCCGTGAGCTTTTCGCCGGCATGCGCGCGCTGGTCAGCGGAGCTGAGGAAGGGGCCATGGCGATGAACCTCAAAGAATACGATGAGTGAGCTAGCGCTGGTTGCTGATATTGGCGGCACGAACGCGCGCTTTGCTTTGGCGTCTATGAGCGCGCAAGGCATTGCTATCGATGCGGCGCAGAGTTTTCGCGCGGAAGATTACGAAACAATTCGAGATGCTGCTGACGCTTATCTGGAATCGGTGGCGGAAAAGCCAAGCCGCGCGTGTTTTGCCGTGGCGAGTCCTGTCGGCGCAGCAGAAATAAAATTCACAAACTCTCCCTGGCGGTTCCGCCCGCACGAAATTGAAAAAGCGCTGTCGCTCAGAGAGTTCCGCGTAATCAACGACTTCTATGCGCTCGCGGCCGGCGTTTCTCATTTGAGCGACAGCGCGTTTGTCTCTGTTAAAGACGGCGCTGCTGATCCAGAAGCGCCAAAGCTTGTGATCGGACCAGGCACTGGGCTCGGGCAGGCTTTGATTGTGCCGACAAAAGAAGGAGAGAAAGTGATTGCTACGGAAGGCGGTCACGTTACGTTTGCGCCGCGCACTGATGAAGAGTTTCAGATTATGAAGTTTATTGCCCGTGAACACCCGCGTGTATCCGTTGAGCGGCTTTTATCTGGACGCGGCTTGGTGAACATTCACCGAGCGCTTTGTGCGGCTGAAAACACGCAGCGCGTTTCTTTGCAGGCGAATGAGATCACCGCCGCTGCGATCAATAAGACATATCCTATCGCAGTCAAAGCAGTGAATATGTTTTGCGAGTTGATTGGCCGCGTTGCGGGCGATGCGGTTCTGGCCACCGGCGCGCGAGGAGGGGTAATCCTTGGCGGAGGCATTCTGCCGAAAATTAAGGATGTCTTTCTTACGAGCGCTTTTTCAGAGCGCTTTGTCGATAAGGGGCGCATGCGCGATTATGTCGAGGCAACGCCAGTTAAATTGATCGTTCAGGACGGCTCCGCACTCTTCGGTGCTGCGGCCTCATTGAGCGATGGGGTATGAGAATTTATTATTTTGGCTCAACGCCTTTTTGGCGGCATGCAGCGATATAGGTATTGCGCATCAACATGGCGATGGTCATTGGTCCGACGCCGCCGGGAACAGGCGTGATTGCGCCGGCCGCCGCTAATGCGCTTTCGAAATCAACGTCTCCGACAAGGCGTGATTTTCCTGGACCTTTTTTCGGCGCGTCAATCCGGTTGATGCCGACATCAATTACCGTTGCGCCTGGTTTGATCCAACCGCCTGTGATCATTTGCGCGCGTCCGACGGCTGCGATGAGAATGTCGGCTTGTCGTGCAATTGATTGTATGTCTTTTGTTCGGCTGTGCGTCATTGTGACGGTGCAGTTTTCGCTAAGAAAGAGCTGCGCAGCCGGCTTTCCGACAATGTTTGAACGTCCGACAATGACCGTATGGAGGCCGGACAAATCTTCGCCGCGGACCGATTTTGCAAGGCGTAAACAGCCATGGGGTGTGCACGGCAGAAGCGTTTCATCAATATTGCCGACGCCGAGCCTTCCGACATTGATGGGGTGAAAGCCATCGACATCCTTGGCTGGATCAACCAATTCAAGCACCTTTTCTTCATCCACATGCTTCGGCAACGGCAGCTGAACGAGTATTGCATTGACGCTGTCGTCATTATTCAGCTCCATAATGATTTGAAGAAGCTCTGCTTCGCTGGCGGTCTCCGGCAGCGTTTTCTGGATCGACCGAAAGCCGATTTTTTCCGCTATCTTGCTTTTATTGCGAACATAAACAGCGCTCGCCGGATTGTCGCCAACCAGAACCACCGCCAAACACGGAGGCGCTCCGACGGCGGCATTAAAATCGCTTACGCTGACAGCTAATTGATCGGTTATTTGATTTGCGATGGCCTTACCATCAATGATTGTAGCTTGGGTCAAGGGGGCGCGCTCCGATCTGTCTGAAGGCTGTGGTTTCTATCTATAGATTCGGCCCACAGCGTGTGAAGAAAACTATGGCCGCCTTCGCAAGACAGCGACCGCCTGCCCGATGGGACCGTCTGTACTGGGCGTAATGGCGCAAACATCAAAATACGTCGCAAATTGTTGTCGAGCAAAATCGCATGATTGAAAAGTCGCCGCCAGGTTCGAGCCTTCCATCTCGCTCACGCCGACGAGAAAGCCTGCATCCAGCAACGCATCACGGTGAAGTCCAGCGCTTTCAAGACCTGGATGATCTTCGTCATGAAAGGTCGCCAGCGTGAATCCGCCCGGTATTGTCAGACGTGCAAACTCTTCGAGCCAGGCATTCTGTGTTTCAAGGTGGAGATGGGTGAAAACCGAAAGAAGATAGATGATGTCAAAATGCTCATCAGGAAAATCGAGCGGCGGGGCCAGCCGGTTTTGAGCAAAATGGCCTTTCAGGTTTTCCTGAGACCAGCGGATCAATCGTGGATTCAGGTCGACACCGTAAATGTCTGCGCGTGTCAGTTGCGGCAAATGTCGCGCAAGACGTCCACATCCGCAGCCGAAATCAAGAATGCGGCGCGCGTTTCGAAAGTCGCCGCCGTTTGCGTCAACAAGCGATTTAAATCGCTCAATTGATGTTTCCCCGCGAGACAGAAATGAACGCCAGTCCGTCTGTCCCCCAATTAAATGAATGAGATATGCGCTCGGAATGGGAACGCCGTGTTCGTCCGCCTGCGGCGACGGCGGCAACTTTCGGCTCTGACGCCACTCATGCAGCCGATAAAGGATTGGGCCTACAACGGGAATCGCCGCGGCTTTGCGCGCGTAATGTTTCCAACGTGTCATTTCTGCAGGGCTCTTCGCGGACGGGCGACGGGAAAATACATTGCTGACAATTCACATAAAATTGCCAGCGTGAAAACGAAATATCGGGAACCTATACGACTTGCAGCAAAATCTCCGGGATGCGCTTCCAAACTGGAAAAATCTTTCAATTCCATAGCTTTGCCTGATCTCACACAAATTGACAACAGATTACGCCGGTGCGCTGCGCCGCATGTGGGCGGAGCGCCGACCCAAAATTTTCCTTAACCAATTAAGCGGATTTTAAGTGCGACGGCGTATCTCAAACAGCAAATGAAATGAAGCGCAACCGCCTGAAAAGACAAAGAAATTATGATGAAGAAGCAATATTCCCCGGCCAGGACGTCGTTTCTCCTTGCCGCTTTTGCAAGCATTCTCGGCGCAGGATCGGTCAGCAGCGCACAAACTACAGCGCAGGACCCGCAAGGGGCAGGGCCGATCATCGCCGCTATGGATTGGCTGCAAGGCAGTCTTCTGGGCAATGTGGCGACCACCGCCGCAGTCATCGCGGTGGCGGCGGTTGGGTTCATGATGCTCACCGGACGTATGAACTGGCGCTATGGCATCACGGTCGTCATTGGCTGCTTCATTCTTTTCGGCGCCACGTCGATCGTTGCGGGGATCCGGGCCGCCGCAGGAGGTTGAGCCATGGATGCGCTCAACGCGTCGCCCGTCTTTAGAGCATTAACGCAGCCTCAAATGTTTGCCGGCGTTACCTACAGCTTTTTTATTATCAATCTCGTTTTAACGACGGAGTTGTTTCTGATCACCCGTTCGGGATGGTCTTTGCTTGCAGCTCTTGTCATTCACATGATCGGCTATCTCGCATGCCTTTACGATCCAAGAATTTTCGACCTTTGGATTGCCAAGGTGAGCCGCTGCACCCGCGTCCGCAATTACAGCTTTTGGCGCTGTAACAGCTATGCGCCTTAGGAGCGGTGATGGGAAAGCGAAAACCGCAACATAAAATGGCCAGGCTCGCCCGCCGTGAACAACGCGCGGGCGACCGTCTTCCCTACGCCCGTCACGTTGATGATGCGACTGTGGCGTTGAGAGACGGCGGTTTCATGCAAGTCATTCATCTGCAGGGCTTTGCGTTTGAAACGGCGGACACCGAAGAGTTAAACCATCGCCAGGCGGTGCGCGATACGATGTTGCGGGCGATCAACAATCAACAATTTACGCTCTATCACCATATCATCCGCAGGCCGGTAGAGGCTCAGCTTGACGGCTCATTTCCTGATCCGGTGAGTAAAGGCATCAATCGGCAATGGACCGAGGCGCTCGCATCCAAACAGTTGTTCGTCAACGAGCTGTTTTTGACGGTCCTGTATAGACCAAGGGCCGGAAAACGCGGCCTTGTCGCAAAATTTTCGAGCGGCGGCGCCAAAGCTGACGCTGCAGCGCGCGCTCAGGCGGTTCGCGCGCTCAATGGCGTGCGCGAAGGCATGATGGCCTCGCTTCGACCATATGGCGCAAGGTTATTGGAGGTCTATGACGGCGCTGGCGGTCCGTGCTCTGAGGTTCTTGAGTTTCTTTCTCTTTTATATAATGGCGAGCTGCACCCTGTGCAGTCCCCAAAAGAGGATTGCGGTCAATATATTCCCTATAAGCGGGTCTCATTTGGGAGGGATGCGCTGGAACTGCGCGGCGCTGATGCGCAGTCGACAAAGCTTGGCGCTATCTTATCGATCAAAGACTATCCGGCCGTAACAACGCCGGGCTTGATCGATAATCTTTTGCGTCTGCCCTGCGAACTGGTCGTAACGGAAAGCTTCCGGTTTGTAGATCGTCAGAACGCGCAGGAAAAAATTGATCTGGCGCTAAGGCGTTTGCGTGCGGCTGACGATGACACCGTAACATTGAAGCGCGGTCTTCAAGCGGCCAAAGATGACGCGGCAAGCGGCGGCGCAGGATTTGGCGAACACCATATGACGGTGACAGCATACGGCGCGAACCCGCGCGCGCTTGATGACGCCGCAGCACAGGCGCAGGCCGCGCTTGCGGACATCGGCGCTGTCGCGGTGCGCGAGGACTTAAATCTGGAGCCGGCATATTGGGCGCAATTTCCTGGCAACGAGGATTTCATTGCAAGACGGGCGATGATTTCATCAACGAACTTTGCTGGATTTTGCTCCTTGCACGGATTTCCAATCGGAAACGCTGAAGGCGGTCATTGGGGCGCGCCGGTCACCGTTTTTGAGACGACCGCGGGCACGCCATATTACTTCAATTTCCATGAGGGCGATCTCGGAAATTTCGTAGTAATCGGTCCATCGGGCACCGGTAAAACCGTTATTCTCAATTTTCTGATGGCGCAAACACGAAAATTGGGCGCGAGAACCATCTTCTTTGACAAAGATCGCGGCGCTGAAATTTTTCTGCGCTCGATCGGCGGGCATTATGATGTCTTGCGCGAAGGAGAGCCTACGGGGCTTAATCCGCTTGCATTATCGGACACGCCGTCGAACAGGGCTTTTTTGCGCGCCTGGGTCGCGCGCCTGGTGGCGACGCCTGGCGTTGAGCTAAGCGCCGAAGAGCGAGGCGTCATTGTTAACGCCGTCGACAGCAATTTCGATCAGGAATCTGAGTGGCGTCGATTGCGATATTTCGTCGAACTTCTCGGCGGTTCAAGCCGCGTAGCGGCGGGCGGTCTCGCGGCGCGCATGGCGCGCTGGCACGGGTCAGGCGAGTACGCCTGGTTGTTCGATAACCCGGTCGACAAGTTGCGGATAAGCGCCCCTGTCGTCGGTTTCGATATGACCGATCTTCTGGATGCGCCGGATTTGCGCGGGCCGGCGATGATGTACCTGTTCCACCGCATTGGCCAGCGCCTTGATGGCTCACGCACCGCGATTGTGATCGATGAGGGCTGGAAAGCGTTGGATGACGATGTGTTCAGCCGCCGGCTCAAGGATTGGTTAAAGACTATTCGTAAACGGAACGGAATTGTTGGTTTCGTAACGCAGTCGGCGCGAGATGCGCTCGATAGCTCGATATCTGCAACCATTACGGAGCAAACGGCCTGTCAGTTCTTTCTCCCGAATCCAAGGGCGCAAACCGCTGAATATCGAGACGGGTTCGGGCTTTCATCGCATGAGTTTGATATCATCAAATCATTGCCGGAGCATTCGCGGTGCGTCTTGATCAAAAAAGGCAATCACAGCGTTGTCGCCCGTCTCGACCTGAGTGATATGCCGGGCGTTTTAAAAATTCTGTCCGGCCGCGAGAGCAGCACGCGTGAACTCGACGCCTTGCGCCGAAAAGTCGGCGATGATCCGCGGGCGTGGTTACCGTTCTTTCTCGGCGGAGCCGCCGAAGACTTTGGCGTATCGCTTAACAAAGCGCGGGAGGCGGCTGAATGATCGCGCGCAGTTGCCAACCGCCGGGCGGGGACGGACGCCTGGTCGCTCCTCTTCTAGAGCAGATTGACTGTCAGGTCGGCTCTTATGTTGAGGCTAGCTACGCTTCCATGTTTGGCCCTTTTGGATTTCTGGAGCCCGTCCTGACTGGCGCGCTAACGCTCTATATTGCGTTTTACGGATTTCAGCTGATTGTCGGTCGCGGATCGATTAGTCTGACAAGTCTTGCGCCAAAAGTGTTGTTGATTGGTCTTGTTTTGGCCTTTGCTACGCGCTGGGGCGCCTATCAAGCTCTATTCCTAAATCTCTTTTACGGGGGCGCTGACCAGCTCGCTGTCCTGCTGATTGATGGCGGCAATGGACGCGCGGCGGCGGCGGCAAGCGCTTTTGACCGGCTTGATACTGCGCTTCAGAATATCATCCGGATCGCGAATACATGGAATGAAAATAGTGCTCTTCCGGAAGCTGACAATCTAGGCGCCGCACAGGCGAGATCAGCAGCGGCGGCGCAGGCCGGCGCATTGCAAGACGCTCAGGGCGTATCCTTGCCGCGTTCTGCAGGGGCAGTGAACTTACTTTGGTTCAGCGCTATTTTACTAGCGTTATCAACGGTGGGTGTTCTGATTATCGCAAAGATCTTGCTGGGCCTCTTACTTGCTGTCGGTCCAGTGCTGGTTGTCTTGGCTTTATTCACCGCGACGCGCGGACTTTTCGAAGGATGGCTGAAGACATTGGCGCTTTACGCCCTGCTTGCCGCTTTTGCGACAGTTCTGACAGGGGGCGTATTATTTCTTGTCGAACCGATGATCGGTCAGATTGAAGACGCTCGCAATGCGGGCGACGCCAGCCCGCAGCCGGTTTTTGTTCTTGCGGTAACGGTGTTTATCTTCGCGTTGCTGATGATGCAGCTTTTCAGGCTGTGTTCGAGACTTACGTCTTCCTGGCGCTTGCCTATCCATCAGCAGGATCGTGACCAGGCTGCCGCGCCGTCATCTTCTGATCAGGCCTCTTCAGGTATCGCGGCAGCGGTGAATTCACGCGTTGGCGATATTATTGTTGCGGTCGAGCGCGGCGCAGCAACGTTCGGCGGCGATCGCCGCGCCGGTGCGACGGCGGGGGCAGTCAATACCGGGCCTGTTTCGCCCGGAACGTATGGCAGTCGGCGAACAGGGCAGCGCTATTGCAGCTATAGCGAGCGTTTGGGGGCGAAGGGGAAACTCGCATGATCCGGAAAACACTGGCTTTAATGATTTTTATGGCTTCGTTTTTCGCCGCGTCCGCAGCCAATGCTGACCCGCGCATCAAGACGAGAACCTATCGCGAAAACGCCGTTTATTCTCTGACTGGTCATCTTGGTTTTCAGACTGTTATTGAGTTCAACGATGACGAGACAATTGAAAATGTGGCGATTGGCGATTCCGTCGCCTGGCAAGTAACGCCCAATCGCCGCGGCGATGTCATCATCCTGAAACCGATAAGCGCCGCACCGCCGACAAATATGACGGTCGTAACCAGTCTTCGTCATTACATCTTTGAACTGGAATCGAAAGCTGCGAGCGACGCCGTGCCGGGAGAGATGGTTTTTGTTCTGAGGTTTCGATATCCGCAGGCGGCAATCACTGAAAGCCAGGAGATTTTAGAACCAGCGCCGCCGCCGTCGCCTGAATTGAGAGCGACAAATCGAAATTACAGTTACGAAGGCGATCGACAGATTGTCCCCTCCAAGATCTTTGACGATGGCCGGTCGACGTATTTTCAGTGGGCGGAAGGGGCGCCGGCGCCTGCAATCTTTGCAGTCGATAAGGACGACAATGAGAGTGTGATCAATCACGGCTTTGAAAGCGGTTTCGTTGTCGTCGATCGCGTGGCGCCGGTCTTTCTGCTTAAACACGGCGCTCTTGAAACCCGCGTTTACAACGATGCTTTTGTTCCTATTGACCCGGGGCCCGACGCGCCGCGGCTACGGCCTGCTGAGCGCGGTTTTTTCGGCCGACTTTTCGGCGGTGACGGGGAGGGCGAATGATGCGCCGCGCTGGTGAAGAAGATCCGCGTCAGTCGATGTCGCAAAGCGCGCTTGATGCGGCGAATGCTTATGCTGCCCCGCAGGTGGCGGAGAGTGGCGGCGACAGGCTGTCGCTCATTCTTGGCGCAGCGGCTATGGGCATGCTTGCGATACTTGTTTTCAATCAACTGAGCGGCAGCCGCGAATCAGCCTCGCTCGACAGTTTGATGCAGGAGACGCGAACAGAACTGGAATTGGCCAGAACACAAATGGCGCAAGCGCAACAGGATGCGGCAAGCGCGCGGGCAGACGCGGACCGGGCGCGGCGCGCAGCGACTGCCAACCGGCAACGCCCGCGACCGACCCCGGTGACGCAGGCGCGCCCGTCAACGGAGAGGGCGCAGGCGAATTTGCGCGCGCCTGCATTGGTTGTCGATAATAGTCGCGCCGGCGCTGCTATCCCCGCGGCGGCGGATGGGGCCGAAGGCGCCGCAGCGGCCACCGTCGAAGGGCTCACCTCGTCCGACATATTCGCCCAGCGTGTGACGGCGGGCGGGCAAGAGCCTGTTCGCGCGACTGTAATTGATGACCCTTCCCGCGTGGCGCCGCAGGGGACGATTATTGCCGGCGTTCTAGAAACAGCGATCAATTCCGATCTGCCGGGTTTTGCCCGCGCAGTCGTCAGCGAAGACATACGCAGCCTTGATAACCGCACTATATTGATCCCACGCGGCAGCAGGTTGATTGGTCAGTACCGGTCCGGTCTTGCGATCGGAGAGTCCCGTGCGTTCGTGATCTGGACGCGACTTTTAACGCCGCAAGGCGTGTCGATAGAACTGGCTTCGCCAGCAACCGATACGTTAGGGCGAGCCGGCTTGCCCGGCAAAGTTGACAGACATTTCTTTCAACGGTTCGGCGCCGCCATCGTTCTATCGGTGATCGATGCAGGCTCAGCGGTTTTACTGGCGGAGAACGGCGCAGATGTCGTGATTGGATCTTCATCACAAGCGCAGGCTATTGCCGCTCAGTCCTTGTCTGAGCAAATCAACATTCCGCCAACAGTAAAGGTCAAGCAGGGTAAAGAAATCCGGATCTTTCTTGCCCGCGATTTATACTTTCCGCGAATTGACCCATCACAAGGCTTGCGGCCGTGAATACGCTCGCCGAGTTTGACGAACCGGAATCGAGAGATGTTTATCTCCGATCGTTTTTAAAACCCTTCGCCGCGTGGCTTGACGACCCTGACGTTACAGAAATCATGATCAACCAGCCGGGGGAGATCTGGATTGAACGCAGCGGCGCGACAAAGTTTGAACGAGTAGAAGATCCTGGCGTCAGCAATCTTTTGCTGCAACGTCTCGCCACGCAAATTGCGCGCGTCAGTCACCAAGCGATCAATCGTGAGCAACCGTTGATGTCGTCGACTTTGCCGACAGGCGAGCGCATTCAATTTGCCGGGCCGCCCGCTGCGGGAGAAAACTGGGCGCTTTCTATTCGACGCCATGTCGTGAGTAACATCGCGCTCTCTGACTTTCCGATTGCCGAAACTGTCTTTAAGCATCGTCAAAACGATCCAGGCGCAACCGTGAACGAGAAATTGTCCGCACTTCTGAACGCCGGCAGAGTTGAAGATTTTCTTCGTGCTGCGGTGCGCCTTCGCAAAACCATTTTGGTTTCAGGCGGCACCTCCACTGGCAAAACAAGCCTTCTCAATGCGCTATTGCGCGAAATCGGCGATGCTGAGCGAGTCATTACCGTCGAAGATACGCCGGAAGTGCAACTTCAACAGCCCAATCGATTAGGCTTGCTCGCTGTAAAAGGTGAGATGGGCGAGGCGCGCATCAACATGAATGACGTCCTTGAAGCGGCGCTCCGTATGCGCCCGGACAGGCTCATTCTGGGAGAGATCCGCGGCGCAGAAGCGGCGACCTATCTGCGCGCTATTAACACTGGTCACCCCGGTTCGATTACGACGGTACACGCTGACAGCCCTGAAGGCGCGCTTGATCAGTTAGCATTGATGACGATGCAAGCAGGCCTTCCTCTCGGACGGCAGGAGACAAAAGACTATATCAAGTCGATCGTTGACATCATTATTCAAGTCAGTCGCATTGAAGGCAAGCGTGTTATTGAAGAGATCCGCTTTGAACCAGCGCAGGCCAATTCATAATCTATCCACATTTTAATTTCGGCTCGCCGGGAAATTCGCGGTTTTTCTGCCGCTACGATCGAAATTAATGAAAATTGCATCACACAAATTCACGCGGCCTTACCTCCTGTGGCGGAATTTTGCCGTGAGGCAGGAACATTCGGTTTGGGTCTGATGATAGTGAAAAAGACAATATATAATGCATGTGCAGTGCTCGCACTTTTAGCAGTGCAGGGGTGTTTCGGAACAAGCGACGACAGTGGCGCGCCAATAGCGCCGCCGCCGACTGGCGACGGTAGTTCCGGCGACACATTCACCAAAATGGAAGCATCGCGATTTTTATCGCAATCCACTTTCGGGCCCTCCGACGAGGAGATTGACGCGCTTGAAGAAATGGGCGCCTCGGAATGGTTCCGTACGGAGTTTGCAAAACCGCAAGAATCTATTTTGCAAACAGTGCTCGAAAAGGAAGCTGCAGGCGAAGATATCGGTCCCAACGCGCTTGGCGAAGCATTCTGGGACAGGGCTATTCTGAGTGATGACCAATTGCGTCAACGCTTTGGGTATGCGTTATCGCAAATCTTTGTTGCCTCATACCGTGATGCGCAACTGGAAGACCGGCCTGTCGCTATGGCGAATTACATGGATATCATGTCGGCTGGCGCATTCGGCAACTTTCGTCAAACACTCGAAAACGTCACATACAGCCCTGCGATGGCGATATATCTGACGTATTTGCAGAATCAAAAAGCCGACGCTGAGCGCGAGGTTGTTCCGGACGAGAATTATGCTCGCGAAGTCATGCAGCTCTTTACGATCGGCTTGCTTGAATTAAACAATGACGGCTCGTTGCGCCTGGACGGTTCGGGCCAGCCAATTGAAACTTACGACAATGAAGATGTTACGGAACTTGCGAAAGTTTTTACCGGTCTAAGTTGGGCGGAGCGCGACAGGTTTCTCGGAAATCCTAACGACATCGATTCAGAATATTTGCCGCTTGTCATGTACGAAGAGGAGCATTCGCCCGAGTCGAAAACATTTCTCGGCGTCACGATCCCCGCAAACACTGGCGGCGACCAAAGCATCGATATTGCGCTGGATGCGCTGTTTAATCACCCGAATACGCCCCCGTTTATATCTGAGCAATTGATACAACGGTTGGTGACCAGCAATCCGAGCCGCGCCTATGTCGCTCGCGTTTCGGAGGCTTTTCGAACCGGCAATTTCACTTTGCCGGACGGCACAAACGCCGGCGGCGGCGGCCGAGGCGACATGCGCGCTGTTGTTGCGGCCATTCTGATGGATATCGAGGCTCGCGACACGGCAATGATTAGCGACGATCAGTTTGGGAAAATCCGTGAACCGATTTTACGATTTACACACTGGGCGCGCGCCTTTGGCGTGGACGAAACCGCTACAGACGATATTCGCGAAATTCGCGATACTTCGCCGCCGTCCGTGCTCGGGCAACAGGCTTATCGTTCCCCTTCGGTTTTTAATTTCTATCGTCCAGGTTTTGTTGCGCCCGGGTCTCAAAGTGCGGCTCAAGGCCTTGTTGCGCCGGAACTGCAGATTACCACCGGGTCAAGCATCACTGGCTATGCGAACTTCATGGAAGATTTTATTTTCAATGACGCTTCGGACATAAATTTTCTGGCTGATTACTCAGATGAGTTATTGCTCGCCAATGATCCTGCCGCTCTCGTCGATCACCTAGATGAAATCTTCACATACGGAACGTTGAGCACCACGACACGCACACGGATCATAGAAGCAGTGAATTCAATCCAGGGAACAAACAACTTGCCCCGTGATGAAACGCGCGTCGCAATGGCTGTGCAGATGGTGCTGACATCACAAGATTACCTTGTTCAACGATAATACGGAGCTGCCAAGATGCGCCCATCACGTCGAGAATTTCTGAAATCAACAGCCGCAGCTTCTCTGGGGGCTGCAGGCGGGTTTATCTGTGACTTGTCGCGGTTCAACGCATTTGCCGCTGAAACATCAGGATATAAAGCCCTTGTTTGCGTATTCTTGTTTGGCGGTATGGATTGTCACGATACGATCCTTCCGTATGACACTTTCAACTACAACCAGTACGCCAGCCTTAGAAACTCTCTTTTTGATCGTTACGAACAACGCGAAGGCGGATCAACACGCACACGCGAAGCGCTGCTGCCAATGTCGCTTTCCAACGCGTCGGATTTCGGCGGTCGACAGTTTGCGATGCCGCCAGAGCTTGGTCCCTTACATCAATTGTTTGAGCAAGGCGCATGTTCAGTTGTATCGAATGTTGGACCGTTGATCGTTCCAATGAACCGGGAACAATTCCGCAATCGTAGTGCGCCTCGTCCGCCGCGCTTGTTTTCGCACAATGATCAGCAATCAGTTTGGATGGCTTCACAGCCGGAAGGCGCCAGCTTTGGCTGGGGCGGACGCTTGGCGGATGTCATGCTGGCTGCGAACGCTAACCCCGATGCGACCTTCACGGTGGTGTCAACGTCCGGCAACACGGTCTTTTTGTCAGGCCAGTTCGCGAGCCAGTTCGATATGGGCTCACAGGGACCCCGCGAAATTAATGGTCTGGGCGATGATCGGTATCTGGGATCAGACGCGCTGCCGCAAATCTATGAGTCCCATTTGCGAGCCCAGGACGAAACGTTGACAAATATTCTGCAGCGAGACTATTCGAATGTTGTGAACCGATCAATTGATGCAAACCGAATGCTAAGTGATTCGTTTGCTCAGGATGCGCCGTTCACGACAGTATTTCCGCAGACCCGTCTGGGCAGGCAATTACAGGCGGTTGCCCGGGTGATCGCACTGCGCGATACGATTGGCGTTCGCCGACAGATCTTTTTTACCGGTATTGGCGGCTTTGACTCCCATTCAAATCAAGCCAACTCAATTCCGAACCGTCATGTCGAAATCGCTGAAGCGATGCGTGCATTTTATGACACGACCGTTGAGCTTGGCGTATCAAGTGACGTGACGTCTTTCACCGCGTCTGACTTTGGACGAACTCTGACGATCAATCGCGACGGCACAGATCATGGGTGGGGCGCTCATCACATGGTGGTTGGCGATGGTCTGCTTGGTTCGCAAATGGTTGGCTCCTTCCCGGAACCCGCGGTTGGGCACGACCTTGATGTGAATAACGGTCGCTTAATACCGACAACATCAGTGGATCAGTTCGCCTCAACGCTCGCGAACTGGTTCGGTCTTTCCAATGGCGAGGTCAATGATGTTCTGCCGGGAATAACAAACTTCGATCAACGCAATCTTGGATTATTTGGCGCAACTGGGACCTGATGAAAAGCGATGCGCAGTTACGTGCATCGCCATTTATGTTGCGCGCAAAAATAGAGGGGCAAAGAAAGAAAATGTCGTTCAAAACGATATTGTGGAGCGGCGCAGGATTGGCTGCGCTGGCTGCAAATAACCTTGCATTGGCTGCGCCTGAACAAATCGATCACGAACAGGAAAATTTTGCGGCTGCGCCGAGCTTGCTGCGAGATAGGCCGCTGGTTGAGTATATTCAGTGGGAAAAGCCGGCCGCTGGCGACAGTCGTCCAGCTGAAGATTATCTGGATAATTATGTAAACGATGTTGGCGATGCGTTTCGTTTTGCGCCCGGCGTCTGGGTCAATAACCTTGATCTCGCAGAACCGCGTTTGTCTATTCGCGGATTTGCAATTTCTAACCGTCAAGAACGTTCAAACATTATTGCTTTACGAGACGGTGCGCCGCTAACGGATGTGCACGGCGAAACGAATACTGCTGAAGTCGATTTGCTTGCTCTTGAACGCGTGGATATTTATCGCGGCGGAGGGGGCGATCTGGCGGTTGTCGGTGAGAATCTTGGCGGTGCAGTAAACTTCGTGTCAAAAACTGGTCGCACCGCAAAGCCAGGCATATCGGGGCGGCTTGAAGGCGGGTCGACAATCGGCGCCCGCCCTGTCGGTCAGGTGCATGGTGAAATTGCCCATGTCTCAGGCGATCTTGATTATTATGTCAGCGCCACTGGGCGTTACGAGCAGGGCCTTCGCGATAACAATCAGCGCATCGAAACATATTTGAATGCAAATTTAGGCTATGAATTCTCACCTGCAGTTCAAACGCGTGTTTTTCTCGACGTTGCGCGCAGTGATATTGAGCTTGCCGGCGGACTGACGCTTGCGGATGCTCTTGCAGACCCGACACAAGCCTCGGGTGCGATTGGCCTTGGTCCGCTATTTCCAGGCGGTCCCTTTATTGAGCTCGCCGACAGCGCTAATGACGACGAGTTTGGCCGTCAGCTCTTTACGGGCCGGATCGCGAATGAAACGCGGTTTCGCGTATTCGGACTTGATGGCGTCGGCGGTCTTCACTACACGCGCCGCGAAGTTGAAGCGCCGCAGATCGACTTTATCGGTGTGATTGATGAAAGCGCAGATGAATGGGGCGCGCGCCTTTCTCTTGGTCGCCGGTTTCTGTTTTTCGGCGTTGATACAGATCTTCGCGCCGGCGGATCATACACGACAGGCGAAAAGTCGTCTGATCGATTTGAAAATATTGATGGTGCGCCCGGTGATGAGCTTTTTGCGACGACACAAAAATCCACAAATCTGACAGGATTTCTGGAAGCTGTAGTTCGACCGCTGAGGCGTCTTGCCGTTGATTTCGGCGCCAAGTTCATTACGGTGGATCGCGAACTCACCGTCGATGACAATTTAGACGCAGAAGAGTTTACGGGCGTCAGCGCAAAAGTCGGCGCTCAATACACGCTTACTGATCATGTTCAGTTATTTATTAATGGATCTCGAACCTACGAGCCGCCGTCATTCAGTGAACTCGTTTCTGATAATCCTGAAGACTTAAATGATCTTGAGGAACAGGATTCTTTCTCTTTCGAAGGCGGAATTCGAGGACGTTTCAGTAATTGGCTCGGATGGGATCTGACCTACTTCAATACTGACGTTGAAAACGAAATTATCAATATTGACGACCCCGAAACAAACGGGGTTGGTGGAACGCTTGTCAATGTCGACAGCACGACCCACAAAGGCGTTGAAGCTGGCGTCGATATTCATTTGTTTCCGCAGCGTCTGGGACGGAATGGTCACTCGCTGACATGGCGTAATGCATACAGCTACAACAATTTTAGATTTGATGACGGCGATCCTTTGGGCGTTGACGGCAATCGGCTGGCCGGCGTTCCTGAACACGTCTATCGCGGCGAGCTTCGCTATTCAGCTGATGATGTCTGGTATGCTGGCGTCAATGTAGAAGTCGCTGGCGGGGAGTTTTTTGCCGACCACGAAAATGTCGTCAGTGTGCCTACTTATACGATTGTTGGATTTTCAGCGGGATATCGCATGAGCGATCGGCTTGAAGTTTTTGCAACCGGTGAGAATCTCACCGATAACACCTATATTGCAGGTCTTACGCCTGTTCTTAATCAAGAAGATCAGGAAGGCCGTATATTCACACCGGGAGCCCGTGCGGCGCTTTATGGCGGCGTTCGGTATCGCTTTTAGTAAAGCACCTCATATGTGGTTTGTGATTTCTGAAAAGTAAAAAAGTCATTCATGCTCAGCTTTGAATGATCAAGCATAGTGATCAGTGATTTGAATGTAACGGCGACCGTCGGTTTCCCTCACTTTTGCGTCCACGTCGAAGACGCGTTTGATGAGCTTCGGCGTAGCTGTTTTTGCTGGGGGACCGTCGTCTTCAATTTCGCCATCGCGAATCCAGAGAATGCGATCCGCATAAGTTATGGCGTGCTGCAATTCATGCAGAACCACGACAGCGCCGCCGCCCTCATTATGCGCATAGGATCGAAGAAGGTTCAGCACCGACAACTGGCCTTTTGGATCCAGCGATGCAGTCGGTTCATCAGCAAGCACAAAAGGCGTATGAGCCGCAAAAAGCCTGGCGCAATGGACCCGCGACATTTCTCCCCCTGACAGAGTGTCGGCGCGGCGGTTTTTCAGATGCGTTACGCCGCAATCATGCATCGCTTTAGTTACAGCCGCAGCACCGGCGCGATCAGGCTCTCTCACGGCGCCGCCATAAGCGTAGCGGCCCAGATTGATGATATCGATGACGCGCATGGGCCATGCCAGCGGCCGTGTCTGCGCAAGATATCCGATGCGCCGCGCCCGGCTCTCAGGCGTCAACGACGAGACATTAGACCCGTCAAACATCACTGCGCCTTGCGATGGTTGAACAAGATTGACAATTGATTTCAACAGTGTGGATTTTCCTGCGCCGTTAGGGCCGACAATGGCGACAAGTTCTCCAGTGTTGAAACAGGTATTGATATTGTGGAGAGTGGTGGCGCCGTCATGTTCAACGCTCAGGCTGTCGATACGGATTTCAACCATCTCGGCCTCGTTGTTGTGCTGACACAATCCATATGAAAAACGGCGCTCCAATAAGAGCGGCGAGGACGCCGAGCCGCAATTCCGCCGGGGTCGGAATAAGCCGGACGCCTATATCGGCGAGTACAAGCATTGCGCCGCTAAGCAGCGAAGCCGGAACTAGCGTCCGGGCCGGGTCGAAGTTTACAAGCGGACGAACGATATGCGGTGCGACAATGCCGACAAATCCAATTGCGCCGGCAATTGAAACAGATGCGCCTGTCGCAAGCCCGGCGCCGATAACGACCAGCGCTCTGGTGCGTGTCAGATTGACGCCGACGCCGTGCGCAGTTTCTTCCCCGAGACTGAGCGCGCTTAAATCTCTCCTGACAAGACCGATGCATACAATGCTGACTGCAAGGAACGGCGCTGCGAGAAAAAGATCGTTAAGGCTGCGATTTGCCACCGAACCAAGCGTCCAATTCATCAAATCAGCAATAGAAAACGGATTTGGCGCAAGATTTAAAAGCAACGCCATGAGCGCCCCGGTAAAACTGGAAAGCCCGACCCCAACTAAGATTAAAACTGAGGCGCTGATATTTCGTACGGCCGCCGCCGTCAGCAGTCCCGTGGCGACTACAGCGCCGATGATGGCGGCAAAGGACACGCTTAATGTTGTTGCTGCTGCGCCGAAGTAAAAAAGGATAAAGCTTGCGCCTAGTGCTGAGCAGGATGAAACGCCGAGAACGCCAGGTTCGGCCAGTGGATTTCGCAACAACCCCTGCAAGGCTGCGCCGCTGAGCCCAAGGGCGGCGCCGACAACAAACGCGCAAACTGCTCGTGGAAATCGAATTTCCCATATCACGATCATGTCGCCCGGTTCTCCTGCGCCAGCTAGCGCTGCGAAAAAACGATCGAGCGGAAGCGAGGTTGCGCCAACAAGGCAGGCGGCAAGAACTGAAACCATCGCTGCGCCCGCCAGGCCGGTGTTGAGACGCGCGTCAATCATTGCATCGCCTCGTTGCGATTTGCGATCGCCTCGGCGGCGTCCAAAACGAACCATCCGCCGCATGCGGTTGATGCGCCGTCAATATCGATGATTGGCACGGATTTTAGGGCTCTGCGGGCGACAGGGTGATGGGTTGGCGACCATTTGTCCGTGCGTTCATCGGCGCCGCCAAAAAATGCAGCGGCGATGTAATCCGGGCGTTCATAGGCTAACCGCTCCAGCGATAGGGCGCCCCATCCCGCTTTGGTCTGAAAGTTCTCGGCGTTAGCAACATCAATGAGTTCATCGATGAGCGTGCCTGCGCCCGCGACAGCGCCCTTTGAGGTCAGGTAAAGGACTTTATCATCGGCTTGATGCTGACGAACAGAATGAATCTTACTATCCATGGCCCGGATAAGGGCGTGACCGCGATCAAGATCATCAAGTGCTTTCGCAGCGCTCAATATGCTGCGGCGTATCGAGTCTAGGTCTGTGGCATACGGAATCTGGATAACGCGTATGCCGACTCGCTCAAGCAAGTGAGTTATATTCGGTCCGCCGCCATATGTTCTTATAACAATATCCGGATTCAGCAAAAGAAGGTCTTCTGCTCGCGGACGAACTTTCGAGAATGTGCGGGCTTGATCGCGCAGGTAGGAAAATGACGCCGTCGCATCTGGGGAAAGCGCTGCAATATCTTGGGGTGAGGCAAGTCCCATGAGATATTGGTCTGCGCAAAAGTCGAGACTTACGATCCGCCGATGTTCGTTTTCATTTATACCCTCTGCGAGAGAGCAGGTTGCAACAAAACCAAAAGTCAAAGCAAAGAAAACAATATTGCGGGCAAGGGGTCTCATCAGAAGGATAACCTGATCCCGCCATAACCTGAAACGCCGGGTGTGCCAAAGCCGGCGATTTGCTGATAATCGGCGTCAAACAAATTCTCTATGCGGCCGTAAACTTCAATTGTATCGGTGAATCGATAAGCGCCTGATAAATCGACGCGAACCCATTCATCAACGCTTGGACCGAAAGGACCGCTTTCTTCTTCGCCATTATAGCGAAGAACGGCTGCAGCTGAAATCGGTCCCTCTACATAGCTCATTGTAATATCGCCAGAGTGGCGAGGGACTCGAATTTGACGCTCTCCAGTTGTCGCATCGATAGCATCGATATAGGCGTAGCTGACATCGACGCGGAGGGCTTCGAGAATCTGAACGCCAAGAACAGTTTCAAACCCCTCAGCTTCTGTACGTTCAAGATTTTCATATCGGAAGTTCGGTGCAAAGATAATTTCGTTATCCGTACTGCGATTAAAGTACGTAACACTGATCGCAGCGTTGTCTGTTGGCGTTAAGTCAATACCCGCATCAAAAGCGTCGCTCTCTTCCGGTTGAAGATCGCTATTTGGCGGTAAAGCGCCAAATGTTTGCGTCAACTGGAATATGGTTGGCGCCTTAAAGCCTTCGCCCCAACTGCCGCGCACTGTTACCATATCAGTGATGCGCCACGCTGCGGCCGCCTGGGCTGAGACCTCGGAGCCAAAAGTTGAATGATCGTCAAATCTAACGCCGGCTGAAAGCGTCAGTCCTGAAAAAGGCTTCAATTCATAAAGCCCGAAAATGGAATTGATTGAGGTTTCATCGCCATTTGCTTCGGTTTCTTCACGCTCGGCGCCGACGGCGAGCCGGTTGCTTGCATTTACATTCATCTGCCCAAGATATCGCAGGATCAGTCTGTCCCCATCATCGGTTGTCGCAAAGCCGCCGAATTCTCCATTTCTTTGAATATCCGTGAAGCCGGCCATAATATCATTTTCAAGCCGATCGTTGAAAAGCGGCGCCAGCAGCCGCGCAACGGCGGTAATTTGTTCCGTCTCAGAAAAATCATCTGAGTCAGCAAGTGTGAAATTCGGCGGAGGGAATCCGTCAATTTCGGTTTCGCCTTCCTGATAACGCGCCAAGCCTTCAAGGCGGATGTCGCGCCCGAGATTTATGCCGCCGCGCCCGGCGAATGTCAGACCGTTGTAAGCATCGCGTTCCGTGTTGCCGTCGTCTTCATCTGCTTTCGAAATTCCGTTGCTGGTGATGCCGGATGCGGACAATCTAAAGTCACCCAGATCATTAGCGCCATTAACAGCGGCGCCGCCTCTGAAGGTTGCAAATGATCCGCCCTCGGCAAAAAGACTGCCGCCGAAGCCGTCCTCCGGGCGTTTGGATATAAAATTGACAACGCCCCCAATTGCGTCCGACCCCCAGAGTGTTGATTGAGGGCCTTTGAGAATCTCTATGCGCTCAATATCCGCTGCATCGAAGAATGAAAAATCGTAGCCGCCGCCTACGGATGTTGGGTCGCCCAAGGGAACGCCATCCAGCAACACTAAGGTCTGATCGCTTGATGCGCCGCGAATACGAACGGTTGCAAGTCCGCCGAAAGTTCCGTTCTGGTTGATGGTAACGCCTGGCGCATTGGCCAGCGCATCTACGGCAAACTGGTAAGCTTTGAGTTCGATGTCTTCCGCTGTAATCACCGAAACGCTTATGCCGGTTTCGCCGAGAGGTGTTGGAAGCCGCAATCCCTCAACAATAATTTCGTCCGGTTCTTCTTGCTCAGTCGATTGGGCAAAAAGCACGGAGGGCGACAAAAGAAAAGTTCCAAACAAAAACGTCTTACGAAGAGGCGATAACTCGAACGCCATGAATATTTCCTCCCGGCCGAGCGCTGTCGGCACTGCAAACGACAACCGTCGAGGACGTTGGTGTCCTCACGGCACAAGATGTCGCTTCGAAGGAAATTCGAAATCCTGACCCGCAACGCTATCCCGGCGCTGGGTCGAGCGACGCGACGGCAGGTCTCCTGACTTGCGGGTCAGCGCCGCGCGGTCATCCTTCCCAGAGATGTCTCCAGTGGATATGTTGACCAGCGGCTCACCGCTAACAGTTGCGGGAACAGTTCCGGATTCATCACCGGATTCCCTATTAAGTCTCGTTATGAGACACCGTCTATTTTTGACATGGCCATCATGGAAGGGACATGTCAACTCCAGATCATTATCATTCGGATTTATGACAGGGATGCGTGCGAGAGCTTTTCAACCGGTTTTGTGGAGCCGGGCAGTATTGGACGATGTTCCTGCGCTATCAAAAGGCGACATCCATTGTTGGCGAATAGCGCTCGATCAGGCGTATCTGAATGAAGATATTTTCGCTGCTGACGAAATAAGTCGCGCTGCGCGCTATAATTTTGAGCGGGACCGGCGCCGGTTTCTGGCCGGCCGCCGAGCTTTGCGGTGCATCCTTGGCGGATATCTTGGCGCGCCCCCTGAAGCCGTAAGGTTTGCAACGGCGACAGGAGGGCGCCCCTGTCTGGCTGATGCGTCAACGCCATTAAATTTCAACTATTCTCGTTCTCACAATACTGGTCTGCTGGGCGTTTCTCTGGCCGGCAGTCTCGGCATTGATATCGAACGCATTGATATCACACCGGACCTGGCTGATGTGGCGAAACAAAACTTTAGCGCTCTGGAGCAGGCTGCGCTGTCCGGGTTGTCGGGAGAGAATTGGGGAAAGTCTTTTTACGCCATGTGGACCTGCAAGGAAGCGGTTGTGAAAGCGCTTGGGGGCGGGCTCGGCATACCGCTGAACAGTTTTGACATAGGTTTTGATGAGTGCGGCAATTCAAATATTCTCCGGGCTGAAGGGGCGGCGATCAGTGCAAAGAACTGGCGCTTGCATTCTTTTGCGCCGGAGCCGGGAGCCGTTGCCGCGATCGCCTCTGATATTGAGGCCCCGGCTTTGCATTATTTTACGACGGCGTCATAACATTCGTTAATGACTGGCGAAGCGGAGTGCAGTTGCAGGGTGATCCGGTGTCTGAAGGCCCAAATTTTAATGAGATGAATTTGAGGATCGGCGCAAGTTTTAATGCAGCGCCGCTGACACTTTTCGCGCCTTTCTGGTCCCGCTTATTTGATGCTCAAATCAAATTTACTGTTGTGCCGCCAGCGCAGCTTTATCCAGAAATGCTCAGGCCGGGCGGCTTGCTACAGGCAACCGGCAATGAAAGCGTTATAATATTTGTCCGTTGGTGCGATCTTGCAGGCGTCGAAGGCCCTTCAGCATATGCGGCAAGGGCCGATGAGTTTGCTGAGCTGGTTTTGTCTACCGGCGAACGCATAAGTATTATTCTGTGCAATGATGAAAAAAATAAAAACTCAAAAGATGAAGCAGATAAACGCTTTCTAACTGCGCTGGGTGATGCGCGTTGCCAGTCTATCATGCATGCAGAAGATATTTTCCGCCAATACAGGGTGCAACAGGCAATCGATTCAGCGTCAGAAGAATCGGCTCAAATTCCTTATACGATGGAAGCGTTTGCTGCGCTTTCGGCGGCGATGCTCCGCAAGGAAATGGCGCGGGCCAGAAAACCTGTTAAAATGATTGCTGCCGATTGCGATCAGACATTATGGCGCGGCGTTGTTGGCGAGGACGGCGTTGAAGGAGTGATGTTTGAGCCAGGTCATCTTGCGCTGCAGTCAAAGCTGGCGCAACAGGCTGCGTCTGGACGCATCATAGCGCTGTTGAGCAAGAATGATCTGCGCGATGTCGATGCTGTCATTCATGGGCGAGCCGACTTTGTATTAAAAGATGATGATATTCTCGCCAAACGCATTGATTGGCGCTCCAAAGGAGAAAATCTGTCTCGGACGGCATCTGAATTCGGGGTCGGAGAAAACGCTGTGCTCGCTTTGGATGATAACGCCATTGAGGTTGCGCAAATGCGTGCGATGACGCCAGAAGCGCATATTGTGCGTGTGCCAACAGACAGCGAGAGTTTATTGCGTTTTGTCGACCATCTTTGGCTTTTTGATATTGCAGAAAAAACGTCTGAAGACTTGCAACGGGTCGCGATGTACCGCGAAGAAGCCAATCGAATTGAAGAACGCCAACGGGCGCCGTCTCTTTTAAGCTTTTTCGAAACGCTTGAGTTATCGATCCAAATTAATGACGCGGCGCAAGAAGCTCTTGCTCGTCTGGCGCAGCTGACTGTGCGCACAAACCAGTTCAACTTTAATCTGCGACGTTTTTCCGAGAAGGAATTGTCGGGCTGGCGAAGTCAACAAGGACGATCGCTTCATCAAGTTTCCGTATCCGACAGGTTTGGCGATTACGGCATTGTTGGCTGTTTTGGCCTGACTGAAACGCAAGACACTATTGATGTTGAGTTTTTTCTTTTGAGTTGCAGGGCTTTGGGGCGCGGCGTGGAGCACGCCATGGCGGCTTATATCGGTGAAACAGCTCTGCGACGGAAAATAGAGACGGTTTCTTTTTCGATCGCCGAGGGTCCTCGAAACCACCCGGCGCAGACTTTTTTCAACGATCTTGCTCATAACTGTCGTCTGCAAGGGAGCGATAAGGTCTCAGCTGGCAAACTGGCTGAAGTGAAATTTAACCCTTTGCGGGATTGTAAGGAAAACGCTCCCGAGACGACTGCGCCTCGTTCAAATACGCCTGAGCAAAAAAACATTTATCAATATATTGCTTCGGAATTGACTTCCGCCAGCGCAATTCTCTCTGCAATGCGGCGTAAGCGGAGCGATTGCGATCATCTGACAACACCGTATGTCGCACCAGCTGCAAATCTTGAGCGCGCTGTAACGACGATTTGGGAAGATGTGCTTAAGATTGCCCCTATCGGCGCTCAGGATTCGTTTCAGGCGCTGGGGGGCAAATCTCTTCATCTCGTACAAATCCATTCCCGGCTTGAAATGCTACTAGGGCAGAAAATAGAGATTACGATCCTCTTTCAACATGCAACAATTTCGCAACTGGTGGCTGCGTTGACGCAATCTGGACAGACCGACGCCAACTTCGATCGCGCCTCTGCGATGCGCGACGCGCGGCGCCGTCAAGGCGCTCGTATGAAAACCGTCCGGGCGGCAAGAAAGGCGAGAGGAGCATGAGCGATTCGATCGAGGGGATCGCAATCATTGGCATGTCAGGGCGTTTTCCTGGCGCACCCAGCGTCGATGCGTTCTGGAAGAACATTAAAGACGGCGTTGATGCAATTTCTCATTTTGCGCCGGATGAGCTGGAAATTGCGCCGTCAGCGCAGGGGAGCGGCGAGGCCAGTTTTGTCTGTGCAAAAGGCGTTCTGGAAGATATTGATCAGTTCGATGCTGAATTTTTCGGCTACCTTCCAAGAGAAGCTGCGGTCATGGACCCGCAACATCGCGTATTTCTAGAAATCTGTTCGGAGGCTATCGAACACGGCGGGTATGATCCTGAACGCTGCGACGGCGCAATCGGCGTCTTCGCTGGCTGTTATATGGATACTTACATTCTCAATAATCTTTGCTCGAACGAGCAATTTCGAAAAGACCTTATCGACTCCATCCAAGTTGGCACGCTTCAAACCGAATTAGGTAATGACAAGGATTATCTTGCGACGCGCGTCGCCTTCAAGCTCGGTCTTTCCGGACCCGCCATGACAATCCAGACTGCGTGTTCGACTTCCCTTGTTGCGATTGCGACAGCTTGCCAAAGTATTGAAAATTACCAATGCGACATGGCTCTTGCAGGGGGTGTCACCATTGTGCTGCCGCAAAAGCGCGGTTATCAGTATAAAGAAGGCGGTATGCTTTCGCCGGATGGCGTTTGCCGGCCGTTTGATGAAAAAGCTGCAGGCACGGTTTTTTCTAACGGCGCAGCGGTTGTTCTATTGAAACGCGCTGCAGATGCTGTTCGCGATGGCGATACGATCTATGCCGTTATCCGAGGCTATGCGACCAACAATGACGGCGCCGGGAAGGTAAGTTACACAGCGCCGAGCGTTGACGGTCAGGCGGACGTTATCTCCCTCGCATTGGGAATGGGAGGAATCGATGCGCGCAGTGTCGGATATGTTGAATGCCACGGGACTGCGACGCCGCTTGGCGATCCGATAGAAATATCCGGGCTAACGAAAGCATTCCGCACCTCGACGCTAGATACTCAGTTTTGCGCTATCGGATCGGTAAAAGCGAATTTGGGTCATCTCGATTGTGCTTCCGGCGCGATTGGCCTCATCAAAACGGCTATGGCTTTGAACGAAAAAGTTCTGCCGCCGCTTCTTCATTTTGATGCGCCAAACCCTAAGATCGATTTCGACAACTCGCCATTTTACATCAATAAGGAATTGTCAGAGTGGAAGAGTGACGGGGGCGCCCGCCGCGCCGGCGTTTCTTCATTTGGCGTTGGCGGCACAAACGCTCATATTGTCCTTGAAGAAGCGCCGTCTGCAGCGATCGACCAGACAGCTCGATCATCGGAGCTTATTTTGCTCTCAGCGCGTACGCAAAAAGCGCTGGACCAACAGGCGTTGCAGCTTGCTGAACATTTGGAATCCAGACCGGATCTGAGTCTCGCCGATATTGCTTATACCTTGCGCGTCGGACGCAAGGCGTTCGCAAAACGACGCTTTCTTGTTGTGAAAGACCGTGCTGACGCCATTGCTCAATTGAAGGCAAAGGCAACCGAAAAAGAGACCTCTTCAGTGTCCGCTTCGGCGCCGCAACTAGTTTTTCTGTATCCGGGGCAGGGATCGCAGTTTCCGGGAATGGCGCAAGCGCTTTACAATGTTGAACCCGTTTTTCGAGACGTTGTTGATGAGATTGCCCATGTGCTGGCGACGGATACGAGCTATGCTGGTGATATTCGCGATTATATTCTTTGGGCAGAAGAAACTGGCAAGGCCAGGAGCGATATTGAAAAACAACTTGCCGCTACAGAAAACGCACAGCCTGCAATTTTTGCAGTGGAATGTGCAACTGCCGCTTTATTAGAGTCATGGGGCATTTGTCCTGAAGGAGTGATCGGGCATTCTGTCGGCGAGTTTGCCGGCGCTGTTGCGGCTGGAGTGTTTTCTCTGGCTGACGCGGCTTGTATTGTCGCTGCGCGTGGAAAGGCGATGCAGGCGCAACCGCCGGGGAAAATGCTTGCTGTGCTTGCTTCATGCGATGAAGTGAGAGCGATATTGCCTCCGGCATTGTCGCTTGCAGGCGTTAATGCGCCGGATGTCAGTGTTGTCAGCGGCTCGGAAGAATCGATCAATGCATTTGAGAAGCTTCTCAATCGTCAAGGGATATCTTCAACGCTTCTTCAAACTTCGCACGCTTTTCATTCGCCAATGATGGCGGGCGCGCGCAAGGTCGTTGAAGAGAAAGTTGATGAAATCCCTGCATCTGCAAGCAAGGTCGCGTTTTATTCAACGTCGACCGGCGCCGAGCTTGCGCCGGTCGAGGCGTGTGAGAGTCAATATTGGGGAGAGCAGCTGCTGAACCCGGTTTTGTTCAGTGACGCAGTGAGAGCTGCAGACGAGGAAGAGGGGCGCTGTCTTTTTATCGAAGTCGGGCCCGGTCAGACTTTATCAGGATTGGCCCGCAGAAGCGTGGATTCTTCAGAGACAAAAGTTCTGTCTTCATTAGGTCCTGTGGAAAAAGATGGCGACGCGGAAGCAGCTATTTTAACTCTCGTTGGACAGCTTTGGTTAAACGGGGTTGAGCTCGATTGGGAGCGATTTTCGATTGGCCGCCGGCGCCGTGTTCCTGCACCGACATATCCCTTTGAGCGCAAACGACATTGGATCGAGCCACAAAGCAGCGATAGCCGCGCTGTTGGTGGCGCAACCGTTGCACCGGAGAGATCTGATAGTAATATTAACTCCTCGAAAGGTGAGAACGCGCCTAATTCTGTGGATGAGGTAATAGATCAGCAGCTCGATCTTATTGCCGCACAGCTTGCCATTTTGAAACAGAATGGCGGTTAGGCGAGGGGGATGGAAAAAGCTCGTGGGAGATCAACGCGAAACGCACATTCTGGCGCGCTTGACGGCGACAGCAGCGGAATTTTCCGGCTACGCCAATAGCGACCTTGACCCTGACGCCACATTTCTCGCGCTTGGATTCGACTCCCTTTTTCTCACCCAACTGGCAAGCGCTTACCAAAAAGAATTTCAGACGCCGGTCGCCTTCCGCAGTCTCATTACTGATCAACCGACTCTTCGTTCGCTCGCGGCGCATCTTGCCCAAACATCGCCTGTTGATGCGGGATTGGCAGAAAAAATTGAAACGCCTGCGCCAGCGCCCATTCAACAAAGTGAGGCTTTTTCCGCAAAAAATGCAGGAACGAGCCCGATTATAGACGCAGATATTGCGGCTGTGTTCTCACGCCAGCTTGAGTTGATGCGGGAGCAACTGGACTTGCTGCGTCCGGCCAGGTTGGCGACAAATAATCCGAAAAAGACTATTGGTTCGTTGCAGCAGCGTGAGAAAACCGAGGGTGCGCCTAGCGACTTGCCAACCGGTTTTGCGCCCGACTTAAAAGTAAAGTCTGACGCACCTCTTACTGAACCCCAGCAACGCCATCTTGATCGGCTTATCGCGCGCCATACGGCCAGGACAGCGGGCTCAAAACGTCTAACGCAGAAAGATCGCGCTCATCACGCAGACCCCCGCACGGCCGCCGGGTTTCATCCGCTGTGGAAAGAGATGGTGTATCCGCTCGTCGTCAAAAAGTCAGAGGGCGCATACCTCTGGGATATTGATAACAATCAGTACATCGATTTGCTGAATGGATTTGGACCAAACTATTTTGGCCATCGCGCGCCTTTTATAACAAAAGCGCTTCGGGCTCAGCTTGAAGATGGATATGAGATCGGGCCGCAGACGCCCCGGGCGGGGGAGGCCGCTCGCCTGATGTGTGAGTTGACCGGAATGGACCGGGTCAGTTGGGTTAACACCGGTTCTGAAGCCGTTCAGGCGGCGATCCGTATCGCGCGCACAGTCACAAGACGAGATAAGATCGTCGTCTTTGATGGGGATTATCATGGGAATTTTGATGAAGTGCTGGTGCGGGGCGTCAGTTCTTCGAACGGCGTGCGTCGAACACTGCCGATGGCGCCTGGAATTCCGTCGGCATCAGTCGAAAACGTGATTGTGCTCGATTATGGGGCGTCATCCGCACTTGACGCGATTAAACAACAAGCAAATGAAATTGCAGCGGTGCTTGTTGAGCCCATACAAAGCCGTCGTCCGGACCATCAGCCTAAGGAGTTTTTAAAATCGCTGCGGGCATTGACGCGAGATAACGATATCGCTCTTGTTTTCGACGAAGTGATTACCGGATTTCGCACCTGTCCTGGCGGCGCTCAGGAATATTTTGGCGTCAAAGCGGACCTTGCGACCTATGGCAAAATCATAGGCGGAGGCATGCCCATCGGCGCAGTCGCCGGCCGTTCGCGATATATGGATACATTCGACGGCGGTGATTGGCGCTATGGCGATGCTTCAAAACCGACAGCCGGCGTGACATTTTTCGCCGGTACTTTTGTCCGCCACCCGATGGCGATTGCAGCGGCCCATGCGTCTTTGGAATACTTGAAAACGCAAGGTCCCTCCTTGCAGCGCCGGGTCAATGCCATGGCCGAACGTATGGCGAATACGCTCAATGCTCTTTTTCGTGAGCGTGGGGTCAATTTTTTTATTGCACAGTTTGCTTCTCAAATGTTCATTCGAAATGAGGAACAGAGTGAGCTGGCGAGCTTGTTTTTTTACCATATGCGCGACCGCGGCGTGCATATGCTGGAGGGATTTCCGATTTATATGACTGCGGCGCATACAGAAGAAGATGTCGACCGAATCATTGCCGCAGCAGAAGCATCAATTCTCGAAATGCAGGCTGACGGCGTTCTCGGAACCACACAGGTTGCAGAGCGCTCTGTGGCTGCTTTGAATAAATCAATGCCTCTTACGGCGGGACAGCGTGAAATTTGGATTGCCTCTCAATTCAGTGAGCAGGCCTCCTGCGCGTTTAATGAGTCTGATGCGATCGTTATCGACGGCCGCTTCGATGAAAAGGCTTTCGAAGCTGCGTTTGATGCAGCTGTTGCCGACACGCAAGCATTTCATCTGCGCTTCAATGTAGATGGGAAAACCCAGCATCTCGTAGCGGAAACTGAAACACCTCTCGACATTATAGATTTATCCGAAATGGATAGAGCCGCTCGCGATAAGGCTTTTAACGGCAGCCTTGAACAAATGGCGACTGCGCCTTTTGACTTAGAGAAAGGGCCGTTGGCCAAGGCAAAGCTCTTCAAGTTCAGTACTGAAAAACATATTTTTGTTCTCTATGCGCATCATCTCATTTTTGACGGCTTTTCCGCGAATTTGCTCATCCGGGATGTTGTTCAACAGTATAGCTCAGGCGTGACGGGCAAGCCGACGGCGTGTAACGCGTATGCGCCATATAGCGAATATGTGGCCAAAGTAAGCGAAAAAGCGCGCGCGCCTGAATATTGGAAGACAACTTTCGGCGGCGACGCTCCGCCGCCGCTCAATTTGCCGCTTGATCGGGAGCGCCCGTCAACTCGAAACTGGCAGGGCGCCACGGTCACATCTGAGATTGATGTTCACATCGCGGATGAAATGCGTCAGCGCGCGCGAAACGCTGGATTATCTGCTTCATCTTATTGCGCGAGTATTTTTGCAGCCTTGCTGTCACGATTATCATTGCAGGATAAGTTTGTTTTAGGACTGCCCGCAGCTGGTCAGGCGCATCACGATATTGAAACCATCGGTTATTGCGTGAACATCCTTCCTTTGCTGATATCAATATCACCCGATCAGTCATTTCTAGAGTTTGCAGAAAAAGTTCAATCCGATGCATTGGACGCATATGAAAATCAGGATGTGGGCATCGGCGCCCTGGCTGAAAGTCTTGGCGTTTCACGCAGTGCGGCGCGTCTGCCGTTGATCGAAGTTGTATTTAATTACAGCGGTTATTTTGCAGGGCTGGATGCGCCCGGATGCAGATTTTCAGCTTTTGAAAACCCTCGTCATTCCGTCTTCCACGATCTGTTTTTTAATATTGCAGATACGGGGCGCGAATTGCTCATTACAATAGACTATGCAAGCTCTTTATTCGATGAAAATACAATTCGGCAGTGGATTAACTTTTATAAAACGATTCTGCGTGACTCGCTTTGTGATTTATCAAAGCCGGTGCTCACCCTGAAGCTGGAAGACGATGACCATGCGGGCAAAGTTGTCGCTTTGCGCGGGCCATAGAGTTACGGAAGTTTCAAGTGCCTGTTCAGGTGGATCTTGCTGACATTGAGGTGCGGATCGAGGCTCTCGTCGCTGAGCAAGCGAAGAGATGCCCTGAAGCTTTTGCGGCAATCTGCGGCCAGGATGTTATTACATATGGGGACCTCATCGTCCGCGCTGACGGCGTAGCGGCGCAGTTGCATGCGAGCGGCGTCGTCGCTGACGATATTGTCGGCGTATCCATGGATCGTTCTATCGACATGCTTGCAGGCGTCTTGGGCGTGCTGCGCGCCGGTGCTGCGTACCTTCCGCTCGATCCTTTATTTCCGGCGAAGCGGCTCCAGCATATGGTGAAGGATAGTGCGGCGAAACATGTGCTGCTTGATCATGCCGGTGAGGCTTTTCGCGATATCAATACAGCCTTAATCCAATCCAGTTCGATTCATCATAGTGGCTCGCCTTCAACCCAGATCGGTTCACCATCGTCGTTAGCTTATGTTCTGTACACCTCTGGATCGACAGGAAAGCCTAAAGGCGTAGCAGTTGAACATCGCAGCGTTGTAAATTTTCTAAAAAGTATGGCGCAAGAGCCGGGCATGAACACAGATGATGTACTGCTCGCTCTTACTACGCTTTCGTTTGACATTTCGGTTCTTGAGCTTTTTCTGCCGCTCATTACCGGCGCCTGTCTTGTGATAGCCGCCCGAAAAGACGCAACTGATCCGCTTGCGCTGATGCGCCTGATCGACAAGCACAACATCACAGTCATGCAGGCGACGCCGTCCACATGGCGCGCATTAGCAGAGGCAAATTGGATGGGCGGCTCCGGGCTCAAAGCCTTATGCGGCGGCGATGTGCTGACAACTGAGTTGTCGCGGAGGCTGCTTCCAAAGGTGAGGGAATTATGGAATCTTTATGGTCCTACCGAAACGACGGTATGGGCAACGGCCTGCAAAATTCCTCATGGTTGCGAACGCATCTCGATTGGCTTGCCGATTGCGAATACGCAAGTACATATTATTGATGCTGAAGGTCGCCCTGTTCCAACAGGCGTGCCTGGAGAAATAGTGATTGGCGGAGCGGGCGTTGCGCGGGGTTATTTGGGCCAGCCAGGTCTGACCAGACAGAAATTTTTGTCTGACCCTTTTTCGGAAATGCCAAATGCTCGTCTTTATCGCACCGGCGATTACGGTCGCCGGTTGCCTGACGGTAATCTCGAGTTCAAGGAACGGATTGACGCGCAAGTGAAACTACGCGGCTTTCGCATTGAGTTAGGAGAGATTGAAACTGCGCTTTCAATGCACACTCAAATTGTTGAGGCCGTTTGCAAGGTGATACAGTCAAAAGCTGGCGATCAGCAATTGGCCGCTTATCTGCGTACGATCGATAATGAACTTATCGATGATCAGTCGATAAGAGACTGGCTACGGCAATCCGTCCCAGAGTACATGATCCCGCAGCATTTTGTGCGTATACAGAAAGTGCCATTGACCCTCAACGGCAAGGTGGACCGGGCTGCCCTGCCGCCGCTCTTGGCGCCGCCAGCCAACAAAGCGACAGATGACGCGACTTTCAAAACACACACGGAGGCCCGACTCGCAGATATTTTTTGCGAAATTTTTGATCTTGAGGCTGTCGGCAGGGGGGCAGACTTTTTCGAACTGGGTGGGCACTCGATAACAGCAATGCGTATGCTCGTTAAACTCCAAGAGGTTTTCGAAAAGCAAGTCACTCTGGATGTAATTTTCAATTCGTCACAACTTCATGAAATGGCGAGCGCGATAGATAAAACTGAGACACCGAAATCACTGCAGATAAAAGAAACCGCTTCTGACCAAGAGATTGCGCAATATTCAACGCTTGCGCCTGTGCAGAAGCGAATCTGGACACATGCGCAGTTGTCGCCAGATGCAGGATTTTACCAGCTGTCAGCCGCATGGCGCATTGAGGGCGCCTTTGATGCACAAGCTTTCGAGAGGGCGTTTTGCGATTTCTTGCGCCGGCATCCAATTATGAATGCGCAAATCCTGACGGAAAATGGCGTTCCAGTAATGCGTTATGCGGATGGCCATACTTTTACTTTGAAAATCGAAAACCTTGCATGCGAAAACAGCGATGTTCAGAAAAGCGAGGAGATCGCGCGTGAACGCATTACGGTGCATCAAAAAGAACCTCTTGATCTGGCTCATGGCGAGCTATTTTTTATGAAGCTTTTTCGCTTATCGCCAAAGCAGCATATTTTATTTTTCATGCCCCATCATGTTATATGGGACGGCTTGTGTTTCGATATATTTTTACACGAACTAAAAACGTTATACGAAGCCTGTCTTGCCGATACGACGCCGAAACTAACGCCAATCAAACGGTTCGATCCAGAACGCTATTCTCGTTTGTCGTATCTTGAAACTTCGGAAAACGACCTTGCCTATTGGCTAAATGTGCTCTCGACTGATACGCCTGCTCTTGACTTGCCGATCGACCGGGAGCGGCCGCAACTTTTTTCTCACGAAGGCGATAAAGTTGAATTCGACGTATCGACTGAAGAAATAGACCGCATTAGGGAAATCAGCAAAAAACATCACTGTACAACATTCACTGTTTTTCTTGCCGTTTGGCAGGCGTTTCTCGCCAGAATTACTAGGCAAAATGATATTGTTATCGGCGCGCCTATTCATGCGCGCGTAGATGAGGCGTCAACAATCGGCTGTTTTGTGAACACGTTATGCCTGCGTCAGATCATTGATGTTGTAGAACCGTTTTCATTGTTCCTGAACCAAACAAAAGAGTTCGTTCATCGGGCGGCTGCTCATCAGCACGCGCCGATTGAAGAACTCGCCCAGCGAATGGGGATCGCGCGCGATCCTTCACGGACTCCGCTTTTTCAAGCGATGTTCACCTATGAACAGCTCGGTGACCGCCCCGCCGCACTGGCGGAAGCCGAACTGACAGAGCTGAGCCTTCGGACACATGCAACGCCTACCGAATTCATGCTCGTCATATTTGAACACAATAGAAGCGCGCGAGGCGAGATCCATTTTGCCTCAACGCTGTTTTCAAACGGTCTCATTGAAAGTCTTAAAGACAATTTTCTTGTTTTTTTTCGAGCGGCTTTGGTAGAGCCTGACAAGTCGGTCCGCAGCTTGCCGCTTATCAGTGACGAGGAACGTGAACATATTCTTCAAATAGGGCGGGGCGCGTCAAAGCCGCAGAATGCAAGTCAATCGATTCTTCGAAGCATTTATGACGCGGCGGAACGTGCGCCGAATGCGCAAGCGCTTTCTGACAAAGATAAAAGCACGACTTATGGACGCTTGATTGATCGTGTCGATCAATGGTCTGGCTCTTTGAGGGAGGCGGGCGTCAAACGCGGAGATATCATAGGCGTTTGCATTGAAAAATCGAGTGACGCCGTTGCAGCAATACTTTCTGTTTGGCGATGCGGCGCTGCATTTCTGCCGCTTGATCCGGATTTTCCAGTAGCTCGTTTGGAGCATATGGTGAAAGACGCCGGCGTTGAAAAGATCCTTATCAGTGAGGGGGCGGTCAGCGGAATCTCTTTTTCCGATAAAATGCTGATATCAACTGCTGAGCTTGATGTAGGTCCGACAGCGCGTTCGGCCGTCGAAGAGATGAGCCACATCGATGCTGACGCGAATGCGCGCGCGTATGTCATGTACACTTCGGGATCGACTGGGAGTCCCAAGGGCGTCGAAATTACCCATGGCGCTCTGAGTAACCATATAGTTTCCATGCTGCGTGCGCCAGGATTGTCAAGCCGTGACCGTTTGCTCGCTGTAACGACAATTTCGTTCGATATTGCGCTATTGGAGTTATTGGGCCCTCTCTGCGCAGGTGGTGAAATTATTATTGCGCATAATGATGATCTCGTCGACGGCGAGCGGTTAAGCGAAATAATTCAAGAACGTCGCATAACGGTCATGCAGGCGACACCGGCCACCTGGCGCCTCCTGATCGATGCGGAATGGAAAGGCGATCGAAAGTTGAAGGCGCTATGCGGAGGGGAGGCGATGCCGCCGCAGCTTGCTGAAGAGTTATTGCCTCGTGTCGGTTCGCTCTGGAACATGTATGGGCCCACCGAGACCACGATATGGTCGACTTGTTGTCAGATCACGAATGGCGATGACATTCATGTTGGAAGGCCAATTGAAAATACGAATGTTTATGTGCTCGATGATCAAGGCGAACTTCTTCCGAAGGGCGTGACCGGAAAGATCTGGATCGGAGGGGAGGGCGTCGCGGCCGGTTATCTTGGTCGCCCTGATCTGACCAAACAAAAATTCCGCGCTGATGCGTTTGCCGGGGAAACAGGTGCGCGAATGTACAACACCGGGGATCGTGGCCGGTGGAGGCCCGATGGATCGCTCGAAATCCTTGGGCGCGATGATGATCAAGTTAAGATCCGCGGCTACCGTATTGAGCTTGGAGATATCGAGTCCAATCTTTGCGCCCATGAGGCCGTATCTGAGGCCGCTGCGGTTATTAGAACAGATCGTACCGGAGAAGCAGCGCTGGCGGCTTTCGTTGTTTTCAAGTCCGGCATGTCGGCAACCACAACCGAATTGCGACGATGGATGAAAAAACGGCTCCCGCCATATATGACGCCGCAGTTTATCACGGCGCTTGCAGCTCTGCCCAAAACGGCAAATCGAAAAATCGATAGAGCCGCGTTGCCCGAAAAGTTCCTTTCTGCGCAGACGCAATCGCAATCAGCGCCGCCGCGCAGCCCAGAAGAGAAGACCCTCGCATCCGTATGGGCGGAGTGTCTGAATCTCGACACTGTGAGCGCTACAGATAATTTTTTCGATATTGGCGGCCAATCGCTTCAGGCTGCGCGCGTTGTCGCCTATATGCGCGAGCGATTCGAGATAGAGATCGCGCCGCGCGCGCTTATTTTTGAAACGCTGGAACAACTCGCCGCTCAAATCAGTCTACAAGACAAAAATTGATCAATAAGCTCTACCCCTTGCTCTTGAAACGAATAAAAGGAAATTTTGCTGGTGGCCGGTTTGCCTTTTCATTTTGGAGAATCTGCGCGAACGCTGTTTGGCACGATTCACGAAGGCGACAGTGCGCGAGCGCCGGCGATCCTGCTATGCAATCCTTTTGGCGAGGAAGCCATTCGCGCCTTCCGCATACAGCGCATACTTGCAGATCGACTGGCGGTGTTTTCCGCAGGCGTTCTTCGCTTTGATTATTATGGTACCGGAGATGCGGCGGGTGAGGATGCTGCCGCCTGTCTAAGTGGGTTTGTCGAAGATATCCTCACCGCTCATGAAGAATTAAGCGACATTTCTAATGCGCAGCATGTCCTGTGGATTGGACTTGGTCTTGGCGGGGCGGCGGCTGTACAGGCCGCGTTGCAAACAAGCGCGTCCGAATTAACACCCCCGAAAGGGCTTTTGCTTTGGTCGCCCGTGATGAACGGCCGACATTACCTGACCGATTTAAGACGCGGCCATGCGAAAATTACACATAATGCCGAAGATCAAATATTGGATGAAGAAGCGCTCGGTTTTCCTCTATCTAAAAAACTTATAAATGAGCTGCAGGGCTTTGATATTTCAGAACACGCATCCGCATCCTCTAACCGGATTGACATAATTACAGCGAACGGTGCTGAGCATAGTCATCTCTCAGGATCAAAGGTTTCGCACCATATCGTGGCAGACGCCGATATGTGGAATTCTGATGAGGCTATGAATGCTTATTTCGTTCCTGTAGAAACCATATCGCTCATTGAAACCTTGGTGCGTGAGTGGCGATGATAGAGAGCGTTGCGCATATTGACGGCGGCGCCCTTGTCGGCATTCTCACAACGCCGAATGTTCATACCAAAAAATCGGGTGCGGCTGCGATTCTTTTTAACGCAGGCATTGTGCACCGGATCGGCGCGCATCGTCTGAATGTAAAAATTGCGCGCCGATTAGCTGCATTGGGAATGCCAGCCTTGCGATTCGACCTCTCAGGTCTTGGCGATAGCCCGCCCGCAGAACAGGCCTCCGGGTTTGAAGAGCAAGCCGTCATGGATGTTCAGCGCGCAATTGACGCGGCTGCTGAGCAAACAGGCGCTGATCGCTTCGTTGTCATCGGCATGTGTTCCGGCGCTGATCACGGGTATCGATCTGCGCTGGTCGATAAGAGAATAGCCGGACTTATTCTCATGGATCCGTACGCTTACGCTCATCCTTCTGCAAAGGCCGCTGACATCGTTCGGCGCGCCATGGAGCCTGACCGATGGGTTCGAAAAGCGAAATCGATTCTGAATAAAAGTCTGCCGGATGATCGGCAAGCGCCTGATGAGCAATCGAGGCCTGTCCCTGCGCGAGAAGAGTTCGGCAGGGATTTGGCGCTGCTTGTCGCGCGTAAAGTTGAAATTTTGATCTTATATACCGGTTTCGTACGCTCGTTCCTGTTAAAGCCCGAGCATTTCTTCGAGACCTTTGATGAGCATAACCTTGCGGGCGGCGTGACTGTAAAGCTCAATCTAGATGCAGATCATACATACACAACACTGGCGTCTCAGAGAGAATTGCTGAATTCAATAGAGGAATGGATTGGCGGCGCAGACCTTACGCATAAGGATGCGAGGTAATGCAACCCGGTGATTATCAAGATGCGCACGATAGCGTCATGAACACAATGCACACCCGCGTTGCGCGCGGCGCAGCCTGGATAATCGGGGGGCGTATCATTGTGCGCTCATTAGGTTTGATAAACACGCTGATATTGGCAAGGCTTTTGGCCCCCGCAGATTTTGGGCTCGTCGCCATCGGCGTTACAATCATGCAGCTTCTTCAGAATATATCTGACATTGGGGTTTCCAAAACAGTTGTTCGCTTTCGCGATGCCGGACGTTCCCAATATGACACTCTTTTTACAATTAATATAATCCGTGGCGTGATCATATCAGGTTTGCTGGTTTGCTTATCTTTTCTTGCGGGTTCTTTTTATGATGACCCGCGAGCAATGATTGTCTTTCTGGGGCTTAGCCCCGCACCGCTTTTCCATTCTTTGGTGAACCCGCGCTATTATGAATTTGAAAGGCAATTGAATTTCACAAGAGAATTTGTCGTTACTGGCTTGGAGAAAGTCGTCGGCGTTGCTGTCTCGATTTCTGTGGCTGTTATTTATCAGACATATTGGGCGCTCATATTGGGTTTGGTCGCCGGCGTTTTTACTCAAATGATCGCATCTTATCTGATGCGCGCCTATGCGCCGCGTTTGTCGTTGGCCGCGATTCGGGAAATTGGCGGTTTTACAGGCTGGCTGACAGGGCAGAGCTTTGTCGCTGCTTTGAATAACAAGCTTGATATTTTGATTTTCGGCAAGTTTGCGTCTCAGGCCGATGTTGGCGCGTTCTTTGTCGGAAGCTCGCTTGCATCCATGCCGAGCGATGAAATTGCAACGCCGATCGCACGGGCAATTTATCCAGGTTTTTCCGAACTGCAGCATAAAAAACAGGAAATGCAGGAGGCATATTTGCGCGGTGTGGAAGCATTGGGACTGATTGCAACGCCGGCTGCTTTCGGAAGCGCTTTCGTTGCAGCTGATTTGGTTGCCTTACTCTTGGGCGATCAATGGGATCGCGTTGTTCCTGTCATTCAGTATTTCACGCCGGCTGCAGGCGTCATGGTCATATTGTCCGCGACAAACGGGTATGCTTTGGCCCATGGGTTTGCACGTCTTCTTTTTATACGAGATCTAATCTATTTTTTAGTCCGAACACCGATCTTTATTGCAGCTGTCATTTATTACGGTCTCATTGGCGCGGTGCTTGCGGTCTCTGCAGACGTGCTTTTTCTGACCGCGCTCAATGCAGGGCTTTATAAACGAATTAGCGGCGGTTCGATTGCTGAACTTTTCTGGCGTGTTCGCCGACCCTTTATGGGGGTGGCGGCGATGGCGTTTTACTTCTTCCTGCTACGTCCTCAGATAACTTTCGTAGAGCATCAGCCGCTGGCGTTCCGTTTAGCATTGGATATCGCAATGGGCGCAGTGACTTATGCAAGTGCGGTTTTGCTGATATGGCGCGCTGAGGGACGCCCGCAGGGGGTAGAAGCAATGCTTATGGAGAGACTGCCGAATTTAGGTTTTGCGCGAAGTCGCTAGGCGTCAAATATTCTTAACCTTATCATTTTTCGCTTAATTAACGCTCATGCATGATAAGAGCTGTTATTGCTCGCCCTCGTTTATTTGGCTTGCACCATTTTTATGGCGGGCAACAAAGCGGAAATTCCCCGACGCCTTACTCGGTGGCGGGGTTTTTTCATATCAGGAAGGCTCTTCGGACGGCGTCTCGTCTTGCGCAAACAGCGGCGCAGAGGCGGGCGCATCGGGCGTTCGTAAAGCGTCAATGCGTGTCCGCATTAATTTAAAGCGTTTAAGGTCATCGCCTTTCAACTGTTTTCCCGTGGCAATTTTCAACTTTTGCGGATTGACCGCTTTATTGTTGAGATGAACCTCGTAATGAAGGTGCGGACCGGTTGAGCGCCCGGTCGTGCCGACATAGCCGATGATGTCGCCTTGACGAACGCGTTTGCCTTTCTGAATGCCGCGGGCAAAGCCTTTGAGATGAGCGTAAGCGGTTTTGTATCCGTTGGCGTGGCGAATGCGAATATAATTGCCAAAACTGCCATATCGGTTTGCGCGCTCAATTACGCCGTCGCCGGCGGCTTTGATGGGCGTGCCGTGCCTTGCTGCAAAGTCAACGCCTTTATGCGCTTTGCGATAACCAAGAATAGGATGTTTGCGAGTGCCGAAGCGTGAAGATAAGCGCGCGCCGTCAATCGGCGTTTTCATCAAGAGTCGTTTTGCGCTCTGGCCGGTCGCATCATAGAAATCGCCGCGTGCGCCGTCTTCAGATGAAGCGAACAGATAATACCCTTTTTCCCGCGAACGCCCGCGCCAGTTAAGCCGCGCATACTGGATTTCGCCTCCATCCACCATGTCGCCGCGGTCATCATACTTGGCTTCAAATAAAATCTCGAATTCGTCGCCGCCAAAAATTTCCCGCTGAAAATCAACGTCATAGGCAAATGCGTTGGCGAGCGAAGCAATTGTATTGTCCGGAACGCCGAGAGATTTTGCAGATAGATAGAGACTGCCCTCAATGCGTCCGCTCACAGCATGCAGTTTTGTGGTCAGGGCGATAGGTTCAGCACTGGCCGCGAATTTATTATTCGACGTGCGTGTCACCGTAATGATTTGCTCGTGACCGTCGCGGAAAGAGAGCGATAAAAGCTTAGGTTTTTGCGCGCTGTTGTCTGCAAGCTGAAAGATGGTCTGGTTCGGCCAGCCCAGCGATACGGTCATTTCCTGACCCGGTTTGAGGCGCCGCAGATTATAGTGCTCGCCGAAAGCGTAAGCTGAAAGATTTCTGTCTTCGGCGCCCAATTCAACACGCTTCAGCGCATCGACGAAGGTTTCTCCGCGCTTGATCTTGATCGTTGTCGATACAGGCTGCGGACCAATGTCTCCGGCAAAATGATGCGCCGGCGCTATAACTGGCGTAACGGTTGTTTCATAAATTGGTTCCGGCGATGTATCGACGTGTGCAACCGGTGACTTTTCAACAACGGCAGGAAGCGCCTCTGCTGCAAAAAAAGGCTCGGTTGAAATGCGCGTGACAGCGTTCGTGTCCAGTCTGGAAATCTGTGACGTTGGCTTCAGACGCGGCGGACCGAATGAAAAATCAGTTTCTGACAAGTCTGACTGACGCGCCGCCCGCGACTCCTCAAGGACAGAAGCGACGGCTTCAGACTTCGATGCGAGCGCCGCTGTTTCAACGACAACCGATGAAACAGAAGCTTTGGCGTCTGCCTCGCGATAATCTTCAGCAATGGGAGCGGTATCTGCAAGCGTTAAGGCGCCGTTCTCATTGGATGCGGCTTCAGCGCTCTCAGATTGTGCAGGGGCGGGCGCGCTCAGAACGGCGTATGTTAAGAATCCGGCGCCGCTCAGCAGAACAGCCAGCGATGCGGCGACGCCGACAGTGCTGCGCTCGCGGTGAACGACGGGACAATATGTTGCGTCATCACCAATAACATTTTGATTTATATCAGAAAATTTTTGAGACATGCGACCGTTGCATACATTACAGGTTCAATGGGCCCGCACCTTTCTTTTCAATGTCCGTGCCATGATCCACAAGTGATTCGGATACATGACACGCCTCGCCCTGCGCTGCAATTTACTGCATGGTATTTTGGCGATTTAGGGCCCGCAATGTCTATTATGAACGACATTGCCGTTAACGTTAGCCGAAATGATCGGCCAAGGTTTGAGGGAAACCGGTAATGAAATGGGTCGGTCGTTTTTTTCTTGGTCTGTTGGTTCTTGCCGGTCTTTCTGTCGCTTTTGCCTTGTTCTCAAGACATTCGCTAGCAGAATGGGCCATGACGTGGGCGCTCCATAACGCCGGATATAGGCAGGTTGACGTTGAAGTTGCGTCATTATCGTTCGATCGGCTGACCCTATATGATCTCGCGATTGGCCCCGCCGCCGAAGAGACGGTGTTTCTCGACCGCGTGGATGTTTCCTACGATATCGAAACGCTCATTAGGGAACGGCGCGTGAACTCGGTTCGGGCCGGCCCTGGCCGCATCAGCGTTCGCATCGCGTCGGGCGGAAACTTCGATTTGGGGCTTACGTCTGCGCAATCGAACGATGACAAATCGCGGCCCCTGCCTTTCGAAACGTTATTACTGGAGCGCCTTGAGATTGAGGTCGAGACGCCGGAAGGAAAAGCTTCCGCTCTCTTAAACGCTGACTATAGCGCCGCTAAAGGCGGCGATATTGCGCTTGAGGTAGAAACGGACAGCGCCGGATTTGATCTAGCTAGCGTGGAGAATGCTGAAGCGGATATCAAAATTATTTTTGCCGAGAGTGGAGACATGCGCGGAGAGGGAAAATTCCGCGGCGACATTTATTCAGCGTACGGCGATATTAATCAGAGCGATATCCGCTTTTCGGGCGGCGGAAATTCCTGGCGAGACCTTGCGCGAGGAGACTTTAGAAATTTCACGGCCGCAGCGCTCGTTAGCGTGGAAAATACGATTGTCGATATAGACGCAAACGGACCGCTTTCAGCATTGAACCTCCTGCCTGCCCCTCTTGGCGGCGCTGTCAATCAAGTTTCAGCCAGCGGCGAAGCGAAACTTCGCTATGAGAATGGCATTATTATTGTCGAGAGCGATGATGAAACGTTGTTGCAGTTGGAAACGGATACCGGGGTTATGTTGTCGGCGTCGTCGAACGCCGGGGAGCCGCTTTTCTACTCCGACGATAAAACAAGCCGTATTGCTGCGCTCACGACAGCGAGGAGCGGCGTCTTATCCGCAGCAGCAAACGTCAGTGCTGAGCGCGTCGCCGACGGGTGGTTAGTTGATGCGCCAATTCGCATCAGCGGCGCTGCATTGGAGACGCTTTCTTTCAGCGATACGTCAGCCAGCCTCAAGGCGACGTTCGGTCCCGACAGGATCACTGCCGAGACGGCGCTTTCCGGAGCACTTGAGCGTGCCGACATCGGACGGTTCAGCATGCGAAAAGCATCAGTGGAAGGACAGTTGTTGGCGGACATAGATTTAGCCGGTCAGGTTGCGATAATTCGGTTGCCGCAGGAAACTTGCTTCAAGCTGAAGACAGCGGAAGCGTCTGTGATCCAGCAGAATATGAGATCGCGCCTGAACAAAGCCCGCCTGTGCCCCAGCGATCAGCCGCTGCTGACGCTTAACTGGCGCGAAGATCCATCTGCCGTTTATTCGGCAAACGTCGACGCCGATGATTTTTCATTTCAGATGGGTGAGACTATATTCGAGGGAATGCCGCCCCGTTTTGAGCTTGCCGGCGCATATCAGCCTTCAGAAAATCTTACGAATGTGTCGGGATCGTTTGCGGGCGGAACTTTTACTATCAACGATCTTTTAAAACTGGAGGCGGCTGAAGGCGTTTTGACTGCGTCTCTCAACAAAGATGCGCTTTCTGCCTCTGCCGATCTTAAAAGAACGCTCGTGCGCGAAGCGGCCGCGACGCCAAACATTGCGCCGCTCGTTGCAAGTGTTTCTGCAACTTTGGAAGATGACGTTGCGCGCTTCGATTACAGCGTCGAAACGCCGAGGGGTGTTGCGTTGGGGCGCGGGCAAGGGCGCCATGACCTGTCCAAGGCCGAAGGCGTCGCCACGTTCAGATTTGATCGATTACGATTTGCCGCGGGCGGTCTTCAGCCAGACCGTTTGGCCCCTGTATTGAAAGGGTTTATTGGACTTACGACTGGCGCTGCTGACGGTTCTGCAGAGTTCTCATGGCGACCGGAAGGCGTCGAAAGTGAGGCCGCTCTGAGTTTCGACAACGTTACTTTTGGCGGTCCCGGACTGACCGTGACGCAAACGAAGGATCTGACAGGCGCGCTCTCCTTTGCCAGCCTGACGCCGCTCCAGACAGATGGCGCCCAAATATTGACGATTGGCGGCGTCGACTTTGGCGCCCTTCAGCTTGAGGACGGAGAGGTGCGTTTCGCCCTTCCCGGAGATGAGACGCTTGTTATCGAAAGCGCAGTTTTCCCCTGGTTTGGGGGCGCAATGGCTGTGCGAGATGCGACAGCGGCGCTCGACGGCGGAACGGTGACCGCGCCGCTCAGCGTTGAGGCTGTCGATCTTTCCTTGATCCTGGATTATGTCGATATTGACGGACTCTCCGGCGCCGGCACGCTAAACGGAGTTCTGCCAATTGTCGTGAAAGACGGCCGGGCCTCCATAGAAGACGGCGCGTTGACGGCGGAAGGTCCCGGCGTCCTGCGGTATGTCGGTCAGGCGGGCGCCGCCGCGTCAGCGGCCGGCGATGATGCAAAAATCGCTTTTGATGTCTTACGCAACCTTGAATATGAGCGCCTTGAGGTCAGGGTGGACGGCCCGCTTGACGGAAGACTTGATTTTCGGATCCAGTTTGAGGGTTCCGGCGATGTTCAGGTCAATCGGCAAAATGTCCGGGTGCCGGTAAAATATAATATTACTCTCGATGCTGCATTGCTGGAGCTGTTAAATCAGGCCAATCTTTCAAGAGACCTGCAAATGCAAATCGAACAGGCGGTAAGCGGCGCGCAGTAACGAGCGATATGAAATTGAAGGCGCGCGGCGCCTAGTTTTGACCCTAATGACGCTTTAATGTGTTGTTCTTATGCGTCTTCAGACTACGAATAGGTGACATGCGATGAACTTTTGGATCAATTCTGGAGCGCCCGGTCTTACTTTCGGCGCCGTTCTGTTGGTCGTTGCCGGTTGCACTACCGTAAAACTTGAGGGCGGCGATAAGCCGATTGAAGTCAATTTGAATGTGAAAATTGATCAGGAAGTTCGCGTCAAGCTCGATAAGGAAATCGAGACCTTGATTGCGGAAAATCCGGATATTTTTTAGGGGCGGGCAAATGAGAAAACATATTATCGCATTCGCATTGATGTCTGTAAGCGCTTGGGGCGGTAGCGCTGTAGCTGCCAGCAAAATAGTTGAGGACGCCAAAGATCGCTGCATCGTGGGCGAAGAGGTAAGCGGTTATCTTGGCATCGTTGAAGACGCAGCTGTGAGCACTGAGTTGCGCCGCGAAATTCGAGACATCAATCAGCAACGCAAGTCGTATTACGCTGATCTCGCCGCGCGAAACGGGGTGGCGATCGATGTCGCCGCCAAACTCACGGCAGAGAAGCTGATTGCTGATGCGGACGCCGGCGAATGCGTCCGTAATGAAAACGGCGAGTGGATTAAGATTTAGATCGATACCCAGCAGCACGGTGCGCGCCAGCTCACGCCGGCGTAGCACCCGCTTGGAAGCGTGCCGTCTGCCCGCGAATCAGTAATAAGACTAGGGCAGTTTCTTGAGAGCCGTCTTTATGGATAACGCCGCCGCCCCAGCTCAAAACCCGTCTGAATCGTCTGCAGATGCAGGATCTCCTGAAGAGTCGGACGCTTTGTCGTTATCGTCGCTAATTTCGTCCAGGGTCTGTCATGATCTGATCAATCCCGTTGGCGCCATCGGTTCCGGTCTTGACGTTCTCGATGATCCCGATACGGAAGAGACAATGCGCGACGCCGCGCTCGACCTCATCCGGTCAGGTGCGCAAAAAGCGCTGGCGCTATTGACCTTTGCGCGCCTCGCATATGGGGCGGCCGGCGGATTTGGCGCGCAAATCAGCCTTGATGATGCGAAAGCCGCCATGCAGGCGGTTTATGACACATTGAAACCGGAACTGGCGTGGAACCTCGCTGGAGGGCTGGCTGCAAAAGAACAGGTGAAAACGCTTTTGATCCTTGCCCATGCCGCCGCTGATTGTGTGCCGCGCGGCGGCGTAGTCGCCATTGAAGGGGAGATCGGCGATTTCACCATCACCGCAACAGGCAAGCGCATTTATCTGCAAGACGATCTTGTTAAAGCTCTCCAGGGCGATGGTCGCGGCCTTACCCCTAAATTTACGCCGGCGCTTATCGCCGCCCAGCTTGTGAAGTCCGCCGGAGGAGAGATCTCCGCAGAGGCCACGGACGAAAAAGCGGTGATGCGCGCTCGCGTTAAGGCCCATAATCAGGCGTAATTCCGATAAAATTAACCATCGCCTAACGCGAAAGCGGGAAAATGCGCGAATGGTCGGCAAGCGGCCGCTATGCGAAGGGTGTCGTGATGAACGAAAAAAAGGTCTGCCTTGTTCTCGAAGACTCAGAGGTTATTCGTGAAATTGCTGCGCGTATCGTAGAGGATTTGGGCCTTCAGTCGGCGCAGGCCGGAAGCGCTGCGGACGGGGTTGCCTATTGTGCGGAAAATACTCCTGCTGTTGTCCTTCTTGACTGGGATTTGCCGTCCATGGGAGCGCTTGATTTTTTGCGCGGCGCTTCAGAACTGACCTCCGATACAAAGCCTGCAATTATCTTATGCGCGACGGAAAATGACCCGCAACAATTCACGCTGGCGAAAGCCGCTGGCGCGGCGCATCATATTCTGAAGCCTTTTGATCGCGAATCAATCGAAGCTGCTTTGCAAGAGGCAGGCGTCATCGATAGCGTCGGTTCCGGCGCAGCAGCGGCGGCAAATCAATAACAGGCTGATTGGCTTAAGGAGCAGGCGCGCCCCACCTCCGACATATTCGCGTTAGAGTAAGGCCCCATGACCCTTGTCCAACTCATCGTTCTGGCGGTTATTCAGGGAATAACTGAATTCCTTCCAATCTCGTCGTCCGCGCACCTCATTCTTGCGCCCGAACTCATCGACGACTGGCGTGATCAGGGCCCTTTGATCGATGTTGCCGCGCATGTGGGTTCTCTGATTGCGGTCCTGATCTACTTTCATAAAGAGACAGGCATGTTGTTTCGCGGCGGGCTCGATACGTTGACGCAACGATCGAGCGATGAGCGACGGCTCTTCCTGTTTGTTCTAACCGCGACCATACCCTTGCTGATGGCTGCAGGGTTGATTGTGGCGGTTGATATTGTTGACCAGCTGCGCTCTCCGGCTGTGATCGGCGCTGCTAGCATTGTTTTCGGTCTTCTCCTTTTTCACGGCGATCAACAAGTTGCAGATAAAAATGGGCTTGGCCGGATCACATGGCGCGAGACAATGCTGATTGGTCTGGCCCAGGCGCTGGCGCTTATTCCGGGCGCGTCTCGTTCAGGCGTAACCATGACAGCGGCGCGTTATCTTGGATGGACCCGTGAAGAAGCGGCGCGCTTTTCCATGTTGCTCGCCATCCCGGCTATTGGCGCGCTCGGCGTTTTTGCCGGGATTGAGATTCTGCGCGAGGGAGCCGAGGCGACCATGATGGCCGCAGGCGTCGTCGCTGGCTTGTCATTCGTAACCGCCTATGGCGCGATCTCCGTTCTCATGCGATTGACGCGGCGTATGAGCTTTATGCCATTTGTCATCTACCGGGTTCTGATGGGCGCCGGGCTTCTGGCCTACGCCTACGGTGCGTCCGCCTGATCCCTCCTGCTGCTTTTCGCCGCTATCGGAACAAAAGAATGACGCGTTAATATTTTAAAGTTTTACGGGACGCAGGGAGGTTGGAACATGGATGCTCAGATTGCGGAAAAAAGAAATGTGACCGCTGAGGGCGTTCGCATGGCTGCGGACCGTCTTAGCGGCGTTGCCATGAAGACGCCGCTTCTGGAAAGCCCGTGGCTCAATCAAGAACTTGAGGGGCGCGTTTTCATCAAAGCTGAAGTCCTGCAACTGGGCGGTTCGTTCAAGCTGCGCGGCGCCTATAACCTGATCGCAAAACTGGAGCCGGCAGTGCGCAGCCGGGGAGTGGTGGCCTGGTCGTCCGGCAATCATGCGCAGGGCATCGCCCTTGCAGCGCGCATGTTCGATTGTCCGGCGGTCATTATCATGCCTCAGGACGCGCCGCAGATTAAGATAGAGATGGTGCGTTCCTATGGCGCTGAAATTGTTTTCTATGATCGGTATGCGGAAGACAGAGAAAAAATTGGCGTCGCGATCGCGGCTGAGCGCGATATGGCGTTGGCGCCGTCTTACGACCATCCTGACATTATCGAGGGGCAGGGGACGGTCGGGCTTGAAATCGCGTCGCAGGCGGCGGCCTTTGGCGCGGCGGTTGATGCGGTTGTCATCTGCTGCGGGGGCGGCGGGCTAACCGCCGGTTGCGCTATCGCGCTGCGCGATGTTTCTCCCGCCACGCAAATATGGATCGCCGAACCTGAGGGCTTTGATGAAAGCCGGCGTTCTATTGAGACAGGCGAGCGCCAGAATGCGGACGTGACGCAACGCACAATCTGCGATGCGATCGCCACGCCAACGCCAGGCCGGTTGACACTTCCCGTCATGCAGGAACTGGTTGCCGGAGGTCTGACTGTGACAGAAGATGAGGTGCGAGCGGCGATGCGGTTCTCCATGAAACATCTTAAGCTCATCGTCGAGCCTGGCGGCGCCGTCGCTTTGGCCGCTGTTCTGTCAGGTAAAATCCCCGTACGAGGGCGAACGGTGGCGGTGACGCTTTCCGGCGGAAATGCCGATCCGGATATGATCACGTCAATTTTAGCGGATTGAGAGAAAATTTCTCAATAAGAACAATGACTCTCAAAAATATCCAAATGGCGCCGGAATGAAACAGTCGGTTGAACTGTTATAACATACGCTTACATATTGATCAGTTGGAGCAGTAAAGTCGTAACAAGAAAGTCTGAGATCTTCAGAGTTTCCTAGGGTTCGTCCCTGAAAGTGCTTAGCACGGCGGCAAGTTGGTGATCGGCAAAAAACATGAATGACGTAAAAAACAATCCTGGTTCAGATGCAGACATTCGTTCAGCTATAGCTGAAGGATTTGCGGCGGTGGACCCGAAGAAACTGGTCTATATCCGGCCGATCGCCGCCAGTGATGTCATGGATGATCTCGAGGACGCTCTCGGAGATATTGATTCGGCGATCGAAGGCGATGCGATCCTTTATTCGGTTCATGATGCGGACGGGGAGCGCTTGGCTCTGGTCGGCGATCGCGAGCTCGCATTTGCTGCGGCGCGTCAATATGAAATGACGCCTGTCAGCGTTCACTAACCGCTGGCAACTCGGCGTTTATCCATTTTATGCATTTAGGCGGCGTTAGGTTTCTCAGCGCTTGTTGCGGCTGCAAAGAGTGATTCTGAAGAATCTGCGCCCCTGAAGGCTGCCCGTGTTTCCGGGTCTCTCAATAATCTTGAAACACGCGCCAGCGCTTTGAGATGGGCGGCGGTGGCGTTTTCCGGCGCTAATAGAAGAAAAACCAGATCCACCGGTTGGTCGTCCAGCGCGTCGAAGCTGACAGGCTTCTCAAGCAGCGCCAGCACGCCTGTAATACTGCTTAGATTTTCTATCTTTCCATGCGGGATCGCGACACCGTCGCCAACGCCCGTGGACCCTAATTGTTCGCGCTCCAGGAGGGTGGCCATGATCTCGTTGGCCGGCCGGTTCACCATCACCGCGGCCCTCTCAGACATGACTTCGAGGGCTTCGCGCTTACACCGCGCCTTCAGATTGTAAATAACGCCCTTAGAACTCAGAATATCGTCAAATCCCATCACATACACTCATACTGCCGATGTGGCGCGGTCTTGCATAAATCGCTGAAAGCGCGCCGTGCATTATTTTTGCCGGAGCGATCAGCGGAGCCCCGAAAAGCCCGTGGGTTTACGCTTTTATGCGTCGGGGTCAACCCAGCCGATATGGCCGTCGCGGCGCCTGTAAACAACGTTAATTCTGCCATGTGCGGCATTTTTGAAGATCACTGCCGGTTGCTCTGCAAGATCGAGCTGCATAACGGCGGCGCCTACGGTCATTTCCCGCAAGGCGGTCTGACTTTCAGCCACCACGACAGGCGCCGGATCGGCTTCGCTCTCATCGGCGGCCTCTTCGCTTTCATCTTTGAGCGGCTCAAGCAGATAGTAAGACGCCGACAGCGCAGGCAACGGATCTTTTCCGTTCGTATGATGATCTTTAAGGCGGCGCTTATATCGCCGGATGCGTTTTTCCAGCTTCTCAAGGCTTTCATCAAATGCCCCATAGGCGTCGCCGGCTTCGCCATGGGCCGCCAGAAAAACTCCGGACGCAAGATGCGCAGTGACGTCGCATCCGACAAGACGTTTTTCTTTTGCAAAGGTCACAGAGGCTTCTGCGCCTCGATCGAAGTATTTTCGAACGCCGTCGGACAGTCGTTCCTGGACATGAACCTGAAGGGCGTCGCCCAATTCAATATTCTTTCCGCTGACTTTAATGTCCATTGATGCTCCTTATACGCGCCATATCGATCCGCTCGTATTATTAAGGCGCTGCGTTGTGAGCGGTTGTTAAATCGCACCCTGCGCCATAGCACGCCGGCGTTGCACCGACGAGGGGATATTCAAAGTCTCTCTGTATTTGGCGACGGTCCGTCTTGCAATAGCTACGCCTTCGCCTTGTAATATCTCCACAATTTTGTCGTCGGACAATACGGAATCGACAGTTTCCTGTTCGACCAATTCACGAATGCGATAGCGCACCGCTTCGGCCGAATGCGCTTCTCCGCCACTGGTCGCCGCAATGGATGCGGTGAAGAAATATTTCAACTCAAAAAGACCGCGCGGCGTCGCCATGAATTTATTGGCCGTTACGCGAGAAACAGTTGATTCATGCATTTCGATCGCATCCGCGACAGTCTTTAAGTTCAACGGGCGCAGGTGCTTGATGCCGTAGGCGAAGAAGCCGTCCTGCTGCCGGACGATTTCACTCGAGACTTTCAGGATGGTGCGTGCGCGTTGGTCCAGACTTTTTGCAAGCCAGTTGGCGCTGGCGAACTGGTCCGTAACAAAACTTTTGTCTTCTTCGCTGGACCGGGCTGCTGAAATTTCAGCATAGTAGCGTTGATTGACAAGAACGCGCGGCAATGTATCGCTGTTTAATTCAACTTTCCAGGCGCCGTCCGCTCTCTTGCGAACAAAGACATCCGGCGCAACCGCCTGTACGGCGCCGCCGCCATAAGCGTAGCCCGGTTTGGGCGTTAATGCGCGCACCTCGGCGATCATATCGCGCACATCGTCCTCATCGCTCCTGGAGGCGCGCATCAATCCCTTGAGATCGCCTTTTGCAAGCAATTCGATATTATCGAGAAAGGCCCGCATCGCCGGATCGAAACGGTTTGCGTCAGTCAGCTGCAGCGCCAGGCATTCTTTAAGGTCTCTGGCGCCAACGCCGCACGGATCGAAAGTCGTTATCAGCGCATGGGTGGATTCAACATCGGATAGATCAGCACCAAGACGATCTGCGATCTCTTCAAGCGTATCGCGCAGATATCCGGCCTCATCAATGAGATCGATGAGATAAGCCCCCAGAAACAGCTGCGCGGGGTCGCGCGTCGCCACATGCAGCTGTTCGGTCAAATGGTCGGCAAGTGAAATTTCTTTGGTGAGGGCGGCGTCGAACTGACGGTCGTCGTCCAGGGGCTTGGCCCCGCTGCCTGCGCTCGCCCAGTCATTGGTTTGATAGTCGCTTTGGGCGGCCTCGCTCTGCGAACTGTTCGGGTCGACATCGGAATACTCCGCATCAAGCGAATCGGAGGCTTCTTTCAGCGAAGCGTCTGAAGACAGGTCGACTTCGCTGTTTTCTGCAGGCGCTTCGGTGCGCGTATCGTTTTTCTCGCCGCGACGTTCTTCCGGCGCATCCGCTGGAGATTCGTCAGGTTCCAGAAAAGGGTTTTCTTCCAACTGGGAGGCAACAAAGTCGGCCAGCTCCAAATTTGAAAGCTGCAACAGTTTGATCGCCTGCTGCAATTGCGGCGTCATCACGAGCTGCTGTGATTGTCGAAACTCTAATTTTGGAGCTAACGCCACAAAGACCCCTTACGCATTACATTTGAAACTGATCGCCGAGATAAACGCGGCGCACGTCCTTATCGCCAACGATTTCACCCGGCGCGCCCTCAAGCAGCACTTCGCCTTCATGGATAATGTAGGCGCGGTCGATAATATCGAGTGTCTCGCGGACATTATGATCCGTAATCAGAACGCCAAGCCCGCGTTCTTTCAGATGCGTGACAAGCTCGCGAATCTCGGCGATCGCGAGCGGGTCAATGCCGGCAAAAGGTTCGTCCAACAACATATAGGACGGCGCTGTGGCCAGTGCGCGTGCGATTTCGACCCGTCTGCGTTCGCCGCCGGAGAGGGCGAGGGCGGGCGCGCCGCGTAAATGCGTAATATGGAATTCGTTAAGAAGATCATCGATGATCGTCTGCTGACGGTCTTTATTTTTTTCAACAAGCTCGACAACGGCCCGCAGGTTTTGCTCCACGGAAAGCCCTCGAAAAATTGAAGCTTCCTGCGGCAGATATCCAAGGCCCAGACGCGCGCGCTGATACATGGGCAGCGCTGTGACGTCATGGCCGTCAATTGAAATCGACCCCCGATCGGATGGGATAAGTCCGGTGATCATGTAGAAACATGTGGTCTTGCCTGCGCCGTTCGGGCCGAGCAGCCCCACCACTTCACCGCGTTTGACCCCCATGGAGACGCCGCGCACCACGGGCCGGCGCTTGAAAGACTTGCCAAGATTTTCCGCCACGAGCGAGCCGCCGCCCTCGACCACCGTCGGGCGCTTGGGCGTTGTTTCAGCCCCTGAGGAAGATGCGGTCTCTACATTCATAACAGTACTCATTTAGGGGGCTTCTCTTTAAGGTTCGGTGAAATTCGAATTTTAACGATTAAGATTGTTCATCGCTCTCCGTGTAAAATACACCGCGGATTCGCTGGCCCGGCGCAGGAGTAAATTTAACCTTACCGGTTTCTATCCAATAGGTGACGGCCCCCGCCGACATGACCTGCTTGCCCTGGGTCACGATCACATTCTCCGAAATCATGATTGTCCCGGCGACATTGTCGAAAACCGCGCGTTTTCCGGTAATTGCTTCTTTGCCGTTGGAATACCGAACCGAGCCGATGGCGGTAATCTGGTCAAAATCGCCGTCTTCGGTGATCTCCGCCTCCAGCCGGTCGGTTGTCAGAATGGCGTCTTCCTGGACCACCCGCACATTGCCGGACCAGATTGCGACATTATCGGTGAATTCAGCGGTGTCGCCGGTAATGTCGATCGGCGCATTGCTGGATGCGGTAAGCTGCGCGTCAGCCGGCGAGGCCAGGGCAGCCGTCGTTGCGGCGATCGCAAGTGCAGTTATGATTTTCATTCTTCGTTCCCCTCGTTTTCAGCTTCGTCTTTGCTGTCGCCGTCCCGCAGCGCAGGCAGCACAGCGGCGCCGTCGCTGTCTTTTTTTGGATATATTCGCATACTGACATTGCCTTCAAAGACGACGCGCCCGTCCGCGCGGTAAGCCTTCATCCGGTCGGCCTTCAGCGCGCCGCCGTCAGGGCCGACGGCGCCGACGCCGGCGTCGCTTGTGACAACCTGATCCTTGATCGAAACCGTCGCCTTCGGCGACCGCAGGATATACGTGTTGGCGCCAAGCTCATGCTCAAGCGTTACGTCGTCGCTTAACTCAAGTATATTTTCCTCAGACCGATAAAGCCCCGATTGCGCTGAGACGACCGATTCGGTGTCATCGCCGCCTTGCACTGCGCGCGGAGACTCTAGCGCCACAATATCTTTCTCTGCGGGGTTTTGCATCGCCGCGTCAGCAGTGATTTCAAATGGCTTGCCGTCATCGTCCTTGCCGGCGAAGCGCGGGTTGGCCATACGCAATTCTTCGGTGGCGGCGGTGATCGTTTTAAAATCGTCAAGAAACGCCTGATCGACGGAATTGGAGCGCGTGTTGATGATAAAAGCGACAATCAGAATAGCTGCAAGTATCGGCAAAGCGACCCGCAAGCGCCGCACCAGGCGCGAGCGCGCTTCGGCCTCTGCGCCTGTGGTGCGGGTTTTGAAATCAATGCTGGTCAGCGCAGCGGCGCCCTTGACTGATTTGCCGCGTTCCGGCGCTGGAGAAGATGAAGTCTGGCTCATGGCCTCGTCGTTAGTTCAATCGGCGTGTCGATCGCCATTGTCGTTATCGGCGTCATCATTTGGCGCCGGCGCGCGGGGCGCGTGAAAGCGCCCGGTTTTTTATAAATTTATACATCTCCATATAGTTGGAATGGCGCGAAAGTTAAGCAACCTGGGCCATATAAACGACCAATTCCTGCGGATCGGGCTCAGGAATGGGCGAAAATGTCAATTTCCGGCCAACCGACGAGATCGAGCCGGGCGCGCGTCGGCAGGAACTCAAAACAGGCCTGGGCAATCTCTGTTCTGCCTTCGCGCTCGAGCATCGGATCGAGCTTCTCTTTCAAGGCGTGGAGATGAAGAACGTCAGACGCGGCGTACTCGATTTGCGCCGGCGACAGGCTGTCGGCGCCCCAGTCCGAGGATTGCTGCTGTTTGGACATTTCAACGCCAATCAATTCGCGGGAAAGGTCTTTCAGCCCGTGGCGGTCGGTATAGGTCCTGCACAATCGGGAGGCGATTTTCGTGCAGTAAATCGGCGTTGTTTCAACGCCCAGCCAGTGCTGGAACGCCGCAACGTCAAACCGAGCGAAGTGGAAGATTTTCAAAGTCGCCGGGTCGCCGAGAAGGGCTTTCAGGTTCGGCGCATCATAGCCGGAGCGATCCAGCTGGACGAGGTGAGCGTCGCCGTCGCCAGACGACAACTGAACGACGCAGAGCGCGTCCCTGTGCGGGTTCAGCCCCATGGTTTCGCTGTCGACGGCGACGGATGCGCCGAAATCAAGCCCGTCCGGCAGATCGCCTTTATGCAAATGATTGGTCATGGCGGTGAGCTATGGTCCATTTCGCCCTGCGAGCGCAACTTGCCCGCACTCCCGGCGATTGATGCGGAGACCCCGATCCGTCACGCGGCGCGCTTGACGATGACGGAACCGGCGGAATAGCCGGCCCCAAAGCCGCAGATAACGCCGGTCTCGCCGACGTCGATGTCGCTGCGATGTTTGTGAAACGCAATGATCGATCCCGCTGAGGAGGTGTTGGCGTATTCGTCCAGGACGACCGGCGCTTCCTCGCGGGTCGCATCGCGGCCAAGCACTTTGCGGGCGATAAACTCATTCATGGCGAGGTTGGCCTGATGCAGCCAGAAGCGCTTCACATCCGTTGCTGAAACATTTGTCGCTTCCAGGTGCTTGTTGATCATATCGCTGACCATCGGCACCACTTCCTTGAAAACCTTGCGGCCTTCCTGAATGAAGAGTTTATCCGTATGGGGATCGCTCTGCCGGTCCGCGCTTTCGTCTGTGCTGAGTTCGCAGTGGTTCATAAAACCGAAATTATTGCGGATGTTGTTGGAGAATTTCGTTTTCAGCTGTGTGCCGAGGATGTCCCATGCCTCGCCGGTCGGCGCACCGTCGGCGCGCTCAATGATGACAGCGGTGGCGACGTCGCCAAAAATGAAATGGCTGTCCCGATCCCTGAAATTCAAATGCGCCGTGCAGATCTCCGGATTGACCATCAGAATGCGGCGCGCGCCGGCGCGAATGAGACCGACGGCCGTCTCGATGCCGAAAGCGGCAGAGGCGCAGGCGACGTTCATATCAAATCCGTACCCGTCAACGCCGAGCGCGTCCTGAATTTCCACCGCCATTGCCGGGTAGCCGCGCTGCATGTTCGATGCGGCGCAGATGACCCCGTCTATGTCGTCCGCTTTGAGATCGGCGGCTTTCAGGGCGTCGCGTGCGGCGATCACGGCGATTTCGGCAAGAACGGAGAGCTTCTCGTTCGGCCGCGCCTCAATGCGGGGCGACATTCGCGTCGTGTCGAGAATGCCGTCGCGATCAATAACGTAGCGCGATTTGATGCCGGACGCCTTCTCTATGAACTCAGCGGACGATTTCTGCAGCGGCTCGAGCGCGCCGCTTTCAATCTCGCTGGCGCGGCTGTTGTTGTATTCGTCCACATATTGGTTGAATGACGCAACAAGATCGTCGTTAGAAATGACATTTGGAGGCGTATAAAGCCCCGTTGCAATAATTCTCGTGTCGGCCAAGTCTGTACTCCGTGGCATACAAGGCGGATTTCGCAGATCGCTTTATGTGATAATGTGCGCCTATCGGCGCGGCCACGCAACTCTCGTATTTGTTACCGCGCCAGCTTTTGCACGGCCTTCCAGCGAGGGCAGTTTCTCTCGTGGTCATTGACCATGCCGACCGCCTGCATGAACGCGTAGACGATCACAGGCCCGCAAAACTTAAAGCCGCGTTTTTTTAAATCTTTCGACATCGCCTCGCTGGCGGCGGACTTAGTCGGCGCCTCGCGATAATCGTCCCATTGATTGACGACAGGCTTGCCGTCAACAAAATCCCACAAATAACCGGAAAACGAGCCGGGTCCTTTTTCCATAATTTCCAGCCAGCTTTGCGCATTGCCGATTGTTGCGGCGATTTTGGTTTTCGAACGAATGATGCCTTCGTCTTTCAGGAGTTTGTCGATTTTGGCCGGCTTGTATCGGGCAATTTTCGCCGGATTGAACCCGTTAAAGGCGCGGCGAAAATTCTCTCGCTTATAAAGGATCGTACGCCAGGAAAGACCCGCCTGGAACCCGTCAAGAACAAGCTTTTCGAAAAGGGCGCGGTCATCATACTCCGGCACGCCCCACTCCTCGTCATGATACTGACGGTAAAACGCATCGTTTTCAGGAGCCCACAGGCAAGGCAGGGGCATGTCAAACAAGTCCTGAAAGTTTCACAAGCCACCAGGAAAGCACAGCGAGCTGAACGCCGAAGAAACCAAATCGGATGAAAACAAAGAGATTGCTGGTTGAGATCATATGCACAGCCGATTGTGCGATTCGCGCAGCTAAAAACAGGTAAGCGAGGGGGTCGGTCAAGGCGGTTTGGTTTGTCGCAATGGCGTAAAGCAAGACGGCGCCGGCGATCGGCAGGCTCTCATAACAGTTCGCGTGAACACGGGTAAGGCGCTGGCCGAACCCTTCCAGATCCGCGCCGGACGGATTGAAGGAGTTGGCGGCGCGTTTGCCGTTCATAACAATAGCGGAGCGAAACGCGCCAAGGGACATGAGAATCAACAAGGTCCACGCAACAAAACCAAGCAGTGCGACAGCGGTGGGGGACATCAGAAGTTTCCTCGCTAGAAAAGCCCTATCCTAGTTCTGTTCAAGATATTCAGGAAGAACGAGACGCAGCGCGGCGCCGTCGCATTCGATTGGGGCGCCTTTGTCAGCGGCTGTTTTCCAGCGATCCATGCGGATGAGGGCGAGGGCCTTGCCGTCTGCGACTGACATGATTTCGCCGAGGGTCGAGCCATCGGCGACGACCGGGGCCGCCTTTTGCGGCGCCGGACCGTCGAACTCGGCGATGATGGTCCGTTTACGCACCTCGCCCTTGCGTTTCATCCGGCTGGCGACTTCCTGGCCGACAAAGCAGCCCTTTTTGTAATCAACGCCGTTCAGGAGGTCGTAATTGACGTCGAGCGGGAAGACGTCCTCCGCGCTGAAGTCCGCGCCAAGCTCCGGCGCGCCCATGGCGATCCGGCGATTGTGATAAGCGCTGGCGTCGCCGCCGGCTTCGTCTTCCATGAGGGCGCGCCAGCCCAGGGCCGGCGATCGCGGGTCCTCGAAGGCGGCGAGGCAGAGACCTTCAGGTCTGGTCGCCGATGCAATGACGCCGACCGTTTCCATTTTCTCAATGCTGACGTCAGCCCGCAATTTGTAAAGTCTCAGTCGCTTGCTGAACGCATCCGCTGCGCCTGCATCGCAGTCGATCAGCAACGCGTCGCCGGCGTCGACGATAAAAAAGTCGAAAAGAATTTTCCCCTGCGGGGTCAGCAGCGCAGAGAAAACAGCAGCGCCGTCCTCAACAGCATCGATATTCTGGGTGACAATGCCTTGCAGAAAGCTGCGCACATCCGCGCCGGTCAGTCTCAGGACAGTGCGGTCGAGGCGGGAAACAGTATGATCAGTCATGGCGCGCCATGTAGGGCGAAACCGTTGATTTGCAAACCGCGCTCGCGGCGGCGTAAGAAGCGGCGATGAAAAAACCTAACGAGAACGCTGCGCCAGACCGGTTGGTCATCCGCCGTCCCGATGACTGGCATGTCCACCTGCGCGACGGGCCTATGCTGAAGGCGGTCGTCGATTATACGGCGCGCCAGTTCGCCCGCGCGATTGTCATGCCCAATCTGGCGCCGCCTGTAACCACTGTTGAAAGCGCCTCGGCCTACCGCCAGCGCATTCTGGATGCCGCGGATGATGCGCTCGAGTTTACGCCGCTCATGACCTGCTATCTTACCGATGACCTTGACGCTGCGATTGTAAAAGACGGCTTCGAGATCGGCGTCTTCGCCGCCTGCAAACTTTATCCGGCGAATGCGACGACCAATTCGAGCCATGGCGTCACCGATATCGTCAATATTTACCCGGTGTTGGAAGCAATGCAGCGTATCGACATGCCGCTGCTTGTCCATGGCGAAGTGACCGACGCTGAGATTGATATTTTCGACCGGGAAGCGGTGTTTATCGACCGGATTCTCACCCGGATCAGAAAAGACTTTCCGGACCTGAAGATCGTTTTTGAGCACATCACGACAGCCGATGCGGTTTCGTTTGTGATGGAAAGCGATGCGCGCATTGGCGCGACCATCACCCCCCATCATCTTGAGTTCAATCGCAACGCCATGTTCGAAGGCGGCATCCGGCCGCATTATTACTGCCTGCCTGTCGCCAAGCGCGAACAGCATCGGCTCGCCTTGCGGCAAGCGGCGACCTCCGGTTCGCCAAAATTCTTTCTGGGTACGGACTCTGCGCCCCATGATGTTACCGCAAAAGAAACAGCCTGCGGCTGCGCGGGCGTCTTCAATGCGCCCTTCGCCATAGAGAGCTACGCCAAGATTTTTGAAGAAGAAGGCGCCCTCGACAAGTTTGAAGCGTTTGCCGCAGAGCATGGGCCGCGGTTTTACGGATTGGCGTTGAATGACGCCCGCATTGTTCTGGAAAGGCGCCCTAGCGATGTTCCTGATCATATTGGCGCAGGCGACCTCAGCGTGGTTCCGTTTCATGCGGGCGGCGAGCTAAACTGGCGTTTCGTCGGCGCCGCGAACGATTAGTTGTCAATTGCAGAAAGCGCCATAATTACGGTGCAAACCATGAAATTAATAGAGCGTCGCATCAATCGAGATCTGTCAGATTGGCGGGGCCCCCGCGGCTCTGTTCTTCGACCGTAAACTGACTTTCCGTATCAAGCGCGTTCTCAAGCGGTACGCTCAGCCGGGCGATGATGCTTTCGCCGAAGAGGGCGCGCTTTGCAGCGTAATCGCGGGCGCGCCGGTCGCAATTCAGAAAGCGATTGCCGGCTGACCGATAGGCGGCGTTAAATTTTTTGACCATCTCTTCGCGCGCCTCGAATTGGGGCTGCTCCAGTTCGACAAGTTTTTTCATGCGTTCGCGCCAGACATCGCCTTCAAAGCGCGGCTCGCAGAGCCGGCGGATGTGATGCAGCTCGCCGAACACAGAGGCCAATTCTACAAGATCCTGTTGACGCTGACGATAATCGGCGGCGGTCTGGGCGAGCGCGGGACTTGCGAACAGGCACAGGCCCAAAACAGCCCATGCGCAGCCTGGAAGGATCTTTCGGACAGTCATCATGGCCTCGGTTTCTCGGCGCTCAATTGAGCATGAGTAAGGCGGTTTGCCGACATTACGAAGTCTCCATGGGCGTTCTCATGCCCAGCGCCATGGCGAGCGCCCGTCGTGTTTCATCCCATTCCAGGCGATCTCGGGCTTCCGCGATCGGGACGAACGCCGCTTCCGCCGCATCGTCGCCGGCGATGACGTCGCCCGCGCGCCATTCTGCGGCGTAATCGACCATTATTGTGTGGCCGAGCTGGCCTGTGTCTTCGGGCAGCGCTTCAAAGACGCTGATAAGTCCGAGCATCTCAATCTCAACGCCGGTCTCTTCGCGAACCTCCCGGGCGATGCCGTCTTCCAGACGTTCGCCGTAGTGAAGTCCGCCGCCGGGGATCGACCAGTGCCCTTTAAAGGGCGGTCGGCCGCGCTTGACGAGCAAGACTTCATCGCCTTTGAACACAACGGCGCCGACCCCGACGCGAATGGTTTCCTTCATGCTCATGATGCGGCTATGGTCTGAAAATGTGCGGGCGATTTTATCTGACGTCGACGCCGGCCGGCGTTTCCGGCCATTTCGGCGTTGATGTGCGGGACAATTTTCCGCCGCGCTACAATGTGGCGCCGACCCAGCCAATTGCGGTGATCCGTCATAATGACCGGCGCGAGGCGGAATATGCGCTGGTTCGCTGGGGCTTTATCCCCGAATGGGCGAAGGGCGACTATCTGCAGCGCCTTGGCGCGAAGCCGCTGATCAACGCCCGCGGCGAGACGGTCGCGGAGAAGCCGACCTTCCGCAATGCGTTCAAGCGCCGGCGTTGCTTGATCCCGGCGGACGGATTTTACGAATGGAAAAAGCAGGGCGAGGGCAAGCAGCCCTATGGGATTTCCTGCGGCGAGGTTTTTGCCTTCGCCGGCGTCTGGGAAACCGCGATCGGCCCTGACGGCGGGGAAGCGGATACGGCGGCGATCATCACCGTCGCCTCCGGAGCGGACCTGAAGTCTCTCTATCCGCGCGAGCCGGTTGTCATTGCAAAAGAGCGTTATGCGGACTGGCTCGGCGCCGATGAACGCGACGGCGCCCTTGTCGCAGAGATGTTGCGCCCTGCGCCGGCGGAAACCTGGCGTGCGGTCGCTGTCTCCAAAGCGGTCGGCTCGCCGCGCAGCGACGGGCCGCAACTTCTGACGCCGATCGAGACGTGAACCGGCGAACGATTTTGTCCTGAACTCGTACATGGCGGCATCATACGTCATTTCCGAAGGGGGTGGATATGTTTGCACCGAAAGCAGGATTCCGGTCCAATTACCGCCCTATGGATGAAAAACGCCTGTCCTGCTCGCGCGAAATTAGTGCGCCGCCGCCGCGTTTCTGGAAATAAATCCATTGCGCGAGCGCGCGCATGGGCGGGGTGAAAAGCGTTGCGTTCAGAAGCGCGTTGGGCGGGGCGGCGGACCAGGCCCGGCGCATCCATGTTTTGAGGCCGAAGCGCGGATATTCCCGCGCCATGACCGCGCCGGGCTCGGCGCCGCCGTCCTGCAAATATTCGGAGATCACGGCGCCGGCGCGCCTGCCGTATTGAAAGGCAAGCCGGATGCCTCCGGCGGTGAGCGGCGAGACAAGGCCCGCTGCGTCGCCGGTCAACAGCACGCGCCGTGTTGATAAGGGATGCACAAGCCCGCCGCAGGGGATGGGTCCGGAGCGTTTGGCTTTAACCTCGCAATTCCAAAGCGCAAAATGGTGATCGACGCTTTTCAGGAAAGCGTCGAAGTTCGGTTTTCGCTTTTGTCCTAAGGGCCCGTCCGAGACGGCGAGCCCCGCTTGCGTCAGGCCAACGCCGGGCACGACCCAGCCGAGATAGCCGGGCGCATGGGCCGAATCGACGAAACAATGGAGGAAATCCGGATCGACGGTGGGACTTTCCTCAAATTCGGTTTCCATGCCGATCAGAAATTCCGTATTGCGGCCGAGACCGAAGCTTTGCGCGACCCGCGATTTCGCGCCGTCCGCGCCAAGCAGATAGCGCGCTTTCAGGCCCGTTCCGTGGATATGGACGAGATCGTCCGCAAGCGTTGCGTCTTCAAAGCGCTGGCCGAAGAGAAGGTCGGCGCCGGCGCGGGCCGCCTCGCGGGCAAGCCAGCGCATGATCGCCGGCGTATCGGTCGCGAGAAAGTAATAGCCCGGCGCAAAAAGATCCGTAAACGCATGGTTTGGGGCATAGAGGCGAACGCCCGGAATTTTGCGGGTGAGCGCTGCGGGGATGTCGCATTCCGCAACCGCCTCCTTGACCAGAATGCCGGTTGTGCGCACCCGCGCCCCGGGCTCTTTCTTGGCGTCGATCACGGCGACCCTGAGCCCGCGATGGGCCGCCGTCCTGGCCGCGATTAGCCCGGCAAAACTGGCTCCGATAACGATGAGGTCATAAAGGTCAGGGTCTTTCTTGTTGCAGCGCATCACTCTCTCCCGCCGATGTTGCGCAGCCTTTTGGCCGGCGAACCGGGCGACATTCAGGCGCTGCCAAGGCGCTTCTGCGGCTTTGGCTCAGGGGCGCCGGAGATGTTAGGCTTAATGAAAAAATAAACCGGGAGGTTCGCCATGTATGATGTCAATCTAACGCAGTCCTATTTCCCCGCCCAGGGCGGCGAGCCGCCTGCGCCGGTCACCATCGGCGCCATGCTGCGCGAAGCGGCGGCGCGCCACCCGGATCTCGCGGCCCTGAAAGAGCTTGGCTATGACGGCGCAGTGGGGCGAAGCTGGACGTATGCAGAGCTTTTGGCCGATACGGAGCGCCTCGCCCGGGCGCTGGCGACCCGCCATGAGGAAGGCGCGCGCATCGCCGTCTACGCCAACAATGTTCCCGAATGGGTATTGCTTGAACTGGCCTGCGGACTCGCCGGCGTCACCCTCGTCACCGTCAATCCGGCGTATCAGAAGCGCGAGCTGAAATACGTTCTGGAGCAGTCCCGATCCGAGGCGATTTATTACGTCGCAGATTTTCGCGGCAATCCGATGCAGGAGATCGCCGATGCGGTCTGCGACGAAATCCCGGCGATCCGCCATCGCATATTGCTGAGCGACCATGATGCGCTTTTCGCCGGCGATGAGATGGGCGGCTTGCGCGACCCGAAACCTCATGATCCGGTGCAAATTCAGTATACGTCAGGCACGACCGGTTTTCCGAAAGGCGCGCTTCTCCATCACAATGGGCTGGTCCGCAATGGCGTTGATACGCTGACTCGCGGAGGCGTGGCGCAAGGGGACGTTCTGGTTCATCACATGCCGCTATTTCACACCACAGGCTGCGCCATACTGGTGCTAGGCGGGTTTGGCGTCGGCGCGACGATGATGCTGGCGCCGATGTTCGATCCGGAAATGATCATCAAGGTCATTGAGCGCGAGCGGGCGAAGTTCATTCTCGGCGTGCCGACCATGCTGGTGGCGCTCATCGACGCTGCGGAAAAAACCGGCGCCGATGTCAGCTCTGTCGAGCGCATCATGTCCGGCGGCTCCATGGTGGCGCCGGAGCTGTGCAAGAAGGCTCAGTCCGTCCTCGGTGCGCCGATCCAGATTATCTATGGCCAAACCGAATCTTCGCCGGTGATTACGCAGGCCTGGTTTGACGACAGTCTGGAAGATTTGACCCAGACGATCGGTCAGCCATTACCGTATACGGAGGTTTCGATCCGCGATCCGCAAACAAACGAAGCCGCGCCTGTCGGCGCACAGGGCGAAATCTGCTGCCGCGGCTATCTCGTGATGACCGGCTATAACGATAACCCGGAAGCGACAAAGGCGGCCATCGACGCCGACGGCTGGCTGCATACCGGCGATCTCGGCCGCATGGATGCGCGCGGCTATGTCAAAATCACCGGCCGCGTCAAAGAGATGATCATTCGCGGCGGGGAGAACCTGTTCCCGGCTGAAATCGAAAACGCCATGCTGGAACATGACGCCGTCGGCGAGGTCGCGGTGGTCGGCGTGCCGGACGAAAAATGGGGCGAACAGGTCGCCTGTTTCATGCGCGCCTGTCCCGGTGAGCGTCCAAGCGACGCGGATCTGAAAGCTTTCATCCGTGAGCGGTTGAGCCCGCAAAAGACGCCGGCCTTCTGGATCTGGGTCGATGAATGGCCGCTCACCGGTTCCGGCAAAATTCAGAAATTCAAACTGCGCGAGGGGTTCGAAAACAAAACATATGCGCCTTGAGAAAGTCAGGCGTTCATTTTTGCCAAGCGCGCAACAAGTGATAGGCTGTTTAGAAATTGAAACCGGAGTTTGAACGATGCGTTTTGTTGTTTTTGCCGCTGCTTTGTTTCTCGCCGCCTGCGCGGCGACCGGGCCCGCAGAATATGGCGCAGCCAATGAAAAAGGGTTCGGCTATGCTGAACAACGTATCGAAGCGGGGCGCTATCGCATCACCTATCGCGGCTCCGGCGGCATGCCGCCTGAACTTGTCGAGGATTATGCGTTGCGCCGCGCCGCTGAACTCGCCGTTGCGGACGGGTATGACTGGTTCCGCGTCGCGGACCGGTCTCTCTCCGGCGAAGAGCGCGGCGGGGTGTCCCTTGGCGCCGGCGTCGGCGGCGGCAATGTGGGACGGCGTTCCGGGGTCGGTGTTGGCGTCGGCGGCAATTTCGGCCGTGTCGGCGCGCAGGATTTTTTCACTGCCCGCCTTGAAGTCTTGATGGGCGTTGGCGAGCGTCCTGATAGCGGCGAAGTTTATGATGCGCGTTCCGTGCTCGACAATCTCGCCGGCCCGGCGCCCTATCGGTTTGAGAGCGAATAAGCATGGAGTGGAGCGCGCTTCGCCGAATTGTCACCGACAATGACGAAAACGGGCGTTCACGGATTTTGATCGACGCAGAAGCCGCAAAGTTGATCGCCGTCGAGGAGGCTGGGCTCGCGGAAATCTGGTCTGCGCCTTTGGCGGCAGGCGAATTGCTCGATGCAACAGATCGCCTGAAAGATGCGGATTTGCGGCTGGAGCCCGACGCAGGCGCCGTCAAGATACGCTGGTTCACGGTAGCGCCTGAAGACCCCGCGAAGTCGCCAGACGAGCTTGAAGCCGCGGCGGCTTTTGCGTTCGCCGCTGTCGGCGCGGCTGAAGCGCGGGTTGATACTGCGCGCCATCCGATGATGCACAAGACGACAACGCTTGATGTTATCATCCTCGTGAAAGGCGCGGTCGATCTCCTGCTTGACGACGGCGAGCCGCAGTCATTGAAGCCCGGCGATGTGGTTATTCAGCGCGCAACGAATCACGCCTGGATTAATCGCGGGACGGAAACCGCTTTGCTTGTTGCGGTGTTGATCGATGCCGAAAACCGCTGAACCCTTTGAAGACATGTTAACGGGCGGACATCCGAATTCGCTCGGGCGAACCATTGAGGTTGTCGAAACTGTGCTCGCCAAGCCTGACCGTTTCGAGGAGCTTTTCCGTTGCTACCGGAGTGATGACGCTGTGGTGCGCCTGCGCGTCTCGAACGCGATGAAACGTGTTGAGGCGGAACGTCATGATCTGCTTGTTCCGTATATTGACCGCTTTATCGATGAGATTGGAAATCTCGATCAGCCCTCCGCGCAATGGACGCTGGCGCAGCTTTTTGACCGGCTTGCCGGCGATATGACGAAAGCGCAACGCACCGGCGCCTTGAAGATTATGAAACGAAATCTCGACAACCATGACGACTGGATCGTGCTCAATGCGACCATTGAAACGCTGGCCTCATGGGCGGTTGACGATGGGCCATTGAAAAAATGGATCAAGCCGCGCCTGCAGCGTCTGGCGGCGGACAAGCGCAAGTCAGTTGCGTCTCGGTCGAAGAAAAAGCTGAAGGCGCTGGGGTTTGCGCAAGCTTAATCCGCTGGCAATTTGGAAAGCGCTCTAGCCAATACCAGAAACTCGGCAACATCAACATTTTCTGCGCGCATGGTCGGCTGTAGATCCGCCTGCGCAAGCGCATCATCCAGCCCATCACCGAACAGTTTTTTAAGAGACGAGCGAAGCATTTTCCGGCGCTGACCGAAGGCGGCGGCGGTGACCCGCTCCAGTTCGGAAAGCCTTTCAGGCGGCGTTGCGGGCGGGAGAAACGTCACAACCGTTGAAGCGACCTTCGGCGGCGGGGTGAATGCGCGCGCCGGCAAATCGAAGGCTTTCGACGGCGTTGACGCCGCCTGTGCGATAACGGACAGCCGGCCGTAAGTTTTTGATCCGGGCGCCGCAAGAATGCGGTCGGCGACTTCCTTCTGGAACATCAGCGCCATCGACCGCCAGAGGGTCGGGCCAGCGCGAAGCCATTTGATCAACAGCTCGGTCGAGATGTTGTAGGGCAGATTGGAGACGATCTTGACCGGCGCCGCTGCGCCGAGGATCGAAGCTTCATCCGCTGACAGAGCATCTGTCTCCATAAGATGGAGTTTATGGGGGTAAGCGCCTGCAACGTCTTCAAGCGCGGCAATGCAGCGGGCGTCGCGTTCAATTGCAAAAACCTCCGCGCCGGCCGCCAACAACGCCCGTGTCAGCCCGCCCGGTCCCGGCCCGACCTCGAGGACCCGGTCGCCGGGCTCGATTTCTGCGGCGCGGGCGATCTTCGCGGTGATGTTGAGGTCAAGGAGAAAATGCTGGCCAAGCGATTTTTTGGCGCCGAGGCCGAAATCTTCGATGACCTCGCGCAGCGGCGGCAAATCGTCAGTCATCGGAAGGGGCGACGCGCCGTGCGGCCATATCAGCGGCGAGGCGAATTGCGGCGACCAGGCTGTCGGCGCGGGCAACGCCTTTGCCGGCGATGTCGAGCGCGACGCCGTGATCCGGCGAGGTTCGAATGATCGGCAGGCCGAGGGTGACATTGACCGCATCATGAAAGGCGAGCGTCTTCGCCGGGATCAGCGCCTGATCGTGAAGCATGCATAAAGCAGCGTCATAATGCGCGCGCGCTTCCGCATGAAACATCGTGTCCGCGGGCAGGGGCCCCTTCGCATCGAGACCTGCGGCGCGGAGTTTGTCGACAGCCGGCGCAATGATCATTTCGTCTTCGGCGCCGAGCGCGCCGCCTTCGCCCGCATGGGGATTGAGGCCGGAAATCGCAAGGCGCGGCGCGGCGATGGCGAAGTCATGGCGCAAGGCTTCGGCCGTAATCGTCGCGGTGCGGACAATAACGTCCGGCGAAAGGGTCGCAACCGCGTCACGCACCGATTGATGGATGGTCACCGGAACCGTGCGCAGATCGGGTCCAGCGAGCATCATCACAGCGCCGCGCGTTCTGTGATCAGGCATCGGCGCATCGGTGGTAAGCGCCTCCAGAAATTCCGTATGCCCCGGAAAAGAAAATCCAGCTGCGTAAAGTGCGGACTTTTGAACCGGATTCGTAACAACGCCGCTGGCGCGCCCGCCCAGAACGATGGCAACCGCCTGCTCGATCGAACGAATGACGGCGTTTGCCGTCTCCGGGGCCGCGACGCCGGGCTTTGTTTGAAGCGTTTGCGTGTCGGCAATGACCGGCAGGGCGCGCGGGAAAACCGTTCTTGCTTCTTCCGGCGTTTCGATGCGCTCTATAGAAGCGTCGTTGACGTCGAAAACATGCGGATCGCCAATCACGAAAAATACCGGTCCGTCGGCGCGCAGCGTCCGCCAGGCTTTGTTCGCAATTTCGGGGCCGACGCCGCCGGGCTCGCCCATGGTGAGCGCAAGCGGCTTGAATGGCGCGGCCATGGGCCGTTACCCGTTCAGATTAAGATCGAGCTGTTCTTTCAGTCGAATATCAATGGCTGAGCGTCGCTCAAGGTCGCGCAGATATTGCTGGCTGATCCTTGAAAGCTGGCGCTGCAGAATCCGACTTTCCAGCGTATCGCGCGAGGGCAGGCCGAGACCTTCATCCTTATCGCAGACATAAGCGCCGTGATAGGCGCCGTCAGCATTGATCACGGGCATTGAATCGCCGCGGCTCAAATCTTCAACGAAACGCGAAAAGCGCGGATCAAGCTTATCCAGCGTGACATTCTCCAGAAGCGCAAAGCCGATATCCTTGCCGAGATCGATGCGCAGGTTCCGCGCCGAGCAGGCGTCGGCGTCGGACAATTTTTCAAATGCGAGCCGCGCCGTGTTCTCGCCGACCGCTTCCGGGGCGGATGCGTAGGCAAGCGTGAATGTGGGCTCGCCGGCAACCACCGCTTCGCGCTTGTCTCGCACGGCCAGGATCATGAAGGCGCCTTCTGACGGAATTGGGTTTGTAACAGCGCCGGTCGGCAATTCGCGGATCGCGTTGTCGAGCTCCGGCGGCAATTCTCCGGCGCGCACCCAGCCCACATCGCCGCCGACAGCGGCGGTGGTGCACGCGGAATATTGCTGCGCCACAACAGTGAACGGAACGCCGCGGCGCATCTGTTCGATCAGTTGCAGTCCGCCTTCGTAATATTGCTGTGCGCGGGAAGGATCATCAACGGGAATACAGATTTCTGAAACCAGAAACTGCTCAAGGTCCACTTCCTCGCGCATGCGGTCGAGCGTGTCTTCCACTTCGCGTTCGCTCACCCGGACGCGGTCGCGGTAACGGCCCTGCACAAGTTCCGGCCATAACATGCCCGCTTGAATCTGCTGACGCAGGGCGCCTTCCGAAATGCCCGATTGCGCCAGAACTTCCAAAAGGTCTTCCGGATTGAGGCGGAATTGCCCGGCCATGGCGCCAAGCTCCTCGCGGAAATCCCGGTCAGAAAATTCCATCTCGAATTTTTTGGTTTCCTGAAGCTTCAACTGATCCTGAATCAACTCGTTCAGCACTTGCTGCTGAAGCTGGGGCAGGGCGTCGGTCGGGATCCGGCCGCCTGAAGATATCAAGGCCAAAATCATGCGCTGGCGCACGTCATATGTGGTGATGACGGCGTCGTTCACGACGGCAGCAACGGACTCGCTCGGCACGCCAGAGCGCGCAATAACCTGGTCAGCGGCGGCGCGCGCTTCGGCGTCCTGCGCCGGCGGCGCGGGCGGAGGCGTCTGCGCCAAGGCTGCGCCAAGACTTAAAAAAGTCGTGCAAATGACTGAAAAGGCTATTGAATTTCTTTTAAAAGTCATACCGTTCTACTGTTTGCCGGCCATTGCTGTCAGCGCGGCCTTATATGGTTTTGCCCGACTGCTGGCGTTAAAGCCGGAAAAATAGGCGAATTTGCGGCTGGCGCAACACCATCGTGACGGGGTTGAACCTGCTTGCCGGCCGCGCCGCCGCAAATCTATTGCACCAGCGATCTCAACGAGAAGGTTAAAAGAAAGGCGTTGTCCGGCTCCAGGTTGTCGGTGCTGGTCCGGTCGCGGCGGTAAGTGACGGCGAACGTCGAGCATTCGTCCTGATATCCCACCGTAAAATCCTGACGAATGGTGGTGTTGTTCACAAGGTCAAGCCGCCAGGCGCCGCCGGCGTACCAATTGCGCGTAAAGCTGACCCGTCCGCCGGCGGTCAATTCTTCCCGCTTGATCAAATTGGCCGCGGCGTTTTCTTCGCTCAAGCGCACATAGGTGACGTTGCCGCGGACGGGTCCAGCCCTGAAAAACGCCATCGATTCCGCGCGCGCCACGTCCGGTTCTTCCGTATTAATGCGAAACCGGTTCTCGAACCCGAAATGATTGCGGTAGCGAAAGTTCAGATTGCCGACGATGTCAGAAGCCGTGTCGCCCAGACCGGCTGTAAACTCAAGGACATCGTCCGGGTCGACGCTGTCGGGGATAAAGTCAAAGGCGTCGGTTTCCTGCAGGCGATACTGGCGCCCGACAGCGGCTTCGAGCGTGACGCCGTTCGCCCAGTCTGCGTTTGCGGCGAAACCGAAATTGGCGCGCTGACCGTCTTCGAACGAGTCAAACCCGGTCGACTTATTGAATTCAAAAAGACCCGCATAGTCGAATTCAATCGATTGCGAGTCTTCATTGATGATGTCTTCGTTCTGGCTTGTGGGGCTGGCGAGCAATTGCACCCGAGGCTCGAGAACAAGCCGTCCGCCAAAGAAATCGCGCGTCAGCGGATAAGACCACTCAATGCCGACAGTTGGCGCGAGGCGCCCTTCGAAACGCGAATCAGCCCCTTCGATCCCGGGCAGAGTTTCTGTTCCCTCATCCAGGTCCTGAAAATAATAGGCGTCCGCGCGTAACTCGGCAAAGAGCTGAAACCGATGACCGCCGGGCGTAATGAGATCGCGTCCCCAGTTTGCAGCAGCCGTAAAGCGCTGCGAGTCGATGCCTTCAATCCGATAGATTGACGCGAGGTTGCCGGTGACGGTGAACTCGCCGCCGCCAAAACGTCCAAGCCGGCGATCGAAATTAATCAGAGGCAGGATATAAGGCGTGGTTGAGGCGTCGTCGCCCGGCAGCAATCCCTGAAAAAGATAGGTGTCGATCGTCAGGCGCGAATTGGACGTCGCGCGCGCCAGCCGGGCGTTGGAGCGAAGCTGGTTGGTGCGTCCGCGTTCGAGTTCCTGACGCAAATCGCCCCTGCGCTCGATATTGTATTCGCGCAAATAAATGTCGTCGGAGACGCGCTCGATATCGTAGCTGGCGCGCCAATTATTGCCGAACTCTTCATAACCGCGGCCGAAATAGTGCCAGCGCACGCCGGGAATGTCCTCCTCGTTCAGCGGAATGTCGTCGTCATCGTCTTCGCCCAGTCCGGTATTGTCGAAATCAATGACGCCGCCCTGAAGGACGTGATAACCGCGCTTGCGGCGCAGCCGATATTCGCCCTGCCACAGGACGCCGTCTTCAGAGGTGAAGCGCGGGTGAAATGTTGCGTCTTGGGAATTTGAGATTGCAAGATAATACGGCAGCTCAAAATTAAATCCCTGGCGGCTGGAGGCGCCGACCCGAGGGGTCAGAAATCCCGATTGGCGTTCAACGCTCGGGTCCGGTCCCTGCAGAAAGGGCGTATACAGAATAGGAACGCCCTTCAGTTCGAAAAAGGCGTGGTGAAAACGAACGACCTTGCGCTCAAGATCGCGCGTCACGCGAAGGGACTTGATGCGCCAGGTCGGCGTCTTGGCTTCGCCGTCGCTGTTGCAGACATTGCAGGCAGTGTAGACGGCGCGATTAAGCTTGGTGCGCGCGCCCTGTTCCTGAACCCCGCGGGCGGCTGCGATGCGGGCATTGTCTTCAAGCAGCGCGCTGAAATTTTCAACCACGCCGTCGCGCAAATCGCCCGAGAGGACCACCCGTCCGGCGAATACGGTCTGCAGGTCAGCGTCGGTGATGGAGACATTGCCTTCCGCCGTCACAACATCTGTCGCCGGGTTATAGGTCAGCCGATCCGCGTGCAGGTATCGCTCGCCGAAAAAAGCGCGGACATTGCCTTCCGCCACGATCGGTCCGTCTTCCGTATCGCGGCTGACCGTATCGGCTTCGAACAGAACCTCGTCGGTTTCTTCAATATCGTCGTCGACGCCGAACAGCGCCGGATCGCTGTCCTGAACGGCGGTGACCGTAATCGCGCTGCTCGCAATGGCTTCGCCGCCGCTATAGAGGCAGCTTGTGATCAACAAAGGCGCTATGGAAAAATGGCGACGCAAAACGTTTCCTTGCCAATCACGCTCGCCCGAACGCGCATGCGCGTCCGCGACAAAGAGAATACACAACCCGGTAACGGTTAATTGAGGTCGGCCCGCCAGTCCAGACGCTGCGCGCTGTTGACTGCTTATTATTAGCCGTCTTCGAGGTGCAACAGCACAGAGCCCGCGGCGAGCGCTGCAATTACGGCCGGCGCCCAGGCGGCGAGCGCGACCGGCGCAAGCTCGGACTCGCCAAGCGCAGTTGAAATTTCCGACAAGATATAAAGCGCGAACCCGGCCCCAATGGACAAAACAACCAGCTGCAACTGCCCGCCCATGCGCATGGGCCGCATGGAGAACGCCGCCGCGATCAGCACCATCGCCAGCAGTTTGAGCGGCGTCGCGCAAAGATCATGGAACCGGATCTGATAGCGCACGGTGGGAAGGCCTGCGGTCTCGGCTAACTCGATAAAACGCGGCAGCCGCCAGATCGATATTGTCTCCGGCGCCTGCACGCGTTCGTTCAAATCGTCAGATGTCAGTTCTGTCTGCAACGCATAGACAGGCGCGCGCCGCAATTCATCATTTGGCGCCGTAATGCGCGCGCCGCGCAACTCCATCGTTGCGCCAGCGAGCACAGCTTCGTCCGCGTCGATGCGTTCGATAAATGCGCTTTCGGGAGAAAAGCGCCAGACAGACACCTCGACCAACGCGCCGCGGGCGCGGTCATGGCTTTGGGCGTTGATAATAACATGCGCCGCGTCATTGCGCTGGCGCAGCCAGATGCCGTCGCGAAATACTTTCACCAGATCCCGGGTCTTTCCCTGTTTCTGATTTTTCAGCGTTTCCGCATAGGACAGCATTTGCGAAGAGACCGGATCAACGATTGTGATGATCAACAATCCCGACAGCGCAGCGATCAGCGCCGCCGGTCCGAGCACCCGCCAGACCGACAGTCCCGCCGATCGCATGACGGATAATTCAGAACGCTTGTTAAGCTGGTAAAACATCCAGATCGATCCGAACAGAAAGACAAACGGGATCAGCGTCTGGGCGAGCGCCGGCGCGCGAAGCAGCGTGAGGCTGATCGCAACGGGCAAGCCGGCGTCTTCGACCTTGCCGGTGAAGCGCAGATTTTCGATCAGGTCGATCAGCAGGATCAGACAAAGCAGAATAAGGAGGAGCCCGCCGATGCCGAACAGCGCGCGCATGGCGATATAGCGAAAGAGAGTGAAAGCGGGCGCGTTCATGCAGCCTCCGCCGCTTGTGAGGGCGCAGGCTGGCGGGCGTTGCCGAGACGGAAAAGGTTCGGCGCAAACAGCAGCAAAGAAAACAGCAAGCAGGCGGCAGTCGGGATCGCGTACAAAAGCCAGTACGCCGCGCTTGTCTCAACCAGGCCTTGCGCAACGAACCCGGCGATCCGGATGGCGAAAATGGCGACGCCCGCAGCCGCAATGCGCAGCACATAGCCGCGACGATTATACGGTCCTCCGATCAGGGCGAACAAACCGATCAGAACATAAGAAAAAGCGTAGATTGGTCCGGCGAAACGCGCATGGCCTTCGGCGATCAGCTTGCCGGCGTTCGCTTTGTCATAAGGATGGGACATGTCGGGATTGAGCAATTCCCCCGGATAGCGTTCCGTCAGTTCAAGGACGAGCTCGCCGCGATTGTTCTGATAGCTCGAAACATCCAGCGCGACCTCTTCAAATCGGAGCAGGCTGATGTCGTCGCTGTTCTCCGAAGAGCGCTGAATATTGCCGTTGCGCAGGAACAAAATGGGGCCGGCCGGCGTCTCCGTCAAAACAGCGCGCTCGGCCATATATACTTTCGGATCTTCGCGGTCGCGGTAATCATTCACAAACAGGCCGACGAACTGGCCGCCCGGACGGGCTTCATCGATATAGATCGTGAAACCGTCGATTAGCGTCGTGAACTCGCCGCTGCGCAAAACTGAACTCGCCACATCGGCGCGGATGTCAGCAACTTCCTGTTTCAGCACGCGGTAGCTGCGCGGCATCAGGTCGACATTGACGTAAAGCGTCGCGAGCGCGCCGACAAAAGTAAGCGCAAGGATGGGCGCAGCCAGGCGCCAACGGCTGACCCCGGCGGCGAAAATCACGGCGATCTCGCTGTCGGAGTGCAGCCGATAAAGCGCGTAAACGCATGCGCCAAAAAGGGCAAAAGGAATAATGACCGCAAGCAGGCTCGGTATGATCAGAATGCTCAAAAAACCGAAAAGCGCGATGCTGGCGCCATGTTCGACGATAATCTCCACCCGCTGCAGGCTCTGCGTCATCCAGACGATCATCGTCACCGCCGTCAGGATCATCGCCAGCGGGGTGACGCATTGGCGCAGAATGTATTTGTCCAGGCTCGACATGCCGTGCAGGACTTCCTTTCTGACGCGACGTCGCTAGAGTGCCGCCGCAACGCCTTCCATCTTCACAAAGATGGCCGTAGCACAGGTCCCGTAGCGGGCAAATGCGTTGAGACGAGGGCGACAGTTTTCACGTTCAGACGCGGGTTCGAGCGTCCCATGACAATATAAAAAGAGGGTTTCATGCAGATCACGTTTTCCGCCGCCGCCTTGCCGAAAACAGGCGTTTTGGTTTTGCCTATGTTTGAGGATGGAAAAGAGACCGCGGCGTTTCAGGACGCCGATAAAAAATCAGGCGGCGTTTTGTCGAAGGCGGTGAAGGCGTCGGCCTTCAAGGCGAAAAAGGGCAAAGTGCTGGAGGTGGTGTCGCCGGGCGAGTTGCCCAATGCGTTTGCGCTGATTGTCGGCGCCGGCGAACAGAAAGACTTCGGCGCGCTTGATGCGGCGGCGCTCGGCGGCGCGGCCATGGGCCAGGCGCTTTCAACGCGCGAAAAGTCGGTCGTTTTTGCGCTGGACGGTTTTGCCGGCGGCAAGCTGGACGCCGGCGAGGCTGCTGCGCGCGTCGCCTATGGCGCGCGCCTTAAAGCCTATCGGTTCGATAAATACCGCACCAAGGAAGAAAAAGAAGACAAACCGACGGTTGAGAAAATTGTCGTTAACACATCCGCAAAGGGCGCCAAGACCGCTTTTGCGCCCCTGGATAAAATTGCCGACGGCGTATTTCTGACCCGCGATCTTGTTTCGGAACCGGCGAATATTCTTTATCCGGAGGAGTTTGCAGAACGCTGCAAGGCGCTTACGGAACTTGGCGTCAAAGTGAAAGTCCTTGGCGAAGCGGAAATGAAAAAACTCGGCATGGGATCGCTGCTCGGCGTCGGTCAGGGATCTGTGCGCGAATCCAAAATCGTCGCCATGGAATGGATGGGCGGCAAGAAAGGCGACGCTCCGGTCGCGTTTGTCGGCAAGGGCGTCACCTTCGACACCGGCGGCATTTCCCTGAAGCCGCCCAAAGGCATGGAAGACATGAAATGGGATATGGGCGGGGCCGGCGCGGTGACCGGCGCCATGGCCGCGATTGCCGGGCGTAAAGCAAAAGCGAATGTCATCGGCGTTATCGGTCTTGTGGAAAACATGCCCGACGGCAATGCGCAACGCCCTGGCGATGTGGTCACCTCCATGTCCGGCCAGACCATTGAAGTGCTGAACACCGACGCGGAAGGCCGGCTTGTCCTCGCCGACGCCATGTGGTGGACGCAGGAGAAGTACAAGCCGTCGACCCTCATCGATCTTGCGACCCTGACCGGCGCGATCATCGTCTCGCTCGCCCATGAATTCGGCGGCATGTTCACCAAGAACGACAAGCTCGCCAAACAGCTGGAGGCGGCCGCCGACGTTTCCGGCGATAAGCTCTGGCATATGCCGCTGACCAAAACTCATGACGATATGATCAAGTCCGATATCGCCGACATGCAGAATATTGGCGGGCCCGGCGCAGGGTCCTCAACGGCGGCGGCGTTTCTTGGGCGGTTCATTAAAGATGACGTCGCCTGGGCGCATCTCGATATTGCCGGCATGGCCTGGACGACCAAGGACAAGCCCACTTGTCCGAAAGGCGGCGCGGGCTACGGCGTTGCGCTGCTCGATGAGTTCATTCGCGCAAATTTTGAATAAACGCTGCAGAGACAGTGTCCTCTAAGACATACAGTTGTCATTGCCGGGCTTGTCCCGGCAATCCAGAATAGAGCGCATATCCGGAATATCTGGATCACCGGGACAAGCCCGGCGATGACAGGAAAAGAGATTGTTGCCTGGAACTAAAGACCGAGGCGGTAAAGGAATATGAAAATGATATCGGCTATCGTCCTTATCTTGGCCGTCCTCGGTGTCATCGCCGTCGCCGCGTTATTCTATCTCGGACAAAAATCGAAATCCGGGACAGCACCCGGGCTTGTTGATGGCGCGCTGGCGGCCTGCCCAGGCGCCCCCAACTGTGTCGTCAGTGAGGGCCATGCTGACGAAAAGCACAAGATCGAGCCGTTACCATTATCCGCATGGGAACGGATCCCGAACGCGGTGGGCGACGCCGGCGGCACAATTACGCAAATCAATGAAGCCTATGTTTCCGCAACGTTCACGTCGAAAACCTTCGGCTTTGTCGATGACGTCGAATTTCGTAAAAGCGACAATGAAGTGCATGTGCGATCCGCCTCGCGCGTCGGCTATTCCGACCGCGGCGTCAATCGCTCACGGGTGGAAGCGCTGAGAGCGGCGCTCAACTAGCGAGCCTTTGCATTTGCCGCAGGCGCCGTTGATCAAGAAAGTCCCGCAGCGCTGTCAACGCCGGCAGGATGGCGTTCCAGTCTTCTGCAGGTCCTTCGGTCTGGAGTTCATTAAGGTGCGGCGTAATGATTTTGATCGTCTCGTTACGGATTGCTTTGCCGGCGCCGGTGACCCCGACATGCTTGATGCGCGCATCTTTTTCATTCGCGGCGATTTCGACAAATCCGTGCTGGACCAGTTTTTTCACCGTTGACGACATTGTCGGCTGCGCCACCTGAAACGCGTCGGCGAGTTCAGAGATCGTTTCCTTACAGTCAAGGCGCATCAGCCTGTTGAGAACGCCGAACTGCGCTTCCGTCAGGGGCGGCGGCAACAGGCGGGCGAATTCGTTGGATGCTAGATGGGCGATCATGTCGATTTCGGTCAGCAGTTTGAACAGCGCCGGATCGCTGGCGAGCCCCGCCTCGGGGATTGTTTTGTCCGGTCGAGCTTTGGCGTTCATGCTTCGATAATCCGGGTTTCCAGCGGCCAGCGCGGAGCGGGCGGCGGCGCCTTGGCGTAACCGAACCGAAACAATCCTTGCACGCGCGCCGGCGCTTTCAGTCCGACAAATTCATGAAACTCATTATAAAGATCAGTCATCTCAGGGAATTCCTGCAGGATCTGGCTCAGCGGCTGTAACGCCAGCCCTGTTGCCGTCGCCGCCAGGTGGAGGCGCAGCCAGCCGGCCCCGGCGTTCAATTGAGATTTTCGGCTGTTATCGTCCGTGGACAGCCAGCCGAAGGCCATCGCGCTGTCGATGAGACCGGAATAGAAAGCAAGCGATTCAGCGAACATGGTCGAATTTTTATCCGCCATCTTGTCTCGCGATAACACACCCGCCAGCCGCATGCCTTCCATAAGAGGCCCGCTCAGAGAAATGCCGTCAGGGTTCGCATTGATTTCGCGCTCGCCAATGCGCGTTAAGCGAACGGATTCGCCGTGCGTGCGGCCGGTGGTTGTTTCCACCTCCCAGCTTTTGCGGCATAGCCCTTTCAGGGACTGAACATTGTCTTGCGCCGTTTCCCATTCAAAATATCCGTCATCGGCGCGCAAAACCGCATCAAGGCGCTGCATGGCGCCCTCGCTGACGGTCTGCGTCTGATCAAACGGGTTTCTATTGGTCCGGCGATCCATGACGAAAGCGAATAGCGGATCAGGCGCAACCGTCTCGTCACGGATGAATTGAATGCGGGCGACCGGCTTTTCATTGAGGCGCGGTGAGGGCTCGCCATCGGGGAAGGGCGTAACGGCAATCCGATAACCTTGCTCTGCGCCGGCCATGCGCAACAGCTCAAGGAAAGCGCCAAGGCCAATCGTAATCTGGCGATCATAAGGGTCTGTTTCCGGCAGGCGGCGGTCCAGGTCGCAATAGAGCACCGCTGCGTTTTCTTCCTTCAGGTCCACAAGCCAGGGCTGGCGATTATGCGGGCTGGGCGCGAGCACGCCATAGGCGAGGGCGTTCAGACGCGGATCGTCATATTCGGTCCCCGCAAGGCGCCAGGGGGCGCGGGCTATCCTCAAATCGGAATGAAGCGCGGTTCCGCCTGCGATACCGCCGATAATGACGATGCTAGCGGCGCCGGTCAGCAACACTCTGCGTGTGGGCATTTTTTGGTGTCCCCGATGAATTTATGCCTAAAATATAGATATCTATGTAAATGTCAACTTGCAGCGAATATCGACCCCTTTATGGTCGCCCAATGACCGAAGTTCTCTTCTATCACCTCGAACTCGCGTCGCTGGAAACGGTCCTTCCAGATTGCTTCGAAGAAAGATTGGCAGTGTTGTGAATATATCAAACACACCCTCAAAAGTTATCGCTGTTCTTGCAATCTCTGCTCTATGCCTTGCCGCCTACGGAATTTATAATTTCAGCCAGACGTTCTTTGCTGGTCCATGCGATGAAAGTAATGACGCCGTACAAGGCATGCGCTCTCTAACACAAAAACAATTAGCTGACCTTCATTTCAGGATTGGAGAGCTGTACGAGCAATATGGATATGCAAAGCTTACCAGTCATAGCGATCCGGCAATACCTGAAGATTTAGCTTACCTTGATGCATGGTACATTGATCTGAGCAGTGCTCCTGATAAGGTTCTGATCGTCTTGGATAAGTGTAATGTCAGTGTGGGAATAAGTTTATTTTTTCGCATAACGAACTCCCGAAAAAGGACAATCGAATTGCGATGGAATGATTTAAACCCGAAAGGCTCATACGCAGAGAGCTCACAAATCTTGTGGGCAGACTAAATGACCGAAGTTCTGTTCTATCACCTCGAACGCGCATCGCTGGAAACAGTCCTGCCGGGTCTGTTGGAGAAAACGCTGGAGCGCGGCATGAGAGCGGTTGTGCGCGCCGGATCTCAAGAGCGGGTCGAGCGGTTGGACGGGCACTTGTGGACTTACAGCGATGAAAGTTTTCTACCCCACGCGGCCGCCGGTCCGAAAACCAACAACGCTGCTGACCAGCCGATCTGGCTCACTGCCGGGGAGGACGCGCCGAACGATCCGCAGATCCTGTTTCTGGTCGACGGCGCTGACGGCGACGCCGGCGCCATTAGCGGGCTCGACCGCTGCGTGATGATCTTCGACGGTCGCGATGATGAGGCGACGGCCAAAGCGCGGGCTTTCTGGAAGACGGCCAAGGCCGCCGGCCATGACGCGACCTATTGGAAGCAGAGCGAACAAGGGCGCTGGGAGAAGCAAAACGGATGATTGTTTACGCGCTCAACCTTGGCGCATCATTTCTGGCTTCCGTGTTGCGCCTGGGCGCAGGCGGCGCCGGCGCGCCGGTGGAGCTTGCAGAACCCATTATCATCTATGAGTTCGAAGGCTGCCCGTTTTGCCGGATTGCAAGGGAAGCCGTTTCGCAAACCGGCGTGCCTGTCCTCATTCGCCCCTGTCCGAAGGGCGGAACGCGCTTTCGCCCGCAAGTGCGTGAGCTTGGCGGCAAATCCCAGTTTCCGTATATGATCGACCCGAATACGGATCAGGCGATGTATGAGAGCAGCGATATCGCGCGTTATCTCCATGAGAAATTCGGCTGCCGGCGCCATTGGCTGCATTTCACCGGTCCGCTCAATATCATGCTGTCGCAATTCGGCGTTCTGGTGCGCGCCATGTCGGGCACGTTTCGGCGTTCCTCTAGGCCCGCATCGCCGCCGCTGGAATTGTTCGGCGCGGAGCGCGATCCGCAGGTTCGGCTCGTCAAAGAGCGATTGTGTGAAATGGAGCTTGAATATCTCTGGCGCGCGCGCGGGCCGGAGGGTCATCCGACGCCGCTTCTGAACGATATCAACACCGGCGAAACGCGCTGCGGCGCGCGCTCAATCCTTCACTATCTGAAAGCGGCGTATCGCGAATGAACGCCGTCATTACTTTCCGCTCAGTCTTTCCTCTTCATACTGAATGCCCCAGCCGATAATCAGCCGCCAGAGCGCTTCGGCCATTTCGGGCGGCATGCCTTCTTCGCTGGCGCGGGCCTTGACCTTTTCAATGACGTCGCGATTGCGCCACGGCACTGAGGCTTCCGCCGCCGATCGTTTGAAGACCCAGGCGCGGTCCACATATGTCCATCGTTCGGCGAGCAGCGCGACAAGCGCACGGTCGACCCGGTCGATTTCGGCGCGGACTTCATCCATGGTTTCGCAGTCGGCGGCTCTTTTCATCTTGCGCCCGTCCTTTTTGTCGCTGTCGCTTATTCCATAGCGCAATTCCGGGTTCGGCGTTAGACTGGCGTTGCGGATCGGGACGGAGAGCGGCATGGGCAGGATTGGTTGGACCTTAGCGGCGCTTTTGCTTACGGCCTGCGCGTCGGCGCCGCTTGGACCGTTCGACCCGCGGGGCGACCGGCGCTTCGGCGAGGAGGTCGATGAAATCTGCCGGTCCGGCCTGACCTCTTCATCGGGCGGATATATTGACCTCGGCAAGCGGGACGGTTTTCTCATCAGCGCCGGCGCGACGGACTATGTTCTCGTCTTTTCGCGCGGATGCGGCGATCTGGGGCCTGCCGGCGCGTTTCCCGTTTTCAGAAACTTCGGCGATAATTGCCGCCGCAAAGGCGAGCTTGTGCAAACAGCCCGCGACGGCTTTCGCCTCTCCGGCGGCTGTACGATCGATCATATCTACGAATGGGACGCAAACGCCGCCCTGGAATAAATTCAGACAGAAGCCTCGTTCTGCTCTGTTTCATAGCGCTCAAGCGCCGCAAGCCAGTCTTCTTCCGCTTTTTCGATCGCGGCGACCAGCGCGGCGCGCTCTTTTTGCAGCTTGGTCGCGCGATTGAGATCTTTTTCATAAAGACCAGGTTCTGCGAGCGCTGCATCGAGACGTTCGAGTATCTCGTTCAGCTTGCCCACCTTCGCTTCGGCGGTCTCTGTCGCTTTCTTCAGGGGGCTGAGCGCTTCTCGCGTCTGGGCGGCGGACTGGCGCGCTTGTTCGCGTTCATTGGGCCCTGATGACTTGCCGCCGGCGGCGCTTGTTTTGTTCGCGGCAATGACGAGCGCACGATAATCGTCCATGTCCCCGTCATAGGGCGCCGCTTTCCCATTGTTGACCAGCCATAAGCGGTCGGCGACCGACGCGGCGAGATGGGCGTCATGGGTGATCAGCAGCACCGCGCCGTTAAACTCGTTGAGTGCGAGACTGAGCGCTTCGCGGGACTGAATGTCGAGATGGTTGGTCGGCTCATCGAGGATCAGAAGATGCGCACCGTGATAGGTGATCAGCCCAAGGAGCAGGCGCGCTTTTTCGCCGCCCGAAAGTTTCTTTACGGCAGTGTCAGCCTTGTCGGGACCAAAGCCGAGCTGCGCCGCGGCGCTGCGGGTTTCAGCTTCCGTGGCTTCCGGCAACAGCGCACGCACATGATCGTAGGCGGATTGTTCAGGTTTTAGCTCGTCGACCTGGTGTTGCGAAAAATACGCGATCTGAAGTTTTTTGTGCTTGTAGATATTTCCGGAGAGCGGTGCGATGCGGTTCGATATCGATTTCACCAGCGTCGACTTGCCTTCGCCGTTGGGGCCGAGAATAGCGATGCGGTCATCCTGATCGAGCCGCAGATTGACCCTGCGGATCACCGGCGAGCCTTCCGTATACCCTAAATCCGCATCGACAAGGCGGACGATCGGCGGCGCCATGGGCTTAGGATTCGGGAAATGAAAGGGCAGGGTGCGTTCTGAAACCGGTACTGCTGCGGTCTGCATTTTTTCCAGCGCCTTGATCCGGCTTTGCGCCTGTTTCGCCTTGGAAGCCTTGGCGCGGAAACGGTCGACAAAGGCTTGCATATGCCGGCGCTTGGCTTCTTGCCGGTCGGCGAACGCGGCGGCTTGCGCCCGCGCTTCAGCGCGTTTGCGTTCATAGGTGTCATAATCGCCCGGATGCACCGACAGCTTGCCGTCTTCCAGCGCCATTATGTGCGTGACCGCGTTGTTGAGTAGGCCGCGATCATGGCTGACAATGAGCGTCGTATACGGATAGCGCTTCAAATAGGCTTCAAGCCAGACGGCGCCTTCAAGGTCGAGATAGTTGGTGGGCTCGTCGAGCAAGAGAAGATCCGGCGCAGCAAAGAGAATGCCAGCGAGCGCAACCCGCATGCGCCAGCCGCCGGAAAATTCCGCACAGGGACGTTGCTGGTCTTCCGCCGAAAACCCGAGCCCGGCGAGGATCGACCCGGCGCGCGCCTCAGCCGAATGGGCGTCAATATCGGCGAGCCGCGTCTGGATTTCCGCGATGCGGTGGGGGTCTTGCGCCGTTTCCGCTTCAGCGAGCAGCGCTTCGCGCTCGCGGTCCTGTTCAAGAACGGTTGCGATCAGGCTTTTATCGCTTGCCGGCGCTTCCTGGGCGACCGCGCCGAGCCGCGCACCTTTTTGCATCGAGATTTCATCGGAGACCGCATAGCTCTCGCCCTTGATCATTTTCAAAAGCGTCGACTTGCCCGCGCCGTTGCGCCCGATAAAGCCGACCTTCCAGCCGGCGGCGATCGCCGCCGTCGCCTGATCGAAGAGGACGCGCCCCTCGATGGAATAGGAAAGGTCGTTGATATGCAGCATGGCCTTTGCCTGATCGCTCGTTGAATTTTCGCGTTTTGCTGAAGCGCAGACGCTTTTGCAAGCGCTCCTGCATGCTTACATAAAATCCGCCAGACAAAAGGGGAGAGATGAAGATGGCGTCTTTTGACAGAACGACGGCGAGCGTTGCTGCGTGGAACCTTGCCGGATTTAACGGCATCGATGATGACCGGACCGAAAAACAGGTGGAGGGGCTCGCGATCCTCGATGCTGAGGTCGTCGTGCTCGTAGAGGTGAAACCTTTCGCCCACATGCAAAAACTAATCGATGGGCTGGCGGCGAAGAATTGTTGTTATGAGTCAGCCATGCTGCAACAGACATCCGATCTGAATATCGGCGTTCTGTTCAAGCATGGCGTCGAAGCCGGCGCGCCGGAATTTATTGACGGCTCTGACCTCGGTGATAACGGACGGCGCAAGGCCTTTGCGCTGGACATGAAGATCGGCAAGTTCGATTTTCATCTAATTGCCGTGCATCTGAAATCAGGTCGCGACGCCCCGCAGCAGAAAATCCGCGACGACCAGTGCAAAGTGATCGGTCAATACATCGCTGATCGCGTCGCACACCCGGAAAGTTCGATCCGGCGCGAGGACATTCTGCTGGTCGGCGACTTCAACATGATCCCCGGCGAGGATGTGAGCAACTTTCATCACCTCGGCGGCGACGATATCATGAATTTCGTCTCGTCATGGGACCTGCAGGACCGCTATTCGCATATCCTGCCGAAGGGCCGGGCGAATCTGCTCGACGGTTTCGCCATTACGCGCAGTCGGTCTACGGAATATATCCGCGGCAGCCTGCGGCTCTTTCCGCTCCACTGGACGATGAATATGGGCCGCGAGGCGTTCCGCAATGAAGTCTCCGACCATCTGCCGTTTGTGGCGTCCTTCCGGATTGACCGCAGCCGGGACTGAGTACGCAAAACACGCTTGCCGACCGCATTATTCGGCGGCACGATCAAAAGCGGGGACTGTTCGGAGATAGAGTTTGAGAAACGGTGATCAGGGGCACGATAAAAAAACGCAGATCCTGAAGGCGACCACAAGAATTCTGAATGAGAAGGGGCTGCAGGGGCTTTCGTTCGAAAGCGTCGCGAGTGAAGCGGGTCTGTCGCGCCAGCTCATTCGGTATTACTTCGCCGATTTGGATATTCTGATGTGCGAGCTTAGCGATTATCTCGGGAACGTTTACCGTGAGACGCTGGTGGCCGGCATTGTAGAAGTCGGCCAGGTGGAGCGTCTTCGCTTCTTCATGGATTTCTTATTCGACCTGGCTGAAGGCCATCGCATTCCTTCCAATCTGGAGGCTTATGATGCGCTGGTCGCCTATGCTGTTGGTTCTGACCGCATGAAAGAACGATTACACGCGAAATATGAAACGCTCGGCCAGGTGATTGCGCAGGAGCTGGCCATCGCCCATGCGGAACTCGATGGTCCGTCCTGCGAAGAGCTGTCATTTCTGTTTGTCTCGATGATGCATGCCCATTGGAGTTTTGTCGCAAGTCTCGGCTACTCCCGTCAGCATAGCCGGGTCGTGCGCAACGCAATCGACCGGTTGATTGCCTCCTACATCCATGACGCGCCGACAGGAGAGCGAATCACGGCCCCCTGGTCGCTGGAAAACTGATTTTTCGAAACGAAAAACTTTCATGTTTTTTTCCGAAACGGCGATGGTCAAAATTTATAAGGCCATCCATTCCTGACTGTCCGATCCGCCGGCTGCGAGTTGTTTTTGCTTGCTTTGTCGTTCGCGAGCGGCCGCTGACAGATCGCGCCGCCGGGTCTTTTCAAAACGAAAAATCGCAAAAAAATCGCTTTAAAACCGGGAGCGCCAAGATTACCGTCCGGCAAATTCCGGGGGCTTTGCGGGCATATCGCACAAGTGGACATCGTCGAAGCGACAGGCGTTTACGCATGGACTTGTCGCTTTGACATGTACCGGGGGAGAGCGGCGGGACGATGCGTCCCGCCGCACCATTTTCAGGCCAGCGCTAAGTTTGTTGCCTGTATTTTTTTCGGATGATCACGCGGCGATTTGGCTTAATGCTGGAAATGTTTAGCGCGTCAGCGCCGAATGGTTAAACTCAACCGCGCGCTAATGTCCCTTATGACCGCCGGCCTTGTCGTCGCGCACTTCAACAACGGCTTTTATTGAGGCAGCGTTTTCAAACTGCAGGTCAAGAACGGGCCGATCGCCTAAAGCGATGTCATCGCCGATCCCGATCAGCATCACATGGGAGCCGCCCGGCGCAAGCGTCACGGTTTCGCCGGTCGGCAGGTCGACAGTTTTTGCCGGCCGCATGGATGCGACGCCGGCGTCGTTAATTTCAGTCTTATGCAATTCCGCCGCGTCAGCGCCGGCGAACGCAACGTCCGTCATCGCATCCGCTTCTCCGCCATTGCAGATTGAGAAATAGGCCGCCGCCGTCGGCTGTCCGGCGCGGGCGGGGCGCATCCAGGCGTCAGCCACGACGATGGCGTCGCCTTTGCATGCAAGATCGGATGGCGCGGCGTTTGCAGCGTCGTTTTCGCTGCTGCAGCCTGCGAGCGCTGTTGCGGCGAGCAGGAGGGGGGGCGCAATTTTCATCAGCATGCTTGCTTGTCTCCGTGAGAGAAGGAATGGCGGCGCAAGGTTGGCGCCCGCTGCGGATACCGTTAAGACGCTTTCCTAAATAAGGACTTTGCCCATGGACCCAATCGATATCGCCCGTCTTCAAGATTATTTACGCGCCAAATTCGGCGTACCGAACATAGAAGTTCGCGGACGCCCGAACAAGGACGATTCGGCGGAAGTCTATTTTGGCGACGAATTTGTCGCGGTGATTTTTCGTGACGACGAAGACGGTGACGTCTCCTACGATTTTAATATGGCGATTCTGGAAATCGATCTTCCAGAACGCGCCGAGGGCTGAGAGGTCTCAGTTTGCGCGAGGCGCCAGTCGGCCTCGTAGGCGTTTTTTTCGCCGGCCGCCCTTATCTCACGATCAGCATTCTCTCAGCGGGGCTTGTCACGCTTGCCGTGATGGGCGCGCGCGCGGCCGAAGGCGGCGTGCTTCTGGCTGAATTCGGCGCAGCTTCCGCCTATGCGCTCGCCGCGCCGTTGATGCTGGCTGCGCTGGCGCCAACGCGCAACGCGCCGCGCCTGATCTTCGCCGCTCTCGTGATCGCGCTCGTTGCGGGCGCCGCTGCGATCGGATACGGGCTGATCACGCTGCCGCCAGGCGTTCCGTTCCCGGACTATCGGTTGACGCTGGCGGCGGGGGCGTTATTTGTCGTGATTTTGGTTCTCGCGCCGCTTGCGCATAATGTGATGCGATTGGGCCTGCTGGGTCCGTTGGCGGCGGTGCTGGGGGCCACCGGGGCGGGTGGATATCTGGCCTATGAGGGATTGCTGATGCGAGAGGCCGGCGCTGCGGCGTTGGCGCTTGGGCTTGCTTTTGGCGCGAGCGCCGGGGTCGGCGTCGCATCCGATTTCGCCAGCCTGTTCGCCGCCGGCGCCCAAAAGCGCAACGCCGCCGCCGCCGCTGGGCACAGGGCGGTCGCAATCTCCACATTTTCCCTTTTGCTCGCCGCCGCTTATTTCACCGTTTTCGCCGTCGGTGGAGCCGTAGATATCGAGGCGTGGCGTACTGTGCTGGCCGGCGTCATCGTTACGGCGGCCGCCGTCGTCACGTCCGTCGCGGCGGTCAGCGGCGGACTTGCGCTGACCTCGATCAGCGAGCAGGCGGCGGTCGATGAAAATCGCCGGCGCCGCTGGTTCGCCCGGCAGTGGCGGCCTATCAGATTGTCCCTGCCGCCGGCTACGGCTGCGGCCGGCGTGGCGATTGCCGGCATCTTGGTTGTGATTGCAATCTTTGAAAATGGATTTGCCAATCCTGCATTGATGGCGGGATTTATTGCAGCTGTCATTATCGCCGCCGGCGTTGCGTTCGTTTCCATACGCACCAGTCTGCTCATTGCCGGCTTATTGACGGTCTCGGCTGTTCTCGCTGATATGATGACAGCTGTGATGGCGCTCGCGCCAATGGAGCCGTCAGAACGTTTTTGCGCATTGGCGCTTGCGGCGGGCGCGCTTGGCCATCTGTGCGTAAGCTGGCGCGATGCAGGCGAACGCTGGCGAAACGCCCGTGACGTTGTCGAGAACGCCTTCAATGACGGTCTGCGCCGTCTTCTTGTCGCCGCGGCATCAAGCGCCGGCGCGCTTTATGCGGCGGCAAGCGCGTTCGGATGGGCGGGCGGCGTCGCCGTCATCACCTATTTCCTGTGCGTATGCTTGTTCGCATTGCTGCTGGCGCCGGCGGCGATGACGGTTATGAGCGCACGCCTGACGTTTTAGTTTTTCGAGCGCCAACTAACCGGCGCTGTCTGACGTCGTATCAATATCGTCTACAAATCCGCGAACCTCTTCGTCGATTGTGCGCCATTCCGGCAGGTAAGGTCGCTTAAAGCGATAACTCACTTTGATGCCGTTGCTGTAATTGTAGGTGCGCCAGCATTCAGGGCTCGGAATATCGTCGCGCTCCTTGTAACAGAAAAGGGCGACGACTTGTTCGTCAGCATCCGCGCCGACGAACAGCTCCGTATCGGCATAGCCGTTTGTCGGCACATTGGCGCGCCGGTCGGCGAAGGAGAATTTCGTCAGCTGGTAGGGTGTTCGCACGCCGCGATTGTCGATGACATGCGGCATGTAAAGCGTTTCCAGCCGGGCGGCCTCGGTGATGGGCGAGCCGTCTTTGGAAATGGTGATGTAGATGCGCCGGGTCTTCGGATCGTCGTCAATAAACTCGCGCCGGTTGGTCGGCGTGTAACCGTCCATGGTCGGCCATAACGCATAGAGAGAGACTTCATCGCGCTCCCCGCCGCGCCGGGCGCGCGGATAGACGGTATAATTGGCGGCGGGCGCGAAAACGTGTCCGCCGATGCGAATTTGGACCGGCTCCTCGGTGATGGCCGGGCTTGGCAGATCGCCTTTAAATTCCTCTACGCTGGGGCCGACATAATAATATAGAAAAATAGCGCACAGGACGAGCGTGGCGAGGAAAATCCCGATCGGATACCGCCAGCTTGATTCCTGTTTAACCTGATCCCCGCCAAAGCCGTAGCCGTTGCTCATGCCTGCAAGATCCTCTTACGCATCACTAAAGATCGCCCCCGCTTTTCCTACCACGCTCCTGTGAATGGTAAAGAGCGAGTGGAAAAAGCGCGGGCGAAAGGCGTGTTCTGCGGCCTTGGCCTAGAGCCTGTCGATCATGTCTGCGACCAGCGGATGGCGCACCACATCATCGCGCACGAAACGGACAACGCCCACATTGTCCAGCCCTTCAAGATTGTCCGTGACTTTTTTCAATCCAGACAGCTCAGGCAGGAGATCGGTCTGGGCCGGATCGCCCGTCACTACCATGGACGAATTCCAGCCAAGCCGCGTGAGCAGCATCTTGAGCTGGCCGTAGGTGCAGTTCTGAGCCTCGTCAATGACGATATAGGCGTTGTTGAGAGTGCGCCCGCGCATATAGGCGATGGGAGCGATCTCAATCACGCCTTCCGCCATCAGCGCTTTCAGCCGTTTGGTGGATAACCGGTCGATCAGCGCATCATAGAGAGGACGCAGATAGGGGGAGAGCTTGTCCTCCATGTCGCCTGGCAAAAAGCCGAGGCTTTCACCGGCCTCGACAGCTGGACGCGAGAGGATTATCCGTCGCACAGCGCCGGATTCAAGCGCCTCTACCGCTTTTGCAACAGCCAGATAGGTCTTGCCCGTGCCCGCGGCGCCAATTGCAAAAACAAGCGGCGATGTGTCGATGGCGTCGAGCATGCGCTGCTGCGATTTGTTCTGGGCGCGAATGTTTTTTCTATATTTTTGATCCCGAAACTTCTCGTCTCTGTGTTTTTCGCTCCTTGCGGGGTCATCCATCGGCGACCATTGCGGTTCATCAAAAAGTCGACGCACATTATCCGTATCAGGATAATGCGCAGTCTCATGCATGCGCCGTTGTGCGCGACGCGCGGAGCGTTTCGCCATTCGAATCTCCTGTAGGTGACAAAGTTTGGAAACAAGGCTGCCTGAAATCGGCAATGCGCTGAACCGGCAATGAGCTGAAACGACAACCGGCCCCGGAGAAGGGCGAGCCTGATGGAGATAATCTGTCCCCGTCGTCGCAATCTGGCATTACACCGCCTAACGCTTACGCGAATCAGCAACCGACTTTACTATAACGCTGATTGGTTAAGACGCCGATAGTATCCGGGCGATGTTATAAAAAATTCGAAGTTCTTAACGCTGGAAAGTCGCAGTCGTTGCGCTTACGACGCGCGGGCGCGGCGGCGGTTCGAGGTGTATGCGCCTGAAATTTTGGCGTGCATTTCAGGGGCGTAATTCTGCCAGGAAGACCGCCCGTTGGTCGCGTCGACGACAAAAATCGGCTCGCGCGGCGAAAGATAGGGCGCAATCGCATTGCGCACGCCGACCGCCGTCAAGTCGCATGTCACACTCCACACATTATCGCAGATTCGAAAGGCGGCGCCGAGATTATGGATGGCGGTCTCGAGCCGATTGGCGGCGCCTTCGCCGGCGTCGAAAATCAGCAGAAAGTTGGCGAGTTCCGGTTCCGGCTTTTTGCCTTTTCCAGTCTCGTCCTGATCGCGCTTGCCGAAGGTGCGGCCGGTCTGTGCGGCCTGTTTGCCTGGCTTTCCAGCCCCGAAAAAACTTGCAAATGAGGGTTCTTTTGATGCTTCACGCCAGTTTCGGCTGCCGGCCGGCGCAATTTTCGACCACGCGGCCAGGCGCCCTTCATGCACATATTTGCGCACTTGTTCCGACGTGTAAGGACCGTAGATCTTATCGTCGACGTTAACACACCAATTTTCGGCGCCAATCATAAGAGTTCCCTCAGCCGTTCGACGGCTTTTTACCGAACGGCGTTGCAAGCCGGGCGCCAGGGCCGACTTCAATGCCGGGGCGCTCCGGAACGGGCTCAGCCGCGCCGGCGATGACATCTGACAAACGGGAGGCCGCGCCGGTGAAAACGACCCCGACGCCTTTGTCATGGCGGCGGACGACTTTAGCGGTCATGCGCCCTAGTATGAGATGGGTTCCCAGCGGCGGCCGCGGGGCGATTTCAAGCGACGCGCCGGTCAGCGAAATATCGAGAATGGCGCATTCCTGAACGCGCCCGTCTTCGAACATGATATGAGCCGGCGCGTCATGCATGACCCGCGGGCTCTGGCGTCGATCCGACGAACGGCGTCCCTGATTAAGGACGCGCGTCAGATCATCCGCGGTTTTAGCTGTTTTTTTGCGACGTTTTTCATAGTGAACGGCGAAGCTTTTCTCGCCCGAACGGATAACCTTCGCGTCGAACCGGCCAACATCATCAACGTAAAGGACGACCGAAGATCCTGCGCGCGGCGGTTGCTTGGCCCGGAAGAGGGCGCCGGCGGCGGAAATGTTGACGGCGATACACGGATGTTCAACGCCGGTCTCATCCATGAAGCGCGCCTTCAAGGGCGCATCGACGCGATGATGGCGCCGTCGGTCTTTATCATCCGCGCTTTCGGGATGTGCGGAAGTCTCCGACTGGAGGCGCGAAGGCGTGTTAGGTTTAACCATCTCTTAACTCATTCAGAGGCGATACGGCCCAAAACTAGACGTCTTTCGTGAACAAAGGTTTGCCTTTGACGCTGTCGCGCTGGCTTTTTTTTGCGGGCCGGGCGAAGGTTGTGTCGTTTCAGGACAGATGCGGCTGAAATTCGGCCGCGCGACAAGGACAGACGATGGCCGAGAAGCCGCAACAACCTTTCAGACTGCGCCGGCCCGGCGGCGAAGCGGATGCGAGCCGTGTCTTCAATGCGCCCGGCATTGTCATGCTGATCGCGGGTCTGACGCTTGCGGCGTTCATTCTGATGGTCGTTTTCCCAAGCCGGACAGCCGGCGTTATTGAGCTTGCGGCCGCCGTCATTCCCGGTCGCTTTACGGCGGGGCCCGGCGCCAATAACGGGGTTCTGTCGATGATCTCGCCGTTGATCGCCCACATGTTTGTCCATGCGAGCATCGTCCATCTGCTGTTTAACCTGTTATGGCTTCTCGCTTTCGGAACGCCTTTGGCGCGGCGCATGGGCGCGGCCGGCGCGCTCCAGTCGTCGGCGGCGTTTGCGGCGTCGTCGATGTTCCTGACTTTCTATCTCCTCAGCGGTGTCGCCGGCGCCCTGTTTTTTATCTTGCTGCATCCGAAAGAATTTACCTTGCTGGTCGGCGCCTCCGGCGGCGTTTCCGGCCTTCTGGGCGGGCTTGTTCGTTTTGCATTCAATCGCTCGACGATTTTCGGTCCCGACGCGGCGAAATTCAGCCCGCTTTTATCCCAGCCCGTCCTTTTGTGGACAGGGTTCATGCTGGCGTTGAATAATCCGATTGCGGCGCAATTGATGAAACCCATGGCCGGCGGCGCGGATATCGCCTGGGAGGCTCATCTCGGCGGTTTCTTCTTCGGGCTGCTCTTATACCCGTTTTTTGAACGCGCAGCGCGCGGATTTCGCTAATGCAGCATAGCTAAAGCTTGCCGACGGCCCGTTCGGGCCGCAGTATGATCTTTGCGGGGCGGACTGAAAGGAGGCTTTATGAAAGTCGAACAGATCCTTCAGGCCAAGGGAACCGAAGTTTTCGCTGTGCGCGACAGCGCGACGATCAGCGATGCGGTTTCTGTCCTGAATGAAAAAAACATTGGCGCGGTCGTCGTCAGGGACGACAAGGAAAATATTGTCGGCATTCTGTCAGAGCGCGATGTGGTGCGCCGGCTGGGCAAAGAGGGCTCTGAAGCGCTGTCGATGTCAGTGCGCGAGTGCATGACGCCGGACCCGTTCACATGCTCTCCGCAGGCCAATGTGGACGATCTGATGGCGCAGATGACGGAAAAACGCATTCGCCATCTGCCGGTGACCCATAGCGGCGACATCGTCGGCGTCGTCTCCATCGGCGATGTGGTCAAGCGCAAGATTGCACAGGCGGAACGCGAAGCCGCTGAACTCAGAAGCTATATCGCATCCTGCCCCTGACATTGTTGCCGCGGCGCGTTTGACAGCGCACGCAGCATCAGGCGAAATGAAAAGCGTTCGCGCCGTCAGGAGCAGGGAACGCTTTCCGCCTCATGGTCTTCAGTTCGGTTCCCTTTCTATTTTATTTTCTGCCGCTCCTGCTTGCGCTCTATCTTGCGACGCCCTGGAAGAACGCAGTCCTGCTTGTGATGAGCGTTCTCTTTTATGCGTGGGGCGAGGGGCTTTATGTCGGCGTCATTCTGGCGTCGATCGCCTTCAATCATGTTTTCGCAAGGGCGATCGCCCGTTCGGCGGAGCGGCGGCGAAAAACCTTTTTAATAGCTGGCGTTTTGGCCAATCTGTCCCTTTTGGGCTGGTTCAAATATGCCGGCTTTGCCTCTTTCAATGTCGCCGGCGCGCTTGGCGCTCCGGATGCGCCCTGGGTGATCAATCCCCATCTGCCCCTCGGCATTTCGTTTTTTACCTTTCAGGCTTTGTCCTATCTGGTCGATGTTTACCGCAAGGATGCTGAACCGCCGCGCAGTATTTTTACGTCCGCGCTTTATATCGCACTCTTCCCGCAACTGATTGCCGGACCGATCGTCCGTTACAAGACGATTGCCGATCAATTGGTTTCGCGCCGGCACGGCGCGCGCAAGTTTTCAACGGGCGTCCAGCTTTTTATTCTCGGGCTCGGTCAGAAAGTGCTGATCGCCAATGTCGCCGCCGGCCCGGCGGATCAGATTTTTGCGCTCGATCCGTCAGCGCTTTCTGCAGCGGTCGCCTGGGTCGGCGCGTTCAGTTATTCGATCCAGATTTTTTTCGACTTTGCCGGCTACTCCAATATGGCGATCGGACTGGGGCTGATGTTCGGCTTCAGGTTTCCGCGAAACTTCAATTATCCTTATGCGGCGCAGTCTGTGACGGAGTTCTGGCGCCGCTGGCATATCACCCTGTCGCAATGGTTTCGCGACTACGTTTATATTCCGCTGGGCGGCAATCGCCGCGGGGCGCTGCGCACTTATGTCAATCTGGTCGCCGTTTTCCTTTTATGCGGCCTCTGGCATGGGGCGGCGTGGACCTTTGTGCTCTGGGGCGTTTGGCACGGCGTTTTTCTCGTTGTCGAGCGCGCAGGGCTTGGCGCGGTTCTGTCACGGGTCTGGCGCCCGCTCCGACATGTCTATTTGCTCCTGGCGGTCATGCTGGGCTGGGTTCTCTTTCGCGCTGAGTCTGTCGGTCACGCCGGGGCGTATTATCTGGCGATGCTGGGCGCAAACAGCGGCGAGGGCGCTTATGCTGATCCGCGCTTGTTCGTATCCGACGGCGTGCGTGACGTGCTGCTCGTCGGCATCCTCTTGTCAACGCCAATCCTTGAGCGTCTGATCAGGAGCGCGCGCATGCGCCTCCCATCATTGATTCGCATGCAGAGTTACAATGCGCAATGGGTTGGACTTTTTTGTCTGCTGTTTGTTTGTGCGACTTTTATCGCCGGCGGTGCGTATAATCCGTTTATTTATTTCCGGTTTTAAAAAAATGTCTGCAGTCTGGAAAAAATCAATCAACCGGCGCCGAATTGTTGCAGCGCTCTTTGTGCTTCTTCTTGCGGCGCCCGGAACAGCGGCTTTCTTCAAACCTGCCGATATCGGCGCGATCGCCGCGATCGAGAACCGGGCCGCCGCGCGATGGCCGTCCTGGCCGCAACGACTTGATGACATCAATGGCTATGCCCGGCAGGTCGATGCGTATCTTGAGGACCGGTTCGGATTTCGAGAGCGCCTGATCGCAGTCAATCTCTGGCTGACAAGGCAGATAAACCTTTCAACCAGCGGACGCGACGCGATCATCGGGAAAGAGGGCTGGCTTTTTTACGCCGATGGCGGCGCACTGGAAATGCATATGGGCCGTGCCCCGTTCCGATCCGGGCAGGCGGCGGCGTGGCTGGACGGCGCAGAACGGTTGCAGAGGGACGTTGCGGATCGGGGCGGGGCATTCGCTCTGATGATCCCGCCGCAGAAAGCGAGCGTTTACAGCGAATACATGCCCGATTTCATAAAAGCCGGACGCGGCGCCAGCCGGCTCGATATTCTGACCGAAGGCGCCCCTGCGCGAGGACTGGCTTTGGCCGATGCGCGCGCGCGATTGCTGAAGAAAAAAGATGACGCCCCGCTTTATTATCAATCCGATACGCACTGGACTGCATTCGGCGCCTATGAGGGGTATTTGGCCTTTATGGATGCGGTCAACAATAAGCTCGGCGTTTCCGCGCCGGTTCTGCCGCCGGATCGGCTGAAGTTTGGAACCCGTTCGTTTTCCGGCGATCTTGCAAGAATGCTTGGCCAGCAAGAGCAGTTTTCCGAAACCGCCCCGTCGCTCGCCATTCGTGACCAGACCCGGTTTGAGGACGGGGAAGTTGAAAACTTCGCCTACGGTTCATTCAAAACCCGGATCATAACAATGGATGCGCCTGAGCGGCCGTCCCTTTTAATCATCGGCGACTCTTTCAGCTATGCGATGTTGCCCTATCTGAGAGAGTCTTTCAGCCGGATCGTCTTCACCCACCATCACACCGGGACTTTCGACCGCGCGGTTCTCGATGAATATCCCGCCGATGTCGTGTTGCTTCAAATGGTGGAAGTGATGCTTATTCACCCCTTGCCGACGCCTGCCGCGCCTGCAGGCGATACGGCCGCAGCGGTTAACTGAGAACTAGCGTCCATCAAAAAAAAGAGCCCCCAAGGGCGGGGGGGCTCTTTCTACGCTACGATACTGTCGAACTTAGTTCGACGGGGGCAGAAGCACTGTGTCAATGACGTGAATGACGCCGTTTGAAGTGTAAATGTCAGCTTTGACAACGTTCGCGTTGCCAACCTTGACGCCGTTAGTGCCGTCGACAGCGACTTCCGCGCCGTTGACGGTTTTGACGTTCAGGGTTTTGCCGGCAAGCGCTTTCGATTTCGTTTTGCCTGCAACAACATGGTAGGTCAGGATCGAGACAAGCTGATCTTTGTTTTCCGGCTCCAGAAGCGATTCGACCGTGCCGGCGGGCAGGGCGGCGAATGCTTCATCGGTCGGCGCAAACACCGTAAACGGGCCTTCGCTGCGCAGCGTGTCTTCAAGACCCGCAGCCTGCACTGCGGCGACAAGCGTTTTAAATGAGCCTGCGGCAACGGCGGTATCGACAATGTCGGCTTTTTCCGCATATTCTTTTTTCGGACCATGATGACCGGCGTAAGCTGCGCCTGCGATCATTGAGAGCGCCGCGCCAGCGGCAAGTATTTTCTTCAAAGTCATTGAAAGACTTCCTCCAAGTTTCGATACCCACACTACGTCTCCATCAGAAGAATGGTTCGAAATTTTTTTATCTAAAATTTATGTGAGAAAGTGATCCAAACGGATGATCGGATGAAAGGATGCTGTCACGCGTCAGGCCGATTGAATCGCAGCGATGTTCAAGGAACAAGGCCGATCAGGCCAGATATTCAAGGGCGCTTTCGATCTCCGGCATATGCCGGTCGACCGCATCGCGGCCCAGGGCAATCAGCTCTTCTGCGCGATCGAAGTCCAGCAAGGGCACATGGCCGACGGTCGGGGTCACGAGCACGTCAGGCGGATCGCCGGCAAGGCGCGACCGGGTGATGCGGTCCATAAGAATATTGAACGACGCAAGCATGACCGAGCCCAGTCCCGGCGCGTTGTGACTTGCATGAAAGAGCCGCTTCAGCATCAGTTTTTCGGTCAGTTTGCCTTTTGACGCCTCTTCAAGCGCGGCGCCGCCATCATCCGCAAGCTGATCGAATTTCTCCTTGCGCAACCGTGCGCCCTGACCGAATGCGTCGGCGTGAAGGCCGATTGCAATTACAACCCGAGCGCCAAGCGCGCGGCAGGCGGATACGGGCAACGGGTTCACAAGCGCGCCGTCAATCAGCCATCGTCCGTTCACTGCGCGCGGGGGGAAGACGCCGGGCAAAGCGTAAGCGGCCTGGATCGCCTCGCCGAGATCGCCCTCCATCAGCCAGATTTCGTGACCCGTCGCCAGTTCCGACGTGACAGCGACGAAGCGTTCGGAGAGCGCTTCAATGTTTGTTGTCGGCAGATAACGATGCATCGCTTTTTCAAGACGTTTCCCGCCCATGAGGCCGGAGCCGTTCAGCACGACGTCGAAATAACTCAGCATGCGCGTTTTGGTGAGGCTGCGCGCCCAGGTTTCCAGCGCCGGCAGGTGACCGGCGAGCCAGAAGCCGCCGACAAGCGCGCCGACCGAGGTTCCCGCTACGATGTCCGGGCGAATGCCTAACTCGTCGAACCGCTGCACGGCGCCGATATGGGCCCATCCGCGCGCGACGCCGCCGCCCAGCGCGAGACCGAATACGGGCCGTTTCGAAGCTTCGGTCTGGGTTTCCAGGCCTTCCGCAGCGGTGTTTTCAATGTCTGTCATGGCGCTGAGATTTTTTCCGGAATAATCTGCGATGTGCTGCCGTCTTCTTTATTGGGCGATGCAGAACAATGCATATGGCGTTTCGCCATAGCGACAAAAATGATTGTGATGGCGAGGCTGTCAAGAAGCGCGACATTCTCGAAAAGAGAGGCGCGGTTTGCAGCGGACAGTAAATTTCCAAGCGTCAAGGACTGGGTCAGCAAAAGCATGCCGGCGGTAATCCATTTGTCGCGGCCAAAGGGGTCGCGAAGCGCCCATGCTGCCGCCGCGGTCAGCGGAATATAATAATTGTTGTGCGAGGGAAGAAAAAAGAGCCCTGCAACAAGAGAAAATAGCAAGAGGCCCGCAAGGTCTTTGCCGCGTGCGCCCATGGCCGCAACGCCTATCACAACAAGACTTGCGGCCAGCCATATGAATTTGCTGATCTCGACGCCCGCCAGCCGGTAGAGCCAATACCCCGCGCCGCTCAACCGTTCAGGGGCGTTTTCAGGAAAAGTCGCATACAGATTAAATCCGGAAAGAAATCCGATAAAGCTGCCGACGACACCGCCGAATATCAGGTCGTCAAATCGGGGCGGGACCGGTGCGAGCGTCTCAGGAGCGGCAATCGGCAAGGTCACTCTCCAGCGTCGGGGCGGTGTCAGCGGCGCCAGCCATGTTCTTTGCGTGCAGAATTCGTTGAAACGAAATCAGCGCCGCAATGCACAAACAAAGCAATCCCATTGTATCGTAAAGCGCGACCCAGACGGTCTTTTCAGCAAAAATGAACCCGTCGGACATAACGGACAGGCTCAGCGATCTCATGATCAATGCAAAGCCGACAATCAGCGCCAGCCGCGCATAAGCGGGGAGTTGCCCAAGCAGCAGGATTGCCGGCGCAGCCAGCATAATATCGGTATTGTGGGTCGGCATCATAAACAGCGTGATCATAAGCGCGGCGAGCATGAGAATAAGCTCATTGTCAGGCTCGGAGAAATCAATTGAGGCGCGCGCAGCAAGGCTGGCGAGGCCAATTGCGCATCCGACGCTGACAACCAGCCAGAAAAACGGGCTCAGTGCCTGCGCATTCGCGAGCGCCAGAAATAAATCCGGACCGCTCATGTGGATCGGCCAGTTTTCCGGGTAGTGACCATACTGACGAATATTAGAAAGGAACTGCGCAAGCACGTCCGCCGGCGCGCTCCATCCAAGCCCGAAGAAAGCGAGAGCGCCTGTGGCGCCGCCTGCAATGACTACAGAACGGCGCATCCATGGCAAAAACAAAAAAGCCGTGATGGCGAGCGGGATCGATAATTGCGGCTTCAGAAACAGGACCGTAAGCGCGACCGCCGCAACCTGCGTATTTTTATATCGCATAGAGATCAAAAGTGTCGTTACGGCGCATAAGAGCATTGGCGCCGGCTGGCCTATGGTGATCGCGACAGCGCCGCTATGGGCGATGACGATAAGAAAGAAGGCAATCAATACAAAGGCGCGCCGAATACTCAGCGATTGTTGAGACGCCGATGACAGCAAGGCCAGCTGCCAGCTGGCCGCGAGAAGGGCGCATGCGGACAGTGTCGCCCATATGACCGCGGCGGCTTGCGGTCCTGTTAACGCCGCAAGGCTCGAGACGGCGCGCCAATTCGGCGGATAGAAAAATGGATTTATGCGCACGCCCGGAAATTGCTCCGCGCCCAGCGTTTCCAATTCAGGCCCATAGGGGGAAACGCCCTCTAGCCAGAGCGCGCCCGAAAGCCAGAAATATTTGAAGTCGACGGGGTAATAGTCCGGGTCCGGCCATATGCCGCGGGCAAGCACGAACAGCGCGCTGGCGAGCATGACAGCATAGAGGCTGCGGGCGGCGAGGCTGTCCGATCGAAAAAAATCCGCCATCAGGCTTCCTGTATTGCCGGGGCGATGCGCCCTGATGCGCGCCAGGAGGGGCTCCTGACGGGCGCAAATTATGGGCCAGGCCCGGTTTCGCCGCGGTTAACTAAGGGCTCGAAACGCGATCCCAGGGGCGTCGACGCCGGCTGCGGGCCATGGGGAAAATTTATTCGCGTCAGGCGCGAATTTTTTGCTTGTTTTTTCCCGAACGCGGCTATACACATCGGTTCTTCGCTTTTTGGAAAGAGATGTTAACGCGCTGTTGCGCGCTCAGGCTTCTTTGTTCCGAAATTTCGCATTTTTGGCCTTCGATCCATTTTTGGAAGTCTGGCAAAAAAAGTGAAAATTATGCGTTGACAGGGCGGGTTCGGATGTCTAAATCCGCCGCTCACCGACGCGGCCGGGACGGCCGCCGCAGTTCGAAAGAACTATGGGGCGGTCTCGGGAGTGTCGGTTTTTTGTCGGCCTAATTTCGTTAACGCGAGGTTAAGCCGGCAGGTTCTGATCCTGAAAGGGGGAGGGGCCGGGCTCTTTGAAAATTAAATATCTGAGGAAGAGAAACGTGGGCGGCGGCGTCCTGGCTTTCGAGCTTCTTTCCGGTTTCGGCCGGGAATGCAGCTTAAGGATTGACCGTCACTGACGTTTTTCAGTTTACAAACCAAACTTCGTTTATTCTTTGAGAATTCTCGGGGTTTTAGTTTGTGACGTACTAATGTCAGTGATTTTTGCGGGACATTCCACCCGCAGGTCAGTCTCAAACACTCAACTTGAGAGTTTGATCCTGGCTCAGGACGAACGCTGGCGGCAGGCTTAACACATGCAAGTCGAGCGCCCTGCTTGCAGGGAGCGGCAGACGGGTGAGTAACGCGTGGGAACGTGCCCTTCGGTACGGAATAGCCCCGGGAAACTGGGTGTAATACCGTATACGACCTCCGGGTGAAAGATTTATCGCCGAAGGATCGGCCCGCGTTAGATTAGCTAGATGGTGGGGTAAAGGCCTACCATGGCGACGATCTATAGCTGGTTTGAGAGGACGACCAGCCACACTGGGACTGAGACACGGCCCAGACTCCTACGGGAGGCAGCAGTGGGGAATATTGGACAATGGGCGAAAGCCTGATCCAGCCATGCCGCGTGAGTGATGAAGGCCCTAGGGTTGTAAAGCTCTTTCAACGGTGAAGATAATGACGGTAGCCGTAGAAGAAGCCCCGGCTAACTTCGTGCCAGCAGCCGCGGTAATACGAAGGGGGCGAGCGTTGTTCGGAATCACTGGGCGTAAAGCGTACGTAGGCGGATTGATTAGTTAGGGGTGAAATCCCAAGGCTCAACCTTGGAACTGCCCTTAAAACTATCAGTCTAGAGGTCGAGAGAGGTGAGTGGAATTCCTAGTGTAGAGGTGAAATTCGTAGATATTAGGAAGAACACCAGTGGCGAAGGCGGCTCACTGGCTCGATTCTGACGCTGAGGTACGAAAGCGTGGGGAGCAAACAGGATTAGATACCCTGGTAGTCCACGCCGTAAACGATGAATGCTAGCCGTCAGGTAGTTTACTATTTGGTGGCGCAGTTAACGCATTAAGC